>NZ_FNGH01000040.1 GCF_900102875.1 Franzmannia pantelleriensis
GGTTCTTCGTCACTTCATATGGATTTGGTGTGATCCAGCATTCGCCCCACGGGGCTTCCGATCAGGTAGATCATGGCGATGAAGTTGGCCTCGTTCCGGTAGCCGCGTGCGCGTGACCGGGCCGCCTGGAATAGACCGTTCATGCCTTCCAGGCGTGCGTTGGTTAGACCGGACATCCAGCGCCTTACCACCTGCTCGGCATGCCGCTCCAGCGTCGTCAGAGCCTTCGCCATCGGCTTGAGCAGTGCCTGACCGGTAACGGCCTCACGCATGACGTTGAGGTAATTCGTGATGCGCCACCGGGCGGCACGTGGCGTCGGCGCCTGCTGAATCCAGCGCAGCTTTTCTTTGATCACCCAGGCATCCGCCGTGGCTCCCCGGTCGGCCACCAGTTCCTGAAGCGCGGCAATCTGCTTGGCCGTTAGGTTGCCGTTATCCAGGCTCTTCAAGACCGCCCAGCGCAGCGCCTTGGGATGCCCCTTCTCCCGACGCTCCTTTTTACGGACCTCGTCCAGGGCCTTGGTGAAGGTCTGCACGATATGGAACCAGTCAACCGTCACCTCGGCGTTGGGAAGATGCTGGGCCACGCCGCTCAGGAAGGCCTGAGACATGTCACAGACCACCTCGACTACGTTGTCCGGGTCGCCACCATGGTCCGCCAGGAAAGCGCGAAAGGCCTTGATGGCGTCTTTGCCATGGCCAGGAACGGCGAAGAGCACCGGCTCCTGCTTGCGCTGCATGTCGAGGAACACCGTGACATAGCAGTGGCCTCGTCGAGAGGCAGTCTCGTCCACACCGACGGTGGTGACGCGAGACAGGTCAAGATCGCCCAGCATGCGGCCCACGTAGTGGTGCACGATGCGCCACAGACGCTTGTCGGAGATCTCCAACTGCCGAGAAACGGCGAGCACCGGCATCTCCTTGACCAACGACATGGCGGCCTGCTCGAACAGCAGAGTGAAGTCGCTGCCAGGCCGCGCCCAGGGCACCTCGATGCGCTTGACGCCATGCTCGGGGCACTGGGTACGCGGCACCCGCGCATGCAGGTAACAGTGGTGCTGGAAGAAGTTCAGATGCCGCCAGGTCTTGTCGGCGAAGTCGTGGGCCGGGCAGGCCTTACCGCACTCCGGGCAAGGGTAGAGGCTGCCCCGCTCGGCCTCGACATAGAGATCCAGGCGGTGGGGCGACACGGAGGTATCCAGGTGCTGGTCCTTGAGAACCCAGGGCGCTTCCAGGCCCAAGCCGAGGGTCAGAATTTGGGTGCCGTCCATGCCATGCCTCCTGCCGTCGTGAAGGCCCTATCGTGGCTCAACGCTGGGGCTGAATTCCACACTCAACGGCGAAGAGCC
>NZ_FNGH01000037.1 GCF_900102875.1 Franzmannia pantelleriensis
AGCCGCTCCCACACTAGGCTTGGCGCCACTCCCCTGTGGGAGCGAATTTATTCGCGATTGCAGCGCGCAGCGCTGCCTAGAACAACCGGTTGAGGCCGTTCTGGGCGGCGACGCGGTAGGCTTCGGCCATGGTCGGGTAGTTGAAGGTGGTGTTGATGAAGTACTTGAGGGTGTTGGCCTCGCCTTCCTGCTGCATGATCGCCTGGCCGATGTGCACGATTTCCGAGGCTTGGTCGCCGAAGCAGTGGATGCCGAGGATCTCGAGACTGTCGCGGTGGAACAGGATCTTGAGCATGCCCACGGTGTCGCCGGTGATCTGGGCACGGGCGGTGTCCTTGAAGAACGCCTGGGCGACCTCGTAGGGCACCTTGGCGTCGGTCAGTTCGCGCTCGTTCTTGCCCACCGAGCTGATCTCGGGAATGGTGTAGATGCCGGTGGGTACGTCGTCGACGAAGCGGAAGTCGGCGTCGAGCAGGTCGTCACTGGCGTTGCGCCCCTGGTCGTAGGCGGCACTCGCCAGGCTCGGCCAGCCGATCACGTCGCCCACCGCGTAGATGTGCGGGATGGCAGTGCGGTAGTGGTTATCTATCTGCAGCTGGCCGCGGCCATTGGCTTCCAGGCCGATGTTCTCGAGGCCCAGCTGGTCGGTGTTGCCGGTGCGGCCGTTGGCCCACAGGAAGGCGTCGGCGCGTAGCCGCTTGCCCGACTTGAGATGCACCACCACGCCGGATTCGTCGCCTTCGATGCGCTCGTAGTCCTCGTTGTGACGCACCAGCACGCCGTTCTGGCGCAGGTGGTAGGAGAGCGCGTCGGAGATCTCGTCGTCGAGGAACGACAGCAGGCGGTCGCGGGAGTCGATCAGGTCGACCTTGACGCCGAGCCCGGAGAAGATCGAGGCGTATTCGCTGCCGATGACCCCGGCGCCGAAGATGATCAGGGTGCGCGGGGTGTGAGACAGGCCGAGCACGGTGTCGGAGCAGTAAATGCGCGGGTGGCGAAAGTTGACGTCGGCCGGGCGATAGGGGCGCGAGCCGGTGGCAATGACGATCTTCTGGGCGCAGATCTCCTCGACGCCCTCGTGATCGTCGCGGATCACCAGGGTGTGCTCGTCCTTGAAGCGCGCCACGCCGAAGAACAGGTCGATACGATTGCGGGCGTAGAAGCGGGTGCGCATCTCGACCTGTTGGTCGATGGTCACGCGGGAGCGTTCGAGAACCTTGGGGAAGGAGAACCAGCGCGGCTCGCCGATATCGCGGAACATGCGGTTGGTGTTGAACTGCATGATCTGCTTGACCTGATGGCGCAGCGCCTTGGAGGGGATGGTGCCCCAGTGGGTGCAGTTGCCGCCCACCGACTGCTGCTTCTCGATCACGGCCACGCGCTTGCCGTGCTTGGCGGCATTGATGGCGGCACTCTCGCCGGAGGGGCCGGTGCCGATAACCACTACATCATAGTTGTGGACTGCCATGTGCTGTCGCGTCTCCTTTCCCCTGAATGTGTTCTTACCTTGGCGCCACTGCCTGTGGGAGCGAATTCATTCGCGATTGCAGCGCAAAGCGCTGCCGGCCAACCCCATCGCGACTGACGTCGCTCCTACACTTGCCAATGGCGCCA
>NZ_FNGH01000036.1 GCF_900102875.1 Franzmannia pantelleriensis
CAGTCTTTGCTCTGGCCGATCAGGTAATTCATTGTGAGCACTTGCCGACACGAGATAAGTCGTCGGTAAGGAGGTGATCCAGCCGCAGGTTCCCCTACGGCTACCTTGTTACGACTTCACCCCAGTCATGAACCACACCGTGGTGATCGCCCTCCGAAGTTAGGCTAACCACTTCTGGTGCAGTCCACTCCCATGGTGTGACGGGCGGTGTGTACAAGGCCCGGGAACGTATTCACCGTGCCATTCTGATGCACGATTACTAGCGATTCCGACTTCACGGAGTCGAGTTGCAGACTCCGATCCGGACTGAGGCAGGCTTTATGGGATTAGCTCCACGTCGCCGTCTTGCAACCCTTTGTACCTGCCATTGTAGCACGTGTGTAGCCCTACCCGTAAGGGCCATGATGACTTGACGTCGTCCCCACCTTCCTCCGGTTTGTCACCGGCAGTCTCCCTAGAGTTCCCGACCGAATCGCTGGCAAATAGGGACAGGGGTTGCGCTCGTTACGGGACTTAACCCAACATTTCACAACACGAGCTGACGACAGCCATGCAGCACCTGTCTTTCGGTTCCCGAAGGCACACCAAGATCTCTCTCGGCTTCCGAAGATGTCAAGGGTAGGTAAGGTTCTTCGCGTTGCATCGAATTAAACCACATGCTCCACCGCTTGTGCGGGCCCCCGTCAATTCATTTGAGTTTTAACCTTGCGGCCGTACTCCCCAGGCGGTCGACTTATCGCGTTAACTGCGCCACTAAGAACTCGAGGCTCCCAACGGCTAGTCGACATCGTTTACGGCGTGGACTACCAGGGTATCTAATCCTGTTTGCTACCCACGCTTTCGCACCTCAGTGTCAGTGTCAGTCCAGAAGGCCGCCTTCGCCACTGGTATTCCTCCCGATCTCTACGCATTTCACCGCTACACCGGGAATTCTACCTTCCTCTCCTGCACTCTAGCATGACAGTTCCGGATGCCGTTCCCAGGTTGAGCCCGGGGCTTTCACAACCGGCTTATCACGCCACCTACGCGCGCTTTACGCCCAGTAATTCCGATTAACGCTCGCACCCTCCGTATTACCGCGGCTGCTGGCACGGAGTTAGCCGGTGCTTCTTCTGTGAGTGATGTCCTCCCTCGGACGTATTAAGCCCGAGGCCTTCTTCCTCACTGAAAGTGCTTTACAACCCGAAGGCCTTCTTCACACACGCGGCATGGCTGGATCAGGGTTGCCCCCATTGTCCAATATTCCCCACTGCTGCCTCCCGTAGGAGTTCGGGCCGTGTCTCAGTCCCGATGTGGCTGATCATCCTCTCAGACCAGCTACGGATCGTCGCCTTGGTGAGCCATTACCTCACCAACTAGCTAATCCGACATAGGCTCATCCGATAGCGCAAGGTCCGAAGAGCCCCTGCTTTCTCCCGTAGGACGTATGCGGTATTAGCCTGAGTTTCCCCAGGTTATCCCCCACTATCGGGCAGATTCCTATGCATTACTCACCCGTCCGCCGCTCGCCACCAGGAAGCAAGCTTCCCGTGCTGCCGCTCGACTTGCATGTGTTAGGCCTGCCGCCAGCGTTCAATCTGAGCCATGATCAAACTCTTCAGTTTCAATCAATGCGGTTCTTGCTCACCCCGCCTCCGTAGAGACCGGGCAAAAGCGAACCAATCTTGGCTCAAGGTTCAAACGTTTACTCAATTCCGATCCGAAGATCGGTGACGAGTCGCTTGCCTTGATGATGTGGTGACTGATCACCTCGTCATCGACAAGCGCCCACATGAATTACCTGATCGATTGTTAAAGAGCATCTTGCATTGCCAGGCCCTTGGCCTAGCGCCCTGCAAGGAAGGCGTATTCTACTGAAGCGGCGTGCGTTGTCAAGCCTCGGCGGCGAATATCGCGGCGACCTCGTCGCTGCCAACTCAC
>NZ_FNGH01000034.1 GCF_900102875.1 Franzmannia pantelleriensis
GGGATACCGCAGCAAAGAGCGCTTCAAAACGGCGATCCTGTTTCATTTCGGCGGGCTGGAAATGACCCCTAACCCACTGAAATAAGGGAAGAGCCATATCCATACAGTATTGTTGGTTCCGGCAAAACGTACAAGCGCGCCAATCCTGCATAGCTAGCCTAACTATACTTAGTGGCCTGTGAAATCAATAGGTTAGGGGAAAAGAAGCATGCTAGCGAAGATTGTTGAACGAGCAGGTGTGTTCATCCAATATCAGGACGTGCAGTCCAATCACTGTTCGGCGCATGCCTGTGAAATCTTAAGGAGAAACCAGAATGACTAACCCACAACAGAAAACGTACAAGTCACTCGGTTTCGAGCTTATGAGGGAGTTCGCAGGTGCAATAGGGGCTGAGGAGAGGCTGAACCTGGGTGGGCCCAACGGGGAATATCAAACGCTGTACCTAGAGGACGGCATGACACTCCGATTCACTGCTTGGCGCAATGGGGCTATGCCGTTCTACATAATTTTATTCGATGAGGGTGGGCATTACATATTCGAGCTAGATTTGTCGATGATCGTGTTGGATGGGGACGCACTGTCATGGCATCTAAAGGCGCCGAGCAATAC
The DNA here is from genome assembly GCF_900102875.1 of Franzmannia pantelleriensis. Lineage (GTDB taxonomy): Bacteria > Pseudomonadota > Gammaproteobacteria > Pseudomonadales > Halomonadaceae > Franzmannia > Franzmannia pantelleriensis. Next base: position 611 of record NZ_FNGH01000034.1, read on the forward strand.
AGTTAATCGAACTTTGCTTAACGACTGGTTAGGGGGTGTCCGGAACTTCGATGAGATATACTGCCAGGCTGTAAAAATAGTAAAAGAAGAGTTGGAATCGGGGCAGAATACTCCGCGTCAGGGTTATGAGTTTTTGGCTAACAGGGCTTGGTCAGAGGCTTGTGATAAGTTTATTGAGTTGATGGGGCGCGTGGCGGCTGCCCATGGCGGCAAAGAATTGGAGAAATCTATTCATGAAGCGTCGAACGATGATGATCCGTCATACGGAAGACGCAAGATTAGAAGAGGTCAAGCGCAGTTCCGCCTTAACCTCGTGCGTCTCTATGAAGGAAAGTGCGCGTTCACCGGGACGGGGCTTGCTGAGGTTGTCGAAGCGGCGCACATTGTTAAGCACTCGGAAAGCGGTATAAACCACACAGATAACGGACTGCTCTTGCGAGCGGACGTGCATCGCCTCTTTGACGCGAACCTGATTGCGGTAGACCCGGAGAATTTGACGATCAAGGTTGCTCCCGACCTAGCTGGTACGGAATATAACAAGCTAACGGGAAAACTCTTAAGAAAGGGCGTCAACGGAACTTATCCCAATCGCGAGTACTTAATCGCTAAGTGGGAGGAGGCGGGTCTGGAACCGTAAGGGTGTTGCGCCGAACAATGCGCTTCAGTCGACGCCTCCACCGCTTCGCGGTTTCGGCGCGGCTGAGCTTCTCGTTAACTCTAAAGGGAGTAAGGAATGAAGTGGTGGGAGAAAACCGTTGAGTATTATTTCATCAGAAAGTTCATCCCTGATGAGATGATTCTATCCCCTCTAGATGGAAAAGAAGAAAAGGCGGGAGATACGTTTCTATCCAATAATGAAAAATGGGTTATCTTGGAGTTCAAGAAGGATTTTGAGTCTTTAGCATCTGAAAAGAAAAAGTATAAAAACTATGAGGCGGCTGCGGATGAGCTGTCCCCGGACGACAGTCACCATTTTCTAATCTATGGTCAAATTATAGATGGCAGCTTTTGTCTTGGAGGAAAAACATACTTTTCAAATAGGCCTGTCTCTACTATCCATGAGATATTCGATGCGGGAAAAGACAAGGAAAAATTTATTTTCTATCTTGAAAAGCTTATTAAACATAAGACAAAGGTTGGTGAGTCAGCTGGTGGCTCCGTCGGTAGCTATTCTTTCGTTGCAGGTATCAGCAAAGATAAGAAGATTACGAGTTGTATGAACCTATATGAGTTTGGCTTGGATCACGGCTTAAAACTAGAACCTACACCGGAAGTAAAGTCAAGACCTAGTGAGCCAGCTCCGGGAATGTAATTGGTGTTAGCCCCTCCTGCAGACATCTTTAATTTATGAATGAAAATCAACCGCTATCAAAAATACAGAAGGAAAAGCTGGCGAAACTCGAGCCCCAGCTTAGGTCGTGTGTGGGAGCCGCTGATCTGACTCGCGCCAAAAGGATAATGGCCCAAATTCAGGAATTATTGCGACCCACTGCTCATGAAACTCGCATTCTACAAGCTAAAAACTGGCTTTATGAGACTGCAATGGAAGCCGGCAGTTTGACGTTCGCCAAGATGGGATTTGAGGGAACGATACAAAAAAGCAATTCGAGAACACGGTTAAATCTTGAAGCAACCTCCCTTCTGGCAATTTGCTACTTGCGAGAGGGTAACTTGGAAAAAGCTCGGGACATGATTGTCAGAGCTGTGAAGAACATCAACAACATAAAGTCTCCAGAGAGAAGGGAGCAGTTTCACAGGCGCCTAATTGAGAGGCTTGAAGAAGAAAGCATCTTAGTGGGTCTGAAGGAGGAATCATCTGGGAAGCTTGATTTAGATGAAGTTGACCGGCAGTCAGTTCAGCTTGTGATGACAAAATCCGAGAATCAAATATATCTAGAAATGGGGCGGGCTGTTCCGCAACGATCAGTTGATTTGCTTAAGGATGTCAGAAGCACATACACGTTGCGGCTTCCAAGCCCTGATAGGAAAATGCTGCCACCTCCAATAACAGAGGAAAACAAAGAGGCTCTTGGGAAACGTGCTAGCTCTGCCCTAAAGCGAGTTGCTTGGAGAGCCGTGTGCAGTCCTGATAGTGATATTTACAAAGCGTGGAGCCAAGGACTATCGGTTGTCTACGATAAAAAATATATCTCCGTAGCCATAGTGGCGGCATTTAACTCGGCCAGCATTACTGGAGCAATGGTAGCTGCCAGCGCAGCCGCATTGGCTATCAAGTTCGGTGCAGAAGTCTTTTGCGAGACGTTTGCTCCAAGCTCTCTTATGATAGACAGAAAGGATAAGAGCTAACAATCGTCTGCACAGCGACCGATTTTCCGCCGCTTCGCGGCTCCAAACCGGCGCGTGAGCCGGGCGTTGTGGCTGTAGAAAAAGCCCACAGCCCACGCCGTTTTGGTAGGATCGGGAAAACAGCCTAGGAGTGGTCAGCATGCCCCGCTTCAAGCCCT
>NZ_FNGH01000032.1 GCF_900102875.1 Franzmannia pantelleriensis
TCGATGACGGGCTGATTCCCCTGGATAACAACCCGGCCGAGAACGCCATCCGCCCCTTCGTCGTCGGTCGCAAGAACTGGTTGTTCAGCCACACGCCGAGCGGTGCCCAGGCCAGCGCGGCAATCTACAGCCTGATTGAGACCGCCAAGGCCAACGGCCTCTCACCCTACGAGTACCTGCAGTTCGTGTTCGAGACCCTGCCAACCCTCGGCGAGGATGACGACCACGGCACGCTGCTGCCCTGGCGCTGGAAAGACACGCTGCCGGTCTAACTCAGGCCGCAACAGGTGGGGTTGGTGGAGCGCTTACCGAAATGGGGCATCCTCATCATAGCGGGTCGCGGCAGGGAGGTTCTCTTCTCCTGTTTCCGTAGGCTCTTCCTGGAAGCTCTCCACTGGCGCCCAGTAGCCACCTGCGGCAAGCGCAGATAGCGTGACGCACTCTCCGGCCAAGGCGGCTGGCAAGGCGAGTTGAACCCAATGCCCTTGAAGCGCCTCGACGCGCCGGCCTGGCGAGAAGTTAGAGAAAGTAGTCGACATATCGAATTCATTCGTCATGCGGGTAACGGGAACCAGCTTCAGAACAGGGGCCAGCAGCGTCTCATTCAGTGAGCGTAGCTCGGCAGTCCGATCCTCATCGCTATCCGACCACTGGTTATCATTCCCCCAGCTGCTGCGATAGAGCCACAGCCTGATGCCTTCGCGCCGGTAGTGCTCGGCAAACAGGCCAGACAATAAATAGCCAGCGCTAAAGATCAACAAGGCCCAGCTTGCCCAAGGTGCCATAATCCATCCAAAGGCCACCCAACGCCCAAGTGATGCACCACCTAATTGAATAATTCCGACAGCACTCATACCAGAGGTCGAGCCAAGCTTCGCCCATAATGCGAAACGTTCTTCTGAACTACTTGCCTGGTTGATGTCCCGCCAAACCTGTCGGGTTTCTATCCCCGCCCCGATGGCGGCAAAGGCCGCCATCCCCGCTACGCGGCTCGCCAATCGACCGGCCAGCCGGGCGAACTCTCTATTACTCGCAACATTCAACCATTGCTGCCTTCCTGCTTGAGCCACCTGTCGAGTTCCGTTTCGGTAGCGAGCCATACGATTAGCATGCCGCTGCCAATAGGGCACGACCCAGAGCGACATCACCGCCGCCGTGGCATAGCTTACCTGGCTGGCTATCGTTTCCATCTCATCGCGTGTCACACCGTCCTTCTGTGCGCTATGGATACTGTCGGCAGCATTGAGTAGGTTGAGCGCCGCGACCAGCAAGGGGATGCCGCCGATGCCTCGGGCATCCATCCATTGCGACATGCGTTGGCGTACCGCCGCTACACCGCCGGCACCACGCTCGATGCGTAGGCGCTGCTGTTCGCGTAGCTCAGCAAAGCCGAGGCCGGCAAGGTGTTGGGCATTGGCGCCGCTGCCGCCACCGGCGGTAAAGCGCTGCGGCTCGCTGAGTGAGAGTGCTTGGTGTTCAGTTTCCAGCTGTGTAATGCGGCGCAGCGTATCGGCGCGCAAGCCTGGCGACATCGGCATGCGCAGTTTGAGACGCAGGGCCTTCAGCCGGCCCGATAAGCCGCGCATGTTATGGCGCCAACGCCGATGTTCCGCTCTCGCACTGTCGTTGCGCTGTAGGTAATGGCCTTGATTGTCGGGATGAACGAACGCCGTGAGCATGGCGATGGTAATGCCTCTGGCGATGTGCTGGGCGGCCACCTGTGTGCCGGCACTGGCGGCGGGTAGGGCCTGATACGCCAGTAACTGCCAGCTTAGTTTGCCTGCGCCACCCGCCACGGCGCGCAGCGTTTCGAATGCGGCCTGTAGCGGTGCGCTCAGGGCCTGAAACAGGGCCGACTCCTGAACATGCTCCAGACGCAACACACTGTCGAGGCTGCCCGCTACGTTAGCCGCATTGAGCATATCCCCAAGGTCAATGCCGTCGTCGGGATCACCAGCCGCCAGCCACTCCGCAGCAATGGCATCGAGGGCAAGCCCCAGCGCTGGCGAGAAGTTGAACAAGCTGGTGCCTATCAGACTACTGCGCTCACGAAACGTATTGTCCAGCCAGCGCTTGCCTACGTCTGTGGCACCTACGGCTTCGCTGACCATGGCGGCAAACTCGATCAACCCTTGGCACTGCGCTTCATCCGTGGGGTCGTAACATAGGGCTTCTGCGTCCGTGGGCAGACGCTCGAGCCAGGTCAGTACATCGTCGAGTGACGATTCGACATGGGCCTGTAGACGCTCGCGACGCGGCTGGTGCGTGTGGATGAAGTCCATGGCGCCCGCGTAGTCAACGTCATAGCGCCACAGCCCACGGTTTTGCCAGGATTCACGCGCCTCGCGACTGGGGGGCGTCACACCTAACTCGCGTAGCTCGGCCTCGCTCTCGCGAAGCGTCTCCTGAGTTTCCAATGCCGCCTGAGAGATGTGCTGGGTGCCGGTGCGTTCCCACACCACCAGGCTTTCTGCTTCCTGCGCAGCCGCCTCGACGGTGGCCTGATGGTGGCGCTCCAGGAGGGCAAGGGCACGGCGACGAGCCTCGCCGTCTTCCCTCAGAGCCTTGGGGAGATCGTGTTCATCGGGGCCGCACAAGTGCTGAATGATCGAGGCGACCTCCAGCCGATGGCCATGCTCGTCTTCGAAGGCTTCCAATTCGAGCTCACGCCCTAACAGCGCCATGCTCAGGTCATTAACGATGCCGAGGTCGTCATCCAGGGCTACGAACACGGCTTCGTCGTGCTTCTTGACCTTGGCCAGTACGCTGTCTTGGCTGATTTCCGGCTTATGGGCCAGTACCTCGTATACGCTCTCTTCGTCGTCACCTCCGGCGTCTGTTACATCGCTGTCCCATTCGACGGTGGCCACGGTGGTGGAGGTAAAGTCGTCCACCGCGCCGTTCGGGGTGATATCGGCCACATGTTCGCCAAGCTCGGTCAGCGGGCCGACATGCGCGGGCAATGGGTCGTTGCCAGTGGCCAGGGTGGCGCCCAGAGCCGCCATCAGGTCGAGCGGTCGCATCAGGCGCTGGCGCGCCTCGGCGTCTGCGAGCATGCGCTCATGGATACGCTCGGTCCACTGCACTGGCGAATAGGCCAGTTCGAGGTGGGCACCTGTGGAGTAGGTGAGGTGCGGCTCGCCATTGAAGGTCGCGCCGTCTATGGCGTATTCGTCGATACGCTGTTCGTCATCCTCTTCGACATACACGTAAAGCCAGCCGTCGCGCAGCTGTCGCAGCGTGTAGCCGCGGGTTGTCAGGCGGGGATAGTCCGGGCCCTGCCAGCGCTCAGACAGTGGGTGCGGCGCCGGCTCGTCGGCCTGGCGGGGCGCTTCGTCGATGGCGTAGCGCACCGGGAACAGCGTGACATCCACCAGCAGCGGACAGACACCACTGCCGAAGGATGTTTCATCGAAGGCGCCATCTCGGGCCGTGCTCTGGACATCCGTGTCAGCCATGGGGAACCTCGCTTGATGAAGAGGGAGATAGGACAGTGGGTGAAGTGACGATGCCCCCTGGCGGCCTCTCGCCTTCGCGCCACCAGGTATCCAGGGCATAGAGGCTGTCGGGACGCGGGGGACGCGCGCCCGGCGGCTGCTCGGCCAGCCAGCGTGCATAGAGCCCATCGTGAGCGGTCATGAAGTTCGCACCCCCGTGCAGGCTGAGGTCCACCCAGATGGCGATCTGCCGCTCGGTCGTCGCGCCCCAGCCGATAGCGTCGTCGAGGCGTGCGTCGATCCAGTCGCCGCGCTCCGCGGGGGGCAGTGCTTGCCAGGGCTTGGGCGCATGGGCGGCAAAGTGGTTCGTCAGTCGCTCCTTGAGCCGCCAGCGTTCCACCGCCTCCAGCGCAGCAAGCTGGGCCGGTCCCATGGGCGGAAAAGGCGGTGCTGGCGCCGCCGTGGATGACGCGGGGCCATCGTCGGGGCGAAACGGCTGCCACACCAGTGGCGAGGCGTCTTCCCAGTTGGGTGGCCAGGCCGCCACCCACCAGGTGGTGATGAGCCCCATGAGAGCGGCGGGCACGGCGTCGCCATAACTGGCCAGCCAATGGCGCGTTACCAGTGGATCGGCAAAGCGCAGCAATTTTTCGTACTGGCCATCCACCGTGAAGGTCAGGCAGTGACGCAGCTGATCACTCAGCGCTTCGCTGCTGGCATCGCTTTGCAGCAGTGAGAGCGCGCGGGGCAAGTCATCGTCAGCGTCGAGCTCATCGAGTAGCCCAGCGCCGTTTAGCCGCACCAGGATCGGCCCGTGATCAGCCAAGGAGGCCCAGCGGGTCGTCAGGTAGAGCGGCTCGATTTCGCTGACGTCGTCACGGCCATACAGGCGCGTCAGTGCTTGCGGATAGCGTACGCCATCCACCAGGGCGTGGCTCACCTCCTGCGGCACGCTCACTTAGCTATCCTCCTGGCCGCCTGTGGCATCCTCGCAGATCTCGCAGCTGGCCGGTTCCTTGAGCAGCGTCTTGAGCTGGGCGGGCCGGTCGACGGGCTGAATCGCTCGATGACCCTCGCCCTCCACCTCCTGCGGCAGCTTGGGCCCTTGCGCCGCCTGGCCCGAGCCCGAGCCGGGGCTGCCGCCGGAGTTGATCTTGACGCTGGGGCCGACGATGGTGACGCCACTGGGGTCGAGTTTGACGAAGCTGCCGCCGGCGTTGAGGGTGATCTCGGCGCCGGCGTCGATCACCACTTTCATGCCGGCCTTGTGGTGGACTTCCTGGCCGGCGTCGACCAGTTGGGCACGGCCGTATTTCTCGTGGCGGGTGGCGTCGACGATCAGGTGGTCGTCGCCGTCGACCTGGGTGTGGCGACTGCCGTGCACGGTGAGGTGGTCGTCGCTGTCGATCTCGCTGATGCGGTCGTGGTGGACCTTGAGATGGCTGTCGTTGCCGATCTCTTCGCTGCGGTCGTGGTTGGTGAGCAGTTCCAGGTCCTTCTGGGCGTGCAGCCAGATCTGCTCCTG
>NZ_FNGH01000039.1 GCF_900102875.1 Franzmannia pantelleriensis
GAACTCTTTGCCATTGACGGTTGCAAGATGCCCTCGGATGCCTCAAAGGAGTGGTCTGGCACCTTCAAAGAGCTGGCTGAGAAGCGGGAGAAACTACGGCGGTTGGTTCGCCATCACCTGCTCGAGCATTACGCACGGGACGAAGCCGAGACGGAAGCCGACTTGGATCGAGATATCCGCCAAGCCAAGACGATTCTGTCGCTAGATGCTGCGATGAACAAAGTGGACCGCTTCCTAAAGACGCACAGCCCAAGGATGGGCCAGGGGAAGCGGAGCAAGGAAGTGAAGAGCAACGTCACCGATAATGAAAGTGCCAAGATGACCACCAGCAAGGGCACGATACAGGGCTATAACGGCGTGGCCACGGTGGACAAGAAGCACCAGGTCATCATTGATGCCCAGGCGTTTGGAGAGGGACAGGAACACCACACGCTGCAACCGGTACTTGAGAGGGTGAAGGCCCGCTTCAAGAAGTTGGGGATTGCTGACAACATCTACCAACAAGGCACCATCGTCACTGCTGATACGGGCTTCGCCAATGAAGCCAATATGAAGTACCTGCACGAACGACAGATCAATGGCTATGTGCCAGATAATCAGTTCCGTAGCCGAGACCCGAGGTTTGCCGAACAGAAAGACAAGTACGGAAAGCGGCACCAGAACCTGCCAGACAAGGGATGGAAGGCCACCTTTCCAGCCAGCGAATTCCAGTACGACCCGGTCACCCTTAGCTGTATCTGCCCCAATGGGGAATCCCTGACCTATCGGGGACAGCGGGAAGCCGAGAATGGTAAGGTTCGGGCGCACTTTGAAGGTCGACTGCTGCAATGCCGGCACTGCCCCAAGAAGCACCGGTGCATGCAGAATCCCGCCTCGGCGGATCACCGCAACGGCGCTGGCCGACAAGTCTCCTTTACGATAAAGCGCGACGGACAACCGAGCTACACTGACTGGATGAAGCACCGAGTGGATAGCCAGCAAGGTAAGGAGATATATAGCCATCGAATGTCAGTGGTGGAGCCGGTATTCGGCAACATCGGCACCACGAAACGTTTGAACCGATTCGGGCTTCGTGGCAAGAAGAAGGTACAGGGTCAGTGGCAGTTATACTGCTTAATACACAACATTGAGAAGCTCGCCAATTATGGTCGGTTAGGCACGTGATAAAGGGGCTACAAGGCCTAAATGTGGCCGCCAAATGCTTGTGATGAGTGACTTTGACATCATCCAGGTACCGAGATGGTCAGCTAGGCCCCTTGACCCAAAAAATTTGTCTATTTGGTGGGCGGTACACAAAATCAGAAAACAGGCGGTGGGGAGGACTCAGAATCGAGTTTTTCTACAGCCTCGTTA
>NZ_FNGH01000031.1 GCF_900102875.1 Franzmannia pantelleriensis
CGGTGATGGGAAAGGACAACAGCCCATCGCCTACTGCACGCTTCACTGCTTGGTTGGAAAACGTCACCCGTCTACCCTCTTGCTCTGGAGGCCACACCTCCGTGTTGTCATCGACTGCCGATCCCTGTCGGTGTCATACATCATACAACATACAAGCTAGAGATTTTGGCGGTAGCGAACAAGCGGGAGGGCGGTAATTTCCGACTAAAGTTCAAGTTATCAAAATACGCAAGTACGGCAGCTCGGAGCGTGGCGCGACCTGGCATCGCCACCGCTCTGTTCCACCGCGCTGCAACCACATGTAGGATCTTGAGCTTGCTGGCCGGTCGGCTTCAGCGTTGACCTGAAGCGTGGTCTCGTCCATATGAATCAGCGGGGCCCGCAGCAGGTGCTGTCGTAGGGCCTCGATCAGCGGCATCAGCCGCTCGCCAACCTGCACCATCCATAGGGCCAGGGTGTTGCACGGGATCTCGGCACCGTGGCGGGCAAAGATCTGGCTCTGCCGGTAGAGCGGCAAGGCATCCTGATACTTGGCGGTCGCCACATAGGCGAGCAGGGTCGGGCTAGCATTGCTTTTCGGCAGCAGCTTGGCCGGCGCCGGGGCGATTTGCCCCCCTCTTCACAGGCCCGGCAGCCAGATTTGAAGCGCAAATGGCGAATCACCTCGACCCTCGCCGGCACTACATGCAGTTCCTCTTTGATCTCTTTACCGATCTCCTTGAGCTCGGTGCCGTCCTGGTGGCAATGACGGGCACCCTCGGGGAGCTCATGGATCACCTCGATGCGGGGCAGTACGGGCGGTAGCGCCACTCGGCCGCCACGGGTGCGGCGCCTGGCCGGCTGATGGGGTTCGGCCGGTGCGTCAACCTCGTCGTCAGCCGTGTCATCCTGGGCGCTGGCCTCTTCCTCATCGACCGCTACTTCGGCCTCGTTGATGGGGAGGTCACCTTGCGCGACACGGTATTTTTCGGTGGAGGGGCCGAACTGGCGCTCGATGGCCAGTCCATCGATCTGCTTGCGCATGTCGACCGGCTTGCGGCACAGGTAGACGCGCAGCCGGGTCTCCGGCCAGATCATCGGGCCACCTCCACGGCGACGAAGCGCAGCGGCCGATGCCAGGTGGCACGGGCACATACCCTGCACCACCAGGCGCTGCTCCCACGCCAGCAGTGACGCCAGGTCCAGCGCTTGCTCCTCGGCGTACTTGCTCAGCGCCAGTTGCCTTGAAGATGCATGGAACAAATGACCCAGCCAGAAGGCCTGTGTCGAGGTCAGATCGGTCATGGTGTCTTCCTTGGAATCGCGTGACACCTGTCTGACGCGTGCTACCTCAGCTGTAGAAGATGGGGTTTGTGGAGCGCTTATGGTACACCGGCTGCTCGGTGGCTATGGCACTGATCACGCGATTAATTTTAATAGGCCTTACACGACCGACGACGCACATGAATAGTCGCTCTCGCGGTAAAATGGGGGTTACCTGCCGAATAACGTGTGGCCGGCACCAAGAGAGACGCAAGCGCCTCTCAGATACGATCAAGTAATAACCGTTTAGGGATAGTCAAGCTCCAGCTAACATCCTGACTTGTTGCCAAACCTCATCACTGACCGAGATGCGGTGACTATTTCCAACCCGACGCTGAAAGGTCGAAGCGCCCGGCCAGCGAACGCTACCGTCAGGGGTGTCCGGTGCCAGTGACGACAAGTGCGACGTCATGCCGTCAACCAAGTCATTGCACATCTGACGACCGCCAAGGTGTTCAGGATCAAATAACATGAAGACTTGGCAACAACCAGTACCACTCCCACGTTGCAGTTCATCGATACGGTGACCACTTCGTCCTTGGGCTAGCATCGCCGCCAAGGCATCCAGGAGTATGGCAAGGCCGGAACCTTTCCAGTAGCCCATGGGGAGCAAACGCCGTGAGGACTGGATTGCCTTGGGATCTCGGCTCAAACCACCATCAATATCAAAGCCCCCATCGACAGGTAGCGATTCACCTCTTTCAGCAGTCGATGCTAATCGGCCATAAGAGAATTGCGACATTGCCATATCCAGTACCAACGGAACCGGATCTCCGGGAACGGCAATGACCAGTGGATTGTTGCCGATACTCTGCTCGACAGCACCCCATGCTGGCATGCAAGATTCGGTATTCGTCCACATGATGGCAGAGAAACCTTGTTCCACTGCATGCCAGGCATAGCTTCCACCTCGCATCCAATGAGTCGTATCACGTATCGTCACGATGCCAACCCCATGAATGCGCGCCAATTCCATGGCACGCTGGGTAGCTAGCATTGCATTACCGACGCCCAGCCCAAACTCTCCATCATAACTTTCGATTGCCCCCAAAGAGTGAATGAGTGACAAGCTGGTACGGGGATTCACCCATCCCCGCTTGATATAGTCCACTAGTCGAGGAATTCTATTAATCCCATGAGAAGCAACACCGTCTCTGGTGCTCTCCGCATGGACTTTTGAACAAACTTCAGCATCATTTCGAGCGACGCCAACCCGCATAAGAGATCGCTCAATCATATCTCTCATCTCATTCAAGGAAACAACACTTGTCATAGCGATTAGCTCTCCTTGCTCAGCTTGTTAGGCACTCTTTATTTCTTCCAGGTCTTTCTTATATGCACGATAATTCTGCCATAATGTGACTGCCAAGAGCAGCAGCGCAATCAGCAAGAAGGTTGCGCTCAAAGGTCTAGTGAAAAACGGCGTCCAGTCACCTTGAAAAGTTTGCAGTCCGCGCCGTAAGTTTGACTCCGCAATAGGCCCCAAGATCAACCCCAATATAACGGGGGCCGTTCCAAATCCGTACCTGTTCAGAAAGTAACCAAGCACACCAAATGCCAGCATCAAATAGATATTAAACACATCGCCATCGACGGCATAAACGCCAATAAAACAGAAAACCACAATGGCAGCTAACAGTTGCTTCCTGGGAACCATAAGCACTTTCACAAAAACTTTTATGCCCAAGCACATGATCAGGAGCATCGCAAAGTTTGCCACCAGATAAGCTAAAAATATTCCATATATGGTGCCACTTTGATCGGCGAACAACATTGGGCCAGGAGTGATGCCTTGAATCATCAAGCCTCCAAGTAATACGGCTGTTGCTGCCTCGCCAGGAATACCCAGCGCTAGAGTCGGTATGAGAGCACCACCTAACAAAGCATTATTGGCACTTTCGACAGATACGATGCCAGCACTGTGTCCGCTGCCAAATTTCTCGGGATTTTTAGAAAAACGACGTGCTTGGTCGTAAGCAACGAGTGACGCGATGCTACCGCCTGCACCAGGAACCGGTCCAACGACAGAGCCTGAGCCAATCCCGGCCAACAATGCCCGCCAATTACGAAATGTCTCGACAAACCTTGGACGTGCAAGATCAATCTTATGTTTCCCTGCTGTTAGTTTTTCGGCAGGATCATATTCGAAAGCATTTTTTAGGATCTGAGAAATGGCGAACAACCCAATTAAAGCTGGAAGTATATTGATACCTGTCAGCAGTGACAGCTGACCAAATGTAAAACGATCTACACCCGCAATTGGGTCAGTACCAATCGTAGAGGCAAAAAAGCCAATAAAGCCTGCAATCAGCCCCTTCAAAAGCGATTTACCAGCCACTGAGGCGATAATCACCAAACCAAAAATACTTAGAGAAAAATATTCAGCAGCACCGAATCTAAGGGCAAATTCCGCAATTGGAGGAGCGAGCAGGCTGAGTATAACCATACTGGCCACACCGCCAGAAAAGGAAGCAACAATCGCTAGTCCTAAAGCCCTGCCCGCTTCACCTCTTTGGGCCATAGGGTAGCCATCAAAAGTGGTAGCAACTGATGAAGGGGTTCCAGGAATATTCAATAGAATTGCCGGAATAGATCCGCTAACCCCTGCTCCGCACAGGGCTCCTAACAACATTCCAATCCCCATCACAGGGGGCATACCAAATGTAACGGGCAATAGTAGTGCAATGGCCATGGCTGAGGTCAAACCAGGCAATACCCCCATGATGATCCCCAGCAAGGTTCCACCAGCAATCGCCAGTAGAGTACCGAGTTGAAAGACCATTGAGAGACCTTCAATATATCCAGCAAGCATGAAAACGTCTCCAGGCTAATTCGGCAGGGGAATATTAAACAAGGCTGTAAAAACAAAGAATATCGAAGAAGACAATATAATGGAGAACGCGAGATACCCCAAGCCACTCTTCAACTTATTAACAGCACTCATGCCAGAGAACTCGCCGCTCAACATGACCATACCAAGCACTGATAAAAAGCAAAACAAGGACGTGCTGACTAAATATCCTAAGCGCTCAAAAATAATGGCGTAACCTATAATGAGCGCCATGATAAAAAGCCATTGGGCCACTGCACTTTTGGGACCATCACTGCGTACGTTCTGAGCCTCATAATCACGCTCCCGCCGCTGCGATAGCCATTCCAAGCTATCACGGATAAAGCAGGGCACTGCACAAACGAATATCAGCCCTGACAGTAGTTTTGGAAAAAAGGCGGGAGTGATACCTCCCGCCGACGTGATTGATGGCAGAGTGGTAGCATAATAAAAGCCAATCCCAGATGCCACCAGAAGGAAAATGTCGAACAAGGGTTTTCCAATATCTCTATCCATCAGCCAAGCTCCAAGATGATTACTGTGCAAGATCGCCCGCAGCCTCTCGCATGATCTGTGCGGAGGTAGTGATGAATTCATCAAGTTCATCGCCATAAAGTGGAGCGATATCTAATCCAAGATTATCGGCCGTTTCCTGGAAGGAACCTTCTGCCATGATTTCTTCAATAGCACTCACCCACGTTTCCTTGACATTGTCAGGCAGCCCCTTCGGCCCTGCAATTCCGCGCCACACCGTAAGCGAAAGATCATAGCCTTCTTCTTTGAACGTCGGGACATCCGGCAATGAATCGCTGCGCTCTTCATATGACATTCCAAGCGCCTTGAGACGACCTGATTGCAATGGTGAACGAAGCTCTGCACCACCTAATACTACCGCATCGACATGGCCACCCATCGCTGCGGAAATCGTCTCTGAGCCGCCTGGGTAGGGGATGATGTTAAATTCGACATCCGCTGCATCAGAGAAGGCGACTGCAGCAATGTGTGCAGATGAACCAACTCCGGACACGCCGACTTGGACTGACTGACCATTCTGGGCCGCAGTCACCATGGACTCAAGGGTTTCGAACTCACTGTCACTACCTACCGCGACTACATATGGCTCTTCCAGCACCTTGGCCACGAAATCGAAGTCTTCACTGGTAAATGCAACATTTCCCATGGCCTCCAAGGTCTGCAATGCATTACTTGCGGCTGCAAGAGTATATCCATCAGGATCAGACGCAACCGCGCGTGAGAGACCCACGGCACCACCACCACCGGCGATATTACGAACCACAATATCGGTATCCAACTTTTCCTCTAGCAATGGCTGAAGTGCTCTGACAAAAGTGTCATTACCGCCTCCAGCAGAGAAAGGAACGATCACTTCTATATTCTTATCAGGATATTCAGCCATTGCACTGGTCGCAGCCACAACGGCAAATGTAGCAGCAATACTAACAATTAATTTTTTCATGTCACTCCCCTTTATTGAGATTATTAGTCAATATCCTATCTAACGAAAGCAGGTTTCTTGGGATCGAACGTCCATCCTTCTATCAGGTACTTCATTGCAGTAGCATCGTCTCGACCGCTACTTGGTAAACTGTTATATAGCTTATTAGCCTCCTCTATTGCTGACATATCAATATCGACACCCAACCCGGGTTTATCACCAACAGCCAGTTTCCCATCAACGATCTCAGGCGGATCGAGGGTTAGTCGACTATCCCCCTCCTGCCATATCCAGTGAGTATCGAGTGCGGTGATTTTACCAACGGCTGCTGCACCAACCTGGGCAAACATGGCAAGTGATATATCGAAATGATTGTTTGAGTGAGAGCCCCATGTCATACCATGATCGGCACATAACTGAGAGACTCTTATTGCACCCGATAGCGTCCAGAAATGTGGATCCGCCAACGGAATATCTACAGACCTAAGCATTAAGGCATGCGCCATCTCTCTCCAATTAGTGGCCACCATATTAGTCGCGATGGGCATTCCCGTAGCATGACGGAACTCTGCTAATGTTTCTCGACCGGAGAAGCCTTGCTCTGCTCCGCAAGGGTCTTCAACATATGCCAAAGTATCCTTGAGACCACGGCATAGTGTTATCGCCTCTTGCAGCGCCCAAGCGCCGTTAGGATCGACGGTAGTACGTGCCTCGGGAAATACCTGAGACAGTTCGGTGACGACCTCTATCTCCTCAGCCCCTGGTAGCACGCCCCCCTTCAACTTGAAGTCTCGAAACCCATAGCGATCCTGGGCAGCCTGAGCAAGCTCGACTATTGATGATGATGTGAGGGCTTTTTCATCACGCAGGCGATACCACTCATGTTGCCGATCGGTGCTACCTTCTCGATACTCCAATGGGGTCGCCTGACGCTCTCCGATGAAGAACAAGTAGCCGAGGACTTCTACATGGTCACGCTGCTTCCCATCGCCCAGCAGCTCGGCAGCAGGCACGCCAAGGTGCTTACCTAGTAGGTCAAGCAACGCGGCTTCTAGCGCAGCAACTGCATTCACTCTTAGTTCGAATGTCCAGGCACCTTGGCCAAAATCCTCATAATCTTTGCTCTGGCCATCACGACTCAGTGAGGCGACCAGCTTTTTCATTCTACCTAAAGAGCTACCCACCACGAATGATTGTGCTTTTTCAAGAGAGCGTTGAATTACCTCACCACCTGGCGCTTCGCCGACACCCACATTGCCAGAACTATCCTTTAGTATCAGGATGTTTCTAGTAAAAAATGGCGAGTGGGCACCGCCTATGTTCAACAACATACTGTCGCGCCCTGCGACCGGCACCACTCTATACTCAGTTATGACTGGCGTTGAGTTACCTGCATCAATCATATGTTCACCCAGGAAGTTTACAGGCCATTTCTAGAATTCTCACCGCCGACACTCTGCTACTTATGAACAGCGCCGGATAATATCTTTCAAATGTTCGACCTCAGCATTACTCGGCATCTCCAGCGGCGCTCTTACGCTACCCGCCGGTCTGCCGATGATTGCCGCTCCGGCCTTGATCAGGCTGACG
>NZ_FNGH01000030.1 GCF_900102875.1 Franzmannia pantelleriensis
TGGTCGGCCAGGCAGCGCTGCGCGCTGCAATCGCGAATAAATTCGCTCCTACAGGGGAGTGGCGCCGAGGCTAATGTAGGAGCGACTTTAGTCGCGATGGGGGGACGCCTAGATCAGCCGCGGTAGCGATAGACCCGCAGGCTGGGCAGAAACACCTCATCCGCGAGCTTTTCATCGCTGCGCTTGGCGCGGGTGCGCTTTTCGCTGGGCGCGGGAGGCGGCTGGTTGTAACTGGGCAGGCGGCCGTCGTGGCTGGGAATGAACAGCGGCAGGGCGACGTTCATGGCGCGGCGGCTGCGGCCGTCGGCCAATGGCTCGGCGAAGAACAGATTGGCGCGCATCAGTGGCGCCTGCTTCTGCACCTGGGCCAGCGGCTCGGCGCTGGGAATGCCCGCCAGGCGCCTGAGCTGGATGCGCACGTGGGGCGCCTCGCTGTCCAGTGCCAGCAGCTTTTGCTCGGCCTCGCGAACGCTGAGTTTCTTGATCGAGCGCCCGCTCGAATACCACGCCAGCCTTACCCGCGCGAGCGGCGCATCGGCGATCGGAATCGCCCGCCAGCACTGCTTCAGCTGCAGCCGTGCCAGGCCCTGGCCGCGCAGATGGCTATGCAGCGCCGGATGGCGGAACGGCAGCACCGCCTTGAGCTCGGGGATCAGGCTCGCCGCCTTGGCGCGGATCTCCGACAGCAGCGCGGCGAACGTCGCCTTGGCGGCGTTGACCCTGGCCACTTCCTCGAGCAGGGTGTCATTGGCCGCCACCAGCCCCACGTGGCTGCGGGTGGCGCGGCCGTCCTGGCCATCCTGGTACCAGAAATCCAGCAGCACCCGGCGCAGCCACTCGGCGTCCGGCGTCGGGGTGTGCAGTGCCCACGCCGCCCCCGGTGACCGGCGATACACCTCGCACAGCGCCTCGACGCGCTCGATCAACTGGTCGAAGGCCAACTCCAGCTCGGCCAGCAGGCGGTACTCGGTGGGCGGGCGAGCGGTTGCCACGGCTAGTCGTCCCGGCCCATGTCACCGCGCTCGGCGCGCAGGATCATCTCGTCGATCTCGGTTTCGTCCATCGCCGGCTCGCCGGCAATACGGTGCGTACCGTCGGCCCAGGCACCGAGATCGATCAGCTTGCAGCGCTCCGAGCAGAACGGGCGAAAGCGATTCTCCTCCACCCACTGGACGGACGTCCGGCAGCGGGGGCAAGGGACCTCGAGAGGGCGTGATGGGGTCTGGCTGTGGCTCATGTCACTTCCGTAGCGGTTTATTGGCTTACCGATTGAGTTGCCGACACAGTTGCCGATAGTCGCGGTCGAGCTCGGCAACGCGCTGGGTCAGGGCGGCGAAATCTCCCCCATTGTCGAGGATATCGTCGGCCAGGGCCAGCCGCTCCCGGCGCGGCATCTGGGCGGCGACGATGGCCCGTGCCTGGGCCTCGTCGACGCCGTCCCGCGCTGCGGTGCGCGCGATCTGCTGTGCCTCGGGTACGTCGATCACCAGGCGGCGATCGACCAGCGCGTCCTGGCCCGACTCGAACAGCAGCGGTGACACCAGCAGATGGTAGGGCGCCGGACCCGCCGTCATCTCCGCCAGGCGCTTCTCGAGCCGCTCGCGAATGCGCGGATGGGTCACCGACTCCAGCCAGCGCCGTTCATCGGCATCGGCGAACACGATCTCGCGCAGCGCGCCGCGGTTCAGCCGACCGTCGTCATCCAGCACCCGCGGGCCGAAGCGTGCGGCGATTTCCTCAAGCGCCGGCTCGCCGGGCTTGACCACCTCGCGGGCCAGGTCGTCGGCGTCCACCCAGGGGATGCCGTGCTCGGCAAAGGCCCGCGCCACGCTCGACTTGCCCGAGGCGATGCCGCCGGTCACGCCTACGCACAGGCTCATGAATCCTCCAACCAGTTGTCCACCTCGAGGCCCACGACGCGCTGGAATTCACCAACGTTGGCGGTGACTACCCGGCACGGCAACGCCAGTGCCTGAGCGGCGATCAGCATGTCATTGGGGCCGATCGGCGTGCCGGCGCTGAATAGCTGCTGCCTTAGCTTGGCATAGTGCCGATCCATGGGCGGCTCGAAGGGCACCACCGGCAGCGCTGCGAGAATCTGTTCGACCTGTCGGGTCAGCCGAGGGCTGGCGCGTTTCAGCGCGCCGAAGCGCAGCTCGGCGGCGACGATCACGCTGGTGCATACCGCTTCCTCGCCAACCGCGGCGATGCGTTCGGCCACCCGCCCCTGGGGCGCGCGCACCAGCGCCGACAAGGTGTTGGTATCCAACAGGTAGCGGTAAGGCGCATTCACCAGGCGTCGTCCAGCGGCAGCAGGTCGTCGTCGAGGGCTTCGTCGAGGGGCTCATCCAGAGGCGACAGCGTGGCCAGGGTAGCCAGCAGGCCGCGTTGCGCAATGGGACGGATGATCAGCCGATCGCCATCGCGGCTGATGATGGCCTCATCGTCCTCCAGCTCGAACTCGCGGGGGATACGCAGCGCCTGGTTGCGGCCGTTGCGAAACAGGCGAATATGGCGCTCTTCTGTCATGCTGCCTCCTGATGGTCCTGGCCTATGCCATTAGCATAGGCCTGGCGCAGGGGCCAGGCAAGCGCTCGGCGCTACACCCCCACCAGTCCCTGATAGAACGCCATCAGCGGCTCGCCCATCAGCAGCGCGATCCAGCCGGCCATGGCCAGGAAGGGGCCGAACGGCATCGGCGCGCCGCGCAGTCTGGGCATCGCCAGCTGCAGCGCAATACCCACCAGCGCCCCCACCCCGGCGGAGAGGATCAGCACCAGCGGCAGATACTGCCAGCCCAGCCAGGCGCCCAGCGCGGCAAGCAGCTTGAAGTCGCCGTAGCCCATGCCCTCCTTGCCGGTGACCAGCTTGAACAGCCAGTAGAAGCTCCACAGCGACAGATACCCCAGCATGGCCCCGATCACCGCGCTGGGCAGCAGCAGCGGCTGGAACAGCAGCTGGTAGAGCAGCCCGGCCCACAGCAGCGGTAGGGTCATGATGTCGGGCAGCAGCTGGGTGCGCAGGTCGATCACTGCCAGCGCCAGCAGCGTCAGGCAGGCGCCGACGATGAACAGCCCGACCAGGGTCGGGCCGTGCAGCGCCAGGGCGGCCAGGGTCAGCACCGCGCCGGCCAGCTCGATCAGCGGGTACTGCGGGCTGATCCGCCCCCCGCAGCCGGCACACTGGCCGCGGCGTATGAAGTAGCCGAGCAGCGGAATATTGTCGTGCCAGGCGATCGGCTGGCCGCAGCCGGGGCACTGCGAGCGTGGCGTCAGCAGGTTGAAGCGCGGCACCGCCTCGGGCTCCTGCTCCAGGGCATCCAGCGCCTCGGCGCGCCAGCCCTGCATCAGCATCACCGGCAGGCGGGTGATCACCACGTTGAGAAAGCTGCCCAGGCACAGCCCGAGCACGGCGGCCAGCGGCCACAGAATGGCGGGGGGAAGGTCTAGCGACAAAGCGAACTCCTGCAGTGATGGTTACGCCGCGTGGCTTTTCAGCAGTGGCCAGGCGCCTTGCTTGGAGGCCTCGAGAACGACGATCTCGACGATACTGCCGTCCTCGGCATAGCTCACATGCGTATTCCAGTCCTGCGAGATCTCCTTGAAGAAAGGTTTTTCAGAAAGATGCAGTACGAGGATATCGTCCGCTTCATCATAGGTTGTTCGCATGGGCATTAAAGCACGCTCCCGAGTTCGAAGATGGGCAGATACATCGAGACTACCAGGCCGCCGACCAGTACGCCGAGGATCACGATGATGAACGGCTCGAGCAGCGAGGTGAGGGCGTCGACCTTGTTGTCGACCTCCTCCTCGTAGTAGTCGGCCACGCGGTTGAGCATGGCGTCCAGCGAGCCGGCTTCCTCGCCGATGCTGACCATCTGGATGGCCAGCGGCGGGAAACGCTCGGCGAGGCGCATCGCGAAATAAAGCTGCTGGCCGGTGGCGACGTCGTCGCGTACCTGAATCACCGCGCGCTCGTAGACCTTGTTGCCGGCGGCGCCGGCGGCGGTCTCCAGCGACTCCACCAGCGGCACCCCGGCGCCGAAGGTGGTGGCCAGGGTGCGCGAGTAGCGCGCCACGCACGACTTGTCGAGGATATCGCCGATCACCGGCACGCGCAGCGACAGCGCATGCATGCGGTAGGCGAAACCTTCCGAGCGCTTCATGCCCTGGCGGATCACCACCACCGTGCCGACCACGATGGCGATGCCCCACAGCCAGTAGGCCTGGGCGAAATCCGAGAGCGCGATGGTCATGCGCGTCATCGCCGGCAGCTCGGCGCCGAAGCCGCGGAACAGGCTCTCGAACTGCGGCACCACCTTGATCAGCAGCAGTGCGGTCACGCCCACTGCCACCAGGATCACCGCGATCGGGTAGTAGAGCGCCTTCTTGACCCGGCCCTTGAGCGACTCGACCTTCTCCTTGTAGGTCGCCACCCGCTCCAGCATGCGGTCCAGTGAACCCGACTGCTCGCCGGCCTCGACCATGTTGGCGAACAGCCGGTCGAAGTGCTCGGGGTGGCGCTTGAGCGCCTCGGAGAAGCTCGAACCGGCCGCTACCTCGTTCATCAGCTCCTGCACCAGGGCGCTCATAGCAGGCTTCTTGAGGCTCTCCGCCACCACCTGGAAGGCCTGCAGCACCGGCACCCCGGCGCGGATCATGGTGGCCATCTGGCGGGCGAACAGCATCACGTCGCGGGGCTTGATCTTGCCCGCACCGCCGAACAGCGAGCTCTTGCGGCGCACGCTCTTGATGATGATGCTCTGGCCGGCCAGCTCACGCTCGACCTCGGCCTTCTGGCTGGCGACGATCTCGCCCTGCACCTTGCGCCCGTTGGGGCCCTTGCCTGTCCACTTCCAGCGGTGCAGCTTGACCCTGGTCGGCGCCTTGAGTTGTCGTGTCGCCATGTTCGTTCCCCTGCGTTAGCTAGCCCGAGTGGGAGCGAATTTATTCGCGATTGCAGCGCGCAGCGCTGCTGGCCCACACCTCGGCGCTAATCCTTCGTCACCCGGTTGATCTCTTCCAGGCTGGTAATCCCCTGCATCACCTTCAACAGGCCGCTGCGGCGCAGGTCCGGGTGGCCCTCGCGGCGCGCCTGCTCATCCAGCTCCAGGGCGTTGCCGTTGCGCATGATCAGCTGGCTGATCGCCTCGGACACCGGCACCACCTCGTAGATGCCGACCCGGCCCTTGTAGCCCAGCGTGCACTTACGGCAGCCCACCGGGTGGTAGATCGTCGCCCGGGCGATCTCCTCCTCGCTGAAGCCCTCCTCGCGCAGCGCCGCGGCGGGGATCTCCACCGGCTCCTTGCACAGCGGGCACAGCTTGCGCGCCAGCCGCTGGGCGATGATCAGGCTCACCGAACTGGCGATATTGAACGCCGCCACACCCATGTTGGAGAGACGGGTCAGGGTCTCGGCGGCGGAGTTGGTGTGCACCGTGGAGAGCACCAGGTGGCCGGTCTGCGACGCCTTGACCGCGATCTCGGCGGTCTCCAGGTCGCGGATCTCGCCGACCATCACGATATCCGGGTCCTGGCGCAGGAAGGCGCGCAGCGCGCTGGCGAAGTCGAGCCCGATCTTGGGCTTGACGTTGACCTGATTGACCCCCGGCACTTTGAGCTCCACCGGATCTTCGGCGGTGGAGATATTGCGCTCGGTGGTATTGAGGATATTGATGCCGGTGTAGAGCGTCACCGTCTTGCCGCTGCCGGTGGGGCCGGTGACCAGCACCATGCCCTGGGGCTCGGCCAGCACCGTCTCGTAGAGCTCGCGCTGCTGCGGGGTGAAACCCAGCGCGTCGATGCCCAACTGCGCCGAGGCCGGGTCGAGGATCCGCAGCACGATCTTTTCGCCGTACACCGTGGGCAGCGAGTTGACGCGAAAGTCGATCGAGCGCTGCTTGGAGAGGCGCAGCTTGATGGCGCCATCCTGGGGCAGGCGCCGCTCGGAGATATCCAGCCGCGCCATCACCTTGAGGCGTGCGGCGATCCGCGTGCGCATGCCGAACGGCGGCCGCGCCGCCTCGAGCAGGATGCCGTCGATGCGCAGGCGAATCCGGTAGCTCGACTCATACGGCTCGAAGTGGATATCCGAGGCGCCGCGCTTGATGGCGTCGAGCAGGATCTTGTTGACGAAGCGCACCACCGGGGCGTCGTCGCTGCTGGCGGTGACCGCGCTGTCGTCTTCGGGGTCGTACTCATCGAAGGCCAGCCCCTCCAGCGCCTCGTCGGCACCTGCCAGGCCCTCCATCATCTGCTCGTGTCCGGCTTGGCTGAGGTAGTTCTCCAGCGCCGGCGAGAGCTGGTCGAGGGGCGCCAGCACCCCCTCCACCGAGAGGCCGAGGGCGAACTGCAGCTCGTCGAGCTTGGCCAGGCTGGAGGGGTAGGGCACCGCCACGGTAACGCTGGTCTCGCTGCGGGTCAGCGGCATCACGCCCAGCTTGCGCAGCAGCGCCTCGGGCATCTCCTCGGCGGGGGGCAAGCTGTCGAGGCGCAGCGCGTCGAGGTCGAGCAGCGGCAGGCCGTACTCCCAGGCCGCCGCCATCGCCGCCTGGCGCGGGGTGACCAGGCCGGTCTCGACCAGGTGCTGCATCATCGAGACCTCCTCCTCGCGGGCCTCATGCTCGGCGCGGCTGGCCGCCGCGGCCGACAGCAGGCCTTCTGCCACCAGCCGTCCGGCGATACCGCGCAGGCGGGTGGGCGGCGGGTCGGGCAGGGTGCCGGGGGGCAGGGCGTCGGTCATGGGGCGTCTCGATATGGCCAAGCATTGCTGACAGTCTACCCGGGTTTGGAGCTGAGGAAAGCCATGAAAAGCTATCAAAAGCGCCCAGCTCAGCGCCGTCTTCAGTGTGGGAGCGACGTCAGTCGCGCTGGCAGCGCTTCCAGTGTGGGAGTCGCGCTGGCAGGGCTTCCAGTGTGGGAGCGAATTCATTCGCGATTGCAGCGCGGAGCGCTGCCGGTTCATATCTCGTCGCTCGTCGCTGTGCGCTATTAGACCCCTAACAAAATGGTGGCAGGGGATTGTCTTAGTACCGAAGGTAAACTAGTGTAACAAAGCATCAGCCTAGATCACCAAGCGCCCAGCCATAAGCGCCTAGCTGACAGCTTGGTGCTAGGCACTCGCCGCTAACGAACTAACGTTGAAAAAGCGCCTTGCTCGACCGATGGGCCGGGGCGGCAACTAGGCTAGGATGAGCAAACGTGGTAAAAGTGGCTGAGGGATGGCGGCCGCGGCTAGCGAGAAAGGACTGAGGGCATGGCCAGCCGGCGTATGAGACGTCGCGCTACCGGGTCGATAAGCAAGGGCAAAACGAAGGGGTAAAAGAATGAAAAATCAGATGACCAAGCAGCCCGTCAAGGGCAAGGTCGGCCAGGGCGGTTTTACCCTGATCGAGCTGCTGATCGTGGTGGCGATTATTGGCGTATTGGCGGCGATTGCGATTCCGCAGTATAATAACTATTTAGACAGATCAGCTTATAGTGCGTGTCAAGGCGAGTTGGTAAATGCTCGCACATTACTCCTTGCAGAAAATACAATTGATGCCGACGTTGTTAGCACTAATAACCAAGCTGTTGACTTTGTCTTTAATGCTTGTGCTGGTGGAGAAAATGATCCGGAAGTGTCTATTTCTGATGGGGAAGGCACAGAGGCTGCCCCTGAAGGAAGCGTCGTAGTTGAAAATGCTGTTACCACCCGAGGTTTAGCGGTCACTGAGATTGGTCAATCTTTCGCTGATGCTACTGCTAGTGAGTAGTAATTGGACTAACTTGGGGTTAGGTTCAATTTTCCAGCAAGCCTGAAGAAGTTTCAGCGGCCGGCAAAAATGCCGGCCGTTGTTATTTTTAACATTCTACTGTTCTCACCCATCTCCACACCCCTTGCACCATTTCCCGCTACGCTATCCCAAAACCCGCAATGCAAGGAGCTTGCCATGTCGATGCTTGCCAACCGTTCGTTCCGCTGGCCGTGGCTGGCGGCGGGGGCGCTGACCCTGGCGCTGGGGGCGGCCAATGTCCAGGCCCAGGGCGCTTCTCCACAAGGGCAGCCTCAGGGCGCTTCACAAGGGCAGGGTCAGGGCAATGCTCAAGGCCAGGGCGCTTTACAAGGCCAAGGGCAGGGCCAGCGGCGTCAGCAGCAGGAGCGGTCGAGTGAGCCGCGCCGCGAGTCGGCGCCCCGGCAGCGCCGCGCCGACGAACCCGAGTATCATCGTGATCGCGGTGACCGTGACTATCGCCGCGACGGCCCCAGCCTGGAGGAGCGGGTGATCCGCCGCATCTTCGAGGACAACCGCAGCTACGTCAGCCGCGACGCCGACCTGCCGCCGGGCATCCGCCAGAACCTCGAGCGCGGCAAGCCGCTGCCCCCGGGCATCGCCAAGCGCTTCGACGACCGCCTCTACGGCCAGCTACCGCGCTACGAGGGTTACGAATGGCGCCAGGCCGGCCCCGACGCCATCCTCGTCGACATCGCCAACGAGGTGGTCTACGAGATCCTGCGTGGGGTGGTGTACTGAGTGTTAAGACACCCCCATCGCGACTGAAGTCGCTCCTATATTAGCCTTGGCGCCACTCTCTGTAGGAGCGAATTTATTCGCGATTGCAGCGCGTAGCGCTGCCGGGGTAG
>NZ_FNGH01000026.1 GCF_900102875.1 Franzmannia pantelleriensis
CCGCTGATCGCCTCGCGGATTCGCTCGGGGCTGCCGATCGTCGGCCTGGCCCACAGCCCGACCGCCCAGCGGCGCATGGCGCTGTATCGCGGGGTAGTCTCGCTGCCCTTCGACACCGCCGACATGGACCCCGTCGAGCTCAACCGCCAGGCCATGGCGATCCTCAAGGACCACGGCATCGCCGAGGCCGGGCAACTGATGATCCTGACCCGCGGCGACCACATGAACGCCCACGGCGGTACCAATACCCTGAAGATTCTCGAGGTCCGCTGACACCCCGCGCACGGCTGCTTTTCCCTCCAATATCAACTACCTGGAAGCCGGTCACACCGGCTTTTCGCACCCCTTCTACGACCAATGTATAGGCGCTAAAAGCGGATTCCTCGTTGACCGCTTTTCGTCTGGGCTGCTAGTTTTCTGACAACTGTTAACAATTTACAAGAGGTGTGAGATGGCGAAGATTCAAGCGTCAAGCGCGTTGAAGCGGTTCCGAGTGCTGGATCTGTCCCGCGTCAGGGCAGGCCCGACCTGCGTGCGCATGCTTGCCGACTTTGGCGCCGACGTCATTCGCATCGAACCGCCGATGGGCGTTGACCCCAATGCCAATATGTTTGCCGATGTGCGCCTCGGCGGCGACTTCCAGAACCTTAACCGCAACAAGCGATCGCTGACGCTCAACCTCAAGAAGCCGGAAGCCAAGGAGGTCCTCTACAAACTGGTCGAAGAGGCCGATGTGGTGGTCGAGAACTGGCGCCCCGATGTCAAGGAGCGCCTGGGGGTCGACTACGAGTCGCTCAAGAAGATAAATCCGCGGATCATCCTGGCCAGCATTTCCGGCTTCGGCCAGTCGGGACCCTACGTCAAGCGCCCGGGCTTCGATCAGATTGTCCAGGGCATGGGCGGCATGATGTCGGTGACCGGCCTGCCGGGCCAGGGGCCGGTGCGGGCGGGGATCGCCGTGGCCGACTCCAGTGCCGGCCTGTACACCGCGCTGGGGATCATGACCGCGCTGCTCGAGCGCGAGCAGTCCGGTGAAGGCCAGTGGGTGCACACTTCTCTGCTGCATGCCCAGATCGCCATGCTCGACTTCCAGGCCGCACGCTACCTCAATGACGGTGACGTACCGGTTCAGGCGGGTAATGATCACCCCACCAGCTGCCCGATGGGGCTGTTTCACGGCAACGACGGCGACTTCAATATCGGCGTTTCCGGTGATGGTCAGTGGGTGCAGTTCTGCAAGGCGCTGGACAAGCCCGAGTGGGGCGAGGACTCGCGCTTCAAGACGGTCAAGGATCGCCGCGAGCATCGTCAGGAACTCAACGCCCTGATACAGGAAATTTTTTCCACTCAAAGCGTCAGCTACTGGGTCGATCGCCTGAATGCCTTCGGCGTGCCGTCTGGGCCGGTTTACACGGTGCCGGAAATGTTCGAGGACCCCCAGATCCAGCATCTCGGCGTCTATCAGGCAGTCGACGATGCCGATATCGGCCAAAAGCGCTTCATTACCCAGCCGGTCACACTCTCGCGCACGGCCGCCACGGTGGCGAAAGTGGCACCGAAATGGGGCGAACATACCGATGAAATTCTGGGTGAGCTGGATTATTCGCAGGAACAGATCAGCCACCTTCATGAAATTGGCGCCGTCTAATCCGATCAGCCTGATATACCACGAGGAAGCACAACCATGAGTGCCCAAGAAAAACCACCCGGCTACATCGATACGTCTCTGGATGGCGGCGTGCTGCGCATCATCATCTGCAATGAAAAGCGCTATAACGCCATGTCGCTGGACATGTGGAAAAGCGTCGCCAAGGCGGTGAGCGATGCCCAGGATAACCCTGACGTGCGCGTTATCGTGCTTCAGGGGGCAGGCAAAAAAGCCTTCATGTCGGGTGCCGACATCAGCGAGTTCAAGGAGAAGCGCAGCGACAAGGCCCAGGCGCAGCATTATGCCGATAGCGTCAACGCAGCCCAGTCGGCCCTGCGCAGCAGCGGCAAACCCACCATCGCCGCAATCAAGGGGATCTGCATGGGCGGCGGTATGGGGCTTTCGCTCTCCTGCGACCTTCGCTACAGCACCGAGACAGCCAAGTTCTGCATGCCAGCAGGCAAGCTTGGCGTGGGCTACGCCTACGAGGGTATCAAACGCTTCGTGGATATCGTCGGTGCCACGCGTACGGCAGAGCTGTTCTTGACCGCACGCACCTTCAGCGGCATTGAGGCCGGCAGAATCGGTCTGGTCAATGAAGTCTTCAGCGAAGAGCACTTCGACAAGATCGTCGATGAGCGTATCACCAGCATGGCGGGCTACGCGCCGCTGACCATGCGGGCGGTGAAGACCGGCATCCGCTGCGTGCTGCAGGAGGACGATGCGCCGTCGGTAGCAGAGGTCAGCCGCATGGTGACGGCATGTTTCGAGAGTGACGACTATCGGGAGGGCCAAGCTGCCTTCAAGGAGAAGCGTAAACCTCACTTCCAAGGCAAGTAAGCACCACCAAAGAAGTACCGACTGATTACACCCCAAGACCCAAGAATAACCAGGAGTACGTCATGCACAACGCCAAGCTCAAGAAGACTGGTACCACGCTCGCCACCGCCATTGCGGTTGCTGCTGCTGGCCTGTCCCTTACCACCAGCCATGCTATGGCTGATGGCTGGGAGCCGGAAGAGCAGCTGAATATCACCATTGCCTTTGGCCCGGGTGGCGGCAATGACGTGCTGTCGCGCACGCTGATCGACATCCTCGAGAAGTACGAGCTGTATCCCGAGAATATCGTTGCTACTAACCGTCCGGGCGGCAGTGGCGCCGTGGGCTGGGGGTACGTCTTCAATCAGGAAGGCAACCCCTACCACCTCTCCACGACCAGCGGCAGTTTCATTGCTACCCCGCTGCAGGCCGATACCCCTTGGGACACCATGTCATTCACGCATATCGCGCTGATGGCGGCCGACGATCAGGTGCTGGTCGTCAACAGTGAGAGTGATATCCAGGACTTCGATGACTATCTCGAGTGGGCGCGCGAAAACCCGCCGGCGGTGGGTGGTATCGGCTCGGTCAACAACGACTTCATCGTCGCCCAGCTGCTCTCCCAGGAAGCGGGCTACGACTATGACTATGTGCCCTTCAATCAGCAGGGCGAGCTCACCACGGCACTGCTGTCGAGGTCGATCGATGCCATGGTGGCGACGCCAGGCTCGGTGATCGGGCTGATCGAATCCGGCGATTTCCGTGCGCTGGCGTTCAGCGGCGAGACCGTGCCCGATGCACTCGAGGGCGTGCCGTCCTTTGCCGAGCTTGGGTATGGCGATGCCGCCGTGGCGATGCCGCGCGGTTTGATCATGCCGCCGGGGGTGCCGGAGGAAGCCCGCGAGTGGTGGATCGATACCATTGCCCAGGTAGTAGAAACCCCCGAGTGGGCGGAGTACGTCGAGGCCAACTTCCTGACGGAAAACGTTCAGTTCGGGGATGATTTTACCGACTTCCTGGAAAGCACCATCAATAATTTCGAGACCATTCTCACTGAAACTGGCGCGATCTAACGCATTAGTGTAACAAAGGTTTCCCCGACCATGCGTAAGCATGGTCGGGGGCATTAGACGCTGAATATGGCCGCGCTGCGCAGATAGTTGTGCAGCATTTATATCTCGCAGCAGCCTCAGTGAGACTTACCATGAGACTCTTCTTCTACCTTTTTATTCTGGTCGTAGCGATATGCTACACCTATATAGCATTTGTCGATCTGACGTTCTTTACCAATCGCGGGCGGATGGGGCCTGGTTTCTTTCCCCGGATACTGGGGTTGGCCATGGTGATAGCCATGCTGCTGGTGATCTTGGGCGACATAAAGAAAAATACGCTGTTTTCTGGAACCCAAGATAGCCAATATAAAGATGCCGCGGTTCTTATCGGCTTCTCTCTGACGTTTGGTGTGCTGCTGATGGTGTTTGGCTATGTCGTCGCAATACCCGCCTACATTGGTGCCACGCTGTTCTATTTCAATCGTGGGAAATACGTGACCAATGCCGTTGTCGTGGTAGCGGTGCCGGTTGTCATTCACTTCCTGTTCGGTAGCCTGCTGAACGCATCACTGCCGCACGGCCTGTGGTGGTAGCCCACAACAATAGACAAGGGTATCGCAATGGAAATCTTTGATAATCTGTTGATGGGCTTGTCGATCGCCATCACCCCCATGAATCTTCTCTACCTGCTACTCGGTGCGGCGATCGGCATGATGATCGGCGCCATTCCCGGATTCGGGCCTTCGGCGGGCATCGCCATTTTGCTGCCGGTGACGTTCAGCATGGACCCGATCAGCGCTGTCATGATGCTGGCGGCAATCTACTATGGCGCCATGTACGGCGGCACCATTACGGCCATCTTGCTCAACACTCCCGGTGACTCCACTACAGTAGCCTCGACCTTCGACGGCTTTCCGCTGGCCAAGCAGGGTCGTGCCGGCCCGGCGCTGGTCATGCAGGCGTGTGCCTCCTTTACCGGTGGCACCATCGGCGTGATTCTGATTACCCTGCTGGCCCCCATGTTTGCCATGGTCACGCGCAGCTTCGGCCCGCCCGAGTTCTTTCTGCTGTGCCTGATGGGTATCCTGACGCTGGTCGCCTTGATGTCGGGCAACTGGATCCTGGGCCTGGTGTCGGCCCTGATAGGGTTTGCGCTGGGCACGGTAGGCGTTGACCTGGAGACCGGACATCAGCGTTTCACCTTCGGCTCTACCGAGCTGATTGGCGGCATCCATTTCATTCCGGTGGCCATCGGCCTGTTCGGTATCGGTGAGCTGTTCCACGCCTTTTACAGCGGTGCCCACAAGAGCGGCACCGGGGGAATCGTCCAGTATCAGAACGAAGAGCGCTTCTGGCCGACCAAGAAAGACTTGCGCGAGAGCAAGTTCACCATGCCGCGCAACGCCGTCCTCGGCTTCTGCATCGGGCTGATCCCCGGTGCCGGTGCGACCATTGCTTCACTAATGGCTTACTCGCTCGAGAAGTCGCTCTCCAACACGCCCAGGAAGTTTGGCCAGGGAGAGATGCGTGGTTTGACGGCGCCCGAGTCGGCCAACAATGCGGCATCGTCCGGTGCCATGGTGCCGCTGTTGACCCTGGGGATACCGGGCTCCGCCTCCACCGCTGTGTTGCTGGCGGCCTTCATCATGTGGGGGCTGCGGCCCGGACCGCTGCTGATGGCGGATAATCCCGAGTTCGCCTGGGGGCTGATCAGCAGCATGTATCTGGGCAATATGGCGCTGCTGGTGATCAGCATCTTTGCCATTCCGCTGTTCGTCTACATCATTAAGGCGCCCTATCGCATCCTGGCTCCACTGGTGCTGGTGGTCTGTGTGATGGGGACCTTCAGCGTCAACGCCAGTATGATCGAGGTGTTCATCATGCTGGGGGCCGGCGTAATCGGTTTTCTGATGAAGCGTTTCGGCTTTTCACCGGCCGCGGTGGTGCTGGCGCTGGTGCTGGGGCCGATGGCTGAGGAGTCGCTGCGCCAGACCCTGATCATCAGTCGTGGCTCGTTCGATATCTTCTTCCTGCGGCCGTCATCGGTCTACATCATGGTGTTCTTTGCCGCGGTGATTCTCTCCGGCATCCTGCTTAACGCCTATCGCAAGAAAGCCAATATCCAAGGAGCCCAGGCATGATCGATGAAGCAAAGGTAAGAGACGTCTTCGAGGAAGCACTTGCCACCCAGGAGCCGGCCTTCGAGAAATTCTTTCTGGCCAAGTTCCTGCAGCTTTCGATCACCTACACCGACGAGGTGTGTCATGTGGCGCTGCCGGTCGAACCGCACCTCTATAATCCGCAGGGGAGCCTGCACGGTGGCGTGATGGCGCTGGCGATGGATGTCTCCATGGGCCATTTGATCCACCACGTCAGCGGGGCTGGTGGTAGTACCATCGAAATGAAGATCCAGTACATGCGCCCGGCTAGCGTCGGCGCAGTGCGGCTCGAGGGCCGTTTCATCAAACGCGGGCGCAACGTCTCCTTCCTGGAGTCCCGCGCCTTCGACGAGGCCGGCAAGCTGGTGGGCATGGCCACGTCGACCTGGAAGATGCCCGCGGATGGCTGATCTGCTCGCGCTGCTGGAGGGACTCTCTCCCTTATCGGGGGTCGTCAACGCACTGCTGATATTGTTGAGCCTGGTCACCGCCTGGATGACCAGCGCCTTCGGCATCGGCGGCAGCGCCCTGCTGATCATGTCGATGGCCCAGGTCATGCCGCCGGCGGCGGTGATCCCGGTCCATGGGATGGTCCAGTTGGGCGCCAACGGAAGCCGCTTTGCGCTGACCTGGCGCGACGTCGACTATCGACGGCTGGCCGCCATCGTTCCCGGTATTCTGATCGGCGCCGCGATGGCCTCCTGGCTGCTGATACGCCTGCCGCCTGGTATGCTCGAACTGATCATCGCCAGCTTCATGATCTTCATGTGCTGGGGGCCGTCGCTGCCCTCCCGCGCCGTGGGCATGGCCGGCAGCCTGGTGATGGGGGCCTTGACCACCTTTCTGTCCAGCTTCGTCGGCGCCGCCGGCTCGATCGTCGCCGCCTATCTCAAGCATATCAGCCCCGAGCGTCTGGTGCGGGTGGCGACCTTCTCGGCGGTGATGTCGCTTCAGCATCTCTCCAAGGCGTTCATCTTCGGCTTTGCCGGTTTCGTGTTCTTTGACTGGCTACTGTTGATGGCGGCCATGATCGGCGTAGGTTTCGTGGGCACCTGGGCTGGCCTTAAAGTATTGCGGAAGGTCAGTAATCATAACTTCGATTTTGTCATGAAGATATTACTGACATTATTGTCCATCCGTTTGCTGTGGGTGGCGTTCGAGAAGTTGGTGTTGATATGATGACACTGATATCTCCTATATAAGTGAGGCGCGCCATGGATCCTGTGCTGGAATCGGCCAATATCATTACCGAACGCAAGGCGTCGTCATTGACGACGATCGTCGCAGAAGAACTGGAAAAATTGATTCTTTCTGGTTACTTGAAGCCCGGCGAGCGGTTGAATGAAATGCGCCTTGCTGAAAAGTTTAATGTTAGTCGCGGTATCGTCCGCGAAGCGAGGAGGGGCCTGGAGCGGGCGGGGTTGGTGAATAGCTTGCCCAACCGCGGCGTATTCGTGAAAAAGGTCACCCGTGAAGAGTATGTGGAGAATAGTGAAGTCAGGGCGCTAATTACGGCATTTCTTTGCGGTAAGGCAGCGGAGAAGGCGGGCAA
Source organism: Franzmannia pantelleriensis (assembly GCF_900102875.1). Lineage (GTDB taxonomy): Bacteria > Pseudomonadota > Gammaproteobacteria > Pseudomonadales > Halomonadaceae > Franzmannia > Franzmannia pantelleriensis. The sequence goes on from NZ_FNGH01000026.1 coordinate 7,231, forward strand.
TAAAGAAAAGGGTGAACTCAAAAAGAAACTTACCGAAATGGGAGAGGCGGCGGCGCGTGACGATGCAGATGCCTACTTTCACCTCAATCTGGCTTTCCACGAATTTATCTTGGAAACAGCTAACCACCAACGCGCTAGCGCGATATATCGTGATCTTGTGAAAGATTCGTTATTGGCTCGAAAATATTTGCTGCAGGGAGCGGTGGTGATGAGCGAGTCCCATAAGGAACATACGGAAATTGTGGCGGCCATTGTTGCCAATGACAAGGCCCGCGCCTATCAGGCAGGGCTCGAGCATACCAGCAAGGGCTTGGCGCGCTGGTTAGAGCGGCAGGATAGCGCGCAGCAGTGAGTCCGGCGGTTGCCTGCCATAACGACATGACATGAGGAGAAATTAATGAATGCCAGCAGCGCCAGCGGCAAGGTATGGTCACCGGTAGTGACCCCGTTCCAGGCCGACCTCTCCCCCGACCTGCCGCGCTATATCGAGCACTGCCAATGGCTGGTCGACAGCGATGTAGGTCTGGCCGTCTTCGGCACTAACTCCGAGGCCAATTCGCTGAGTGTCGCCCACAAGCAGCAGCTGCTCGATGCGCTGGTGGAGGGCGGTGTGCCGGGCGACCGGCTGATGCCGGGCACCGGCAGCTGTGCCATTGAGGATGCCGTGACGCTAAGCCGGCACGCCCTTGCGGCGGGCTGCCACGGGGTGCTGATGCTGCCGCCGTTCTACTACAAGAACGTGCCTGACGAGGGGCTCTATCGCTACTTCTCCGAAGTGGTTGAGCGAGTGGGCGATGCCGCACTGAAGATATACCTCTACCACATTCCGCCGGTGGCCCAGGTGCCCATCAGCCTTGGCTTGATCGAGCGGCTTCGCAAGGCCTATCCGCAGACCTTCGTCGGTATCAAGGACAGTTCGGGTGACTGGGACAATACCCGGGCGATGATCCAACAGTTCGCTGGTGACGGGTTTCAGGTCTATGCCGGCAACGAACGATTCCTGCTTCAGACCATGCGCGAGGGCGGCGCGGGCTGCATCAGCGCTACCGCCAACGTCAATGGTCGGGCTATCGTGGCGTTGGCCAAGCAGTGGCGGGCAAGCGATGCCGACCAGGCGCAGCTGGCGTTGAATGCCACTCGCGATATCTTCGAGGGCTTTCCGATGATTCCCGCGCTCAAGTCGGCGATAGCCGATTTCCGCGGTGCCCCCGACTGGTGCCGAGTGCGCCCGCCGCTGGTGGCACTGGACGAGTCGCAGCGCCGCCAGCTCGCTACCGCACTTGCTGAGCACGGCTTCTCCATGTAAGCCCAGGAACCCTTCGATGACGCATCGCAATCGCAAACTGGCCGGCATTCTCAACCTCAATGACTTCGAGGTGGCGGCCAGGAAGAAGCTCCCGCGGCCGATCTTCGGCTATGTGTATAACGCTGCCGAGGACCGCAAGACCTACCAGGCCAATCGCAGCGCATTCGACGACTACCGCTTCGTGCCGCGCACCTTCGTCAATGTCTCGTCTATTTCGCTCGAGACCACGCTGTTCGGCGAACGCCATGAGGCACCGTTCGGTATCGCGCCGATGGGTATCAGCGCCATCTCTGCCTATCGAGGCGACCTGGTGATGGCTCAGGCGGCCAAGCAGGCGGGCATCCCGATGATTCTCAGCGGCACCTCGCTGATTCCCATGGAAGAGGTCGCCGCCCAGGGGGCTACCGATTGGTTCCAGGCCTATCTGCCGGGCACGCCGGATGCCATCGAAGCGCTGATCAAGCGCATCAAACGCGCCGGCTTCAACAACCTGGTGGTGACCCTGGACTACCCGGTGCCCCCCAATCCGGAGCACAACATCCGCAGTGGGTTCTCATCACCGCTCAAGCCCAGTCTGCGTCTGGCGCTGGACGGCCTGATGCGGCCGCGCTGGCTGCTGGACACCTTCTGTCGCACGCTGCTGCGGCATGGCATGCCGCACTTCGAGAACAATTATGCTCAGCGCGGTGCACCGATTATCTCGCGGCATCTGGCGCGGGATTTTTCCGGACGTAGCCACTTCGACTGGAAGTACCTCGACCTGGTGCGTCGGTTGTGGCCGGGGCGACTGGTGGTCAAGGGCGTGCTGCATCCCGAGGATGCGGTACGCGCGCGGCAGGCCGGGGTCGACGGCATCATTCTCTCCAACCACGGTGGACGTCAGCTGGACAGTGCCATCTCGCCGCTGGAGGTACTGCCGCGGGTGGTGGCCGACGTGCCGGATATTCCGATCATGATCGACAGCGGCTTCCGCCGCGGCAGCGACGTCATCAAGGCGCTGGCGCTGGGGGCGAGTTTCGTGTTCCTGGGGCGGCCCTTCAACTATGCGGCAGCCTGTGCCGGCGAGGCTGGCGTGCGCCATGCGGTTACGCTGCTGGCCGATGAGATACGTCGCGACATGGCGCTGCTCGGTGTCACCGACATCGGCAGCCTGAACCGCGAGAACCTCTACGAGACCAGCTCTCTGTCGACCGGCAGCTGATCCACGAGCTCGCCGCGCCACCCAACCCCCTCTGGAAGCCAATGCCATGCTGATTACCGATATCCGTGCCACGATCCATGCCCTGAACGTCGATGTGCCTGGCGTGGGTGTTTCCGTCGAGCGCCGAGTGTTCGTGTTCGTCGAGGTCGAGACCGATGCTGGAATAGCCGGATTCGGTCTGACCGGGGCCATGCTGCCAGCGGCGGTGGTGGCTTGCATCGAGCACCACCTCAAGCCGGCGCTGGTGGGCCTGCCGGCGCTGCACCGCGAGCGCATCCACGCTCATGTGTGGCGCAAGCTCAATACTCGCGGCTACACCGGGGTGATCTCCAACGCGCTGTCGGCCATCGATATCGCGCTGTGGGATATCTGGGGCAAGCAGGAGCAACGCTCGGTTCACGAGCTGATCGGTGGCTACCGTGACTGGGCGCCAACCTACGCCACCTTTGGTTATCCCTTCTTCGATACCGAGCAGTTGGCCGAGCACGCCAAGCGTTTTCTCGCCGATGGCCACCGCATGCTCAAGATGGTGGTTGGCGGCGACCCGTCGCGTACCTGGAAGGACGATGTGGAGAGGGTGCGCTGCGTGCGCGAGGCGATCGGCGACGATGCCGACCTGATCATCGACGCCAACTGCTGGTTCGACCCCTTCGAGGCGCGCCAGCTGGCCCAGGCGGTAGCCGACTGCCGGCTGCTATGGTTTGAAGAGCCGATCCAGCAGAACGACGTGCGCGCGCTGGTCGACCTGCGTGCCCAGGTCAGCATGCCGGTGGCGGTAGGTCAGATGGAGGGCCATCGCTGGCGCTACCGCGAGTTCATCGCCGAGCGTGCGGTGGATATCATCCAGCCCAACGTCATCTACAACGGCGGCTTCACCGAATCGATCAAGGTCGCGCACATGGCCCAGGCCTTCAATATGCCGATGACCAACGGCGGCGGCTGGCCGATCTTCAATATGCACCTGCTGTGTGGCCTGATGAACGGCGGGGCGGTGGAGTTCCACTACGGTATCTGGCAGGTCGGCAAGCACTTCTTTCACGGTACGCCCGATCCCAAGGATGGCCGGATGCAGCTATCGGGCGCCCCGGGCCTGGGTTTCACGCCCAACTATGAGGCCCTCGAAGCGGCGCGCATCGACGCAACCCAGCTTGCCAGTTCGTCGACTCACGACGCCCACGGCTATCGCCTGAGAGGCTGAGCGCGGTTTACTGCTCGATGCCGTTCTCCTTGAGCTTCGAGGCCAGGCGGTTGGCGACACGGTCCATCTGGAAGGGATCGACGCCCGGCAGCATGCGCCGGGCCTCGGCGAATAGCGTGGCGGCCTTGGTGTGGCGGCCGGAGTAGATCAGCATGATCAGCGTGCCCTCGATCTGCTTCTCGGTATGGGCCGGCTCGTTATGCTTGTCGCGGCGTCCACCGCTGTTACGGGAAATTCTCACGGGCTGATTCTCAAGGGGATTCGATGCACGCCTCTCAAGCGGGCGTTTGATCATGCATTATGGGCAATAATGCATGCCGGGTCATCCTCTAGAGGCTAGCGCGGTGTCGCCGCCAGGCGTGCCAGGCGGTCGCCGAACAGATAGGCACCCAGTGCGGTCAGGATCAGCAGCGCGCCGACCACCATCGAGGCGGAAGGCTGCTCGGCGTTGAAGGCCATGCCCAGCCCCAGCGCCAGCACCGGCGTGATCAGCGTAACCAGCGCGACCGTGGCGGCGCTCAGCCGCGACAGGATCAGGTAATAGCACAGAAAGCCCAGCAAAGAGCCGAAGATACCGAGGTAGAGCACCGACCACAGGCCGCGCTGGCTCAGTGGCACCATCAGCGGCTCGCCGCTGGCCAGCCATAGCGCGGCGAAGCACGGCATGCTCAGCAGCAGGGCGCCGACGGTCTGATTGAGTGGGTGAAGGCCCGCCGCCACGCGCTGTACGGCGATCCCGCTGCCGCTGAACAGGGTTACGGCGATGACCATCAGCGCCAGGGCGCCGAGCTGCTGGGTGCCGACCTGAAGCGAGTCGGCGAAGATCACCGCCAACCCGACCACCCCCAGCACGCAGCCGATCCAGTGCCAGCGGGCCAGCTTGCTGCTGCCTGGCAGCAGCTGCAGCATCAGCCCTGAGAGTAGTGGGGCCAGGCCAAACATCACCGACATCAGTCCCGAGGCGAGGGTTTGCGAGGCGTGATAGCTCAGCGCCATGGCACCGAACACGCCGGGTACCGCCGCGGCATAGCTGGCAAGGGCGCGCTTGGTGAAGCTCAGCCGGCGCCCGCTGGCGTAGAGAATCACCAAGCCTAGTGCCACCGCAATCGCCATGCGCAGCCATACGCTACCCACCGGTGCGCCGGCCTCGGCGCTCCACTTGATGGCCAGCGGAGTAGTGGCCCAGACCAGTACCACGATGAGATAGGCCGCTGAGGTGGGCATGGCATCCGTCCTTGGTGGGGTGTGTAGGCCACATATGCTGCGCAGCAATGCGCTTGGCAGCAGTGAATCCTCCCGCATGATGCCATCAGCATAACAAAAACCGCCGCCTTATGGCGGCGGTGTGGATGGGGATCGGTGCCGAGCGGTGTTGCTCAATGTTCGGTGGCGCCTTCCTTCATGGTGCGCGGATCGCGGCCGATTGGATGGGGTTCGCCGCGGGCCTTGGCCAGCTCGATCTGACGCTGACGCTCGCGGGCGGCGGCGCGGGTCTTGTCGGGTAGCGAATCGATGCAGTGCGGGCAGCTGACCCCAGGCTCATAGGCGGAGGAGCGCATGTCCTCTGCGGACACCGGCATGCGGCAGGCGTGGCACTGCTCGTAGTCGCCCTCGCTGAGATCGTGGCGAACGGTGACGCGGTTGTCGAACACGAAGCACTCGCCGCGCCACAGCGACTCTGCTTCAGGCACCTTCTCGAGGTAGTTCAGCACCCCGCCCTTGAGGTGGTAGACCTCTTCGAAGCCCTCCTTGAGCATGAAGCTCGAGGCCTTCTCGCAGCGGATGCCGCCGGTGCAGAACATCGCCACCTTCTTGTGACGGGTCGGGTCATAGTGCTGACGAACGTAGTCGGGAAACTCGCGGAAAGTGGTGGTCCTGGGATCGATGGCGCCCTCGAAGCTGCCGATGGCGACCTCATAGTCGTTGCGGGTGTCGATCACCAGCACCTCGGGGTCGCTAATCACTTGATTCCACTGCTCGGGCTCGACATAGGTGCCCACGCTGTCATTAGGATCGATGTCGGGCACGCCGATGGTGACGATCTCGCGCTTCAGCTTGACCTTGGTGCGGTAGAAGGGCGGCTCGTCGCAGTACGACTCCTTGTGATCGATATCGGTCAGCCGTGGGTCGGCGGTGAGCCAGGCGAGCAGAGCGTCGATGGCCTCACGGCTGCCGGCAACGGTGCCGTTGATGCCCTCGCGGGCCAGTAGCAGGGTGCCCTTGACCTCGTGGTCGAGCATGGTCTGGCGAAGCGGTTCACGCAGTGCCTCGTAGTCCTCGAGGGTGACGAACTTGTACAACGCCGCGACCACGATTCGCGGTGAATCGAGAGTTTCTTGCATGCTTGGCTCCTGGTTGTCGCCCTCGCAAAGGGCGGACCATGGGTTGAGGCGGGCATTTTACTCAAGCGCAGGGCAAGCTGCACCCACCGGCGACTGATCCAGGTCAAGTACAGACGCAAAGGCCCCGTTCACGGCGGTGAACGGGGCCTCATCGTACGGCGGTGGGTGCCGGCTCAATCCTCGAAGTTGGTCTCCGAGTAGAGCACCCGCACGCGCAGGGTGTGCTCTACCTGCTTGAGCGCCTGTAGCGCCTGGGGGCCGTAGGCCTTGTCGACGTCGATCACCACGTAGCCGACCTTCTCGTTGGTCTGCAGATACTGGCCGGAGATATTGATGCCGTTCTCCGACAGCACGCGGTTGAGCTCGGACAGCACCCCGGGCACGTTGTCATGGATGTGCAGCAGGCGATGCTTGTCCGGGTGCGCCGGCAGCGCCACCTCGGGGAAGTTCACCGAGGTCACGGTGGTGCCGTTGTCGGAGTAGGTGATCAGCTTCTCGGAGACCTCGACGCCGATGTTCTCCTGGGCCTCGAGGGTCGAACCGCCGACGTGGGGCGTGAGGATCACGTTGGGCAGGCCGCGCAGCGGACTCTCGAACTCTTCGTTGTTGCCCTTGGGCTCGACGGGGAAGACGTCGATGGCCGCGCCCAGCAGTTTTCCAGCCTTGATCGCCTCGGCGAGCTCCTCGATGACCACCACGCTGCCGCGCGAGGCGTTGATCAGGATGCCGCCCTGCTTCATCAGCGCGATCTGCTCGCGGCCGATCATCCACTTGGTCGAGGGCAGCTCGGGCACGTGCAGGCTGACCACGTCGGCGCGTGCCAGCAACTCCTCGAGGCTGGCTACCTGGCGGGCGTTGCCCATGCCCAGCTTGGTCACCACGTCGTAGTAGATGACGTCGAAGCCTAGCGACTCGGCGAGCACCGAAAGCTGGGCGCCAATGCTGCCGTAGCCGACGATGCCCAGCGTCTTGCCGCGGGCCTCGTGGGAGTTCTTGGCTGACTTGAGCCAGCCGCCCTCGTGGGCTCGGGCGCTCTTCTCGGGGATGCCGCGCAGAAGCATGATCGCCTCGGCCAGCACCAGCTCGGCCACCGAGCGGGTGTTGGAGTAGGGCGCGTTGAAGACCGGTATGCCACGGGTGAGCGCCGCGCCAAGGTCGACCTGATTGGTGCCGATACAGAAGCAGCCCACCGAAGTGAGTCTCTCGGCGGCATCGAACACCCGCTGGGTCAGTTGGGTGCGCGAGCGAATGCCGAGGAAGTGGACGTCGCGAATCTTGTCGATCAGCGTATCCTCATCCAGCGACGTCGTCAGGTGCTCGATGTTGGTGTAACCAGCGTTCAGGAAGTTGTCCACCGCACTCTGGTGGACGCCCTCGAGTAGCAGGATCTTGATCTTGCTCTTGTCCAGGGACGTTTTGGCCATCGTCGAATCAACCCTTGCGCGGTCATGCCGCTTGCTATCGGTATAGGTATCGTGGTGAGCCTGTTGCAACAGGGTCGCTATCCTAGCACAGCCACATCGAGCCTCGGCCGACGGCGGCGATGAAATTCCTGCGCCGTCACTATGAGCGGGCTGCATATGCAAGGTACATAACCTGGGGCAGACGACCCCGGGGGTGGAGCGTGTATACTGTGGCATCATTTTCATACGTGCGAAGAGCAAATAGACGCTATGGTCGATACTCCGGCTGATACGCCGTCGGCGCCGCAGGATTTCGCCGCCACTCTCGAGCGTCTCGAAGCGCTGGTGGCGCGTCTCGAGTCCGGTGAGCTGTCGTTGGAAGACTCGCTGGCCGCCTTCGAACAGGGGGTGGGCCTGACCCGCGATGCCCAGCAGCGCCTAGATGCCGCCGAGCTCAAGGTGCGCCAACTGGTCGAGCAGCCGAACGGCGAGCTCGGCGAGGCGCCGTTCGGCGCTGAGGACGCCGCGCGGTGACGGCCAATGCGTCGCCGCTGGCGCTGCGTCTCGCCGAAGACTGTGCGCGGGTCGATGCCTGCCTCGAGGCACTTTGGCAGGCGCAACCCCCCGTCGAGCCTCGTCTCGATGCCGCCATGCGCTATGCCGTGCTGGGGGGCGGCAAGCGGCTGCGTCCGGTACTGGTGTATGCCGCCGGGCGGGCCTTGGGTGCGGCGGATGCCGATCTCGACGCGCCGGCGGTGGCCATCGAATTGATCCACGCTTACTCGCTGGTCCATGACGACCTGCCGGCGATGGATGATGATGACTTGCGCCGCGGCCAGCCCACGGTGCACAAGGCCTTCGATGAGGCCACTGCGATCCTCGCCGGCGATGCCCTGCAGACGCTGGCCTTCGAGGTGCTGGCGGGCAGCGAGTCGCCGCGACTAGCGGCCCTGATGCGTACCCTCGCCGGAGCCGCCGGCCGCGACGGGATGGTGGCGGGCCAGGCGCTGGATTTGGCCGCAGTGGGTGGGCAGCCCGATGTACAGGCCTTGGCGCATATGCATCGCCACAAGACCGGTGCCCTGATATGCGCCGCGCTGCGCCTGGGCGGACTGGTGGCCGTCGCCGAGGATGACCCGCGGCTGGCGGCGCTGGGCGGCTACGGCGAGGCCATTGGCCTGGCCTTTCAGATTCACGACGATGTGCTCGATGTCATCGGCGATACCCAGGTGCTGGGCAAAGCCTCCGGCGCCGATGCCGCACGCGACAAGCCGACTTATCCAAGCCTGCTCGGCCTGGCTGGCGCTCGCGCCAAGGCCGACGGGTTGCTCGATGACGCCCTGGCGGCGCTGGTGCCGCTCGGGGAGCGTGGTATAGCGCTGGCCGAGCTGGCGCGTTACATGATCGAGCGCGACCACTGACGACGGTATTCCATGAAGCTGTTCGACGAAATTCCCGCCGAGCGCCCGGCCACGCCGCTGCTCGACACGCTAGACACCCCGGCCGGGCTGCGCGCCATGAGTGCGGCTCAGTTGGCTCAGGTGGCCGATGAGTTGCGTGCCTACTTGCTCTACAGCGTGGGCTGCAGCGGCGGCCACTTCGGCGCTGGACTAGGCGTGGTCGAGCTGACCGTGGCGCTGCATCACGCTCTCAGCACCCCCCACGACCGGCTGGTGTGGGATGTTGGCCACCAAGCCTATCCCCACAAGATACTCACCGGGCGTCGCGAGGCGATGCTTGGTATTCGCCAGTATGGCGGCCTGGCGGCATTTCCGCGCCGCGCCGAGTCGGAGTACGACACTTTCGGGGTAGGGCACTCCAGCACCTCGATCTCCGCGGCGTTGGGGATGGCCCTGGCGGCCCGCGCCCGCGGCGAGCGGCGGCGGGTGTGTGCGGTGATCGGTGATGGCGCCCTGACCGCCGGCATGGCCTTCGAGGCGCTAGCCCACGCCGGCCACGTTGATGCCAATCTGCTGGTGATACTCAACGACAATGAGATGTCGATCTCCGAAAACGTCGGCGGTATCGCCAGCTACCTGGCACGGATCCTGGCCAGCAAGCCCTACACGGCGATGCGCGAGAACAGCAAACGGGTGCTGTCGCACCTGCCCGGCGCGCTGGAGCTGGCGCGGCGTACCGAAGAGCATATGAAGGGCATGATCAGCCCGGCCACGCTGTTCGAGGAGATGGGCTTCAACTATATCGGACCCATCGATGGCCATGACCTGAATGCCCTGACCCATGCCTTGGGCAATATGCGCGACCTCGACGGTCCGCAGTTCCTGCACGTCAAGACCCGCAAGGGGCGTGGTTTTCAGCCCGCCGAGACTGACCCCATCGGCTACCACGCGATTACCAAACTGGAGAAGCGTGAGCCGGCGCCGTTGGCGCCGGCCCAGCCCCAGGCGTCGACCAGCAAGGCGACGTCGCGCAACGATGCATTGCGCCCAAAGCCGCGCAAGTATTGCAACGTGTTCGGCGACTGGATCTGCGACATGGCCGCTGCCGATCCTCAACTGATCGGCATCACCCCGGCGATGCGGGAAGGCTCTGACCTGATTCGCTTCTCGCAGGAATACCCTGAGCGCTACTTCGATGTGGCGATCGCCGAGCAGCACGCCGTGACGCTCGCCGCCGGGATGGCCTGCGAAGGCGCCAAGCCGGTGGTGGCGATCTATTCGACCTTCCTGCAGCGCGGCTATGATCAGCTGATTCACGATGTGTCGGTGCAGCACCTCGACGTGACCTTTGCCATCGACCGCGCCGGCCTGGTGGGTGAAGATGGCCCCACTCACCACGGCAGCATGGATCTCTCCTTCCTGCGCTGCGTGCCGGGCATGGTGGTGCTGGCGCCTGCTGACGAGGCCGAGTGCCGCGCCATGCTCAGTACCGCCTACCATTACCCCGGCCCGGCGGCGGTGCGCTACCCGCGAGGCACCGGTCCCGGCGTCGAGATTCCCGCGCACCTCGAGCCCATCGAGATCGGCCACGCCGAGACGCGGCGGCACGGGCAGAAGATGGCGTTACTGGCCTTCGGCAGCCTCAACGGGCCGGCCGCCGAGGTGGCAGACTCGCTCGATGCCAGCCATCTCAATATGCGCTCTGTCAAGCCGCTGGATCGCGACGCTGTGCTGGCCGCGGCACGCGACCATGACCTGCTGGTGACGCTCGAGGAGAACGTGGTGGCCGGTGGCGCTGGCAGTGCAGTCAATGAGCTGCTGGCTGCCGAAGGCGTGCAGATCGAGGTGCTCAACCTTGGCCTCCCCGACGCCTTCGTCGAGCACGGCAAGCCCGGTGAGCTGCTTGCCGAGTGCGGACTCGACGCTGCTGGTATCGAGGCAGCGATTCGTCGCCGGCTGGCGGCTGGCTAGTCCGCTAACGCCGATCCTGATTGGAATAGCAACGCCTCGGCCCTTGGGTCGGGGCGTTTTTGTTAGTGCTGCAGGTTATGTGTCAATCGCTCCTGGTTATGAATAGGAGGGCCAGCCCAGGCGGATGATGATTGAAAAGCGACGTCATGGATGAGGTTTGGCGGCGACATTGCCGTCGATTTATGTAAGACATCTCTGACATTTAATGTAGTCAGAATGAATTGTCGAATGATAATGTTTCTTGAATAAGTTTCTTTTTGCGATTATCAACGGCAAATGTCGTCGATTTAGCGGGTATCTTCCAGATTTACAATGACGCCCCTGGTTGCCGGCCATGCCGATACCCCCACTGGATTGCCCGTCATCGTCTGCCTACCCTCGCGCCCTTGATAACAGATTCCAGGTTCACCGCAGGGAGGGTCTCAGCATGGCGAAGGAAGGGACGGTCGCGCCCAAAGAGCGCATCAACATCAAATATGTGCCGGCCACCGGTGATCAGCAGGCCGAGACAGAGCTACCGCTCAAGCTGATGGTGGTGGGTGACTTCAAGGGCGGTGCCGAAGAGACCCCGATCGAAGAGCGTGAGGCGGTCTCGGTCGACAAGAACAACTTCCAGTCGGTGATGCGTGAAGCCGGGCTTGGCCTGCAGGCCAGCGTGCCCAACCGACTCACCGATGGTGATGATGCCGCCGACCTGGCGGTGGATCTCGAATTCAAGTCGCTCAGCGACTTTGCGCCGGACAGCGTGGCGCGTCAGGTGCCCGAGCTGCGCAAGCTGGTCGAGCTGCGCGAGGCTCTGGTCGCACTCAAGGGACCGCTGGGCAATGTGCCCGCCTTCCGCGACCGGCTGCAGAAGCTGCTGGAAAGCGACGAGGCACGCCAGCAGCTGCTGAGCGAGCTGGAGCTGCTCGACGGCGACACCAAGGACGACAGCTGATTTTCCTGCTGGCGCCCGGGTGGGCGCCGCGGTTACCGATGAATTCGAGGCATTGAGATGAGTGATACGGCACAGCAGCAGGGCCAGGCCGCAGAGGCCGTGGCCGAGGAATCCCTTCTTGACCAGGTCATGGCGCAGACGCGCATGGCACCCGCCGACGAAGGCTATGACGTCGCCAAGCAGGGCGTGGCAGCCTTTATCGCCGAGCTGCTGAACAGCGACAGCGACGCGCCCCAGGTCAACAAGTCGGTCGTCGATCGCATGATCGTCGAGCTCGACCGCAAGATCGGCGGTCAGGTCGACGAGATACTCCACGACCAGGGGTTCCAGCAGATCGAATCGGCCTGGCGTGGCCTCAAACTGCTGGTGGATCGCACCGACTTCCGCGAGAACATCAAGCTCGACCTGCTGCATGCCACCAAGGAGGAACTGCTCGAGGATTTCGAGTTCGCTCCGGAGCTGAGCCAAAGCGGCCTCTACCAGCACGTCTACGCCTCGGGCTATGGCCAGTTCGGCGGTGAGCCGGTCGCCGGGATCATCGGTCACTATGACTTCTCGCCCTCTACCCCGGATATCAAACTGCTGCAGTACACCTCGGCGGTGGGGGCCATGGCCCATGCGCCCTTCCTGTCCTCGGTGGCGCCCAGCTTCTTCGGCATCGACAGCTTCGAGGAGCTGCCCAATATCAAGGATTTCAAGGCGATCTTCGAGGGGCCCAAGTACGCCCGCTGGCGCAGCCTGCGTGAATCCGAAGATGCTCGCTATCTGGGCTTGACCGCGCCGCGCTTCCTGCTGCGCATGCCCTATGATCCGATCGAGAACCCGGTCAAGAGCTTCAATTACCGCGAGACCGTCAGCGAGGATCACGAGCACTATCTGTGGGGCAACACCGCCTATCTGCTCGCCGAGCGCCTCACCGACAGCTTCGCCAAGTACCGCTGGTGCCCCAACATCATCGGCCCGCAGAGCGGCGGTGCGGTGGAGAACCTGCCGGTGCACACCTACGAGGCGCTGGGCCAGGTGCAGGCCAAGATTCCCACCGAGGTACTGGTCACCGACCGTCGTGAGTTCGAGATGGCCGAAGAGGGCTTTATCTCGCTGACCATGCGCAAGGGCAGCGACAACGCCGCCTTCTTCTGGCTCTTCGCCGTTGAGTGTGGAATTCAGCCCCAGCGTTGAGCCACGATAGGGCCTTCACGACGGCAGGAGGCATGGCATGGACGGCACCCAAATTCTGACCCTCGGCTTGGGCCTGGAAGCGCCCTGGGTTCTCAAGGACCAGCACCTGGATACCTCCGTGTCGCCCCACCGCCTGGATCTCTATGTCGAGGCCGAGCGGGGCAGCCTCTACCCTTGCCCGGAGTGCGGTAAGGCCTGCCCGGCCCACGACTTCGCCGACAAGACCTGGCGGCATCTGAACTTCTTCCAGCACCACTGTTACCTGCATGCGCGGGTGCCGCGTACCCAG
>NZ_FNGH01000027.1:0-9662 GCF_900102875.1 Franzmannia pantelleriensis
GGCTCTTCCCTTATTTCAGTGGGTTAGGGGTCATTTCCAGCCCGCCGAAATGAAACAGGATCGCCGTTTTGAAGCGCTCTTTGCTGCGGTATCCCTTAGCCCTGACTCGCAGGCCCCGGATCCTGCCGTTCAGTGCCTCGGCCAGTCCGTTGGAAGCCTTAAGCCGCATGGCGTTGAGAATGCCCCAAAGTTTCTCTTCCACTTGCTCGGCAGCGGTCACCACCGGCCGAATATCAGACGCCTTGGCCAACCGAATCCACTCTTGCCAAGCGGCTCGGGCACCACGCACGCGGTTACCTTTCCAGATGTTCCGCGCTTTTTCCTTGAGGTACCACGCGATCGTGGTATTCGAGAACTGGCTCGATAGCCAATTCAGAGTGGCGCGCTCTCGCTCATCCAGCCTGTCTCGGCGCTTCAGCCAAGAGTAGCGCGACTGATGGGCTGTCCGGCGCAGAGAGGCGTCTACCGAATGGAGTTCGGACTTACGCGTCGCATTAAGCGCATCGTTCAGAGTCTGGGCGATATGAAAGTGGTCGAAGGCAATCTTGCGGCGCGCCTTCTCAACATGAACGAACGTGGCCTTGCGATAGGCAGGGCTCATGTCCATTGAGACGGATTCGATACTGGCGCGTTGCGCTTTCGTGAGCGACAAATAGCATCGCGACAGACTGTCGGCAGACTTGCCATCTTCGACGACAATTACCCGCCCTTGGTGATTCGAGAGGATGGTGACGTAGTCGTGGCCCTTACGGAAGGCGGTTTCATCCACTGATAGAAAGCGCACATCCGGGGATGTCCTTGCCGCCAGGCCTCTCCGAACTGCCCGCTTCATGATGCCGTCAATGGCCGTCCAGCTCAGTTGCAGTTGCCGACTGACAGCCTGGATCGATGCCTCCTTCAGCCATTGAATCACCAGGGCCTCAAAGAGCGCGGTGTAGCGACTGTTGCCTTCTGCCCAGGGCACCTGGATCGTCCGGCAGCCATGCTCTGGACAGCGGACACGAGGCACATCCGCCACCACCTTGGTCTGGAACTGGCAGGTATCAAGATGCCGCCACTGACGGCGTCGCTTGTCGTAACGTGGAGCGGGCTGATCACACTGGGGACAGCACAGATTCGCAGAGGTATCGCACTCGACCTGCACCTCGACCAAACCACTGATCTCATCAAGGTCCACATCGCTGACGAACCACGGGGTAGAAAGGCCGAGAATACGTTCGTAGAGCTGGTTCTGATCCATGGTCTCCCCATCACAGTGTGATCATGACAGGGACTATGGTGGTAGAACGGAAGGCCAGATGGAACCAGCACCCACTACATTAGGTGATGACCCCCAAGAAACCAGCATCTTTTTCAGGCAGATGTTGAGATAGATCATGGCATTCAGAGAGTCGCAAGGAGTTCGCATGCTCGATACTGCACCACTACCCTGGGACACCCTCGCCCGTTACCGGCTGATCGAGATCCTGGCGCTTTGGGAGGGCCGGGTGGTGGCCTCACAGATCGGCGAAGCCTTCGGGATCGGGCGCCAGCAGTCGCAAAAAGTCCTGCGCCGATACAGAGAGCTAGCCCCAGATAACTTAGCCTATGACGAGTCGCGCAAAGGGTTTCTTCCCACTGATCGGTTTATTGGCCATTTCACCCAAGGTCGGGTTGAAGAGTACCTGCATCTGCTAGGGGCGGGTCAGGGGTTGGAGTCGCCCTTCGCCGGTCTCGGGCTCGGGGCTGCCGATACTGAGTCGTTGCCTTTGCCGAGTCGCAAGGTGTCACCTGACGTGGTACGCGAGTTGGTAAAGGGAGCGCGTCAGCAGCTGCGGTTGGAGGTGTCCTACGCTTCTTTTACCAACCCTCGGGGCGAAGAAAGGGTCATCGTACCCCATACCCTGGTATATGCAGCAGGGCGCTGGCATGTACGGGCTTTCTGTGAAAAGCATTTGTCATATCGGGACTTCGTATTGAGTCGCTTCCGCGATATTCCAGAGCCTTGTGGAGGGATGCTGGGAGAGCATGGCCGAGAATGCGATAGCGACTGGCAAACCATCGTCAGCGTAAAGCTAATTCCAGACCAGCGATTGCCTGAGCCAGAGCGTCAACTGATAGCGTTAGACTACGCAATGAAAGCGGGGACATTGGAGCTGTCATGTCGTGGTCCACTGGTGCTCTATGCTCTGCGTGAATTGGGCGTCAACCCCAACCACACCGAGACCGACCCTCGCGCCCAGCAGATTCAGATCGCCAACGCGGCCGAGCTCAAACACTGGATCCGCTGGGACTGACCGTGTCCCCCACCTTGCATCCCCCACCCCACCTCAGTACGGTTGTTGATTGAACATTCAATAAAGGATTCACTATGCGTTCCAACCAGAGCCGCTTCTCTCGTCTAAGCCTGCCCTTCGCCCTGCTTGGCGGTGGCGCCCTGTTGCTGCCGCTCTCCGCCCAGGCCGATGCCCTTCAGCAGCAGTTGGATGATCTGCAGGACTTTCAGGTGATCGCCCACCGCGGTGCCAGCGGGCACGCGCCGGAGCAGACCCTGCCGGCGCTGGAACTGGCCCAGGAGATGGGGGTGGACTACCTGGAGCTGGATATCCAGATGACCGCCGACGGCGAGCTGGTGGCCTTCCACGATGTGACCGTCGACCGCGCCACCGACGGCGAAGGCGAGCTCAAGGATCTCACCCTCGAGGAGCTCAAGGCGCTGGATGCCGGCAGCTGGTTCAACGAGGCCTACCCGGCGTTTGCCGATGACGCCTATGCCGGGGTGGAGGTCCTGACCCTGGGCGAGGTCATCGAGCACTTCGGCAACGATGCTCGCTACTACCTCGAGACCAAGTCGCCAGAGCTCTACCCGGGTATCGAGGAGGCGATGGTTGAGGAGCTGGAGGCCCACGGCCTGATCGAAGATGGCCTGGTGGTCATCCAGTCGTTCAGCCAGGAGAGCCTGCTTGCGGTGCGCGAACTGAACGACCAAGTGCCGCTGGTGCAGCTGGTGTGGTACTACCCCGAGGATGACGGCGAGCAGCTGGTGGAGTGGACCGGGGTGACGCCGGGGCCGCAGGAGATCAGCGATGCGGACTTTCAGGCGATCCGCGACTATGCCGTTGGGATCGGCACCAACCTGACTTACGAAGACGAGCTGCAGGTGATCGATGCCGGCTTCGTCGAGCAGGCCCAGGCCAACGACCTGCTGGTGCACGTCTATACCATCAACGAGCAGGACGATATGCAGATGCTGCTCGACTGGGGCGTCGACGGTATCTTCACCGACTTTCCCGACCGCTTGAATGCGCTGGTCGAGTAAAACCCTCGACCCTCCACAATGCTTGAACGCAACGCGCCGCCCCTCGGGGCGGCGCTTGGCGTTATACACAACCTCGGCGAGGGCGTTACTCCGCCTCGTCGCCTTCTTCGTGATAGAAGTCGAGGTCCTCGAGCTGGCCGACCACCGCGGTGGCGATATTGGCCAGGTGTGAGGCGACCCGTTTGTAGTGGCGCGCCAGCAGCGAGTAGGCCACCGCCTCGTGGAAGGCGACCTGCTGGTCGTCCTTGAACAGCTCCTCGATCAGGTGGTCGCCCTGGGCACGAATGCCGCGCGCCATGGAGAGCACCTGGCGCGCCTTGGCCTCGTCGGAGTCGCGGGTGGCGCTGACCATCATGCCGAACATGCGGCCCATCTGCTCGGCCATGCCGTCCAGCGGCCCCTGGTAACGCGGTACGTGGAAGCCTTCGCTATACAGGCTGCCCACTTCGAAGACGTTCTTGCAGTAGTCGCCGATACGCTCAGCGTCCTTGGCGACGCTCATCAGTGCCAGACAGATGGCCACGTCGTGGCCGGGGTTGACGGTGAGGTGGCGCAGCACCTTGCGGCGAATCGAGCGCTCCAGCTCGTTGATCGCCCGGTCGCGGTCGTAGAGCGGCTGGCGCACCTCGTCGGCAGGTACGGTGCTGTAGAGCACGTCGTTGGCGCGGGCGAACATCCACTCGCCGTGCTCGAGCATGGCGGTGAGGTCCTCGAAGGCCTGGTCGAGGGTGTTCTCCGAGGTCAGGGCGGTGTAGAGCTGACGAAACATGTGACGGTCTCCCGGTGGGCCGCGCTTAGCGCAGGCTCATGAACAGTTCGGTGGCGGCGATGCCGGCCAGCGGTACGACGAAGAACACGCCGATCAGGAACAGGAAGGCATAGCGGGTCTGTTTGGCCGCCAGTTTGCCGTACCAGCTGGCGGCGCGCAGCGGGATATGGCGCATCGGCCACCAGATCGCGGTGCCGGTGAGGTTAAAGATGACGTGGAACAGGGCAACGGTCATGGCGGCTGCGATAGGATTGGCGGTGGCGGCCAGCACACTGGTCACGGTGGTACCAAGGTTGGCACCCATCATGAACGGCAGCACCCGGCGCATGCGCACCACCCCGGCTCCGGCCAGGGGTACCATCAGGCTGCTGGTGATGGTGCTCGACTGCACCAGCACGGTGGAGACCACGCCCACGCCGTAGGCGCGCAGGTCGGTGCGGAAGAAGTAGGTGCGGAACAGGCCGTCCATGTGGCGCAGCAGCGCGCCGCGCAGGTTCTGGACCATGAAGATCAGCGCGGCGAACATCAGCAGCATGCCCAGGCCGGCGACCAGCAACCCCTGGGCCGGCGAGGTGGGCAGCAGGAAGCCGCCAATGGCGTTGACGGCATCGACGATGGGCGCGGTAACCACCTTGATCGGGCTGTTGGGACGGGCGACCTCCTCGAGGCCAATCAGCTCCGCCAGCCAGCCGGCCAGACGCGTGAATACACCGCGGCCGGCCTCATGGAACATCCCGCTCAGCCACTCGATGGGGAACACCACCGCCACGGTGAGGATGTTGAAGAAGTCGTGCATCAGCGCCGCGGTGAACGAGCGTCGAAAGTTGCGCTTGATGCGCATGTTGGCCAGGGCCACGATGACCCCGGTGACCGCGGTGCCGATATTGGCGCCCATGATGGCGAATACCGCGGTGCCCAGCGTCATCTCGCCGCTCGCCACCAGCGTCACGATCAGCGCCGAGGTGAACGACGAGCTCTGCACGATCATCGTCACCAGCACGCCGGCCAGCAACGCGATGAAGGGGTTCTCACCGTAGGCGAAGGCACGGGTCAGAAAGTCGCTCTCGGCACCGAAGGTGCCAAGGCCCGAGCTGAGCACGTTGAGAGCGGCCAGGAACAGGTAGAGGCACAGCCCGGCATAGATGCCGCGCATCCAGGCCGGGGTTTCACGGCGCGCCTGGCGCTCGAAGGCCGGCTGATCAGAGGGCAAGGTGGGGCGATTCGTCATAAGTGAGTAGCTACCGTGTGGGTCCGCGGGTGGTATGACGGTTTAATGACGCTTTGATGTCAGCGCGCACCCTATCGAGCATAGATGACAGTTTGATGACATAAAGGACACGCATGGCGAATTCTGCACAGGTGGTCATTGTCGGCGGCGGTATGGTGGGTGCCGCACTCGCCGCCTCGCTGGGTCAGGCAGGCCTGACGGTGGCACTGATTGAAAGCGGCCAGGCCCCCACGCTACCACGCGACGACCGTTTCGATCTGCGGGTGTCGTCGCTGAACCTGGCCGCCGAGCAGCTGCTGGCCGGGGTCGGTGCCTGGGAGCGGATCCCCGCCGCGCGGCGCTGTCCGTTTCGGCGCATTCAGGCCTGGACCCGACAGGGTCACGACGAAGCGAGCTTCGATGCCGAGAGCCTCGGCCACGACGCCTTCGGCAGCTTCGTCGAGAATCGCTGGATCCGCGCCGCGCTCTGGGCACGCCTGGCCGAGCTGCCGACGGTGAAATGCCACTGCGGGGTACGGCCGATGGTGCTGCGCCAGGCGGCCAGCGAAGCCGAGCTGGAGCTCGACGACGGCACCCGCCTGACCGCCTCGCTGATAGTCGGCGCCGACGGCGCGCGCTCGGCGCTGCGCGAGCTCTCCGGCATTCAGGTCGAGAGCGGCGACTACGACCAGCGCGCGCTGGTGATCAATGTCGCCACCCGGCTGCCCCAGCAGGATGTCAGCTGGCAGCGCTTCACGCCCGAGGGCCCCCAGGCGATGCTGCCGTTGCCCGGCCACCATGCCTCGCTGGTGTGGTATGGCAAGCCGGATACCATCACTGCCCTGGAGCGGCTCGACCCGGAGGCGCTGCGGCTCGCCGTGGAGCGCGACTTTCCGTCCCAGTTGGGTGGCCTCGAGGCGGTGCTCGGTCAGGCCAGCTTTCCGATTCGCCGTCAGCATGCGCGGCGCTATGCCGCCGAACGCTGCGTGCTGATCGGCGATGCCGCTCATGTGATCAGCCCGCTGGCGGGGCAGGGCCTCAACCTCGGGCTGCAGGACGTCATTGCCCTGAGCGAGCGATTGATAGCCGCGCATCGGCTCGGCCAGGATCTCGGCAGCCCGCGGGTGCTGGACGGCTATGCCCGCCAGCGGCGACCGCAGACGCTAGCGATGATCGCCGCCACCGAGCTGCTGCACCGGGTGTTCACCGGCGCCGCGCCACTGCGCCGACTAGGCAGTGCCGGGCTTGCCGTCACCCAGCGGCTGCCGCTGGCCAAGCGGCTGATGATGCGCCAGGCGATGGGGCTATGAGCCCGCCAAAGGCACTATAGTAGAGACGACACTCACCACCCGGAGCCTGCCATGCGTTTCTCAACCGCCGTGATCGCCAGCCTGGCGCTGCTGCTGAGCCTGCCCCCCGTCGCCTTCGGGCAATCCTTGTCGCAGGAGTGGCAGGGCTACGACGATGCCCTGGCCCGCGGCGAACGCCACGCCAACCTGTGGCAGGCGAGCTGGGTCGGCATCTACGGCGCGAGCCTGGGGCTCAATGCCTACCAGGCCAGCGAAGCGAGCGACCGCGACGACCGCTACGATGCCCGGGTCGGGGTGGTCAAGTCGGCGCTGGCGCTGGGCGGCATGTTCCTCAACCGCCAGCCTCACCCCGAGGCGTACCGCAACTTCCGCGCCCTTGAAGAGGGCGACGACCTCGACCGTGCCCGGGCGCTGATCCGCGAGACCGCCGCCGACGAGCAGCAGCGCCGCTCCTTCGAGGCGCGTCTTGGTTCGCTGGCGGTAAATACCGCCTCGGGGCTGCTGATCGGGGTCGGCGACGGTCGCGGCCGCGATGGTGCCATCAACTTCGCCACCGGCATGCTGATCAGCGAACTACAGCTGCAAACCCAGCCGCGCCAGGCCGGCCACGCCCTCAACCGCTTTCAGCCCGCCCAGGCCTCGCTCGGCGAGCTGCGCTTCGACTACGAGTACGCGCTGCTGGCCAGCCCTGAGCAGCTAGGAGTAGCGATCCGCTACTGACGTTTGGAGCCGCATGCCCATGGCCGCTATCATTAGCGGCCATTTTTGCTGTCACCGCCAGCGCGGCTTCTCAACCCATCTGTTATGTTATAACCTTCTTGTCATTCGCGAGGTATTGTCATGGCGCACCGTCACCATCATCGGCCCGAAGGGCCGTGTCACTTTTCCCTGATGTCGCTGGCAGCCGGCCGGAGGCTGATGCTGGTTGCGGTGCCGCTGGCCGGGCTGTGGCTGGCGGTCTCCTGGGCCGCGGGGTGGTGGTCCTGATGTCACGACTGCGCCTCAACGACCTGCAGCTCGCCCAGGGCGGCCGAACCGTGCTGGAGCACGTCAGCGGCAACTTCGAGGACAGCGCCATCACCGCGCTAATCGGGGCCAATGGCGCGGGCAAGAGTACCCTGATCCAGGCGATCATGGGGGAGCTGGCGCCGATCCACGGCCGCATCGAGTGTGACGTGCCCAAGGAGCGGCGCGCCTGGCTGCCCCAGCAGCTGGCATTGGACCTGACCTTCCCGATGAGCGTGGAAGAGCTGATCATGACCGGCACCTGGCCTAGCCATGGCGCGTTCAAGGGCTACTGTGGCCCGCACTATCGCCAGGCCCGCGAGGTGATGTCCCGCCTGGGCATTACTGACCTGGCCCACCGCCCGCTGGGTGAGCTCTCTGGGGGACAGCGCCAGCGCGCGCTGCTCGGCCGTACCCTGATGCAGGAAGCCGAACTGCTGCTGCTCGACGAGCCATTTGCCAACGTCGATGTCGAGACCGTCGAGGTGCTGATGGGCGTCCTGCGCGATATGGCCGCCCAGGGCGCCACCATCATCGTGGTGCTGCACGACCTCGAGCAGCTCTCGCGGCTGGCCGACTGCGTGCTGGCCCTGGCCGGCGGCCACGCCCGCTGGAGCACCCCGGAGGCAATTGTCGAGCGCCATCAAGGCGGCACGCAGCGGCATCATCATGCGCCGATCCTGCCTCTCGACATGCCGGGGTTGTCGCCATGATCGCGTTGCTCAACGAGTGGTTTATCGCCCCCTTCGACTATGGCTTCATGCGCCGCGCCTTCGTGGCGGGCATCGCCCTGTCACTGGCTGCGCCGCCGCTGGGGGTGTTTCTGGTGCTGCGCGGCATGAGCCTGATCGGCGACGCGATGGCCCATGCCATCCTGCCCGGCGTGGCGCTGGGTTTTCTGCTGGCAGGCTTCTCACTGCCGGCGATGAGCCTGGGCGGCATTCTCTCAGGACTGCTGGTGGCCGGGCTCGCCGGCAGCGTGTCGCAAATGAGCGGCCAGCGCGAGGACGCCGCCATGGCCAGTTTCTTCCTGATCTCGCTGGCCGCTGGAGTGATGCTGGTGTCGCTGGGTGGTAGCAGCGTCGACCTCACCCACGTGCTGTTCGGCTCGATCCTGGCCGTCAACTCCAGCGCACTGTTCCTGATCGCCGCCATCAGCAGCCTGATCGTGGTGTGCATGGCGTGGATGTTCCGGGCCATGGTGGTGGAGTGCCTGGATCCACTGTTCCTGCGTGGCCAGGGCAATCGTAATGGCCTGGTTCACGGCCTTTTCCTGGCGCTGGTGGTGCTCAACCTGACCGCCGGCTTCCAGACCTTGGGCACGCTGATGGCCGTGGGCCTGATGATGCTGCCGGCCACCGCGGCACGCTTCTGGAGCAAGCGCCTCGAAGGGCTGATCTGCATCGCTGTGGTGTGGGCCATGGTCGCCAGCACCGGCGGGCTGCTGCTGTCCTATCACCTGTCACTCCCGTCCGGGCCGAGCATCATCATGCTGGCCGGGGTGGGCTATATCGCATCCGCACTTTTCGGGCGCTATCACAGCTTGATGGCCAAGCTGCGGCGCCGCGCCACGCCGCTGGAGGCCGCCGAGGCCGGATAGCGCACTTTTCAATGCATCACAATGAGGTACGCCATGAGAACTAAGCCCTTCGCCCTTAGCCTGCTGCTCGGCAGCGCCGGCCTGGTCGCCCTGTCTCCACTGCAGGCCGACGAGCGCATCGAGGTGGTGGCCAGTTTCAGCATCCTGGCCGATATGGTCCACAACGTCGGCGGCGAGCGCGTCAATGTCACCTCGCTGGTCGGGCCGGACAGCGACGCACATGTGTTCTCGCCCAGCCCCACCGAGGCGCGCGCCATCGCCGAGGCCGATTTGGTGGTGTTCAACGGCCTGCAGTTCGAGGGCTGGATGGAGCGACTGATCGACTCCAGCGACTACAGCGGACCACTGGTCACCGCCACCGACGGTATCGAGCGCATCCCCTATCATGGTCACGACCACGGTTACGCCCACGGCCATGACGATCACGACGACCACGATCATGACCATGGCCACGACGACCACGACCATGACCA
>NZ_FNGH01000027.1:9737-16639 GCF_900102875.1 Franzmannia pantelleriensis
CATGACCATGGCCACGACGACCACGACCATGACCATGGCCACGATGACCACGACCATGACCATGGCCACGACGACCACGACCATGGCCACGATCATGATCATGAGCACGGTGAGTACGATCCCCATGCCTGGCAGGACCTGGCCATGGCGCAGACCTATGTGGTCAATATTCGCGATGGCCTGATCGACGCCGACCCGGACAACGAAGAAGCTTACCGCGATAACGCCGAGCGCTATATCAACGAAATGGAAGCCACCGACGCCGAAATCCGCGAGCTGCTCACCGAGATACCGCCGTCCAGCACCATCATCACCGGCCACGACTCCTTCGGCTATTTCTCCAACGCCTATGGGCTGCGCTTCCTGTCCCCGGTGGGGCTGTCCACCGAGGCCGAGCCCAGCGCCGCCAACATGGCCGAGCTGATCGACGTGATCCATGATCAGAACGTCCAGGCGCTGTTCCACGAGAACATGACCAGCCCGGCAATCATCAACCAGCTTGCTGAAGAGACCGGCCTGGAGGTCGCTGGCACCCTATACGCTGATGCCCTGGCCGCCGAAGGCGAAGCCAGCACTTACCTGGGCATGATGCGTCACAACGCCAGCACCCTGCATGCCGCGCTGGCCGATCCCGATCACGACGCGCATGACCATGACCATGATCACGATCATAGCCACTGATAGCTGACGCAAGACGGCTTCGGCGCCACCTACGGGTGGCGCCTTTTTTATGCAACACTCATGGCGCGTCCCTCAGGTGAGCCCCCTATGCTAGAGCTGCACCAGGTCAGCAAGTCTTTCACCACGCCCCAGGGCCCGCTCAGGGTACTGGAGGGCGTCTCGTTGGCCCTCGCCGCCGGCGAGAGCCTGGCGCTGATGGGTGAGTCGGGCAGCGGCAAGTCGACCCTGCTGCACCTGGCCGCGGGTCTCGATGTGCCCGACACCGGCGAGGTTCGCCTGGCCACCCGAGTGCTCTCGTCGCTCTCCGAACCCGAACGGGCCGGCCTGAGACGCGAGGCGGTGGGGCTGGTATTTCAGCAGTTCCATCTGGTACCCAGCCTCAGCGTGGCCGACAACCTGAGCCTGCAGGCACGCCTCGCCGGCCGCCACGACCCGGCCTGGTGCGATGAGCTGCTGGCGCGACTGGGGCTCGGTGACATGGCCCAGCGCTACCCCGAGCAGCTCTCCGGCGGCCAGCAGCAGCGTTTGGCCATCGGCCGCGCCCTGGCGGTGCGCCCCGCCCTGCTGCTGGCCGACGAGCCCACCGGCAACCTCGACGAGACCACTGCCGACGAGGTCCTCACCCTGCTGCTCGGCCTGGTCCAGGCCAGCGGCTGCGCGCTGCTGATGGTCACCCATAGCCCGCGGGTGGCAGCACCGCTGGACCGCTGCCTAACCCTGGCCCACGGCCAGCTCGGCGCCATCCGCAACGCGCACGGAGCCAGCCGGTGATCGCCGCCGCTGGCGCCACCCTGCTCTCCCACTACCGGCGCCATCCCGCCCAGCTGGTCATGCTGCTGCTCGGGCTGTGGGTGGCCAGCGCGCTATGGAGTGGCGTGCAGGCGATCAATACCTCGGCCCGGGACAGCTACGACCGCAGCGCCGCGCTGTTCGACGCCGGGTTGGATCGCCTCGAGCGCCGCGACGGCGAGGCCCTGCTGCTCGACGACTATCTGGCGCTGCGCCAAGCAGGCATCGCGGTGTCGCCGATAATCGAAGGCGAGCTGGTCCTGCTGGGCAGTGAGCGGGTCACGCTGCTCGGCATCGAGCCGCTGACCCTGCCCGATACCAGCGGCATCCAGGCCAGCGGTGGCCCAGAGGCGCTCAGTGACTTTTTGCAGCCGCCATGGCGCACGCGGCTGGCCGCCGACACCCTGGCCTCGCTGGCATCGGCCCGTCAGGAGGGGGGGCTGGTCAGCGCCGAGGGCCGCCGCCTACCACCGCTGGTACTCGATAGCAGCGTACCGCCAGACACCCTGATCACCGATATCGGCGTGGCCGGTAGCCTGCTCGGCCTGCCCGCCGATGCCATCAGCCATCTACTGATCGCCCCCGGCGACTCCGCCGAGCTGCCTAGCCACTTGGTGCGACTCCGCGCCGAGCGGCTGGCCGACCCCGGCCAGCTCAGCGACAGCTTTCACCTCAACCTCACCGCCTTGGGCCTGCTAGCGCTAGTGGTAGGGCTATTCATTGTGCATGCCGCACTCAGCCTGACCCTGGAGCAGCGCTTGGGCATGCTGCGTACCCTGCGCGCCCTGGGAGTGCCTGGCACGACCCTGGTCGCCCTGCTCGCCGCGGAGCTGCTGGTGCTGGGCCTGATCGGTGCGCTGCTGGGGATCGTCAGCGGGGTGTGGCTGGCCGGCCAGCTGCTGCCGGACGTAGCGGCCAGCCTGGCGTCACTTTACGGCGAGCAGGTCGGCGGCGAGCTGACGCTGCCCTGGCACTACTGGCTGGGCGGTATCGCCATCACCCTGGGCGGCCTGTTCAGCGCTGGCGCCACCACCCTGTGGCGGGCGGCACACCTCGACGTGCTGGCGCTGGGTCACCGCCAGCGTTGGCGCAGTGGGCTGCAGCGTCAGCTGGCGTTAATGGCGGTGGTGGGCGCCGGCCTGTGGCTACTGGCCCTGGCTCTATGGCTATGGCTGACTGGCCAGCCCCCGGGGGAGCGGCTGCTGGCCGGCTTCGCGCTGGTTGCCGTCGGCCTGCTGGCGGCCACGCTGTGGCTGCCGCCGCTGCTCGGGCTGCTGCTGGGCTGGGCGGTGCGCGGGCTGCGCCATCGCCCGCTGGCGCAGTGGGCGCTGGCCGACCTGCAGCTGCAACTGCCACGCCTGCAGCTGGCGATGATGGCACTGCTGCTGGCCCTGGCCACCAACCTCGGCGTCGGCAGCATGGTCGGTGGCTTTCGCCTCACCTTCCTCGACTGGCTCGACCAGCGGCTGGTCGCCGAGGCCTACCTGCGCCCGCCCGCCGAGCGCTTCGAGGCAACCCAAGCCTGGCTCGAGGCCCGCGACGAGGTCGTTGCCCTGCTGCCCACCCGCCGCGCCGATGCCAGCCTACATAGCGATAGCCTCGATGCGCGGCCGGTGGGCGTCTACGGCATCACCCCCACCAGCCAGCTGACCCAGCGTTGGCCGTTGCTGGATACCACGGCGGGGGTCGATCTGGCCTGGCAGGCCTTCGCCCAGGGCGACGCCTTGGTCAACGAGCAGCTGGCGATCGCCACCGGCCTGGGGCCCGGAGACCGCTTCACCCTGAGCAGCCCCGAGGGTCCACTCGAAACGACGATTGCCGCGGTCTACCCCGACTACGGCAATCCCCGCGGCGAGGTGACACTGACCACTACGGCACTCGCCGAACGCTTCGCCGCACCGCCTGGTAGCCTCGGCATCGTGCTCAGCGAGGGCAGCGGTGTGGCCGCGCTGGGCCGCGAGCTCGACCGCGCCATTGACCTGGAGGGCGCCAGCCTGCTCGATCAGCAGGGCGTGAAACAGCAGGCCCAGGCAATCTTCGAGCGCACCTTCACCATCACCCGCGCGCTGACCGTGCTGACCCTGGCCGTGGCGGGGCTAGCACTGCTCACCAGCCTGCTCGCCCAGGGCGGTGAACGCCGCGCCCAGCTGGCGCCCCTATGGGCGCTGGGGGTGACCCGGGGCAGGCTGGCCGTGGTGTCGCTCGCCCAGCTTAGCCTGGCGGCGCTGGTCACCGCGCTGCTGGCAATCCCGCTGGGCATCGCCCTGACCTGGGGGCTGGTGGCGGTGATCAACGTCGCCGCCTTCGGCTGGCGGCTGCCACTGCATATCTTCCCCAGCCAGCTATTGCTGGCCCTGGGCCTGGCGCTGGCGGTGGCCTGGCTGGCCGCGCTGATTCCCCTCTGGCGGCTATGGCGCAGCCGCCCCCGCCAGCTGCTGATGGAGTTCTCCGCCTCATGACTCGCCGCCTGCTGCTGGTCGCTGCCGCCCTGCTTGCCCTGGCACTCGTGCTGCGCCCCAGCGCCGTCACCGAATCACCGCAGGGCTTCGCCGGCCTCGGCGCTGAGGCCGAGGGCTACGCCCAGGCAGGCCCCGGCCAGCCGCTGCGCTTCCCCGACGACCACGGCCCCCACCCCGACTATCGCATCGAGTGGTGGTACCTGACCGCCAACCTGAAGGATGAGCAGGGTGAGCCGCTGGGCATTCAGTGGACGCTGTTTCGCCAGGCGCTGGCGCCGCCGGACGCCTCGCCGGACGTCCCGGTGCAGCCGTGGCAGAGCCGTCAGCTGTGGATGGCCCACGCCGCGCTATCCTGGGGCGAGCGGCATCTGGTCGAGGAGCGCTTTGCGCGCGGCATGTCGCTGCCCGACGCCGAGGCAAGGCGCGCCCAGGCCGGCGCCGTGGCCGAGCCCTTCGCCGCCTGGCTCGACGACTGGCGACTGAGCAGCCGGGTGGTCGACCCGGCGGGGGATACCTTTGAGCAGCTCGAGGTCAGCGCCCGTGGCCAGGACACTGGCCAGCCGTTCGGCTACCGTCTGACGCTGACCGCCGAGGGACCGCTGGTGCTACACGGCGAGGCAGGTTTCAGCCAGAAGTCCGCCGACGGCCAGGGCTCGTTCTACTACACCCAGCCGTTCTGGCGGGTGGAGGGCGAGGTCGAACTGGATGGCGAAACCCATCGCGTCAGTGGCCGCGGCTGGCTCGACCGCGAGTGGAGCAGCCAGCTGCTGGGGCCCACCCAACGGGGCTGGGATTGGTTCTCGCTGCACCTCGACGACGGCCATAAGCTGATGGCTTTTCGGCTGCGCGGCGGCGGCCAGGAGGGCGGCGACTACCTGTCGGGCAGCTGGATCGCCCCGGATGGGCAACTGACACCCTTGAGTGGCGACGACCTGGCGCTGATCCCCCAGCAGACCAGTCGCGTGGCCGGCCGTGAAGTGCCTACCCGCTGGCGGCTACAGCTAGCAGAGCAAGCGCTGAATCTCAAGGTTGCGGCGCGCCATCCAGAGCGCTGGATGGACACGGCTTTCGCCTACTGGGAGGGCGAGGTCACCGCCCATGACCGCGACAGCGGCGAGCGCCTCGGCGAGGGCTACCTGGAGATGACCGGCTATTGACTCGGCTGGCGCTCAGTGGCGTGCCCGAAAGTGCTGCTCCCCCGGTGCCATGTCGTTGTGCACTGCGGCCAGCAGTTCGGCATCCAGGGAGGGGTCGTCGAGAGAGAGCAGCCCACACTGCGACAGGGCCTCACGCAGGCCCACCTGCTCGTCGAGTCGCTCGAAGAGGACGCGTACGCAGCAGGGCATCCGCTCGCTGTTGTCCGCCACGCCGAGCTTGAGACCCGTCAATCGTGCCACCTGACTTTGAAAGCTGGGAAAGAGGATCGTCTGGGTAAGCTCGTGACCGTTAAGCGTCTCATGATCCACCAGGAAGATCCGGTCGGCCAGCTTGACGGCCACGCCCTGGTAGCGGTTATGACAAGACCGGGGTTTGGCGGGCGTCTGCATACGCTCGGTGCGCTGATAGACGACGCCACTCTCCCGCTCCTCCAGGCACACCAGGGTACGGATCAGGTACCCGGGGCGTGACATCGAGTGGTAATACTCGAAATAGCACCCCAGGTAGCGCGCCATGCCCTCACGGCCACGGTTGAGCAGATCATCCGGCCAACTGACCCCCGATACCTGACTCAATGCCGTCGGCACCCTGCCCGCCTGCACCAGGGTGCAGAAGTCCTCATGGGGCAGGTAGAGCTCGTGCTCTTCCACCCCGAAGAAGGCACACAGGCGCTGCATGGCGGCATGCCGCGGTCGGTAGCGGCCCTTCAGGTAGCGGTTGAACTGGGCGCGATTGATCTCGAGCCGCCGGCACACCTCGGCGATGGAGGGGTAATAGCTGCACAGCAGGCGTAGGTTGGCAACAAAGTCGTCGTTCATATCACCGGCCTCCGGCGCCTAGGAAACACTGCACAAATGCCTACACGAGCGAATCGCTGCGTTGCGCGGTGCTCAGAATCCTCACATATACCCCATATGCTCCGGTTCCTGTGCTCCGTGCGCCTTGCGCTTCATCTCGCTCGGCGATTTGTTCAGCGATTCCCCAAGATAGATGGTGCAGTCTGATGCACTCACGTTGGCGGATAGTGCACTGGAGTGCAACGCAGCGCCAAGTCCCAGCGCCTTCGATTGCTGTTTCAATCATGTCACGAAGCCAGCGGGCTCGCGGCAATATGCACCATCGGCACCCTCAAGAACAACGACCGAAGGCAATATCATGATACGCACGAATTTCTGGTCAGGACTCGCGACTGCCGTCCTTGCGGCAGTGCTGTTGGCCTGGATCATTCCGACCTACGGCGGCAGTGGCTTTGCGATCGGGATCCAGCCCCAACGCCTCGCCTCCCTTGGCGCCTGGCTGATCCTCGGCTGTTCCATCACGCTTGCCCTGATCAGCGCCGTCGCGCTCCTGCGTCGCAGCGCCCCCTTCATCGTCATGCCGGATGTCGGCCAGCTCTGGCACCTGCTGTGGCCGTTCCTCTACGTGCTCGGCTTTATCGTGTTGGTCGACCGCTTTCCACTGACCTGGGTCGCCCCGCTGCTGATCGGCGGCCTGCTGCTGATCCTCGGCGAGCGACGCTGGTACCTGCTACTGCCGGTGGCCGTGGTCCCGGCGCTGGGGCTCTACGTCCTGACCGCTCACCTGATGCGCATCGGGGTGGTATGACATGATCGGATTCGATGCCATCTTCACCTCCTTTTCCGCGGCCTTTCACTACCAGTCCATCGCCATCATCCTCGGCGGGGTACTGCTCGGCTATATCGTCGGGGTAATTCCTGGCCTCAACCGCTCGGTGGCCATCGCCATCGCCATCCCGCTGACCTTCTACATGTCGGCCTATGCCGCCATCGCCTTTCTGATCGGCCTCTCCAAGGG
>NZ_FNGH01000009.1 GCF_900102875.1 Franzmannia pantelleriensis
CAGTCCATCGATCTGTTTGCGCATGTCGACCGGCTCGCGGCACAGGTAGACGCGCAGCCGGGTATCCGGCCGGATCATCGAGCCACCTCCACGGCGACGAAGCGCAGCGGCCGATGGCGAGGTGGCACGAGCACACCCTGCACCACCAGGCGCTGCTCCCACGCCAGCAGTGACGCCAGCTCCAATCCTTGCTCCTCGGCATACTCGCTCAACGCCATCTGCCGGGAGGAGGCATGGAACAGGTGGCCCAGCCAGAAGGCCTGTGTCGAGGTCAGGTCAGTCATGATGCCCTCCTTGCTATCGGATGACACCAGTCTGACGGGCGCTACTCAGCTGCAGAAGATGGGGTTTGTGGAGCGCTTACGGTGGAAGAGATGCTGGAGATGGAGCGCGAAGCGCTTATTCAGATGCTATTACCTTAATGTCTTATCAGCGCCTAGGTGTAGGGTCCCGGATGATCGGCGGCGCGGCTGCGGTTCAGGCGTTCAGCGGGGCGAGCGCCATGATCGCCTCGCGCTGGGCGTCCTTCTCGGTCTGGAGGGTGGCCTGCCAGGCGGCGATATCAGCGCTGGCGTCGGCGGGGGCCGCGCCGCTCTCGACGAAGGCGGCCAGCCAGGCTTCCCGAGTGCAGAGATCCTGGAGCTCCCCCAGTAGGGTCTGGCGCTGCTTCAGGTCGGCCAGCAGCGCACGATGGCGCTTCGGTTGCAGCTCGGCCAGGTAACGGATGCGCTTTACGGTCTTGCGCAGGTCGTGGAAGGCCTGGTCCGGGGCCTCAAGCGAGAGGGCGACAAGGTCGCGGTTGTGGCCGGCGATGCGCTCGGCGAGTACCGCTTCGATCCGCGCCGGGGTTATCCGGACCAGGGCTTTACGGAACGCTTCACCCTCGAGGTAGACCTGCCAGGCTTGCATCTCCGCGACATAGTCCGGCTGGCGAAGCTGCTGGCAGAGCCGCTGATGCTCCCCGCGGGCCCGCTCGCTCAGCCAGCCGTGGAGGGCACGGTGCGTGCCCTCCTCCGTGGCGCGCGGCGCGGCTGCCAGGCGCGCCAGGAAGACATCGAGGTCGCGCAGGTCGCTGGTGTCCTGGGCGCGCCGCTTGAGGTGCTTGAGGTGGCACTTCAGGCCGGGCACCTTGTCGCACCTAGGGGCGCGGGCGGTGGCCAGTAGCGCCTCGCCGATGGCGCGACTGCGGCGCAGGTTGACCCGGTACTGGTGCAAGAATTCGGGGTCAGCACCGACCATCACCCCGGGCTCGAGGGCCCTGACCAGGGCGTAGAGATGCTCAAGCTGCATCTGGAGGCAGCCAGCCAGGTCGGCCTTGCCCTGCGCGCGCGGCGTGGGGGCACGGCGCTGAAAGAGCGCGTGGCTGGCCGCCGCCGGCACCAGGCTGGCGGCAAGCCGAGCGCAATCCGGCGCGAGTGCCTGCCAAGGGACAGCCGGCAGGACGAGATGCAGCAGACCGCCGGTGGGCAGCCGGTCTGGCGCGTCATGGCAGAGCCAACGGCCGAGCTCCACCAGGGCCGGGTTGTGGCCGATCACCAGCACCCGCTCGGTCGGGTCGGGAAGGCGCTTCACCCAGTCAAGCAGCGCCTCCCCCTCGAAGGCGTAGAGGGAATCCTGGCGGTGGGCCCGTGCGGCCAGGCCCAGGGTGGGTACGGCGGCATCAAGAGCCGCCAGGGTCTCCCAGGTGCGCCGCGCGCTGCTGACGTGGATCTCACCCGCCAGGGCGCCCCAGCGCTGCAGGGGGCCGGCCATGGCGGCGGCCTGTCGCTGCCCGCGCCGGCGCAGCGGCCGCTGGTGGTCGCTCATGTCGCCGCTAGCCTGGCGAGCCTTGGCGTGACGCATCAGGAAGAGGTGGCGCATGGTGGGTCTCCAGCAAACCGCTCATGCTGCCAAGCTTAGGCCAAGCCGGGCACGCGCTCGACCTTCATCAGGGCTTCACCCTCGGCCCCGCCACCGGCGAACTGCTCGCCCAGATAATGGATGGCGAAACGCCTGAGGTGAATATGGCACCGTTCCGGGTTGATCGCTTCTGAAAGCAAAGCGGGCCCCCTTGAGGCGCACGCTTGTTTGATGCTTGTGTGTGATGTGACGGTATTCACCTGACAGCCACCGCTCCTATGAAATTAGATTGAGAGTGTTTCATATCTAACCCTCCTACCTTCAGAGTATTTTTGCTTCTTGCGAGCATACCCATCGAGCTTTTGTTCAATTTCGGCCGCTTCATCAATTCCTAGCCTAGTGAGAAATGACAACTTTTTTCCAATTCCATTTAAGGAAGTACCAAAGCTAATACCGCCGTCTTCGGACAACCACCAGCGATCGTGAATTGGTAGTTCCCAATCCATACCTTCTGCGCCAGCAAAGATCATCTCTACCGAAGGCAAGTCCCCTGTACTTACGTATTCGTTCCAATAGTTCACGATAGAATCTATAATATCTCCTTGGCACACGGATTCAATTTTTCTCTTCTGTCGTAGTGTTGTCATTATAGTCAACTTAAAGTCGGGATCTTTATTAGTCACTTGACCAACAAAGCCAAAGTCTTCAATTGAGAAGTATGGGTCAAAGATGAACAACTCATCTCCTCTCAACTCTTCCACCCAGCTTCTTACGAAGGCAATCGCCTTTTCTCTCTCGTTAACATCAACCGAAATAGAATTTTCCTTGTCTACGGCCTCTTATTTATACTTATCTCTAACTTCTAGCTTATATATTTTTGAAAAAGAAGTCGTGCACAAATGAAGCACATTAAATATTGGCCGAATGTATTTTTGCGAATTATTTCTACCCTGGTACTTACTCCCCAGCATGTGTATATAGTAACTAAGCAATGGATACATGCCTTCGTAATCGTAACCAGCAACCCCCTTTAAGAAAAAACCATAGCTACTCGATTTAACTGGAGGATGATTGCCAGCATTTAACTTACCTAACATTTGCCAAGCAAGATCAGCGTACTTATCCTGATCAGGGGTAGAGGCTATATCTTCAACCTCTGGATCAAACTTCTTTTTCTCTTCTGCTTCTTTCTTCTTCTTGATGATATTTTTCTCAAGAATAGCTTTTCTAGCAGGATCGTCATTGTATACCGTAGACAAAGCATCCGGAAAATCTTCATCAATTCCATACGCTGCATCAATCAACGATAATCTATAGCTATAATGCTCTTCGCTTTCCTCATGGGAGGATAACACAAAAGCCATCTTCAAACATTTTTTTGCAAAAACCTTGTTTGTCCTTTTCGAGATATTAATAAGGTATTCATATCTGGTCATTTTGTCAGAAAAGGAAGGTATGTCAGAAATAAGCGATAAAGACTCTTCGAATGCCTCATTCCTCTCTTTTTGGAGCGATACTGGCATTAGCTCAGCCAGAGTAGCTATAACGAAAGAGCGGTCAGATACATTAGGGATTTTTCTCGCCTCTTCCAATATACTTTTCCATTCTTGGACATTCTTACTCTCCTCAACACTTAACCGTATGGCTTTAGAGCAAATTTTATACCCCTCGTGTACTATACCAATGTTCTTGGGGAATAAACTCTCTTCAAAAGAGATCAACTTTGCAAGTATGGAATTAAATTGTGGCTCACTTAAAGACCTTTTTTTCTAAGGTTCAACACGACCCTCGCTACCTCATACAAATAAAAAAAGGCAGAGGAGTCTTCACAAAGGAGATCAATGAGTTCAAGCAGGCATTCAACATCAACAAAAGAAATATCATAATCATGGTTCTTAACTGGGTCGAACGGATCACCAATTATACAATCACGAAGCAAATATTCGATACATCGACCAATTATTCTATCATGCATGAACACATCGTTTCTCTTAACCTGTTCAATAAGCTTTGCCGCTGATACTTGGCTGCACTTATATACTACTGGAGCTGCAAGATAAACGCAGGTTAAATACTGTGTTGTATATTTACCCCCTAAGCTATCAAATAGAGGAAGGATATGATCTTCTATTATTTTTCTTGCCTCACCTTCCTTTGAATTTTTCTGGAACACTGATACCAATCTTGAAAGCTGCTTTGCTCTTAATCCAACACTAGATATTTTCCCAATTTGCTCAAGAAGTACTATTACATCATCTTCATCGTACGTACTGCTTCTTACAAGAAAAAACAACGACCGGATCTGCAAGTCAATGGAGGATACATAAGCATGCAACACCTCCTCATTATCTACGCTTGCTTCTCTTCTTAAATCGATTGCACGCTGTACATATTCTTCGGATAAGCTAGTATCACTCTGGCTTACTACATTTGATATCTTGAAGGCGTGATCAATTCTCACACACTCACCATCTAAATGGTCCCACGCTTGGATCATGCTATCTCTTAGCTTACTTTCTTGTTCTTCAAGAGTTATTTTCTTGTTTCTTAACAACTGGATCAAATTTGAGGAAAATTTGCATATATTAGAGCTGTTTTTTGAACGCAAAGCCAGCTTAACCACTTTCTTAAAGTCATTCTTTGATATGGGTTCATGTTTACTTAAGTGGCTAATGACATGCAAAATACATTCATCTCTATGCTGTGGAACCCGAATATGGCGTATTTCTTGGCACAGAGCATCAATCGAAACTGAGCTTTCTACATTGTCATTAACATAGTAATCACAATAGCTACTTATAGAGAAGCTTTTTGCTTCAGACTTCCTGAACTCGGTATTTAGTTTATTGGTCCACGCCAAAGCGTTTTTTAAATCATATAGGGACTCGTAGAAAAAGGCCTCTTTAAGGATGTCGAACTGATTTGCCGTGCTATTTATAACTTGATTAAAATAGTCTTGCTTACTTTCACTAATCTGGCCACACAAAACCTCGTCATCATTTACTCTACTTCCAAGTAGGCTTAGTGCTGCTAAAGCGACGGCTTTATCTTGAACACTATCAGTAATATAGCTATATATATATTGACAAGTAATAGATTCAATCCCATGCTTTTTTTCGAAATCGCTGATATTTAAAAGCATTTCAACAAGACTTACAGTCGGACCAACCCGCTTAGCTGTTTGAATTTGCGCCTTTATTTTATTATATGTTTCCTCTACTCTATAGCTCATATCTAAATAAGGTAGGCAGGAGCAAACATCAGAGTAAAATGCGGCGGTGGCTGAATAATCAGTAGTTTTAATAGAAAGATCTATTACATACTCGAGGAGTTTATCATTCCCTTTACGCTTAGGAGATGATTTAATCCAATTCCTAAGTATAAATATTCGATCACCAACCTTTTCAATATTCTCTAAGCCATCAATTATTTTATCGGCAGGCTTTCCTTCTTTAAAAAGCCGTATAGTGTCGATTGCTTTCCTTTCCCCCACTGTCAAGCTAGTTGGAGTATCAGCGGCTGTTAGACTCTGAACCATGTGGGGCGTGACGAGGTTCCGATGAAGTACTCCGACGAGCGCCGAGAAGCCATCCTCAAGAAGCTGCTCCCGCCGCACAACCGCACGGTGGCGGAGGTGGCCCAGGAAGAAGGCATCTCCGCGGCGACGCTGTACAACTGGCGCAAGAAAGCTCGGCAAGCGGGCCGTCTCCTGCCTGACCAGAGCGATGATCCCGAGGGCTGGAGCTCGCAGGACAAGTTCCATGCCGTGCTCGAAACGGCGGCCCTCAGTGAGGCTGAGCGTGCCGAGTACTGCCGGCAGCGCGGCCTCTATCCTGAGCAGATCCAGCGCTGGCGGGCGAGCTGCGAAGGCGCCAACGACCGGAGCGATGCCGCCTCCAAGCAGCAGAGTGAAGCCCGCAAGGCGGACTGCCAGGAAAACAAGGAGCTCAAGCGTGAGCTCCGCCGCAAGGAGGCCGCCCTCGCGGAAACCGCTGCGCTGCTGGCATTGAGAAAAAAGGCCCGAGCGATCTGGGGGGACGAGGACGAATGATCAGCACTTCAGATCGCCAGGACGCCCTACAGCTGATCGATGAGGCGCGTGCCGAGGGAGCCCGCCTGCAAGCTGCATGTGCAGAGCTCGGCATCGGCACCAACACCTACCGCCGCTGGGCGCGAGGTGATCAGGATCGCCGGCCTCAGGCCGTGCGGCCTGTCCCGCGCCATGCCCTGTCGCCGGAGGAGCGTCAGCAGGTGCTGGAGATCTGCCATCGTCCCGAGTTCGCCAGCCTACCGCCCGGGCAGATCGTGCCGCGGCTGCTGGACGAGGAAGGTCTCTACGTGGCGTCAGAATCCAGCTACTATCGCGTCCTCCGGGCGCATGGCGAGCAGTACCATCGTGGCCGCGCTCGTGCCCCACGCCCCAAGGGCGATCCTCAGCGACACCGCGTGACACGCCCCAATACCTGTTGGAGCTGGGATGTGACGTATTTGCCGACCCAGGTGCGTGGACAGTTCTACTACCTCTACATGATCGTCGACATCTACAGCCGCAAGATCGTCGATGCCGAGGTCTTCGACCAGGAGTCCATGGTCAACAGCAGCGAGGTCATCCAGCGCGCCGTGCTGCGTGAGAGCTGCATCAACCAGCCGCTGGTGTTACACGCCGACAACGGCTCCGCCATGAAGGGCTCGACGCTCCAGGCGACACTGCAGAGACTGAACATCACCCCGTCGTACAGCCGCCCCCGCGTCTCCAACGACAACGCCTTCTCGGAGTCGCTGTTTCGGACCTGCAAGTACCGGCCCGACTACCCGATAGACGGCTACGAGAGCCTGTCAGCGGCGCAGCGCTGGGTGACCGGCTTCGTGCATTGGTACAACCACGAACATCGCCACAGCGCCATTCGGTTCGTCACACCGGGCGAACGACATGCCGGCCAGGATAACGAGGTGCTGGCAAGGCGAGACGCCATCTATGCCGAGGCGAAACGGCAACATCCCTGTCGGTGGAGCGGTGCCACCCGCAACTGGTCACCGCGCCGGACGGTCTGGCTGAACCCGGACCAGGAAGACCCGCTGGTTCAGCGTGATCAGTGGTTAGAAGCCGCCTGATTCCAGGTTCCAACAAGCTTGACAGGCATCGCTTTTCTTTTCACTAAAATTTTTGATTTCTATTTCACCATCAAATGCATCAGGTTTCTTTTGCAATGCATGTAAAGTAAATCGAAAAAAAGCATATTCAGACTTATTTTCACCTCCCCCTCCCATTTGGTCGATTTGATTTATGAGCGACATCGCTTTTGCTGAATCAAAAGGCAGTAAGTCCATAGCGATATCTAAGGTTTTTTCTACTCCTAAACTTTCCGGGCTTATCCCTTGAAATAGAGTTTCTATTTGAAGCTCAATACTCTCTGGCAAGGGTTTCTCTTTTTCTTTGTAGTCAGCTGCTATCATGCACAAAATTTGCAACTGCTCTTCTTTAGACGCAGCACCATGAGCCAAATCTAAAGCAGTTTTAACATCCTCTTTAATAAGAAAGTTTTTCAACTCACTCTTCAAGAGAGATGAAGTTTTTATTCCAGTCACGAGAGACTTTAAAAAGCTAAAGCGTAGCATTTCAAGCTCATTATCCTCTGCACATGAAATCCCCAAATCCAACTGCCTAAACAAGTCATTCAAACTTTTTGACTCACTCAAAAGCAGCTCTAGGTTTTCATTTGATAAGTGACTAATAACTGCCTGAGTATCACCTAGGTCATTGAAGTAGCTTGGCAGAGAAGATAGACTATCTAGGCTTTTTGGAGTTTTGGTCATTATGTTTGTTATATATCTCAGCGACTTCATTCGTAAGTCTTTTAGCTTCTTCCTGGCGAACTTTGCGAAGCCTACTGATCTGAATTTTGCATGCTTATCAGTTACATGTAAAAAGCTAATACACTCCGCCTCTATTATACTTTCATAACGCATGCCAATCTCTAGAGAAATTTGTTCAAGACTCAAAGATGTCTTGGAAAAAGCAAGTATTCCTAGAAATTCTTTATACTTCTCCACAACACTCTCTGATCTACTCCACTCCTCTTCAAACAAGCCTTCTGTATCTTCCACATCCATCTGTAAAATATCATCGATTGTTACTCCTTGCTCAGTTAGCCTTTTTATAGAACTGAGCATCTCTGGCGTTGCTCTGAAAGAATTCAGGAGCACTCTCAGCTTATCATCACCAATGCCAGGTAATAGCTTTTTAGTCTCCTCAAGTGAAAACAAATCTATATTAATTGATTTTGTTTTCCTAGACTTTATACTTTTTTCAAGCATCCCTTTTTTAGCGGAAAAGAGGAACTTTATATTTTTCTTTCCAATAGGTAAGTAGTCTAAAAGATCTTTGATGTAGCTATCATCATCATCAGGTATTTGATCTAGTCCATCCATTACAACATAAAGCTCTTTATTATGCTTTTTTATTATATACTCCAGCGTGCCGAAATTTTTTACCATCTCCTTTTTATCAAATATACCATTAGTAATATCAACATCTTGATTTAAGTAAATCTTAACTTGTAATATTATATCCCTTATAAGCGACTCTAAGTAGTAAGAATATTTATTGATAGGATCGATAGATAAAACAATGCTGCTCTTTTCGTGTCTACTAAAGAACTCCGCAAGCACTGAGGTCTTACCGAAACCTTCTTCGCCATAAACAAATACTACGTCATTAGCATCCAAATACATCTCAATAGTATTTATCAAACCATCCCTTGAAACATGCCCCTTAAACTCAGGGAAAGAATAATTTGAATAATCAGCCGGCACAACAATTGAGCTCATAGATTCACCCAGATAGTATTTATCGTCCCTGCGACAGTCCAATATGCACCTTGTTACTTGTTCTATCGGCAGTCGTCTCAGTAACCTTAGCCCAGTACACAAGACTAGGTAAAAGATTGCAAAGAAAAAGGGCCTACCCATTGGTAGACCCTTGATCTCGATCAGCTTGGCCGTGTCAGGCGTTCTGCCTAGGCGCGCCTCACTCCCACTCAATCGTCGCCGGCGGCTTGCTGCTGACGTCGTAGGTCACGCGGGAGACGCCGCTGATCTCGTTGATGATGCGGTTGGAGACGGTCTCCAGCAGCTCATACGGGAGGTGCGCCCAGCGGGCGGTCATGAAGTCGATGGTTTCCACGGCGCGTAGGGCGATGACCCATTCGTAGCGGCGGCCGTCGCCGACCACGCCCACGGATTTCACCGGCAGGAACACCGCGAAGGCTTGGCTGGTCTTGTGGTACCAGTCGGCGTTGTGCAGCTCCTCGATGAAGATGGCGTCGGCTTCGCGCAGGATGTCGGCGTACTCTTTCTTGACCTCGCCGAGGATGCGCACGCCGAGGCCCGGCCCCGGGAAGGGGTGGCGGTAGACCATGTCATAGGGCAGGCCGAGCTCGACGCCGAGCTTGCGCACTTCGTCCTTGAACAGTTCGCGCAGCGGTTCGACCAGCTTGAGCTTCATGGTCTCGGGCAGGCCGCCGACGTTGTGGTGCGACTTGATCACATGGGCCTTGCCGGTCTTGCTGGCGGCGGATTCGATGACGTCGGGGTAGATGGTGCCCTGGGCCAGGAAGTCGACGCCTTCGATCTTGCTGGCTTCCTCGTCGAACACCTCGATGAAGGTGTTGCCGATGATCTTGCGTTTGGCCTCGGGGTCGGCTTGGCCCTCGAGCTTGTCGAGGAACAGCGGTTCGGCGTCGACGCGGATCACCTTGACGCCCATGTGCTTGGCGAAGGTTTCCATCACCTGCTGGCCTTCGTTCTTGCGCAGCAGGCCGTTGTCGACGAACACGCAGGTCAGCTGGTCGCCAATAGCGCGGTGCAGCAGCGCGGCGACGACCGAGGAGTCGACGCCGCCGGAGAGGCCGAGCAGCACGTGGCGGTCGCCGACCTGGTCACGCACCCGGGCGACCTGGTCTTCGATGATCTTGGCCGGGGTCCAGAGTTTCTCGGCGCCGCAGATGCCGACCACGAAGTGCTCGAGGATGCGCTGGCCCTGGAGGGTGTGGGTCACCTCGGGGTGGAACTGCACGCCGTAGAAGTGCTTCTCAGCCCAGCTCATGGCGGCGATGGGGCAGCTCGGGGTGGAGGCGGTCACGGTGAAGGTGTCCGGCGCGCGGGCCACCTTGTCGCCGTGGCTCATCCACACGTCGAGCAGCGCCTTGCCGTCGTGGTCCACATGATCCTTGATGTCGCGGAACAGGTCGTCGCTGCTGTCGATGGTGACCTGGGCGTAGCCGAATTCATGCTTGTTGGAGCCCTCCACGGCGCCGCCCAGCTGCTCGGCCATGGTCTGCATGCCGTAGCAGATGCCCAGCACCGGCAGGCCCAGTTCGAACACGCACTGCGGAGCCCGCGGCGAGCCCTCGGCCACGGTGGACTCCGGCCCGCCGGAGAGGATGATGCCGTTGGGCTGGTACTCGCGGATCTCCTCCTCGCTGATGTCGAAGGCGCGGACCTCGGAGTAAACGCCGATCTCGCGCACGCGGCGGGCGATCAGCTGGGTGTACTGGGAGCCGAAGTCGAGGATCAGGATCTTGTGGGCGTGAATGTCGGTCATCTGGGCATCTCTTGCTGGCAGCGTAGGCGGCGGGCCGGATACAAAAGGGTGCGGCGGGGTATGCCCCGCCGCGGTGGTACCTCTCGAGCTAGCGGTCAGCTAGCCCGGTAGTTGGGGGCTTCCTTGGTGATCTGCACGTCGTGGACGTGGGATTCGGCGAAGCCGGCCCCGGTGATCTGCACGAACTCGGGCTTGGTGCGCATCTCGAGGATGCTGGTGCAGCCGGTATAGCCCATCGAGGCGCGCAGGCCGCCCATCAGCTGGTGGACGATGGCGCTCATCATGCCCTTGTAGGGCACGCGGCCTTCGACGCCTTCCGGCACCAGCTTGTCGGCGCCGGCGTCCTTGTCCTGGAAGTAGCGGTCGCTGGAGCCCTGGCTCTGGGACATGGCGCCCATCGAGCCCATGCCGCGGTAGGCCTTGTAGGTACGCCCCTGGTAGAGCTCGACCTCGCCCGGCGCTTCTTCGGTGCCCGCCAGCAGGCCGCCGATCATCACCGTGCTGGCACCGGCGGCGATGGCCTTGGCCAGGTCGCCAGAGAAGCGCACGCCGCCATCGGCGATCAGCGGGATGTCGTAGGGCTTGAGCGCCTCGGCAACGTTGGCGACGGCGCTGATCTGCGGCATCCCCACGCCGGCCACCACGCGGGTGGTGCAGATCGAGCCCGGGCCGATGCCGACCTTGACCGCGTCGGCGCCGGCCTCGGCCAGGGCCACGGCGGCGCCGGCAGTGGCGATGTTGCCGCCGATCACCTGCACGTCGGGGTAGTGCTCCTTGACCCAGCGCACGCGATCGATCACGCCCTTGGAGTGGCCGTGGGCGGTGTCGACGACGATGGCATCGACCCCGGCCTCGACCAGCGCGGCGATGCGGTCGGGCGTTTCGGGGCCGGTGCCCACCGCGGCACCGACCAGCAGGCGGCCGTCACCGTCCTTGGCAGCGAACGGGTAGGTGCGCGCCTTCTCGATGTCGCGCACCGTGACCAGGCCATGCAGGTGGAAGTTGTCATCGACGATCAGGATCTTCTCGATGCGGTTTTCCTGCAGCTTGACCTTGATCTCCGACAGCGGCGTGCCCACCGGCACGGTGACCAGCTTGTCACGCGGGGTCATGATCGCTTCGACGCTGTCGCTGTGGTCGGGCTGGAAGCGCATGTCGCGGCCGGTGACGATGCCCACCAGCGCATCGCCCTCGACCACCGGGAAGCCGGAGTAGCCGTACTCGTCGGCCATTGCCAGCAGGTCCTGCAGCTTGGCCTTGGGACCCACGGTGACCGGGTCCTTGACGATCACGCTCTCGTGCTTCTTGACCTTGCGCACCTCGGCGGCCTGGCCGGCGATGGTCATGTTCTTGTGGATGATGCCGATGCCACCTTCCTGGGCCATGGCGATGGCCAGGCGCGCTTCGGTGACGGTATCCATGGCGGACGAGACGAGGGGGATATTGAGTTCGAGGTTGCGGGTCAGGCGGGACTTGAGGCTGACATCCTTGGGCAGGACCTCTGAGTAGCCGGGAACGAGTAATACGTCATCGAACGTAAGCGCTTCTTGGGCCATACGTAGCATAGCGGCAACACCCATTTTGAGCAGATGGGAAGTGGGGCGAGGGAAAAATTAATCGAACATTATAGCGGGTCGGGTGCGGGTGCAGCAATGCGCGTCGTGGTTCGCCGCATGCAGCGTGCTAAGCTGCGGGTTTTCGCGCATTACGAGCTTCTGCCATGTCTGCCGTTCCCGATACCGTGCTCTCCGTCAGCGATCTCAACCGCCGCGCCCGCCTGCTGCTGGAGGGCGACTTCGGCGACTGCTGGGTGGAGGGCGAGCTGTCGGGGGTGTCGCGGCCGGCCT
The DNA here is from genome assembly GCF_900102875.1 of Franzmannia pantelleriensis. Taxonomy (GTDB): domain Bacteria; phylum Pseudomonadota; class Gammaproteobacteria; order Pseudomonadales; family Halomonadaceae; genus Franzmannia; species Franzmannia pantelleriensis. Next base: position 12,289 of record NZ_FNGH01000009.1, read on the forward strand.
CGGGCCACGTCTACTTCACCCTCAAGGACGAGCGCGCCCAGCTGCGCTGCGCGCTGTTTCGCAACCGCGCGCGCTTCGTTGCCGCGCCGCTCAACAACGGCGACCGGGTCAAGCTGCGCGGCAAGGTGTCGCTGTTCGAGCCGCGCGGCGACTTCCAGATGATCGTCGATGCGGTGCAGGCGGCCGGCGCCGGCGACCTGCTCGCCGCCCTGGAGCGCCTCAAGCATCAGCTCGCTGCCCAGGGGGTGTTCGCCAACGCCCGCGCCCTGCCCTTTCCGCCGCGCCGGCTGGTGGTGATGACCTCGCCCAGCGGCGCGGCGATTCGCGACGTGCTGGCGGTGCTGGCGGCGCGCTGGCCGCTGGTGGAGGTCAACATCGTGCCGGTGCCGGTGCAGGGCCGCGAGGCGGCCCCGGCGATGATCCGCGCCCTGGCGCTGCTCAACCGCCAGAGCCAGCCCGGCGGGCGCTTCGACCCCAGCCGCGATGCGCTGCTGATCACCCGCGGCGGCGGCAGCCTGGAGGACCTGTGGGCCTTCAACGACGAGCACCTGGCGCGGGCGATCTTTCACTCGCGGCTGCCGGTGATGTCGGCGGTGGGCCACGAGGTCGATACCGGCCTCAGCGACTTCGCCGCCGACACCCGCGCGCCGACCCCTTCCGCTGCCGCCGAGATGCTGGTGCCCGACCAGGCCGACCTGCGCCGGCGGCTGAGCCTGGCCGGCCAGCGCCTGGCCCAGGCCCAGCAGCTGCGCCTGCAGCGCGAGGGCCAGCGTCTCGATCATCTACGCGCGCGGCTGCGCCACCCCGGCGAGCGCCTGGCCCAGCAGCGCCAGCATCTGGCCCAGTTGGAGGCGCGCCTGCAGCGCGCCATGCGCGCCCGCCTCGACCACGCCCGCCAGCGCCAGCAGCATCTTCAGGCGCGGCTCAACGGCATCGACCCCGCCGGCCTGCTACACCAGGCCAGGCTGCGCCAGCGCCAGGCCAGCGAGCGCTTGTTCGCGGCCATGCCGCGCCAGCTGGAGCGCCAGCGCACGCGCCTCGAGGCCCTGGCCCGCGAACTGCAGGCGGTCAGCCCGCTGGCGGTACTGGGCCGCGGCTATGCGATCATGGAAGACGAGCAGGGGCAGGTAGTGCGCCGCGCCAGCGACGCCCAGCCCGGCCAGGCGTTAACGGCCCGACTCGGCGAGGGTCGGCTAGCGGTGGAGGTCAAGCGGCGCTTGAAGAAGTGAGTTAGCCGTTGCTGACCAGCTCGGCGGCGCCCGGCTTGAAGCTGCTGGGCTCCAGCTCGTGGCGATTGAGCAGCTTGTAGAAGTCGGTGCGGTTACGCCCGGCGATGCGCGCCGCCTGGGTCACATTGCCTTCGGTGATCTTGAGCACCTTGATCAGGTAGCTGCGCTCGAAGCTGGCACGCGCCTCGTTGAACGACGGCAGCGCGTTCTCCTCGGCGGCCAGCGCCTGAGAGACCAGCGCTTCGGGAATCATCGGCGAACTGGTCAGCGCCACGCACTGCTCGACCACGTTGACCAGCTGGCGCACGTTACCGGGCCAGGCACACGACGCCAGCAGGTTGAGCGCCTCCGGCGAGAAGCCCTTGACGAACGGCTTGTGTCGCTCGGCGGCCTGGGCCACCAGGTGCTTGGCCAGCAGCGGCACGTCCTCGGCACGCTCCTTGAGCGCCGGCAGCTTGAGGTTGACCACGTTGAGGCGGTAGTAGAGGTCCTCGCGGAAGTCGCCCTCGCGCATGGCGCGGTCGAGGTCGCGGTGGGTCGCCGAGATGATGCGCACGTCGATGGGCACCGAGGTGGTGGAGCCCAGCGGGCGGATCTGGCGCTCCTGGATGGCGCGCAGCAGCTTGACCTGCAGGGTCAGCGGCATGTCGCCGATCTCGTCGAGAAACAGGGTGCCGCCGTCGGCAGCCTGGAACAGCCCTTGGTGCTGATTCACCGCACCGGTAAAGGCGCCCTTGGCGTGGCCGAACAGCTCGCTCTCGAGCAGCTGCTCGGGCAGCGCGCCGCAGTTGATGGCCACGAACGGCTTGTCGGCCCTGCCGCTGGCCTGGTGGATGGCGTTGGCCATCAGTTCCTTGCCCGACCCCGAGGCACCGGTCACCAGCACGCTGACATCGGCGCCGGCGACCATCCGCGCCTGCTCGAGGATGCGTTCCATCTGCGGGCTGCGGGTGATGATCGCCGATCGCCAGGCGTTGTCGCCGTCGACCGCCGGCCCCGGGGTCTGCGACAGCGCCTCGTCGATGGCGGTGAACAGTTCCTCGCGGTCTACCGGCTTGGTCAGGAAGCTGAACACCCCCTGACGGGTGGCGCTTACCGCGTCGGGAATCGATCCATGGGCGGTGAGGATGATCACCGGCAGGCCAGGCGCCTGACGCTGGATCTCATGAAACAGCGCCAGACCATCCATTTCGTCCATGCGCAGGTCAGAGAGCACCAGGTCGGGACGCGCTTCGCCCAGCCGGTCAAGGGCTTGGCGGCCGCTTTCGGCGGTAGTGATACGGAAGCCGCGGCTTTCCAGACGCATGCCCAGCAGCTTCAGCAGGCTCGCGTCGTCATCCACCAGCAGGATATGGGCGCCTTGCGGTCGGGCTGCTTGTTTCACGATTCACTCCCTCGTCTCGTCGGTGTTACAGATCTCAGGGCGAGTACTGGCGCAGGTTGATGCTCTGCTCGATATCCGTTAGCGCCTCGAGTTTCTCGGCCAGCGACTGGTTCTCCTCGGCCAGGCTGCGGCGCTGGCTTTCGCTGCGCTCGAGACGGTTAGCCAGTGAGCGTCGCCCCTCCACGTCGTTGAGCCAGTAGCGCAGCAGCGGCTGCAGGTCACTGGGCGCGGCATGCAGGTCCTCTTCCAGCATCGAGGCGGCCTGGTCCCACTGCCGCTCGCTGCCCCACGCCAGCACCACCGCACGCTGCAGGTGCTGCTCGGGGGTGCTGCCCTGTAGCTGCTCGAGCTGTGCCTCGCGCCACTCGCGGTCACCGCGCTGTGATGCCAGGCCGTAGGCCACCCAGGCATCCAGCAGGCAAGTGCTCTCGACCAGGGTCGGGATCGGCTCGTTGCACTGGCTGGGCAGTTCCGCTTCCGGCTCAGGCTCGCTCTGTTGCATGCCGGGAAGCGTTTCACATCCCGCCAGCAGCGTCGCCGCAGCCAGCGACAGCAATATTCGATAGTTCATGACTCAGTTGTTCCTTGCGTGATGACTCGCCGCCTCTGCGGGCAGCATCAAGGTCACATTATTCGTCGCCGGCTCACTGGGCTCGGCCTCTGCCCAAGGCAGTACCAGACGGAAACACACCGGCAGTTGACGATCTTCGACCAGCGTCAGCTCGCCGTGCTGCGCGCGGGCGCAGTCGGCAGCCACCGAGAGGCCGATCCCCGAGCCCTTGAGCGGGCCCTTGCGCCGGGCACGGCCCTGATAGAAGGCTTCGAACAGTCGCGGACGGTCCTCTTCGGCGATGGGCTCGCCACTGTTGGCCACCTCGATGAACAGACGCTCTCCGCGGGTCCAGGCGCGGATCGCCAGCATCCCGCCGTCTTCGCCATAGGCAATAGCATTGGACAACAAATTATCGAGAACGCGCCCGGTGGCAATGCGATCAGCCTGCCAGTCGAGGGGCTTGTCGAACCATTCGACGCGCATCTCCTTGTGTTCGAGGGCCAACTGATGCTTGGCGAGCAGCTCCTTGACCACGGTGGCCAGATCGAAGCGCGACACGTTGGCGCCGTTATCGTGCTGCAGCAGATTATAGTCGAGTAGCTGCTCGATCAGGGTCTGCAGCTCCTTGCCGCTCGTGTCGATCAGCTCGAGGATTTCCTGCTGACGCGGGGTGATCTCGCCGGCCACGCCGTCGCTGAGCAGTGCCGTACCCTCGCGTACGCTGGCAAGCGGGGTCTTGAGCTCGTGGGACATATGGCGCAGGAACTGCTGCTTCTGCGCTTCCAGCTCGCTGAGCCGCGATGACAGCCAGTCGAGGCGGTCGCCGAGGCTGACCAGTTCGGCGGGCCCCTGGATGGTTTTGGGCGGCGGCGCCGTGCCACTGTTGCCGAGCCCCAGGATGCGCCGCTCGATCTGGCGAATCGGACGAATGATCAACCAGGTAAACAGCAGCATCAGCAGCAGGCTGGCCGAGACCAGGGCGGCGGTCTGCAACCACAGCCGCGCCTGCACGCTGCTGGCCTGCTCGCGAATGGTGTCGATGCGGGCGTCGATATGGCGGTTGGTAGCGCGGCGCACCGCCTCGGTATTGGCGGCGAAGGGCACGAAGGCGAACAGCTCGTCGCGGAACTCTTCGATGGGCAGCTCAGGCATGCTGCGCAGCAGAGACAGCTGGTCGAGCAGCGCCTGCATATGCGGGTCGTCGGGCAGCAGCCGGCGGTGCTGGGCGAGCAGCTCACCGAACTCGTCGACCCGCTCGAGGTAGATCTCCATCAAGCCTTCCTGCTCGATCACCGCATACTGGCGCGCGCTGCGCTCCATCTCCAGCGCCAGGCTGGAGAGCTCGCGCGCGCGGCGGGTCTCTTCCACCGCCTGGCGCGCGCTGACGTCGGCCAGGCGGGTGAGTTCGGAGAGCGCCTGGCCGGCCTGGAACATCAGCACGCCGAGCGGCAACATCACGACGATGAAGGCAAGCAGCACCAGCTGCAGCAATGAGCGAGGGCGCCAGCGGCGCGAGACCTGGGTGGTCATGACCAAAGTTCTATGTAGAAGGAAAAGAGGCGGTGTCATGGCTGTTCCACACAGGATAACAGAATTGTCGTTTTAGCCGTCGAGCAAAAAAAGAGGGCCGGCAGAGCCGGCCCAAGTACGCAGGGAACTGAAGGGGTAGAGATTGAGATGCATTAGCCGCCTGGCCGGATAATCCATCGTCACTCTCTATGAGCCCGAAGGCTCGGAAGCCGTGCGCCAGCATCCTCATGCCAGGGTGCCGCTGCCGCACTGCGAGTGGCATGCCACTCGGCTTCGTTCTCGATATCGCTGCCCAAGGCAGCGCTATCCTGAATTCGATCCCCCACTGGTGGGGGATGAGGCATCCATGCCGGGGCGTCCTTGCCCTTACGGTGCCCTTCCTTGCCTAACCGGCGGCACCCCGTCTCATCGCAACCTAAGTCACACATCGCGTGGAGCAGACGCTGGTCAGCCCAGTCGAGCAAGTGGCACAGGGTGGTGATGCTTGCCCTGCTGGTCTGACCTGGGAAGCGGATCGAGCCGTATTGATCCACTTCCCTTGCTCGCCCTAACCATTGCGACAGCTGTGCCAGAAATGCCGACAAGCATTTAAAATCAATGAGTTAAAAACAGATAAGGTGTGCCAGTTTTTACCAGGGCACAGAAACGTGCCAATCGGGAGGCAAACCTGCGGCAATTACGTCGCCATATAGCAACACCAATCCGCAGATAAGAAAAAATGGCTTATATGTCATCAAGTTAGCTGGTTGCCATTTGGCGACACACCAAGCCCACCTGCCGCATTTCGGCGACAGGTGGCCTGAGAGTGCTGTGGTTCCGGTTGGCTAGACCAGCGACTTGAGTAGGATCTTGGATTTGCGCGCGTGGTTGTAGGCGTCGCGCTTGAGGTGCGGCAACTCGCTAAGCTCGGCCAGGCGAAAGCCGTGCTCGAAGAACCAGTGGGTGGTGTGGGTCGTCAGCGCAAACAGCGAGGTCAGCCCCTGGCGCCTGGCGCGGCGCTCGGTCTCGGCCACCAGCAGTTCGCCGCGCGCGCCGCGCCGATAGTCGCCATGCACCGCCACGCATGCCAGCTCCGCCATCGCCGCCTCGGGGAAGGCGTGCAGCGCCGCGCAACCGATGATCATGCCATCGCGCTCGATCACCAGGTAGTCGTCGATCTCGTGCTCGAGGCGCTCACGGGAGCGCGCGACCAGCATGCCGCGCCGCTCGAGCGGCTCGAGCAGCTCGAGCAGGCCGGCGATATCGCCCAGTTGGGCGGCGCGCAGCTGCTCGTAGCGATGCTGGGTGATCATGGTGCCGATGCCGTCGCGGGTGAACAGCTCACCGAGCAGGGCGTCGTGGTCGTGCCACGACAGCAGGTGGGTGCGTGCCACGCCGAAACGCGCGGCACCGCAGGCCGCCGCCAAGTGGCGATCCAGCTCGCTACCCGGCGCCGAGCGATGCCGCAGCGGCTCGGCTTCCGCCGGGGTCAGCTGGCGCTGCAGGGCGCCGCTCTCGTCATGCAGCCCATCGGCTTCGCCGAGCAGAATCAGCTTGTCGGCCTTGAGCGCCACCGCGGCCTGCTGGGCAACTTCCGACGCATCCAGATCGAAGACCTCACCGGTGCTCGAGAAGCCCAGCGGCGGCAGCAGTACCAGTGAGCCTTGCTCGAGCAGCGCCTGGACCGCCGAGGCGCGCACCCGGCGCACCTCGCCGCTGTGATCGTAATCAACGCCCTCGCGCACGCCCAGCGGCTTGGCCATCACCAGATTGCCGGAAACCGCGGTCAGTTCGACACCGTGAAGCGGGGTGTTGGGCAGCCCCAGCGACAGCCGGGCCTCCAGCCATAGCCGCTGCTCGGCGGCGACCCGCTCGACGCAGGCCATGATGTCAGTGTCGGCGATCCAGCGGCCCTCGTGGCGGGTGGGGGTGACCCCGGCGGCCTCCAGCGCGGCGTTGACCTGGGGACGAATGCCGAACACCACCACCAGCCGCACCCCCAGGGTGTGCAGCAGAGCCAGGTCCTGGATCAGCTGCTCGCCTCGCCCCTGCGCCATGGCCTCGCCTTCGATCAGGATGACAAAGGTTCGGCCTCGGTGCGCATTGATATACGGCGAGGAATTGCGGAACCAGTCGACGAAGGGAAAGCGAGTGTTCAAGGGCCGCGCTCCGGCAGCAGAGGAATGGAAAGGGGTTGAGGCTCGATGATAGCAGAGCAACCAAACGTGCGGCACCACCGCCAGGAAGGCAACGGCCCGCAGCGAGTGCGGGCCGTCAGTGCATGCATGGCGCTGGGCGCTAGCCAAAGATCCCCTTGAACATGAAGAAGAAGATGATCGCCAGGCCGGCACCGGCCGGCAGGGTGATCAGCCACGACATCACGATGGTGCCGATCACCCGCAGGTTGAGCGCCGCGATGCCGCGTGCCAGGCCCACCCCCAGCACCGCCCCTACCAGGGTATGGGTGGTGGAGATCGGCAGGCCGGTGCCCGAGGCCAGCACCACGGTAGTGGCCGCCGCCAGGGTCGCGGCAAAGCCGCGGCTGGGCGTCAGCTCGGTGATGCCGGTGCCCACGGTGGCGATCACCTTGTGACCATAGGTGACCAGCCCGAAGACGATACCGCCGCCGCCGAGGATCAGCACCCACCAGGGCACCAGCGCGGCGCTGTCGATCACGCCGTCGCTCTGCACCACGCTGATCACCGCGGCCAGCGGGCCGACCGCGTTGGCCACGTCGTTGGAGCCGTGGGCGAAGGCCATGGCGCAGGCGGTGAAGATCATCAGCACGCCGAACACCCGCTCCACGCCGGCGTAGCCGAAATGGTCGTCGGCGGGCAGCGGCAAGACGCTGACACGCCGCTCGAGCAGCACGCCGAGCCCGGCGACGACCAGGCCGATCAGGATCGAGAACAACAGGCTCTGGCCAAAGCTGAGGTCGAGACCCACATGGGTCAGCCCTTTGGTCAGGGTGACCATGGCGACCACGAAGCCGACCAGGAAGGCGTACATCGGCACGTAGCGCCTGGCCGCTGCGAACGGATCCTTGGCCTCGAAGATCAGGTACTGCACGGTCTTGAACAGCATGTAGGCGATGCTGCCGGCCAGCAGCGGCGACACCACCCAGCTCGAGGCGATGGTGCCCACCTGGCCCCAGGCCACCGCCTCTACCCCTAGCCCCACGGCACCGAAGCCGACGATGGCGCCGACGATGGAGTGGGTGGTGGAGACCGGCCAGCCGCGCGCCGAGGCGACCATCAGCCAGATCGCCGCGGCCAGCAGCGCCGAGAGCATGCCGTAGACCAGCAGCTCGGGGTTGCCGTCGAGCAGGTCGGGATCGATCATCCCCCCACGAATGGTGGAGGTGACCTCCCCGCCGGCCAGCCAAGCGCCGAGGAACTCGAAGATCACGGCGATGATGATCGCCTGCTTGATGGTGATCGCCTTGGAGCCTACCGAGGTGCCCATGGCATTGGCGACATCATTGGCGCCCACGCCCCAGGCCATGAAGAAGCCGAAGGCACACGCCAGAATGATGAAGATTTCACCGTGTTGCGCAATGATCAACATAGGGTCGGGTCCTATGTGGGTGTCGGGTCAGGACGAGGCAACCGCCGAGGCGGCGTCATGGGCCTCAGCGAGCGGTGAGAATTTGCAGGCGGCTACCGACGCGCTCGGCGCGGTCGGAGAGTTCCCCGATCCAGTCGATGATCTTGTAGAGGAAGATCACGTCCACCGGCGGCAGCTCGCTCTCCAGCTCGAACAGCTGACGGCGAATCGCCACCTGCTGGTCGTCGGTCTGGTGCTCGAGCTCATGCAGATCGCGAATCAGGTTCTGCATCACTTCGTTGACGTTGCGTCCGAAGCCAGACTCGAGCAGCTCCTTGAGCTCCTCCAGGGCCTTGCGCGCCTGGGCCACGGAGGCCACGGCGGTAATCAGGTAATTGCGCATCGGCTGCGCCAGCGGCTGCGGCATGCGCATGCAGCGCCCCAGCATGATGCCGGTGATGTCGCGGGCCTTGTTGGCGATCTTGTCCTGGACGCTGATCAGGTCGAGCAGGTCCGAGCGCGAGACCGGCAGGAACATGGTATTGGGCAGGTTGAGCCGCAGTTCGGTCTTGAGCTCGTCGGCCTGGTGTTCGAGGTCGGTGATCGCCTCGCGATGGCGGGCAGCGGCGTCCCAGTCCCCGACGAGGGTCGCGTCATAGAACGGCAGCAGCTGGTCGGCACACTCATTGACCTTGACGATATGCGCCAGCAGCGGCTGGAATGGCGAACGACCAAACATCGCCGAGAACGGATTCGTGGTTACCATAGAGCGGTTTGCGCAGTTGGGAATGGCGGCGACAGTATAGAGACTGCCACCCCCAGCGTCATGAAAAATTCATACAACCGTCATCCAAGGAACCCTCATTCATGAGCCAGGAAATCGAGCTCAAGCTCGCCCTCGACCACGATGGCTTCGCCGCCCTGCCCGCGCTGCCGCTGCTGGCCACCGGGGCCGAGCCGCGACGCAGCCTGGTCAATACCTACTTTGACACCCCCGAGGGTGACCTGGAGCGCGCCAAGGTCGCACTGCGCATCCGCCAGGTCGGCGAGCGCTGTCTGCAAACCCTGAAAACCAGCGGCGCCGGCAGCGGCGGGCTCTCCCAGCGCGGCGAGTGGGAGTGGCCCATCGACGGTCCCGACCTGGACCTGGTCGGCCTTGCCGCCCTGCCGCCGATGCGCGACCTGGATGCGGCCACCCTGGATGCCCTGGCACCACGCTTTCGCACCGACTTTCAGCGCCGTACCTGGCAACTGAAGTGGCACGACAGCCATATCGAGCTGGCCCTGGACCGGGGCGAGATCGTCGCCGGCAGCCGGCAGGCCGAGATTTGCGAGCTGGAGCTGGAGCTCAAGGCGGGCGAGGTCGCTGCACTGTGGCAACTGGCCGAGACCCTCGCCGAGCAGGTCGCGCTGCGCCCGGCCCAGACCAGCAAGGCGGCCCGTGGCGCGGCGCTGGGGGCCAACCAGTGGACGCTGCCCGAAGACGATACCTCCCCGCGCGCCTGTTTCGATCGCAGCATGGCCGCCCTGGATGCCTACCGCGACAGTCATCAGCCGGCGTTTATCGAGACCGCCCGCGACGCGCTGGCCAGACTTGCCGTCAACGCCGATGATCGCGACACTCAGGACTTGGCTCGGCGCGCTGCCCAAGGCCTCGACGCGCACGGTCGGCTCGACCTTGCTGGCGGCCAGGCTGCTCTGGCCCTCGCTCAGCGACTTGCCGACTGACGGATCAGGAGGATCCCATGGACCCTGCCCTCAAGCCTGGTGGCGAAGGCCTTCGCACCCGGCTGTTTCAGATCATCTTCGAGTCGGACACGCCGCTGGCCAAGGGCTTCGATATCGCGCTGATCATTGCCATCCTGGCCAGCGTGCTGATCGTCATGCTCGACAGCGTCGAACACCTCAACGCTGCCTACGGCAGCCTGTTCTACTGGCTGGAGTGGGGATTCACGCTGGCGTTCACTCTGGAACTGCTGCTGCGCGTCTACTGCCTGGAGCGGCCTCACCAGTACCTCAAGAGCTTCTACGGGGTGGTCGACCTGCTGGCGATCCTGCCAACCTGGTTGCTGCTGGTGGTACCGGGTACCCAGTCGCTGGTGATGATCCGCCTGCTGCGGGTACTGCGCATCTTCCGCGTGCTGCGGCTGATGCAGTTCGTCGGCGAGGGGCGGCTGCTGGTCGAGGCCCTCAAGAACAGCTGGCACCAGATCCTGCTGTTCCTGTTCGGGGTGCTGATGATGGTGACGCTGTTTTCGTCGCTGATGTACGTGATCGAATCCAACGACGCCGGTTTTACCAGCATTCCCACTTCGATCTACTGGGGCATCGTCACCCTGACCACGGTGGGCTACGGCGACATCGTGCCGGAGACACCGCTCGGACAGGTCATCTCGACACTGGTAATGCTGCTCGGCTACTCGATCATCGCCATCCCCACCGGGGTGTTCTCCGCCGAGGTGATTCGCTCGATTCGCGCCGACCGCTACTCCGACGAAGCCTGTCCGGGCTGCGGCCACGACCGCCACGAGAAACGCGCCCGCTACTGCCTGCGCTGCGGCACCTGGCTCGACGAAGAGACCCCCGACCCTAACGCCGAGAAGGAAGAGGACGACGACAACGCCCCCTCCACCGATCCGGCGTAAGGGGGCGTCGCGACCGGGCTCAGACCTGGAACGGCGACGGGTCGCCGCGGCCTTCACGCACGATGACCGGTGGTAGGTCGCGCAGGTCGACCACGGTGGTCGGCTCCAGATGGCAGGCACCGCCGTCGATGATCAAGTCGAGATGGGCGCCGAAGCGTTCGCGAATCTCATCGGGGTCGGTCATCGGCAGCTCCTCGCCAACCGGGATCAGCGTCACGCTCATCAGCGGCTCGCCCAGCGCCTTGAGCAGCGCGTGGGTAATCCGGTGGTCGGGCACCCGCACGCCGATCGAGCGCCGCTTGGGGTGCAGCAATAGCCTGGGCACTTCCGAGGTGGCATTGAGGATGAAGGTGTAGGGCCCAGGTGTATGGGTCTTGAGCAGGCGGAACACGGCGTTGTCGACCTTGGCATAGGTACCGATCTCCGACAGGTCGGAGCACACCAGGGTGAAGTTGTGCTTGTCATCCAGCGAGCGCAGCCACTTGATCTTCTCGATCGCCTTCTTGTCACCGAGATGACAGCCCAGCGCGTAGCCGGAGTCGGTAGGATAGGCGACCACTCCGCCCTGGCGAATGATCGTCAGCGCCTGGTCGATCAGGCGTTTCTGGGGATTTTCCGGGTGCAGTTGGAAGAACTGGGTCATGGCATGACTCCTTGTCGCGTGTTGCTTCAGCCTAAACGGCCGACCGCCAAAGGGCGACCCTAGGCCTTGCCAGTATTGGAAAATGCCTAGGCCGCGGCGAAGGCGGCCAGCGCCGGGTGCCTCCACACCGGCCTCACCGCACTGCGCGGTGCCGGGCTCATGCTGCCCGGTGCCAGCGCCCCGCCGGGAAAGTGAAAGTCGCTACCCAGCGAGGCGTAGAGGCCGCGCTCGTCGAGTTGGCGCGCCAGGTCGCGGGTGGTATCCGGGTTCTGGTAGCCGCTGATCAGCTCGGCGGCCTCGCCGCCGGCGGCGGTGAAGTCGTCGAGCAACAGGCCACGCTTGCGCCGCGTGGTGCCATAGCGCAGCGGATGCGCCAACACCGCCACCCCGCCTGCATCGCGGATCCACTCCACCGCGGTGGAGATGAACGGCCAATGGGCCTTGACGTCGCCGGGCTTACCGCTGCCCAGGTGCTTCTTGAAGGCGGTCTTGATGTCGGGCGTGATGCCGGCGGCGACTAGCGCCCGGGCGAAGTCCGGGCGGCCCAGCGGGCGTGGGCCACCGGCCTGTTCGCGAGCACGCGCCAGGGCGTCGTCGAGGCCCAGTTTCTCCATGCGCCGGGCGATCTCCTCGGCACGCGCCTCGCGGGCCGCGGCCTGGGCCACCAGGCCCGCCTCGAGGCTGCCACACACGCCCTGGGGCAGTAGCGCCACGATGTGGATATTCATGCCGCGCCACTGGGTCGAGAGTTCGGTGGCGGGCATCACGCGCATCCCCAGGGCCTGGGCCGCCTCCTCGGCCTCGGCCACGCCGGCCACGGTGTCGTGATCGGTCAGGGCAAGCCGGGTCAGGCCGCGGGCCTGGCACAGCGCCACCAGCTCACGAGGCGACATGGCGCCGTCCGAGGCGGTGGAGTGCATATGCAGGTCGATACCACTAACACCTTCCAACGATGTCGGCAGGGGAACGAGTGAGGTCATTGGCATGACGCCGACAGGCGTCTTTGTCAGAATAGGGAGTCCATGGTGCGCGCCGCGCGCCAGGGGGTCAATCACTACTCAAGGAAGCCCTGAGATGCTCTATGCGATCATCAGTGAAGACGTGAAGAACAGCCTCGAGCGGCGTATGGCGGCTCGCCCCGACCATCTTGCCCGCCTCGAGAAGCTGCGCGACGAGGGCCGCCTGATCCTCGCCGGCCCGCACCCGGCGGTGGACAGCGACAACCCCGGCGACGCCGGATTCAGCGGTAGCCTGGTGGTGGCCGAATTCGACGACCTGAGCGCCGCCCAATCCTGGGCCGACGCCGACCCCTTCGTGATCGCCGGGGTCTACGCCAAGGTCACGGTCAAGCCGTTCAAGAAAGTCCTTCCTTAACACCACGTTAGGCTGACAAGCCTTAGGTTTTCCACAGCCGGACTATACACACCGTCTGTGGAAAACCCTGTTAGTAGCCCGCGGACGCCTTTTGGCAGGCGCCATGAGATGCCGCCCGGCGAAGATTGCTCACTTTTTAACCACTCTCCACCGATCGGAGTCCGCCGGTGACCGACCGCCCTCGCGATAGCCTCGCTGCCTTGGAAACCGCCCGCCTCGACTGGCAGCGCGACGACGGTGACCTGGAGACGCCCCATTCGCTGGCCTTCGGCGACGTCTACTTCTCGCGCCAGGACGGCCGCGCCGAAACCGAGCACGTGTTCGTCGAGGGGAACGATCTGCCCCGGCGCTTTCGCGAGTGGTGCGAGCCACGCCCCTTCGTGATCGGCGAGACCGGGTTTGGCACCGGGCTCAATGTACTCTGCGCCTGGGCCTGTTTTACCCGCCATGCCTCCCCTGACGCGCGTCTGCATCTGGTCTCCACCGAGAAGTACCCGCTGGCCCGCGCCGACCTCGCCCGCGCGCTGGCTGCCTGGCCCGAGCTGGCCGAGGCAGCCGCCAGGCTGGTCGACCAGTGGCCCGAGCCGGTGGCCGGCGTGCACCGCCTGTGGCTCGACGAGCGGGTGACGCTGGACCTGCACTTCGGCGACAGCGCCGAATGCCTGGCGGCCCTCGACGGCCGCGTCGACGCCTGGTTCCTGGACGGCTTCGCGCCGTCGAAGAATCCACAGATGTGGCAGCCGGCGCTGTTCGAGGCGATGTCGCGCAAGAGCCGAGACGGCGCCACCTTCGCCACCTTTACCTGCGCCGGGGTGGTCAAGCGCGGACTCAAGGCGGCCGGCTTCGCCTGGCGCAAGGTGCCGGGCTTCGGCCGCAAGCGCGAGATGCTGGCCGGCGAGATCGCGACAGCCGCCGACGAAGACGCGCGCCGCACGACACCCTGGTTTACCCCGCCGGCGCCGCGTCCGGCACGCCACGTCGCGGTGATCGGCGCCGGGTTGGCCGGCGCCAGCGTGGCCCACGCCCTGGCCCGGCGCGGCCTGAGAGTCACGCTGCTCGACCGCGAGGCACCCGGCGCCGGCGCCTCGGGCAACGCCCAGGGGGCGCTGTATATCAAGCTGGCGGTGGCGCCCAACGCGCATAGCCGGGTCTACCTGGCCGGGCTGCTGCACAGCCGCCGCTGGCTCGAGACGCTCGACCCGGAGGGCGCGCTGTGGCAGCAGAGCGGGGTGCTGCAGCTGGCCAACGATAGCCGCGAGGCCGAGCGCCAGGCACGCTTCTTGGCCCAACATGCGCTTCCCGGCAGCGTGGTCGAGGGCATCGACGCCACCACCCTGGCCGAGCGCAGCGGCCTGCCGCCCCAGGCGTTCAGCGCCGCACGCGCCCTCGACTACCCAGGCGCCGGCTGGGTGCGGCCCCAGGCGCTCTGCCAGCGGCTTGCCGCCAGCCCCGGGGTGGCCTTTCAGCGTGGCGAGGTGATGCGCTTGACGCCTGCGGGAGAGGGCTGGCGCCTGACGCTGGCCGACGGGACCGACCTCGTCGCCGACCAGGTGGTGATCGCCACCGCCCAGCTGGCCAACCGCTTCGACCAGACCGCCGAGCTGCCGCTGCAGGCGATCCGCGGCCAGGTCAGCCAGGTCAGCCTTCCCGAAGGGATGCCGGTACCGCGCCGGGTGATCTGCGCCGGCGGCTATGTGCCGCCGCCCCAGGAGGGCGTGCTGACCTTCGGCGCCAGCTTCGCACCCCATGACGAGGGCGACGAGATGCGCGAGGCGGACCACACCACCAACCTGGCCGAGCTGGCGCGTACCCTGCCCGGCTTCGTCGAGGCGCTGCGTACGGCCGGCGCCGAGCTCGACCCGGCGCGCATGGACGGGCGCGCCGCGGTGCGGGCGGCCAGCCCCGACAAGCTCCCCTACGCCGGGCCGGTTCCCGACGCCGCGGCCTGGCGCCACGACTACGCGGCCCTGACCAAGGACGCCAAGCGCATTCCTGACACGCCCGGCACCCACCACCCCGGACTGTGGATCAGCGCCGCCCACGGCTCGCGGGGGCTGGCCAGCGCGCCGCTGTGCGCCGAGCTGATCGCCTCGAGGATCTGCGACGAACCGCTGCCGCTGCCAATTGATCTGGCCGACCAGCTCCACCCGGGGCGGCGGCTGATCCGCGACCTGATCCGTCTCACTCCCCGCTGAGTTCCCGCAGCACCTGGGGATCGCGGCAGCGATAGCTGAACGCCGGGCGCCCCACCTGGCCATAGTGAAACGACTCCTCGAGCACCTCCCTCTCGGTCAGGTGCTTGAGGTATTTGCGCAGCGAGACCCGCGACATGCCGGTCAGCGGGGCCAGCTCATCGGTGGCGAAGGTGGCGTCGCCGAGACGCAGAATCGCCTGGGCGACCTGTGCCAGGGTTGGCGCGGTCAACCCCTTGGGCAGGCCATCCGGGCGGCGCGGCGCCGGCGCGGGCGTGGCCTGGAACAGGCGGTCGAGATCGCGCTGCTCGACCTGTGCCGGGAGCTGCTGCAGCGAACGGCGATTGGCGATACAGGCGCTCACCGCGTCGCGGAAACGC
Source organism: Franzmannia pantelleriensis (assembly GCF_900102875.1). Lineage (GTDB taxonomy): Bacteria > Pseudomonadota > Gammaproteobacteria > Pseudomonadales > Halomonadaceae > Franzmannia > Franzmannia pantelleriensis. The sequence continues at coordinate 27,744 of NZ_FNGH01000009.1, forward strand.
TCGAATTCGAAGGGTTTGATCAGGAAGTCGCGCACGCCCAGCTGACGCGCGCTGCGCACCGTCTCGAGCTCGGAGGCGGCGGTGATCAGGATCACGTCGACATCGCGCCCCTGGCGCTGCAGCTGGCGGACGATCTCCAGCCCACTGCGCTCGCGCAGGTAGACATCCAGCAGCAGCAGGTCCACCGGCTGCTGTTCGAGCACCTCCAGGGCGGTAGGCACGTCGAGACACTGCGCCGCCAGGGTGACATCGTCCAGCCGGTTGAGGTACTCGAGGTTGAGGCGCATGACCATCGGGTCGTCCTCGACGATCAGCACGCGGATAGGGTCGCTCATGCCAATGGCTCCTGCAGCGCTAGGCTGGCTTCGGCCAGGGTGCCCTGGCCGGGATGGCTATACAGCGACAGCGTGCCGCCGTGGGCTTCGAGACGCGCCTTGACCAGCGCCAGGCCGAGCCCGCGCGCCTCGCCCTTGGTCGAGACCCCGCGGCCAACGACCCGTGCGAGCAGCGCCGGGGCGATGCCCGGCCCGTTATCCTGCACTTCGATGGTCAGTACCTCCTCGTCTACCGCCAGCAGCAGCGAGACCTCAGGCTGCTCGGCGTCGACCAGCGCCTCGAAGGCGTTCTCGAGCAGGTTGCCGATCACCGTGACCAGGCTGTGGCTCAGCGCCGGGTCGTGCAACACCGGGATCTCGCCGTCGACCTCGATAAGCAGGTGGATACCGCGCTCCTGGGCTTCACTGCGCTTGCCGAGCAGGAAGCCGGCCAGTACCGGATCGCGCAGCCGCTCATCGGGCAGCGGCGCCACCAGCGGGCCGGAGGCGAGTTCACGCAGGTAGCGGCGCAGTGCCTCGAGGTCGCCCAGCTGGGCCAGCCCGGTAATCACGTGCAGGGTGTTCTTGACCTCATGGGTCGAGGCGCGCAGCGCCTCGGCGTAGCGGCGCACACCGGTCAGCTGCTCGGCCAGGCGGTCCACCTCGCCCTTGTCACGCAGGGTCGCCACGGCGCCGATCAGCTGCTGGCGATGATAGATAGGTAGCCGATTGACGATCAACGCCTGGCCATTCAGGGCGACCTCGCGATCCAGCTCTGGCTGGCCGGTGGCCAGCACCTCCTGCAGCGCCCCGGGTGGCAGGTAGTCGGCCAGGGCGGTGCCCGGCTGCGGCGCGGCCAGCCCGGCTCGCTGGAGCAGCTGCGCCGCCGCCGCATTGGCCAGGGTGATGCGCCCTTGCGGGTCCACCGCCAGGATCCCCTCATGCACCGATGACAGCAGCGCCTGGCGCTCCTCGACCAGGCGTGCGATCTGATGCGGCTCGAGCCCCAGCAGGGTGCGTTTGAGGTAGCGCGCCAGGCCCCCCGCGGCCACGCCGGCCGCCACCACCAACGCCAGCACCGCCAGCAGGATCCGCCGCCGGTGCTCTTCCAGGGTCGGCAGCAGCGCCGCCAGGGTAATGCCCACGGCCACCGCGCCGACCACCTCCTGTTCGGCGCCACGCACCGGCGCGAAGCCACGAATGCTGGTTCCCAGCGTGCCCTCGGCGCGGGAGGCGTAGCGCTCGCCGGCCAGCGCCGGGCCTTCGTCGCCGCCCTGGAAGGGCGCGTCGATCCTGGCCGGTTCGGGGTGGGTGAGGCGCCGCGCCTGGCGGTCCATGACCACGATGAAGTCCACCCCCAGCGCGCGCCGCAGTCCGTCGATCTCCTCCTGGAGCGCCGCATCGGAGCGCCCTGGCCGCTGCAGCGCGTCGCGCACCTTGGCCTTGGCGGCCACCACCTCGGCCAGGTCCATGACCCGGGTGGCATGGGCCTGCTCCAGGGCGCTGCGCTGCTGGGCCATGAACAACCACAGCGCCAAGCCCAGGGTCACCGCAACCATCGCCACCGCGAGCAGCGATATCCACAGGTTGAGCGGCAGCCGGCGCAGCGACGGGGATGGATTCGACACGAGGATCACGCTCTCCTGTTGCGGCCCCGTGAATCGCGGGGGTTCGACCTTGGTGGCATTTTCAGCCGCGGGGGGCTGTGCCGTCGATCCCCCGCCCGCTTTCAATAGTGTCAAAACACTTTGTTAACTTTGCAAAACTTGGCTGACGGGGCAGCCGGCTTATGCTCGCTCACCACCTATCCGTTATCCCGCGCAGGAGGAGACGCATGAGCCACGCCAACGACGCGACGACCGAGTTCGTCAATCCCCGGCACAGCCTGCCACGCATCGCCGGCATGCCATTGACGGCCTTCGGCTTGCTGACCGCCGTGCTGGTGACCGCGATCTATACCGACAACCTGCCCGCCGGGATGATTGGCGGCCTGCTGGTGATGATGGTGTTCGGCGAGCTGCTCGGCTTCGTCGGCGACCGCCTGCCCATCGTGCGCAGCTACCTCGGCGGCGGCGCCATCCTGGCGATCTTCGGCGCCGCCACCTTGATGTACTTCCCGGTGCTGCCGGAGGCCGTGGGCGAGAACATTACCACCTTCATGCAGGGCGGCGACTTCCTCAACTTCTATATCGCCGCGCTGATCACCGGCAGCATCCTGGGCATGGATTCCAACTCGCTGGTCAAGATCGGCACGCGCTACTTCGTGCCAATCATCGGCGCCGTGCTAGGGGCCGCGCTTTTGGCGGGCCTGATCGGCACTCTGGTCGGCTTCACCATCGCCGATGCGGTGCTGGTGATTACCCTGCCGATCCTCGGCGGCGGCATGGGCGCCGGCGCGGTACCGATGAGCCAGATCTACGAGCAGATGCTCGGCCAGCCGGCCAGTTACTACATCTCGCTGCTGGTGCCGGCGCTGGCGCTGGGCAACGTCTTCGCCATCGTCTTCGCCAGCCTGCTGGCCAAGCTTGGCGATCGTTATCCGTCGCTCTCCGGCGATGGCCAGATCATGCCGGGGGTCAAGATCGAAGAGCGCCAGCAGTCACTGAGCCTGGCCACCATGGGCATCGGTGTGATGGTCGCCCTGGGCTTTTACATCGGCGGCCAGGTGCTCGCCGACCTGATCCCGCTGCACCCTTATGCGCTGATGATCATCGTCGTGGCACTGTTCAAGATCCTCGGCCTGGTGCCCCAGTCGCTGGCCGATGCGGCCACCCAGTGGTACGGCTTCGTGGCGCGCAACTGGACCTTCGCACTGCTGTTCGGCATCGGCGTGGCCTATACCGACCTGGGCACCGTGATCGAGGCGCTGACCCCCGCCTACGTGATGATCGTCTTTGCCGTGGTCGCCGGCGCAGCCCTGGGCGCCGGGCTGCTGGGCAAGCTGGTCGGCTTCTACCCCATCGAGTCGGCGATCACCGCCGGGCTGTGCATGGCCAATATGGGCGGCACCGGTGACGTGGCGGTGCTCTCCGCGGCGCGGCGCATGCGCCTGATGCCCTTCGCCCAGATCTCGTCGCGGCTGGGTGGCGCGCTGATTCTGCTGATTTCGGGCCTGGGCCTGCCGCTGCTATTCAACTAGGCGTGGTTTGCCCCCCCCCCGCCTGCTTCAGGCCCTGCCGCAAGGCGGGGCCTGTTTTTTTCTGGCCGCTGCTCAGCCGCTCAGCCTTCTTCGTCGTCGGCTAGATCACGCCCGAAGCTCCGCCACTGGGCCAGCGTCATTACCTCGGTGGTCTCGGTCTGCAGGTCGTGGGCAATCAGCAGTTCGCCCTGCTCCAGCTGCCGCTTGAGCTGGGCCGTCCAGCCGCGCATGCCGTCACCGGAGGTGTCGGTGGTGTCATAGCCCTGGCGGGTGACGAAGGCCTCGAGCAGGGCGTCGAGGGTCTCTGCGGGGAGCATGCCGTGGGGCACTTCCACGAAACGTCCGCTCATGGCGCACTCTCCTGGTCTGTGGGATCACTGTCGCCGGCCTCCCAGCGCGCCAGCCGGGTCAGGAATTCGGCCTCGTCGATCACCGTTACCCCCAGCTCCTCGGCCTTGGCCAACTTGCTGCCGGCACCGGGGCCGGCCACCACGCAGGCGGTCTTCTTGGAGACGCTGCCGGCAACCTTGGCACCCAGCGCCTGGAGCCGCGCCTTGCCCTCGTCGCGGGTCAGGCTCTCCAGGGTGCCGGTGAGCACCCAGGTCTCGCCAGCCAGCAACTGGGGGCGCGCAACGACCTCCTGCTCCTCCCAGGTGAGCCCGCAGCCGAGCAGGTCGTCGATGATCTCGCGGTTGTGCGGCTCCTGGAAGAAACCGTGGACATGGGCGGCGACGATGGGGCCCACGTCGTCCACTGCCTCGAGGTCGTCCTGCTCGGCGGCCATCAATGCCTGCAGGGTACCGAAGTGGCTGGCCAGGTTGCCGGCGGTGGCCTCGCCTACTTCGCGGATTCCCAGCGCATAGATGAAGCGCGGCAGCGTGGTCTGCTTGGCCTTCTCCAGTGCCGCCACCAAATTCTCCGACGACTTCTGCGCCATGCGCGGCAGCTCGGCGAGGCGTTCGGCGTCGAGGCGGAACAGCTCGGCGGGGGTCTTGACCCAGTCGCGCTCGATCAGCTGGTCGATCAGCTTCTCGCCCAGGCCGTCGATATCCAGCGCACGCCGCGAGGCGAAGTGCTTGAGCGCCTCCTTGCGCTGGGCGGCGCAGTAGAGCCCGCCGCTGCAGCGTGCCGCCACCTCGCCCTCGACCCGCTCGATGGCCGAGTCGCATACCGGGCAGCGCTCGGGAAACACGATCTCCCGGGCATCCGCCGGGCGCTGCTCCTCAAGCACCCGCACCACCTGGGGGATCACGTCGCCGGCGCGGCGAATGCTCACGGTGTCGCCGATCATCACGCCCAGCCGAGCGATCTCATCGGCGTTGTGCAGGGTGGCATTGGAGACCGTGACCCCGGCGACGCTGACCGGCTCGAGGCGCGCCACCGGGGTGATCGCTCCGGTGCGGCCGACCTGGAATTCGACGTCGTTGAGCCGCGTGGTCTGCTCCTGGGCGGGAAACTTGTAGGCCACCGCCCAGCGCGGCGCACGGGCGACGAAGCCCAGCTCGCGCTGCAGGCGCAGGTCGTCGACCTTGATCACCACGCCGTCGATATCGTAGCCCAGCGCATCGCGCTGCTCGCCCAGCCAGCGGCAGTAGTCGATCAGCCCCTGGCTGCCGGTGACGGTGGTCAGTTCGCGGCTGGTGCGGAAACCGAGAGTGCCGAGACGCGCCATCAGCGCGCTGTGGGTGGCATCGCCCAGGTCCGGTTCGATCCGCGCTACCTGGTAGGCGGTAAACTCCAGCGGCCGGGTGCGGGTGATCGCCGGGTCGAGCTGGCGCAAACTGCCGGCGGCGGCGTTGCGTGGGTTGGCGAAGACTTTGCCGCCCTCTTCGCGGGCCTTGTCGTTCATGGCCTCGAAGTCGGCGTGGCGCATGGTGACTTCGCCGCGTACCTCGAGCAGCTCGGGCCACGCCTCGCCGCGCAGCTTCAGGGGGATCGACTTGAGGGTCTTGAGGTTGGAGGTGATGCCCTCGCCGGTGCGGCCATCGCCGCGGGTGGCGCCGAAGGCCAGCTCACCGCGCTCGTAGACCAGCGACACCGCGGCGCCGTCGAGCTTGGGTTCGCAGCAGAAGGTCAGCTGCTCGCCGTCGCGCTCGAGGCGGTCGCCGAGGCGTTTGACGAAGGCGCGCAGCTCGTCGTCGTCGAAGGCGTTGCCCAGCGATAGCATGGGCACGGCGTGCTCGATCTCGGGGAAGCCGTCGGCGGGGGCCGCGCCCACCCGCTGGGTCGGCGAATCGGAGGTCACCTGATCAGGGTACTGCTCCTCGAGGGTCTGCAGGCGGCGCAGCTTGCGATCGTAGTCGGCATCGCTGATGGCCGGGTCGTCGAGGACATAGTAGCGATAGTTGGCATCGTCGAGCTCAGTGCGCAGGCGCGTGATCTCGTCGAGAATCTTGGGATCGGGCTGGGTCATTGAATCAGGGGTCTCGGTGCAGAGCGAGGGCCTCGAAGCGCGAGGCCAAATCAGTGCCGCCTAGCTTACCAAAGCAACAACCCCCGGTGGGAGTTACCGGGGGTTGTTGGCAGGCCTATCACTGTTAATAACGCTGCTCGGACTGATCCGTCGACAGGCCTGCGAGGAGGCGCTGTAAACCCATCCCTGGGCGCTAGTTGGCCTGGTAGCGATGCAGGCGGTGGCGGCGCTCGAACTCCTGGACCCGCTGACGGGCAAACTCGACGGTTTGCGCGGTCATCACGCTGCGGTTCTCGTCCTTCAGCTCGCCACCGAGATGACGCACGATGACCATGGCGGTCTCGACCATGGCCTCGAAGGCGGCAGCGCTGTCCAGCGCGCCGGGCAGCGGCATCAGCAGCGTTACCCCAGGCGTGCGGAACTCGTCCATGGCATCCAGCGGGAAGGTACCCGGCTTGACCACGTTGACCATCGAGAACTGCAGTTCGCTCTCGCTGTCTTCGGTCTCGAAGCGATTGAAGATGCCCATCTCACTGCTGTAGCGCAGACCACAGGCCAGCATCAGGTCGAGCAGTGCGGAGCCGCTGAAGCCCTCCTCATCGCGCGACATGACGCTGATGACGATGACCTCTTCGGCGTGGCTCAAGGTATCGCGGGCGTGCTCGACGTTGATGTCGTGACGCAGCGCCTTCTCTACCACGGGATGCGAGGCGACCTGCGGCTCACGCTCGGCGGCAGGACGCGACTCATAGGCTGAGTCGTCCACCGGACGCTGCACCCTGGCGGCGGCTTCGTCGAAACTCGGTTCGGCGTAGCGGCTGTCGACATGATGCAAGCGACTCGGCGCGAACAGCGGATCGTCCTGGTCCTGGGCGCTGATCGCCTGGGCGTCGCGCGCCTGCTGCTCGCGGCGCTCGGCCTGACGGGCGGCTTCCTGCTCACGCTCGGCGGCCAGCTTGGCGGCTTTCTCGGCTTCGGCCTGCTTGCGGCGGCTGGCCTCACGGGCCTGCTTCTCGGCCTTGAGCCGCGCTTTTTCGAGCTTGTCCTTCTTGCGCTGCTCCTTGCGCGCGGCGAGGCTCTGCTTCATCGACGAGCCGAAACGCTGCATCGAGGCGCCAACCTGGGTCGAGCGCTCCTTGAAGGAGTCGGTCATGCCCTCGAGGTCGACCAGCCGATAGCGTTCGGCGTCGTGGTGTTCATCGTGGTCGTCGGGATCGGCGGCCAGCGGCTCGCTGGTGGCCTGTGGCGCCTCATCGGCATCCAGCGCCGACAGCGTAGGCTCGGTACGCGTCGGCTCCTCTGAAGGGGGTGTCTCGGCCTGTGCGGAGATATTGCCGGCTTCGCGGCTGGCAGGCTCGGGCGGCACCTCCGACGCGGCTTGCTCAGCGCGAGGCTTGCTCGTCCGGGGCTCGGCGGCGGGTGGCGGCTCAGCGCGAAGCGCCTCATCCGGGCTGCGCGACTCGGCGGCCTGCTCAGTAGAAGCCGCCTGCTCGGGAGCAGCGGCCATAGGCGCCGCTGCCTGTGGAGGAGCCGTCGCCGCCGCAGGAGAGTTGCTGCCGGGCTCGGGCGAGCTGCCCGCATCCCGCGACTTCTCTCGCCACTCGGACAGCACGCGTGAAGCGCCAGGATGCTCCTGGCGCTTCAGCTTGGGTTTGGGCGCTACCTGCTCCGATGCTGCAGGGCGAACCACCCGGGCACCGCCATTAGGCAGCTCCCAATTGATCTCGGCCGCCTTGGCTTCGTCGTCGAGGTCCATGTCTACCCGATTGGCGCCATTGGGTCGTGTATCGACCTGGTCCAGTCTGGGCACGCGACGCTGACGCTGCAGGCGACGGACACCGTCTACGACGATGATGGTCACCAGGGCCAGCCCCAGGATGATCAGCCACTCTCTTAGTTCCATGGGTCATCTTGCCTGTTTGCTAAGGCGCCATGCCTGATAAGTTGTTCGTCACCAGCATAGCGCGATTATCAAAAAAAGGGCCACTTTTTTTGAATGTCAAGCTTGTCTATCACACTTGGCGAATGATAAATCGCCAAGGGGTGGCGCCTAATGCAAATGCCCTGCGTCTATCCTTGACCTTCATCATGTTTCTTCCTTGTTAACGCGTTTGCTGTTGTGGTGCAAGCGGTTCAGGCTTCTGCCAGCTCCGCGGCTTCCTCGACCCCCACGGAAACCAGCCGCGATACACCCGGCTCCTGCATGGTCACCCCCATCAAGCGTTCAGCGGACTCCATGGCAATCTTGTTGTGGGTGATATATATGAACTGTACGGTCTCTGACATCTCTTTTACCAGCGCTGCATAACGCCCGACATTGGCATCATCGAGTGGCGCATCGACTTCATCAAGCATGCAGAAGGGTGCCGGATTGAGTTGGAAGATGGCAAATACCAATGACAACGCGGTCAGGGCTTTTTCTCCCCCCGACAGCAAATGAATGGTGCTGTTCTTCTTGCCCGGCGGTCTGGCCATGATCGCCACCCCGGTCTCCAGCAAATCCTCGCCGGTGAGCGTCAACCACGCGGTACCGCCGCCGAAGACCTTGGGAAAAAGCGTCTGTAAACCGGCATCGACCCGGTCAAAGGTCTGCTTGAAGCGAGTGCGTGTCTCCTGATCGATCTTGCGAATCGCCCGATCCAGGGTCTCCAGCGCCTCGCTGAGCTCGGCCTGCTGGGCCTCCAGATAGTCACGCCGCTCGGCCTGCTGGTCGTACTCTTCGATGGCCGCCAGGTTGATCGCCCCCAGCCGCCGGATCTTCTCGGCGAGGCTTTCCAGATGCGCCTGCCAGGCCGATTCGGTGGCTTCGGGATCGAGCTGGTCGGTCAGCGCCGCAACATCGTGTCCCAGTTCGCCGAGCTGCTCGTCCTGGGCATCGGCCTTGAGCTTGAGCGCCTGGACCTGCAGTCGCGCCTCCTGAAGACGCTCGCGCACGCCTTCCAGGTTGCGCTCATGGGTCTGACGTTCGAGCTCGTCCTTGCGCAGTCGCTCGCTGAGCTCGGCGGCCTGATCGCGACAGGCGTTGAGCGCTTGCTCATGGTGCTCACGCTGCTCAAATAGCGTCTCGAGGCGCTCGCGTTCGATATCCTCGGGTTCATGCAAGGCCTCACGGCTGGCACTGAGCTCGGCGCACTTTTCTTCCAGCCGGGCGCGGCTCTCCTCACTGCGTCCGCGCTGCTGCACCAGACCGGCGCGCTCGGTGGTCAGCCGCTGCAGATCGAGCGCCAGCTGCTGACGGCGCTCGCTCAGCGGACGCTGGCGCACCCGCAGCGCCTGCAGCGCCTCGCTGGCGTCGCGTCGCTCGCGCTCGAGCTGCTCGCGTGTGGCACCGCTGGCTTCCAGGCGTGTCATGGCCTGCTGCCAGGTTTCACGGGCCTCCTCCAGCTCCAGCAGACGCGCCTCGCGGCGCTCCGCCAGGTCGGCAAGTTCGGCGTCGAGTTCGCGGCTGCGGCCGTCGAGGTGGTCGAGGCGGGTAGTGAGATTGGCCTCCTCGAGCGCCAGCTGCTGGCGGCGGCGCTGCAGCTCGGCCTCGGGCTGGCGGCACGCCTCCAGCGCCGCCTCGGCCTCACGGCTGGCCTCGCGGGTGGCTTCCACGCCGGCATCGAGCTCGGTGAGCTGGTCGTTGAGGCTCTCTAGCACGGTAGTGATTTCGTCGCGCCGTCGGCGGTTGACGAGCAGGCTGTCGGCGTGCTGATGGCCTGCGCGGCGACGTGCCCAGTCACGGCCGAGCCACAGCCCGTCGCGGGTAATCAGGCTCTCGCCAGGCGCCAGGTCGGCACGCCGCTTGCTGGCCTCCTCGGAGGTCTCCACCGTGTAGATGTTGGCGAGCAGTCGCTGGCAGGCACCGGCGCCGGAGACCCGCGCGGCGAGGCTGGCCGGGTCGGGCTGCGGCGCGTCATCGCCGGCCTCGAGCAGTGCCAGTTCGCCGCCATCCAGGCCGTCGAGCGCCGGCATGGCAGCGGGCAGGTCGACCAGCCGCGCAGTGAGCCAGGGCGACAGCACCCAGGACACCGCATCCTCCCAGCCGGGGGTCACCTCGAGCCGTTCGCCGAGCTGCGGCGCCTCGCCCAGGCCGTGGTCATCGAGGTGCTGGGTGAGTGCCGCATCGCTATCGACCAGTGCCGCCTCGATCAGCGCATCCAGCGAGGCCATTTCGCCCTGGCGCTGGCTGCGCTGCTGGCGCAGCGTCTCGCGCTGTGTTTCGTCCTGCTCTAGGCGCTGACGGGCCGCGTCGCGGCGTGCCAGCTGGGTGTCGCGCTGCTCGGCCAGCGCCTGCTGTTCGAGATCCAGCTCGGCAAGGCGTTCGGCAAGCAGCTCACGCTGTTCACGCAGCTCGCCGGCGTCGGGCAGTTCGGCACGCTGCTGCTGGCGGCGCTGACGCTCCCGATCCAGCGATTCGAGGCCGCGCTCGAGGCCGGTGATGCGCTCCTGAGCGCGCTCGGCGTCGCGGCTGGCGTCACGGTGGCCGTCGTTGAAGGCTTCCCAGCGCTCATTGGCCTGCTGCTGGCGCTGTTCGGCCTCCTCAAGGGCCGCCTCGAGCTCTTCGAGCTGCTCGGCGACCGCCTCCTGATCCGGGCCGAGGGCCGCGAGCTGTTCGTCGAGCTCGGCCAGGCGCAGGGTGTCGGCCTCGCCGAGCCGGTCGAGCTCGGCGAGCTCATGACGGGCGCTCTCCAGATCGCGGGCCAGCTGCTGATCCCGGGAGCGGGCGTGTTCGAGCTGCTGCTCGAGGCGGGCAATGGCTGCAGTCGTCTCATAGAAGCGCGCCTGGCAGGCCTCCAGGCGCTCACTTAGGCCGTCGTGCTCGAGGCGCGCTTCCTCGAGGCGCGACTCGCACTGGCGAGCACCGAGCAGCTCGCGCTCCACCGCGGTCTCCAGGTCTCGTACGCGGGATTCCTGCTCACCCTGCTCGGCACGCAGGGCGCGCGCGCGCAGCAGCGCCAGCTCGCCCTTGAGGCGATGCTCCTGCTGCTTGAGGGTCTGGTAACGCTTGGCCGCCTCGGCTTGGCGCTTGAGGCGTTCGAGCTGCTTGTCGAGCTCGTCGCGTATGTCCTCGAGGCGCTCCAGGTTCTCCTGGGTGCGGCGCATGCGATTCTCGGTTTCGCGGCGCCGCTCCTTGTACTTGGAGATGCCGGCGGCTTCTTCGAGGGTGGCGCGCAGATCGTCGGGGCGCGCCTCGATCAGCCGCGAGATCATGCCCTGGCCGATGATGGCGTAGGAGCGCGGCCCCAGGCCAGTGCCCATGAACAGGTCGGCGATATCGCGGCGCCGGCACTTCTGGCCGTTGAAGAAGTAGCTCGACTGGGCGTCGCGGGTCACCACTCGCTTGACGGCGATCTCGGCGTACTGGGCGTACATGCCCCCCATGCCGCCATCGCGGTTGTCGAACAGCAGCTCGATGGAGGCCTGGCCCACCGGCTTGCGGCCGGTGGAGCCGTTGAAGATGACGTCGGTCATCGACTCGCCGCGCAGGGTCTTGGCCGAGGATTCGCCCATTACCCAGCGCACCGCATCGATAACGTTGGACTTGCCACAGCCGTTGGGCCCGACGATGGCGGTCATGTTGCCATCGAAGGGCACCGTCACCGGGTCGACGAAGGACTTGAAGCCGACCAGCTTGATCGAAGTGAGGCGCATGGCGGCGGTCGGCCTCCGTTACTCGAAGACGCGGTCGATGACCACCGGTACCACCTCGCCGTCGGTGGCGCCCACCGGCACGGCGTCGTGGTCGCCAAACAGGTCACCGGCCTGGGGGGTGGCCTGGCCACTGGGCGAGACGCGCACGACCAGCCGCGCCTGACTGGCCTGGGAGATACGGCTCTGGTCACTCATGGCGTTGGCATCGCTCAGGGTCACCGTGGTCGGCAGCTCGCTCACCAGTAGCCGCGACACCGCCAGCGGCGGACCCTCGCCATCGGGGTCATGGGCGACCACGAATACCGTGGCGTCATCGTCGACCTGGCCGCGCAGTTCGTCATCGAGGCTGACCTGAACGCGCACCCCAGGGCCTTCGGCGACCTCCGTCTCGATCTCGTCTGCCGACAGCCCCAGGCGCTCCTGGGCGGCGGCGATGCCCTCGCGCAGTGCCGCGGCGGAACCGGGGTCGTCGTAGCCGGCGATGGCGCGGCGCCAGTGATCGATGGCGGCCTCGTAGCGCCCCTCGTCGAAGGCGTTGATGCCGAGCATGCCGAGTACCGTAGGCTGGCGCGGGTCCAGCTCGAGGATCTCGTCGACCAGCGCGCGAATCTCGTCGTTCATCTGACGCTGGGCGATGAAGAACTGCAGCTGCGCCTTCTGCGCCAGCAGCGAGGGCTCGCGCCCCTCCATCTCGATCAGGCGTTCGAGGGCATCCAGCGCCTCGGCGGGACGATTGGCGTCGCGATACAGCGGAAACAGCGAATACCAGACGTTGACGTTGCCCGGCTGGCGCGCGGCTTCCTGCTCGAGGCGCTCGATCATCATCTCGCGGGAGCCCTGGGGATGCTCGCGTACCTCCTGCTGGGCGGCATACAAGGCCAGATCGCCCTCGGCCCCCTCGCGCTGGTACCACACCACGCTGGCGACCACCACCAGCACCAGCAGCACCGGTACCACGATACGTCCGTCGGCGGCGGCCTTGAGCGGTGCCCGCTTGAGGTTCTCGGTGTCCTCGAGCAGGCTGCGCTCGAGGTCGAGGCGGTCCTCGTCGAAGCGTGCCTGGTCAATGTCGCCACGCTCCAGCGCCGCTTCCAGCGAGGCCAGGCGCCGCCGATAGATGGCCACGTTCTGCTCGGCGGTACGGTCGTTGGTCTCGAACTCGTGCTGGGCGTCGTGCAGCTGGCGAGCGCCGCGCAGCGGCGCGATCAACAGCCAGGCGGCAGGCAGCAGCAGTAGAGCAAAGACGGCCCAGAGTAGCGTCATGGTGTCCTCTCGCGGTTAATCAGTTCATCGAGGCGCGCGCGCTCCTCGGCGGATAGCGCTTGCGCCGAGGCGTTACGCCGGCGCCGCACGATCACCACCACCAGTACCCCGCCCAGCACCACCAGCGTGCCGGGCAGCCCCCAGAGCAGCAGCGTGCGCCCCTCGAGGCGTGGGTTGTAGAGGACGTAGTCGCCAAAGCGCGTGGTCATGTGATCGAGAATCTCGATGTCTGCGCGGCCATCCTGCAGCATCACATAGACCTGCTCGCGCATGTCGCCGGAGATCGGCGCATCGGAGTCGTCGATGGCCTGGTTCTCACACAGCGGGCAGCGCAGCGAGGCGGTCAGGCTCTTGTAACGCTGCTCGAGGACCGGGTCGTCGAACTCGCGGACCTCGATCCCCCCTGCCCAGCTCAGGCCGGCGATCAGGGTCAGAACCAGGACCAGCGTGGTGTGTCGAATCACTGCCATTTTTCCACCTCCGGCAAGATGTGATCGCGGACGTCGCTGGGGTCTATATAGCCGGTGTGGTGATAGCGGATCACCCCGTCACGGTCGACCAGAAAGGTCTCCGGCGCGCCGTAGACACCGAGGTCGAAACCCAGCGTGCCGTCGGGATCGAAGATGTTGACCTCGAAGGGGTTGCCGAACTCCTCGAGAAAGCCGAGGCCCTTGTCGCGCGTGTCGCGGTAGTTGACCCCCACCAAGCGCACCCCGCGGTCGGCGAGGTCGAGCAGCTGCGGCATTTCCTGCTTGCAGGCCGGGCACCACTCGCCCCACACGTTGACCAGGGTCACCTCGCCCTGGAACAGCGACGGGTCAACTCGCCGCTCGGGGTCTTCGAGGGTGACCATGTCGAAGTTCGGGAACTCCCGGGCCAGCAGCGCCGAGTCGCGGTGGAAAGGATCCAGCGACAGGCCGCGATACAGGAACACCCCGAGGACCAGAAAGATCAACAGCGGCAGCAGCAGGAGCAGACGCCGATTCATGCGTGCGCCTCCTGAGCGGCCGGTGCGGGCGCCTCAGCGGTCTTGCGGCGGCGATAACGGCGGTCGGCGATGGCCAGGATACCGCCGGCGCCCATCAGCAGCGCCCCTAGCCACAGCCAGCGCACGAACGGTTTGTACTGGATGCGCATCGCCCAGTCGTCGCCGTCGAGCTCTTCCCCCATCGCCACGTAGAGGTCGCGGAAGAAGCCCGGACGCAGCGCCACCTGGGTCATCGGCATGCCGCGGGCGATATACAGACGTTTCTCGGGGCGCATTTCGAAGCTGCGCTCGCTGCCCAGGCGGCTGACTTCGATGGTCGCGGTATCGGCCAGGAAGTTGGGGCCGCGGCGCGCCTGCAGGTTGGTCATGGTGAACTCGTAGCCGGCCACCTGCACGCTGTCGCCCGGGCCCATGCGCACGCTGCGCTCGACGTTGTAGTGCGAGACCACCGCCACCCCGACGATGGTCACCGCCACCCCCAGATGACCGAGCTGCATGCCCCAGTAGGCCAGCGACAGCTTCTTGAGGCCGGCGCCGAAGGAGCTGGCGTTGCGCGTCTTGTCAAAGAGGTCGCGGAACATCGGCAGCACGATCCACAGCGCAGTGATCAGGCCGATCGCCACCCACAGGTTCCACTGCTCGGCGAAGATCAGCGGCAATACCGCGCCCAGCACCAGCGCCGCCACCCCCGACAGGGCCACCCGGCGACCGAGATCGCGGGCCGACATGCTCTTCCAGCGTGCGCCCGGGCCGAGGCCCATGAACACGCACATCAACACCGTCAGCGGCACGAACAAGGCGTTGAAGTAGGGCGGGCCGACGCTGATCTTGCCGAAGCCCAGGGCATCGAGCAGCAGCGGGTAAACGGTACCCAGCAGCACGGTGACGGTGATGATCACCAGCAGGATGTTGTTGATCAGCAGCAGGGCGTCACGCGACACCCAGTTGAAGCCTACGGTGTGGCTGACCCGCGGGGCGCGCAAGGCGAAGATCAGCAGTGACACGCCCACGGTGACGGTCAGCAGCATCAGGATGAAGAAACCGCGTGATGGATCATTGGCGAAGGCGTGCACCGAGGTCAGCACCCCGGAGCGCACCAGGAAGGTACCCAGCAGCGACAGCGAGAAGGTGGTGATCGCCAGCAGCACCGTCCAGCTCTTGAACGAGCCGCGCTTCTCGGTCACCGCCAGCGAGTGCATCAGGGCAGTACCGGTCAGCCATGGCAGCAGCGAGGCGTTCTCCACCGGGTCCCAGAACCACCAGCCGCCCCAGCCCAGCTCGTAGTAGGCCCACCAGCTGCCGAGTGCGATGCCCACGGTGAGAAACGCCCAGGCCAGGTTGGTCCAGGGGCGTGCCCAGCGGGTCCAGGCGGCGTCCAGACGCCCGCCGAGCAGCGCGGCGATGGCGAAGGCGAACACCACCGAGAACCCCACATAGCCCATGTACAGCATCGGCGGGTGGATGATCAGGCCGAAGTCCTGCAGCAGCGGATTGAGGTCGGCGCCATCCGACGGCATGTTCGGCAGCAGCCGCTCGAAGGGGTTGGAAGTGGCCAGGATGAACAGCAGGAACCCCACGCAGACCAGGCCCATCACCCCTAGCACCCGCGACACCATGTCTTCCGGCAGGTCCTTGGAGAAACGGCTGGCGGCGAAGCCCCAGCCGGCCAGCATCAGGCTCCACAGCAGCACCGAGCCCTCATGGTTGCCCCATACGGCGCTGAACTTGTAGTACCAGGGCAGCATCGAGTTGGAGTTGTTGGCGACATTGGCGACGCTGAAGTCGTCGAGCATGTAGCTCGCGGTGAGGCAGGCGTAGGCGATCGCCACGAACAGGAACTGGCCGGCGGCCATCGGCCGCGCGAAGGCCATCCACAGCGGCCGCCGGGTAGCCGCCCCAACCAGCGGCATAGTGCCCTGAACGATCGCCAGCAGCAGCGCAATCACCAGCGCGAAGTGGCCGATTTCGGGAATCATCTTGATCAGCATGGCGGCTCCGGATCAGTACTGGCTGGCGCCGTTGTCGTCAGCGTATTCGCCCTGGGCTTCGAGTCGTTTGCCGACCTCGGCGGCTTTGGCCTGGAAATCGGCCGGGGAGTAGCCCGCCTCTTCCAGCGCCTGGGCAACTTCCGGCGGCATGTAGTTCTCGTCGTGACGCGCCAACACCTCGTTGGCCCGGATCCAACCGTCAGGCTGCAGTTCGCCGACCACCACCACGCCCTGCCCCTCACGGAACAGGTCGGGCAGGATACCGTTGAAGCGCACCCGCACGTCGTCGACGTAGTCGGTTACGGTAAATTCCACGTCGAGGCTATCGGCATTGCGCGATACCGAGCCCTCGCGGACCATGCCCCCGGCGCGAATGGTGCGCTCGTAGGGCGCATCGCCGGCGGCGATCTGCACCGGGCTGAAGAACAGGTTGATGTTGCTGCGCAGGGCGAACAGCGTCAGCCCCACCGCGATCGCCGCCAGCGACATCAGCCCGAGGATGATGAAGAGCTTCTGTTTGCGTTTAGGTGTCATCGGCTAGGTTCCTCGCTGGTTCGCTTCCGACACGGCGCTCCCTGCGTTCACGTCGTTGCAGATCACGGATCAGTTGGCGGCGTTCAACACGCGCATGTACTACCGATCCCAGTAGCAGCAGCGCGGTCATCGCCCAGGCCGACCATACGTAAGGAGCATGGCCGCCCATGGCAAAGAAGTCCTGGAGTGAGACGAACGCCATCAGTGTTCTCCTCCGGCCAGGTCACGCACCCAGCGCTTGCGCGACTCGCGGCGCAGAATCTCGTTGCGCGTGCGCATCAGCGTCAGGGCGATAAAGAAACTGTAGAAGCCCAGCACCATCAGCAGCAGCGGCGCCCACATTTCCAGGGGCATCGCCACGCGTCCGGTCACGGTGAAGGTGGCTGGCTGATGCAGGGTATGCCACCACTCCACCGAATACTTGATGATCGGGATGTTGATCACCCCCACCATGGCCAGCACCGAGGCGGCCCGTGAGCCGCTGTCGCGGCTGGCAAAGGCGCCACGCAGGGCGATCACGCCAAAATACAGGAACAGCAGGATCAGCATCGAGGTCAGGCGAGCATCCCACATCCACCAGGTGCCCCAGGTCGGCACACCCCACACCGCGCCCGAGAACAGCGCGATAAAGGTCATCGCTGCGCCCAGCGGCGCCATCACCGCGGCGGCCATGTCGGCGATCTTGATCTTCCATACCATGAACACCACCGCCGCAACCGCCATGCTGACGAAGATCGACTGGGCCAGGAATGCCGCCGGCACATGCACATAGATGATCCGGAAGCTATTGCCCTGCTGGTAGTCGGCCGGGGCAAAGGCCAGGCCCCACACGGTACCGACCAGAATCAGCGCCGTGGCCGCGACCCAGAAGTAGGGCTGAAGCCTGGCACTGATGGCGTAGAACCACCTGGGGGAACGCAGCTTGTTAATAAAGGCCCACATGCCTCTCAACCTCTCAACCGTTGATACTGATACGCAGTGACGCGGCAATGGCCCAGGGCGCCAGCATCAGCGCGCCGGCCAGCAGCGCGCCGAGAATCGCCAGATGAGCGGCCAAGGCATCGCCCAACAGGGCCGCCTGCACGGCGCCGGTACCGAAGATCAGCACCGGCACATACAGCGGCAGCACCAGCAGCGACAGCAGCACGCCGCCGCGTGCCAGCCCCACCGTCAGCGCCGCCCCGATGGCGCCGATCAGACTCAGGCTGGCGGTGCCCAACGCCAGCGACAGTGACAGTATCCCGTAGCTACCGGCCGGCAGCGACAGGGTGATCCCCAGCAGCGGCGCCATCAGCGCCAGCGGCAGACCGGTCAACAGCCAGTGTACCGCCACCTTGGCCATCACCATGAGCGCCAGTGGCTGAGGCGCCAGCAGCATCTGCTCGAGGCAACCATCCTCGAAATCGGCGCGAAACAGCGAGTCCAGCGACAGTAGCGTCGCCAGCAGCGCCGCCACCCATAGCAGCCCCGGGGCAACAATCGCGAGCAGCTCAGCGTCCGGCGAGATGCCCAGCGGAAACAGCGTGATCACCAGGGCAAAGAACACCAGCGGGTTCATTACCTCGCTGCGACGCCGCATGAGCAGCATCAGGTCGCGTCGCAACGTCGCCGCTAGTGCGACTCCCAGGCCGCCGCGGGGTTCCGTCACCGCCAGGCGCTCAGCGTGCTGCATCTAGCGTGCCTCCTTCCCCCAGACGTACGCGGCGAATATCGCCGAGCGGGGCCAAGTCGTGGTGGGTCGTGAGGATCACGCTGCCACCGCGTGCGGCATGGGCCAGCAGTCGTCGCTCCAGTGCCGCCACACCGTCCTTGTCGATGGCCGTGAAGGGCTCGTCGAGCACCCACAGCAAGCGCGGGATCAGGGTCAATCTGGCCAACGCCACGCGCCGCTGCTGGCCCGCCGAGAGCTGGGCACAGGGCACGTCTTCGAAGCCCATCAGCCCGATCTCGGCCAGCGCCGCCATGCGCGCCTGATGGTCACCCGCCTCACCGGCCAACGCCTGGTGCCAGCTCAGGTTCTCCAGCGCCGTGAGAGCGCCCTTGATCCCCGCCGCGTGGCCCAGATAGAGCAGGTTGGCGAGGAACGCATCGCGTACGGCATGCATCGGGGCGTCGTCCCAGTAGAGCTCACCCTGATAGTCACCGAGCTGGCCCGAGAGGATCTTGAGCAACGTGGTCTTGCCGCTGCCGTTGGGGCCCTCGATACGCACGATCTGACCCGGCCCCACCTCGAGGTCGAGGCCATGAAACAGCATGCGGTCATCGCGTTCACAGGCCAGCTGGCGGGCTTGCAGACGGAAGCTCAAGGCACCATTAACCCCACTCTGCACCACGGTCTCCCAGCATCGATTATTGGCACGGCACTCTACACGGAATGGCCTAGTGCCGCTAGCGCCGGGCGTGCGTCAGCCGGTCGCATCGGGGCTTGCCTTGACCTCAATCAAGCCCCCTCGAGAGACCATCAGGACTTGCGACCCGCGTCGCCCTTGCTATGATGCAGAAGTGCTGTAAAAAACAACAGGTATTCGCGTCCCGTCTCGGAGGGAGAACGACCATGCTGCACACCGCACCGCACTATCTGCAACGCCTACCCAACCTGCCCATGGCAGAGGCCTGGGAGGCGCTCGATGACAGCGAGCTTGGCGAGCTGGTCGAGATACCGCTATTCGGCAAGGTTTCGGCGGGCATGCCCATCGAAGCCTGCACTGATACCGCCAGCGTTTATGTGCCATCGAGCATGGTGCGTCGTAACACCTACGCCCTGCGGGTGTGCGGCGACTCGATGATCGACTGCAATATCTTCGACGGCGACGTGATCATCATCGAGCGTCAGGAGAGCGCCGAGAACGGCGAAACGGCGGTGGTCATGATCAACGACCAGGAGGTCACCCTGAAGAAGCTGTATATCGACAAGACAGGCGTACGCCTGCAACCCGCCAACGAGAGCATGGCCCCCATCTTGCTCAAGAACGACGACATCAAGGTGCTGGGCATGGTGATGGGCGTGATGCGCCAACCGGCGCATGTGATGTGATGAGCTACCCGATTCCCGATCTGGACGACGGCTGTTGGCACGCCTGCGAGATAGAGGTAGAAAAGAGTCGCTTCATTGCCTGGCTGTGCCACGCCCCCACCCCACGGACCTTCGAGGCACTGCTGGCCAGGGCTCGTCAGACTCACCCCAGCGCCAGCCATCACTGCAGCGCCTACATCGCCGGACCGCCCGGCGAGCAGCAGGCGATTGGCTTCTCCGATGACGGAGAACCCGGCGGCACCGCCGGACGGCCGATGTTCCAGGTACTCGACGGTGCCGGTATCGGCCAGGTGGGCTGCGTGGTGACGCGCTACTTCGGCGGTACCAAGCTGGGCACCGGCGGGCTGGCTCGCGCCTACGCCCAGGCGGTGGCCAAGGGGCTCGAGCAGCTCCCCCAGCGCGACTTCATCGCCCGCCGCAGTCTCGAGCTAAAGGTGGATTTTGCCAGCGAGGCAGAGACCCGCAGCTGGCTCACCGAGCACCAGATTCCGGTACAGGCAGCCGACTATCAGGCCAGCGGCGTGGCCCTACGGGTCGGTTGGCCCGTCGACCAGGACCAAGCCCACTTGAGTGAGCTGGCCTCACGGCTCAAGGGGCGCCTCAGCGTCGGCGAGTGACCTTTACTTGCAGCTGCCCAGTGCCACTTCATACGAGCGGTCGATATGGTCTTCGAGTAGCGCCCGGGCGGCCTTGACGTCGCGCTCCAGCGCCAGCTCGACCAGTTGACCGTGCTGCTCGTCGAGGATCTTGCGCACCGCCGGCACCCCGGGGGCCATGCGTCGATAGCGGTCGAACTGATCGTGCAACTGATCGATGAAGCGCAGCAGCCAGACTGAGCCGCAGGGCGCCACCAGGGTGCTGTGAAAGCGCGCATGCAGCCGCTCCCATTCGTCGACCTGTGTGGGCGAGAGATCCGCTCGCTTGAGGCGATGCGCCGCGGCCAGCAGCTCCGATTCCCACTCGGCGTCACCTTTGAGGATCGCCCGCTCGAGCGCCATCCCCTCCAGCTCGCGACGCATGCCGGCCACGTCGTCAAGCTCATGACGATCCAGGCGCGGCACCCGAAAGCCACGCTGATTTTCCTGCACCAGCAGCCCGTAGGCGGCAAGGCGGTTGAGCGCCTCGCGCAGCGGGCTCAGGCCCACCTGATACTGCTCCTTGAGCCCATTGATGGCCACCTTTTCACCGGCGGCAAAGCGACCATTAACCAGGTCGTGACGCATGGCGTCGAACACCCGGCTGGCGGTGGTAGCACTCTCCTTGCGTTGCGGAACACCCATGGCTTCTCCTCGACCGGTATCGGCCCGTTTATTGTTGTCCAGCTTGACGTGCGTTTCCAGAGCAATCTATATTCTAGACAAAATAATCGATTTTTTAACAACAAGAGCACTTTTAATGAATAAATCCTACTGCAGCGCTCAATTACAGCATAGTGACGAGGTCATCGATGTCCGGCTCCACCGCTGACACGCCTGCTCGCGCTCGCCAGCGCGACCTGTTCATGGCCTTCCTGCGCATCGGCCTGCTCGGCTTCGGCGGCGGCCCCGCGATGATTCCCCTCGTCCAGCAGGAGGTGGTCAAGCGCCACGCCTGGCTCGATGACGAGGAGTTCGCCGACATCCTGGCCATCGCCAATACCCTGCCCGGCCCCATTGCCACCAAGATGCCCGGCTATATCGGCTACCGCGTCGGCGGCGTCGCCGGCTGCATCAACGCCGTGCTGGCGGTGATCCTGCCCACCATCCTTGCCATGATCGTCCTGCTCGGCGTGTTCAGCCGCTATCGCGATGTCGCCTGGATTCAAGGCATGGGCCAGGGCGTGGTGCCGGTGGTGATGGTGATGATGGGCCAATTGGCCTGGGACTTCCTCAACAAGTCACAGCTGGTGCTGGGCTGGCTCATCAGCCTGACCATGGCGGCCGTCGCCGGCGTGCTGATCTACCTGCTCGGCGTGCATCCCGGCTGGGTGGTCGGCGGCATCCTGGCGGCAGCGCTGCTGCGCCCGGTACCCAAGCAGGAGGCCACCTCATGATCTATTGGGAGCTGTTCCTGGCCTTCTTCATTCCCAACATCATCGGCTACGGCGGCGGCCCGGCGATCATCCCGTTGATCGAAGCCGAAGTGGTCGGCCGCTACGGCTGGATGGGCGCCCAGGAATTCGCCGAAACCCTGGCACTGGGCAACGCCCTGCCCAGCCCCATCGCCACCAAGATGGCCGGCTACGTGGGCTATGACGTGGCCGGGATCGGCGGCGCCGTGGTCGCGGTATTCGCCACCGTGGTGCCGTCCCTGCTGCTGATGCTCGGCGCCCTGGGCCTGCTCTATCGCCACCGCGAGTCACCGCGGGTCAAGCGCATGAGCCAGTGGGTGCGCCCGGTGATCGCGTTGATGATGGCCTGGCTGACCTGGAGTTTCTTCAGCGAAGGCATCGACAGCGCCGGCCTGCTCCACACGCTGCTGATCGCCGCGGTAGCCGCCGTGGCGCTGCTAAGGTTTCGCGCCCATCCGGCCTTCGTGGTGCTCGGTGCGCTGGTTTATGGAGGATTGTTTCTGGGCTGAGACGCCCGACGTAACGACACAATAACCCGACAACGGGATCACGCGCTCACTCGCCGCCGGCGCAGCCGGTGTATCACCAACACATCACCACAATATAAAAGGTGTTCAACATGACGCGTTCGAAGCTGACTCTCACCACCGCCATTGCCGCTGTCGGCCTGGCTTCCAGCCTGGCCTTCACCAGCACCGCCCAGGCCGACTATCCCGAGCAGGATATCCGGCTGGTCATTCCCTATGGTCCGGGCGGCGCCACCGATATCATTTTCCGTCTGATCTCCCAGGAAGCCGAGCAGTACCTGGGTGAGTCGATCGTGCCGGTCAACATGGCCGGTGCCGGCGCTACGATCGGTTCGCGCAATGTGCTGGAATCCGACCCGGACGGCTACACCCTGCTCGGCAGCCACGACACCATCGCGCTGTCCAAGCTGGCTGGCACCGTCGACTACTCCTACGACGCCTTCGAGCCGATCGCCCTGCTGACCCAGACCATCAATATCCCCACCGCGCATGCCAATCATGAGGTGCAGAGCGCCGACGAGATCGCCGAGTACGTGCGCGAGAATCCGGGTCAGGTGCGTTTCAGCATGATCCCGAGTTCCACCGACCACTTCTTCTGGGCACAGTTCTTCCAGGAGGCCGGCATCGACATGGCCGATGTGCGCCTGGTGGGCTACCCGGACACCGGCGAGCAGGTTTCGGCGCTGATGGCCGAAGAGATCGATTTCGCGATGTTCAACCTGCCGTCCGGCGGTTCGTTCTTCGAAGATGGCACCTTCCGCCCGCTGGGCATCGCCCATCCCGAGCGACTCGACAGCCTGTCCGATGTGCCGACGCTGCGTGAACTCGGCATCGAGATGGACCACTCCACCAGCCGCGGCATCTTCGCGCCCAAGGGCACGCCGCAGGAGATTCAGGACACCATCGCCGACGCCTATGGGCAGGCATTGGAGAACGAGGAAGTGCGGAGTCGCATCGAGAACGAATTCGGCTCGGTGGTGCGCTTCCTGGCCGGTGACGACTACCTCGAGTTCCTCGACGAGAACGAAGCGGCGCTCTCCGCCGCCGCCGAGAACATCGACTTCCAGAACTGAGTGAATTCCTCGCCCCGGCTGACCGGGGCGAGGATCGGGAGATATCTCGATGTTAACGCTTACCAAGGACCGCGCCCTGGCGCTGGTCCTGCTATTGATCATTGCCGTGATGTGGGTCGAGTCGGGCAATATCCGCCCGCCCACGTCCTGGCAGCCTTACGGTTCGGCGCTGTTTCCGCGCATCCTGCTGGTGGTGACCGGTCTACTGTCGCTACTGATCCTGGTCCGCTCGCTGATCGCCGGCCCCGGTGAGAGAAACGCGCCGCGGCGCAGCTTCGGCGAGTGGCTGGCCCATAACCGCACGGTGCTCGTACTGTTCGCGCTATTCGGCCTATATGCCGCACTGCTGCCAATCCTCGGCTATATCGTCGCCACCCTGGCCTTCCTGGTGACCTCACTGGGACTGCTGCTGGGGATCGATTCCCGCCGCAAGTGGATCATCAATCTCGCCGTCAGCTGCACCCTGGTGCCGCTGGTGTTCGTGATCTTCCGCTTCGGCCTCAATGTCTGGCTGCCCTAACGCCTGGGAGTACTAGATGGCGGATTTCTTTCTACAGGCCCTTGGCCAGGTCAGCAGCCCTTCGGTACTGGCGCTGATCATCATCGGCGTGCTGTTCGGCATCATCGGCGGCAGCATTCCGGGCTTCACCGTGACCATGGCAATCCTGGTGGTGTTTCCCTTCACCTTCGCCATGGACCCGGTCAGCGGCGTCTCGCTGATGGTCGGGGTATTCGTCGGCGGCTACTCCGGTGGCATCGTTTCCGGCGTGATGCTCGGCATTCCCGGCACGCCGTCGTCGATCACCACCGTCTATGACGGCTACCCGATGGCCCAGAAGGGCGAACCCGGCCGCGCCCTGGGCATCGGCGTGGCGGCCTCGTTCATCGGCACCCTGATCAGCGTAGCGGTGCTGGTGTTCTTCGGCCCGCTGATTGCCAGCTTCAGCATGAACTTCCGGCCCTGGGAGATCACTGCACTGATCGTGTTCGCCCTGACCCTGGTCGCCGGGCTCTCCAACGGAGCCCTACTCAAGGGGCTACTGGCCGCCGCCCTGGGGCTGCTGATCACCACCGTGGGCTACGACCGCAACAGCAATCTGCGCTTCGACTTCGGCATCCCCGCGCTGGGCTCGGGCTTCGAGATCCTGCCGGTGATGATCGGCATCTTTGCCTTCTCGCAGCTGATGGGCAACCTCGAGAAGCTCCGCGACGATCAGGGCAAGGCCAAGGGCGTCGATACCAATGTCACGATTCCCTACGGCCGCATCGCCAAGGACATGGCCGGCCAGAAACTCAACACCCTGCGCTCGGCGCTGATAGGTAGCCTGGTCGGCGCGCTGCCCGGCACCGGCGGCACCGTGGCCAACTTCATCAGCTACGATCAGGCCAAGAAGTTTTCCCGCCAGCCTGAGACCTTCGGTACCGGCACGCCCAGCGGTATCGTCGCCTCGGAAGCCTCCAACAGTGCGGTGGCCGGCGGCGCCTTCGTGCCAACCCTGGCGCTGGGCATCCCCGGCGACCTGCCGATGGCGATCATGATGGGCGTGCTGATCCTGCACGGGATTACCCCGGGACCACTGATGTTCGAGCAGAATCCGATACTGGTCGGCGCCATCTACGCCAGCCTGCTGATCGGCGCGGTGATCATGGTGCTCTGCCAGCTTCTGCTGGTGCGCTGGTTCGCCAAGATCTCGCTGATCCCCCAGGAAGTCCTGGTTCCCGTGGTACTGATGCTGTGCGCCATCGGCTCCTACGCGCTGAACAACAACCTGTTCGATATCTGGGTGCTGTTCGTGTTCGGGGTGATCGGCTACCTGCTGTGGAAGGCCGAGGTGCCGCTGACACCGCTGATCCTCGGCGTGGTGCTGGGCAACAACCTGGAGCGCCAGCTATTTCGCGCCCTGGAACTCGACGACAGCTGGATGACCTTCCTGACCCGGCCGCTATCGGCGCTGTTCCTGGCCCTGGCCGTAGCCTCAGTGATCTTCTCGCTCTATCAGGACCGCAAGATTCAACGCAACCGACAACAGGCCCAGGTCAACGACGCCTGAGCCGATCCAAGGAGTTCCTATGCAGCACGATGCGCTTTACTATCCCAGCCCCTCGCGGCGCATGGCCACCTTCGGCACCCGCGGCATGGTCGCCACCTCCCAGCCGCTCGCCGCCCAGGTCGGCATGAGCATACTCCAGCAGGGCGGTAATGCGGTGGATGCCGCGATTGCCAGTGCCGCGGCGCTGACCGTGGTCGAGCCCACCTCCAACGGGCTCGGCAGCGACGTCTTTGCCATCGTCTGGATCGACGGCAAGCTGCACGGCCTCAACGCCAGTGGCCCGGCCCCCCAGGCCGCCACCATCGAGGCGATGAAAGCGCTGGGTCACGACAGCGTGCCCAATCACGGCCTGCTGCCGGTCACTGTGCCCGGCGCCCCGGCCGCCTGGGCAGCGCTGTCCGAGCGCTTCGGCAAGCTGCCCTTCGCCGACCTGCTGGCACCGGCCGTGGCGCTGGCCGAGGAGGGCTTTGCGGTATCCCCGATCATTCACCAGATGTGGGACGAAGCCTTCCATAGCTACTCGACCTACGACGATGCCGCCTTCAAGCCGTGGTTCGACACCTTCGCCCCGAATGGCCGCGCGCCCCAGCCGGGCGAGCGCTGGTCGTCGCCGGGCCATGCCAGCTCGCTGCGCGCCATCGCCGAAACCAAGGGTCGCGCCTTCTACGAGGGTGAGCTGGCCGAGAAGATCGATGCCTTCTTCCGTGAACACGGCGGGCTGCTGCGCAAGGAGGACCTGGCACGCTTCGAGCCGGAGTGGGTCGATCCGATCAGCGTGCGCTACAAGGGCCACGATATCTGGGAAATTCCGCCCAACGGCAGCGGCCTGATCGTGCTCCAGGCGCTGGGCATGCTGGAGCGCATGGGCCCGGAAGGCCGCGACCCGGTGGAGACCCTGCACCGTCGCATCGAGGCCACCAAGCTGGCCTACGTCGATGGCTTTGCCCACGTCACCGAGCAGAGCGCCATGCAGCCTAGCGTCGAACAGATGCTCGATGACGGCTATCTCAAAGCCCGCGCCGGACTGATCGGCGAGCAGGCCGTCGACCCGATCCACGGCAACCCGCTCTCCGGCGGCACGGTGTACCTGGCTACCGCCGATGGCGATGGCAACATGGTGTCGTTCATCCAGAGCAACTTCAAAGGCTTCGGCTCGGGCATCGTGATCCCCGGCACCGGCATCAGCCTGCAAAACCGTGGCTGGTCGTTCTCGCTGGACCCCGAGCACCCCAATGCCCTGGCCCCAGGCAAGCGCACCTACCACACCATCATCCCTGGCTTTATCACCAAGGATGGTCAGGCGGTGGGGCCGTTCGGCGTGATGGGCGGCTACATGCAGCCACAAGGACACGTGCAGGTGATTACCGGCATGCTCGAGGATCACCTCAATCCCCAGGCAGCGCTAGACATGCCGCGCTGGAAGTGGACCAAGGGCAAGACCGTCGAGGTCGAGCCGCACTTCCCCGACCACCTCGCTCAGGCCCTGGCGCGGCGCGGTCACGAGATCGTCAAGGTCGCCGATCCGATCAGCTTCGGCCGCGGCCAGATCATCCTGCGCGACAGCACCAGTGGCGTACTCAGCGGCGGCACCGAGCCGCGCACCGACGGGGCCGTCGTGCCCTGGTAACCCAGCAGTTCCGGGCCCGGCGCCTGCCGGGCCTCTCCTTGACCACAACCGGAGAAGCAAGATGCCGACACCTAACAACCCCAATGTCGCCTCGCGCCATCCCCTTACCCTGGCCACCGCGGCCCTGGCCGGCGTCGGCCTGGCGCTGGGCGGCCTCGCCACCAGCGCCCACGCTGACGACTACCCCGACAGTGCGGTGGAATTCATCGTGCCCTGGGCGCCGGGCGGCGGCAGCGACGTGCTGATGCGCCTGATGTCCAACCACATCGAGCCACACCTCGGCCAACCGATGCCGGTGATCAACATGCCCGGCGTCAGCGGCACCACTGGCCTTGCCGACCTCGCCGACCGCGACAACGACGGCTATACCGTCGGTCAGGTCCACGACGGCTTCATGGTTTCCCATCATACCGGCCTGACCGAGTACAATTGGGACAACTACGCGCCGATCGCCGCGATCACTGCCTCACCGCAGTACGTGACCGTCAGCGCCGACAGCCCCTGGGAGACCTTCGAGGAGTTCGTCGAGTATGCCCAGGACAACCCCGGCGAAATTCGTTTCGGCGTGACCCTCGGCGGCGTGCCCCACATCCACGGCGCCATGATCGAAGAGGCCGAGGACCTGTCGTTCCGCTACGTTGGCTTCGAAGGCACCGGCGAGCGCATCCGCGCCCTGGTCGGCGGGCATATCGACGCGGCGATGGGTGATATTGCCTCGAGCCTGCAGTTCGTCGAGAACGACGATCTGCGCTTCCTGGCCGTCGGCCACACCGAGCGCATGGAGCAGACCCCCGACGTGCCGACCTTTGCCGAGCTCGGTTACGACAATCTCAACCTGTCGATCCTGCGCGGACTGATCGCTCCCCTTGGCACCCCCGAGGATCGCATCGAGGTGCTGGCCGCCGCGATCGAGGCCATGGCCGCGGAAGAGGAGTTCGTGACCCGCGTCAACAACGCCGGCGCCGAGGTGCAGTTCATGGGGACCGACGAATACCGTGACCACCTCGAAACCCTCGATGCCACCATCGAGCGTCTGGCAGGGAACCTGCAGCAATGAGTGGGACGTCCTCCGACTCCCGGCCGCAAGGCCGGGAGCCCGTCCCTCACGGCGAGCGCGCCAAGGCGGTGGGGCATATCGTCTTCAACCTGGCGCTGCTGGGCATTGCCGTGATGATGTTCGTGCACGCCGGCGGGCTGCCGTCATCGGCCTGGGAGCCGATCGGCTCGGGCAGTTTCCCGCGCCTGATGCTGGCCCTCCTGGCGCTACTCAGCGTGCTCATGATCATCAAGGAAGCAGCCAAGCTGCGCCATACCTCGGCACTACCCAGCGGCAGCGTCGGCGACTGGGTGTGGCGACATCGCCTGGCGTTTGGCGTGCTGGGGTTGTTTACCCTCTACGCCATCGCCATGCCGCTGGTCGGCTTCCGCTGGGCTACGCTGCCCTTCGTGCTCGCTTGCCAGGTGCTGCTGGGAGCGCGTCGCCCGCGCCAGCTGGCGATTGCCGCGGCCATCGCACTGTTCATGTCGGTGGGCCTCGACGCCCTGTTCCGCCACGTGTTCACCATTTCCCTGCCGCGCGGCGCGCTGCTGTAAGCCGTGCGGTGCTCGATGCATTCAATCGCTGACCCAGGAATCCGCTCATGATGGAATCCATTCTGGCAGGGGCCGATCAGCTGTTTACCCTGCCCACCATGCTGACCATGCTGGTGGGGGTGGTGGCCGGAGTGATCACCGCGGCCATTCCCGGCTTCACCATCACCATGGCCATCGTGCTGGCGCTACCGCTGACCTTTACCATGCCGGCCCTGCAGGGGGTCGCCACCCTGCTGGCGGTTTATATCGGCGGTTACACCGGCGGCATGATCAGCGCCGCGCTGCTGGGCATCCCCGGTACGCCGTCGGCACTGGCCACCACCTTCGACGCCTATCCCATGGCACGCCGCGGCGAGCCCGGCCGCGCCCTGGCCATCGGCATCTGGGCCTCGTTCTTCGGCACCCTGATCAGTTCCATCGTACTGATCATCGCCGCTCCACCGCTGGCCATGATTGCCGTAAAGCTCGGCGCCTGGGAGTACTTCGCACTGGTGGTGTTCGCCCTGACCATCGTTGCTAGCCTGGTCGGCAAGTCGATGCTGCGCGGCCTGCTGGCCGGCGCCCTCGGCCTGATCATCGCCACGGTGGGCGCTGACCCGCTGATGGGGGTGACGCGCTTCTCGTTCGACCTGCGCATGCTGTCGGCGGGCATTCCCTTCCTGATCGTGCTGATCGGCATCTTCGCGGTCAGCCAACTGCTGCGCGAGGTCGAGGACGCCGAGGAGGTCAAAGCCGGCAAACAGCTGATCGACAGCCGCATCAGCTTCAAGCCGTGGGCGGCGATGCGCGAGGTGCTCACCTACCCCTTCAATCTGGTGCGTTCATCGATGGTCGGGGTCTTCATCGGTGCGGTTCCCGGCGCCGGCGGCAGCATCGCCAACCTGCTGGCCTACGATCAGGCCAAGCGCGGCTCCAAGCACCCCGAGGCCTTCGGCCAGGGCGCTAGCGAGGGGGTGATCGCCTCAGAGTCGGGCAACTCGGCGACCTCCGGCGGCGGCCTGATCCCGATGATCGCGCTGGGCATCCCCGGCAGCGCGGTGGACGCAGTGCTGATGGCGGCACTGATGGTGCACGGCATCGGCGTCGGCCCGCGGCTGATCATGGATCACGCCGACACCGTCTATGGCATGTTCATGGCGATGTTCCTGGCCGGCGCCATGATGCTGGTGGTATGCCTGCTCAGCATGCGGTTGTTCCTCAAGGTCACCAACGTACCCAAATCGATCATCGTGCCGGTGGTACTGACCTGCTGCATGGTTGGCGCCTTCGCGCTCAACAATCGCGTCACCGATATTTACCTGCTGCTGGGCATCGGCGTCTTCGGCTATCTGCTGGCCAAGCTCGACTATCCGCTGGCACCGCTGGTACTCGGCGTGATCCTCGGCCCCATCGCCGAGACCAACCTGCGCCGCGCACTGATGACCAACGAAGACTGGACGCTGTTCTTCACCCGGCCCATCTCGCTGGCGCTGCTAACCCTGGCCGCGCTATCGATCGTGCTGGCGTTGCGCTACCGCCTCAAGCAGCGTCGACAGGGTCTGGCGCTGGACTGACCAAACCCACCTAGCAAACGCAACGAGGGGGCCCATCGGCCCCCTCGTTGGGTTGATAGCGATGTCTTCCGCTAGCCCAGGTACTTGATCATCACCCCGGCGGCCACTGCCGAGCCGATCACGCCCGCCACATTGGGGCCCATGGCGTGCATCAGCAGGAAGTTGTGCGGATTCGATTCCAGCCCCACCTTGTTGGCCACCCGTGCCGCCATCGGCACCGCCGAGACGCCGGCGGCACCGATCAGCGGGTTGATCGGCATCTTGCTCATGGCATTCATCAGCTTGGCCATCAGGATGCCGGCGCCGGTGCCGATCGCAAAGGCGACGATGCCAAGCCCCATGATGCCCAGCGTCTCGACTGCCAGGAACTGGTTAGCGACCAGCCGTGAGCCCACCGCCAGTCCGAGGAAGATGGTGACGATGTTGATCAGCGCATTCTGGGCGGTGTCGGAGAGGCGTTCGACCACGCCGCACTCGCGCATCAGGTTGCCAAAACAGAACATCCCCAGCAGCGGCGCTGCGTCGGGCAGGAACAGCGCCACCAGCATCAGCAGTACCAGCGGGAAGACGATCTTCTCGAGCTTCGACACCGGGCGCAGCTGGGTCATGGTGATCTGGCGCTCACGCTTGGAGGTCAAGGCACGCATGATCGGCGGCTGAATCAGCGGCACCAGCGCCATGTAGGCGTAGGCAGCCACCGCAATCGCCCCCAGCAACTCCGGGGCCAGGATGCTCGACACGTAGATCGAGGTGGGGCCGTCGGCGCCGCCGATGATGCCGATAGCGGCGGCCTGGTTGAGCGAGAAGTCCATCACCCCCAGCGCCGAGAGGCCCACCGCCCCGAGCACCGTGGCGAAGATACCGAACTGCGCCGCAGCGCCCAGGAACAGGGTACGCGGGTTGGCCAGCAGCGGGCCAAAGTCGGTCATTGCCCCAACGCCCATGAAGATCACCAGCGGCGCGATGCCGGAGGCGATCGCCACCTGATAGAAGGTGTAGAGCATGCCGTTGCCGTAACCGACCCCGCGCGCAACATCACCGGCGGCGCGCATCTGCTCGGGATCGAGTCCGTTGTGATACTCGGCGTACAGGGTGGCTCGCCACGCCTCGGGCCCGGCCAGCGGGTCGAGGGTCAGCTGCATGGCCGCGGCAATCTGCTGCAGCACCGCGGGACTGGCCACTTCGATCGCCTGGTCCAGCGCCGACAGCGCCAGCCCGGCCTCGGGAATATTGGCCAGTATCCCGCCAAAGCCGATCGGCACCAGCAGCAGCGGTTCGAACTTCTTGTGGATGGCGAGGTAGAGCAGCACCAGGCCAATCAGGATCATTACCAGTTGGCCGAACTGCAGGTTATATAGCCCCGAGCCGTGCCAAAGCGTCAACAGGTTATCCATGGGTCGCCCTTAGAGCACGATCAGCGTATCGCCTACCGATACGCTGTCGCCTTCCTTGACCTTGACCTCGGACACCGTGCCGGCACTGGCGGCACGCACTTCGGTCTCCATCTTCATGGCCTCGAGAATGATGACCACATCGCCTTCGGCGACGCTGTCACCGGCCTTGACGTTGACCTTGAAGATATTACCGGCCAGCGGCGCGGTGATCGGCTCGCCGCTGGCGGCCGGGGCGCTTTCTGCGGGTGCGGTAGCGGGCTTGGCCGCACCCCCGCCTTCCTGCACCTGGCCGATCTCGCCGCCTTCTGCAACTTCGACCACGTACTGCTTGCCGTTGACGGTGATGGTGTAGGTCTCGGGCCCGGCGGCCTCCTGGCGGGTGGCCGGCGGCTGGGCAGCGGCGGCCTTGGCCGGCAGCTGGGATGCCGCCTCGGGGGCCTGCGGGGCCGGCTCGAAGGCATCCGGGTTGTCGCGGTTCTTGAGGAACTTGAGACCGATCTGCGGGAACAGTGCGTAGGTCAGCACGTCGTCGATCTCGCGCTCGCCCTGCTCCAGCCGGATGCCCTCATCCTTGGCCTTGGCCTTGAGTTCGTCGCGCAGGCGATCCATCTCCGGCTCGAGCAGGTCTGCCGGGCGGCAGGTGATGGGTTCCTCGCCCTTCAGGACGCGCTGCTGCAGCTCGTCGTTATAGGGTGCAGGGGCCGCACCGTACTCCCCCTTGAGCAGCGCCTGGACCTCCTTGGAGATCGACTTGTAGCGCTCGCCCATCATCACGTTCATCACCGCTTGGGTGCCGACGATCTGCGAGGTGGGCGTGACCAGCGGGATGAAGCCGAGGTCCTCGCGCACCTTGGGAATTTCGGAGAGCACGTCGTCGAGCTTGTCGCCGGCACCCTGTTCCTTGAGCTGGCCTTCCATGTTGGTGAGCATGCCGCCGGGCACCTGAGCCACCAGGATCCGCGAATCGATGCCCTTGAGCGAGCCCTCGAAGGCGGCGTACTTCTTGCGCACTTCGCGGAAGTAAGCAGCGATTTCCTCGAGCAATTCGAGATCGAGGCCGGTGTCGCGCTCGGTCCCCTGAAGGATGGCGACCACCGATTCGGTGGGGCTGTGGCCGTAGGTCATCGACATCGAGGAGATGGCGGTGTCGACGTTGTCGATGCCTGCCTCGACCGCCTTGAGGGCGGTGGCGGTGGACATGCCGGTGGTGGCATGACACTGCATATGGACCGGGATCTTGAGCGCTTTTTTCAAGCGCGAGACCAGATCGAAGGCGGTGTAGGGGGTGAGCAGGCCGGCCATGTCCTTGATCGCCAGGGAGTCGGCGCCCATCGCTTCGATCTGCTGGGAGAGCTCGACCCAGCCCTCGATGGTGTGCACCGGGCTGACGGTGTAGGAGATGGTGCCCTGGGCGTGGCCCTCGACGTCGCGCACGGCCTTGATGGCCCGCTCCAGGTTACGCGGGTCGTTCATGGCGTCGAAGACGCGAAACACATCGACGCCATTGGTGCGCGCGCGCTCGACGAACTTGTCGACCACGTCATCGGCGTAGTGGCGATAACCGAGCAGGTTCTGGGCGCGTAGCAGCATCTGCTGGCGGGTATTGGGCATCGCCTCCTTGAGGGCGCGAATGCGTGCCCAAGGGTCTTCGCCAAGATAGCGGATACAGGCGTCGAAGGTGGCACCACCCCAGGACTCCACTGACCAGAAGCCAACCTCGTCGAGCTTGGCAGCGATGGGTAGCATGTCGTCGAGACGCATACGGGTGGCGAACAGCGACTGGTGAGCGTCGCGCAGCACCACATCGGTGATGCCCAGCGGGCGTTGGCTCTCACTCATGTGACCTTATCCTTGTAGCTGAAATCGTATCTTGGCTGGCCAGCGGCATTGCTTAGCGGCGATGGCGCTGACGGTAACGATGCAGGGCGGCGCTCATCACCACCATGAGTTCATCGCTGTTGCCGTCGGCTGCCGCTGGCGCCGAGGGCCGCGGTGCGGCGTCGGCGGCAGGCGCCGGCACCAGGCGCCTGAGCAGCAGCGACATGACAGTGGTCGACAGCACCAGCACGGTCAAAAAGACGAACACGAAGCCCATGCCGAAGGCCATCAGGGCGAGGCCCTCTTGCATCAGTTGGGTGTCCAGCATGTTTAGTATCCCCTCTTGGCCCGGCGCATTGAGGTCCGTGGCGGCGCATCTTGGCTGGTACAATAACCTGCCTGAATTCCACGATATTGCAATGACACCATGGTTGAGCCGCACGTTGTTAATTTACTACATAAAGGCCGCATCGGCCTAGCGCCCATGGAGGGCGTCATCGATGCGCATACCCGCGCGCTGCTCACCGCCTGGCCCGGCTTCGACTGGACGGTGACCGAATTCGTGCGCGTCGTCGATGCACGCTTGCCGCCGCGGGTGTTTCTCAAACACTGCCCGGAGCTGGCCCGGCATGCCCAGGGTCAGCCGGTGACCACGCCCAGTGGGGTGGCGGTGCATCTGCAGCTGCTCGGCTCTGACCCAGAGGCCCTGGCCGCCAATGCCCGCCAGGCGATTCGCCTCGGCGCCACCAGCCTCGACCTCAACTTCGGCTGCCCAGCCAAGCTGGTCAACCGCCACGACGGCGGCGCCTCGCTGCTGCGTGACCCACAGCGCCTGCAGCGAGCGGTCGACGCCGTACACCGCGCCGCCGAGGGGCGGGTACCGGTCACTGCCAAGATCCGCCTCGGCTTTGCCGACCGCCGCCGGGCGCTGGACTGCGCCAGCGCCGCCGAACAGGGTGGCGCCGCACAACTGGTGGTCCATGCCCGCACCCGCGACGAGGGCTACCGGCCACCGGCCCACTGGGAGTGGATCGGCCGTATTCGGCGCCACCTGGCGATTCCGGTAGTCGCCAACGGCGACATCTGGTCCCTCGAGGACTACTGGCAGGCGCGCACGCTGTCCGGCTGCCACGACGTGATGCTAGGCCGCGGCGCCCTGGCCGACCCCTGGCTAGCGCCGCGTATCCGCCACTGGCAGGCGACCGGTGAACGTATGGCCGCCACCCAATGGGCAAGCCGCGCCGCCATCCTACGCGACTATGCCGCATTGCAGCGTAGCACACTTCCCGAACGTGTCGTGGTGTCGCTGCTCAAGCAGTGGCTCAATCAGATGCGCGGGCGAGACGTGGAGGCGGCGAAGCGCTTTGCCACGCTCAAGCGGGTGACCGACCTCGACACGCTGCTGGCCGGCTTAATCGCCCCGGGATTCGTCCACGCCGACACACAGAAGGCGCCGCTCGCCGTCAGCGAGGGCGCTTAACACGCGCAGTAGAAACACAAAACCCGCCCTTGCGAAGCAAGGACGGGTCGGGATGTGGCGCGCCCGGGAGGATTCGAACCTCCGACCACCTGATTCGTAGTCAGGTACTCTATCCAGCTGAGCTACGGGCGCGTGGCTGTCGTATCGACAGTGGGAACTGGTGTCCACGGACATCGCGAGCATCGATTCGACGCTGGCATATCGTGGTGGAAGCTGGCGCGCCCGGGAGGATTCGAACCTCCGACCACCTGATTCGTAGTCAGGTACTCTATCCAGCTGAGCTACGGGCGCAACTTCCAGTGCATGCAGGACATGCGTGTGCTGATGTGATCACGCTGCTAGCGTACGCGGCGTAAATGGCGGAGAGGGAGGGATTCGAACCCTCGATGGGGCTATAAACCCCATACTCCCTTAGCAGGGGAGCGCCTTCAGCCACTCGGCCACCTCTCCCTCATCAACACGGCGCGTATGTTACCGTTTCCGAAGGCCATTGTCCAATGCCTTCAACAACTTTCTTCTCCTGACAGCCTTGGCGAAACATGCTGTCGAAGCCGCCGACGGGCATTATCATCGGCCGGCTGCATACAACACAGTCACGTAAAAGCCGGCAAAGCGCGCGACTCTGCCGGCCCGAACGTTCCCTGACCCCCGACCGTCAGGTCGTGCGTCAGGCCTGGGACTCACCGTCGCTGCCGTCCGATTTCTCGCGCTGGATGCGCTGATAGATCTCTTCACGGTGCACGGCCACATCCTTGGGTGCATTGACCCCGATGCGGACCTGGTTGCCCTTGACCCCAAGTACCGTCACGGTGATGTCATCACCGATCATCAGGGTCTCGCCGACACGGCGGGTTAGGATGAGCATGACTGATCTCCTTCTCAGACTTACGGCTACGGGATGCACTGTGCCTGTCGCTAAGCGCTGACAGATTATGCGCCATTCGTCACGCTAGGCCAAACCTGGTACAACTTTCATGCGCCACCATCACACGCGAAACTGGCGTTGAATGAAAGCCGTACCGGCGTGCATCAGCTTCCTTTCTCCCTAAGCGTAGAACGCATGACGCCAGCGTGGGATCCTTATTCGCTCTCGATGTCACTCTTGTCCAGGCCAAATGCCTTGTGCAGCGCCTTGACTGCCAGCTCCATGTGCTTTTCGTCGATGACCACCGAGATCTTGATCTCCGAGGTCGATACCATCCGAATGTTGATGTTTTCGTCGGCCAGCACGCGGAACATCTTCGACGCCACCCCGGCGTGGGAGCGCATACCAACGCCGACCAGCGACACCTTGGCGATATTGTCATCGCCGCGCAGCTCGCCGCCGCCAAGATCCGGGATTACGGTCTCTTCGATAATACGGGTGGTCTGCTTGAAATCGCCCTTGGCCACGGTGAACGTGAAGTCAGTGTAGTCACCTACCGGCGCCACGTTCTGCACGATCATGTCGACTTCGATATTGGCATCGGCGATCGGGCCAAGAATCCGCGACGCCACACCCGGTACATCCGGGGTATTGAGCAGGGTCAGCTTGGCCTCGTTGGCGGTGAAGGCGATACCGGAGATCAGCGGTTCTTCCATGGAGTCCTCTTCTTCATCTGTGTCAGCGACGATCAGGGTGCCGGGGCCATCCTCGAAACTGGACAGCACGCGCAGCGGCACGTTGTACTTGCCGGCGAACTCCACGGCGCGGATCTGCAGCACCTTGGAGCCGAGACTGGCCAGCTCGAGCATCTCCTCAACGGTGATGGTCTCGAGACGCTTGGCCTTGGAGCATACCCGCGGATCAGTGGTGTAGACGCCATCGACGTCAGTATAGATCTGGCACTCGTCGGCCTTGAGCGCCGCGGCCAGCGCCACCCCAGTGGTATCTGAGCCACCGCGCCCCAGGGTGGTGATATTGCCTTCGTCGTCGGCCCCCTGGAAACCGGCCACCACCACCACTTGGCCGGCATCGAGATCCTCGCGCATGTCATCGGTCTCGATGCCTTGGATACGCGCCTTGGTGTGGGCACTGTCGGTGCGAATACCGACCTGGGCACCGGTGTAGGAGGTGGCTGGCACGCCCAGCTTGTGCAGCGCCATGGCCAGCAGCGAAATCGTCACCTGCTCGCCGGTAGACACCAGC
This sequence comes from Franzmannia pantelleriensis, assembly GCF_900102875.1. Lineage (GTDB taxonomy): Bacteria > Pseudomonadota > Gammaproteobacteria > Pseudomonadales > Halomonadaceae > Franzmannia > Franzmannia pantelleriensis. The sequence continues at coordinate 64,345 of NZ_FNGH01000009.1, forward strand.
ATGTCCATCTCGCGCGGCGTCGGTTCGTCATTGATTTCGCTGGCCAGGCCGATCAGGCGGTTGGTTTCACCACTCATTGCCGATACCACCACCACGACCTGATGGCCGTCGTCACGGAAGCGCTTGACCTTCTCCGCCACCGCCTTGATGCGCTCCACCGAGCCCACCGAGGTGCCACCGAATTTCTGTACGTATAACGCCATATGCGATTGTCCTGGTTGTCAGTGGAATGTTTTATCAACCCAGCTTGGCTGCCAGCCAATCCGGCACGCTGCCTAGCGCCGCAGGCAAGGCCGCGGCATCGCTGCCGCCCGCCTGGGCCATGTCCGGGCGTCCGCCACCCTTGCCGCCGACCTGGCCGGCGACGTGGTTGACCAGCTCGCCGGCCTTGACCCGCGCGGTCAGGTCGTCGGTGACCCCGGCGATCAGGCTGACCTTGCCAGCGCTCTCGTCGGCCACGCCCAGCACCACGACACCTGAGCCGAGCTTGTTCTTGAGCTGGTCGAGCACGCCGCGCAGCTCCTTGCCAGAGACGCCCTCGAGCTGCTTGACCAGCACCCTGACGCCGCCTATTTCCATCGCCTCGGCAAGCATGTCACTGCCAGCAGCGCTGGCCAGCTTGGCCTTGAGGCGCTCGAGCTCCTTCTCCAGGCTGCGATTGCGTTCGACCAACGAGGCGACCCGCTCCTCGACCTGTTCCGGCTTGCTCTTGAGCGTCTCGCCGAGACGTGCAACGCGCGCTTCCTGGGCCTGGAAGTAGGCCAGCGCGTGTTCGCCGGTGAGGGCCTCGATACGCCGCACGCCGGAGGCGATGCCGGTCTCGCTGACAATATGGAAGCAACCGATATCACCGCTGCGCGCCACGTGGGTGCCGCCACACAGCTCGATGGAGAAGTCGTCGGCGCCGATGGTCAGCACCCGGACGCTGTCGGCGTACTTGGCCTCGAACAGTGCCGCCGCGCCTTTGGCCTTGGCCTGGTCGAGACTCATCTGCTCGATGCGGGTGTCGGCATTGGCCAGAATCTGGGCGTTGACGATTGCCTCGACCTCGGCCAGCTCAGCCGCCGTCATCGCCTCGAAATGACTGAAGTCGAAGCGCAGCCGTTCGGCGCTGACCAACGAGCCCTTCTGCTGCACGTGCTCGCCGAGCACCATGCGCAGCGCCTTATGCAGCAGGTGGGTGGCGGAGTGGTTGCGCAGCGTGGCCTCACGCAGATCGGCGTCGACCTGCGGCCGCACCTCGGCGCCCACGCGCAGCTCGCCGTCGACCATCACGCCGTGATGCAAGTGGTGACCGCCCTGCTTCTGGGTGTCGGTGACCTGGAAGCGCCCGCCGCTGGCATGCAGGTAGCCGGTGTCGCCGACCTGGCCACCGGACTCGCCGTAGAAGGGCGTGCGATCCAGCACTACCACCCCCTTGCTGCCCGCCTCCAACGCGGCCAGCGGGTTGCCCTCAGCGTCAACCAGAGCGGTGACTCGAGCATCGTCTTCGAGGCGCTCGTAGCCGGTGAAGGTGGTCTCGCCGTCGAGTTCGATGGCCGCCGCATAGTCGGCACCGAACTGGCTGGCAGCACGAGCACGTTGGCGCTGGGCCTCCAGCTCGCGCTCGAAACCGGCCTCATCGAGGGTCACGCCGCGCTCGCGGCAGACGTCGGCGGTCAAATCGAAGGGAAATCCGTAAGTGTCATAGAGCTTGAACACCGTGGCACCCGGCAGCTCGTCGCCCTGCAGGTCGGCCAGCGCCGCCTCGAGCAACCCCATGCCGTGGTCCAGTGTGCGCGCGAACTGCTCCTCCTCCTTGAGCAACACCCGGGCGATTTGCTCGCTAGCCTGACGCAGCTCCGGGTAGGCGTCGCCCATCTCGGCATCCAGTGCCGCCACCAACTTGTGGAAGAACGGCTCGCTGGCGCCCAGCTTATGACCATGGCGGATAGCACGCCGGATGATCCGGCGCAGCACATAGCCGCGCCCTTCGTTGGAGGGCAGCACGCCATCGACGATCAGAAACGCGCAGGAGCGGATATGGTCGGCAATCACGCGCAGCGACGGCGTAGCGGTATCGGCATGGCCAGTGGCCTTGGCCGCCGCCGCCAACAGATTCTGGAACAGGTCGATCTGGTAGTTGGAGTGCACGCCCTGCAGCACCGCAGCGACCCGCTCCAGGCCCATGCCGGTGTCGATGGAGGGCTTGGGCAGCGGGTTGAGCGTGCCACCGGCGTCGCGATCGAACTGCATGAACACCAGGTTCCAGATCTCGATATAGCGGTCGCCGTCCTCTTCCGGGCTGCCGGGCGGCCCACCCCACACCTCGGGGCCGTGGTCGAAGAAGATTTCCGAGCTCGGCCCGCAAGGGCCGGTGTCACCCATCTGCCAGAAGTTGTCCTCGTCGAGCTTGGAGAAGCGCGCCGGATCGACGCCGATCTCCTCCTTCCAGATCTTCTCCGCCTCATCATCGCTGACGTGCACGGTCACCCACAGTTTCTCCGCTGGCAAGCCCAGGCGCTCGGTGAGAAAGGTCCAGGCGAAGCGAATGGCGTCACGCTTGAAGTAGTCCCCAAAACTGAAGTTGCCGAGCATCTCGAAAAAAGTGTGGTGGCGTGCAGTATAGCCGACGTTATCGAGATCGTTGTGCTTGCCGCCGGCGCGCACACAGCGCTGGGCCGAGGTGGCACGTACATAGGGACGCGGATCACGTCCCAGGAAGACGTCCTTGAACGGCACCATGCCGGCGTTAGTGAACAGCAGGGTCGGGTCGTTGCCGGGCACCAGCGAGCTCGTCGGCACGATGGTGTGGCCCTGCTCTTCGAAGAAGGTCAGAAAGGCCTGTCTGATATCTGCGCTTTTCATAGGGTGTCCGTGACGATAAGCGTGTTGACCTGGCGGGCGAGCCGGCGCAGCGCGCCGCATATAGGCACAACCTGGGTCGTTCAAAGGGGCACCAGTATAACGCAGTCGTCAAGCGACGACAGTGGGGCACTGCGAGGCGTGCCCACAGGTGTGGGGAATCAGGCCGACCAGGCGTGCTGCATGGCGTGGCGAACTTGTTCGAAATCAAACCCCCGCGAGGCCAGGAAGCGCTCGCGGCGGGCGCGCTCGCGCGGGGTCTCGCCGGGGCCAGTGAAACGCTTGGCGAGCACCTCGGCGGCCAGCGCCAACCAATCGACCCCGCTATCACGCTGGCATTCGTCGAAGGCCCGCTCGATACCGTCGCGGTCAATGCCGCGCTGGCCAAGCTCGGCGTGAATTTTCAGCGGGCCCTGGCCGCGCGCAATGCGCGAACGCACGAAGCTCTCGGCGAAGCGCGCGTCGCACTGAAGACCCTGCTCGACCAGTAGATCGAGACACGCCTCCAGCGTCTCACTGTCGTGCCCCTTGGCCGCGAGGCGTGTCGTCAGCTCACGACGCGAATACTCGCGCCTTGCCAATAGACGAATGGCGTCGTCGCGGGGCGTCGAGTCGTGGGCGGCATCCGGCATGGCTTAGAGCAGGCCGTCCTCGCCTGACTCCTCGGCGCTGTCAGCCAGTGCCGCCTCGGGCTTGTCCTTCTCCTTGGGCTCGACGGGGGCCAGCAGCTGCCCGCGGATACCGCTCTCGATCTCATCGAGGATCGCCGGGTTATCCTCGAGGAACTGGGCGGCATTGGCCTTGCCCTGGCCGATCTTGTTGCCCTGGTAGCTGTACCAGGCACCAGCCTTGTCGATCAGCTTGCACTGCACGCCCAGGTCAATGACCTCGCCGGCATGGTAGATGCCCTTGCCGTAGAGGATCTGGAACTCGGCCTGGCGGAACGGCGGCGCCACCTTGTTCTTGACCACCTTGACGCGAGTCTCGTTACCGGTGACCTCATCGCCCTGCTTGACCGAGCCGGTGCGGCGGATGTCGAGGCGTACGCTGGAATAGAACTTCAGGGCGTTACCGCCGGTGGTGGTTTCAGGGCTGCCGAACATGACCCCGATCTTCATGCGAATCTGGTTGATGAACACCACCATGCAGTTGGCGTTCTTGATGTTGCCGGTGATCTTGCGCAGCGCCTGTGACATCAGGCGCGCCTGCAGGCCAACGTGGGAGTCGCCCATCTCGCCTTCGATCTCGGCGCGCGGGGTCAGTGCCGCCACCGAGTCGATGATGATCACGTCGACGCCGCCGGAGCGCACCAGCATGTCGCAGATCTCGAGGGCCTGTTCGCCGGTGTCCGGCTGCGACACCAGTAGATCGTCGAGGTTGACGCCAAGCTTCTCGGCATAGCTTGGATCGAGAGCGTGTTCGGCATCGATGAAGGCGCAGGTCTTACCCTGCTTTTGGGCCTGGGCGATGACCGACAGGGTCAAGGTGGTCTTGCCCGACGATTCGGGGCCGAAGACCTCGACCACGCGGCCCAGCGGCAGGCCACCGATGCCCAGCGCGATATCCAGCCCCAACGAACCGGTGGACACCGACGGCATGACCACGCGCGGGGCATCGCCCAGCCGCATCACGGTGCCCTTGCCGAACTGACGATCAATCTGGGAGAGGGCGGCATTCAGCGCCTTGGAACGGTTGTCGTCCTGGGCCATGGGAGATCTCCTAAGCGATAGCGGATGTTACGTCGATCACGAGCACGGAATCGAATACTGTATGACTGCACAGTAGTATGGCGAAAAATTCCTCGCTCGCCTACTCTCAGTCGGTAAATTTCTGTGGTTCAGGCGTCGAGGCGCTGGATCAAGCCCACCAGCGCGGCACGCACGGCCTGCTCGCGCACCGCACGGCGGTCACCGGGAAAGTGGTAGTGCTCGGCCTGCTGGGCGTTGGCGTCACCCCAGGCCAACCATACCGTGCCCACCGGCTTGGCGTCAGAGCCGCCGCCGGGGCCGGCCACGCCGCTGATCGCCACGCCCAGTGTGGCGCCGCTGTCGCGGCAGGCACCGGCGACCATCGCTTCGACCACCTCGCGACTCACCGCGCCGTGAGCCTCGAGCAGCATCGGGTCAACGCCTAGCAGGCGCGTCTTGGCGGCGTTGGAGTAGGTCACATAGCCGGTCTCGAAATAGTCCGAACTGCCCGCCACCTCGGTAATGGCGCTGGCCACCCCGCCGCCGGTACAGGACTCGGCGCAGGTCACCTGACGGCCCTCCTGTCGACACAGCCGGCCGAGACGCTCGGCGAGCGTGGCGAGGTCGAGATTGCTGAGGCGCTGGGGGGATGCTGGCATGCCGGGTCTCCTGACGTCGGGCTGGCTTGCGCGTAGAATACTGCCTTTTGGCTGCGAATGCAGAGTCGTCGACGCGCCGACGATAGCTCCTCGCCGCCACCCTAGTGTGCCCATCCAAGGAGTCAAGGAGCCCCATGAGCCAGGCCAGCCCCTCGCACACCCCGATGATGCAGCAGTTCCTGAAGATCAAGCGCGAGCACCCCGACGTGCTGCTGTTTTATCGCATGGGCGACTTCTATGAGCTGTTCTTCGACGATGCCAAGCGCGCCGCCAAGCTGCTCGACATCACCCTCACCCAGCGCGGCCAATCGGCGGGCAAGCCGATTCCCATGGCCGGGGTGCCCTACCACAGCGCCGAGGGCTACCTGGCACGTCTGGTCCAGGCCGGCGAGTCGGTGGCAATCTGCGAGCAGATCGGCGACCCGGCGCTGGCCAAGGGGCCGGTGGAGCGCCGCGTGGTGCGCATCGTCACCCCCGGCACCCTGCACGACGAGGCGCTGCTCGACGCCCGTCGCGACAACCTGCTGCTGGCCCTGCACAGCCAGGGCGGGCGCTGGGGGCTGGCCTGGCTGGAGCTCTCCAGCGGCCGTTTCAGCGTGCTCGAGGTCGATGACGACGCCGAGATGCTGGCCGAGGTGCAGCGGCTGGCGCCGGCCGAACTGCTCGCCGCCGACGGTCTCGAGCTGCCTCCGGCGCTTGGCGAACGCACCAGTCTCAAGCGCCAGAGCGATTGGCTGTTCGACCGCGACAGCGCCCTACGTCTGCTATGCGACCAATTCCAGGTCCAGGACCTGCGCGGCTTCGGCTGCGCCCACCTGGAGGCGGCAATCATCGCCGCCGGGGTGTTGGTCGACTACGCCCGCGATACTCAGCGTTCGCGGCTGCCCCACGTCACCGCGATCGGCGTCGAGAATCGCGATGACGCGGTGGTGATCGACGCCGCCAGCCGCCGCAATCTCGAGATCGACACCAACCTCGGCGGCAGCGGCGACAACACCCTGGCCAGCGTGCTCGACACCACCTCCACGGCGATGGGTGCCCGGCTGCTCAAGCGCTGGCTCAATCGCCCGCTGCGCGACCATACGCTGATCGGCGCGCGCCAGACGGCGGTGACCCTGCTGCTCGACCAGGAGGGCTACTTGGCGCTGCGCGACGACCTCAAGGCGATCGGCGACGTCGAGCGCATCCTGGCACGGGTAGCGCTGCGCAGCGCCCGCCCCCGCGACCTGGCGCGCCTGCGTGACGCTCTGAATGCGCTGCCGGAGCTGCAGGATGCGCTGCGCGGCTACCCCGACGGCAGCGCGCTCGACGACCTCAAGCGGCATATCCGCCCCTACCCGGAGCTCGCCTACACCCTGAGCCGGGCGCTGATCGACAACCCGCCGGTGGTGATCCGCGACGGCGGCGTGATCGCCGACGGCTTCGACGATGAACTCGACGAATACCGCGGACTGGCCGAGCACGCCGGCGACTACCTGATCGAGCTCGAGCGGCGTGAACGCGAGCGCACGGGCCTTGCCAACCTCAAGGTCGGCTACAACCGCGTTCACGGCTACTACATCGAGATTCCTCGTGGCCAGGCCCGCGACGCCCCGGCCGACTATATTCGTCGCCAGACCCTGAAAAACGCCGAGCGCTTCATTATCCCGGAGCTCAAGGAGTTCGAGGACAAGGCGCTCTCCGCCAAGTCCCGCGCCCTGGCCCGCGAGAAGCTGCTCTACGAGAGCCTGCTCGACGAACTCAATGCCGAACTCGCCCCACTACAGGCGAGTGCTCAGGCGCTGGCCAGCCTCGATGTGCTGGCCACCTTCGCCGAGCGCGCCGAGGCGCTGGGGTTCGTGCGCCCGCGGCTCGCTGAGGCGCCAGGCATCAGCATCCGCGGCGGCCGTCACCCGGTGGTCGAGCAGGTCAGCGAGCATCCCTTCGTGCCCAACGACCTGATGATGGACGACGACCGTCGCATGCTGGTGATCACCGGTCCCAACATGGGCGGTAAATCCACCTACATGCGCCAGGCGGCACTGATCACCCTACTCGCCCACACCGGCAGCTTCGTACCCGCCGACGACGCCGAGATCGGCCCGGTGGACCGGATCTTCACCCGCATCGGCTCCTCCGACGACCTCGCCGGCGGCCGTTCGACCTTCATGGTCGAGATGACTGAAACCGCCAATATCCTGCACAACGCCAGCGATCACAGCCTGGTACTGATGGACGAGATCGGCCGCGGCACCAGCACCTTCGACGGCCTCTCGCTGGCCTGGGCCAGCGCCGAACACCTGACCCGCTCACGGGCCTTCACGCTGTTCGCCACCCACTACTTCGAGATGACCGCGCTCACCGAGCAGGCGTCCGGGGTGGCCAACGTCCACCTCACCGCAGCCGAGCATCGCGATGGGATCGTCTTCATGCACCGCGTGGAGGAGGGCCCGGCGAGCCAAAGCTACGGCCTGCAGGTGGCCCAACTGGCCGGGGTGCCCCAGGGCGTGATCGCCAGAGCGCGGGAAAAGCTCGCCCAGCTCGAGCAGCATGAGGTCGACCAGGGCAGTCGCCCCTCACTGGCCGCCAGCGGCGAACCGGTGCCGCAGCAGAACGACCTGTTCGCCAGCACCCCGCATCCGCTGCTCGATGAGCTTGGCGGCCTGGCACTCGACGAGCTGAGCCCGCGCCAGGCGCTGGAGCTGTTGTATCGCTGGCGAGAGGCGCTGTAAGTGAGGCAAGACCACTCTCTGCGGCTACGCTTGCGCCATGAGGTTGACCACAGCAATCGCTATCACTCTTAGCGAGGGACGCCGGCGGCAGGTCGAAGATGAGGTTCGATGCCATGGATGGCATCGGTAGCGCCCAGGGATGGTTTACAGCGCCTCATCGTAGACCTGCCGACGGATCAGTCCCGAGCGTTACTGCAAGTTGCTGTATCGGCAATAGCCCCGAGTCCGCGGCGCTTGGGTCCGGCCAATTAGCCCAAGGCGACAGCCACCACCGCTTGCGACGTTTTAGGGGCACGACTAGAATGGTCAGATTCCCCGCCGCATCAGCATAAAAACATCGGCTCTTATAACCTTTTTACCAACCATCATCTTGGCCGAGCGACCGGCCAGAGGAAGGGAGACTGGCATGACATTCGTCGTCACCGAGAACTGCATCAAGTGCAAGTACACCGACTGTGTCGAGGTCTGCCCGGTGGACTGCTTCTATGAGGGACCCAATTTCCTGGTCATCCACCCCGACGAATGCATTGACTGCGCGCTATGCGAGCCGGAGTGCCCCGCCGAGGCGATATTTGCCGAGGATGAGCTACCGGAGGGCCAGGAAGAGTTCATCGAGCTCAACGCCGAGCTCGCCGAGGTATGGCCCAACATCGCCGAGAAGAAGGACCCGCTGCCCGACGCCGAGGAGTGGGACGGTAAGCCCGGCAAGCTGGAGCAGCTCGAGCGCTGAGGCTCTCGGCGCGCCATGTGTCCGTGCATCATCACCCAACAAAAAACGCCGCCGGTCACTGACCGGCGGCGTTTTACATCGTGCGTGCATGGAAAAGGCGACCCGTAGGTCGCCCGCTCCAAGCCGAATCCCTTGAGCATGTCCCTATGCCCACGTCCTAATGGTGACGTCCGTGCCGGGAGGCGGCGTCCTGCCACACCCAGCGCACCACGACTAGCATCCCGTTGCATCCTGCCGGAAAAGCACTCCCCGCTTCTCCAAATCCCGAGGTCATTGTGGCAGTTCTCGCCGGCATCTCAAGCCGGCCCTAGCGTCGCCCGCAGGACGTCTACTCATCGCCGGAAAAACAAAAAGTCAAGAAATATCAAATGCTTAAAGAAAAAACAGGGGAAGAGATGAGCGCTTAGGGGGTAATTTCGAGCAAAGTTCGCAGGCGAAATGTACGAGATGTCTTACAAGAGATGGAGAGATTGCCTACAGAGCAACGCCGTTTGGATAGCCATATAAAAGGCGGGGCCGATCAACGACCCCGCCTGACGTTACGCCGAACGTGCTACCCCGATCAAGCCTGGCCCTTGATCGCCGCCAGCCCCGGATAGACCACCTTGTCACCTAGCTGCTGCTCGATCACCAGCAGACGGTTGTACTTGGCCACGCGGTCACTGCGACACAGCGAACCGGTCTTGATCTGGCCAGCCGACGTCGCCACCGCCAGGTCAGCGATGGTGGTGTCCTCAGTCTCGCCGGAGCGGTGCGAAATCACCGCGGTAAAGCCGGCATCCTGGGCCATCTTGATGGCATCCAGGGTCTCGGAGAGCGAGCCGATCTGGTTGAACTTGATCAGGATCGAATTGCCGATCTGCTCGTCAATGCCGCGCTTGAGAATCTTGGTGTTGGTGACGAAGAGGTCATCCCCCACCAGCTGCACCTTGTCGCCGAGCTTGTCGGTCAGTGTCTTCCAGCCCGCCCAGTCGGACTCGTCGAGGCCATCCTCGATAGAGACGATCGGGTACTGGTCGCACAGCTCGGCCAGGTAGTCGACGAAGCCCGCGGCGTCGAAGGACTTGCCCTCACCGGCCAGGGTGTACTGGCCGTCCTGGTAGAACTCCGAGGCGGCACAGTCCAGCGCCAGAGTGACGTCGCGACCCAGGGTGTAGCCGGCATCTTCGACAGCCTGCTTGATCACCGCCAGCGCCTCGGCGTTGGAGGCCAGGTTGGGGGCAAAGCCACCCTCGTCGCCCACCGCCGTGGACAGACCCTTGGCCGACAACACCTTCTTCAGAGCGTGGAAGATCTCGGCCCCGACGCGCAGCGCCTCGCGGAAGTTGGGCGCCGCCACCGGCTGGACCATGAACTCCTGGATGTCGACGTTGTTGTCAGCATGCTCGCCGCCGTTGAGGATGTTCATCATCGGCACCGGCATGCTGAACTGCCCCGGCTGGCCGTATAGGGCAGCGATGTGCTCGTAGAGCTCGACGCCCTTGGTGGTCGCCGCCGCCTTGGCCGCCGCCAGCGACACGGCGAGGATCGCGTTGGCGCCGAGGTTGGCCTTGTTGTCGGTGCCATCGAGTTCCAGCATGGCGTCGTCCAACGCGCGCTGGTCGGCAACGGTCATGCCCAGCAGGCGCTCGCGGATCGGCCCGTTGACCGCCTCGACGGCCTTGAGTACGCCCTTGCCCAAGTAGCGGGACGTGTCGCCATCGCGCAGTTCAAGCGCTTCGCGCGAGCCGGTGGAAGCACCGCTGGGGGCGCATGCCACGCCCTTGGCACCGCTTTCCAGCACCACTTCGGCCTGCACGGTGGGGTTGCCACGCGAGTCGAGCACCTCGAGGGCGCGAACGTCGGCAATCTTGCTCATGGTGATATCCTTTAGTGAGTCAGCGTTGATCTAGGGAAACACTGCACAAATGTCTGCGCGGGCGAATTACTGCGTTGCGCGGTGCTCGAAATCCTCACCTATCCCCATAGGCTCCGGTTTCTGTGCCCCGTGCGCCTTGTGCTTCATCCCGCTCGCCGATTTATTCAGCGCTTCCTAGCTTGAGAGAGGGTCACGGCTCCGCTCAAGAAATCGTCAGGGGCGCAAACCCCTTGACCAGCTCGTCGAGCGCTTTGAGCTGGGCAAGGAAGGGCTCGAGCTGGTCGAGTGGCAGCGCACAAGGGCCGTCGCACTTGGCATTGTCCGGGTCCGGATGCGCCTCCAGGAACAGCCCGGCCAGCCCCACGGCAACGCCGGCCCGGGCCAGTTCGGCGACCTGGGCACGGCGGCCATCGGCGCTATCGGCGCGCCCCCCCGGGCGCTGCAGCGCATGGGTCACATCAAAGAATAGCGGGTAGCCGGTCTGCTTCATCTCGCCGAAGCCGAGCATGTCGACCACCAGGTTGTTGTAGCCGAAGCTCGACCCACGCTCGCAGAGGATCAGCTGGTCGTTGCCCGCCTCCTCGCACTTGCGAATGATATGGCGCATCTCGTGGGGGGCCAGGAACTGCGGCTTCTTGATATTGATCACCGCACCGGTCTCGGCCATGGCCACCACCAGGTCGGTCTGCCGCGCCAGAAAGGCCGGCAGCTGGATGATGTCGGCGACCTCGGCGGCCGGCTTGGCCTGCCAGGGCTCGTGCACGTCGGTGATGACCGGTACGCCGAAGCGCGACTTGACCTCGTCGAGGATCTCGAGCCCTTTATCCAGGCCAGGCCCACGGTAGGAGTGAATCGAGCTGCGGTTGGCCTTGTCGAAGCTGGCCTTGAACACGTAAGGCATGCCCAGCTTAGTGGTCGCCTCGACATAGGCCGCCGCCACCTCGAGCGCCATATCGCGGGATTCGAGGACGTTCATGCCGCCGAATAGCCCCAGCGGCAGGGCATTGCCGGCGCTGAGGCCGGCAAACTCGATGATACGTTGCGGTGACGACATGCTCGCTCCTTGAGCTCAGCCCTGCGGCTGGGCCTGGGACTGCTGACGGGCGCGGACGTTCTTGTGCTCCAGCGCGGCGTTGACGAAGCCCGAGAACAGCGGATGACCGTCGCGCGGCGTCGAGGTGAACTCGGGGTGGAACTGGCAGGCCACGTACCAGGGGTGATCCGGCAGCTCGACCATTTCGACCAGCGACTGGTCGACACTCTTGCCTGAGACCACCAGGCCGGCCTTTTCCAGCTCATCGATGAACTGGTTGTTGACCTCGAAGCGGTGGCGGTGACGCTCGACGATCTCGTCGCTGCCGTAGGCCTCGCGGGCCTTGCTGCCCGCCTTGAGATGGCATATCTGGCCACCCAGGCGCATGGTGCCACCCAGGTCGGAGGCGGCGTCACGCAGCTCGATCTTGCCTTCAGGGCTGAGCCACTCGGTGATCAGGCCGACTACTGGGTGCTGGGTATCGTGGGTGAACTCGGTGGAGTTGGCGTCATTCCAGCCGGCCACGTGGCGCGCGAACTCGATTACCGCGACCTGCATGCCGAGGCAGATACCCAGATAGGGGATGCCGTTCTCGCGGGCATAGCGGGCGGTGGCGATCTTGCCCTCCACGCCGCGCTCGCCGAAGCCGCCGGGCACCAGGATGGCGTCCTTGCCGGCCAGGCGGTCGGTACCGTGTCGCTCGATGTCCTCGGAGTCGACATAGTCCACGTTGACCTTGACCCGCCCCTGGATGCCGGCGTGAATCAGCGCCTCGTTGAGCGACTTGTAGGCGTCGAGCAGCTCCATGTACTTGCCGACCATGGCGATATTGACCGACTTGAGCGGATTGAGCTTGGCATCGAGCACACGGATCCACTCGTGCAGGTCGGCCTCAGAGGCCTCCAGCCGCAGCTTGTCGCAGACGATCTCGTCGAGGCCGTGCTCGTGGAGCATCAGCGGGATGCGGTAGATGGTGTCGGCGTCCTGCAGCGGCACCACGGCGCGCTCTTCGACGTTGGTGAACAGCGCGATCTTGCGCCGCTCGCTGGCCTCGAGCTCGACCTCGCTGCGGCAGATCAGGATGTCCGGCTGGATACCGATGGAGCGCAGCTCCTTGACGCTGTGCTGGGTCGGTTTGGTCTTGGTCTCCCCGGCGGTCTTGATGTAGGGCACCAGGGTGAGGTGCATAAAGATCGCGCGGTTGGCGCCGAGCTCGCTTCTGATCTGGCGGATCGACTCGAGGAACGGCAGCGACTCGATGTCGCCCACGGTGCCGCCAATCTCGACCAGCGCCACGTCAAAGCCCTCGCCGCCTTCGTAGACCCGGCGCTTGATCTCGTCGGTGATATGCGGGATCACCTGGACGGTGCCGCCGAGGTAGTCACCGCGGCGCTCCTTGCGCAGCACGTGCTCGTAGACGCGGCCGGTGGTGAAGTTGTTGCCCTGGGTCATCTTGGTGCGGATGAAGCGCTCGTAGTGACCGAGGTCGAGGTCGGTCTCGGCGCCATCTTCGGTGACGAACACCTCGCCGTGCTGGAAGGGGCTCATGGTGCCGGGATCGACGTTGATGTACGGATCCAGCTTGAGCATGGTGACCTTGAGGCCGCGCGCCTCGAGAATCGCCGCCAGCGAAGCCGACGCGATGCCCTTGCCGAGAGAGGACACAACGCCGCCGGTCACGAAGATATATCGTGTCATGGAAAACCTGTCGAAACGTGATCAGAAGGCGCCGCAGGAAACCGCGCCAGGATGGGACGACAGAGTAGCAGATTCGGCGAATCGGCTCAATTTTGGCGAGGCTAACGGAGTGGCATCAATAGTCAGGTGCTGCCGGCGCCTCCTGAAGGCGAGACGCGTGACCCCAAGGGCGAAACCCTGGCCATTCACTGGCGGCCTACGCGTCGGGGCAAACCGGGGTCCCTCCCGCTTGCCCCTCGATCGACATCCATGTCGATCGCCGCGTGCCGCTGCGCTACTGGCCAGCGCCCTAGGGAAGTCACGCCGCTGCGCCTCCAGGAGGCTTGGGTCGCGGAATTCCACGCCCAACCTAGCGGCGGCCGCCGAAGGTCAGCGGCGCCGGGGACAGGTCGTAGAGGGGGTTCGATGCCAGGGATGGCATCGGTAGCGTCCAGGGACGGATTCACAGCGCCCCCTCGAAGACCTGTCGCCGGAAAAGCCGCGAGCTACTGGCACCACTCCGGCGCCGCTCACTTTGGTGGCTCACACCCCCAGATAGTCGAGGATGCCCTCGCCGGCCTGGCGGCCCTCGTAGACGGCCGTCACCACCAGGTCGGAGCCACGCACCATGTCGCCACCGGCAAAGATCTTCTCGTTGCTGGTCTGGAAGGCGAACGCCGCCTCCTCGCTGGTCTGGATGCGACCGCGCTCGTCCACCTCGATGCGGTTGGGCTCAAGCCAGTCGATATCAGTAGGCTGGAAACCGAAGGCGACGACTACCGCATCGGCGGGCAGAATCTCCTCGGAGCCCGGCACCACCTCGGGGCGCTGGCGGCCATTCTCATCAGGCTCGCCGAGCCGCGTGCGTACCACCTTGACGCCCTCGACCCGCTCCTCGCCGACCACTGCCACCGGCTGACGGTTGAACAGAAATTCGACGCCCTCTTCGCGGGCATTCTTCACCTCACGCTTGGAGCCGGGCATGTTGTCCTCGTCACGGCGGTAGGCGCAGGTCACGCTGGCCGCCCCCTGGCGGATCGCCGTGCGGTTGCAGTCCATGGCGGTATCGCCGCCGCCCAGCACGACCACCCGCTGCCCTTCCAGCGATACATAGTCGGCCGGATCCTTCTCAAAGCCCAGACAGTGATTGACGTTGGCGATCAGGTAGTCGAGCGCCTTGTGCACGCCAGGTAGATCCTCGCCCGGGAAACCGCCCTGCATGTACTTGTAGGTACCCATGCCCATGAATACCGCATCGTACTCGGCAAGCAGGTCATCGATGGTCACGTCGCTGCCGATATCGGTGTTGAGGCGAAACTCGATGCCCATCTCCTCGAACACTGCGCGGCGCCGCTCCATGACGTGCTTCTCGAGCTTGAACTCGGGAATGCCGAAGGTCAGCAGGCCGCCGATCTCCGGATAGCGGTCATAGACCACCGGCTTGACGCCGCTGCGTACCAGGATATCGGCGCAGCCGAGCCCTGCCGGGCCGGCGCCGATCACCGCCACCTTCTTATCGGTCCAGGTCACCTGGGACATGTCCGGGCGCCAGCCCATGGCGAAGGCGGTATCGGTGATGTACTTCTCCACCGAGCCGATGGTCACCGCGCCGAAGCCGTCGTTGAGGGTGCAGTCACCCTCGCACAGGCGGTCCTGGGGGCACACCCGGCCGCACACCTCGGGCAGCGAGTTGGTCTGGTGCGACAGCTCCGCGGCCTCCAGGATGTTGCCCTCGCTGACCAGCTTCAGCCAGTTGGGAATATAGTTGTGTACCGGGCACTTCCACTCGCAGTAGGGGTTGCCACAGTGCAGGCAGCGATGCGCCTGGCTGGCCGCCTCCTGGGGCTTGTAGGGCTCGTAGATCTCGGCGAATTCCTTGGCCCGGGTACGTGCCTCTTTCTTCTGCGGGTCCTGGCGACCCACATCGATGAACTGAAAGTCGTTGCTCAGACGGTTTGCCATGGTCGTCTCTCCTCGAAGTCTGGAACGTCGGGCTTACTCGGGCCGCCGGCGGGATTCGGCGAGCAGGCCGTTGAGGCTCGCTGCCTTGGGCTTCACCAGCCAGAAGTGGCGGATGAAGTCGCTGAAGTCCTCGAGAATCGCCTTGCCGCGGGCCGAATCGGTGGCCGCAACGTACTCTTCGATGACTTCCCGCAGGTGGCGCCGGTAGGCCTCCATGGCCTCGGTGTTGATCCGATGGATCTCGACCAGCTCGTGGTTGTACTTGTCGACGAAGGTACGGTCCTCGTCGAGCACATAGGCGAAGCCCCCGGTCATGCCTGCGCCGAAGTTGACGCCTGTCTCGCCCAGCACGGCCACCAGGCCGCCGGTCATGTACTCGCAGCAGTGGTCGCCGGCACCTTCGATGACCGCATGGGCACCGGAGTTGCGCACGCCGAAACGCTCGCCGGCCTGGCCGGCGGCGAACAGCTTGCCGCCGGTGGCGCCGTACAGGCAGGTGTTGCCGACGATCGCCGTCGCGTGGCTCTCGAAGGTGCTGGCCCGCGGCGGCACGATGGTGATCGAGCCACCGTTCATGCCTTTGCCGACGTAGTCGTTGGCGTCGCCCTCGAGGTGCAAATGCAGGCCGCGGGCGTTCCACACCCCGAAGCTCTGGCCCGCAACGCCGGTGAAGCGCGCGGTGATCGGCGCATCTTCGAGCCCCTCTTCGCCGTAGCGCTTGGCGATGGCCCCGGAGGTGAGCGCCGCCACGCTGCGGTCGCAGTTGGTGATGGTGAACGAGAACTCGCCGCCCGACTTGGCCTCGATGGCACCCTTGAGGGCGTCGAGCACCTCGCGGTTCTTGGCGCCCGGATCATGCGGCACGTTGCGCTCCACCTGGCAGAACTGCGGCGCGTCGGCCGGCACGTGGTCGTTCTCCAGCAGCGGTGTCAGGTCGAGCCGGCGCTGGGCGTTGGACTGCCCCTCGATCGCCTCGAGCAGGTCAGTGCGGCCGATCAGATCGGTGAGCTGGCGCACGCCGAGCATCGCCATCAGCTCGCGCACTTCCTCGGCAATGAAGCGGAAGTAGTGCTTGACCATGTCGACGGTGCCGCGGAAGTGCTCGTCACGCAGGTACTGGTGCTGGGTAGCGACGCCGGTGGCGCAGTTGTTGAGATGGCAGATGCGCAGGTACTTGCAGCCCAGCGCGACCATCGGCGCGGTGCCGAAGCCGAAGCTCTCGGCGCCGAGAATCGCCGCCTTGACCACGTCGAGGCCGGTCTTTAGACCACCGTCGGTCTGCAGACGGATCTTGTCGCGCAGGCCGTTGATGCGCAGCGCCTGGTGCACCTCGGGCAGCCCCAACTCCCAGGGGCTGCCGGCGTGCTTGATCGAGGTCAGCGGACTGGCCGCGGTGCCGCCGTCGTAGCCCGACACGGTGATCAGGTCGGCGTAGGCCTTGGCCACGCCGGTGGCAATGGTGCCGATCCCCGGCTCGGAGACCAGCTTGACCGAGACCTGGGCATCCGGATTGACCTGCTTGAGATCGAAGATCAGCTGCGCCAGGTCTTCGATGGAGTAGATGTCGTGGTGCGGCGGCGGCGAGATCAGCGTCACGCCGGGCACCGAGTAGCGCAGCCGTGCGATCAGCTCGTTGACCTTGCCGCCGGGCAGCTGGCCGCCCTCACCGGGTTTGGCGCCCTGGGCCACCTTGATCTGCAGCACCTCGGCATTGACCAGATAGGCCGGCGTCACACCGAAACGCCCCGAGGCGATCTGCTTGATCTTGGACGAGCGGATGGTGCCATAGCGCGCGGGATCCTCGCCGCCCTCGCCGGAGTTGGAGCGCCCGCCAGCCTCGTTCATGGCCTGGGCCAGCGCCTCGTGCGCCTCCGGCGACAGCGCGCCCAGCGACATGCCGGCGCTGTCGAAGCGCGGAAGCATGCTCTCCACCGGCTCCACTTCATCCAGCGGCAGCGGCTCAGCGGCCGGCTTGAGGGCCAGCAGATCTCGAATGGTCGCCACCGGGCGATCATTGACCAGCTGGGCGAATTTCTTCCACTTCTGATAGTCGCCCTGCTGGACCGCCTCCTGCAGTGTCATCACCACATCGGGGTTGTAGGCGTGATACTCCTTGCCGTGGACGTACTTGACCAGACCACCCTGACTGATGCCCTTGCGCGGCAGCCAGGCGTCGCGCGCCTGCAGCGACTGCTGCATCTGGATCTCGGCGAAGCCGGCACCCTCGATGCGCGAGGCCATGCCGGTAAAACACATCTCCATCACTTCGGTGTGCAGGCCCACCGCTTCGAAAAGCTGCGAGCCGCGGTAGGAAGCCAGGGTCGAGATGCCCATCTTGGAGAGGATCTTGTAGAGCCCTTTCTGCATGCCCTTGCGGTAGTTCTCGCGGGCATCCGCCGGGTTGCCGGTCAGCTCGCCGGTGCGGTGCATATCGGCCAGCACCTGGTAAGCCAGGTAGGGATAGACCGCGGTGGCACCCACGCCGAACAGTACCGCCATCTGGTGGGCATCGCGTGCGTAGCCGGTCTCAACCACGATATTGACCCGCGGGCGCAGCGCCAGCCGGCCCAGGTGGTGGTGGATGGCGCCGGTGGCCAGCGCCGCATGGATCGGCAGTTGGCCCTTCTCGAGACTGGCATCCGACAGCACCAGGATCACCTTGCCATCCCTCGCCGCCGCCTCGGCTTCCTGGCAGAGGGCCTGCAGCGCCTGCTTGAGCCCCTGCTGCTCGGGGTCATAGGCAAGCGACAAGGCATGACTGGCGAAGGCCGGATCCTCGTGACTGACCAGCGCGGTAAACTTGCGCGGCGACAGGATCGGCGTGGTCAGGATGATCCGGTGGGCATGCTCCGGCGTCGCCTCGAAGACATTGAGCTCGGCCCCGATGCAGGTCTCCAGGGACATCACGATCGCTTCGCGCAGCGGGTCGATGGGCGGATTGGTGACCTGGGCAAACTTCTGCCGGAAGTGGTCAGTGAGCACCCGATTCTGGCGCGACAGCACCGCCATGGGCGTGTCGTCGCCCATGGAGCCCACCGCCTCCTGGCCACTCTCGGCCAGCGGCCGCAACAGCTGGTCGCGCTCCTCGAAGCTGATCTGGAACATCTTCTGATAGACGTTGAGATCGTCGGTGTCCATCGGCTGGAAGCGCGCCAGCTCGGTGAGCGCCGATTCCAGATAGTGGGCGCGGTCCTTCAACCAGCGCTTGTAGGGGAAGGCCGACTTGAGACGGTTGTCGATGTCCTCGGTGTGCAGCACCTCGCCGGTCTCGGTGTCGATGCCGAGCACCTGGCCGGGACCAACGCGCCCCTTGGCGACCACGTCCTCTGGCGCGTAGTCATAGGTACCGATCTCCGACGCCAAGGTGATGAAACCGTTCTTGGTGATCACCCAGCGCGCCGGACGCAGGCCGTTGCGGTCGAGCATGCACACTGCATGGCGGCCGTCGGTCATGACCATGCCGGCCGGGCCGTCCCATGGCTCCATGTGCATCGAGTTGTACTCGTAGAAGGCGCGCAGGTCGCCGTCCATGGTCTCGACGTTCTGCCATGCCGGCGGCACCATCATGCGAATGGCGTTGTAGATGTCCATGCCGCCGGTCATCAGCACCTCGAGCATGTTATCCATGCTCGAGGAGTCGGAGCCCACGGTATTGACGATTTCATCGAGCTCGGCGATGTCCGGCAGCAGCTCGTTGACGAAATTTTCCTTGCGCGAGTTGGCCCAGCCGCGGTTGGCCTCGATGGTGTTGATCTCACCGTTGTGCGCCAGGAAGCGGAACGGCTGCGCCAGCGGCCAGCGCGGTGCGGTGTTGGTGGAGAAGCGCTGGTGGAAGACGCAGATCGCCGTCTCCAGGCGTTCGTCGCCGAGGTCGCGATAAAAGGTCGGCAGGTCAACGGGCATCATCAAGCCCTTGTAGGAGACCACCTTGGCCGACAGCGAGCAGATGTAAAAGTCTGCTTCGTCGCGCAGGCGCTGCTCGGCGCGGCGCCGGGCCATGAACAGGTCGACGGCCAGTTGGGCATCGAGTCGCTCGTCAGCGGCCTCGACGAACAGCTGGCGAATGCGCGGCAGGCAGTCCAGCGCCATCGGCCCGCACACGCTGGCGTCGGTAGGTACATCGCGCCAGCCGTGCACGGTCAGGTTGCGCGCTGCCAGCTCGGCTTCCAGCACCTCGCGGGCATGGTCTTCGCGAGCATCGTCATCGGGCAGAAAGATGCTGCCCACGGCAAAGCTGCGCCCCAGTTCGACACCCAGCGACTCACGGGCCACGGCGCGCATGAAGTCGGCGGGCATCTTCAGCAGCAGGCCGCAGCCATCGCCGGTCTTGCCGTCAGCGGCAATACCGCCGCGGTGGGTCATGCAGGTCAGCGACTCAATGGCGGTCTTGAGCAGCGCATGGCTGGCCTGGCCCTCCATATGCGCGATCAGGCCGAAGCCGCAGTTGTCCCGGAACTCACCCGGCTGATGAAGACCCTGTCTCATGGGCGTGCCTCACTGAAATCGATGTCTTGTGTCCAGAAGCGCTCAGTGCTATTATCGAATGTTTTTCTTTATTTATGACTACCGTTGAGCGGCCGTTGTCTGGCGTGAAAAAGGCCGTACAGCATAGCTAGCTACCCTGTGACACGCAATTCCCCACCTTCTCCTCAATCAGAAAAATCGCCAAAAATCGGCTAGTTAGCTCACCATTCAATAAAAAACACGTGGCAGGTCAATGACTTGTACCCTCACTCCTCCCTGCTCCTCGCCGTTAGACTTTAGTCTTGCTTTTACGCAAAAAGCCATGCGAGTTGTGCATAAGGCATGCGAATTACTGCCAGAGCGCCAAGCCGCACAGCAGAAAAAAACGGCGCCTGCGGTCAGCAGGCGCCGTGATCTGGATGTGGCGCAGAGCGAAGGCAGCGAAATCAGCTGCGTGGATAGTCGTTCAGCAGTGCCTCCAGCAGCGCCGGCGGCGTCTCGTCATTCAAGCAGGCATCGCCCAGCCCACGCAGCAGTATCAGGCGTAGCCGGGCATCGATATTCTTCTTGTCGAGTCGCATGCGACTCAGAAAGTCGTCCTTCCCCATGGCCGCGGGCGCCGACTCGGGGAGGCCAGCGGCGGCGATGATGCGCCGAGTGCGGGCGACGTCCGCGTCTGTCAGCCACCCCAGCCGCCGCGACAGCTCGGCGGCCATCAGCATTCCCGTGCCTACCGCCTCGCCGTGCAGCCAGTTGCCGTAGCCCTGATGTGCTTCGATGGCGTGGCCGAAGGTATGGCCAAGATTGAGCAGCGCACGCACGCCTTGCTCGGTCTCGTCGGCGGCAACGATCTCGGCCTTGAGCGCACAGCTACGGCGAATCGCCTCGCGCAGCACCTCGCCATCAAGCTCGCGCAGCGCCACCATGTTGGCCTCCAGCCAGGCCAGGAAGTCGGCATCACGAATCAGGCCATACTTGATCACCTCGGCAAGCCCCGCCGAGAACTCCCGCGCCGGCAGGGTGGCCAGGGTCGCAGTATCGATCAGCACCGCACGCGGCTGCCAGAAGGCACCAATCATGTTCTTGCCCAGCGGA
Organism: Franzmannia pantelleriensis; assembly: GCF_900102875.1. Classification (GTDB taxonomy): domain Bacteria; phylum Pseudomonadota; class Gammaproteobacteria; order Pseudomonadales; family Halomonadaceae; genus Franzmannia; species Franzmannia pantelleriensis. The sequence goes on from NZ_FNGH01000009.1 coordinate 85,066, forward strand.
TGATTGACGCCGGTCTTGCCGCCCACCGAGGAGTCGACCTGGGAGAGTAGCGTGGTGGGCACCTGGATGAAGGCCACACCGCGCTGATAGCTGGCGGCCGCATAGCCCACCATGTCACCAATCACGCCGCCCCCCAGCGCCACCAGGGTGCAGCGACGATTGAAGCCGGCCTCGAGCAGGGCATCCCAAATGCGGCTGACGTGATCGAGGGTCTTGGTTGCCTCGCCGTCGGGCAGCACCAGCTCGCGCACCTCCAGGTCGGCGGGCAGGCCGGCCTTGAAGCGTTCGAGGTGGTACGGCGCCACGACCTCGTTGGTCACGACCATCACCTGGCGACCGGCCAGATGGGGCGACAGCCACTGGGGATCGCCGAGCAGATCGGCACCGATATGGATGGGGTAACTGCGCTCGCCGAGTTCGACGTTGAGCGTCACCGGCGACGTGGAAGATGTGGTCATGTCAGGCCTTGCATTGCAGTGGATCGACGAGACGCGTCACGCGGCGCACGATTTCGCTGACGACCGAACGCGGGCCACGGCGGTCGGTGCGCACGATGAGGTCGGCGGTGGCACGATACAGCGGATCGCGCTTGGCAAACATGCCGCGCAGGATCTCTTCGGGATTGCCGTTCTGCAGCAGCGGGCGATTGCGATCCTTGGCAGTCCGCCGCAGCTGCTGCTCGACGGTGGTATAGAGGTAGATCACCGTGCCGCGCTCGCGCAAGGCACGGCGATTACTCTCGCGCATCACCGCGCCACCGCCGGTAGCGACCACCACGCCCTCGCGCTGGGTGAGCTCATCGACCATGGCTTCCTCGCGCTCACGGAACCCCGCCTCGCCCTCGATCTCGAAGATCCACGGGATATCGGCGCCACAGCGGCCCTGGATCTCGTGATCGCTATCGAAGAAGTCACGCGACAGCTCGGCCGCCAACAGGCGGCCGATGGTGCTCTTGCCGGCCCCCATGGGGCCGATCAGAAATAGATTGGGTAAGTCCTGCATCAGCGAATTGCCAGTCCGTCCTCGATGATTCTCGGGGTGATGAATACCAGCAACTCTACCTTTTCGCTCGAGTCTTGGGTATAGCGGAACAGATTGCCGATCAGCGGTAGGTCACCGAAGAACGGCGTCTTGAACAGGCTGCGGATCTGCTCGGTGGTGAGAATCCCGCCCAGCACCACGGTTTCGCCGTTGTCGACCAGTACCTGAGTCTCGATCTGATTGGTATCGATCGCCGGTGCCCCTTCAAAACTCTGGTCGGATACGGTGTCGTTGTTGATCATCAGATCCATGATGATGCGATTATCCGGGGTGATCTGCGGGGTGACCTCGAGCGACAGCACCGCCTCCTTGAACTCGGTACTGGTCGCACCACTGGAGGTAGCCTCCTGATAGGGAATCTCGGTGCCCTGCTTGATCACCGCGGTGCGCTGATTGGCGGTAATCACCCGCGGCTGGGAGATGGTCTGGCTCTTGCCTTCACTCTCCAGGGCGCGCAGCTCGAGGTCGAGCAGGATGTCGCCGGAGAGGTAGCCGAAGGCAAAGGTACTCAATGGGTTGGTGGCGCTCCCCATGTCCACTGCCAAGCCTCCCCGGGCACGGTTGAGCCCCTGCGGGTTGATGTTACGCCCCACGTTGTCGACGAGGTTATTCACCTCTGGAGGTGAAAGCGTATCACCTGATCTCTCACGCTCCCGAAATCCGCGGGTCGAAGAGGCGCCCCAGCGCACGCCCAGCTCACGAGTGGCACTGTCGCGGGCGATCACGATGCGCGCCTCGATCTGCACCTGGCGCACCGCGACGTCGAGCTGGTCCAGGGTGCGCAAAATGCTCTGGATCTGATCGGCAGTGTCTTGAATCAACAGGGTGTTGGTGCGCTGGTCGACGCTGACCCGGCCACGCTCGGTGAGCAGCCCGAAGCCGCCCTCGCCACGCAGCAGGGCGGCGAGGTCCGAAGCCCGGGCATAGCGAACCTGGATCATTTCGGTGGTCAGCGGGGAGAGCGTCTCCATCTGCTCGCGGGATTCGATCTCCTGGCGCTCGATATTGGCCAGCTCCGAGGCCGGCGCCACCACGATCACATTGCCCTCCTGGCGGCTGGCCAGGCCGTGACTCTTGAGCACCAGGTCAAGGGCCTGATCCCAGGGCACATCCTCGAGATTGAGGGTGACGTTACCGGTGACGCTGTCGCTGGCGACCAGATTGAGACCGGTAAAATCGGCGATGATCGCCAACACCGAGCGCACTTCGATGTCCTGGAAGTTGAGCGTGATACGCTCGCCGGTATAGGCAAAGCGGTCGCGTTCACGGGTCTCGCGCTCGGCCTGGGACACCGGCTGAATCTCGATCACCAGCTCGCGGCCGGTGTGGGTCGAGAGCATCGCATAGTCGCCGCTGGCTTCCAGCTCGAGGGTCACACCATCGCGCCCCGGCTGCGGACTGATGCGCCGCAGCGGCGTGCCAAAATCGGTCACGTCGAGCACCTGATCGAGCTCGGCCGGCAGCTCCACCCGGCGCAGTTCGGCGATCACGCGACTGCCGCTCTCGCGGACCCGGGAATCGACACCCGAGCGGTCGAAGGTAACGATCAGTCGCCCGGCCCCCTCTTCGCCACGGCGAAAGTCGATCTCCTCGATGCGCGGCTCACGGCTGACAGGCTCAGCGGCGCGTTGCGCAGCGGCCGGCTCGGCCCGGGGCATCGACGCAGGCTGAGCGCCACCGTCACCCCCGATCGACAGCACCAGGGAATTCCCTTCCTGGCGCGTGTTGTAGGGCAGCGCACCCTCGAGGGCGAACACCAGCCGGGTACGCGACCCAGCTTCGAGAGTGGTCAAATCACGCACCCCGGCGATCTCCAGCGACTGCCGGCTACGCTCGAGGCGACTGGCGGTGTCCATCAGGTCGATGGTCAAACGCGCCGGATCGTCGAGACGATAGCCTCGCACCTCTGGGACGCCACCACCGAACGTCAGCACGACCTCCAGCTCGCCCCCCGCCCCCTGACGATAGCTAAGGTCGTCGAGCGTCGATGCCGCCAGCGCTGGCAGGCTCAGCAGCGCCAAGGTCAGGGCTGCAGTCAGACGCGTGATAATGCTCATTGTCGTATTCCCCTGCGCCACGCCGCCTGCCCTCCCGGCTCAGCGGCTTATATTGATCGCCCTAGTTGGGCAGCGTCATTTCTCGCGTTCGCTCGACCCAGGCATTTCGCTCACGCACGGTCTCTACCAGCACGATCGAGGCGCTGGTGATGCTCACGATGCGGCCGTCATCGGCCCCCAGATAATTGCCGACCCGCAGCCGATGTACCTGCCCTTCCGGTGACCGTAGCAGCGCCGAAGGCTGAGCATTGACCGTCAGGGTCCCGACCAGCTCGAGCTCGCTGAGGTCGTAGCGCTCGAGGGGCTCTCGCGGGCGTTCGGGATCCGGCGCGCGCTCGCCTTCCGCCGGCGCGGCGGCACTGTCATCATCCGGGCGCCGTGCCTCGAACGGGCTGCGCGCATCGGCCTGCTCATAGCCCGGCGCACGATAGCGCGGCAGCTCGGGCAGCGGTGCCACCGTCAGTTCGCCGGGGTTGCGCTTGAGCGCCTCGAGCTCACGCTCGAGACCGGTCAGGTCAGGGTCGGCACAGCCTCCCAGCAGCAGCAGGCTCACCACCAAGGCCAGCGACGCGGTCTTCATGGCGCCTCCTCGGCATCGCGGCGATAGCTGTAGGTGCGCGCCAGCATCGAGAGGCGCAGCTGACTGCCGCCTTCGACCGGCTCCAGACTGAAATCATGCTGGGTCACGATGCGCGGCAGGCCTGCCACCCCGGCCAGGAAGGCCGCAATGCGGTGATAGTCGCCCCGGACCTGAATATCGAACGGCTGCTCGACGTAGAAGTCACGCTCTTCCGGGGCTCGCAGCCGAATGAAGTCGATCGACAGCGCGTTGTCGATCGCCGTTTCGCTGATATTGTCGATGAGCGAGGGAATCTCGGCGCCGGTGGGCAGCATCTCCAGCAGCGCCTCCAGACGCGCTTCCAACTCATCCGACTGGGCCCGCATTGCGGGCAGGTTTGCCGCCTGCACGGCCTTGCTCTGGTAGTCGCGCAACAGGCTCTGCTCGTGGCGCTCGGCCGCTGCCAGCTCCTCGGCCTTGGGCGCTGCCAGGTACCAGTGCATCCCGGCGAAGGTCAGCCCCAGCGCCAGCAGGCAGCAGATCAGCTGCAGCGACCACGGCCAGCGACCCGACTCCTTGATGTCCAGCTCACGCCACTCTAGCTCACGCAGCCGCCGCCACTCCCCCGCCAGACTCATGACGACACTTCCTCGGCGTCCCGCTCCGGCACCCGCTCATCGGCGCGCGGTTCGACGTCATCGGGCATCTGCTGATTGACGCTTAGACTGAACCGCCGGCGAGCCGCCCCATCTTCGGATTCGACTTCGGACAGCACCGGTACGTCGAGTGCACTCGCCGCCGCCAGCGCGCGCAGCTGATCGGATACCTGGCGGTTGCTGTCGGCCAGCCCCACCAGGCGCAGCGAATCGCCCTGGCGCGACAGGCGCGTGTAGTGAACACCCTCCTCCAGACTTTCAACCAGCTGATTGAAGACGTGCACGGTCTGTGGGCGCCCCACCTGCAAACGGCTGAATACGTCGATCTGATCGAGCATCTGTGCCCGCGCCTCCTCATACTCGCCGATCGAGCGGATATCCCGCTCGAGCTGCGCCGCCTGGGCCTCCACGTGAGCGTTGCGCTGCTGCTGCGCCTCGAGCCGCTGCTGATAGAAGAGGGTCATGCTGGCTCCACTGCCCAACCCGACGGCAGCCGCCAGCACCAATGCGATATGAAAGCGTCGGCTACGGCGTTCGCGCACGCGGTCACGCCACGGCAGCAGATTGATCTCGATGGTCATTGGCGCGCCCTCATGGCCAGACCACAGGCCGTGAGCATGGCCGGGGCATCCCCGGCCAGGGTGTGAATATCGATTCGCGAGTTGATCTTCATGCGCAGAAAGGGATTGGCGATGGTCACGTCCATGCCGCTATCCTGCATCAGTCGCTCACTGAGCCCCGGCACTACGCTGGAGCCGCCGGCTATCATCAGGCGCTTGACCTCGAACTTGCGTCCGGCGGTGTAGTAGAGCTGAAGTGAGCGTCCAATCTGCTGGACCAGTGTATCGAGAAACGGCTCCAGCACCTCGCGGGGGTAGTCCTCGGGCAGGCCGCCACGCTTCTTGGCCAGACCGGCCTCCTCGAGGCTAAGGCCATAGCGACTGCGAATCTCTTCGGTCAACTGGCGACCGCCGAACACGGTGTCGCGGCTGTAGGTGACACGCCCCTGGTGCAGCACGTGAAACGAGTTCATGGTGGCACCGATATCGACCAGAGCTACGCAGTCGTCTTCGTGCGGCAACGACGACTGCAGCTGGTGACGCAGCTCGCCGAAGGCACGCTCCATGGCGAAGGTCTCGACGTCTACCGCGTCCGGCTCCAGCCCCGCCTGCAGCAGGGCCTCGGTCAACTGGCTGACATCCTGCTGACGGCAGGCGACCAGCAAAACGTCCTGCTGATCGCCGTAGCGTGCATTGGGCCCGAGGCGCTGAAAGTCGAAGGCCACCTCGGCGAACGGAAACGGAATATGTTTGTCAGACTCCAACTCGATGCGCGCCTCGATCTCGTCATCGTTGAGCGAGGCGGGGAAGGTCAGCGTCTTGGTGATCGCTGCACTGGCAGGCACTGCCACACAGGCACGGCGGGTATGCAGGCGTGCCTGCTCGACGGCGGCACGCAGCGCAGTGGCGACATCCTGCATATGACGGATGCGGCGCTCCACCACGGCCCCCTCGCGTAGCGGATGCACCGCATAGCTATCGACCTGATAATGACTGGCGGCATGCTTGAGCTCTATGAGCTTGACCGTCGCCGAACTGATATCGACCCCGACCAATGCCCTACCCGAGCGCTTGAGTCGCACCAAAGTTTTACTCCCCTGCACGGCGCCGATGACGCCACAGTCATTATTATCGGCTAAAGGGCTCATTCCTTTACCATAAGCCCTTACCATGAGGTTACATGATCTTTCTCGACATCACACAACTACCAGGGAGTTGCACCTTCAACGCTGGTGGCAAACGACCAGGCTTCCTATAATACCCTTTTGGTTCCTGCGTCCATTTCAGCGCCGCTTCCTCCACGCACCACGGGTACCGCCTCTTCATGAAGTTGCTCAAAACCTCCGCTATTTCGTTGCTCTGGCTCATGCTCTCGCTGGGCACCGCCAGTGTACTGGCCGTTGTCGGCGCAGCCCTCTACTTCGCCCCGGGACTGCCCGACGTGCGCCAGCTTCAGGATTTCGAGCTGCATACGCCGCTGCGCATCTTCAGTCGAGACGGCAAGCTGATCGGTGAATTCGGTGAAGAGCGGCGCATGGCCATCGATTTCGACGAGGTGCCCGAGGATCTGGTCCAAGCACTGCTGGCCGCCGAGGACGCCAACTACTTCGACCACCCCGGCGTCGATCCGCGCGGTCTGGCCCGTGCCGCCTATGAGCTGGTATCCAGCGGCGGCAACATTCAGACCGGTGGCTCCACCATCACCATGCAGGTGGCGCGCAACTACCTGCTGACCCTGGATCGCACCTTTACCCGCAAGATTCGCGAGATCCTGCTGGCACTGCAGATGGAACAGGTGCTGAGCAAGGAGGAGATCTTCGAGCTCTACATCAACAAGATCTTCCTCGGCAACCGCGCTTACGGCGTCGCCGCTGCGGCTGAAACCTACTATCAGAAGCCGCTCTCCGAGCTGACCCTGGCCCAGAAAGCAATGATTGCCGGCCTGCCCAAGGCGCCGTCGTCGTTCAACCCCCTGGCCAACCCCGAGCGCTCGCTGATCCGCCGCAACTGGATCCTGTTTCGCATGCGCGATCTTGGCTATATCGACCAAGCCGCCTATGACGAAGCGGTGCAAGCCCCGATCACCGCCCAGCGTTTCACCGCCCAGGTCGAGATCGATGCCCCCTACGTGGCCGAGATGGCCCGCCAGTTCGCCATCGAGCGTTACGGTGACGAGGCCTACACCGGTGGCTATCGTATCCACACCACGCTGGACAGCGAGCTGCAGCCCTTCGCCCGCGACGCTCTGACCCGCGGCCTGATCGACTACGATACCCGTCACGGCTGGCGCGGCCCCGAGGATACCGGCATCCCCTCGAGCCTGGTCGAGGCCCAGGAGCGCACCGAACGCAGCGGTCTCGAGGAAGAGCTTGGTGAGTCCCCCGAGGTCATGGAGACCGCCCGCCAGGCCGCCGAGAGCAGCCAGAGCCAGGTCGAGGGCATCGACGGCGACGTCAGCAACTGGCTGCGGGTGCTCGAGCGCACCCCCGGCTTCGGCCCGCTGCAGGCAGCCATCGTGGTCGAAAGCGAGGGGCGCGAGATGACCGTGCTCGACCGGCGCGGCGAACTGGTCACCCTCGAGTGGGACGGCCTGAGCTGGGCCCGCGAATATCGCAGCGCTTTTGCCCGCGGCCCCGAACCGAGCTCGGCGGCCGAGATCGCCAGTCGCGGTGACCTGGTGCGCATTCTGGAGCGCGACGACGGCAGCTTCCGGCTCTCCCAGCGTCCTGACGCTGAGGGCTCGATCGTGGTCCTGGAGCCGGATACCGGGGCGATCCTGGCCCTGCAGGGTGGCTTCAGCTTCAATGCCAGCAAGTTCAACCGCGCTACCCAGGCGCAGCGCCAGTCGGGCTCGATCTTTAAACCGTTCGTGTTCCTTGCCGCACTTCAGGACGGCGATATGAACGCCGCCACGGTGGTCAACGATGCTCCGGTGGTGATGCAAGATGGCAGCAACGACCTATGGCGACCGGTCAACGCCGGCGGCAACTTCCTCGGCCCGACCCGCCTGCGGGTAGCGCTGGCACAGTCGCGCAACCTGGTCACGGTGCGCGTGCTGCAGAGCCTGGGTATCGAGAACGCCATCGAATTCCTCGAGGGCTTCGGCTTCGCCGAGAGCCGTCTGCCACGCGGCCTGTCGCTGGCGCTGGGCAGCGCCTCGTTGACCCCGCTGGAAATGACCAACGCCTATGCGGTACTTGCCAACGGTGGTTTCCAGGTCTCCCCCTGGTTCGTCGAGCGCGTGACCCGCGGCAACGATGACAACGTCATCGACGAGGCGGTACCTCGGGTCGCCTGCCGCGAGTGTGATAACGGCGCCACCGACGTTGAGATCGACGGTCGCCTCTACCCGCTCGCCGAGCGCGTCGCCGACCCAACGTCGGTGTACATCCTGCGCGACATGCTGCGCGACGTGATCGACAGTGGCACCGGTCGTGCCGCCCTCGAGCTCGGCCGCCAGGACATCGTCGGCAAGACCGGCACCACCAACGAACAGCGCGACGCCTGGTTCGCCGGCTACAACGACGACATCGTCACTACCGTATGGATCGGCAAGGACAACAACGAGACCACCGGCGAATACGGCGGTCGCGCCGCCCTGCCGGTGTGGATCGACTTCATGGGCAATGCCCTCAACGGCCGCCCCGAGGCAATGCCCGAGGCGCCCGACAATATCGTACGCGTGCGGGTCGACGCCGATACCGGCCGACGCCTCCACGACGACCAGTCCGGCGGCATCAGCGAGTTGTTCCATGGCGACCACTTGCCCGACTACCAGCCGCGCAGCGTTGGTCGAGAGATCGAGGATAGTAGTGGCTCTCAGGGCACCGGCTCATACGAGGCCATCTTCTGAACTCGATGCGGGCGGCACGGATGCCGCCCAAGCCTCGCCACCTGGCACCCGGCGCCTGCCCCCGGTAGGCTGACACCCATGCAGCGACACGGAGTTACAGCATGCGACGTCAATGGCTTGGCCTATGCGGCGTAGCAGCCATTGTGCTGACGATGCCGCTCAGCGCCCAGGCAAGCCCCTTCTATGCGCCACCGCCGCCTGACGAAGAGGACGATCGTTTCACCGGCGACCTCGAGTTCGGCTTCACCCAGCTCTCCGGCAACACCGACAGCCGTACCCTGCTCGGCAAGGGCAGGCTGACCTGGCTGACCGGCAACTGGACCCACAGCCTGCGCGGCGAGATCCGCAACGTGGCCCGCGACGACACCACCAGCGCCGAGCAGTATCTGGCCGCCTGGCGCGAGCGCTACGACTTCGATGGCGACCACTACCTGTTCGGCTTCGCCCGCTGGGAGAAGGACCGTTTCAGCGGCTACGACCAGCAGGTCACGGCGATCGCCGGCTACGGCCGCCAGCTCCTCGACAGCGATACTCACCACCTGTCACTGGAGGCTGGGCCCGGCTATCGTTTCGATGACGTGCGCGATCAAGAGAGCGAAGGATTGAGCGTCGGCTACGGCGCACTCGCCTACGACTGGGAGATCACCGACAACGCCGCCTTCTCCCAGGAGCTGTCACTGGAGGCGACCCGCGACAATACCACCTCGCGCTCCTACTCGGCGCTGACCGCACGCATCAATTCGCGCATGGCGCTGCGGCTCTCCCACGAGATCCGCCGCAACTCGCAGCCTCCCGAGACCGCCACCGCCCGCAGCGACATGACCACCAGCGCCTCATTGGTCTACAGCTGGTAACCACACACAATAATGCCGGCCCCGAAGGGCCGGCATCGTGGCACTACCTCGACGGGACCTGAGGCGACCTTAGCCGCCGTAGACCTCATCGACGCTATTCAGGGGGTAGTGGGCCGGGAACGGCTTGCGCGCCACGCCGGAGTCCACCGCGGCCTGGGCCACCGCCGCCGAGACGCGATCGAGCAGACGCGCATCCAGCGGCGTGGGCAGGATGTAGCCGCGACCAAATTCGAGGGCATCGAGCTCATAGGCATCCAGCACGTACTGCGGCACCGGCTCGCGCGCCAGGTCCTTGAGCGCGTGTACCGCGGCTACCTTCATCTCCTCGTTGATCGCCGTTGCACGTACGTCCAGCGCACCGCGGAAGATGAACGGAAAGCCGAGCACGTTGTTGACCTGATTGGGGTAATCGGAACGGCCGGTGGCCATGATCACGTCATCACGCGCCGCGTTGGCGACATCGGGATGAATCTCGGGATCAGGATTGGAGCAAGCGAACACCACCGGGTTGGCGGCCATCTTCTTGAGCTGCTCAGGAGACAGCAGGTTGGGTCCCGACAGGCCGAGGAACACATCGGCCCCTTCGATGGCATCGTCCAGGGTGCGCTTATCGGTCTCGGTGGCGAACATCGCCTTGTACTGGTTGAGATCGTCACGCCCGCTGTGAATCACACCCTTGCGGTCGAGCATGAACAGGTTCTCAGCCTTGGCCCCACAGGCCACCAGCAGCTTCATGCAGGCGATAGCCGCCGCACCGGCACCGAGGCACACGATACGCGCCTCGTCGAGGGCTTTGCCGGCGATATCCAGGGCATTGAGCATGCCCGCCGCGGTAACGATGGCGGTACCGTGCTGGTCATCGTGGAACACCGGGATGTTGCAGCGCTCGACCAGCGCCCGCTCGATCTCGAAGCACTCCGGCGCCTTGATATCTTCTAGGTTGATGCCCCCCCAGGTAATGGCCACTCGCGCCACGGTATCGATGAAGGCCTGCGGGCTCTCGGCGTCGACTTCGAGGTCCACCGAGTTGATACCGGCGAAGCGCTTGAACAGCACCCCCTTGCCCTCCATTACCGGCTTGCTCGCCAGCGGGCCGAGGTTACCCAGGCCGAGGATTGCCGAACCATCGGAGATCACCGCCACCAGGTTGCCCTTGCCGGTATACAGGTAGGCGTTCTCGACATCCTTGGCGATCTCGCGACACGGCTCGGCCACACCGGGGCTATAGGCCAGCGCCAGATCCTTGGCCGACGCGGTCGGCTTGGTGAGCTCGATGGAGAGTTTTCCGGGGATCGGGTTGGCGTGATAGTCCAGCGCAGCTTGCTTCTTGGCGTCTGTCATATGCGTCGTTATCCAGTCGTCTTCAACGAGAAAGTCGAATCAGAATATAGAAAAACGCTCAGCCCCACAACTTGAGCCAAGTTGCTGTCATTCAAGACTTTTAATCGAATGTTTGAAGGTATTTCCAGATATTTAGCGAATCTTATGGCTAGCGCCTCAAGCATAACGCCGAGCTTATCGCAGCGCAGCCGGCCGAACGCCCACAAAAAACCCGCCGAGCGGCGGGTCTTCTTGCAGTTCAGCAGCGAGCCTATCAGCCGCGCTTGACGGCGGCACCAAAGCGCTTGTTGAAGCGCTCGACGCGGCCACCGGTGGTCGCCTGCTTCTGCTTGCCGGTGTAGAACGGATGGCACTGCGAGCAGACGTCCAGGTTGAAATCCTGGCCTGAGGTCGAGCCGACCTCGAAGGTAGCGCCACAGCTGCAGGTAGCGCTGACCTTCTTGTAATCGGGGTGGATACCTTGTTTCATCTTGAAGCCTCATGATGCTGTATGCCGCCACCTGATCTCATCTGCCAGGCACCGCATACGGTTGTCATACAGTTGTCATGCCTTATCAGCGCAACGACAGACCGGGTGGTTTCGAAGCCACGGGGTCGCGCCCCGAGCCCGAAGGGCACGCATCTTAGCAGAACCAGCCGCGGAGGCCAATTGCCCGCCACTTCTTTTGACATGCCCGACGTCTCACGCCCAGCCCAGGTGCTGGCGGTCGCCGTGCCCACGCCGCTGCGCCGGCTGTTCGACTATCGCCCCTGCGCCACCGCGCCTCCCGGAGGCTGGCAGCCGGGGCTACGGGTTCAGGTCCCCTTTGGTCGCCGCGAGGTCATCGGCATCGTCGTCGAGTGCCGCGCCCACAGCGAGTTCCCGTTGGCCGACCTCAAGTCGGTCAGCGCTTGGCTGGACAGCACCCCGCTGCCCGCCGACTGGCTATGGCTGTGCCGCTTCACGGCACGCTACTACCAGCACTCGCTGGGCGACACTCTCTACCAGTCGCTGCCGCTGCTGCTGCGCCAGGGGCGCCCGCTGGAGGCCCGCACCCGGGAGCGTTGGCAACTCACCGAGCGCGGCCGCACGGTGTCCCCCGACACGCTCGGCCGCGCGCGCCGTCAGGCCGAGCTGCTGGCGCTCCTCAAGCAGCACCCGCGTGGGCTGGCGACAGGTGCGATTACCGCCCAGGGCTTCAGCCGTGCCCAGCTCGACGGCTTGCACGACAAGGGCCTCGCCGAGGCCAGCAGCGAACCGCTGATCGCCGCACAGCCACCGGCAGCCAACCAGTTGCTCGCCGAGCCCAGCCTGCCACTAAAGCGCGAACAGGCCGAGGCGCTGGCCGCCATGCATGAAGGTCTCGACCGCTTCCACCCCTGCCTGCTGCACGGCGTTACCGGCAGCGGCAAGACCGAGGTCTACCTGCAGCTGATCGAAGCCGTGGTGGCACGCGGCCGCCAGGCGCTGGTACTGGTGCCCGAGATCGGCCTCACCCCGCAGACCCTGCAGCGCTTCCGCAAGCGTTTCCGGGTGCCGGTGGTGGCACTGCACTCGGGGCTCTCCGACGGCGAACGCCTCGATGCCTGGCTGGCCGCCGCCAGCGGCCGCGCGCCGATCGTGATCGGCACCCGCTCGGCGATCTTCACCCCCCTGGCGAGTCCCGGCGCAATCATCGTCGACGAGGAGCATGACGGCTCGCTCAAGCAGCAGGACGGGCTGCGCTACCATGCCCGCGACCTGGCCGTGGCGCGCGCCCACCGCGACGCCATCCCACTGGTGCTGGGCAGCGCCACGCCATCGCTGGAGACACTCGCCCAGGCCCGCAGCGGTCGCTATCGCCATTTGCACCTCACCCAGCGTGCCAGCCGCCACGCCCCGGCACGCATGGAGCTGGTCGACCTGCGCGGGCGGTCACGCCGCGGCGGCCTGGTGGCACCGGTGGTCGACGCCATTGGCACCACGCTGGCCGCCTGCCATCAGGTACTGGTGTTCATCAACCGCCGCGGTTTCGCCCCTACCCTGGCCTGCCACGCCTGTGGCTGGATGGCGGAGTGCGATCACTGCGACGCACGGCTGACGCTGCATCGCCAGCCCCACCACCTCGCCTGCCACCACTGCGACCACAAGCAGGCACTGCCCGACGCCTGCCCCAGCTGCGGCAGCGCCGACCTGCGCCCGCTGGGGGCCGGCACCGAGCGCACCGAAGAAACCCTTGCCGAGCTGTTCCCCGACGTGCCGGTGCATCGCATCGACCGCGACAGCACGCGGCGCAAGGACGCCCTGGATAACATGCTCGGCGAGGTCAGGCGCGGCGAGCCCTGCCTGCTGGTGGGCACCCAGATGCTGGCCAAGGGTCACCATCTGCCCCACGTCACCCTGGTGGTGGTGGTCAACGCCGACGCCGGCCTATATGCCAGCGACTTCCGCGCCCTGGAGCAGAACGCTCAGCTGCTGGTGCAGGTGGCCGGTCGTGCCGGTCGCGCCGAGCACCCTGGCCGCGTGCTGGTGCAGACCCTGCACAGCGACGACCCACAGCTGCGCCAGCTGGCCGAGAGCGGCTATGCTGCGCTGGCCGAGCAGCTGCTCGCCGAGCGCCGCGTCGCCGGCCTGCCGCCCTACCGCTTCATGGCCCTGGCGCGCTTCGAGAGCCCCCGTGAGGCCGACGCCACGGCGCTGGCCTCAAGCGCCGGCCAGGCGCTGCGCGAGTGGCTCGCCGGCAGCCCGGATGTGCACTGCCTGGGCCCAGTACCGGCGCCGATGGAGCGCCGCCAGAACCGCTACCACGTGCAGCTGATGCTGAGCGGCGCCCAGCGCAGCAAGCTCCACGAAGCCAGCGCCTGGCTGGTCGCCTGGCTCGAGGCTAGCCGCGACGCGCGCCGCGTCAGATGGTCGCTGGATATCGATCCACAGACGTTGAGCTAAGTTTGGCGCAAGCGGCGCCAGGCGTCGTGGCATCTATAGCGCCAAGCTGCTACTGGGTGCCGACGCTGCCCTGGCCGCGGCGCCGGGGACAGCCTGGAGCGAAGCTCATTTTTCAGGGATGAAAAATGGAGCGCCCAAGGAAGGGTTCACAGCGTCTTCGCGAAAGGCTGTGCCCGGTAAAGCCGCGACCGTGGAAGGAGTGAGCAGCAGATCACCCGCGCAACGCTCCCACCAAGCATTCGCACCCGCTTTTCCCCTTAGGGTTTAAAGCCGCCCCGCAATTGCCGATAATGGGCGGCCAAGCCGTTTCGGCCGTTGCCACGCCACGCGCCACAGGACACCAGGACCCTCATGAAAGAGACCATCATCGCGCTGCTCGACGAGGCACTTGCCAACCTAAAGCAGCAGGGCGTGCTACCCGCCGACGTCGCCCCCACCATCAAGGTCGATCCCACCAAGGACAAGGCCCACGGCGACTACGCCACCAACCTGGCATTGATGCTGGCCAAGCCGGCCGGCAAGAAGCCCCGCGAGCTGGCTGAGGCGCTGGTCGCCGCACTGCCCGAGTCACCTGCCGTCCGCAGCACCGAGATCGCCGGGCCCGGCTTCATCAACTTCTTCGCCGCCACCGACGCCGTGGCCCAGGTGGTAAACCAGGTACTCGACGCCGGCGACACCTACGGCCGCAGCCTGATCGGCGCGGGCCAGAAAGTGCAGGTGGAATTCGTGTCGGCCAACCCTACCGGGCCGCTGCACGTCGGCCACGGCCGCGGCGCGGCGATCGGCGACTCGATCTGCCGGCTGCTCGATGCCACCGGCTTCGACGTCACCCGCGAGTTCTACTACAACGACGCCGGCGCCCAGATCAGTAACCTGGCGCTCTCGGTGCAGGCCCGCGCCAAGGGCCTCGGCCCCGACGACCCCAGCTGGCCGGAAGATGGCTACCGCGGCGGCTATATCGAAGACGTCGCCTCCAGCTACCTGGCCGGCGAGACGGTCGACGCCGATGACCGCCACGTCACCGCCAAGGCGGATGCCGACGATCTCGACGCCATCCGCGCGTTCGCCGTCGCCTACCTGCGCCGCGAGCAGGACCTCGACCTCAAAGCCTTTGGCGTCACCTTCGACGTCTACTTCCTGGAGTCATCGCTATACGACGACGGCAAGGTCGAGGATACCGTGGCCAAACTGGTCGAGGGTGGCCACACCTACGAGGAAGATGGTGCCCTATGGCTGCGCACCACCGACTTCGGTGACGACAAGGATCGCGTGATGCGCAAGCGCGACGGCGGCTACACCTACTTCCTGCCCGATGTCGCCTACCACCTCGACAAGTGGCAGCGCGGCTTCAAGCAGGTGATCAACGAGCAGGGCGCCGACCACCACTCTACGGTGACCCGCGTGCGCGCCGGCCTGCAGGCGCTGGAAACCGGCATCCCCCAGGGCTGGCCCGACTACGTGCTGCACCAGATGGTGCTGGTCACCCGCTCCGGGGTCGAGGTCAAGCTCTCCAAACGCGCCGGTAGCTACGTCACCCTGCGTGACCTGATCGACGAGGTGGGTCGCGACGCCACCCGCTACTTCCTCGCCGCGCGCCGCGCCGACTCGCAGCTGACGTTCGATATCGACCTGGCCCGCTCACAGTCCAACGACAACCCGGTCTACTACGTGCAGTACGCCCACGCCCGGGTGTGCAGCGTGCTGCGCCGCGCCGAGGCCGACGGCAAGCCCTTCGATCACGCCCTGGCCATGGCCAGCCTGGCCTTGCTCGACGCCGACCAGGAGAAGGCGCTGATGAACCGCCTGGCACGCTTCCCCGAGGTAGTCGAGCACGCCGCCGGCAATCGCGAACCGCAGCAGGTCGCCCAATACCTGCAGGACCTGGCCGCCGACTTCCACACCTGCTACAACGCGGTGAAGGTAATGGTCGACGACGACGCCCAGCGCAACGCCCGCCTGGCGCTGGGCCTGGCGACCCGTCAGGTGATTCGCAACGGCCTCGACCTGCTGGGCGTCAGCGCTCCCGAGGAGATGTAATGGCCCGCCGTCCCGCGCCCAAGAAACGCGGTGCCGCCCCGCGCCGCCGAGCCCCAGCCAAGCGTGGCGGCGTGCCCGGATGGCTGTGGGGGGTAGCCGGCCTGGTGGCCGGCTTCTTCCTCGCCCAGTACGTGCAGGAGAGCGCCCCCACGCCGATGGCCACGGTACTGCCCAAGCCATCCTCCAGCAGCCCCCCCGCCGAGGGTGAGCCGGACGGCCCCGACGAGCCGCGCATGCCAACCTTCGAGTTCTATACGCTGCTACCGGAATCCGAGGTGGTCGCGCCACGCTCCGAGGTGGTGGCACCGCCCCAGCCGCCAGCACCCAGCGAAGAGACCGCCGCCGCCGAGCCGCCCAGCGACGAGGCCGTGGACCCCATCGCCGAGCAGATCGCCCGCACCACTGCCGCCGACGAGGCTGCAGAACAGGCCACCGCTGAAGCGCCCAGCCAACCGGCGAGCGCGACCAACGCCAGCCGCTATATGCTCCAGGCGGCATCGTTCCGCGAGTCGGGCGACGCCGAGCAGCTCGCCGGTCGGCTGCGCAACTTCGGCCTCCAGGCGCAGATCAGCGAGGTGCAGTCCGGTGACAACGAGACCTGGCACCGCGTTCAGGTCGGCCCCTACGACGACACACGCGAGCTCAACCGCGCCCAGGACCTGATGCTGACCCAGGGCATCGAGCCGCTGATGATCCGTCTTCAGAACTAGTCCGCCAGCGCCTCCCGGTTGATTTCACCGCGAGGTGCCCGCATCTCCTGTTGCACGTCTTTTTGGGAGCAAACACCACATGACCACGATCGTATCCGTGCGCCGCGACGGCAAGGTAGCGCTGGCCGGCGACGGCCAGGTGTCACTCGGCAACACGGTGATGAAAGGCAATGCCAGCAAGGTGCGCCGGCTGTATCGCGGTCAGGTGCTGGCCGGCTTCGCCGGCGGCACTGCCGACGCCTTCACCCTGTTCGAGCGCTTCGAATCACAGTTGGAGAAGTACCAGGGCCATCTGGTCAAGGCCGCCGTGGAGCTGGCCAAGGACTGGCGTACCGACCGTGCGCTGCGGCGTCTGGAAGCTTTGCTGGCAGTGGCCAACAAGGATGCTTCACTGATCATTACCGGCAACGGTGACGTGGTAGAGCCCGAGCGCGGCATCATCGCCATCGGCTCGGGTGGCAACTACGCCCTGGCCTCGGCCCGCGCGCTGCTGGATAACACCGAGCTGTCGGCCCGCGAGATCACCGAGAAGTCCCTCGAGATCGCCGGTGACATTTGCGTGTTCACCAATCACAACGTCACCCTCGAAGAGCTCTGAAGGCCGCCCCATGACCCAGATGACACCCCGTGAAATCGTTCACGCCCTCGACCAGTTCATCATCGGCCAGCAGGATGCCAAGCGCGCCGTGGCCATCGCCCTGCGCAATCGCTGGCGGCGCATGCAGCTCGATGATTCGCTACGCGGCGAGGTGACGCCCAAGAACATCCTGATGATCGGCCCCACCGGGGTCGGCAAGACCGAGATCGCCCGGCGTCTGGCCAAGCTCGCCAATGCGCCCTTCATCAAGGTCGAAGCCACCAAGTTCACCGAGGTCGGCTACGTTGGCCGCGACGTCGAATCGATCATTCGTGACCTCACCGAAGCCTCGATCAAACTGACCCGCGAGCAGGCCAAGGAAGAAGTGCGCCACAAGGCCGAAGACGCCGCCGAGGATCGCATCCTCGATGCCCTGCTGCCGCCGCCACGGGGCCAGGAAGAAGCGCCGCGCAGCGATAGCTCGACCCGCCAGCTGTTCCGCAAGAAGCTCCGCGAGGGCCAGCTCGACGACAAGGAGATCGATATCCAGGTCACGCCCCAGGGTCCGGGCATCGATATCATGACGCCGCCGGGCATGGAGGAGATGACCAACCAGCTGCAGAGCATGTTTGCCAACATGGGCAAGCAGAAGAGCGAGACCAAACGCGTCGCGGTCAAGGACGCCTGGCAGCTGCTGCGTGACGAAGAGGCCGCCAAGCTGGTCAACGAGGAGGAGATCAAGCGCCGCGCCATTGAAGCCGTGGAGCAGAACGGCATCGTCTTCCTCGACGAGATCGACAAGGTTACCAAGGGCCAGCAATCCAGCGGTGGTGAAGTCTCCCGCGAGGGCGTGCAGCGCGACCTGCTGCCGCTGATCGAGGGCTCGACGGTGTCGACCAAACACGGCATGGTCAAGTCCGACCATATCCTGTTCATCGCCTCCGGTGCCTTCCACCTCTCCAAGCCTTCGGATCTGATTCCCGAGCTGCAGGGGCGCCTGCCGATCCGCGTCGAGCTCGAGGCGCTGACGCCCAACGACTTCCAGCGCATCCTCACCGAGCCCTCCGCGGCGCTGACCAAGCAGTATCAGGCGCTGCTGGCCACCGACGGCCTGGAGATCAGCTTCACCGAGGACGGCATCCAGCGCATCGCCGAGATCGCCTGGCAGGTCAACGAAGGCACCGAGAACATCGGCGCACGGCGCCTGCATACGGTGATGGAGCGCCTGCTCGAGGAGGCCTCGTTCAAGGGCGGCGACCTGGGCAGCCCGCTGGTCATCGACGCCGACTACGTCAACTCTCAGCTCGGCGAACTGGCCATGGATGAGGACCTGTCGCGGTATATCCTCTAACCGCAGCGGCTAGCATCAGAATAGTGGCTGGCGGCGCGGCGCCGAGGACAGGTCGAAGCGGAGGTTCTACGCCAGGGACGGCGTAGGTAGCGCCTAGGGAGGGGTTCACAGCGCCTCCGCGGAGGCCTGTCGTCGGCTTACACCGCGCCTTCTCGACGCTGGCCTTATCGCTCGGGCAGAGTCGAAAGCTGCACTCCTAAGGCCTCAACCCCGGAGCCATGAACATGGACACCCCGATCCCCTCCAAGGTGCACTACCACAAGAAGGCCCGCGAGCTGGAGCTGGAGTACCCCAACGGCCAGCGCTTCCTGCTCAGCGTCGAGTACCTGCGGGTCTTCTCGCCCTCCGCCGAGGTGCGCGGCCACGGCCCCGATACCGCCGTGCTGCAGGTCGGCAAGAAGGACGTCGGCCTGCAGAACATCACCCAGGCCGGCAACTACGCGCTCAAGCTGCACTTCGACGACGGCCACGACAGCGGCCTCTACAGCTGGGACTACCTCTACGCCCTGGCCGTCAATCACGACACCAACTGGGCCGACTATCTGCGCCGCCTAGAAGAAGCCGGCGCCTCCCGGGAACCCCAGACCATCCAGTTCAAGCAGCTCTGAGCTATATCGTCTGGGCTATCGCAATAGCTGCTGGCGAGGGACGCCGGGGGCAGGTCGAAGAGGAGGTTTGCGCCATGGGTGAGGAGCATCGCTCCGAACGGGCTGGCCATGGATGGCCAGCACCGGTCCTGCAAGCGAAGCAGGATGCGGGAGCGCAGCAGGGCGCAAGGTAGCGCCCAGGGAGGGGGTTACAGCGCCTCCTCGCAGGCCTGCCGCCGGATCAGCCCCGAGCGATACGACTACCTAGAATCCCCCTGCCCGCGACCCTACCGCGCAGGACAACACCCCAGGCGGGGCGCTACAATATCGCCATTTGCCGACGCGCCCGGCGCGTTGGCTCGACGAATCCAGCCAGGGACCATCCATGGACAAGCGCACCACCCACTTCGGCTATCAGGAAGTCCCCCTCGAGGAGAAGGCCTCCCGCGTCGCCGACGTCTTCCACTCGGTGGCAGCCCGCTACGACGTCATGAACGACCTGATGTCACTGGGTATCCACCGTGTCTGGAAGCGCCTGACCATCGAACGCGCCGGGGTACGCCCGGGCCACAGCGTGCTCGACATCGCCGGCGGCACCGGCGACCTGACGCTCAAGTTCTCGCGCCTGGTGGGGCCGCGTGGCCGCGTGGTGCTGGCCGATATCAACGAGTCGATGCTGCGCGTCGGCCGCGACAAACTGCTCGACCAGGGTGTCGGCGGCAATGTCGAGTACGTCCAGGCCAACGCCGAGTGCCTGCCGTTTCCCGACAACAGCTTCGACTGCATCACCATCGCCTTCGGCCTGCGCAACGTCACCGACAAGGACGCCGCGCTGCGCTCCATGGCGCGAGTGCTCAAGCCCGGCGGCCGTCTGCTGGTGCTGGAGTTCTCCAAGCCCCCCAGCGCGCTGCTGTCGAAGGTCTACGATGAGTACTCCTTCCGCCTGTTACCCAAGATGGGCGAACTGGTCGCCAACGACGCCGACAGCTACCGCTACCTGGCCGAGTCGATCCGCATGCACCCGGATCAGGAGAGCCTCAAGGCGATGATGGAGGCGGCCGGCCTCGAGCGGGTCGAGTACACCAACCTTACCGGCGGCATCGTCGCCCTGCACCGCGGCATCAAGCTGTGATGCTGTTGGCCGGCCTCGAAGCGACCCTCAATGCCCTGCTGGCCCGCGACCCCGCGGCGCCGGCGCGGCTCGAGGCGCTGGCCGGCAAGCGGCTGGTGGTCAACCTCACCACGCCGCGCCTCTGCCTGCTGCTGCAGGTCCACTCCCAGGGACTGCATCTGCAGCGCGCCAGTACGGACGATGCGACCGACGCCGACGCACGGGTCGAGCTCGACGCCGAAAGCCTCGGCGCCCTATTGGGTGGCGAAAGCATCGAACGCCTGATGTTCACCGGCCGCCTGGCGGTGCGTGGCAACCCGGCCCTGCTCGAAGCGCTGCGCGACCTGCTGCTGGACCTCGACGCCGACTGGGAGGGCGAACTGGCCCGCCTGCTCGGCGACCAGCCGGCCCACCAACTGGCTGAGGGTGGCCGCCGACTAGGGCGCTTCGGCGCCCGCAGCGCCCGCCAGCTACATGCCGATATCAGCGAATACCTGTTCGAGGAGGCACGCCTGTTCACCGGCCACGACCAGCATGACGTCGCCCGTGACTTGCTGACCAATGTCGAGCTGGCCAGTGACCGGCTCGAAGCGCGTATTGAGCGCCTCGAGCGACGGCTGGCTGCCCGTCCCGGAGGCGCGGCATGAGGCTGTTGCGCATCCTGTGGGTGATTACCCGCTACCGGCTGGATACGCTGATCCCGCTGGAGCGCCTGCCGTGGTGGCTGCGCCTGGCCTTCCAGCTGTCTCCGCTGCGCCTGGTACCGATCGGCAGCCGCTCCCGCAGCGAGCGGCTACGCCTGGCGCTGGAGGCGCTGGGGCCGATTTTCGTCAAGTTCGGCCAGATGCTGTCGACCCGACGCGACCTGCTACCCCCCGACATCGCCGACGAACTCAAGCGACTCCAGGACCAGGTCCCGCCGTTCCCCGGGGAGGCCGCCGTGGCACTGGTCGAGGACGAGTTGGAGATGCCGCTGGACGAGGCCTTCGCCAGCTTCGATACCATCCCGCTGGCCTCGGCTTCGATCGCCCAGGTCCACGCCGCAAGGCTGCACAGCGGCGAGGACGTGGTGGTCAAGATCATCCGCCCCGCCATCGACCGGGTGATGCGCCAGGACATGGCGCTGATGTACCGCGTGGCACAGGTGCTGGCGCGGGTACCCGAGGCGCGACGCCTGCGCCCGGTGGAAGTGGTGCGCGACTACGAGGCGACGCTGTTCGACGAGCTCGATCTGCACAAGGAGGCTGCCAACACCTCGCAGCTCAAGCGCAACTTCAAGAATTCACCGCTGCTCTACGTGCCGGCCATCCACTGGTCGCTGACGCGCACCCGGGTGATGGTTCAGGAGCGTATCCACGGCGTGCCGGTGGCCGATCTCGCCGCCCTCAAGGCCCAGCAGACCGACCTCAAGAAGCTTGCCGAGCGCGGCGTGGAGATCTTCTTCACCCAGGTATTCCGCGACAACTTCTTCCATGCCGACATGCACCCCGGGAATATCTTCGTGTCCCGAGGCGACCCCCAGGATCCACAGTACATCGCCATCGACTGCGGCATCGTCGGCAGCCTGACCCGCGAGGACCAGGACTACCTGGCGCGCAACCTGCTGGCCTTCTTCCACCAGGATTATTATGAGGTCGCCGCGCTGCATATCGAGTCGGGCTGGGTGGCCGAGGATACCCGTGCCAACGAGTTTGCCGCGGCGATCCGCGCGGTGTGCGAACCGATTCTCGAGAAACCGCTCAAGGACATCTCCTTCGGCCAGGTGCTGCTGGGCCTGTTTCAGACCGCGCGGCGCTTCAACATGGAAGTTCAGCCGCAGCTGGTGCTGCTGCAAAAGACCCTGCTCAATATCGAGGGTCTGGGCCGCCAGCTCTACCCTGACCTCGACCTGTGGAGCACCGCCAAGCCCTATCTGGAGCGCTGGATGAAGGAGCGCGCCGGCCCTAGCGGGCTATGGGAGTCGCTCAAGCGCCAGGCGCCGGAGCTGACCCGACAGCTGCCAGAGCTACCGGTACTGGCCCACCAGGTGATGTCGCGGGCCGAGCTGGAGCGCCAGCAGCGCCGTCGCCAGGCTGAATCGCTGGTCGGCATGCGCCGCCAACTGGTATCCAGCAGCCGCGGTGCCCGCCGCCTGCGCCTCGGTGTACTGCTTCTGGCAGCGGCACTCGCCTGGCAGCCGCTGCTGGGCTGGGCCTTACAGCAGCCATGGCCGGTGGTCGCAGTCGCCGCACTCGGCGCGCTGCTGCTCGCCTGGCATTGACCCCAACCCCCTTGCGACGGAGGATGACCCCCATGAGTGATATACTCGAGCGGCTTAGTGAAGTGCTCGCAGAGCGCCGCCACGCCGCTGCCGACAGCTCCTATGTCGCTGCCCTGCACCACAAGGGGCTGAACAAGATTCTGGAAAAGGTCGGCGAGGAAGCCACCGAGACGATTCTCGCCGCCAAGGATGCGGAACGGGGCGTTGACGCCGAGCGTCAAGCGGTAGTCGCCGAAACCGCCGACCTGTGGTTTCATAGCCTGGTGATGCTGTCGCACCTCGATATTGAGCATCAGGCGGTACTCGATGAACTGGCACGTCGCTTCGGCACCTCCGGGCTGGATGAAAAAGCCGCCCGCACGCCGTCGCCCTGAGCCGGCACGCATAATTCGATCAGTGGGAGACCCAACCATGTTAGGTGGCATCAGTATCTGGCAGCTGTTAATCGTACTCGGCATCATCATCCTGGTGTTTGGTACCAAGAAGCTACGCAATGTCGGCGGCGATCTGGGCGGTGCCGTCAAGGGCTTCAAGAAGGCCATGCACGAGGACGACAAGGACAAGGATAAGGACGCCAGCGACGAGCCTCAGGCCAAGGTCAGCCACGAAGAGGAAGCCGGCCACACCTACGACGTCCAGGCCGAGCAGAAGGCCGAGGACCAGGAAGAGCGCAAGTAACCGCCCATGTTGGATATCGGCTTTCTCGAGCTACTGTTAATTGGCATCGTTGGCCTGCTGGTGCTGGGCCCCGAACGGCTGCCCAAGGCGGCGCGTACCCTGGGGCTATGGATCGGCAAGATCAAGCGCACCGTGTCGGGCATGCAGCGCGAGATCAATGCGCAGTTGGAAGCCGAAGAGCTGCGCCAGAAACTCAACGATCAGCAGAAAAAGCTCGACGAGAGTCTAGGCAAGGTCAAGCGTGACGTTGAGCGCTACGCCGAACCCAACAGCGGCACGCCACCCAAAGGCGACGCCACGTCCCACGCTGACGTCGAGGAGACGCCGCCCACCGCCGACGAGCGCCTGGACAAGGCGCTGGCGAGCAAGGCACGGCGCGAGTCAGTGACGCCTGAGCAGGCAGCCCCATCATCGCCCTCCAGTGACAAGGATTCGCCCTCCCGATGAGCGACGATGCCTCTCGCAACAATCAGCGCGACCCGCAGGATGAAGCGTCCCAGGCCCCTCTGATCGAGCACCTCATCGAGCTGCGCTCGCGGTTGATGCGCGCGGTGGTGGTGATTCTGGTGATCTTCCTCGGCCTTTACGCCTTCGCCAACGACATCTATATCTTCGTGTCGCAACCGCTGGTGGACATGCTGCCGGAAGGCTCGCAGATGATCGCCACCGAAGTCGCGTCACCATTTCTGGCACCGTTCAAGCTGACCCTGGTGGTGGCGGTGTTCATCGCCGTGCCGTTCGTGCTGCACCAGGCCTGGGCGTTCATTGCCCCGGGGCTCTACGACAACGAGAAGAGCCTGGCGATTCCGATCCTGGCCTCCAGCGTGGCGCTGTTCTATGCCGGCGCGGCCTTCGCCTACTATGTGGTGTTCCCGCTGCTGTTCCAGTTCTTCACCCAGACCGGGCCGGAGAACGTGGCGGTGATGACCGATATCAACGCCTACCTGAATTTCGTGCTCAAGCTGTTCTTCGCCTTCGGCGTGGCCTTCGAAATCCCTATCGCCACCTTCCTGCTGATCTTCTCCGGCGCCACCAGCGTCGAGAGCCTGTCGAAGAAGCGCCCCTACATCTTCCTCGGCTGCTTCGTTATCGGCATGCTGCTGACGCCCCCCGATATCATCTCCCAGAGCCTGCTGGCGGTGCCCATGTACCTGCTCTACGAGGTAGGAATGCTGTTTGGCCGCCTGGCGCAGCGCAAGAAGCGCGAGCAAGAGGAGTAGCAGCGAGCGGCCAGGCGCTCGCTGCTCGGCGTTTATCGATCGATCAGCTCATCGATGCGATCCACCAGCTTGAAGATTCCGCTAGCCGCTTCACTGATCCGCTCGGCGAGCATATAGGCCGGGGTGGTGACGATGCGGTGCTCGAAGTCGACCACGATATCGTCGACCTTGCAGCCACGATGCAGCCCGCCCATGGCGCTGATCGCCCCGGAGACCGCCGGATCGTGGCCAACCGTCACCGCGATGCCTTCGCCGAATAGCCGCGGCACCAGCACCGGCGCGATACACATCAAACCGATGGGCTTGCGCGCCTCGTGGAAGGCGACCAGCGGCGCCGCGAGGGAATCCAGCACCTGCATATCGCTGCCGGCGACAGCAAAGTCACTCAACGTCTTGGCCACGCCGAAGCCACCGGGCAGGATCACCGCATCGAAGGCCTGCGGGTCGAGCTCGGCGAGCTCACTGATCTCGCCGCGCGCCAGCCGTGCCGATTCGGTCAGCACGTTACGCGCCTCATCGGGTACCGGTTCACCGTGCCGATGGTCGATGACATGGTGCTGGGCGATATCCGGGGCGAAACAGCGATAGCCGATCCCCAGTTGATCGAGACGCAACAGGGTCAGGGTGGTTTCATAGATCTCGGCGCCGTCCTGGACACCGCACCCCGACAGAATGACTGCCACCTGTTTGCTCATACCGCTCTCCTTGTGACCGTGATGCCTGCCGCCCGGCAGCAGGAATCCCTCACTGTAGCCCATCTCCGACGCAGCGTCTGCGCCGCGGGCACTCCCGCAGCGGAGCGGCGCTGATATACTCGGGGCAGTACCGGACACCACGTCCGACATCATTCATGCGCACCGGCTGTCATCGTTTGGTCATCTCAGCGACCCATACTGATACGGCGGTCACGCTTAACGACCGGAGAATTCCCTTGAGTCTTGGCACAACACGACAGTTTCCCGCCGCGCGTATGCGGCGCATGCGCAAGGACGATTTTTCGCGCCGCATGATGCGCGAGTCGACGCTGACCCCGGCCGACCTGATCTGGCCGGTATTCGTGCTCGAAGGTAGCGGTCGCCGTGAAGCGGTGCCCTCGATGCCCGGCGTCGAACGGCTCTCGCTGGACCTGCTGATCGAGGAGGCCCGCGAGGCCTTCGAGCTGGGCATCCCGGCGCTGGCGCTGTTCCCGGTGGTCGACGCCGAGCTCAAGAGCGAGCTGGCCGAGGAGGCCTACAGCGCCAGCGGCCTAGTGCAGCGCAGCGTACGCGAGCTCAAGGCGGCCCTGCCCGAGCTTGGCGTGATCACCGACGTGGCCCTCGACCCCTATACCAGCCACGGTCAGGACGGGATCCTCGATGAGACGGGCTATGTGAACAACGACCGCACCGTGGAAACCCTGCTCAAGCAGGCGCTGTCCCACGCCGAGGCCGGCGCCGACGTGGTGGCGCCCTCGGACATGATGGACGGGCGCATCGGCGCGATCCGCGCGGTGCTCGAACAGGAGCACCTGCACAATACGCGCATCATGGCGTATAGCGCCAAGTACGCCTCGAGCTACTACGGGCCGTTCCGCGATGCGGTGGGCTCGGCCGGCAACCTGGGCCGTGCCGACAAGTCCACCTACCAGATGGACCCCGCCAACGGCGACGAGGCGCTCCACGAGGTGGCCATGGACATCGCCGAGGGGGCCGACATGGTGATGGTCAAGCCGGGCATGCCGTATCTCGACGTGGTGCGGCGGGTCAAGGAGGAGCTCAGGGTGCCGACCTTCGCCTATCAGGTCAGCGGCGAGTACGCCATGCACATGGCCGCCTTCGAGCAGGGCTGGCTCGATGCCGACAAGGTGATGCTCGAGTCGCTGATGTGTTTCAAACGCGCCGGGGCCGACGGCGTACTGACCTACTTTGCCAAGCGAGCAGCGCGGCTGCTCGCCCACTAACCGGAAGGGCCGGCACCTCACAGCCGCGTGGCCCTTCCTCTGCCTCAGGAGGCAAGATGGAAGAGCCGCGCGCCATGTCCGATACCAACCAGCCGTCGCGGCCGGCGGAGGCTCCCGCAGCGGCCGAGACACCGCCGCTGCGGGTCAACCGCACCCGCACCGGGGTGCGTGCCAAGGGAGACCCCTCGGCGCTCGACCTCGACGATCCGGCGCTCTACCTGAACCGCGAGCTGTCGCACCTGCAGTTCAATATTCGCGTACTGGAACAGGCCTTGGATGAATCGCATCCGCTGCTCAATCGGCTGATGTTCCTGCTGATTTTCTCGTCGAACCTCGACGAGTTCTTCGAAATTCGCGTCGCCGGTCTCAAGCATCAGCTGGCGCTGGGCAACGATAGTACCGGTGCCGACGGCATGCTGCCGCGCCAGGTCCTCGGCGAGATCTCGCGCATTGCCCATGAGCAGGTAGCACGCCAGTATCAGCTACTCAATGAGGTGCTGATCCCGGCCCTCGAGGAGCAACATCTGCGCTTTCGCCGCCGCGACCAGTGGACACCTGCCCAACAGGCATGGGTGCGGGACTATTTCGATGACGAGATCATGCCTGTCATCAGCCCCATCGGCCTGGATCCGTCGCATCCCTTCCCACGGCTGGTCAACAAGAGCCTCAACTTCATCGTCGAGCTGGAGGGCAAGGACGCTTTCGGCCGCGAGGGCGGCTTGGCGATCCTCCCCGCACCGCGTTCGCTGCCAAGGCTGATCGCACTGCCTGCGGAGTGCTGTGCCGAGGGCTACAGCGAGTACGTGTTCCTGTCGTCGATGATCCACGCCCATGCCCATGAGGTCTTTCCTGGCATGCAGGTGCGCGGCTGCTACCAGTTCCGCCTGACCCGCAACGCCGATCTTTCCGTCGACCCCGAGGCGGTCTCCGACCTCGCCTCGGCGCTGCGTGGTGAACTGCTGGCACGCCGCTACGGCAGCGGGGTGCGCCTGGAGGTTGCCGACAACTGTCCCGAACCGCTGGCCGAGTTCCTGCTCAAGCAATTCGAGCTCGAGCAGAATGACCTCTACCGCGTTCAGGGGCCGGTCAACCTGACCCGCATGATGGCGGTGCTGGCCGACGTCGAGCGCCCTGAGTTGCGCTACCGCCCGTTTACCCCGGGACTGCCCAAGGCGCTCAAGAAGCACGATTCGCTGTTCGAGGCGATCAAGGATGGCGACATCCTGCTCCATCACCCCTTCCATGCTTTCTCGCCGGTGGAGGAGCTGCTCGCCGAGGCGGCCCGCGACCCTGCCGTATTGGCCATCAAGCAGACCCTCTACCGCACCGGCGCCGATTCGCAGATCGTCTCGGCGCTGGTCGAGGCAGCCCGCGGTGGCAAGGAAGTCACGGTGGTGATCGAGCTGCGCGCGCGTTTCGACGAGGCTGACAACCTGGCCCTGGCCTCGCGCCTGCAGGAAGCCGGTGCTATCGTGATCTACGGCGTCATGGCCTTCAAGACGCACGCCAAGCTAATGCATATCGTGCGCCGCGAACGCGGCGAACTGCGCTATTACGCACACCTCGGCACCGGCAACTACCACTCGGGTACCGCCAAGCTCTATACCGACTACAGCCTGATGACCGCTCACGAGGCGCTGTGCGAGGACGTGCATAAGGTCTTCCAGCAGCTGTCGGGCATGGGCAAGGCACGCCACATCGAACATCTGCTGCACGCCCCCTTCACCCTGCATGAGCAGATGGTGGCGATGATCGACCGTGAAGCCGCCCACGCCGCCGCCGGTCGTCGTGCGCACCTGATCATCAAGTGCAATTCTCTCACCGAGCCCAAGCTGATTCGCGCCCTGTACCGCGCCTCCCATGCCGGCGTGGAGTGCGATCTGATCATACGCGGAATGTGCTGCCTGCGCCCCGGCGTGCCGGGCATCTCGGACAATATCCGGGTACGCTCGATCGTCGGCCGCTTTCTTGAGCACACCCGGGTGTTCTACTTCCATAACGATGCCAGCCCCGAGGTGTGGGCCTCCAGCGCGGACTTCATGGAGCGCAACATGTTCCATCGCGTCGAGACCTGCTTCCCGCTGCTGGACCGTAAACTGGCCGCACGGGTACGCAAGGACCTCGAGACCTACCTGGTCGACAACTGCCAGAGCTGGCTGCTCGACAGCGACGGCACCTACCACAAGCGTGAGCTGGGCGACGCCGCACCGATCAGCGCCCAGGAGACGCTACTCTACGCCTACGCCAGCAAGGCCTGATACGCTGAGGGCTATCCGATCGAGGGACGCTGGCGGTAGGTCGTAGAGGAGGTTCTACGCCATGGGTGAGGAGCACTGCTCCGAACGGGCTGGCCATGGATGGCCAGCACCGGCCCTGCAAGCGGAGCAGGATGCGAGAGCGCAGCAGGGCGTAGGTAGCGCCCAGGGATGGGTTTACAGCGCCTCCTCGAAGGCCTGCCGGCAGATCAGTCCCGACGTCGAGACAACTTAGCCGCGCTTGAAGGCGGCCAGGTCCTCAGTGTCGTAGCCGTCGACGTCGCGCGGCAGGCCCAGTCGTTCACGCTGCTGACGCAACTGCTCGCGCTCGGCGATCAATTCGCTGTCATCGTCCAGGGTGCGGCCGTTGAGCTCGGCAAGCTGCGCCATGCCCTGGTGGTAGAAACTGAGGATGCCCAGCGCCACGTGGTTGTGCTCCGCGACGCCGCGGCGTAGCGCCGGCAGGTAGCCGCTGACCCGCGACAGATGGTGCTTGAGCTGCCAGACGTAGCGCATCTCCTGCATCCACGGCCGCTCGCGCAGCGCCGCAAACACCAGGCTGGTGGCGACCAGCCCGAGCAGCACCCCGAGGGCGTTGAGCCACAGGCTGGAGCCGAAGGCTCGCGTCAGCAGCTGAGAGAACAGCAGGCCCAACACGATCAGTTGAGCCGCCATGGCCACGCTGATCAGCCGCGCCTTGCGGCGGTAGACGTCGGGCTCATGGGATTCGAAACGAAACTTCATCGACAGGCGTTCCTTGAATAGCGTTAACGCAAGCGCTCAGCGGCCAGGCTAAGCAGATGCTCGGTGGTTTCCCAGCCGATGCAGGCATCGGTGACCGAGACGCCGTAGCGCATGGCACCCGGCTTGAGCGGCTGACGGCCCTCGAACAGCAGGCTCTCGAGCATCACCCCGCATAGCGCCGACTCACCCGCCAGGCGCTGGTCCAGCACGTCGAGCAGCACCTCGCTCTGGCGGCGATGGTCCTTGCGCGAATTGGCGTGGCTGCAGTCTACCATCAGCCGCGGCGTCAGCCCCGCGCTTGCCAGCGCACGGCGGGTCGCTGCCACGTGCTCGGCCTGGTAGTTGGGCTCACCGTGACCGCCGCGCAGCACCACATGGGTATGCGGATTGCCCGGCGTGTGTCGCAGCGTCGGCTGGCCCGCATCAGACAGCCCGAGGTAACGGTGGCCGTGGGCCGCGGCCTGGATGGCGTCGATGGCAACCTGGATGCCACCGTCGGTGGCGTTCTTGAAGCCCACCGCCGCCGATAGCCCGCTGGCCAGCTCACGGTGCACCTGAGACTCGGTGGTGCGCGCCCCGATCGCCGTCCACGCCAGCAGGTCATCGAGGTAGCTGGCCACCATCGGCTGCAGCAGCTCGGTAGCCACCGGCAGTCCCAGGGCAATGACGTCGCGCATCAGCGCCCGCGACTGGGCGAGGCCATGGGCCATATCGTCGCTGCCGTCGAGGTGCGGGTCGTAGGCCAGTCCCTTCCAGCCCACCGTGGTGCGTGGCTTCTCGACGTAGACGCGCATCACCAGCAGCAGGCGATCCTCGACCTGACGCGCCAGCACGCTGAGGTTCTCGGCATATTCGCGGGCTGCCTGCGGGTCGTGGATGGAGCAGGGCCCGACCACTACCAGCAGGCGGTCGTCGCGGCCATCGAGAATCGCCTTGACCGCCTCTCGCTGGGAGGCGACCCGCTGGCGCAGCTCGGCGTCGAGGGGCAGCTGCTGGCGCAGCGCCTGGGGCGTGGGCAGCGGCGTCTCGGTCGCGGCCTCGATAGCGGGCTCGGCAAGTCCTGTGGCGGGAGCGGCATCGCTTGGGGTCGGCTTGAGCAGGGTCATGGTCATTGCAGTTACCTCGTACAGGGTGTCGAACATCGGGTCGAATGGCCACCGATGATCTCCCGGCCGGAGGTGGCGAGCTGAGCCGACCGGACGCCGCTAAATCGCCAGCTGCCATAGCCACGGTAGTAAGCATTGCAAGGCAGCAGTGGGAAGGCGATGCGGTGGTACATGGTCGGTCTCCTCGTTGAGCAATGATGTCATAAACAAAACCCCCGGTCGGGTTGCCGACCGGGGGTTCTGAGAGATGGTGGAGGCAACCCGTAGGGGTGTGCCTGGCGATGGGTCAGTGCGACCGCATCGCCGGCACACCGGCGATAAACCAATACCAATAGCCGCCTACCAACGCCCACGCGGCAACGACGATGGCGGGCATCGCGTCGGCGTTGGCGAGATGGTGGTGGCTAGCGGTCATGGGTCGCTCCGAGTGTGCAGTGGATTCTATCCTACCGTGCTGAGTGCGCTTGGCAAGTATTCTGTGAGCCTAGTAGTTCAATCGCAGTTGCCCGTAAGCGAGGGACGCCGGGGACAGGCCGCAGAGGAGGTTCTACGCCATGGGTGAGGAGCACTGCTCCGAACGGGCTGGCCATGGATGGCCAGCACCGGCCCTGCAAGCGGAGCAGGATGCGAGAGCGCAGCAGGGCGTAGGTAGCGCCCATGGATGGTTTACAGCGCCTCCTCGCAGGCCTGTCGCCGGGTTAGTTCCGAGCGGTGCTGCCGATCTGCGATAGCCTTGGCCGGCCTAGCCAGCCAGCTGAATCCAGCCAATAGTGGCCGGCAGGGCGCTCATCGCCACCAGCACTACCAGGCCGATGGTGATCGCCAGTACGCCGGTCTCGTCTTTGAAGTTGGGGTCCTGTTCCGCCATAGCACTCTCCTGACCGTGTTGGGCAAATGCTGAATGGGCGCCATTCTACCGCAGGTGGCGCCCACCATCGACCGGCAGCGTGATGCCGGTGACATAGCGATTGTCGAGCAGGTAGCGCAAGCTCTGATAGATCACCCCGGGGCCGGGGATCATCTGCATCGCCGACTTGGACTTGGCTTTTTCCACGTAGGCTTCGTCATCCCCCTGATTGAGCATGATCAGCGCCGGGGCAATGGCATTGACCTGGATCTCCGGGGCGTACATGGCCGCAAACGACAGCGTCAGGTTATCGAGGCCGGCCTTGGTGGCAGCGTAGGCGGCATGCTTCTTCGAGCCTTTTTGCACCACGTAGTCGGTAATATGCACGATATCGCGCTGTGGCTCGGTGCACGCCTCGAGAAGATCGCGACACTGCAGGTTGATCAGATAGGGCGCCTGCATATGGATGCGAAACAGCCGCTCGAAGATGGCGCCAGCCTCTTCCCCTTGGCTATCCGGTGCCCAATCGCTGGCGTTGTGAACGATCGCCCGCAGCGAAGTGGTCGCCTGCTTGAGGCGCGCAATGAAGTCGTTAATCCCCGCCTCGCTGGAAAAGTCTGCTGCCAGGGTGACCACGCCGCGCTCGCGCAGCGCCTCGAGTTCGGGGCGTTCGCGACGGTAGCTGATGATCAGCTCATGGCCATCGTCGAGGAGCCGCTCGGCGCAGTGGCGCCCAAGGCGCTGGGCACCGCCGGTGATCAGGATCGGTGAAGCGCTCACGACGAAGCCTCCCGCTGCTTGACCAGACTGCCCACGGTGGGCACCAGCGGGTCACGCGGCGCATAGGCAAACACATCCGAAAATACCCGTGAGGCATCGAGCCCCAGCGAGGCCAGAACGTCGATGCAAGCGTAGACCATGCCCGGCGAGCCGGACAGATAGACGTCGTGGCCCGCCACGTTACGGAGGGTACTGCCGAGTACCGCGTCGACGCGTCCCAGGTGACCGCTGACGCCGTCGCCGTCGAACGGCTCCTCGGGGGGGATCTCGCTGATTGCGTGAAACCGCACCCCGGGATACTGCGCTGCCCACTCACGAGGCAGCCGCTCGAGGTAGAGATCACGACGCTCGCGGGCCGCCCACCACAGGTCGATCTCACGGTTCGGGTCGGCGACCAGTGCCGCCTCGACGATCGCCTTCATCTGGGCAAAGCCGGTGCCGGCGGCAACCAGTAGCAGTGGGCGCCGACTTTCCGGGTCGAGCACGCAGTCACCGCCGGGCAGGCGCAGGGTCAGGCGACGGGCTTCCTGCATCAGTTCGCGCAGCCGCGCCGAGTTCTCGCGCTCCGGCCAGTGCTGGATATGCAGCTCGATCAGGCCGTCACCGCGATGGGCATTGGCTATCGAGAACGGCACCCAGGTGTCATCGTCGAGCTGTAGCTCGAGATACTGCCCCGGTGCGTGGGCAACCGCCTCGGCGCGGCCCGCCAGGCTCACGCGAAAGACATCGGGAGTGAGGTTCTCGACCTCGTCGACCAGGCAGGTCAGGGTGCGTGCCGTCATGGCGTCCTCTTGTCTGTGGTGGCATCGCCCGGGAGCGGAATGCCAAGCGAGTCCCAGCGCGCGGTCACCGACTGCTTGATGCCTTCGTCCATGACGATCGGCGTGCCCCACTCACGATCGGTCTCGCCGGGCC
This sequence comes from Franzmannia pantelleriensis, assembly GCF_900102875.1. Taxonomy (GTDB): domain Bacteria; phylum Pseudomonadota; class Gammaproteobacteria; order Pseudomonadales; family Halomonadaceae; genus Franzmannia; species Franzmannia pantelleriensis. The sequence continues at coordinate 118,009 of NZ_FNGH01000009.1, forward strand.
ATTTGCTGGTGGCATCGAGTCCCATCTTGGAGCCGAGGCCAGCGACCGGCGAAGCAAAGTCGAGATAGTCGATGGGGGTATTTTCGACCAGTACGGTGTCCCGCGCCGGGTCCATGCGTGTAGTGATCGCCCAGATCACATCCTTCCAGTCTCGGGCGCTGACGTCATCATCGAGCACCACCACGAACTTGGTGTACATGAACTGGCGCAAGAAGCTCCACACGCCCATCATCACGCGCTTGGCGTGGCCGGGGTACTGCTTCTTCATGGTTACCACCGCCATGCGGTAGGAGCAGCCCTCCGGGGGCAGATAGAAGTCGACGATCTCGGGAAACTGCTTGCGCAGGATCGGCACGAAGACTTCATTCAGCGCCAGCCCAAGGATCGCCGGTTCGTCAGGCGGTCGGCCGGTGTAGGTCGAGTGGTAGATGGCGTCGCGGCGCATGGTCATGCGCTCGACGCTGAAGACCGGGAAGTGCTCGACCTCGTTGTAATAACCGGTGTGATCGCCGTAGGGCCCCTCGGGGGCCATGTCGTCGGGGTAGATATAGCCCTCGAGGATCACTTCTGCCGAGGCCGGCACCTCGAGGTCGGCGTGGCCGCACTTGATCAGCTCGGTGCGCGAGCCCCGCAGGAGCCCGGCGAAGGCGTACTCGGAGAGCGAGTCCGGCACCGGCGTGACCGCACCGAGGATGGTGGCCGGGTCGGCGCCCAGCGCCACCGCCACCGGGAACGGCTGGCCGGGATTGGCCTTCTGGAACTCCTGGAAATCCAGCGCCCCGCCGCGGTGTGAGAGCCAGCGCATGATCAGCCGGTTCTTGCCCAGCTTCTGCTGGCGGTAGATGCCCAGGTTCTGGCGCTTCTTGTGCGGCCCGCGAGTCACCACCAGCGCCCAGGTCACCAGCGGTGCGGCGTCCCCCGGCCAGCAGTGCTGGATCGGCAGGCGGTCGAGATCCACCGCATCACCCTCGAGGACCACCTCCTGCACCGGCGATGAGCGCACCACCTTGGGGCCCATGCTCATCACCTGCTTGAAGATCGGCAGCTTGCTCCAGGCATCGCGCATGCCCTTGGGCGGGTCCGGCTCCTTGAGGAAGGCCAGCAGCTTGCCGACCTCACTGAGCGCCTCAACCGAGTCTTCGCCCATACCCAGCGCGACCCGATGCGGCGTGCCGAACAGGTTGCCGAGCAGCGGCATGTCATGGCCCTTGACGTTCTCGAACAGCAGCGCCGGTCCGCCGGCGCGCAGGGTCCGATCGCAGATCTCGGTGATCTCGAGGTAGGGATCGACCTCGGCGGTGACCCGCACCAGCTCGCCCCGTTCCTCCAGTGCCGCGATGAAGTCGCGCAGGTCCTTGTACTTCATAGGCTTCCTGTTTCAAAAACGACGAAAGGGGCAGCATAGCATGCCGCCCCTTCTCTTCGCCGCGGACCAACTCGTACTTTGCCGCGGCTAATCCGTCGACAGGCCTGCGAGGAGGCGCTGTAAACCCATCCCTGGGCGCTACCTTGCGCCCTGCTGCGCTCCCGCATCCTGCTTCGCTTGCAGGACCGGTGCTGGCCATCCATGGCCAGCCCGTTCGGAGCGATGCTCCTCACCCATGGCGCAAACCTCCTCTTCGGCCTGTCCCCGGTGCCGCTCGCCTTAGCCAGTAGTTGAAGCGTTGATGACTGGCCGTCGCGAGCGAAGACGAGACAAGGCGGAAAACAACGAAAGCGCGGAGTTTACTTTAGTAAATGAGCAGCTTGAGCTGTTTTCCAACGCCGTATCGTCGAGCGCAGCAGGCCAGAATTAGCGTCTCTTCATGGCCTCGAAGAACTCGATGTTCGTCTTGGTATCCTTGAGCCGGTCGATCAGGAACTCGGTGGCGCCCATATCGTCCATCGGGTTGAGCAGCTTGCGCAGGATCCACATGCGCTGCATCTCATCCTCGGAGGCCAGCAGGTCCTCGCGGCGGGTACCGCTGCGACGAATGTTGAGCGCCGGGTAGACACGCTTCTCGGCCAGCTTGCGATCGAGGTGCGCCTCCATGTTGCCGGTGCCCTTGAACTCCTCGAAGATCACCTCGTCCATCTTCGAGCCGGTGTCGACCAGCGCGGTGGCGATGATGGTCAGGCTGCCGCCCTCTTCGATATTACGTGCAGCACCGAAGAAACGCTTGGGCTTCTCCAGGGCATGGGCGTCGACACCACCGGTGAGCACCTTGCCGGAGCTGGGCACCACGGTATTGTAGGCGCGCGCCAGACGGGTAATGGAGTCAAGCAGGATCACCACATCCTTCTTGTGCTCGACCAGTCGCTTGGCCTTCTCGATCACCATCTCGGCGACCTGCACGTGACGCGCCGGCGGCTCGTCGAAGGTCGAGGCAACCACTTCACCGCGCACCGTGCGCGACATCTCGGTGACCTCCTCTGGCCGCTCGTCGATGAGCAGCACGATCAGGTGACACTCGGGATTGTTGCGCGTGATCGAGGTGGCGATGTTCTGCAGCATCAGCGTCTTGCCGGCCTTGGGCGGCGAGACGATCAGGCCGCGCTGGCCCTTGCCGATCGGCGCGGTGAGGTCGATGATGCGCGCGGTCAGATCCTCGGTAGAGCCGTTGCCGATCTCCATCACCATACGCTCGTCGGGAAACAGCGGGGTGAGGTTCTCGAACAGGATCTTGTGCTTGGCGTTTTCCGGCTTGTCGAAGTTGATCTGATTGACCTTCAACAGCGCAAAGTAGCGCTCACCCTCCTTGGGCGGACGAATCTTGCCAGAGATGGAATCGCCTTTGCGCAAGTTGAAGCGTCGAATCTGTGACGGCGACACATAGATGTCGTCGGGTCCGGCCAGATAAGAGCTGTCGGCGCTGCGCAAGAAGCCGAAACCGTCCTGGAGGATTTCCAGTACGCCATCGCCATAAATGTCTTCACCGCTCTTGGCATGTTTCTTGAGGATGGCGAAGATGATGTCTTGCTTGCGTGACCGTGCAAGATTGTCGGCACCCATTTCCTGGGCGATTTCCAACAGTTCGGGAACGGTCTTCTGCTTGAGTTCGGTAAGATTCATCGGATTGTTCAGAAATTGCTCGTGTCAGCGGGGCGATGTATATCGCCGAAATAAGACAGGAGGCGGTGACGAAACGCCGCGTGGTGCGTTCAGAGCCCGGCGGGCATTCACTCTCGGAGACATTCGCCAAACGGCGTTTCCGCCAGGAAACGACAGAGACGATAGCAAGCGAGGGAAGCAATGTTCATGTCGCCTGATTAACGGCTCGGAATGTGAAACACCATCCGGCACGGAATCAGCGGGCTGTCTGACGACTTGGAGTTGACCGCGACGCGGTCGGGAAGTATTCGGAACAGGCGAACGATTCGATGTTAGACAAGCCCGGCGGCAAACGCAAGCCCCCGTGCCGTATCGCATCAGCGGAGGCGGATTGACAAGCATCAAAGGGCGCCGCAACCTTGCAAGATGCAGATGCAAGGATCTCTACATGCTCTCTGATTCGGCCACGCGCAGGATGCCCAGCGCCAGCGACACCACCCGCCGGCTCGCCGCCATCGACCTCGGTTCCAACAGCTTCCACCTGCTGGTCGCCAACTACCAGGGCGGCCAGCTGCAGGTGGTGGCCAAGCTCGGTGAGAAAGTCCAGCTCGCCGCCGGCCTGGATGACCAGGCCCGGCTCAGTGAGGCGGCCATGCAGCGTGCCTTCGACTGCCTGGCGCGCTTTGCGCCCTTCATCGGCGATACCCCCGCCGATCAGCTGCGTGTCGTCGGTACCAATGCGCTGCGCGCCGCCAGCAACAGCCGCGACTTCATCGACCGCGCAGAGGCCCAGCTCGGCCACGGCATCGAAATCATCTCCGGCCGCGAGGAGGCGCGCCTGATCTACCTGGGCGCCGCCCACGCTCTGGCCGAAGTGCACGGTCGTCGATTGATCGTCGATATCGGCGGTGGCTCCACCGAGTACATCATTGGCGAGAACTTCGCACCGCTGGCGCTGGAGAGCCTGCATATGGGCTGCGTGACCTACACCCAGCGCTTCTTCGGCGACGGCGAGCTCAGTGAAAAGCGCTTTCGCCGTGCCGAGCTGGCAGCGCTATCGGAACTGGCCAACATTCGCCGCCCCTACCGCGAGCTGGGCTGGTCTGATCCGGTCGGTTCGAGCGGCACCGTCAAGGCCGCCGCCGCGGTGCTGGCGGCCAGCGACGAATGCCCCGAGGGGGTGATCGAACGCGAGGCACTGTTTAACCTGCGTAAGCGCCTGATCAAGTACAAGCGCCTCGACCAGGTGGCCATGGAGGGGCTCAAGGAGGATCGCGCCACGGTGTTTCCCGCCGGGATCGCGATACTCTGCGCAACCTTCGAGGCCTTCGACCTGGCGCAGATGCGCTTTGCTGACGGTGCGCTGCGCGAAGGGGTGCTCTACGACCTCGCCGGACGCAACACCGCCGAAGACTCGCGGCGTCAGTCGCTGGCGACCCTACGCCAGCGCTATGGAGTCGACCACGATCAAGCACAACGCGTGGCGAACAGCGCCCAGGCGCTGTTCGAGCAGGTAAGCGAGAACTGGACGCTAGCCGAAGAACAAGGGCAATTTCTCCACTGGGCGGCTCAGCTCCACGAGATCGGCCTGGCCATTTCGCACAGCCAGTTCCACCGCCACGGCGCCTACCTGCTGCATCACTCCGACCTGCCCGGCTTTTCGCGGCCCGAACAGCAGGCGTTGGCGTTCCTGGTGCGCGCCCACCGCCGCAAGTTTCCGCTCAAGGAGCTCGACGGCCTGCCACCGGCGCTGCAGCACCCCTATTCGCGACTTGCCCGCCTGCTAAGGCTGGCAGTGCTGCTCAACCACTCGCGTCCCGAAGTTCCGGCCAGCGGCGTCGAGCTGGTCGCCAAGGGTGACGACCTGATCCTGGCCCTTCACCAACCGCTGGACGACGCCGCGCTGCTGGTCACCGACCTGGAACAGGAGGTCGAGTACCAGGCCGCCGCGGGCTTCAGTCTGAGCCTGGTGGTTCCCGCGACGGCCTAAGATACCAGCCCGGTGCGCAGGGCACCGCGGCCCGCCCCGTTGCGTCGAGTACCGCGACCACCTGCTCGGCATGCCAAACCACCGCCAGCCGCTGCCGCTGCCAGGGCGGTACTCCGGCTTCCTGAAGCAGCCGCTTGAGGTCGCGACTACCGCGCTGAGGCTGCTGTAGCCGTTCGCCCCCCTGGCGGGCACTCACTCGCAGCGTTAGCGGCTCGCCGCCCTCAGGTTCAAGTACGCTGGCGAGCTGCCCCAGCGGCGTATCCAGTGGTTGACGACCATCCCACGCCACCTGCCAACCGTCGGGCAGTGACGGCTGCGGCGCCAGCAGGTAAAGGCCCCCACGCCAGCAGCGCGCCTCAGCGCCAGGCCATGCTACGCACACCTCGGCGTCAATGCGGCTGGCCAACTGCTCCAGAAGCGTCGCCAAGCGGGCGGCCGGCGGCATCGGCAACCCTAGGGTCTGGCAGCAGTGGCGGATCAACAGCCGTTGTCGAGGCTCCGATAGCGCCATTAGCGGCGTGATCGGCAGCCGCTCTGGATGGTCACCCAGCGCAGCCAGATCGAGGGCTGCCAGCTCACCGAGCAGCGCCTCGGCTTCACCGGCCAGCTGCGCGGAACGGGCCAGCGACGCCGACGCTTGCGGCCAACGCGCTTCTAGCAGCGGCATCAGCGCATGCCGCAGGCGATTACGATCGAGTGCGATATCGGTGTTGCTGGGGTCCTCGACCCAATCGAGCGCCAACTGACCTGCGGCCTCCTCGAGGTCAGCTCGCCCCACGCCCAATAGTGGCCGCTGCAGGTCGCGTCCCTGCCAGTCACGGCTGGCCAGCATGCCCGCCAGGCCCCTCACGCCGCTGCCGCGCAGTGCGGCGAGCAGGAAGCTCTCGGCCTGGTCGTCGCGGTGCTGGGCCAGCCACAGCGTCTCGCCATCGCCTACGCGGCGGGCAAAGGCGGCATAGCGCGCCTCCCGCGCAGCGCCCTCCAGCCCCTGGCCGGCGTCGCGCCCAACGCTGACCCGTTCGACGCACAGCGGAACCCCCAGCTGCGTGCAGAGCCGGTGGCAGTGGCGTTCGAAATCATCAGCGGCGGATTGCAGGCCATGGTTAACATGCAGGGCGTGCAGCGGGCGGGGATGACGGTGACAGGCGTCCGCGGCCAGGGTCAGCAGCAGCGAGGAGTCGAGCCCGCCGGAGAGCGCTACCCAGACAGCACGCCCCGGCGGGGTCTCCGCCAGGGCGCGATCGATCACAGATTGAAGGGGCATGGCCAATATCTCCGAGCCAGAGGGCCCGCTTCGAGCGCAGAAAGGGCCGTTAAGCAGGGGCGCCGTAGCTCATTAGGCGCTGATACCGCCGCTCCAGCAGCGCATCGATCTCCATGCTCTGCAAGCGGTCCAGGCTGCCCAGCAGGGACGCCTTGACACGCTCTGCCGTGGTCCGGGGGTGGCGATGTGCGCCGCCCAGCGGCTCGGGAATCAGGGTGTCGACGAAGCCCAGCTCCTCGAGCCTTTCAGCGGTGATACCCATGGCATGGGCGGCGTCGGATGCCTTCTCGGCGCTCTTCCACAGGATCGAGGCGCAGCCCTCGGGGGAAATCACCGAATAGGTAGAGTACTGCAGCATGGCGAGCTCGTCGCACACGCCGATCGCCAGCGCCCCACCAGAGCCGCCCTCGCCTACCACAGTGGCGATGATCGGCGTCTTGAGCCGCGACATCACCGCCAGGTTGTAGGCGATCGCCTCGGACTGGCCGCGCTCTTCGGCATCGATGCCCGGATACGCCCCGGGGGTGTCGATAAAGGTCAGCACCGGCATCTTGAAGCGCTCGGCCATCTCCATCAGGCGGCACGCCTTGCGATAGCCCTCGGGGCGCGGCATACCGAAATTGCGGCGTACCTTCTCCTTGACGTCGCGGCCCTTCTGATGGCCGATCACCATCACCGGCTTGTCGTCGAGGCGCGCGACGCCGCCGACGATGGCGGCGTCATCAGCGAAATGGCGGTCGCCGTGGAGCTCATCGAAGTCGGTGAAGACGTGCTCGAGGTAGTCGAGGGTGTAGGGACGCTGGGGGTGGCGTGACAGCTGGGAAACCTGCCAGGCACTGAGGTCCTTGAAGATCGACTCGGTGAGCTTCTTGCTCTTCTCTTCGAGCTTGGCGACCTCGTCATTGATATTGATCTTGCTGTCGTTGCCGACCAGCCGTAGCTCTTCGATCTTGGCCTGCAGTTCGGCGATGGGCTGTTCGAAATCGAGATAGTTGGGATTCATAGTGGCTAAGCCGCCTTGTCATTGCTGTCGCCGGGGAGGGTGAGTGACGCTCGCCCCGGCAGCCATAAAGTCGAGTGTCGGGCATTATCGCACCCTCAACGCGCTGCGCAAGGCAAGCGCATGATGTGTTCCATCGCCACACAAGAGCGCCGGAGACAGGGTGCCCGGCGCTGATCCGGCGGCAGGCCTTCGGGGAGGCGCTATAAACCCATCCCTGGGCGCTACCTTGCGCCATCCATGGCGCAAACCTCCCCTTCGACCTGCCCCCGGCGCGCCTCGCAACCAAGGTGATGAGTCCAGGCACTCTTCCTAGGCCTAGCGGTATTTCAAGCGCACGCCGTCCTGTCCCTCGACCTCACGCAGGGCGATCAGCAGCTCGTCGCTGGGCGCCACCTTCCACTCCTCGGCCAGCTCCAGCCAGCCGCTGGCGTCCTGGTTGCGGTACTTGAGCCGCACCGGCAGGCCGCTGGCGTCGCGATGGGGTGTCAGGCTCTCGCGCAGGCTGGCCACCAGCTTGCCGTTGGCACGGGCACCGTCCACCGAGAGCTCCACCGCCTGGCCGAACTTGCTGCGCGCATCGACCATGGGGGTGATCTCCTTGCCGCGCAGTCGCAGGCCCCCAGAGTAGTCATCGCTGGACACTTCACCCTCGACGATCAGCACCTGGTCGGCATCCAGGCGCCCGCGAAGCTGATCGAACAGCTCGCCGAACAGCGACGCCTCGATGCGCCCGGTGCGGTCGTCCAGGGTGACGAAGGCCATGGTGTCGCCGCGCTTGGACTTCATGGTGCGCACCCCCACCACCAGGCCAGCGACGCGCTGCGGCTCCCGCGACGGCTTGAGGTCGCTGATCCGCGTCGAGACGAAGCGCTTGAGCTCCTGCTCGTATTCATCGATGGGGTGGCCGGTGAGGTACAGCCCTAGGGTGTCCTTCTCACCCGCCAGGCGCTCCTTGTCGGTCCACTCGCGAGCACCGCGGTAATCGGCATAGGCATCGCCGGCCTCTTCGTCGACGAACGCCTCGCCAAACATGTCGATCATGCCCAGACTCTGGTTGCTGAGGTTCTGAGCAGCGGCCTTGAGCGCGGCTTCCAGAGCCGCGCTGAGCACCGCACGACTGGGCCCGAGGTTATCCAGCGCTCCAGAGCGGATCAGCGCCTCGAGGGTGCGCTTGTTCATGCGCTTGGGATCGACCCGACGGCAGAAGTCGAACAGGTCCTTGAACGGACCCTCGGCCTCGCGGGCCTCGACGATGGCGCCGATCGGCCCCTCACCGACGCCGCGAATCGCCCCTAGGCCGTAGACCACGCGACCCTCGGTATCCACGGTGAACTTATAGCCGCCGACGTTGACGTCCGGCGGGGTCACGGTGAGCTGGAGATTGCGGCACTCCTCGATCAGCGGCACCACCTTGTCGAGGTTGTCCATCTCGGTGGACATCACTGCGGCCATGAAGGGCCCGGGGTAGTGCGCTTTCAGCCATGCCGTTTGATAGGAGACCAGGCCATAGGCCGCCGAGTGCGACTTGTTGAAGCCGTAGCCGGCGAATTTTTCCACCAGATCGAAGATATTGCCGGCGAGATCCTTGTCGATGCCGTTCGCGGCACAGCCCTCCATGAAGCCGGCGCGCTGCTTGGCCATCTCCTCGGGCTTCTTCTTGCCCATGGCGCGACGCAGCATGTCGGCCTGGCCCAGGCTGTAGCCCGCCAACACCTGGGCGATCTGCATCACCTGCTCCTGGTAGAGGATGATGCCGTAGGTGGGCTCCAGCACCGGCTTGAGCAGCTCATGCTGGTAGTCGGGATGGGGAAAGGATATCTCGGCGCGGCCGTGCTTGCGGTTGATGAAGTCGTCAACCATGCCCGACTGCAGCGGCCCGGGGCGGAACAGCGCGACCAGGGCAATCATGTCTTCCAGGGAGTCGGGCAGCAGGCGCTTGATCAGCTCCTTCATGCCGCGGGATTCGAGCTGAAAGACCGCGGTGGTCTCGGCGCGCTTGAGCATGTCGAAGGTCGGCACATCATCGAGGGGGATGGTGTCGATGTTGAGCGGGCCTTCGCCTTTGGCGGCGCGCACCTTGTCGACCATCTCCAGTGCCCAGTCGATGATGGTCAGAGTACGCAGGCCAAGGAAGTCGAACTTGACCAGCCCGGCCTCCTCGATGTCGTTCTTGTCGAACTGCACCACCAGACCATTGCCCTCTTCGTCGCACAGCAGCGGCGAGAAGTCGGTTAGCTTGGTGGGGGCGATCACCACGCCGCCGGCGTGCTTGCCGGTGCCGCGGGTGATGCCCTCGAGCTTGAGCGCCATCTCCCAGATTTCGGCGGCCTCATCGTCGTTGTCGACGAACTCCTTGAGCGCCGGTTCCTGTTCGATGGCCTTGGCCAGGGTCATGCCAACCTCGAAGGGAATCAGCTTGGACAGCTTGTCACCCAGCGAGTAGGGGCGCCCTTGGGCGCGGGCCACGTCGCGCACCACGGCCTTGGCGGCCATGGTACCGAAGGTAACGATCTGCGACACCGCATTGCGGCCGTAGCGGTCGGCCACGTAGTCGATCACCCGGTCACGCTTCTCCATGCAGAAATCGACGTCGAAGTCAGGCATCGATACCCGTTCGGGGTTGAGGAAGCGCTCGAACAGCAGATCGTATTCGAGTGGATCGAGGTCGGTGATCTTCTGCGCATAGGCCACCAGCGAGCCCGCCCCCGAGCCGCGTCCCGGCCCCACCGGTACGTCGTTGTCCTTGGCCCACTGGATGAAGTCCATCACGATCAAGAAGTAGCCGGGAAAGCCCATCTGGATGATGATGTTCAATTCAAAGTCTAGGCGCTGACGATAACGCGCATCGATCTCGGCATACTCGGCGCCGTCGCGGGGATAACGTTCGACCGGGTAAAGGAAGTCGAGGCGCTCGGTGAGGCCGTCGTGGGAGATCTTGCGGAAGAACTCGTCCTGAGTCATGCCGTCGGGGATCTCGAACTCCGGCAGGAAGATCTCCCCCAAGCGTACGTCGACGTTGCAGCGCGCCGCGATCAATACGCTGTTCTCCAACGCCTCAGGAATATCGGCGAACAGCTCAGCCATCTCCGCCGGGCTCTTGAGGTACTGTTCCTCGCTATAGCGCCGCTCGCGGCGGCGATCGTCGAGCGCCTTGCCTTCACCAATGGCGACCCGGGTCTCGTGGGCCCAGAACTCCTCGCGATCGAGGAAGCGTACGTCATTGGTCGCCACCACCGGGGTGCCGCTCTGCTCGGCCAGGGCCACCGAGAGGTGCAGGCACTCCTCCTCGTACTGGCGCGAGGTGCGGGTCAGCTCCAGATAGAAACGCCCCGGAAAGTGGGCGTTCCACTCGTCGAGCAGGGCGCGGGCCTCGTCGGGGTGGTCGGCCAGCAGGTGGCGACCTACCTCGCCTTCGCGACCGCCAGAGAGCGCGATCAGGCCCTCGCTCTGTTCAAATACCCGGGTCTTGTCGAGAATTGCCAGCCCCTGGCGTTGGCCGTCTACCCAGCCGTGCGAGATCAGCTCGATAAGGTTGCGATAACCGACGTCGTTCATCGCCAACAGTGTCAGCCGGTAGGGGTGGCCTTCATCGTGGGGATTGTGCAGCCATAGGTCACTGCCGATGATCGGCTTGAGCCCGGCGCCCTGGGCCGCCTTGTAGGCTTTGACCAGGCCGAACAGGTTGGCCTCGTCGGTCATCGACACCGCCGGCATGCCGCGCTCGGCGGTGGCCTTGACCAGCGGCTTGAGGCGCACCAGGCCATCGACCAGGGAGTACTCGGTGTGAACGCGAAGATGAACGAAGGGCGTGGTCATGGCGAACTCAAGATGTGGCAGTCAAAAAAAGAAGATGGCTCGGCTCGCCTCGCTATGTCTCGAACGCGTAGCGTCTTTAAAACAACGCTAACTGGCGCTTGACCGGGCCGAAGGAGCGACGATGTTCGGGGAGCGCGCCGAGGCGCTCCAGGGCCGCCAGATGCTCGCGGGTCGGGTAGCCCTTGTGGCGAGCGAAGCCGTAGTCGGGATGGCGGGCGTCGAGCGCCAGCATCTGCGCATCGCGGGCCACCTTGGCGAGTATCGAAGCAGCGGCAATGGTCGGGTGGCGGGCGTCGCCCTTGACCACCGCTTGGCCAGGAACATGATGCCCGGGCAGTCGATTGCCGTCCACCAGCAGATACTCGGCGGCCGGCGCCAAGCCATCGATGGCGCGGCGCATGGCCAGATGCGTGGCGTGGTAGATATTTAGCGCGTCGATCTCGGCGGCGCTGGCCTCGGCCACGGCGAAGGCAAGGGCATGCTCACGAATCTCGGTGTCCAGCGCTTCGCGACGCTTGGCGCTGAGCGTCTTGGAGTCATTGAGCCCCGCCACCGGGCGCGCCGGATCGAGGATCACCGCCGCGGCCACCACGCTACCCACCAGCGGCCCGCGCCCCACCTCGTCGACCCCAGCCAGACGCTCGCCATGATAATCAACCACCAGCGGCGGCAACGTCGTGGCCTTCATAGGCGCCCCTCGAGCGACGCATCGAGTTCCCCTGCGGCGACGCTCTCAGGCAGCGCCCGACCGTCGATCAGCGCGGCGATAGCGTCCACCGCCCGCTCACTGGCACCGCGCTGCAGTCCAGCATGCATTTCGGCGAAGCGCGACTCCAGCGCCGCGCGCTCAGCGCTGTTGTCGAGCATCTCGTCGAGGGCTGCGGCAATGGCGTCGGGGCTGGCGGCGTCCTGGATCAACTCTGGCACCAGCGCTTCGCGGGCAATCAGGTTGGGCAACGAGATCCAGTCGGTTTTGACCAGACGCTTGGCCAGCCAGTGGGTAGTGGGGGCCATCTTGTAGGCCACCAGCATCGGTCGATGGCAGAGCATCGCCTCCAGCGCCGCAGTGCCCGACGCCAGCAGCACGGCATCCGCCGCCACCATCGCCTCCCGGGACTGGCCATCGAGCAGCGTCAAGCGCTCGGCCAGCGTCGGGTATGCGGTCACCAGCGCCTCGAGCTCACCTCGCCGCTGCGCGTTAGCCGCCGGCACCACCAGCCTCAGCCCCGGCCGGGCCTGGCAGAGACGCTCGGCGGCGTCGAAAAAGGTGGCCCCCAGAAAGCGTATCTCGTTGGCCCGCGAGCCGGGCAGCAGCGCTAGCAGCTCGCTGTTTTCGGCCAGGCCAAGCTGACGACGCATCGCCGGGCGGTCCGTCTCCAACGGCATGTCGTCGGCCAGTGGGTGGCCGACGAAGGCTACTGGCACGCGGTGCCGCGCATAGAAGGCTGCCTCGAAAGGCAGGAAGGTGAGCATGGCATCTACCGACTTGGCGATACCCTTGACCCGCCCCTGCCGCCAGGCCCATACCGAGGGGCTGACGTAGTGCGCGGTGGTGACCCCGGCCTCACGAAGCTGGCGTTCGAGGCCGAGATTGAAGTCGGGGGCATCGATGCCAAGCATGATATCGGGCTGCCAGGCCAGTGCATCGCGCCGCAATTCACGGCGCACGCCGACCAGCCGCGGCAGATGCTTGAGCACCTCGACCAGCCCCATCACCGAGAGGGTTTCCAGGGGGAAGCGGCTGTCGATGCCCTCGGCGAGCATGCGCGGCCCGCCGATACCGCGAAAGGCCACTCCCGGGTAACGCGCCTTGAGAGCGCGCATCAAGCTGGCGCCGAGGATGTCGCCTGAGAGTTCGCCGGCGACCAGATAGACCTTGAGTGCGGGGGTTGTCATGCCTAGCGCGTGATGCCGCGGGAGGCCACTTCGATAGAAGCCACGAAGGTGGCGACCTCTGGCAACTCAAAGCGCCGACGTATTTCAGCCAGCGCCTGCTCGACGGTGAGCCCCTGGCGATAGACCAGCTTGTAGGACTCGCCCAGCGCCTTGAGCGCCTCACGCGAAAAACCGCGCCGCTTTAACCCAACCAGGTTGAGGCCATGCGCCTCGGCGGGATTGCCGTTGATCATCACGAAGGCGGGGGTATCCTTGGTGATGATCGAGCCGCCACCGGCCATGGCATGAGTGCCGAAGTGGCAGAACTGATGTACCGCCGAGAGCCCGCCGAGGATGGCGAAGTCGCCCAGCTTGACGTGGCCGGCGAGCGTTACCTGGTTGGCCAGGATGCAGTCGCTACCGATCACGCAGTCGTGGCCGACGTGGGCGTAGGCCATGAACAGGTTGCGTGAGCCGATGGTCGTCTCGCCGCGGTCCTGAGACGTACCGCGGTGCAGCGTCACGCCCTCGCGGATGACGTTGTCGTCACCCATGACCAGGCGGGTCGGCTCACCGGCGTATTTCTTGTCCTGGCAGTCTTCACCCACCGACGCGAACTGAAAGATCCGCGTGCGGGCACCAAGCACGGTCGGTCCCTTGATCACCACATGCGGGCCGATCTTCGAACCTGGGCCGATCTCGACGTCGGCACCGATCACGCTGAACGGGCCGACCTCGACGTCATCGGCCAGCCGGGCGGCGGGGTCAACGAGCGCGGTAGGATGAATCAAGCGACCTTCCTCTCGGCGCAGATGATTTCGGCCTCGCAGGCCACTTCGTTGTCGACGCTGGCACGACAGGCGAACTTCCAGATGCCACGCTTCTCACGGATCACCTTGGCCTCGATGTGCAGCTGATCGCCAGGCATCACCGGTCGCTTGAAGCGTACGTTGTCGCTACCCACCAAGTAGTAGACATAGCCGTCCGCCGGTAACTTGTTGACCGTCTTGAAGCCCAGTATGCCGCACGCCTGGGCCATCGCCTCAATCACCAGCACACCTGGCATGATCGGATGATGCGGGAAGTGGCCGTTGAAGAACGGCTCGTTGATGCTAACGTTCTTGTAGCCGCGGATCAGTTCGCCGAGTTCCAGTTCGGTGACGCGATCGATCAGCAGAAAGGGGTAGCGGTGAGGTAGATACTCACGAATCTCGTTGATTTCCATTACCATCGATGCGACCTCTGAAAAAGCGAAACGGCTCACCTCGGTGAGCATGCAGTGGCGGCAGGCGCCTCCCTGGCCAGGACAGCGATTATAGCGGCAGGCTGACGAGACTCAACGGCCGCCGTGATGCTTTTCAAGACGTGCCAGCCGCTTGGCGATGTCGTCGAGCTGCTTGAAGCGCACGGCGTTCTTGCGCCACTGAGCGTTGCTCATGGCCCCGGTGCCGGAGGAGTAAACGCCCGGCTCGTGAATCGAATTAGTGACCAGGCTCATGCCGGTGACCTGCACACCGTCACAGATCGTCAGATGTCCGGAGAGCCCCACACCGCCGCCCAGCATGCAATGCTTGCCGACTTTGGTGGAGCCGGCAATGCCCACGCAGCCGGCCAGGGCGCTGTGATCGCCGATCTGTACGTTGTGGGCAATCTGCACCTGGCTGTCGATCTTGACGTCGTTGCCGATGAGGGTATCGCCAAGGGCACCGCGATCGATGCTCGAACAGCTGCCGACCTCGACATCATCCCCCATTACCACACCGCCGAGCTGGGCGATCTTGTGCCAGCGGCTGCCGTCGTGGGCGAACCCGAAGCCATCGCCGCCGATCACACAGCCGCTATGCAGTATGGCCCGCTCGCCAATCACCACGCCGTGGCAGACTGTGACGTTGGCATGCAGCCGTGAGTCGGCGCCAATCCGGCTATCGGCACCCACTACGCTACCCGGGCCAATCACCGCACGGGCACCGATGACGACCCCGGCCTCGATTACCGCATTGGGGCCGACCTGGACATCGGTGCCGAGCGTGGCGCCAGCCTCGATCACTGCAGATGGGTGCACCCCTTGCGGCGGACGCTGCGCCAACGGGTCGAACAGCCGCGACAGCTCGGCATAGCCGAGGTAGGGGTTGTCGAGGGTCAGGCAGGTGACCGGGCATTCACCGGCGTGGCTGGGGTGCAGCAGGACGGCCGCCGCACGCGTGCTGGCCAGGTGCTTGAGATAGGCTTTGTTGGCGAGAAAGCTGATCTCATCAGGGCCAGCATCGCTGAGTGTCGCCAGGCCGCTCACCGGCACATTGCTATCACCTACCACTCGGGCGCCCAAGCGCTCGGCAAGGTCGTGGAGCGTATAGCGGTGAGAGATGGCGTCGGTCATGGAACCTGATTCGGCTAAAGGAGGCAGGGCCCCGCCCTCACGGGCGGGCACTCAGTTCATCGAGTCGAGAATCTCGGTGACTTCGTCGGTGAGATTCATCAGATCCTGGTTGGTATTGATGATGCCGTTGATATCCATCAGCACATCGATGCCGTGGCGCGCCATGACCTCGTCAACGGCGCGCTCCAGCTTGGGCTCGGCGTCCTGCAGAAAAGCCTGCTCGGCCTGCTGCTGGGCCTGCATGATCTGCTGGCGAAGTTCGACGAACTGTCGCTCCTTCTGCTGACCTTCCTGCATCAGCGACTGACGCTCACTGTCGGACATCACCGCGCCATCCTGCTGCAGACGCTCCTGAAGCCGCTCCAGCTCCTGGCCCAACGACTGCGCCTGCTGCTGCTGGCTACCGATCTGGCTCTCGAGCTGGCTCATCGACTGCTGAGCGGCGCGGGTTTCCATCAGCGCCTGGCGCCAATCAACCACTGCCACTTCTGTCGCTTGGGCAACCGAGGCGAACAGGCCCAGCAACCCGATGAACATGACACTCATTGTCTTACGCATGACACCACTCTCCTGAAAAACATGCCCCATTCGGGCGCTCCATGGTACCCGCCTTAGAAGGTCTGGCCCAGTGAGAACTGGAAGAACTGGGTATCGTCGCCTTCCTTGTCGTTGAGCGGCTCGGCAATGCTGAAGGTCAGCGGCCCCACCGGCGTCAGCCACGACAGGCCGATACCCACACTGTAGCGCAGCTCACTGAGATCAATGCCAGATTCACAGCGCGACTGATCGCCGTCGAGCACCTCATAGCAATCGGTCAGGAAGGTATTGCCGGCATCCAGGAAGAAGCCGGTCTGCACCGAGCGCTGATCCTCCATGAACGGCGTCGGGAACAGCAGCTCGGCCGAGCCCTCGACCAGCACGTTGCCGCCCAGGGTCCGGTCGTTGCCGCCGCCGCGCGGGGTGGTGCGCGGCCCCAGTGTATTGCCGGTGAAGCCGCGCACCGAGCCCAGGCCACCGGAGAAGAAGTTCTCGTAGAATGGATAAGGATCGTTACCGATGGTGTCGGCATAGCCGAGGGTACCGCCGAACTTCAGCGACCAGTCATTATTGAGCTCGAACAGCTGCTGGGCGCGGGCACGCAGCTTGTAGTACTCGGCGTCGCTACCCGGCGCGGCGGTTTCCAGCGAAATCCGCTGGTAGTTACCGGCAGTGGGCATCACGCCGCGGTTGAGGTTGTTGCGCGTCCAGCTGGCGGTGAGTTTGAGACTCTGGGCACCGGCGCCTTCATCCTCAACGTAGCGTACGATCTCGGAGGCGGTATCGTTGTACGTCTGAACCGTCAGGTCTTCCACCGAGGCGCCGAAGTTGAGGCGCGCCAGCTCGTTGATCGGATAGCCGAAGTTGATCCCTGCGCCGTAGGCGTCGGTGGAGTAGGTCGAGATATCCGAGTCTTCGTAGTCTGTTTCGCGGTAGTAGAGGTTATAGCCCCGTGAGATGCCGTCCAGCGTCCAGTAGGGGTCGGTAAAGCCGAAGTTGAGGCTGGTGAAGGTGTCGCTGCGCTGGGCACCGACGTTGACCCGATTACCGCTACCGAGGAAGTTGTTCTGCGACAGCGCCGCGCCGTAGATCACCCCGGCGCTCTGCGAGAAGCCGACGCTGGCCGAGATCGAGCCCGAGGGCTGCTCTTCGACGTTGTAGGTCACGTCGAGCAGGTCGCTCTCACCGGGCACCGGCTGGGTGTCGACATCGACCTGGCGGAAGAAGCCGAGGCGCTCGAGGCGCTGGCGCGACTGACGAATCTGGTCGGTGGAAGCCGGCGCTCCCTCCATCTGGATCATCTCGCGGCGCAGCACCTCATCTTCGGTGGTGGTGTTGCCTTCAAAGTTGATGCGCCGCACATAGGCACGCTGACCGGGATTGACATTGAACACCACGTCCACCGTCTCGCCGTCGGCGGACGGCTGCGGCCGGGCATCGACGTTGGCGAAGGCGAAGCCTTCAGCGCCGAGGCGCGAGCGCAGCGCCTCGGATGACGCCGTGATGTCGCTGCGCGAGAAAACCGCACCGGACTCGGCGGTAACCAGCTCGCGGGCCTCGGTCTCGGGAATCTCCAGGTCGCCAGCGAAGCGGATATTGCCAAGCCGGAACTGCTGCCCCTCATCGACGTTGACGGTGATGAATATCTCCGACTTGTCGGGGCTGATCGAGACCTGGGTCGAGCTGATATCAAAGTTGACATAGCCGCGGTCGAGATAATAAGAGCGTAATCGCTCGAGATCGCCGGACAGCGCCTCGCGGGAGTATTCATCACGCGAGAACCAGCCGAAGAAGCGCCCGGGGCGGTCGTTGAGCTCGAACTGGTCACGCAGGGTGTCATCGTCGAATGCTTCGTTGCCGACGATGTTGATCTGGCGGATCGAGGCCACCGCGCCTTCATTGATATCGATGTTGACGCGCACCCGGCTCTCGTCGATCTCGTCGACGCTGGCATCGATGCGCGCGCTATAGCGGCCTTGGGCCTGATAGACCTGCTCCAGCTCGCGCTGGATCTCCTCGAGGGTCGACAGCTGCAGTACCTGGCCCTCGGCGAGCCCGGCATCGCTCAGACCGCTGCGCAGGTCGTCTTCGGAGATCTGCGAATTGCCGGTGATATTCAAGGCGGTAATGAACGGACGCTCGACCACCTGAATGATCAGGATATCGCCGTCGCGGGCCAGTTGGACGTCGTCGAACAGGCCGGTGCCAAACAGCTCACGCGCGGCATCGGCCAACTCGCGCTCATCGACACGATCACTGGTGCTGACGGGAAAAGCATTGAACACGGAGGCTGCAGAAACTCGCTGCAGGCCCTCTACGCGGATGTCGGAAACATTAAAAGAGTCTGCCAGCGCTACCTGGGCGCTGGTAAGCAGCAGCGCCGCCAATCCGATGGTCTTGAGTTTCATGCAGTCGATTCGCTCGAGTTGGTCTGCCCGCGTGTGGAACAGGCACCATATACATTTGTGCAGGGTCCTGACAAGCCGAGGCCCGCCGAACCCTGCCGCGGGTCGTGTGTCACCATAGCCGCATCAGGTCGAAATAGAGCGCCATCAGCATCAAGCTGCCGACCAGCGCCACCCCGATGCGCAGCCCCATGGCCTGAGCGCGCTCCGATACCGGCTTGCCGCGCACCGCCTCGACGGCGTAGTAGACCAGGTGTCCACCATCCAGCACCGGGATCGGTAGCAGGTTGAGGATCGCCAGACTGATCGACAGGTAGGCCAGGAAGCTGACGAAGGTCTCGAGGCCGGTGCGCGCCGAGTCGCCGGCCACTCGGGCGATGGTGATCGGCCCCGAGAGGTTCGACGGCGAGATCAGGCCGACGAACATCTTGCGGATGGCGTCGACGGTGAGCAGCGACATCTCGCCAGTGCGTGACAGCGACTGCCCCACTGCGGCCAGCGGCCCGTAGCGAATCTCGCGGCGATACTCCTCGGGCCACTCCACCGGCTCGGCGCCGGCGCCAATATAGCCAATCACGATCCCGTCCTCGAGCTCATTGCGCCCGGGGGTCAACTCGATGGGCAGGGTCTCACCGCCACGCGCCACCTCAAGGGCCAGAGATGACTCGGGGCTGGCGCGAACCAGATCGACGAAGTGCAGCCAGTCGTCCACCGGCTCACCGTCCACCGTCAGCACCCGATCGCCGGGCTGGAGTCCGGCCCGGCCCGCGGCCTCGCCGTCGAGAATCTGACCCAACACCGCCGGGAACGATGGCCGCCACGGTTCCAGCCCCAGGCTCGGCAGCGGCTGTGGTGGATCCTGGCGCACCAGCCAATTGTCGACCGGCAACTGATAGTCACGTGCGCTGCTGCTGCCCTCATCGCGGGCGCTGACCGAGAGCGTTCCGCTGTGGCCGATGGCCGCGATCAGCTTGAGATTGATCTCGTCCCAGGAGCGCACTGCTTCGCCCTGTACCGCGACAATCTCTTGACCCGGGCTGAGCCCGCCCTCTTCAGCCGGCGACCCAGGGGCTATACTGCCAACCACCGGCGCCACCGTGGTGGTGCCGACCACGAACATCAGCCAGTAGGCGACGATCGCCAGCAGGAAGTTGGCCAGCGGCCCGGCGGCAACGATGGCGATGCGCTGCCACACCGTCTTGCGGTTGAAGGCCTGGTCCTGCTCGGCGGGGTCCACCGGGCCTTCGCGCTCGTCGAGCATCTTGACGTAGCCGCCCAGCGGGATCGCCGCCACCGCAAACTCGGTACCGTGGCGGTCGACCCGCGACCACAGCGGTTTGCCGAAGCCTACCGAGAAACGTAGCACTTTCACCCCGCAGCGCCGTGCTACCCAAAAGTGGCCGTACTCGTGGAAGGTGATCAATACGCCGAGCACCACGATCACTGCCAGGATATTCTGTATCACGCCCATCTACGTCGTCTCCTCGAGCATCCGCGCCAGGATCCCCTGGGCGGCCTGGCGCGCCTGGCTATCCTCGTCGAGGATCGTCGCCAGCTCATCCGCCGCCAGCACCGGGCGCGCCTCGCGCACCCGCGCCACCAGCTCGGCAATAGCGCTGAAGCGCAGCTGGCCAGCGAGGAAGGCGTCCACCGCCACCTCGTTGGCCGCATTGAGCACCGCCGGCGCCGTGCCGCCATCCACCATCGCTTCGCGAGCCAGGCGCAGGCAGGGAAAGGCCGTCTCATCCGGCGCCTGGAAGTCGAGCCGCGCCACCTGGAACAGGTCGAGCGGCTCGACGCCGGCCGCGATGCGCTCCGGCCAGGCCAACCCGTAGGCGATCGGCGTGCGCATATCGGGGTTGCCCAGTTGAGCAATCACGGAGCCATCGCTGTAGGCGGCCATGGAGTGGATCACGCTCTGCGGGTGCACCACTACCTGCACCTGCTGCGGTGCGGCGTCGAACAGCCAGCACGCCTCGATCAGTTCGAGCCCCTTGTTCATCAGGGTAGCGCTGTCCACCGAGATCTTGCGGCCCATCGACCAGTTGGGGTGGGCGCAGGCCTGGGCCGGCGTTACCTCGGCCAGTTGTGCCGGCGTCCAGCCCAGGAAGGGCCCGCCGGACGCGGTCAACAACAGCTGGGTGACGCCGTGGCGACTTAGCCCGCCGCGGTGCTCAGCGGGTAGACACTGGTAGATGGCATTGTGTTCGGAATCGATCGGCAGCAAGGTCGCGCCATGGGTCGCCACGGCGTCCATGAATAGCGCCCCGCCCATCACCAACGCTTCCTTGTTGGCCAGCAGCACGCGCTTGCCGGCGCGCACCGCGGCCAGCGTCGGCAGTAGCCCTGCGGCGCCGACGATGGCCGCCATCACCACGTCGACCTCGCCGGCCTCGGCAACCTCGACCAGGGCGGCCTCGCCGGCGCGCACCTCAGTCTCAAGCCGCGCCTCGGCCAGCCGTTCGCGTAGCCAGGCGGCATCCTGCTCGTAGGCCAGCACCGCCACCGCTGGACGGTGTCGATGGCATAGCGCCAGCAGCGACGCCCGCGAGGTATGGGCGGTCAGCGCGTGCAGGCGATAGCGGTCGGGATGACGAGCGATGACGTCCAAGGTGCTGGTACCGATCGAGCCGGTGGCGCCCAGCACGCTGACCAGCTGCGGCGAATCACTCATAAAGGCCACACGCGACTCACAGCCAACCACCGAGCAGCGCAAACCACGGCACCGCCGCGGTGAGGCTGTCGATACGGTCGAGCACGCCACCGTGGCCAGGCAGCAGGGCACTGGAGTCCTTGATGCCGCGATAACGCTTGAGCATGCTCTCGACCAGATCGCCGAGCACCGAGATAAGCGTCACTAGCCAGGTGATTACCACCAGCGCCAGACCCTGCCACAGGCCTAGCGACTGCCAGGTCGCGAACAGCAGCGCCAGCAGGGTGGTCGCGGCCAGGCCGCCGGCCACGCCCTCCCAAGATTTACCGGGACTGACCCGCGGCGCCAGCTTGCGCCGGCCGAAGGCGCGGCCGGCAAAGTAGGCGCCGGTGTCGGCGCACCACACCAGCAGCAGCACGAACAGCAGCCATACTGCCCCGCTGTCACGCAGGCTGATGAACCCCACCCAGCACGGCAGCAGCACCCATAGCCCCATGACCAGGCGCCGCGGTGTCGCCTGCCACTGAGCGCCCTTATCGGGATAGTGGATGACCCAGTAGAGGTTGGCCAACCAGCCCAGCACCCCTAGCCATAGCAGCCAGGTGGCATGGACGGCGCCTGCCAGCCACAGCACCAGCATCAGCAGCGCCATGGCCGCGGCGCCCAATAGACGCTGGCGCTGGCCCTCGCAGCCCGCCAAGTTGACCCACTCCCAGCTCGCCAGCAGCACGATCAGCGCGGTGAACAGTGCAAAAGCGCCGCCATCGAGCCAGAACAGGCCCAGCAGGACCAGCGGTGCAAGCCATAGGGCGGTGATGATTCGCTGTTTAAGCATGCTGTGCCTCGACCTGCTCATCGGTCATGCCAAAACGTCGCAGTCGACCGCGATATGATTCGAGCGCCTGGTCGAAGGCGGCGCCGTCGAAGTCGGGCCATAGCACCGGCGTAAAGTAGAACTCAGCGTAGGCCAGCTGCCAGAGCAGGAAATTGGAGATGCGCTGTTCACCGCTGGTGCGGATACAGAGATCCACCGGCGGCGCTTCTGCCAGGCACACCTGGCTGCCAAGGGCGGCCTCATCGACCTGCTCGGCACGTAGCTCGCCGGCCTCGACACGCGCGGCCAGTCGTCGGGCGGCCCGCGCCAGATCCCATTGGCCGCCGTAGTTGGCGGCGATCACCAGATGCAGCCCGCGGTTGTCGCGAGTCAGCGCCTCGGCGCGTGCAATATGCTGCTGAATCGACGCCGAAAAGCCGTCGCGATCACCGATGACCGAGAGGCGGATATCGTGCTCATGAAGCTTCTTGACCTCGCGCTTGAGTGCCCACAGGAACAGCTCCATCAGTGCGCTGACCTCATCGGCGGGTCGCCGCCAGTTTTCGCTCGAGAAGGCAAACAGGGTCAGCGTCTCGATGCGCCGCTCAGCGGCGCGGCGGATCACCGCACGCACCGATTCGACACCGGCACGATGACCGCGCACGCCGGAAAAGCCGCGTGCACGTGCCCAGCGATTGTTGCCATCCATGATCACCGCCACGTGACGTGGCAGGCCATCACGGCACTCTTGTGAAGACAGCGTTGAGGACATGGGGTCTCGCATCGGGAGGGAAGATGGGGCGGGCACATGGCCCGCCAGCCGCTCAGACCTGCATCAGGTCGTGTTCCTTGGCTTCCAGCAGGCTGTCGATCTCGCCGATGTACTTGTCGGTGAGCTTCTGGATCATGTCCTCGCCCTTGTGCTGCTCGTCCTCGGAGATCTCCTTGTCCTTGAGCAGCGACTTGAGATCACCGTTGGCGTCACGGCGCACGTTGCGCACCGCCACACGCGCATGCTCCGCCTCGCTACGCGCCTGCTTGATGTAGCCCTTGCGGGTCTCTTCGGTGAGCATCGGCATCGGCACGCGAATCACGCTACCGGCGGTGGACGGATTGAGCCCCAGGTCAGCGGTCATGATCGCCTTCTCGACCTTGGGTACCATGTCCTTCTCCCAGGGCGATACGGTCAGCGTGCGGGCATCCTCGATGTTGACGCTGGCCACCTGGTTGATCGGTACCTGGCCGCCGTAGTACTCCACCATCACCGCATCGAGAATACTGGTGTGGGCACGTCCGGTACGAATCTTGTGGAAGTTGCTCTGCAGCGCCTCGAGACTCTTCTTCATGCGAGACTCGGCGTCTTTCTGAATATCGTTGATCACGTCATTACCCTCTGTCTATCAGCGTGCCTTCCTTGCCGCCCACCACCAGGTTGAGCAGGGCACCGGGCTTGTTCATGTCGAATACGCGAACCGGCATTTCATGGTCACGCACCAGGCAAATGGCGGTCAAATCCATGACCCCCAGCTTCTGGTCGAGCACCTCATCGTAGGTCAGATGCTCATACTTCACCGCATCCTCATGCTTGACCGGGTCCTTGTCGTAGACCCCGTCGACCTTGGTGGCCTTGACCACCACATCGGCATCGATCTCGATACCGCGCAGGCAGGCCGCCGAGTCGGTGGTGAAGAAGGGATTGCCGGTCCCGGCGGAAAACAATACCACGTCACCGGAGGTCAGATAGCGAATCCCGGTACGGCGATCGTAGTGCTCCACCACCCCGCTCATGGGAATCGCCGACATCACCCGCGAGCGGATATTGGAGCGCTCCAGCGCATCGCGCATGGCCAGAGCATTCATTACCGTGGCCAACATGCCCATATGGTCACCGGTGACACGATCCATGCCCGCCTCGTTGAGTGCGGCCCCGCGAAACAGGTTGCCGCCACCGACCACGATGCCGACCTGCACCCCGATCCCCACCAGTTGACCGATCTCCAACGCCATACGGTCCAGCACCTGCGGATCGATGCCGAACTCGTGCTCGCCCATCAGGGCTTCGCCGGATAGCTTGAGAAGAATGCGCTTGTACTTCGATTTGGCACCGCGCTCAGACTTGGTGCCGCGCTCGGCGCTCTGGGGGTCGTGGCTCGTAGGCATGGAAGCTCTCCTGGTGGCTGTGCGGGCGGGCATGGCTGGCATGCACCAGCCGGATACGCGAAGGCGTGCGCTTGCGCGCACGCCAACACATGTCGATGGAGTCAGACCTCAGCTACGACGGGCCTGTTCCATTACTTCCTTGGCGAAGTCGACTTCTTCCTTCTCGATCCCTTCACCCACTTCGAAGCGTGTAAAGCCAATCACTTCACCGCCGGCGCTCTTGACGAACTCGGCGACGGACTGGTTGGGATCCTTGACGAACGGCTGCTCGGTCAGGCTGTTCTCGGCCAGATACTTCTTGAGACGGCCCTGCACCATTTTCTCGGCGATCTGCTCCGGCTTGCCGGCCATGTCCGGCTGGGCCAGGATGATGGCCTTTTCCTCGTCGAGCTGTTCCTGGGGCATGTTCTCGGGCAGCGCCACGGTCGGGTTGATGGCAGCAACGTGCATGGCAACGTCCTTGGCCACCTCGGCGTTGGCGCCCTTGAGCACGGTCAGCACGCCAATGCGGCCACCGTGGACATACTCACCCACCAGGTTGCCGTCGCCGGCCTCGACCACCACCGCGCGACGCACGCTGATGTTCTCGCCGATCTTCTGCACCAGCTGCTCGCGGGTAGCTTCCATCTCGCCGGTCATCAGTGCCACCACGTCGTCGCTCTTGGCGGCAAACAGTGCATCGGCAACCTTGTCGGCGAAGCTCTTGAAGTTGTCGTCACGGGCGACGAAGTCGGTCTCGGAGTTGATCTCGACCATCACGCCGTAGCTGCCGTCGTCGGCAACACGCGTCACCACGGCGCCTTCGGCGGCGGTGCGGCCGGCTTTCTTGGCGGCCTTGAGACCGGAGTTCTTGCGCAGATCCTCGATCGCTTGCTCGATGTCACCACCGGCTTCGGTGAGGGCCTTCTTGCACTCCATCATGCCGAGCCCGGTACGCTCGCGCAGTTCCTTGACCTGAGAGGCGCTGATAGCTGCCATGATATTAACCTCTGAAATTGGTTCGACGTCGGTACGCGGTTTCCCGCGCAGCGGGAAAAAAGGGGGCCGAAGCCCCCCTTCTCGCCTGCCCGCCGCACGAGCGGCGCGGCAGCAGGCGCAGCGGTATTACTCGGCGGTTTCGCTGGCGTCGGCGTCGGCGACTTCAACGAACTCGTCGGGACGACCTTCCTTGGCGCGACCGCAGGCATCGGCGATGGCCTTGACGTAGATCTGGATGGCGCGGATGGAGTCATCGTTGCCCGGGATCACGTAGTCGACGCCGTCCGGGTCAGAGTTGGTATCGACCACCCCAATGACCGGGATACCCAGCTTGTTGGCCTCATTGATGGCGATACGCTCGTGGTCGACGTCGATCACGAACAGCGCATCAGGCAGACCGCCCATGTCCTTGATGCCGCCCACCGAACGCTCGAGCTTGTCCTGCTCGCGGGTGGCCATCAGGACTTCCTTCTTGGTCAGCTTCTCGAAGGTGCCATCTTCGTGCATCGCCTCGAGCTCACGCAGACGCTTGATCGACTGACGAATGGTCTTGAAGTTGGTCAGCATGCCGCCCAGCCAGCGGTGGTTGACGAACGGCTGACCAACGCGGTTGGCCTCTTCCTTGATGATCTTGCTGGCGGAACGCTTGGTGCCAACGAACAGGATCTTGTTGTTGGAAGCGGCCATCTTCTCGACCACGCCGATGGCGTCGTTCAGCGCCGGCAGGGTGTGCTCGAGGTTGATGATGTGAATCTTGTTGCGCGCGCCGAAGATGAACTTGCTCATCTTCGGGTTCCAGTACTTGGTCTGGTGACCGAAGTGGGCGCCTGCCTTGAGCAGGTCACGCATATTGACGTGTGCCATGGATGACTCCTGATAAATCGGGTTAGGCCTCCATGCACCCCATGGATCCGACCAGCGCACTCGCGTGACGCAGGCACCCGGGACCATGTGACGGTGCATGTGTGATTTAGGCGTTCAAACGCCCCCGCATTATCGTCTCCCCGCGCCGAGCACTCAAGGCTCGACCACATTTCGGTCAACGATTGCAGGAAAGCGCGCGGCTTTATACCATAGTTCGCTACCGAGATGAAGTCGCCGGGCGCCTTATAGCGTCCATCGTCCGGCGCGTCACCCGCCTCCAGATTCGAGACTCCATGAACGTTCCTATCAAGACCGCAGCGGAAATCGACAAGATGCGCGAGGCCGGTCGCCAGGCCGCCCGCGTGCTGGAAATGATCGCCCCCCACGTCGAGGCCGGCGTCTCCACCGGCAAGCTCGACCGCCTCTGTCACGAGTTCATCGTCGACGAGCTGGGCTCGACACCGGCCCCGCTCAACTACCACGGTTTCCCCAATGCCACCTGCACCTCGATCAACCACGTGGTGTGCCACGGCATTCCAGATGACGCCAAGCGCCTCAAGAAAGGCGACATCATGAATATCGACATCACCGTCAAGACCGCCGACGGCTATCACGGTGATTCGAGCAAGATGTTCGTGATCGGCGAGACCATCCAAGGCGAGCGCCTGTGCCGCATCACCCAGGAGTGCCTCTACAAGAGCATTGCGCTGGTCAAGCCGGGGGCACGCCTGTCGGCGCTGGCGCAGGTCATCCAGCAGCATGCCGAGGCCAACGGCTATTCGGTCGTACGCGACTTCTGCGGCCACGGTATCGGCGCCGGCTTTCACGAGGATCCGCAGATCCTGCACTACGACGGCTACGCCCCGGAGGCCGATATCCCCCTGGCCGAGGGCATGTGCTTCACTATCGAACCGATGATCAACGTCGGCGGATATCGTACCAAGGTATTGCGTGACGGCTGGACCGCGGTAACCAAGGACCGCAGCCTGTCGGCACAGTGGGAACATACCCTGCTGGTCACCGCCAACGGCGTCGAGGTGCTCACCGCCCGCGGTGAGGAAGACCTCAGCTTCCTCGACCGCTGATATGCTACTGCACCACTACCGCTTCACGCCCGACGAGACGCTGTTCGACGAGGCCACGCTGCGCGCCGAGCTCGACGGCAGCCGCTCGCCCATCGCACCGTTCAAGGCGGCGCTGCGTGAGATCCAGGCGCGACTCGATGCCCGCTTCCGCGCCGGCGCCGATATCCGCGATCTGATCCACGGCCGCGCCTGGTGCCTCGACCGGCTGCTGCAGGTGGCCTGGTCGCGGCATCCCTGGCCCGACGACGGCATCGCCCTGCTGGCGGTAGGCGGCTACGGCCGCGGCGAGCTGCATCCGCACTCCGACATCGACCTGCTGCTGCTGCTCGAGCACGACGACGACACGCCCTACCGCGAGCCGCTCACCGACTTCATTACCCTGCTCTGGGACATCGGGCTGGAGATCGGCCACAGCGTGCGCTCGCTCAACGACTGCCAGCGCGAGGCAGCAGCCGACGTCACGGTGATCACCAACCTGCTCGAGACGCGCACCCTGGCCGGCAGTGAACGGCTGCGCGACGCCATGCGCGAGCGGCTGGCCACCAACCGGCTGTGGCCGGCGGACCGCTTCTTCGAAGCCAAATGGCAGGAGCAGATCACCCGCCACTACCGTTACAACAACTCGGAGTACCATCTCGAGCCCAATATCAAGAGCTCTCCCGGCGGGCTGCGCGACATCCAGATGATCGGCTGGGTGGCCAAACGCCATTTCGGCACTCTGCGCTACGAGGACGTGGTCGAGAAGGGCTTCATGAACGATGCCGAGCTGCGCATCCTCAGCCAGGGACAAGCCTTCCTGTGGCAGGTGCGCTACGCGCTGCACATGCTCACCGGGCGCGCCGAGGACCGCCTGCTGTTCGACCACCAGCGCGCCATCGCCGAGCTGTTCGGCTACCGAGACACCCCTGAGCGACTCGCCGTCGAGCAGTTCATGAAGCGCTACTACCGCCACGTCACGGCGCTGGCCGGCCTCAACGACATGCTGCTGCAACATTTCGACGAAGTGATCCTGCGCGGCGACGAGCGCCTCGAGACGACCCCGCTCAACGACCGCTTCGAGATCAAGGGCGGCTACATCCAGGCCCGCCACCCGCGAGTCTTCCGCCAACGCCCGGCAGCGCTGCTCGAGCTGTTCCTACTGATGGCCCAGCACCCCGAGATCGAAGGCGTGCGCGCCGATACGATTCGCCTGATCCGCGACAACCGCCACCGTATCGACGACCTGTTCCGCGACGACGTGCGCCACCAGAGCCTGTTCATGGAGCTGCTGCGCTCCAGCGGCAATGTGGCGCGCCAACTGCGACGCATGAACCGCTACGGCGTGCTCGGCAAGTACCTGCCCGAGTTCGGTCAGGCGGTGGGGCTGATGCAGCACGACCTGTTCCACATCTACACCGTCGATGCCCACACCCTGCGCCTGCTCAAGTTCATCCAGTGCTTCCGCGAGCCCGATGGCCGCGAGGCGTTTCCGGTGGCGGCGACCCTGGTCCACCAGTTACCCAAGCTCGAGCTGCTGTGGATTGCTGGGCTCTATCACGACATCGGCAAGGGCCGCGGCGGCAACCACTCGATCATCGGTGCCCGCGACGTCGAGGGCTTCGCCGAGCGCCATGGCCTGTCGCCCCGCGACACGCGGCTGCTCAGCTGGCTGATCGAGCACCATCTGCTGATGTCGAAGACCGCTCAAAAGCGCGACATCACCGACCCCGATGTGATCCGCGACTTCGCCCGCCAGGTGCGCGACGAGATCCACCTCGACTACCTCTATGTGCTGACCGTGGCCGATATCAATGCCACCAACCCCTCGCTATGGAACGGCTGGCGGGCCAGCCTGCTGCGCCAGCTGCACGCCGAGACCAAGCGTGCCCTGCGCCGCGGCCTGGAGAACCCGCTCGACCGCGACGACTGGGTGCGCGAGACCCGCGAGGAGGCGCGCTCGCTGCTGACCAGCGTTGGTGCCGACCCCGCGCGGGTCGAGCGGCTGTGGGAGTCCCTCGGTGAGGACTACTTCCTGCAGTACGCCCCCAGCGAGATCGTCTGGCAGACCCAGGGCATCCTCGGCCACGGCGACTCGCAGCTGCCACTGATCCTGGTCAGTGCGCCCACCGAGGACATGGCCGAAGGCGGCACCAAGGTATTCATCCACACCCGCTCGGTAGACGACCTGTTCGCCGCCACCGCCGCGGCCATGGAGCAGCTGGGGCTCTCCATCCACGACGCGCGCATCGCCACCTCGAGCAACGACTGGACGCTCAACACCTTCATCGTGCTCGATGATCACGGCGAAGCGATTCGCGACCGCGAGCGCATCGAGGCGATTCGTCGCCACCTGGTCGAGGAGCTCGACGACCCGGACGACTATCCGCTTATCGTCACCCGCCACACCCCGCGCCAGCTCAAGCACTTCAAGGTGCCCACCCAGGTGCTGATCGAGCAGGACCCGGCCAACGAGCGCACCCTGCTGGAGCTCACCGCTCCCGACCGCCCCGGCTTGCTGGCCCGCGTGGGGCGCATCTTCATGGAGCAGGACATTGCCCTCTCGGCGGCCAAGATCGCTACCCTCGGCGAACGCGTCGAAGACGTGTTCTTCATCACCACCAAGGGTGGCGAACCACTTACCGACCCTGAGCGCCAGCAGCGTCTGCGCGAGCAGCTGATCGAGGTGCTCGGCGTCTAGCGGGTTTGAGGCGTCTCCGCCGCTTCCCTATAATCCCCGGGTCGTGCCGTCGGCACCGACCCGCCCACGATTCCGCCACCTCGAGGCGACCAGGACAGCCATGAACCCCGATCTCGATGCTCTCAAGCCCTACCCCTTCGAGAAGCTCGCCGCGCTCAAGGCCGACGTCACGCCACCGACGGCGCTGGCGCACATCCCGCTGACCATCGGCGAGCCGCAGCATGCGCCCTATATCGGCGCCCTCGAGGCGCTGGTGGCACATCAGCAGGAGATGGCGCGCTATCCGGCGACCACCGGCATGCCCGAGCTACGCCAGGCAATCGTCGCCTGGGCGACCCAGCGCTTCGGCCTCGAGGGCCTCGACCCGGACACCCAGGTACTGCCGGTCAACGGCACCCGCGAGGCGATCTTCGCCTTCGTCCAGGCCGCCCTCGACCGCAGCCGCCCAGCCAGGGTCGCGGTGCCTAACCCCTTTTATCAGATCTATGAAGGGGCGGCGCTGCTGGCCGGGGGCACGCCGCTCTACCTCGACTGCCGCGCCGAGCATGGCTTTCGCCCGAACCTCGACGCCGTATCCGCCGACACCTGGCGCGAGGTGCAGATCGTGTTCCTGTGCTCGCCGGGCAACCCTACCGGGGCCGTCACGCCGCTGGCCGACTTCCAGCGCCTGATCGCATTGGCCGATGAGCACGACTTCATCATCGCCTCCGACGAGTGCTACTCCGAGCTCTACCTGGATGAAAAAGCGCCGCCGCCGGGACTGCTGCAGGCTTGCGCGGCACTCGGGCGCCACGACTACCGGCGCTGCCTGGTATTCCACTCGCTCTCTAAGCGCTCCAACCTGCCTGGACTCCGCTCAGGCTTCGTCGCCGGCGACGCCGCATTGATCGGGCCATTCAAGCGCTACCGCACCTATCACGGCTGTGCCATGTCGCTGCCGCTGCAGCACGCCTCGATCACCGCCTGGCAGGACGAGGACCATGTGCTCGCCAACCGCGACGCCTACCGCGAGACGTTCGCCGCAGTCACCGAGATCCTCGCCCCGGTCATGGACTTCCCCACGCCCGAAGCAAGCTTCTACCTGTGGCCGGCGGTACCCGGCGGCGATGACGAAGCCTTCACCCGAGCCCTGTATGCCGAGGAGAACGTCAGCGTGCTGCCGGGCAGCTACATGGGACGTGCCGCCGCCGATGGCCACAACCCCGGCAGCGGTCGCGTACGCCTGGCGCTGGTCGCCGAGCTCGAGGCCACCGTCGAGGGCGCCCGCCGCCTGCGTCGCTTCATCGAACGCCAGTGAAGGAGGACCCCACCATGCTGACCCTGTTTGGCATCAAGAACTGCGACACCTGCCGCCGTGCGCGCAAGGCCATGGATGCCTCCGGCGTGCCCTATCAGTTTCACGACCTGCGTGAGGACGGCCTCTCGGCGGCACTCCTCGAGCACATCCTCGAGCGGGTACCGGTGATGACCCTGCTCAACAAGCGCAGCACCACCTGGCGCCAGCTCGACGACGCCGACAAGCAGGACATCGACGCCAACCGCGCCCGCGAACTGATGCTGGCCCATCCCACTCTGCTCAAGCGGCCACTGCTGGATACCGGCGACGATATCCTGGTCGGTTACCGCGACGGCGACTACGACAACCTGACGTTTTAGCCGCGGCTCGGACGCTTACACCCTTTACCGACACCTTTCAGGAGGACACCTTCATGCTCAGCTTTGCACTCGGCATCGGCACCCAGAACACCCAGGGCGACTGGCTGGAAATCTACTATCCCGCGCCTCTGCTCGAGCCTGACCAGGCGCTGGTCGAGGCGGCCCGCCAGGCCCTCGACGCGCCCGCCGGAAACGCCGCGGTGAGCTTCCTGCCCGAGCACTGCGCGGCGCTCGCTACCGCCCTCAGGACCGCTGGCGCCGCCGCGCAGGCCGAACTGGCCGATGCCTTTGCCGCTAGCCAGCGTCCGCTGGTGGCGATGTTCCTCGACACCGATACCCCGCCGGAGAACGCCCCGGAGGTCTACCTCAAGCTGCACCTCCTTTCCCACCGCCTGGTAAAGCCCCACCAGCTCGACCTGACCGGGATGTTCGGCTTGCTGCGTAACATCGCCTGGACCAACGAGGGCCCCATCGATATCGAGGAGCTGCCGGCACGGCGTCTCAAGGCGCGCCTCGAGGGCCGCGCGCTGTCGGTGGACTGCGTCGACAAGTTCCCCAAGATGGCCGACTACGTGGTGCCCAAGGGCATCCGCATCGGCGACACCGCACGGGTGCGCCTGGGCGCCTATCTTGGCGAAGGCAGCACGGTGATGCATGAGGGCTTCGTCAACTTCAACGCCGGCACCGAAGGTCCGGGCATGATCGAGGGCCGCATCTCGGCCGGCGTGATGGTCGGCAAGGGGTCGGATCTTGGCGGCGGCTGCTCGACCATGGGCACATTGTCCGGCGGCGGCAACATCGTGATCAAGGTCGGCGAGGGCTGCCTGATCGGCGCCAACGCCGGCATCGGCATCCCCCTCGGCGATCGCTGCACCGTCGAGGCAGGCCTCTATATTACCGCCGGCGCCAAGGTCACCCTGCTCGACGACCAGGGGCAGGAGGTCAAGACCGTGGCCGCCCGCGAGCTGGCCGGCCAGGACGACCTGCTGCTGCGCCGCAACTCCCAGAACGGCCGCATCGAGTGCCTGACCAACAAGAGCGCCATCGCGCTCAACGAGGCGCTGCATGCCCACAACTGAGTCGCAGCCCCTGTCGCCGACCCTCGAACTGGCCATCGACTTGATGGCCAGGCCATCGGTGACCCCCGATGACGAGGGCTGCCAGGCGCTGATGATCGAGCGCCTGGATGCGCTCGGCTTCCACACCGAGCGACTGCCCTTCGGCGATGTCGACAACTTCTGGGCGGTACGCGGCCACCACGGCCCGGTACTGGCTTTCGCCGGGCATACCGACGTGGTGCCCAGCGGGCCGCATACCAGCTGGGACACGCCCCCCTTCGAGCCCAGCATCGATGCACAGGGCATGCTCAGGGGCCGCGGTGCCGCCGACATGAAGGGTAGCCTGGCGGCGATGATCACCGCCGTGGAGCGCTTTGTCGCCGCCCATCCAGAACATCACGGCAAGCTCGCCTTCCTGATCACCTCCGATGAAGAAGGCCCGGCGGTAGACGGCACCCGCGCCGTGGTCGAACACCTGCGCGAGCGCCACGAGCGGCTCGACTACTGCATCGTCGGCGAGCCCTCGTCCACCGAGCGCCTCGGCGACGTAATCAAGAACGGCCGGCGCGGCTCGCTGGGTGGCGTGCTGCACGTCAAAGGCGTGCAGGGCCACGTGGCCTATCCACATCTGGCCGCCAACCCGATCCATGCCGCCACACCGGCGCTGGACGCCCTGGTGGGCGAACACTGGGATGATGGCAACGCCTTCTTCCCCGCTACCAGTTTCCAGATCTCGAACGTGCGCGCCGGTACCGGCGCCACCAATGTGATCCCCGGCGAGTTGGAGGCGGTATTCAACTTCCGCTACTCCACCGAAGTGACCCACCAGCAACTGCGTGAGCGCACTGAGGCGATCCTCGATGCCCATGGTCTCGACTATCGCCTCGACTGGACCCTCAACGGCGAGCCCTTCCTGACCGCCGAGGGTGAGCTGGTGGAGGCCGCTATTAGCGGCGTGGAAACCGTGACCGGCAAGCAACCAGCGCTCTCTACCAGCGGCGGCACCTCGGACGGGCGTTTCATTGCCACCCTGGGGAGTCAGGTGGTGGAACTGGGACCGCTCAATGCCACCATCCATCAGGTCAACGAGCGCGTGCGTGCCGCCGACCTGGATACCCTGAGCGAGATCTATGAAGCCATCCTGGTGCACCTGTTCGCCAATGGCGAGGCCAACTGAGGTGCCCATGCAGCGCTATCCGGATATCGAGATCTACCTCGCTGACGCCAGCGTCGAGGCGGTAAGCCACTGGCTCAGCGCACAGCTTGACGCCGCGCCGCTGCGCCCCGCTGGCAAACGTCAGTGGCGTACCAGCGGCAACCTGCAGGGCCAGCGCATTCCGGTGCTGCTGGTCGAGCAGGCCGCCGACGGCTTCAGCAGTCTGTGGTTCGACAGCGCCGCAACGCCTTGGCCAAGGGATGCTGACTGCGCCCGCGACGCCTGCCAGGCGCTGGGCTGTGAGGTGCGCTGCTCACTGGGCGGCTGGCAGCCCGGCGACGACCCGGACCGCTTCTGGCGGGTGCTGCCCGACGGGCACGAGGAAGCGATTATCTGGCCCGATTCCGGCCAGTGACCGGGGCCATGTCTGAAACGACATCGCCCCGCGTAAGCGGGGCGATGTGTTGTGACAGCTCTAAACTAGCGGTGTCTGTTGGCGAGAAGCTGCCGAGCGATGGCCAGGCTAGGCGGAAGCGCGGCGAGAGAGCGGAGTTTACTTTAGTAAATGAGCATCTCGCGTCGCGCTTCCAACAACGCCTGGACGAGCGCAGGCGCTTCGCTTCAGGTAATCACGGTGACGTCGTCGGCTTGCAACCCGCGTTCGTTCTCGACCACGTGATAGCGCACCTTCTGGCCCTCGGCCAGGGTACGATGTCCCTTGCCGCGGATGGCCCGGAAGTGCACGAACACATCGTCACCGTTATCGCGTGTTATGAAACCATACCCCTTGTTGACGTTAAACCACTTCACCTCGCCGATCTCACGATCGTCGTTCTCGATATCGGCCAGCACGGCCGAAGCAGGCGAAGATGACGGCGCCAGCACCTGGGCAGCGCTGGTGGCGATCAGCAGCAGCAGGAACACTGCGGCAGCAACGGCCACATAGACGACGGCCACCCCGCCGAGTTCGAGCGATGCCAGTAGCTGCTGCGACAGCAGGCCACCGGTGAACGAGACGAACAAGGTAATCAACAGGGGAGCAGGCGCGGCGAGCAGGAGACTGATGATAATAGAGCGAACAAACACCTTACGATTCATGGACCTCAACTTCTCTTGTTGTGTGGACGTGGATACTGGCTATGACGATCACGGCCGCGGCCGATGACCGACGGACCACAGTGACATTGATGAAGGTGCAGCGATGAACGGCAACACGCAACGCGGCGATTCTAGCATGCCTGATCGAGACTCGCTCGCCGCCTTGACGGCGCGGCTGGAGACGCTCGAGAACCGCACCGCCCACCAGGAGCACTGGTTGGATCAGCTCGATGAGGCGGTGGCGAGTCAGGAGCAGCGACTGCAGGAACTGATGCGGCTCAACGCCTTGATGCAGAAGCGCCTGCGCGAGCAGCAGCAGGCGCTGAATGATCAGGCCGAAGGGTTCGACCCCGGGCAGGAGCTACCGCCGCACTACTAGGCCAGTAGGCTGGGCGCTAGCCAATCTCGTCGAGATAGCGCTCGGCGTCGAGTGCCGCCATGCAGCCGCTGCCGGCGGAGGTAATCGCCTGGCGGTACACGTGATCCATGACGTCTCCGGCGGCGAATACTCCGGCCACGCTGGTGGCGGTGGCGTTGCCCTCGAGGCCGGACTTGACCTTGATATAGCCGTTGGCCATGTCCAGCTGGCCTTCGAACAGGCCAGTATTGGGGGTATGGCCGATGGCGATGAACACCCCTGGCGCGGCCATTTCCTTGGTAGCACCATCAACGCTGGATGCCAGGCGTACGCCGGTCACACCGCTGTTGTCGCCCAGCACCTCGTCGAGGGTGTGATTCCACTCGATGGCCATGTTGCCATTCTCGACCTTGTCGAACAGCTTGTCCTGAAGGATCTTCTCAGCGCGCAGGCTGTCGCGACGATGCACCAGGGTCACCTTGGAGGCGATATTGGAGAGGTACAGCGCTTCCTCGACGGCCGTGTTGCCACCACCGATCACCACCACCTCCTGATTGCGGTAGAAGAAGCCATCGCAGGTGGCACAGGCCGACACGCCCTGCCCCATGAACTGCTGCTCCGACGGCAGCCCCAGGTAGCGGGCGCTGGCACCGGTGGCGATGATCAGCGCGTCGCAGGTGTAGGTGCCGCCGCTGCCGGTGAGGGTGAAAGGCCGGCTACGCAGATCCACCTCATCGATATGATCGAACAGCACTTCGGTTTCGAAGCGCTCGGCGTGACGCTTCATGCGCTCCATCAGCTCGGGACCCTGGACGCCTGCATCATCGCCCGGCCAGTTGTCCACGTCGGTGGTGGTGGTCAGCTGGCCGCCGGCCTGCATGCCGGTGATCAGCAGCGGCTTGAGATTGGCGCGGGCGGCATAAACGGCAGCGGTGTAACCGGCCGGGCCGGAGCCGAGGATGATCAGGCGCTCGTGGCGTGCGTCCATGGATGGCCTCATGCGTGTCTTGAATGAGAGCGGGCAAGGTACTGCCGCGCTGGCGATACGTTCCGGCTTGGCGCCCCTGGGCGGCATGCCGCAATGCACCGCGGTAGAAAATTGTACCACCGCACTAACGTAAAGAGGCGGCCCGAAGGCCGCCTCCCTGAAAGCGCGCGGCTTACAGCGCCTGAGAGTGGGCGCCCAGGTACTTGGCAACACCTTCGGCGGTGTCTTTCATGCCTTCCTGGCCTTCGTCCCAGCCGGCCGGGCAGACTTCTCCGTGCTGCTGGTGATGCTTGAGCGCCTTGACCATGCGCAGCATCTCGTCGACGTTACGGCCGAGCGGCAGGTTGTTGACGGTCTGATGCTGAACCACGCCGTTCTCGTCGATCAGGAAGGAGGCGCGCATGGCGACGCCGGCTTCCGGGTGCTCGATGCCGTAGGCCTGGGTCACCTCGTGCTTGACGTCAGCCACGATCGGGAAACCGACTTCGCCGATGCCGCCCTTCTCGGGTGAGGTCTTGCGCCAGGCGTGGTGAGTGAACTGGGAATCGATGGAAACCCCGATCACCTCGACGCCGAGCTCCTTGAACTGCGCCAGACGGTTGTCGTGGGCAATGATCTCGGACGGGCACACGAAGGTGAAATCAAGCGGCCAGAAGAACAGCACGCGCAGCTTGCCATGGCTGTCAGAGAGCTTGAAATTATCGACGATCTCGCCGTTACCCAGGACGGCAGCGGTTTCAAAATCGGGGGCTTGGCGGCCTACTAGTACGCTCATTCGGGTCTCTCCCTTGAAATGCGAATGATGATTGTGTGCTCAAATGGGGTGTTAGACTAAAGTCCATTTAAGGGGGCTGACAATTGAAATGCGCAATCGCCCCCATAGCCACACCCTATCATAATGGTGCACCGCCGTACTTAGACCACATCGTCATCGCGCCCCAAGGCTACCTCCTCCAGCTCGCCACTCTGCGGCGAGACACTGATGCGCAGTTGAATCGGCGCGCAGCAGCGCGGGCAATCCTCCCAGGTCATATGGCTTCCCTGACTGGCATCCACCAGCAGCTCGAAGGGGGTGCTGCAGTATGGACAGTGGACCGCTCGGGACGTCAGCATCTCTTCGTGCATGGTGAGACTCCTGTCATCGTCCTGCCACCCGGCTGGCGTAAAATACTGGCCGGTCACCCCAGCATAGACGCTGGCCAAGGCTGCGCGATGAGTCATCCCGGCAGCGCTTGAAATCAGCGCCTATCATAACCATGTGATACTAGGGTCTATTGACGTTTCGCTCACGGCCGCGCTAACGCGGTTCGCGATGAAACATCAACAGACCCCAGTGACCGCGCTTTCGTGCGTCCCGGATGGGCGCCATCGCTCTTCATGAGGAGGAGACCATGAGCCACACGACCCCTGACACCCTTAGCCAGCTAGAGGCCGGCGGGCAGACCTACCACTACTACAGCCTGCCCAAGGCAGCAGAGGCGCTGGGCGATATCGAGCGCCTGCCGATGACGCTCAAGGTGTTGCTCGAGAACCAGCTACGCTTTGCCGACGACGAGAGCGTTGCCATCGAAGACATGCAGGCGCTGGTCGACTGGCAGCGGGAAGGCCGCTCCAGCCGCGAAATCGGCTACCGCCCTGCACGCGTCCTGATGCAAGACTTCACCGGCGTACCCGGGGTCGTCGACCTGGCCTCAATGCGCGCCGCAGTAGCATCCCTCGGCGAGGATCCGGCACGCATCAACCCGCTGTCGCCGGTGGACCTGGTCATCGACCACTCGGTGATGGTCGACAAGTTTGGTAACCCCACTGCCTTCCGCGACAACGTCGCCATCGAGATGGAGCGCAACCGCGAGCGCTACGAGTTCCTGCGCTGGGGACAGGACGCCTTCGATAACTTCCGCGTAGTGCCGCCAGGCACCGGCATCTGTCACCAGGTCAATCTCGAGTACCTGGGCAAGACGGTGTGGACCAAAGACGTCGACGGCAAGACCCTCGCCTACCCCGACACCCTGGTCGGCACCGACTCGCATACCACCATGATCAATGGCCTAGGCATCCTCGGCTGGGGCGTGGGTGGCATCGAGGCCGAGGCGGCCATGCTCGGCCAGCCGGTGTCGATGCTGATTCCCGAGGTGATCGGCTTCAAGCTGACCGGCAAGCTGCGCGAGGGCATCACCGCCACCGATCTGGTACTGACGGTCACCGAGATGCTGCGCAAGAAGGGCGTGGTCGGCAAGTTCGTCGAGTTCTACGGCGACGGCCTCGACGATCTACCGCTGGCCGACCGCGCTACCATCGCCAACATGGCCCCGGAATACGGTGCCACCTGCGGTTTCTTCCCGGTCGATGCGGAAACCCTCAACTACATGCGCCTGACCGGCCGCGACGATGCCCAGATCGCGCTGGTCGAAGCCTACAGCAAGACCCAGGGACTATGGCGCGAACCCGGCGCCGAACCGATCTTCAGCGACACCCTGCACCTCGACATGGGTGAGGTCGAGGCCAGCCTGGCCGGCCCCAAGCGCCCCCAGGATCGCGTTGCACTGACCGATATGAAGCGCACCTTCGAGGCGCTGATGGGCGACCGCTTGAACGAAGTATCGAACACCGAGAAAGGTCGCCTGTTTTCGGAAGGCGGTCAGACCGCGGTGGGCATCGAGCAGAGCTATGAGAACGCCGATAGTCAGGACGTCGATTACGAAGGTGAGCAGTTCACGCTCGACCACGGCGCCGTGGTGATCGCCGCCATCACCTCCTGCACCAACACCTCCAATCCCAGCGTGATGATGGCTGCCGGCCTGCTGGCGCGAAAGGCTCGCGAGAAAGGCTTGAGCACCAAGCCCTGGGTCAAGACGTCGCTGGCCCCTGGCTCCAAGGTGGTCACCGACTACCTTGCCGCAGGCGGCGTGCAGGAAGATCTCGACGCCCTGGGCTTCCACCTGGTCGGCTACGGCTGCACCACCTGCATCGGCAATTCCGGGCCGCTGCCCGAGACCATCGAGAAGGCGGTCGATGAGGGCGATCTTACCGTGGCCTCGGTGCTCTCCGGCAACCGCAATTTCGAAGGACGGGTGCACCCACAGGTCAAGACGAACTGGCTGGCCTCGCCGCCGCTGGTGGTGGCCTATGCCCTGGCTGGCAACGTGCGCCGTGACCTCTCCAAGGAGCCCCTCGGCGAGGACGCCGACGGCAATCCGGTCTATCTGCAGGATATCTGGCCGTCCCAGGCCGAGATCGCTGCGGCGGTAGAAAAGGTCAAGACCGAGATGTTCCGCAAGGAGTACGCCGAGGTCTTCGACGGCGACGACGTCTGGAAGGCCATCGACGTGCCGCAGAGCGAGGTCTACGAATGGCCCGAGTCGACCTACATACAGCATCCCCCCTTCTTCGAGGGCATGGGCAAGACGCCTGAACCCACGGAAGACGTCAAGGACGCGCACATCCTGGCCATGCTCGGCGACTCGGTTACCACCGACCACATCTCGCCGGCCGGCGCGATCAAGCCCGATAGCCCCGCCGGGCGCTACCTGCAGGAGCACGGCGTCAAGCCGGTGGACTTCAACTCCTACGGCTCGCGGCGCGGCAACCACGAAGTGATGATGCGCGGCACCTTCGCCAACGTGCGGATCAGAAACGAGATGCTCGACGACGTCGAGGGTGGTTTCACCCGCCACGTGCCGAGCGGCGAGCAGCTGGCGATCTACGACGCGGCGATGAAATACCAGCAGGAAGGGACGCCGCTGGTGGTAGTGGCCGGCAAGGAGTACGGCTCCGGCTCCAGCCGCGACTGGGCCGCCAAGGGCACGCGCCTGCTCGGTGTGCGTGCGGTGCTGGCCGAGTCCTACGAGCGCATTCACCGCTCCAACCTGATAGGCATGGGCGTGGTGCCGCTGCAGTTCCCCGAGGGCGAGGGCCGTGAGTCGCTGGGCCTGACCGGCGACGAGACGATCTCCATCGAGGGGCTAGGCGAGCTTAGCCCCGGCTGTCCGGTCAAGGTGACCATCAGCAGCGACAAGGGCGAGAAGAAGCTCGAGGCGCTGTGCCGCATCGATACCGCCAACGAGCTGGCCTACTACCAGCACGGCGGCATTCTGCACTATGTGCTGCGCAAGATGATCGGCAGCGCCTGAGTCGCTAGCCGCGGCGCCTGAGCGGCGCTACCACGACAACGCCCAGCCGGTTAGCCGGCTGGGCGTTTTTGTGTCGGGAGCTTGGGGTACCAAGCGGCAAGCGTCAGCCCGAAGCACCTAGCTCCAGGCAGCGGGGCATGGAGTTAGCGAACCTCATTTTTCAAGGTCGAAAAGCGCTCCATGCCATTTCGACATTTCCGCCATCCATGGCGGTCAGATGAAAAATGGAGCGTCCAGGGATGGATTCACAGCGTGTTCGCGTTTTCCCCCGCTGCCATCAGGGCGGACTGAGACTCCTGATCAGAACGCCTTGCGCCGATACTCGCGGTAGCGCGGGTACCAGAAGTTGGCCTCGATGGCCTCGCGCAGCGTGTCGTCGTCGCAGGTCAGCGCCACGTCTTCGGCCATGGCCTGCTTGGCCACGTCGAAGGCGATCGCCTTGCTGATCTCGCGGATCTCGGACAGCGGCGGCAGTAGCGGCCCCTTGCCCTCCTGGACCATGGGCGCGCCCTTGGCCAGCGCGTTAGAGGCCGCCATCAGCATGCCATCGGTGACCCGCGAGGCGCGCGCCGCGATCACCCCAAGGCCGATACCGGGGAAGATATAGGAGTTGTTGCACTGGGCAATCGGGTACTGCTTGCCGCGGAACTCCACCGGCGAAAACGGGCTGCCGGTGGCCACCAGGGCCTGGCCTTCGGTCCACACCAGAATCTCTTCCGGCGTCGCCTCGACCTTGGAGGTCGGGTTGGAGAGGGGCATCACCAGCGGCTTGGTGCAGCCGGCGTGCAGCGTCTGGATTACCTCCTTGCTGAACAACCCGCGCTGGCCGGAGACGCCAATCAGCACCGTCGGCTTGGCCTGGGCGACCACGTCGAGCAGCGTCGTGCCCTGCCACTCGTCCGGGTCGTGGGCGAGACGCGCCTGGAAGTCGTAGAGGCCGTCCATGTCGCGGGTCAGCAGGCCATGGCGGTCGACCATGAAGATTTGCGACCGCGCTTGCCGCTCGCCTAGCCCCTCATCCTGCATCGCCAGCACGATCTGCTCGGCGATGCCGCAGCCCGCCGAGCCGGCGCCAACGAAGGCCACGCGCTGTTCGCTGATCTTCTCGCCCTTGGCCTTGCAGGCCGCCAGCAGGGTGCCGACACACACCGCGGCAGTGCCCTGGATATCGTCGTTGAAGCAGCACAGCTGGTCACGATAGCGGTCCAGCAGCGGCATGGCATTGGTCTGCGCGAAATCCTCGAACTGCAGCAGCACCTTGGGCCAGCGGCGCTTCACGGCTGCCATGAAGTCGGCGATGAAGGCGTCATATTCGGCCTGGGACACGCGCTCATGGCGCCAGCCCATGTACATCGGGTCGTCGAGCAGCGCCTGGTTGTTGGTGCCCACGTCGAGGGTGATCGGCAGCGTATAGGCCGGGCTGATCCCGCCGCAGGCGGTGTACAGCGACAGCTTGCCGATCGGAATCCCCATCCCGCCGATGCCCTGGTCGCCAAGACCGAGGATGCGCTCGCCGTCGGTGACCACGATGACCTTGACGTTGTCCTTGGTGGCGCTGCGCAGGATGTCATCCATGTACTCGCGATCCGGGTAGCTGATGAACAGCCCACGATGATTACGATAGATATTGGAAAACTCTTCGCACGCCTCACCCACGGTGGGGGTGTAGATGATCGGTAGCATCTCCTCGAGGTGCTCCTCGAGCAGGCGGAAGAACAGCGTTTCGTTGTCGTCCTGGATCGCGCGCAGGTAGATGTGCCGATCGAGATCGTTCTGGCACAGGCGATACTGGCGATAGGCGCGCTCGGCCTGCTCCTCGATGGACTCGACGTTCTGCGGCAGCAGTCCGATCAGATTGAAGGCGATGCGCTCATTGAGGGTGAAAGCGCTGCCCT
Source organism: Franzmannia pantelleriensis (assembly GCF_900102875.1). GTDB lineage: Bacteria > Pseudomonadota > Gammaproteobacteria > Pseudomonadales > Halomonadaceae > Franzmannia > Franzmannia pantelleriensis. The sequence continues at coordinate 159,877 of NZ_FNGH01000009.1, forward strand.
TGTTGAGCAGCGGCATCTCGAGCAGCGAGGGGCCGGCATAGGGCACGTACAGTGGGCGCTTGGCGGGTTGCGTCATCTCTCTCGTCTCACGATGTTGGGCGGAAGGTCGAGCGCTCTTGGCGGCGCATGAATGGCGCCATTCTACCTGCCATTTCGACACGTTGCCCTCCCCCATACGCAACGCGCCCCGGCGAGCCGGGGCGCGTTGCGTGTGACAGCCTACCTTCAGCAACTCTTGGCCGTGGGGCGCCGCCCCGCCTCTCCTTCGAAGAACAGCGGCCGCAGCTTGACGCCCAGCATATTGCCGGCGAAGGCCGCCACCAGCCATACCCAGCCGTGCAGGCTGCCCGAGGCGATACCGCTGAAATAGGCGCCGATATTGCAGCCGAACGCCAGGCGCGCCCCGTAGCCGAGCATCAGCCCGCCGATCACCGCCGCCGCCACCGACTTGAGCGGGATGCGGAAATTAGGTGCGAAACGACCGGCCAGGGTCGCGGCGACCAACGCGCCAAGCATGATGCCAACGTTCATCACCGTGGTGACATCGCTCCACACGCTGGCCTGGAGCGCCTGGGCATTGGCCGGTGACTGCCAGTAACCCCAGCCGGAGACATCGCCGCCGAGGAACTCGAAGCCCTTGGCGCCCCATAGTGCGAAGGCCGAGGTGATGCCCCAGGGGCGCCCGGCCAGCGCCAGAGTGACGAAATTGAGCAGCGCCAGCGCCACGGCACCGGCAAGCAGCGGCCAGGGGCCGGTCAGCCAGCGCCGCTCGCGCATCTCGACGCGGGGCGCCTCCTCGAGCTGGCCATGGCGGCGCTTCTCCATGACCACGGTAATGGCAGCGATCGCCGCGAACAGCGCCAGGCTGATGGCGATGCCGCCCCCGGCCCCCGCGGTCTGCACCAGCGACACCGGCTGGAAGGCCGGCAGGCTCTGCCACCAGGCAAAGTGGGCGCTACCAATCAACGAGCCGATGATGAAGAACAGCAGGGTGATCAGCATGCGTGCGTTACCGCCGCCGGCGGTGAACAGCGTACCCGAGGCGCAGCCACCGCCGAGCTGCATGCCGAGCCCAAACAGGAAAGCACCCAATACTACCGAGACCCCGATCGGCGCAACGAACCCTGTCACCGGGTTGCCGAACAAGCTGCCGGCACCCAGCGCCGGGAAGAACAGCAGTACCGCAATGGCCAGCATGACCATCTGTGCACGCAGGCCGCGGCCGCGACGCTCGGTAATCAGCACCCGCCAGGCGGCGGTGAAACCGAAGGCCGCGTGGTAAAGCACCATGCCAAACAGGCCGCCCACCACCATCAACAGGCCGGTGCGCGCCTCGAAGACACTTCCTACCGCCAGGGCACCTAGCAGCAGCAGCCCGGCGGCTAGCTGCGTGACCGGCGCCAAGCGCTGGGTAGCCACTGTTTGCATCATGCTTTCCTCCCGTGAAAGGGCTTGCTGAAGGGGTATCCCCTAACCGGCAGTACGTTAGTATTTTACTCAGGATAAAGAAAATGCATAACGACTATCACAAGCATTTCCCAAGAATATAAAACCTCCCCCAGGCGCCCCTGAGGGAAGTCATCGTCCGGCCCAGCGGCTTAGATGAAGCGGCCTAGCCCCACTACCTGGCGCATACGATCCATGAAGGGCGCCGCTTCGGCGCGGGCGCGCTCGGCCCCCTTGTGCAGCACCTGCTCGATATGCCCCGGGTCATCCATCAGCGCCTGGTAGCGCTCACGCGGCTCGCGCAGGTGATCATTGAGATGCTCGAAGACGCGGTTCTTGGCCTCGCCCCAGCCGATGCCGTTGGCGTACTCCTGGCGCATGGCGGCACTCTCTTCGGCGCTGGCGAAGGCTGAGTAGATCTGGAACAGGGTGCAGCTATCCGGGTCCTTGGGCTCGCCGGGCTCCAGCGAGTTGGTCTTGATCTTGCGCACCAGCTTCTGGAGCTTCTTCTCGGAGACGAACAGCGGGATGGTGTTGTTGTAGCTCTTGGACATCTTGCGCCCGTCGAGCCCGCCCAGCACCTCGACCTTGTCATCGACCACCGCCTCGGGGTGCGTGAAGTAGTCGCCCTTGTAGAGGTGGTTGAAGCGCCCGGCGATGTCACGAGCCATCTCGATATGCTGGATCTGGTCGCGGCCCACCGGCACCTTGTGGGCATTGAACATCAGGATATCCGCGGCCATCAGCACCGGGTAGCCGAACAGCCCCATGGTGATGCCCTTGTCGGGGTCCTGGTTGCCGGCCGCCTCGTTGTCGGCCACCGCCGCCTTGTAGGCGTGGGCGCGGTTCATCAGCCCCTTGGCGCAGACGCAGGAGAGCATCCAGGTCAGCTCGGTAATCTCGGGCACGTCCGACTGGCGGTAGAAGATGGCGTTGTCGGTATCCAACCCGAGCGCCAGCCAGGTGGCGGCGATCTCGAGGCGCGATTCCTGAACCCGCTGCGGCTCCTGGCACTTGATCAGCGCGTGGAGGTCAGCGAGGAAGTAGTAGGACTGTACGCTGGGGTCCTGACTGGCGGCGATCGCCGGCTTGATGGCGCCGACGTAGTTGCCGAGGTGAGGCGTGCCGGTGGTGGTAATACCGGTGAGCACGCGGGTCTTATCGGAAACTGCACTCATGGAAAGCGGACTCTCGTGGTCGGAAATGCCGCTATGGTAACGCGCGGCCCGGATCAAGGCGACCGAGGCATGAGTGCCTAGCGTGAATGTAAGGCGGTGGCCACCTACCTCGTGGTTAAGGCACCGGCGACAGGCCTGCGAGGGGGCGCTGTAAACCCGTCCCTGGGCGCTACCGATGCCATCCATGGCATCGCCCCCCCCCTCTCCGGCCTGTCCCCGGGCCTTCAGTAATGTCGGTGGCATCCCCCGGCGCCGCTCACGCTGGTGACACCCCAACTCCGCGTTACTTCACTAGCCCGGCAGGGTCGACATACTCCAGCCCAAAGGCCTCGGCCACCGCGCGATAGGTGACCTGGCCGGCATGCACGTTGAGCCCCGGCAGGAAGTGGTGGTCGTCGGCCAGCGCCTGCTGCCAGCCCTTGTCGGCCAGCGCCAGCACGAACGGCATGGTGGCGTTGGTCAGCGCCTGGGTGGAGGTGCGCGCCACCGCGCCGGGCATGTTGGCCACGCAGTAGTGAACGATGCCGTCGACGATATAGGTCGGGTCGGCGTGGGTGGTGGCGCGGCTGGTTTCGAAACAGCCGCCCTGGTCGATGGCCACGTCGACCAGCACGCTACCGGGCTTCATGTCGGCGAGCATCTGGCGGGTGATCAGCTTGGGCGCGGCGGCCCCGGCGATCAGTACTGCGCCGACGACAAGGTCCGACTCACGGGCCGCCTTGTCCAGGGCATCGGCGGTGGAGTAGACAGTGCGAATACGCCCCTGATAGCGGTCATCGAGCACCTCGAGGCGCGCCAGGGATTTATCGAGAATGGTCACCTCGGCTCCCAGTCCCAGCGCCATGCGCGCGGCATTCTCGCCGACTACGCCGCCGCCGATCACCGTGACCTTGGCCGGCGCCACGCCCGGCACCCCGGGCAGCAGCACCCCAGCGCCGCCCTGGGCCTTCTCCAAGCTGTGGGCGCCAGCCTGAATCGCCATGCGACCAGCCACCGCGCTCATCGGCGCCAGCAGCGGCAGGCCGCCATCGGCACCGGTGATGGTCTCATAGGCAATGCAGGTGGCACCGCTCTGCATCAGGCCACGGGTCAACGACTCCTCGGCGGCGAGGTGCAGGTAGGTGAACAGGGTCTGCTCGGGTGTGAGGTGGGCAACCTCCTCGGGCTGCGGCTCCTTGACCTTGAGGATCAACTCGGCGGATTCCCACACCTTGGCCACGTCCGTCTCGATGCTGGCACCGGCGGCCTGATAGTCGGCATCGCTGAAGCCGGCACCGTCGCCGGCTCCGGCCTGTACCACCACCGTGTGGCCGCGGCCACTCAGCTCGCGGGCACCGGTGGGGGTCAGGGCAACCCGGTATTCGTGGTTCTTGATCTCCTTGGGGACGGCGACCTGCATAATGACCTCCTGTGCGATGAGCGGGATACGATTCGACGCTACCCTGATTACAGCACAGGCGCACGATCACGATAAAATCACGATAAAATTCAGCAAGGAAGCCAAGACCACTTCATTATCACGGGAAAATATTTGGCAAGAAACCCTTCTTACGACACATCTTTCTCTTCAACCAGCACGCTGCCATAGCCGGCAACGTATTCTGCCGGCATACGCCGCGGCCGACCGCTGGAGAGTTCGATGCAGGCGAAGCGGGTGCGCGCCCGCAACAGGGTACGCCCATCAGCCGGGCGACACAGCTGAAAGCGCCGGGTCAGGGTCAGGCGGCCGTCGCAGGCGACGATCCAGGTGGCGAGTTCGAGGCGCTCATCGGCCAGCGCCGGCGCCAGGTAGTCGAGTTCATGACGGTGCACCGCCATGCCGCGATCGAGATCGCGGTAACGCGCCAGGTCCAGGCCTAGCTCGGCAGAGTGCTGCCAGCTGATTGCCTCGATCCAGCGCAGGTACTCGATGTTGTTGACGTGGCCGTAGGCGTCGATGGCCGAGGCCGCGACCTCGATCGGCAAGATATACGGGCTGGGCAGGTCCCACTGCATGCTCGACAGTACTCCTATGGCTTGGCGGTGCCGCACTGCCAGCAGGCATCGAAGACGCCTTCGAGGCGCTCGCCGCAGCCCGGGCAGGTCCAGACCGGTGCCGGCGGCTCGGCACCTTCGAGGCTCTGGTGGATCAGCCACCTGGCACGCTCGACGTTGTGCGGCGCCACCCACACCTCGGGCTCGCACTCACCCAGCGGCAGCTCGCCCGCTCCGCCGCCCAGCGTCATGTTGCGCAGCTCGGCGGGAATGTCCGCGGCACTCAGCACGTTGTGCAGGTGGCTGACCAGCAGCCCATTGGAGTGGGCGAAGACACGAACGTAATCGAATTCCGCCATGCCACTTAGTCGCGGAAGACGCGTACGCCAAGCGCTTTCAGATAGGCCGTCTCGGGAATCGCCGGATGCACCGGATGATCCGGCCCCTGATGGCCCTGGTAGATGACCTGTCCATGGCGGTCCTGGTGACGCACCGCGCCGCGCACGCATTCGATCAGCCGCTCCGGCGCCAGGTGCATGGAGCACGACGCCGACAACAGCAGGCCGTCGCGGCCCAGCAGACGCATCGCCTCGCGGTTGAGCCGCGAGTAAGCGCGCTCACCGTTGGGGATGTCCTTGCGCTTCTTGATGAACGCCGGCGGGTCGAGAATCACTACATCGAACTGCTCACCATCGGCCTTGAGCGCGGCCAGCGCCTCGAAGGCATCGCCCTCGCCGATCGCCACCTGCTCGGCCACGCCGTTGAGCGCGGCATTCTCGGCCACCCGCTCCAGCGCCTCGCCGGAGGCATCGACGCACAGCACTTCACTGGCACCGCTGGCCGCGGCCTGCACGCCCCAGCCACCCACGTAGCTGAATACATCGAGCACGCGCTTGCCGGCCACCAGGCCGTTGAGCCAGGCGCGATTGGCGCGGTGGTCGTAGAACCAGCCGGTCTTCTGGCCATCCAGCACGGGTACCACGAAGCGCACCCCGTTCTCCTCGAGCAGTACCTGCTCGGGCAGCTCTCCCTGGACCACCTCGACATGCCGCTCGAGCTGCTCCTGACGGCGTCCGGAGGAGTCGTTCTTGAACACGATGGCGCGCGGTGATAGTACCTTGTCGAGGGCCGCAATCACTTCCTCGCCGAGTCGCTCCATGCCCAGCGTATTGAGCTGCACCACCAGCACGTCGTCGAAGCGATCGACGATCAGTCCAGGCAGCAGATCGCCCTCGCCGTGTACCAGCCGGTAGAAGGGTTTGGCATACAGGCGCTGCCGTAGCCCCAGCGCCTGCTTGAAGCGGTGCACCAGCAGCGAGCGGTCGAGGCGTACATCGGGGTCGCGGGATACGACTCGCGCACAGATCAGCGAATGCGGGTTAACGTAGGCCACCCCCATCGCCCTGCCGTTGGCAGCCTCAATCACCGCCTGGGCACCGGGCTCGAACTCCTTGAGCGGCGTGGCCTCGATATCGACCTCGTTGGAGTAGAGCCACAGATGCCCCGCCTTGAGGCGGCGGTCGGCATTCTTCTTCAAGCGCAGGCGTTCAGTCACGGATATCTCCAACCATAGGAATCAAGCTGATAGGGCATTCTAGCATTCACGCGAAGCTTTTCGGTTACCCGTGGACTCTATGACGGCAATCGAGTATCGCCATCAGGTCTGACAGTGGCCGCAGAACACACTGGCACGCTGGCCGAGGGTGATCAGACGCAGCTCGGCGCCACAGCGCCGGCACGGCTGGCCGTCGCGGCCGTAGACGTTGAGTCGCTGGGCGAAGTAGCCCGGCTCGCCGGTGCCGCTGACGAAGTCGCGCAGGGTGGTACCGCCCTGGGTGATAGCCGCCGCCAGCACCTCGCGCACGGCCTCGGCGAGACGCTGATAGCGCTCCAGCGAGATCCGTCCGGCGGCCCGCCGCGGATCGATGCCGGCCAGGAACAGCGCTTCGCTGGCGTAGATATTGCCTACCCCGACCACCACGGCGTTGTCCATCAGGAACGGCTTGACCGCGACCCGCCTGCCTCGAGAGAGGGCGTAGAGCCGCTCCCCGTCGAAATCCGGCGATAGCGGCTCGGGGCCCAGGCGCGCCAGCCGCGGGTCGCTGAGCACGCTGCCGGCCAGCCAGTCGACGAAGCCGAAGCGGCGCGGGTCGTGGTAACGCAGGATGGCGCCACCGTCGAGCACCAGGTCCAGGTGATCGTGCTTGCGCGGCAGCTCGCCGAGGCGCGCGATACGCAGGCTCCCGGACATGCCGAGATGCCAGAGCAGCGTGCGCTCGATTGCGGGCTCAGTGCCCGACAGCGGCACCAGCAGGTATTTGGCACGACGCCCCAGATCACCGATACGGGCACCGACCAGGGCGTTTTCCAGGCCGTCAGGCACCGGCGTGCGCAGACGACGCTCGCGCACGATCACCTCGCGAATCTCACGCCCCTCAATGTGGGGGGCAAGGCCTCGGCGGGTGGTCTCTACCTCGGGCAGCTCAGGCATAACGGCATCTCGTATCGGGCATGCAACGATTCAGCGGTGGCCTTGGGGTGTGGCCAGAGACGCGAAAACCCGGCACCGGGCCGGGTTCAGCGTCAGGCTCGCGCCTGCGGAGGAGCGCCGATCAATTACTTGATCTTGGCTTCCTTGTACATCACGTGCTTGCGAACCACCGGGTCGAACTTCTTCATTTCGAGCTTGTCCGGGGTGTTCCGCTTGTTCTTGTCAGTGGTGTAGAAGTGGCCGGTACCGGCGCTGGACACCATTCTGATCTTGTCGCGCATGACTCGTTCTCCCTGGAATTCGCTTAAACGCGGTCGCCGCGCTTACGGATATCGGCGATGACGGCCTCGATACCCTTCTTGTCGATGATACGCATGCCCTTGGAGGAGATGCGCAGCTTGACGAAGCGCTTCTCGGACTCCACCCAGAAACGGTGGGAGTGCAGGTTCGGCAAGAAACGACGACGCGTCTTGCGCTGGGAGTGCGATACGTTATTACCAGTCACCGGGCGCTTGCCGGTAACCTGACATACTTTGGACATGGGAGCCTCCAACCGCTTGGCCAGGTGTTCAAGACCTGAGTGTTCAAAACCTGTCGGGCAAACCGGGCCGGTAGAACGGCTGATAACCGCTGCCTGCCCCCTTATTTAACCCAAGGGAATTCAAAGGGTGCACTTTATACCAGACGCCACGACGAACGGCAAGCAGCGTGCCAAATATTGCGCACTCTTGCAGTGCCGCACTCTCGTAGCGAGGAACGCCGGGGACAGGTCGAAGAGGAGGTTTGCGCCATGGGTTCGGAGCACTGCTCCGAACGAGCTGGCCAAGGATGGCCAGCTCCGGTCCTGCAAGCGAAGCAGGATGCGTGAGCGCAGCAGGGCGCAAGGTAGCGCCCAGGGACGGGTTTACAGCGCCTCCTCGCAGGCCTGTCGCCGGATCAGTTCCGAGCGATGCTGCTGACTGCGGAAAACGCTGCCGTCCCGCACCGCCAACCGCGTCGCTAGAGCCACCCGCGTTCGGCGAAGGATATTACCTCACCGTCACCGACAACGAAATGGTCCAGCACGCGAATTTCGAACAGGTCGAGCGCATTGGTCAGCCGCTCGGTGATGCGCCGGTCGGCATCGGAGGGCTCGGCGACCCCGGAGGGATGATTGTGGGCGAAGATGATCGCCCCGGCGCCCAATTCCAGCGCCCGTCGCGCCACCTCCCGCGGATAGACCGAGGCGCTGTCCAGGGTGCCGCGAAACAGCGACTCGAAGCGGATCACCCGGTGCTGGGTATCCAGGAATAGCGCCGCGAACTCCTCGTGGCCAAGGTGGCGCAGGTGCGCCGAGAGAAACGCCCGTACCAGGCTCGGCGAGGTCAGCGCCCCGCCGCGCTCGAGCTGGCTGGCCAGGTGGCGCCGTGACAGCTCGAGCACCGCCTGCAGCTGCACGTACTTGGCCTCGCCCAGGCCGTGCTCGGCGCAGAAGCGCTCGCACTCCGCCTCCAGCAGTTGGCGCAGGCCGCCGAACGCCCCCAGCAGGTCGCGGGCCAGGTCCACCGCCGAGCGCCCCTTAACCCCCACGCGCAGAAAGATCGCCAGTAGCTCGGCATCCGACAGCGCCTCCGAGCCCAGTGCCAGCAGTTTTTCCCGCGGTCGCTCCCCTTCCGGCCAGTCACGAATCGACATCGGCGCCTCCCTGCTCCGTCATGCGCAATGATCCGCCACCTGCGACAGCCTGTCGGCAACTGGCGACGTATGAATATAAGCGTTTCCCCATTCAGTGTAGCGCGCCATACGCATGCCGCCCGGCTACGCAAGAAGCGGCGCCAATGGTAAGGTAAGCGGCTCTCCCTCAGCTGCTTGGAAGCTGCCATGTCATCGCTACTCGGCCAGCGCATCCTGCTCGGCATCAGTGCCGGCATCGCCGCCTACAAGAGCGCCCATCTCGCCAGACTGTTGAAGAAGGCCGGCGCCGAGGTCCGGGTGGTCATGACCGACGGCGCCCAGGCCTTTATCACCCCGCTGACGCTGCAGGCGCTGACCGGCGAAGCGGTGCGCACCTCGCTGCTCGATCCCGACGCCGAAGCCGGCATGGGTCACATCGAACTGGCGCGCTGGGCCGACACCCTGCTGATCGCCCCGGCCACCGCCGACCTGATGGCGCGCCTCGCTCATGGCCACGCCGACGACCTGCTGACTACCCTGAGCCTGGCAAGCGACGCCAAGCGTGTGATGGCACCCGCCATGAACCAGGCGATGTGGCGCCATCCAGCCACGCAGCGCAACGCCGAACGCCTTGCCGCTGACGGCTGGCAGTTGCTCGGCCCCGACGCCGGCGACCAGGCGTGTGGCGATGTCGGCCCCGGGCGCATGATCGAGCCCGAGGAGATCGTCGCCGCACTCGCTACCGACCCGGGCGTAGCAGGCCCCGCCGCCGGACTGACCCTCACTCTGACCGCCGGGCCGACGCGCGAGCCCCTCGACCCAGTGCGCTACCTGACCAATCACAGTTCCGGCAAGATGGGTTACGCGCTAGCCGCCAGCGCGGCGCGCCTCGGCGCCCGGGTGCGACTGATCAGCGGCCCGGTGAGCCTCACCACGCCGCCGGGGGTAGAGCGTCTCGACGTCGAGACCGCCGAACAGATGCACGCCGCCGCGCTGCGTCTGGCAGTGGACAGCGACGCCTTTATCGGCTGCGCCGCAGTGGCCGACTACCGCGCCGCAGCGCCCGCCGAACACAAGATAAAGAAGCGCGACGCCGCCGAGGGCCTGACCCTCGAACTGGTCAAGAACCCCGACATCATCGCCTCCGTGGCCGCGCTGCCGTCCGCCCAGCGCCCCCTGGTGGTGGGCTTTGCCGCCGAGACCCAGGATCTCGAGCATTACGCTCACGACAAGCTGACCCGCAAGGGCCTCGACATGATCGTGGCCAACGACGTGTCGCTGGCCGGCCAGGGCTTCGGTGCCGACCACAACGCCGCCCTGCTGCTGTGGCGGCAAGCCGATTCGACGACACCCGGGCGTCACCAGACGGCGACGCTTACCAAGGCCGAACTGGCCGACACCATCCTCCACCATCTGCTGGAGCGGCTCTCCGCCCGGCAGGCTAGCGACTAGTACGCTCAGGACACACCATGACCGCACCCGCAGACCGTCCCCGCCTCGCTGTCAAGATCCTCGACCAGCGGGTCCGTGAGTTTCCGTTGCCCCACTACGCCACCCAGGGCTCCGCCGGCATGGACCTGCGCGCCCTGCTCGACGCGCCGCTGACGCTGGCCCCCGGCCAGTGCGAACTGGTGCGCACCGGCCTCGCCGTGCATATTGCCGACCCAGGCCTAGCCGGCATGATCCTGCCGCGCTCCGGCCTGGGGCATAAACATGGCATCGTGCTCGGCAATCTGGTCGGCCTGATCGACTCCGACTACCAGGGCGAGCTGATGATCTCGGTGTGGAACCGCGGCAGCGCGGCCTTCACCCTCGAGCCCTTCGAGCGCCTGGCACAGTACGTGCTTGTGCCTGTGATACAGGCCGAACTCGAGGTCGTCGACGACTTCGACACCAGCCTGCGTGGCGACGGCGGCTTCGGTAGCTCCGGTCGCCACTGACTTCTGGATAACGCAAAAAGGAGTTGCCCATGAGCCCTACACAGAATGCCAGCGTCCCGGCCTCGATCTTCCGCGCCTACGACATCCGCGGTATCGTCGACGAGACCCTGACCGAGGCGAGCGTCGAGCTCATCGGCCGCGCCATCGGCAGCGAAGCCGCCGCCCGCGGCGAATCGACGGTGGTCGTGGCCCGCGACGGGCGACTCTCCGGGCCGCGCCTCAGCGCCGCCCTGACCCGTGGCCTGACCGCCACCGGCCGCGACGTGATCGATATCGGCATGGTGCCGACCCCGGTGCTCTACTACGCCACCCACGTGCTCGATGGGACCCAGTCCGGGGTGATGGTCACCGGCAGTCATAACCCGCCCGACTACAACGGTTTCAAGATCGTGCTAGGCGGCGAGACGCTGTCCGGGGACGCCATCACCGCCCTCTACCAGCGCCTCGTTGACGGCGAGCTGAGCGACGGCCAGGGCAGCGTGCGCGAAGAGGACGTGCGCGACGCCTACCTCGAGCGCATTCTCGGTGATGTCAGCCTCTCCCGTCCGCTCAAGGCAGTGGTCGACTGCGGCAACGGCGTGGCCGGTGAGCTGGGCCCCAAGTTGATCGAAAAGCTCGGCGCCGAGATGATCCCGCTGTTCGCCGAGATCGACGGCACCTTCCCCAACCACCACCCAGACCCCGGCAAGCCCGAGAACCTGGTCGATCTGATCCGCACCGTCAAGGAGACCGGCGCCGACATCGGCCTGGCCTTCGACGGTGACGGCGACCGCCTGGGCGTGATCACCCCCGCCGGTGAGCTGATCTACCCCGACCGCCTGATGATGGCCTTCGCCGAGGACATGCTGTCCCGTAACCCGGGCGCCCGCGTGATCTTCGACGTCAAGTGCACCGGCAATCTGGCCCAGGTGATCGAGACCGCCGGCGGCACCCCGGAGATGTGGCGCACCGGGCACTCGCTGATCAAGGCGCGCATGAAGGAGACCGGCGCCCTGCTGGCCGGCGAGATGAGCGGCCATATCTTCTTCAAGGAGCGCTGGTACGGCTTCGACGACGGGCTCTACGGCGCCGCACGGCTGCTGGAGATCCTCGCCAAGCAGGGCAATGATGCCGACGCCTACTTCGACCGCTTCCCCCAGGACCTCGGCACTCCGGAGCTCAATATCACGGTGACCGACGAGACCAAGTTCGACATCGTCGAGCGCCTGGCGCGCGAGGGCGACTTCGGCGACGACGGCATCAAGACCACCCTCGACGGCATCCGCGTCGACTACCCCGACGGCTGGGGGCTGTGCCGCGCCTCCAACACCACCCCGGTGCTGGTGCTGCGCTTCGAGGGCAAGAGCGAGGCTGCCCTCGCGCGCATCCAGGCCCAGTTCGGCGCGGCGCTGACTCAGGTCGCCCCGGACGTCGAGCTGCCCTACTGACCCGTTAGACACAAGGACCTTCGATGACCGATCAACAGACCCGCGCCCCGCAGCTGACCGTCGAGGTGCTCTCCGAGGCGCTGCCCTATATCCAGCGCTTCTCGGGCAAGACCGTGGTGGTCAAGTACGGCGGCAACGCCATGACCGAAGATACCCTGATCGACTCCTTCGCCCGCGACATGGTGCTGCTCAAGGAAGTCGGCATCAATCCGGTGGTGGTGCACGGCGGTGGGCCGCAGATCGGCGACCTGCTGGCCAAGCTCAAGATTGAGTCGCGCTTCGTCAACGGCATGCGGGTCACCGACGCCGAAACCATGGACGTGGTGGAAATGGTGCTCGGCGGGCTGGTCAACAAGGGCATCGTCAACCTTATCAACCAGGCCGGCGGCAAGGCCATCGGCCTGACCGGCAAGGACGGCTCGCAGATTCGTGCGCGCCAGCTCAAGGTGGAGCATCAGACACCCGAGATGACCGCCCCGGAGATCATCGACATCGGCCACGTCGGCGAGGTCGAGCATGTCTCCACCGACCTGATCGAGATGCTCGCCGAGCGCGATTTCATTCCAGTGATCGCACCGATCGGCGTCGACCACGCAGGCCACAGCTACAACATCAACGCCGACCTGGTGGCCGGCAAGGTCGCCGAGGCGCTGTGCGCCGAGAAGCTGATGCTGCTGACCAACGTCGCCGGCCTGATGAACGCCGAGGGCGAGGTGGTCACCGGCCTGTCGACCCAGCAGGTCGATGCGCTGATTGCCAATGGCACCATCCACGGCGGCATGCTGCCGAAGATCCGCTGCGCCCTCGAGGCGGTCAAGGGCGGCGTCGCCAGCGCGCATATCATCGACGGCCGCGTGCCCCATGCTACGCTGCTGGAGATCTTCACCAACGCCGGGGTCGGCACCCAGATTCTCGAGACCGGGGCAGCCGGCGAGTAAGCCTCCGCGATCCAACGCGCGGCGGGTTTGCCCCGCCGCGAGGGCGACAGTAGGATGTGCGGACAACGGGATCATTAGAAGAACATCATGACGCAGGAAAATTCGAAAACGAACCGCAGGGAGCAGGTGCTCCAGGCGCTAGCGCTGATGCTCGAAGAAGACAGCGGCAAGCGCATCACCATCGCCGCGCTGGCGCGCCAGGTAGGCGTCTCCGAGGCAGCGCTCTACCGCCACTTCCCGAGCAAGGCGCGGATGTTCGAGGGGCTGATCGAGTTCATCGAGGAGACCCTGTTCGAGCGGATCCGGCGCATCCTCGACGAGACCCCGGACGCGCTTCCGCGCTGCCAGCAGATCCTGACCCTGCTGCTGGGTTTCGCCGAGAAGAACCCCGGTCTTACCCGGCTACTCGGCGGCGATGCACTGACCGGCGAGACCGCGCGCCTGCGGCTGCGTATCCACCAGCTCTTCGAGCGACTCGAGACCCAGCTCAAGCAGGTGCTACGCGAAGCCGAGCTGCGCGAGCAGCGCCGCCCCAGCCTGCCCGCCTCGGCGGCCGCCAACCTGCTGATGGCCCACGCTGAAGGGCGCATCTCGCAGTACGTGCGCAGCGACTTTCGCCGCCGCCCCACCGAGTACTGGGAGGACCAGTGGCAGCTGCTCTCGGCGCAGCTATTGATGGACGTGCCCAGCCTGGCGCGGGCCTAAGCGCCCTCAACGAAAACGCCCGAGCCATAGGGCCCGGGCGTTTAGCGGCGCATCGGAGAGTTCCGGCCATCAGGCCACCAGCGCATCGCCGATCTGCCGCTTGATCTTGTTCATGGCGTTCTTCTCGAGCTGCCGGATGCGTTCGGCGGAGACGCCGTAGACGTCGGCCAGCTCGTGCAGCGTCGCTTTGGGCTCGTTGAGCCAGCGGCGCTGGAGAATGTCGCGTGAGCGTTCGTCGAGCTCTTCCAGGGCCAGCTGTAGGCGACGCGTCGAGTCCTCTTCCCAGTCACTGTCTTCGAGCTGGGTCGCCGGATCGAAGCGGGCGTCGTCGAGGAAGTGCACCGGCGCCTGATAGCTCTGCTCGTCGTCATCGCTGGGCGAGGCATCGAAGCCGGCATCGTAGGCGGTCAGTCGCCCTTCCATCTCGCGCACCACTTCGGGCTTAACGTCGAGATCCTTGGCGATGGCGTCGACTTCGTCATTGTTGAGCCAGGCCAGGCGCTTCTTGGCACTGCGCAGATTGAAGAACAGTTTGCGCTGCGCCTTGGTGGTAGCGATCTTGACGATACGCCAGTTGCGCAGCACGAACTCGTGGATCTCGGCCTTGATCCAGTGCACGGCGAAGGAGACCAGGCGCACGCCCTGATTCGGGTCGAAGCGTTTGACCGCCTTCATCAGGCCGACGTTGCCTTCCTGGATCAGGTCGGCCTGGGGCAGGCCATAGCCGGAGTAACTGCGGGCAATGTGCACCACGAAACGCAGGTGCGACATGACCAGGCGGCGCGCAGCCTCCAGGTCGCTGTGTTCATGCAAGCGGAACGCCAGTTCGCGCTCCTCCTCTGCAGACAGCACGGCAATGCCGTTTACCGCCTGAATATATCCATTCAGGTCGTGGCCCGGGGAGAGATGACCAACAGGCTGAAGACTGGTACTCATATGACGAGGGTCTCCAAGATTGCCTACTTCGATGAATGCCGGTACGTGACGATGGATAACCGTACGACCACACTTAGCTGCCTAACTATCGACGCTTATGACCGTGCCTGGCCTGAAAAGTTCCCATTGGCCGTGCCAATCGGATAGCGCAGCGGTGTTGCGCCGACTACTCGGGACGCATCTCGGCGAGGTGTCGACTCACCGCGATCCATGCCCCCAGCAGACCCAATAGTGTACTCGAAAATAGCAGAGTTGCCGAGCCCGCGGCATCCAGTCGCGGCAGGCTGAAGTGCGCACCGTAGCTCTCGGCCAGCGCCGTCACCGGTGCCGCCAACCACTGCCCGCCCAGGCTCAGCAGCGCCCAGGCCAGCAGCCCGCCGCCGAGGCCGTACCAAGCACCGCTGTAGAGAAATGGCCGGCGCACAAAGGCGTGGGTAGCACCGATCAGCGTCACTACCTGGATCTCCTGGCGGCGACTCTCCACCGCCAGACGAATGGTATTGCCGACGATCAGCAGCACGCCAAGCCCGAACAGTATCGCCAGCGCCAGCGCCACCCGACGTCCCAGTTCGGCAAGCTGGGCCAGGCGCTCGATCCAGGCAAGGTCAAGACGCACCTCGTCGACACCGCTGACGCCCTCGAGATCCCCGGCCAGCGCGCGCACCGCCTCCGGCCGGGTCTCTCGCGGCGAGACCACCACGCTGGCCGGCAGCGGGTTGTCCTCGAGGCGCCCCAGGGCATCGGCCAGCCCCAGCGACTCCTGAAACTCGGCCATGCCCTCGGCGGCAGTGATCAGCCGCGTGGCATTCACCTCGGGGTGGGCGCCTAGCGCTTCGTTGATGCGCATGGCCTGGGCTTCGTCGACACCGGCCTCGAGATAGGCGGTCAGGGTCGCACTTTCATCGAGCTCGGCGTCGAGCAGCCGGGCGCTATCCAGCACCAGCCACAGCGCCGCCGGCAGCACCAGGGCAATGGCGATGGCGAGCATGGTCAGCAGACTACCCAGCGGGTGACGCAGCAGTCGCCGCGCGCTGTCGAAGCACATCGCACGATGGTGGCGCAGCCAGCTGCGCAGCCGGCTGCTGGTGCGCGTCTGATGGCTGCGGGCTCCGCGCCGCGGCGCTGGCTGGGCACTGCCGCTCATGCCGCCTCCTGGTCAGCCACCAGGCGGCCTTCACGCAGCTGCAGCACGCGGTGGCGCAGGCGCGCAATCAGCGCCAGGTCGTGGCTGGCGATCATTACCGTGGTACCGATCCGATTGAAGTCTTCAAACAGGGTCATGATGTCGGCGGAGAGCTGCGGGTCGAGGTTGCCGGTCGGCTCGTCGGCGAGCAGCAGCGACGGCTTGTTGACCACCGCCCGGGCAATGCCGACGCGCTGCTGCTCACCGCCGGATAGCTCGATGGGCAGCGCCTTCTCACGGTGCAGCAGGCCGACCTTATCGAGCGCCGCACGCACCCGCCGCGCCGCCTCGCGGGGCTCGACGCCCTGGATCTCCAGCGGCAGCGCTACATTGTGGTAGATCGAGCGGTCGAACAGCAGCTGGTGATCCTGGAAGACCACGCCGATCTGGCGGCGATAGAACGGCACCTGGGAGTGGTGCAGACGGTTGATGTCGTGGCCGGCGACCAGCACCCGGCCACGCGACGGCCGCTCGAGGCGCATGATCAGGCGCAGCAATGAGCTTTTGCCGGCGCCGGAGTGGCCGGTCAGGAACAGCATCTCGCCGCGCTCGACCTGGAAGTCGATATTGGCCAGCGCCTCGAAGCGCCCGCCGTAGCGCTTGCCGACGTGCTCGAAGGCGATCACGGCTCAACGGCGCTCGGCGTCATGCTCGTCGCGTGCAAACAGCGCGTCGACGAAGTCACGCGCCTCGAACGGGCGCAGGTCGTCGAGGGTCTCGCCGACGCCGATATAGCGGATCGGCGTACCGAGCTGCTTGGCCAAGGCAAAGATGATACCGCCCTTGGCGGTACCGTCGAGCTTGGTGAGGGTAATGCCGGTCACCGGCACCGCCTCGTTGAAGGTGCTGGCCTGGGAGATAGCGTTCTGGCCGGTGCCGGCATCAAGCACCAGCATCACTTCGTGGGGCGCGGTAGCATCGAGCTTGCCCATCACCCGCTGGACCTTCTTGAGCTCCTCCATCAGATGGCCCTTGTTATGCAGGCGGCCGGCCGTATCGGCAATCAGCACATCGATCTTGCGCGCCTTGGCGGCGGCTACCGCGTCGTAAATCACCGAGGCACTGTCGGCACCGGTGTGCTGGGCGATCACCGGCACGCTGTTACGCTCGCCCCACACCTTGAGCTGCTCCACTGCGGCGGCGCGGAAGGTATCACCGGCGGCCAGCATCACGCTGCGCCCTTCGGCCTGGAAGCGTTTGGTCAGTTTGCCGATGGTGGTGGTCTTGCCGACCCCGTTGACGCCCACCATCAGGATCACGAAGGGCCCTTCCCCCTTGGGCGGCAGCACCAGCGGCGTGGCCACCGGGTCGAGCATCGCGCTGAGTTCATCCTGCAGGGCGCGATACAGGGCCTCGGAGTCGGCAAGCTCCTTGCGCGAGACCCGTGCCGATAGGTTATCGATGATCTCGCTGGTGGCTTCGATGCCGACGTCGGCCATCAGCAGCTGGGTCTCCAGCTCCTCCATCAGGTCGTCGTCGATCTGCTTCTTGCCCAGAAACAGGTCGGCGATGCCGTCGGTGAGGTTGGCGCGGGTCTTGCCCAAGCCCTGCTTGATGCGCGCAAACCAGCCGCGCTTCTCGGGTGTACCGCTACTCTCGGCCGGCACCACTGTCTCGGGCTCGGGCTCGGGCTCGGGCTCGGGCTCGGGCTCGGGCTCGGGCTCGGGCTCGGGCTCGGCAGCAGTATCGGCCGCGGCCGGTTCAGCCAGGTCGTCGACCTCATCCGCCAGCGGCGTCTCGTCCAGCGCACTCACCTCGCCGTCGTCGGCCTGAACATCGCCCAGTGCCTCGCGTGCCGCGGCCTGCTCGCGGGCCTCGGGCGTCACGTCGACGGCGGCCTGATCGGTCGCTGGCTGGTCGAGGGTATCGTCGTGCTGCGATTCGTCGAGCGCCTGCTGATCCTTGGGTGACTGCTGGGACTCGTCCTGCTGCTTCTTGCGCTTGAAAAATCCGAACATGGGCGTGATCTGACCTCGGCACCTGGAGAATCGCGGAACAATCGGCTCATCCTACCACCGCCGGCGGTGACTGTGGATAAGCCCGGCGGTACAATTCGGCACCATGACTCGACGCCGCCCTCCCTCACGCCGCCGCCCCTCCGGCAAGGCCACCGGTCGCCTGCGCATCATCGGCGGCGACTTTCGTCGCCGGCTGCTGCCGGTACTCGACCGCCCGGGCCTGCGCCCCACCCCGGACAGGGTGCGCGAGACGCTGTTCAACTGGCTGTCCAGTGCACCGCTTGGCGCTCAGGTGCTCGACCTTTACGCCGGCACCGGCGCGCTGGGCCTGGAGGCGCTGTCGCGGGGCGCTCGCCAGGCTCACTTCATCGAACGCGATGGCGGCGTTGCCAGCGCCCTGCGCGACAACCTGGCGACCCTCGGCGCCAACGGCGGCGTTACCACCGGCGATGTCCTGACGCTGCTCGGCACCTCTGCCGACGCGGCGGCACCCTACGATCTGGTGTTTCTCGACCCGCCGTTTCGACAGGGGCTCGCCGAGCCGAGCTGTGCTGCGCTGGAGGCCGGCGGCTGGCTCGGCGAGCGAGCCTGGATCTATCTGGAAACCGAGGCTGAATTGACGCCCCAGGTTCCCGCCACCTGGGGACTGCACCGCGAGGTCCACGCCGGCGACAGCCACGGGCGGCTCTATCGCCGCCTGGCGTCGCCGCCCGGCGACGCTTGCTGAGTCGCGCCGCGCGTCGTACGCTGCGAACCCGGCATCCCGTCACGGGCCCCAGACGCCGCAATCGAATCAGGAGAACAGGATGAGCATCGAACTCTTCAATCAGCTCGAGCAGAAAGTCGGCAACGCCGTCGAGGCCATCGAAATGCTCAAGATGGAGGCCGAGGAGCTGCGCGAGGAAAATGCCCGCCTGAAGCAGGAGCATGACGAGTGGCAGCAGCGGCTCAGCGGCTTGCTAGAGAAGTTCAACGAACTCGACGGCAGCGGTAACGACGGCGCCTGACTAGCCGCGGGAGCCGACGAGCGGGAAGGACATCAGCAGCGCATCTTCCCGCGCGCCACAGCCATTGAGGGGCGGATAGTAGCCGCGGCGTACGCCGTCGTCGCGAAATCCGCTACGCCGGTAGAGGGCTAGCGCCGCCTGATTGGAGGCACGCACCTCGAGCAGCAGCCGTTCGCTGCCCCAGCCCACGGCTTGATCGATGAGCGCCGTTACCAGCCGCCCGGCCAGCCCCTGGCGACGCACCTGCGGGGCAACGGTGATGGCCTGCAGCTCGGCATCGAAGGGCTGGCGACTCAGCACCGCAAAGCCGCACAGCCCTTCACTCGCCTGCTCGCCCACTCCGACACCCCAGACACTCCCCTGCGGGTCGGTTAGCGCGCCCATCAATTGCACACGCGACCATGGGTGCGGCTGGCCGTGGTGCTCGATCCGCTCCACCGCCTCCAACCAGTCGCCATCCAGCGTCCGCAGCCAGGGGTCACTCATCGGCGGCCTCATTCGCGGCGGGACCGTCAGCGGCACCCAGCCAGGCCTCGCGCCATTCTCCGAGCAGTGGTAGCAAGGCACGCTTGGCGGCGGCGTCACGGCTCAGCTCAGTCAGCGATGCCCCTTGCCAGGCAGGAAGCTGCAGCAGGTCGCAGTGCCCCGCTTCGATCGACAATACCTCAGCCAATACCGGCGACTCACCGAACAGCAGCACTCGCTCGGGTCGCCAGCCGCCGCGCCGCCGACCGTCGAGAAACGCACGTAGTCCATCACGGGCCTCGTCGAGCGGCGCTTCCACCGGCAACTCCTCCATCATCGGCCAGTGAAAGGCCTGGAACACCGGCGGCTGGGCCAGGTGAATGCCGGCGGCCTGCAGCAGATTGCCCAGCAGGCGCTGGGCCACGGCATCCGGCGAACCGCCCTGGGGCAGCAGCACCAGCCAGCGGCCTTCGAGGGCGGCGATCTGCAGACTGAAACGCAGTGCCTGCTGAGGGTCCCCGGTTCCCGCGGCAGCTGGCGGCTTATCGCTCTCTGTCTCACTGGTATCGACCGGCTCATCGGCGACACCCAACAGAGCCCGCGCCTTGCCCCGCCGCGGGGGCTTGGCAGGAGCCGGCGTTTCCGGCGCCGACGCCGGGGAGCGAGCCGGCACCTCATCGAGCAGCGCATGCAGCCGCTGCGAGGGGGCCGGGGTCTCCGGCGTCTCGGGCGTCGGCCAGTCACAGGCCGGCGTCTCCTTGGCGTTGGGCAGCCGGTAGCGTGCCACCCAGGCGGTGACGCCCATGGCACTCAAGTACTGCAGACGCTGGGGCTCGCTAGTCACGCCTCGCTGCCACCTCGGCAGTCGGGCGAGTCCGGCCGCTGGCCGCCGCGCGCCTGCCATTCGTCCGGAGTATAGGGGTGCAGCGCCAGGGCATGCACCGGTCCGGCCAGCTCATCGGCAAGCAGCGCGTACAGCTGCTGATGCCGCTTGACCGGCATCATGCCCTCGAAGCGCGCCGAGACCAGCGTGACCTTGAAGTGGGTTTCCGAATCGGCCGGCACATTGTGCCGGTGGCTCTCGTTCTCCACCGTCAGCCAGGTAGGCGATAGCGTCTTGAGCTTTTCCTCGATCTGCGCCTGAATGCTCATGGCGGTTGCCTCGTGGTAATCGCGTCGTGAAGTAAGCGGAATAGGGCCATTGTACTCCTTCAATCCGGCCCCGGCGACGCACGTTCAGCGAGTGTTGGCTTCGCAGCAGGCGCCAGTGGAATGCGCCGTAAACTGACGGCCACGGCCAGCGCACAGGCGCCGCAGCCCAACCACAACGATGCCTGCACCGAGCCCGCACCGAGTGCCAGGAACACCCCGACCAGCGCCACGCCCAGAGACTGACCGATGGTGCGGGTGGTGCTCATCATCCCCGAGGCGTTATTGCTGCGCGCCTTGGGCACACTACTCATCATCTCGCGGTTGTTTGGCGCCTGGAAGAAACCGAAGCCGAGCCCGCACAGCGCCGTACGCCACAGAATATTCACGATACCGGCGCCATCGGGAACCAGCGCCAGCGCCACCAGGCCTGACAGCAGCAGCACCAGCCCCAGCGTCGAAAGCAGGGCCGGATTGAAGCGATCGGCCAGGCGCCCGGCCAGTGGCGCAGCAAACATGATGGTCAGCGGCCAGGGAGTGAACAGCCAGGCGGTTTGCAGCGGCGAGAACCCCATCTCCTGCTGATAGAGAAACGATAGCGCCACGAATGCCAGCCCCTGGCCGACGAAGGCCAGCCCCGAGACCACGATCGCCAGCGAGAATCGCGGCTCATCGAACAGCGACAGCGGCAGCAGCGGGTGGCTGGCACGACGCTGGCGGCGCAGGAACAGCCAGCCGGCCACCAGGCTCGCCAGCATCAAGCCCAGCACTTCCCACCACGGCGCCTGGTGACCGGCACCGTCCATGGCCAGGAAGAAGCAGGCCAGCATCGCCGCCGAGAGCAGTGCGCCGGTGATATCAAAACCGCCACGGCGGCGCGGCTCGGCGGGCAGCGCTCTCACGGCCAACGCCAGCGCCAGCAGCCCCACCGGCACATTCAGAGCGAACAGCCACGGCCAGTCGGCAAACGACAGGATTACCCCGCCTAGCGTTGGCCCCGAGGCGTAGCCAGCGGCGACCACCAGGGCACTCAGCCCCATTGCCGCGCCCAGCAGCCGGGTGGGGAAGATAAGCCGGTAGATCGAGGGGCCGATGGAGAGCGTGGCCGCCGCTCCGAGCCCCTGCAGGGCACGACACATCAGCAGCATCTCCAGGCCGTTGGCCAGGGCGGCCCCCAGCGAGGCCAGGGTGAACACCACCAGCCCGGCGATATACAGCCGGCGTCGGCTGACCAGCTCGCTGAGCGAGGCGAACAGCAACAGCGTCGCCGCACACACGATCTGGAACAGGCTGACCACCCATACCGCCCGCGCCGCGGAGATCTCGAGATCACGGGCGATCGACGGCAGGGCGATATTGATCATGGTGGTGTCGATGACCGCCATCAGGGTGCCCACCACGACCACCAGCACCGCAATACGGCGCTCGCGGCCGGGCAGGCCATCATCATCGGGGCGGGTCTCGAACAATCGGCTCATCGGCTATCCTGAGGTTCCACTGACACGAAAAGACCGGCCTCGGCCGGTCTCGACTCCCCGTAGGGAGATGCTGCTGGGTGGGCGGCCAGGGTGCCCGCTGCCGCCTAGTCCTGGTCGGTCTCGAGCAGCAGGGCGTCGTCGACCTCGGCGATCTCCAGCGGCGCCTCGTCGTCGAGGTCGACCGCCAGATAGCTGTGTTCGACTTGCACGAAACGCTGGAACAGCGCCCAGTCGATACGCTCGGGCCACTGCCGCTCGTCCTCTTCCCACGCGCGCAGCTCGGTCTCGAGGATCTCCATATAGCGCTCGTGGACGAACGCCTCGAGGGCTTCCGGTGTATCCATCTCCGGAATCAGGTAGACGGTGTTCTCGCGGTCGATATCGTCAATCGTCAGATCATCGTCACCGACCGTGGGCTCCAGGGAGTTGATCCAATCCAGAAAGGCTTGGGTCGGCTTGACGCTCAGGGCGGAGCGATTGAGCAGTTTCATCACGATCTCCTCGACGGCGAAACGCCGACCATTATGGGCGCTCGGGGCGCACCTTACCAACACTTCCGGCCCATTCACTCTCGGAGATGTACGCCAGACGGACAAGTCAACGCTCACACGCTGTTGACCCTTCCCTGGGCGCTCCATTCTTCATCCCTGAAGAATGAGGTTCGCTTTTGCCTTGCCCGTCTGGCTCCGATGCGCCGCGGCTCCCCTTACAGCTGCTCAGGTGCCCCCTCATGGCTTGTTGCAAGGTGCTTTGCTTACCGGGCGCCAGCCTCCTCTGCTGATAGCCTCGTTAGTCGGCTTCCGGGCGCATGGCCGGGAACAGCAGCACATCGCGAATCGAGGCGCTGTCGGTGAACAGCATCACCAGCCGGTCGATACCGATGCCTTCGCCGGCGGTCGGCGGCAGGCCATATTCAAGGGCGCGCACATAGTCGGCATCGTAGTACATCGCCTCGACGTCACCGGCGTCCTTCTCGGCGGCCTGCTCACGGAAGCGCTCGGCCTGGTCCTCGGCGTCGTTGAGCTCCGAGAAGCCGTTGGCGATCTCGCGGCCGCCGACGAAGAACTCGAAGCGGTCGGTGACAAAGGGGTTGGCGTCGTTGCGCCGTGCCAGCGGGCTGACCTCGGCCGGGTACTCGATGATGAAGGTCGGCTGGTCGAGGCGGTGCTCGGCGACCTCCTCGAAGATCTCGGTGTGCAGCTTGCCCAGCCCCCAGCTCGGCTTAACCTGGATACCCAGACCCTCGGCCACTGCAGCCGCGGCATCGCGGCTGTCGAGATCGGCGTCACTGATACCCTCACCGTACTCGAGGATCGCCTGGCGCATGGTCAGGCGGCGGAAGGGCTGGCCGAACTCATAGGTAGTCCCCTGATAGACCACCGTGGTGGTACCCAGCACCTCCTGGGCGGCGTTGCGGATCATCTCCTCGGTGAGATCGAGCAGATCCAGGTAGTCCGCGTAGGCCCAGTAGAATTCGAGCATGGTGAACTCGGGGTTGTGGCGCGTCGACAGCCCCTCGTTGCGGAAGTTGCGGTTGATCTCGAAGACCCGTTCGAAGCCGCCCACCACCAGCCGCTTGAGGTATAGCTCCGGCGCGATGCGCAGGTACATGTCGATATCCAGCGCATTGTGGTGGGTGATGAACGGACGCGCCGCCGCGCCGCCGGGGATCGGCTGCAGCATCGGCGTCTCGACCTCCATGAAGCCGCGCGCCTCGAAGAAGCGGCGGATCGAGGCGATCACTCCGGCACGCACCTCGAAGGCCTTGCGCGACTCAGGGTTCATGATCAGGTCAACGTAGCGCTGGCGGTAGCGCGCTTCCATGTCGGTGAGGCCATGGAACTTGTCGGGCAGCGGCCGCAGGCTCTTGGTCAGCAGCGTGGCCTCGACCATCATCACGTACAGGTCGCCCTTGCCCGACTTATGTACCGGGCCGCGGCCGGCGACGATGTCGCCGATGTCCCAGCTCTTGATGTCCTCGAGCACCTCGGCGGGCAGTCCCTTCTTGTCGACGTAGAGCTGGATCTGCCCCGAGACGTCCTGAATCACGATGAACGGGCCACGCTTGCGCATGATGCGCCCGGCCACCGCCGCCTGGCGGTCGAGGGCCTCGAGCTGGGCCTTGTCCTGGTCACCCAGCTCGGCATCGAGCTCAGCGGCCAGGCTGTCGCGGCGGAAGTCGTTGGGGAAAGCGCTGCCGCCGGTCTCGGTGGCGCGCTCGCGGCGCGCGGCCAGCTTGGCGCGGCGCTCGGCGATCAGGTGGTTCTCGTCGTGCTGGGCGCTATTCGATGAGGCGTCGTGGTCGGCCATGTCGCTACCTGTTGGCAATGTCGTTTGCAATTCCATGGACGCGGCTATCGCCGCGCGAGCGACGCCGAGACAAGGCCACCCCTTGGTGAGAGAGCGGAGTTGACGCTTGCTCAATGAGCATCTCGAACCAAGGGGTAACGCCGTATCGGCGAGCGCAGCAGGCTATAGCCCCTGCTTGAGGCTGGCTTCGATAAACTGATCCAGATCGCCGTCAAGTACCTTGTCGCAGTTGCTCGACTGCACGCCGGTGCGCAGGTCCTTGATGCGCTGATCATCCAGCACGTAGGAGCGGATCTGGCTACCCCAGCCGATATCGGCCTTGGACTCCTCGGCCTCCTGCTTGGCGGCGTTGCGCTTCTGCATCTCATGTTCCCACAGCCTGGCCTTGAGCTGCTTCATGGCGAAGTCGCGGTTGGCGTGCTGGCTGCGCTGGCTCTGGCAGGCCACCACGATGCCGGTAGGCTCGTGGGTGATGCGTACCGCCGAGTCGGTGGTGTTGACGTGCTGGCCGCCGGCGCCGCTGGAGCGATAGGTGTCGGTGCGCAGGTCGGCAGGATTGATCTCGACCTCGAAGCTATCGTCCACCTCCGGTGACAGGAATACCGACGCAAAGGAGGTATGGCGACGACCGCCGGAGTCGAACGGGCTCTTGCGCACCAGGCGGTGAACGCCGGTCTCGGTACGCAACCAACCGAAGGCGTGATCGCCCTGGACATGGATGGTGGCCGACTTGATGCCCGCCACATCGCCGGCTGAGACCTCGGTGATTTCGGCCTTGAAACCGTGGTGCTCGGCCCAGCGCAGGTACATGCGCAGCAGCATGTTGGCCCAGTCCTGGGCCTCGGTACCACCGGAGCCGGCCTGGATGTCGAGATAGGCGTTGTTCTCGTCCATCTCACCGGAGAACATGCGCCGGAACTCGAGCTTCTCGAGGCTCACCTGCATGCCATCGAGCTCCTTGCGAACCTCGTCGACGGTGCCCTCGTCCTCTTCCATCTCGGCCAGCTCGAGCAGGTCAGCGCTATCGGCCAGCCCCTGATCCAGCTCGTCGATGGTGGCGACGATCTGCTCCAGGGAGGCGCGCTCCTTGCCGAGCTTCTGGGCGTAGTCCGGATCGCTCCAGACATTGGGGTCTTCCAGCTCGCGGGTTACCTCTTCTAGCCGATCTTTCTTCTCGGCATAGTCAAAGATACCCCCTCAGGACGTCTGTCCGATCGGACAGGTCCTTGATCTGGTTGTGAATCGGATTGGTTTCCAACATGTGGCTCGCCTGAGTCTGCAGGGAAAACGGCCACCACGGCCTTGGCGTTGCGCCAGGCCGCGATGGCACGAAAAAGAGCGCTATTGTAGCGAACCCCGGCCGTTCCAGCTATCCCGGGGCGCGATGTCACCCCAAACGACGACACCCGGCCGAAGCCGGGTGTCGTCATGCCGCGCGGGCTGGCTGTACCTACATGGCTTAGAAGCGGTAGGTCAGCTGCGCGCCAAAGCCGTGGGCCTCGTTTTTGTAGTCGGCGGAGTAGGTTGCCCCACCCAGGCCTTGGTAAAGATCATCCCGTGATTGGTCGACGAAAGTGCCACGCTCGGTGAGGTAGGAGTAGGCGAAATCCAGGGTCACATCGTCCGTAGGCGTCCACCCAGCGCCAACGGAGAAGATACGGCGATCATCCGAGGGAATCCGTACGCTACGGAACTCATCGCTGGTGGGGGTATTGTCGATGGTGACCCCGGCACGCAGAGCGAGCTGCGGATTGAGCTGGTACTCACCCCCCACCGCGAAGGCCCAGGCATTACTATAATCCTGAGTCTCTTGGGTGATTACATCACCCTCACTTCCCGTGACCAAAATCTGATCAAAGCGGCTCCAGCGTACCCAGGAGGCCCCCGCCATCAGCTTAAGGCGATCGCTCATCTGCTGCGTCACCGAGAAGTTGACCGTCTCAGGCGTCGTGAGATTGAGGTTGGCGCTGTCAGACCTGACCACATTGCCGGCAGGATCCGTGGCACTGAAGTCACCGGTCAGGGTGTAGTCGACCTTGGAGCGATAGGTTAAACCGAAAGTAGTCTCTTCCACCGGCTGATAAATCACACCAATGTTGTAGCCCCAGGCATCATCATCCCCCTCGACGCGAGAATCGATATCTGCAGAGGGGTCGAATGGCGCTGCCGGGTCGCCCGGCAACTGCCTACGTAGCTCGCCATCGACTTGGTTGTATGTAATGCCCAGACCCAGTGCAAGCTGATCGTTAAAGCGATATGAGACCGTAGGCTGAGCGCTTATCACGCGCACTTCAGTGTAGTCGCCAAAATAACGACCTTGAAAACCATCCTCATAGTCGGTCTTGGAGCCGAAAGGCGCGTAAACACCGAAACCAAAGGCCAAACGCTCATTTACCGGCTGTGCATAAAAGGCATATGGGATGAGCGTCCCAGGCACCATATCACCATCGCTGGAACCTGGGATGGTGCCCACTGGGACCTGCTGTCCAGTAGCATTTGCTGGGTTTCCAGTCGCTGCAAAGCCACCATCAAGCATTGCATCCGCCTGAACATTACTTATATCTGTATTAACGTTGAGATAAGTCCCACCGGCCGTCACCTGCGCCCGATCAAGAAATGACATCCCCGCCGGGTTGCCAAACACGATGGTGGCGTCGTTGACGTTGGAGCTGCGCCCGGCGTGGCCGTAGCCCTGGCCGCTGACGCTCTGCTCGTTGATCTGGTAGCCGCCGGCGTTGACCTGGCTGGCGAAGGCGGCGGCCGCGATGGCGACGGCCCAGGTAAGCTTGTTGACGTTGTTGTGCATATTGTCGACGTCCTTTTCCAGGTGAGGCTGGAGCTGTTTTTCTGACTTGCCCGCACCGGGCAAGGGCGTAGGCCTCCTTTTTCGCTTATCGCGACGCCAGGATCAAGGCCAAACGTTTGTTTTAACGCGGTTTTTGCTAATACTTTGGTCGCACGCACGTTTGATCACTCGAACTTTCATCGACTTAGCCTGTCGTGCCAGCGCTGCCAACGGGCGTGTGCGACCTTGCTTGACCTGGGTGTTACCCAGAGGTTTTACACTTGCCTCATAACTTCCACTTGTGAGGCCACCATGAAAGTCAGCGAACTGGCCAGGGCCGCCGAGGTCACCGCCGAGACGGTGCGCCACTACACCCGTGAGGGCCTGCTCACCCCGCACCGCCACCCCGACAACGGCTACCAGCTGTATGATCAACAGGACCTGTCGCGGCTGCGCTTTATCCAGCGCGCCCGTACCCTGGGCTTTAGCGTGCGCGAGATCGGCGAGATCCTCGAGCACGCCGACCACGGCGACTCCCCCTGCCCCATGGTGCGCGACATGCTCGCCGCGCGCCTGCCCGAGGTCCACGCCAAGATCGCCGAACTCGAGGAACTCGCCGCGCGCATGCAGCAGGCCCTCGACACCTGGGCCGACATGCCCGATGGCACGCCCGATGGCCACAGCCTGTGTCGCTTGATCGAGAGCTTTCCGCCTCCTCAAGACGTCGCTCGAGGCCGCTGCCATGAGTGATTTACACCTTGAGCGTCAGGTACCCGGCATCAGCTGTCAGGGCTGCATCGGCAAGATCCGGCGCACCATCCAGGCAGAGGACCCCACGGCCGAGGTGGAGGGCGATCCTGCCACCAAACGACTATGGGTAAGTGGCGGACTCAGCGGAGAACGCCTCGATGTTCTACTCCAGCAAAGCGGCTTCCCACCGGCAGAGATGGCAGCGGCGCCCAGCGAGATCCGCTCCCAAACCAGTGGATCGGTCGGCGCACCGGCTGGCGGCAGCGTCACCCAGCGACTCTCGATCAGCGGAATGACCTGCGCCAGCTGTGTGCGTTCGGTGCAGGACGCCCTCGCCGAAGTGCCCGGGGTGGAGAGCGCTACGGTTAACTTCGGCAGCCACACCGCCCAGGTACATGGCCACAGCGAGCGTGAGGCGCTGATCCGTGCCGTGGTGGACGCCGGCTACGGCGCCGAGCCGATTCTCGACCTGCGCGAGGCAGAACAAACCCGCCAGCGCAACGACGCCCGAGAATACCGCCGTCGGCTGCGCGGCAGTGCCTGGTCGTTGGCGCTGGCGGTGCCGCTGATGGCCAGCATGTTCGTCTACCACCCCCACCCGGTGGGCGTGGGCCGCCTGTTCTGGGCGCTGATCGGCCTACTGACCCTGGCCGTACTCCTGGGGCCGGGTCGCCACTTCTTCGTCAATGCCTGGAAGGCCTTTCGTCACCACCAGGCCAACATGGACACCCTGATCGCCATGGGCACCGGCACCGCCTGGCTGTATTCCATGGCGGTGGTGCTCTTCGCCCCCTGGCTGCCGATGGTCGCCCACGGTATCTATTTCGAGGCCTCGGCGATGATCATCGGCCTGGTGCTGCTGGGCAATGCCTTGGAGCTCCGCGCCCGCGGCCGTACCAGCGAGGCGCTGCGGCGCTTGCTCGATCTGCAGAGCCGCAGCGCCCGAGTGATTCGCGACGGCGAGGAGGTCGAGGTGGGCATCGACGAGGTGCGCGAGGGCGACCATGTCCGCGTCCGTCCCGGCGAACGCCTGCCCGTCGACGGCGAAGTGACCGAAGGCACCAGCCATATCGACGAGTCGATGCTCACCGGCGAGCCACTGCCGGTGGGCAAGGCCGTAGGCGACGAGGTCAGCGCCGGCACCGTCAACGGCAAGGGTGGACTGGTCTACCGCGCCACCCGGGTCGGCGACGACACTCGGCTGGGCCAGATCACCGAACAGGTTGCCCGCGCCCAGAACTCGCGCCCACCGATCGGCGCCCTAGCCGATCGCATCTCGAGCATCTTCGTCCCCACGGTGATGATCATCGCCGTACTCACTGCGTTGGCCTGGTTCAACCTCGGCACCGAGCCGCGGGTGATCCATATGCTGGTCACCGCCACTACGGTGCTGATCATCGCCTGCCCCTGCGCGCTGGGCCTGGCTACGCCGATCTCGACCATGATCGGGGTTGGCAAGGCCGCCGAGCACGGCGTACTGGTGAGAAGCGGCGACGCGCTGCAGGTCGCCAGCAAGCTCACCACCCTGGTGGTCGACAAGACCGGCACCCTGACCCAGGGCAAGCCCAGCGTGACCGAAGCGCACTTCTTGTCTGGCGCAGAGTTTGCCGGCGACGAGGCCAGCATGCTGGCGCTGGTCGCGGCGCTGGAACGGGGCTCGGAGCATCCGCTGGCCGCCGCCCTGCTGACGCATGCCGAGCAGGCCGGCGCCCAGATGGCTGAGGTTCGCGACTTCGAGAGCGTCACCGGCGGTGGCGTCAAGGCCGAAACCGGCGACGGTCAGTCGCTGCTGCTCGGCAACGCCCGCCTGCTGGAAGACGCGGGCGTCGACCTGGCCCGCGGTCAGGCAAAGGTCAACGAGCTAGAGGAGACAGCACGGACCGTGGTCTATCTGGCCGTGGGTGGTCAACTGACGGCGCTGTTCGGCATCAGCGACCCGCTACGCGACGACAGCGTCGCGGCGATTCGCCGCCTGCAGGCCGATGGCCTCAAGGTGGTCATGCTCACCGGCGACAACCCGCACACGGCCGCGGCTATCGCCCATGAAGTGGGCATCGACGCGTTTCGTGCCGGGCTTCTGCCCGAGGACAAGCACGCCGAGATCGAGCGCCTGCAACAGGCCGGCGAGGTGGTCGGCATGGTCGGCGACGGCATCAACGACGCCCCGGCCCTGGCCCGCGCCGATGTCGGCTTCGCCATCGGCCAGGGCACCGACGTAGCCATCGAGAGCGCCGGCATCACCCTGATGCGCGGCTCGCTGCACGGCGTGGCAGACGCCATCGAGATCAGCCGGGCTACGCTCACCAACATCAAGCAGAACCTGTGGGGCGCCTTCGGCTACAACAGCCTGTGCATCCCGATTGCCGCCGGGGTCCTGTATCCCTTCACCGGCATGCTGCTGTCACCGATGATCGCCGGGGCGGCCATGTCGCTGTCGTCGATCACCGTAGTCAGCAACGCCAACCGCCTGCGGCTGTGGAAGCCGCGCCAGGAGACTAGCGCATGAGCTGGATCGTCAATCTCTCGGGCATCGCCCTGATCGTCGCTATCGTCTGGTGGTTCTGGCTGGCCAAACGCTAAGCCGCTGTCAACTGACGCCCATGTAGCGCCCGGGCTTATGATTCAGCGCCACGATCAGGTTGAGCACCAGCGCCCCGACGACCGACAGCGCGACCTTGTCCAGCGGCAGCATGAAAAAGGCGATCAGCAGCAGCAAGCCGTCAATGCCGAGCTGCACATAGCCGGCGCGCCAGCCGCGGCTGTCCTGCAGGTAGAGGGCGAGGATGTTGATCCCGCCAAGACTGGTGCGATGGCGGAACAGCACCAGCATGCCGATGCCGATCAGGCTGCCGCCCATCAGCGCCGCATAGACGGCGTTCAACGCGTCGACGCTCAGCCAGCGGCCGGTCAGCTCGACGAATAGCGACACCAGGGCGATGGCAGCGAAGGTACGTAAGGTAAAGCTCCAGCCCATGCGACGGATCGCCAGGTAGTAGAACGGCAGGTTGATCAGGAAGAACACCACCCCGAAGCGCCAGCCGGTGGCGTACTGGACCAGGAACGCCATGCCCGCGGTACTGCCGGTCAGCAGCAGCGCCTGGCTATAGAAATGCACGCCCAGGGCGACCAGCAGGGTGCCGAGCAGCATCGCCATGACGTCTTCGTAGGGGCGATGTGGGTCCTGGGGAAGGTCAGCGGCGTCCATCCATATGTCCTTGTGAAATAGCGAATGAGGTGGCTTAGAATTGGCCTGACCGTCAGCGCGACTCGGCGTGCTCGATCATTAACTGCAGGCTCTCGCGGCCACGCCAGCGATTGCGGTTGAGCTTGTAGGCGCAACGCAGCGTCGCACCGAGGCCGAAAGGCGGCAGCTCACCGGGGGTCAGGGCGCGGAACCAGATCGCCTTGAGGCTGACGCCCTCTCGAGAAAGCTCGAGCATCAGGTGGTTGCCCTCGGCGCCCACCGCGCGCAGCGACTCGACCAGGAAGTCACCCTCGAACAGCGGCGCATCGAACTCGCGCCCGTAGGGCGCCAGTGCGGCGAGCTCGTCGAGGGTGGCTAGGCTCAACTGCTCGGCGCGCAGCTCACCGTCGGTGAGAATACGTGGATACAGTGCTACCTCCCCCAACTGCTCGCTGACCGCCTGATGCAGCGCAGCGTGAAACGCCTCGCGCTGCTCGACGGGCACCCCGACGCCTGCCGCGCCGCGATGGCCGCCGAAGCGGGGCAGCGCCTCGGGCGCCAGCTGGTGGGCGCGCTGCAGGGCGTCGCGCAGATGCAGCGCCTCGATGGAGCGCCCCGAGCCGGTGAGCATGCCGGGCTGGGCCGCCGGGGTGAGTACCAGGGTCGGGCGACCGTAGGCCTGCACCAGCCGCGAGGCGACGATACCCTGCACCCCGGCGTGGCCATCTTCCAGAAACACCACCAGCACCGGCGCGTTGTCGGCCAGCTGCGGCTGAACCAGCGCCCGGGCCTGCTCGGCCATGTCGGCCTCGATGGCTTTGCGCGACTGGTTATCCTGATCCAGCACCTCAAGGTGACGCTGGGCAACGCCATCGTCGGCGGCAAGCATGTAGTGAAGCGCCGCGTAGGGGTCGTCGAGCCGCGAGCGGGCATTGATCCTTGGCCCCATCTGGAAGGCCAGGGTCTCGGCATCGAAGGGCACGCTGTCGGCGCCGAGGCGCTCGGCCATGGCCCGCCAGCAGGCAGCGTCCATGCGGTTGATCAGCCGCAGGCCGTGGCTGACCACGGCGCGATTGGCCGGGCTGCCCCCCAACGACACGCAGTCGGCCACCGTGCCCAGCGCCACGTAGGAGAGCCACGGCGAGAGCTTGGGCGTGGCCTCGGCCAGCGCGCCCCACTCGACCAGCACCTGACGGGCCAGCGACATGGTCAGCCAGGCCACCATGCAGCCGGCGATGGTCGGGTCGGGGTAGTCGCAGTCGTCGCGGGTCGGGTTGACGCAGGCATAGGCCGAGGGCGGCGACCCCTCCAGCGGCAGTGCGTGATGGTCGCTGACCACCACGTCGATGCCTTCCGCCTTGAGCCGGGCGATGCGCGGTTCGTCGGAGCTGCCGCAGTCGGCGGTGATGACCAGGCTGGGTCGTGGGGTAAGACGCAGGGTACGCTCCACCAGCGGCAGGCTGATGCCGTAGCCGTCGTTGATACGGTGGCCGATGAGGCTGTGCAGGCGACTCGCCGGCACGCCGAACAGCTCGGTGAGGGTGCGCAGGATCACCACATGGGAGGTGATGCCGTCGACGTCATAGTCGGTGAGGATGCCGATATGCTCGCCCTCCATTACCGCCTGGGCGATACGCTCGGCGGCGCGGCGCCCGTCGGCCAGCCGCTCGGGGTGGGCAAGGTGACGCAGACTCGGCGCTACCAGCGCCTCGATCTCGCCACTGTAACCGGCCAGTCGCCCGGCCAGCACCCGCGCCTGCAGCTCGGAGAGCCCTTCATGCTGGGCGCGGGCGTAGAGCGACGCGTCCCGCGGGCGCGGCTCCAATCGCGGCTTGAGTCGGGCATGCAGGTCGATAGGATCGGTCACAGCATCCAACGCCTGACTCCTCTGGTTTGATCGATGGGTATACGCATAGGGCGATAGAAACGCGGTACCGAGCGAAGGGCGCTGGGGAGACCTGGGCACCACAGGTGGCTGGTGCCCGCTCGAGGCTGATCCGGCGACAGGCCTGTTCGGGGGCGCTGTAAATACCCTGTAAGCTACTTTTTCCTTCCCTGGAAAAAGCCCCCCTCCAGACCTGTCCCCGGCGCCTCTCGCTACCACTCACGCTTAGCTCTTAGCTCTTAGCTCTTAGCTCTTAGCTCTTAGCTCTTAGCTCTTAGCTCTTAGCTCTTAGCGCCGATTGTCGGCCACGAACGCCTGCACCTTGTCCAGCTCCGCCGGCAGCACGCTATAGCGTTCCTCGCGCTCGAGCAGGTCGTCCATGTGCGGCGGTAGCGGCACCCCGGGGAAGCCGGCCTTGACTACCGCCTCGGCGAACTTGGCCGGGTGGGCGGTGGCCAGGGTGATCATCGGCGTCTCGACATCGGCCCTGGCCCGCTCCGCGGCGCGATAGCCGGTGGCGGTGTGCGGGTCGAGCAGCTCCTTGGTGCGGTGGTGGGCCTCGCGGATCACCTCGAGAATGGTCGCATCGTCAACGCTGTGGCTGGCGAACAGCGAGCGCAGCCGCTCGAGGGGCGCCTCACCCAGTGCGGTAGGCTCGGCCTGGAAACGCTCGAGCAGCTCACTGACCGCTTGGCCATCGCGACCGTAGGCCTCGAACAGCAGCCGCTCGAAGTTGGAGGACACCACGATATCCATCGACGGCGCCAGGGTCTCCTTGAGCGCCTGCTTGGAGAAGTCGTTGGCGGCCAGGGTACGGTGCAGAATGTCGTTGGCGTTGGTGGCGATGATGAACTGCTTGACCGGCAGCCCCATGCGATAGGCCATGTAACCGGCGAAGACATTGCCGAAGTTAGCCGACGGCACGCAGAAGCTGACCTGGCGGTGCGGCGCGCCCAGTGCCACGCCGGCGGCCACGTAGTAGACGATCTGGGCCATGATGCGTGCCCAGTTGATCGAGTTGACCGCCACAAGACGAGTGCCGTTCAAGAACGCCTGATCGGCGAAGCTCGCCTTGACCATCGCCTGGGCGTCGTCGAAGTTGCCCTCGATGGCGACATTGAAGACGTTGTCGGCCAGCACCGAGGTCATCTGTCGGCGCTGCACCTCGGAGACGCGGTTGTGCGGGTGCAGGATGAAGATGTCGAGGTTGTCGCAGTGGCGGCAGCCCTCGATGGCCGCCGAGCCGGTATCGCCGGAGGTGGCACCCATGATCACCGCCCGCTCGCCACGCTTCTGCAGGAAGTGATCGAGCAGCCGGCCGAGCAGTTGCAAGGCCACATCCTTGAAGGCCAGCGTCGGACCGTGGAACAGCTCGAGCAGGAAGTGGTTGGCATCGAGCTGGTTGAGCGGCACCACCGCATCGTGGCTGAAGGTGGCGTAGGCCTCGGTCACGATCTGGCGGAAGGTGTCGTCGTCGATCTCGCCGTTGACGAACGGCTTCATCACCTGAAAGGCGATCTCGGCATAGGAGAGCCCGGCCATCGCCGCCAGGTCGTCACGGCTTAGCTGCGGGATCTGCTCCGGCACATAGAGGCCGCCATCGCTGGCCATGCCAGTGAGCACGACATCCTCGAAGGAGAGCGCGGGCGCCTGCCCGCGGGTACTGATATAGCGCATGGCGTTATTCCTGCTCGTCCAGCGATTCGACGCGAATGCGGGTCAGCGGACCGGCAATATCGGCCAGCGACTCGAGCTGACGGATAGCATCGTTCATGTTCTTCTCACGGGTGCGGTGGGTGAGCAGGATGATCGGCACCAGCTCGCCTTCGGTGGCTTCCTTCTGGATGATCGCCTCGATCGAGATGCCCTGCTCGGAGAGGATCGTCGCCACCCGCGCCAGCACCCCGGGGCGATCTACCGCCAGCAGCCGCAGGTAGTAGGCGGTGACGATCTCCTCCATGGGCAGCATCGGCAGGTTGTTCTCGACCTCGGTAATGCCGCTGAAGGCCAGGTAAGGCACCCGATAGTGGTGATCGGTGGTGATATCACGGGCCACGTCGAGCAGGTCGGCCACCACGGCCGAGGCGGTCGGCTCGGCGCCAGCGCCAGCGCCGTAGTAGAGGGTCGGCCCCACGGCATCGCCCATTACCGCAATGGCGTTCTTGACGCCGTGCACGTTGGCCAGCAGCCGCTCCTTGGGGATCAGTGTGGGATGCACGCGCAGCTCGAAGCCCTCATCGGTGCGCTTGGAGATGCCCAGGTGCTTGATGGTATAGCCAAGGTTATCGGCCTGCTCGACGTCCTCGGCGGTGATCCGCGAGATGCCTTCGGTATAGGCCTTCTCGAACTGCAGCGGCACGCCGTAGGCGATCGAGGCGAGGATGGTGAGCTTGTGGGCGGCGTCGATGCCCTCGACGTCGAAGGTCGGGTCGGCCTCGGCATAGCCCAGCGCCTGTGCCTCAGCCAGGACGTCCTCGAAGGCACGCCCTTCATCGCGCATATGGGTGAGGATGTAGTTGCCGGTGCCGTTGATGATGCCGGCCAGCCACTGAATACGGTTGGCGCCCAGGCCCTCGCGCAGCGACTTGATCACTGGGATCCCCCCCGCAACAGCCGCCTCGAAGGCGACGATCACCCCCTTCTCGTGGGCGGCCTGGAAGATCTCGTTGCCGTGCACGGCGATCAGCGCCTTGTTGGCAGTCACCACGTGCTTGCCGTGTTCGATGGCGGTGAGCACCAGCTCGCGGGCCACCTCGTAGCCGCCGACCAATTCGACCAGCACGTCAATATCGGGATTGCGCGCCACTTCAAAGACGTCGCTGGTGGTCTTGACGCCGGTGGTATCGCAGTCCGGATTGTCGCGGCGCATCGCCACCTGCTCGATGACGATCGGTCGGCCGGCGCGACGCGCGATATCGTCGGCGTTGCGCGTCAGCACATTGAAGGTGCCGCCGCCAACGGTCCCCAAACCACAGATTCCCACTCTCACCGGTTTCAAATCGCTCTCCCCTTTCATGAGTCTTGCCGTGTCGCAGCGGGCGCTATGCGCCTCATTCGTTGATGTCGAGCATCTCGGCCAGGCGCTCGGCGGGCACATAGCCCGGCACCATGCGGCCATCTGGCAGGATGATCGCCGGCGTACCCTGAACGCCAACATCCATGCCCAGATGATACTGATCCTCGACCGGATTGTCGCAGTCATGGCCATTGGCGAGGCGCGTTTCACGCTTGGCGGCATTCATCGCCTCGGTGGGGCTGTCAGCGCACCAGACCTGTTCCAGAATGCGTCCGCCCTCGGCGTTCATGCCCGAGCGCGGAAAGGCCAGGTAGTGCACCTCGATACCCATGGCGTTGAGCTGGGGTATTTCCTCATGCAGGCGCCGGCAGTAGGGGCAGGTAGGGTCGGTGAAGACATTGATGACCACCCGGCTCTCGGCACCGCGAAACACCACTTTATCCTGCTCGGCAATGCTCGCCAGGCGCTCGGCACGCGCTTCGTTGCGCCCCTGCTCGGTAATGTTGACCAAGCCGCTGTCAGCGTTCTGATAGATATCGCCGACCAGGAAGTACTCGCCCGTCGCATCGCTGTAGAAGGTCTCGCCGTTCTCCAGGCGCACCTCGAAGAAACCTGGCAGCGGCGTCTCGCGAACCTCTTCCACCGGCATCGGTTCGCCGTTGACGGTCAGCCGCTCGGCCAGCTGTTGATGGGATGACGCCAGCGCAGAGGCGCTGACGACGACGAGGGAGGCGGCCAGCAGGCGACGCAGCAGGGCGGGAAGGGATGACGTCATGTTCAACCTCGAGGATGGTGATCGGCGTGCAGCGTTTCCAGGCGCGCCTGGGCTACATGAGTGTAAATCTGGGTCGTCGACAGGTCGCTGTGACCCAGCAGCAGCTGTACGACACGCAAATTGGCACCATGATTCAACAGGTGCGTGGCGAAAGCGTGCCGCAGGGTGTGGGGCGACAGCGGCTTGTCGATGCCGGCGGTGCGCGCGTGGGCCTTGATGCGGTGCCAGAACGTCTGGCGCGTCATGAAACCATCGTGGCGGCCGGGAAACAGCGGCGGCCGGGTAATATCGGTCATCAGCGCGCCGCGCCCACCGCGCAGGTAGCGTTCGAGCCACGCCAGCGCCTCCTCGCCCAGCGGCACCAGCCGCTCCTTGTCGCCCTTGCCCAGCACCCGTACCACCCCCTGGCGCGGGTTGACGGCATCCACCGTCAGCCCGACCAGCTCCGAGACCCGTAACCCACCGGCATACAGCACCTCGAGCATGGTGCGGTCGCGCAACCCCAGCGGCGTATCGGTGTCCGGCGCCGCCAGCAGCCGCTCCACCTCCTCTTCGTCGAGGGTGTCGGGCAGACTCGGCGTTACCCGCGGCAACCGCACCTCGGCCAGCGGATCGCGATCGAGCAGACCTTCACCCAGTGCCCAACGATAGAAGCGTCGCAGGCTCGACACCAGCCGGGCGTTGCTGCGCAGCTGGTAGCCCGCGGCGCGGCGCGCCTCAAGCCAGGCCGCAAGACGTGTAGCACCAGGAGCCAACAGCCTCTCGTCATGCTCGACGAGGCAGGCTGCCCAGGCATTCAGGTCACGCCGATAGGCGTTCAGGGTGTGCTCACTGGCGCCCTGCTCCAACCACAGGGCGTCGAGAAACGCATCGATCCGCTCGCTGTCTTCCATCGTCCCTCGCTCGGCCATCGCCGCCCTGAATGCAACGAGACCCCGCCCCGCGCAAGCGGTGACGGGGTCTCGCCAGACGCACCGCAAGGTGCGCCATAGCCATCGCGCGCTCGCGCTTAGGCCAGCTTTTCCTTGATGCGTGCGGACTTGCCGCTGCGCTCGCGGAGGTAGTACAGCTTGGCTTGACGCACGTCACCGCGACGTTTGACGTCGATGGCAGCGACCAGCGGGCTATAGGTCTGGAAGGTACGCTCAACGCCAACACCATGAGAGATCTTGCGCACGGTGAAGGCGGAGTTCAGGCCGCGGTTGCGCTTGCCGATCACCACACCTTCGAACGCCTGAAGACGCTCGCGGCTGCCTTCCTTGACCTTGACCTGGACGATCACGGTGTCGCCCGGTGCAAAGGTCGGGATTTCCTTGGACATCTGCTCGGCTTCGATCGCCTGGATCACCTTGTTCTTGCTGCTCATTGCTAGCTCCTCGATACGTTGATGCCAGCGGCCATGGCCGGCTGGCTGTGACCCCGACGCTCGTCGCTATTGCGATGACGCGGGAATCGCTGGTGTATGACACAGGTGCCTCGCCGGTCGACGCCTCAAGCGTCCAACTCGGGGCGAGTGCCCTGCACCTCCGCCTGGTCGGCGTAGTCGGCGATGAACTCGTCGAGCAGCTTACGCTGCTCACGGCTTAACGCCTTGTCCTGCAACAGTTCGGGGCGACGCAGCCAGGTGCGCCCCAGCGACTGCTTCAAGCGCCAGCGACGAATTTCGCCGTGATGGCCACTTAACAACACCTCCGGCACCGTGCGACCGTCGATCGCTTCGGGCCGGGTATAGTGCGGGCAGTCCAGCAGGCCATCGTTGAACGAATCTTCGATCGCCGAGTCCTGATGGCCCAGCACTCCCGGCACCAGCCGGGCCGCGGCGTCGATCAGCACCATGGCCGGCAGTTCGCCGCCGCTGAGCACGTAGTCACCGATCGACCACTCTTCATCGATATCGGCTTCGACCACCCGCTCGTCGATGCCTTCGTAGCGCCCCGCCACTACCACCAGCGGGCCGCTATTGGCCAGTTCCTGCACGCCCTGCTGATCCAGCACCCGCCCCTGAGGCGAGAGATAGATCACCTTGGCCGGGCGACCGCTGGCGACCTCAGCGCGCTCACGGGCGGCGTGAATCGCCGTGCGCAGGGTCTCGACCTTCATCAGCATGCCTGGGCCGCCGCCATAGGGGCGATCATCTACCGTGCGGTGCTTGTCCGTCGCGTAGTCCCGGGGATTCCAGAATTCCAGTTCCAGCAGCCCCTGATTCACCGCTCTTCCCGTTACCCCGTAACGGCTGATCGCATCGAACATCTCCGGGAACAGCGAGACAACCCCAATCCACACGGCAATATTCCAGACAGCTAGAAGTCGGGATCCCAGTCCACCGTCATACGACCGGCGTCGAGATCCACCTCGCGCACCACCTGGTCGGGCAAGAACGGCAGCAGCCGCTCTTTGTCGTCGACGGCCTCAGCGTCGCCCCTGACCACCAGCACGTCGTTGGCGCCGGTCTCGAACAGGTAGCTGACGCGGCCCAGATCGACGTCATCGCGGGTGATCACCCGCAGGCCTTCCAACTGATGCCAGTAATACTCACCCGGCGCGAGACGCGGCAGGGCATCCTTGGGCAGCAGTATCTCCGCCCCGGCCCACTGCTCGGCCAACTCGCGCGACGTCACCCCTTCGAGACTGGCGACCAGGCCCTTGCCTTGACGCCGCCCCTGGCTAAGGCGCCGGGTGACGGTCGTACCGTCCAGGCGCAGCTGCCACTCGGGGTAGTCGAGAATGCCGTCTATCGGGCTGGTGTACGAATACACCTTCAGCCAGCCCTTGACCCCGTAGGGGCTGGTCAGCTTGCCCAGCACCACGTGCCGGTCGTCGCTGTCCTGCTCGGGGCTAGCCGCTTGCTCACTCACGAAATCACGCATCAGGCTCAGGCCTGCTTGCGGGCTTCCTTGAGGAGTTCGGCGACGCGGTCGGAGACCTGGGCTCCCTGGCTCTGCCAGTGAGTCACGCGGTCGAGGTCGACGCGCAGGCGCTCTTCCTGGCCACGGGCCACCGGGTTGAAGAAGCCGACGCGCTCGATGAAGCGGCCGTCACGAGACTTGCGCGAGTCGCTTACAGTCAGGTGATAGAAGGGACGCTTCTTGGCGCCACCACGTGCCAGACGAATGGTAACCATTGCGTTAACAGTCCTTCGGTTGGAGTTGCTGAAATGTCATTTGCTCACTGCTGCTCTGCCGGCGGACCGCGGATAGTCGCGCGGTCCTGCCACGAAGACGCAGCATTCTACGGAAAACGACCTCGATTGGAAACCTTTTTCCATCTCGGCCGAACGCTCAGCGCCGCGGGAAGCCGCCGGGACCGCCCATACCGCCCGGGCCTCCCATGCCACCGCCCATCGGGCCGCCGGGACCACCCGGGCCACCGCCGCCCATCATGCCGGACATGCCGCGCATCATCTTCTGCATGCCGCCCTTCTTGCCGGCCTTCTTCATCATCTTCTGCATCTGCTTGTGCTGCTTGAGCAGGCGGTTGAGATCCGGCACCTGCAGGCCGGCACCGGCGGCGATGCGGCGCTTGCGCGAGCCGTTGATGATCTCCGGCTTGTGGCGCTCCTTGGGCGTCATTGAGTTGATCAGCGCCTCGAGCTTGCCAAGTTCCTTCTCCGGCCCGGGACCCTGGGCCATCTCGGCCATCTGCCCCATGCCCGGCAGCTTGCCCATCAGGCCGCCCATGCCCCCCATCTTCTTGAGCTGCTGAAGCTGATCGCGGAAATCCTCGAGGTCGAAACCGTCGCCCTTTTTGACCTTCTTGGCCAGCTTATCGGCCTTGGCCTTGTCGACGGTACGCTCGGCCTCTTCGATCAGCGACAGCATGTCGCCCATGCCGAGGATCCGCGACGCTACCCGGTCGGGGTGGAAGGGCTCGAGGGCATCGACCTTCTCGCCCATGCCCATGAACTTGATCGGCTTGCCGGTCACATGGCGCACCGACAGCGCCGCGCCACCCCGCGCGTCACCGTCGGCCTTGGTCAGGATCACCCCGGTAAGCGGCAGCGCCTCATGAAACGCCTTGGCGGTGTTGGCCGCGTCCTGCCCGGTCATGGCGTCGACCACGAACAGGGTTTCCTGGGGCGACAACGCCTTATGCAGCGCCTGGATCTCGGCCATCATCGCGTCGTCAATGGCGAGACGGCCGGCGGTGTCGACCAGCACCACGTCGTGGAACTGGATCTTGGCGTGCTTGATCGCCGCCGCGGCAATATCCACCGGCTTCTGATCGCTGCGCGACGGGAAGAATTCGACCCCAACCTCGGCCGCCAGGGTCTCGAGCTGGTCGATGGCTGCCGGGCGATAGACGTCGGCGGAGACCACCAGCACTTTTTTCTTTTCGCGCTCCCTGAGGTAGCGCGCCAGCTTGGCCACCGAGGTGGTCTTGCCCGCGCCCTGCAAGCCGGCCATCAGCACCACCGCCGGCGAGCCCTTGAGGCTCAGCGCCTCGTTGGCCTCGCCCATGACCGCCTCGAGCTCCTGCTGGACGATCTTGACGAACTGCTGCCCCGGCGACAGGCTCTTGGAAACCTCCTGGCCCACCGCCCGCTCGCGCACCCGATCGATGAAGGCCTTGACCACCGGCAGTGCGACGTCGGCCTCGAGGAGTGCCCGGCGCACCTCGCGCAGGGTGTCTTTGATGTTGTCTTCGGTCAGCTTGGCGTGACCGCTGATGGACTTGAGCGTCTTCGATAGACGCTCCGATAGATTCTCGAACATGATGCCTCTCCGGCAATGAGCCTTGGCGTTGGGCGACGATTATACGCACAACCCGGGTCAGTCTCCATGGCGCTGGCTGGGCGGCATCGCATGGATTGGGTATAGTAGTGGCTCGGGTCTCATTTCCAGCCAACAGCCGACCTCGACGGCGCATGGACAGCTACCGATGCAGGCGCTCCCTTTTGCCCTTTTAGCCATGATCCTCTACCTCGGCGCGGCCTCCTGGCAGGGGCTGGCGCTGGTGCGCCGCGTACCGCCGCGGCCAGCGCTGGTGCGTGGCATCGGAATGGCAGCGCTGCTTTGTCACGCCCTGGTGATCGTGGCCATGATGCGCGAGGCCGACGGCCTGTGGCTTGGGCTCTCGTCCAGCGCGGCGGTACTCAGTGCAGTGATCACCGCGGTGCTGCTGGGCGGCAGCCTGGTCAAGCCAATCATCAACGTCGCCACCGCGCTGTTCCCGCTGGCCGCCGCCAGCCTGCTGCTGGCCGTCGGGCTGCCCGCCCCGGCTCGCGACAGCGGCCTGACCCCGGGC
Source organism: Franzmannia pantelleriensis (assembly GCF_900102875.1). Taxonomy (GTDB): domain Bacteria; phylum Pseudomonadota; class Gammaproteobacteria; order Pseudomonadales; family Halomonadaceae; genus Franzmannia; species Franzmannia pantelleriensis. The sequence goes on from NZ_FNGH01000009.1 coordinate 201,754, forward strand.
ATCGCCCTGCATGTGATCAGCTCGACGCTGGCCTTTGCGCTGCTAGCCATCGCCGCGGTGCAAGCCGTGCTGGTGGGATTGCAGAACCAGGCCCTGCGCCATCATCACATCCGCGGCCTGGTCCAGGCACTCCCCCCGCTGACCACCATGGAGCGGGTGCTGTTCGAGCTGATCTGGGCCGGCATGCTGCTGCTCACCCTGTCGATCGCCAGCGGCTTCGTGTTCCTCGACAACCTGTTCGCCCAGCACCTGGCGCACAAGACCATCCTGTCACTGGCCGCCTGGGTGCTGTTCGCGATCCTGCTTGCCGGCCGCCACTTCCGCGGCTGGCGGGGGCTGCGCGCGGTGCGCTGGACCCTCGGCGGCACCGCCCTGCTGCTGCTCGCCTACTTCGGCAGCAAGTTCGTGCTCGAGATCGTCTTCCAGCGCGGCTGAGCCACGACCGACGCGCCTTGACAGTGCGTCGCCGAATCCCTACAAACGAGCCTGATATGCCATTGAGGACTCACCCAACTTGAGCGACGACTTCCCGCTGGGCCTGCTGTTCGGCCTGCTGTTTCTCCTTATCTGTCTGTCGGCGTTCTTCTCCAGTTCCGAAACCGGCATGATGTCGATCAACCGCTACCGTCTGAGCCATCAGGCCGGCAGCGGTGAGCGTGCGGCCAAGCGGGTGATGCGCCTGCTGGCCAGGCCCGACCGCCTGATCGGCGTGATCCTGATCGGCAACAACCTGGTCAATAACCTTGCCGCGGCGATCGCCACGGTGCTCGCCATCCACTTTCTGGGCGATGTCACCGGCCCAGCAGTGGCGCCGTTGGTGCTGACCATCGTGATCCTGATCTTCGCCGAGGTCACGCCCAAGACCTACGCCGCGGTAAAACCCGAGCGCATCGCCTACCCCGCCTCGGTGATTCTCGAACCGCTGCTAAAGCTGCTCTACCCGCTGGTATGGTTGGTCAATGCCATCTCCAACGGCCTGCTCAAGCTGATCGGCGTCAAGAGCATCGACGGTGGCGCCGATAACCTGACCCGAGATGAACTACGCACCGTGGTACATGAGGCCGGCACCCTGATCCCCCACCGCCACCAGGCCATGCTGCTGTCGATCCTCGACCTCGAGAACGTCACCGTGAACGACATCATGGTGCCCAGACACGAAGTGGTGGGCATTGATCTCGAAGACGATCTGGAGAGCATTCTGGCGCAGATCCGCACCAGCCAACACACCCGTATCCCGGTCTTCAAAGGCGATATCAACAACATCATCGGCATGCTCCACCTGCGCAATGCGGCGCGCTTCCTGTCCAAGCACGAAGTCACCAAGGCCTCGATCGTGCAGGAGGCCCGTGAGCCCTACTTCATTCCAGAGTCGACGCCGCTGCACACCCAGCTGCTCAACTTTCAGCAGCAGAAGCGGCGCATTGGCATCGTGGTCGACGAGTATGGCGACGTGGAGGGCCTGGTAACGCTGGAGGACATCCTCGAGGAGATCGTCGGTGAATTCACCACCGACGTGGCAGGGATGCATCAGGAGATCCATCTGCAGGACGACGGCAGCTATGTGATCGAGGGCACTGCCAACATTCGCGAGATCAACAAGTCGCTCGGCTGGCAGCTCCCCACCGACGGCCCCAAGACCCTCAACGGCCTGATTCTGGAGCATCTCGAGTCGTTCCCCGACGGCCCTGCGTCGCTGCAAGTCGGCACCACCCGCATGGAGATCCTGCAGGTCAAGGACAAGCTGATCACCTCGGCACGCTGCTGGCAGCATAGCCGCCGGGCACCGCGCCGCAGCTGAACCGGCTTACGCTTCGCTGCGTGCCGCTGGCGCGGGCAGCGCCCAGCCGTCGGCCTCGGCCTTGAGCTCACGCACCCGCACCTCGAGCATCGCACAGCGCGCCTCCTGCGGCGACAGCGGCTCGCCGAAGTAGAGCGCCACCCGCGCCCGTATGCGGCGCGGCCACTTGGTCAGTGCACGCCCGCCCTGATGCGAGGTCCAGGAGCCCCACAGTCCAGCCAGGCCGGCCGGTACCACCGGCACCGGGTCACGCGCCAGGATGATATCCAGCCCGCGCCGAAAACGATGGATGTCGCCGTCAGGGGTCAGCCGACCTTCAGGGAACAGCATCACCACCTCACCGTGACGCAGCGCATGACTGACCTCGTCCAGCGCCCGGCGCACGCTCCCCGGGTCGCGGCGGTCGGCATCCACCGGAATCGCCCCGACGATGCGGAACCACCAGTTGAGCCACGGCGACTCGTAGATTGGCCGATCCATCAGGAAGCGCAGCGGCCGCGGGCTGGCGCCGCCGATCACCAGCGCATCCATGAAGCTGACATGATTGCACACTACCAGCGCCGCCCCACGCGCCGGGATATGATGACGGCCGCGGAACTTGAGCCGATAGATCAGATGCACCAGGGCAAAGATCAACAGCCGCAGCAGCGGCCGCGGACCACGCACCAGCAGGCCCAGCCCGATCAGCAGCGCGATGCCGCCGAGACTCGCGACGAAGATCGGCAAGCCGACGTCGGCCACCCCCAGCATCAGCATGCCGAACAGGGCAGCGGCCAGCATCAGCAGCGCATTGAAGATATTGTTGGCGGCAATCATTCGCGCCCGGTGCTGCTCGCGACTGAGCATCTGGATCAGGGTGTAGAGTGGGACGATATAAAGTCCGCCTCCGATGCCCACCAGCCCCAGCGCAGCCAGCATGCGCCAGAACCCAAGCTGCAGCAGTAGCTCGCCCCAGGTCGCAGCAGATAGCGTCAACGGCGACGCGCCGGCCAGCCACAGGCCACCGCTCCCCATCAGCAGCGCTCCCAGCACCACCAACCCGAGCTCGAGACGGCCGGCAGAGAGTCGCGCGCACAACATCGCCCCGGCCCCTACACCCAGGGCGAAAGCCCCCAGCAGGAGATTGAAGGCCGATGCCTGCCCCCCCGCCACCTGACTGGCCCAGGCAGGCAACAGGGTCAGGTAACAGGTGCCCAGGAACCAGAACGCGCTGATCCCCAGCATCGCTGGCAGCAGCTGGCGCGCCCGCATGCTGTCGGCGAGCACCGCCCAGGTGGTGCTGAACGGGTGGCGCGGCACCTCCTCACTGGCTGACGACGGCGCCGGAGGGATCAACAGGCTGGCCGCCAGGCCGGTGACGGCCACGCCCACTAGCGCCAGCACCGCAACCGGCCTTGCCGCACTCGGTGGCAACGTCGCCACCAGGCCGGCCAACAGCGTGCCGGCGAGAATCGCCGCGAAGGTGCCAAAGCCCACCCAGGCATTACCGCGCACCAGCTCGGTAGGTGAGAGGTGTTGAGGCAGGATGGCGTATTTGACCGGCCCAAACAGCGCCGACTGCACCCCCATCAGCAGCAGCAGGCCATACAACAGCAAACGGCTCTCCCACCACACTACGGCCGCGGCGAGCAGCATGATGCCGAGCTCGAACAGCTTGAGACGCCGAATCAGCCGCTGCTTGTCGACACGATCGGCCAGAGCACCGCCCCAGGCAGAGAACAGCAGGAATGGCAGGATGAAGAGCCCCACGACCAGGTTGGTGGCCAGTCCCTGACGCGCCGGATCATCAGGCAGGGCGGCAAAGACCAGCACCAGCAGCAGCAGGGTACGCAGCAGGTTATCGTTGAGCGCCCCGAGGGCCTGGGTCCAGAACAGCGGGGCAAAGCGACGCTGGGTAATCAGTCGGCTCACGAGTCACTCGGCGGCTGCCGCAGACCGGCGAGGATGGTGGTCAGCAACTGATCGAGCAACTCACCGACTTCGAGCTGCTGGTCCTGCCAGTAGCCCAGGCGCTGATTGAGCCCCAGCTGCACCAAGCCGTGAACGCTACCCCACAGGGTACGTGCCAGGCGGCGCGCCTCGGCCTCACCCAGCGCCGGCTGGTACTCCTTGAGGGTCGCCTCGACGCGCACGAACAGCGCCTCGATCATGTCGCTCTGGCGCTGGTCGAGTTCGCCCTCCTCGGCCAGCGGGTAGTCGAACAGCAGCTGCCAGCGGTGGCGATCCTGCTGGGCGAACTGCCAGTAAGCCGTGGCCAACCCCTTGAGACGCGGTTCGGGACTGGCCGCCGCCAGCCCCTCAATAGCGAGTTTGAGGCGCCCCAGGGTTTCGACGTTGACGTGTTGCAACAGGTTACCGAAGCTGCCGTACAGCTTGAGCAACGTGCTCGGCGCACAGCCCACCTCGCGCGCCAGCGCGCGCAGCGACAACGTATGCACGGGGCGCTCCTGCAGCCAGGTATCGCATGCGGCCATGACCTGGGCATGCAGCGCTTCGGGCGCATGCTGTCTGGGACGAGCCATTGGCTTCCTCGCGAGTGAGTGCACTATTCGAACAGTGTTTCCGGACAGCATATCGATACCTGAGGCAAACGCAAGTCCGGCTTGGCCAGTGCCGCTTTCGCGTGCTGCCCGAGTTGGTTACCCTGTTGCCTCGTTACCGTCAGGAGCGCTAATGGCCGGCCGGCTCTACATTGCCCCGACGCTCGATCTCGAGCGCCTGCTGGGAGGAATCGAGACGCTCGACGCGCTACTCGCCAGCCCCAACCTTGCCCCACGCCGGCCGCTGTCGATGCTGCATCACGCCGCCGGCGGCCCTCGCCTAAGCAGCGCCTTCTGGGGGCTGACTCCCCCGTGGCTCAAGGTCCTCGCCCACGCCCCGCATTGCGCCCGCGCCGAGTCGCTCGACACCCGGGCGATGTTTCGCGAGGCCTTTGCGACACGGCGCTGCCTGGTGCCGGTCAGCGGCATCTACGTATGGAAGCCGCAGCCACGCATGAAGCAGCCCTTCCTGGTCACCCACCACCAGCGCCAGCCGCTGCTGCTGGCCGGCCTGTGGTGTCGCTACCACACCGCGCTGACCGAACACCATGACTCCTGCGCCCTGATCACCGTGGCCAGCAACGCGCTGCTGTCGCCGCTCAGCGAGCGCCTACCGGCAGTCATTGCACCGGAACAGGCGCGCCGCTGGCTCGACCCGACCACACCGCTCGACGAGGCGCGTGCGCTGTTGACGGTGGCCGATGTGGAACTGTTGGGCGCTTTTCCTGTATCAAGACGAGTCAATGATCCTTCACATCAGGACTGGGCCTGTGCTCACCCCACCGGCCCCATGCATCGCTGGACCACCGCACAGGAGACATGATGCGATTTTCGTCCTCTTCTTCCGCCTCGGGTGGCGCCCCGCGCCTACGCGGCTCAGTCGCCGGCAGCCTGCTAGGCGCGCCCCTGATCGCCTGGCTCATCGCCTCCCCTCTACAGGCAGACGATGCTGGGATCGCCGAGGTCGATACCCCGCACACGAGTCCCCACGACACCCGTGATTACCGCACCCTGAGCCTCGATAACGGGCTCAACGTCCTGCTGGTCAGCGACCCGGAGGCCGACAAGGCAGCCGCCTCGATGAACGTCAGCGTGGGCAGCGCCCAGGACCCCGAGGACCTCGCCGGTCTGGCCCACTTCGTCGAGCACATGCTGTTCCTGGGGACCGAGCCGTTCCCCGAGGCAGATGCTTACCAGAGCTACATCTCTCGCAACGGCGGCAGCCACAACGCCTTCACTGCGCCTGGCGATACCAACTACTTCTTCGATATCGAGCCCGATGCGCTGCCTGGCGCGCTGGACCGCTTCAGCCAGTTCTTCATCTCGCCGCTGTTCAATGCCGACCAGTTGGCCAGCGAGCGCAGCATCGTGCACTCCGAGTATCAGGCCAGGATACGCGACGAGGGCCGCCGCCAGCTCGACGTGGTCAACCAGCGGCTCAACCCTGACAACCCCACCACGCGCTTCGCGGTGGGCAGCCGCGAGACGCTGGCTGACCGTCCCGATGGCGAGCCGAGCCTGCGCGAGCGGGTCATCGACTTCTACGAGCAGTATTACGACGCCAACGTCATGAACCTGGCGCTGGTCGGTCCGCAGCCCCTCGACGAACTGGAGGAACTGGTTCAGGAGCGCTTCGTCGAGATCGCCGATCGCGGCCTAGCGCCACCGACCATCGAGGCGCCGCTAGTACTCGATGACAGCATGCCCCAGGCGCTGGAGATCCAGAGCCTGCGCGACAGCCGCGAGCTGCGCTTTCAGTTCCCCATCGATGACCCCCGCGACGAGTACCGCACCAAGCCCGCCGATTACCTGGCCAACCTGCTCGGCCATGAGGGCGATGGCAGCCTACTGGCGGTACTCCGCGACGCCGGCCTGGCCGACGGGCTGTCCGCTGGCGTCAGTCGCGGCGACGGCAATCAGGCGCTGTTCACGGTGACCGTCAGCCTCACCCCCAGCGGGGCAGAGTCCGTCGATATCATCCAGGCCAGCCTGTTCGAGACCATTGCACTGATCGGCGACGAGGGCCTGGACGAGTGGCGCTACGACGAGCAGGCTCGACTCGCCGAGCAGGAATTCACCTTTCAGCAGCACGGTGCGCCGCTGCGCAGCGCCATGCGTCTGTCCATGAACCTCGCCTACTATCCCAGCGAGGACGTGCACTACGCCGCCTACCGTATGGACGGCTTCGACGCCGAACGCATCAACGAGTACCTCGACGCGCTGCGTCCGGACAACCTGTTGCGCGTGTTTAGCGGTCCCGACGTCGAGGGGGATGAAGTCTCGCCCTGGTTCGATGCGCCCTACCGAGTCGAGCACCCCGCCGAATGGCGCGACGCCGAGCCGCTATCGGGCCTGGCGCTGCCCGACCCCAACCCCTTTATCGCCGAGGACCTGACCCTCCTGGAGGCCCAGGACGATGTGCCCTACGCCCTGATCGAGGGCGACAGCTTCTCGCTGTGGCATCAGGCCCATGCCGACTTCAACACGCCCAAGGTCGAGTGGCGCTTCAGCCTGCAGCACCCTCAAGCCACGCGCAGCGCGCGTGACGCGGCACTGACCCGGCTGCTGGCCGGCTGGCTCGACGACAGCCTCAACGAGGCCTTCTATCCGGCACGGCTTGCCGGTCAACGCTTCGAGTCCTATGCACACTCTCGCGGCATGACGCTGTCCTTCTCGGGCTGGCGCGATCGCCAGGAGTTGCTGATGCGCCAGGCACTGTCACAGCTGATCGAAGGCGAGATCCGCGACGCCGAGGTCGAACGGGTGCGCTATCGCCTCGAGCGTGAATGGCGCAACGCGCCGCAGGCGGCGTTGCACCAGCAGGCCTATCGCACCCTCGGCGAGGCGCTGATTCGTCCTCAGTGGTCGACCCCGGTGCTGCTCGAGGCGGTACGCGACCTCGAGGCCGACGACCTGCGCGACTTCCGCCGCCAGTTCCTCGACGAACTGCGCCTGGAGGCCATGGTGGTTGGCAACCTGCCCGCCGAACTCGCCGAGCGCGAGGCCCAGATGGTCGCCGACGCGCTACGTCCGCAGCTCAATGAAGGCGATATCCCACGGCTCGAGCCGCTGCGCGCCAGCGATCTGGCTCCGCTGCACCCCGACACTGCGCGCCAGGAGTCGCTGGTACTGCGCTACCTGCAGGGCCCCGACCGCAGCCTCGATAGCCAGGCCCGCCTGGCGGTACTGGCTCAGCTCATCGACACGCCGTTCTACACCCGGCTGCGCACCGAGGAACAGCTCGGCTACATCGTCAATGCCGGCTATTCGCCGCTGCTCGATGCTCCCGGCGTGGCCCTGGTAGTGCAGTCACCGGAGACCGATAGCGCCACCATCGGCGAGCGCATCGACGCTTTCCTCGACGACTTCGAGACGCGCCTAGAAACGCTCGAGGACGATGATATTGCCGCCTATCGCCAGTCAGTGCGAGACCGTCTGCTGACCCGCGACACTTCCCTTGGCGCGCTGACCAACCGCCAGTGGCAGGCACTGGCCTACGGCGACACCGATTTCGATCGCCGCGAGCGCCTGGCCGACAGGGTCATGCAGGTCAGTGCCGACGACCTGCGCGACACCTGGCCCAGCCTGCGCCACGATGCCGTGGTCGACGTGACCTTCGACCCCGGCGACGAGGCCAGCGACGTGGCCAGTGCCAGCGAAGCGCTGGAGCCGCTGCCACTGCCCGAGGACTGAGCAGACATCTCGCCCTGAACGCACTGCGCCCGGCCAACATGGCCGGGCGCAGTGTTTAGCCACAGCGGGAGACTATCGTCAGCCGAAGGCTTGGGGCGGTACGATTGATTCGACGTGCATCACCAGCTCTTCGAGAATCTGACGCTGACTGTCATCCAGCGACACCTGGTTGAGGCGCTCGATCTCGCGGGCGAAGCCGGCGAGGGTCAAGCCGCCGAGGCTGGCATCGTTCATTCGCGTCCAGCGGAACTCCTCCCAGCGAGCCTGCTCCTCGCTGGACAGGGTGTCGGGGTAGCTGCGTGCACGAAAGCGAAATAGCATCTCCTCGAGGCGCGGATCCTGGAAGGCGAAGGCGGTCTCGCTAAGCTCCCAGGGATCGGTGTCACGCACGCGCTGCATCTGCTGGCGGTCTGCCGGCGAGAAGAAGCCCCCCGAATACAGTATCAGGTCGGGATCCTGCGGTCCCTCGGGTGGCGGCTCGGCAAATACGGCCGCAGCCTTGCGCGCCGCCTCGGGGTGGGCGCATAACGCCTGCCAATGCTGCTCGCAGCGCGCGCGATCCAGCGACAGCCGCGCGGCCACGTCGGGGGTCACCGCCTTGATCGGTAACACCACCGGGCTCTTGTTGATCTGAATCACCTTGAGCGGAATGCGCGTCTCGCCCTCGGCCAGCTCGTCGGCACCGACAAAGACCCGTGCGCGGATCTCCTCCGCCGAGAGCGAGAACAGCGGCGCCGGGTCTTCGCCGAGGTCGTAGACGATCACCCCGTTGGGGTTGGTGGGGTGCTCGGCCAGCGGCATCACCAGCGCGCTGCAGCCGCGGCTCGCCGGGTAGCGCCGCGAGACGTGAAGCATCGGCTTGCGCGAGGGAATATCGAGCAGCCGGGCCACTTCGCGCTTGCTGCGCAGCTTCAGGAGATAGTCGAACAGCTGCGGATTGCGGGCCTTGAGCAGGCGCGCCATGGCGATGGTGGCGCGCACATCGGCCAGTGCGTCGTGAGCACCGGCGTGCTCGATGCCGTTAGCCGCGGTGAGGTGCTCGAGCTTGAAGCTTGGCGCACCGTCCTCGCGTTTAGGCCACTCGATGCCCTCGGGGCGCAGCGCGTGGAAAGCACGCACCGCATCGATCAGATCCCAGCGCGAATTACCGTTCTGCCACTCGCGGGCGTAGGGGTCGAGGAAATTGCGGTAGAACAGATGACGACTGACTTCGTCATCGAAGCGCAGGCTGTTGTAGCCCAGCGCACAGGTACCGGGCTCGCTCATCGCGGCATTGATGTGACCGGCGAACTCCGCCTCGGGCATGCCGCGGCGGCGCGCCTGCTGGGGTGTAATACCGGTGATCAGGCAGGCCTGGGGATGCGGCAGATAGTCGTCGGCAGGCTTGCAGTACCACATGAGCGGCTCGCCGATCTCATTGAACTCGGCATCGGTACGGATGGCAGCAAACTGGGAGGGACGATCACGCCGCGGATCGGCGCCAAAGGTCTCGTAATCGTGCCACAGAAAGCTCTGTGGCGCGGCAGGGGACTGCGCCATGGGAAAAGTGGTCTCTCTTCAGCGGGCCGGATGGCAAGCCTAGCACATCGCCGGGGCCTCGCTCAGCCACCCCGGCAGTCGGCTCAGCTGCGCGGCAGGGTGACGTTGAGCTCGAGCACCGAGCAGTCGTCGTCGCGGTCGAGGCTGATGTTGATAGCGTCCTGATCAACCTTGACGTAGCGCCGGATCACCTCGAGCAGCTCGCGCTCCAGCATCGGCATGTAGTCCGGCTGATCGCGCTGGCTGCGCTGGTGGGCGACGATGATCTGCAGGCGCTCCTTGGCAACGGATGCACTTTTCTTGCGCTCGCCCCTGAGAAAATCCAGTAGTTTCATCGGCGACCTCCTCCGAATACCCGGCTCAGCAGACTCTTCTTCTGGTACTCGTGGAAACGCAGCGGAACCTCTTCGCCGAGTAGTCGCGAGACCGTATCGGTATAGGCTTGCCCGGCATCGCTATTGGCATCGTGGGTGACCGGGATGCCCTGGTTGGAGGCACGCAGCACCGCCTCTGATTCGGGAATCAGGCCGATCAGGTTGATGGCCAGGATCTCGCGAATATCCTCGAGGTTGAGCATGTCGCCGTGATCGACCCGCGCCGGGTTGTAGCGGGTGATGAGCAGATGCTCCTTGATCGGGTCCTGGCTGCGTTCGGCGCGCCGAGTCTTCGAGGCCAACAGCCCCAGAATACGGTCGGAGTCGCGCACCGAGGATACCTCGGGATTGGTCACCACCACCGCTTCGTCGGCGAAATACATCGCCAACTGGGCGCCGCGCTCGATCCCCGCCGGCGAGTCGCAGAGAATGTAGTCGAAGTCCTCGGACAGGCTATCGAGCACCTTCTCTACGCCCTCGTTGGTCAGGGCGTCCTTGTCGCGGGTCTGGGAAGCCGGCAGGATGTGCAGGTTGTCGACCCGCTTGTCGCGGATCAGCGCCTGATTGAGTCCCGCCTCGCCCTGAATCACGTTGACCAGGTCGTAGACCACGCGTCGCTCACAGCCCATGATCAGGTCGAGGTTACGCAGGCCCACGTCGAAATCGATTACGACGGTTTTGTTGCCGCGCAGCGCCAAGCCCGTGGCGATGGCTGCTGCGCTGGTCGTCTTGCCGACCCCACCCTTGCCGGAGGTCACTACGATGATCTTGGCCAAGATAAGCTTCCTGTTGCTATAGGGGTGTCGTCGTCACGCTCACGCCAGACTGGCGATGGCCAGTTGATCGTCGCTGAGACGGACCTGCACCGCGCTGCCCAGCAGCCGCGGGTCGATGTCTTCCAGACGCTTGTAATTACCGGCCACCGAGAGCAGCTCGGCATGCAGCTCGCGGCAGAAGATGCCCGCCTGAGCATCGCCGTGAATGCCGGCCAGGGCGCGACCACGCAGCGCGCCGTAAACGTGGACGTTACCTGCCGCCAGCACCTCGGCACCGGCATTTACCGCACCGATCACCACCAGGTCGCCGTCGGGCGCGGTGAGCTGCTGCCCCGAGCGCACCGTGCCGCGATGAATACGGCCACCGCTGGCGGGCACCGGCTCATTGTCGGCGGCCGCTTCTGGCGCCGGCGTCGCGACGCTCTCGAGGTTGCGCGGCTTGATCTCCTGGGGAGGAAACCACCCCAAGCCCAGCGCCCAGGCCGACTGCTTGACCGGGTCGCTGCCGCCTCGCACCGCCACTGGCAGCAGCTTGTGAGCGCGGCAGACAGCACAGATGCGCTCCAGCGCCAGGTGTGGTTCATCGAGCTTCTCGACGCTGAGCACCACCGGGGTATGCTGGAAGAAGGCAGGTGACTGGCTGAGCTTGCCAGCCAGCTGTTCACGAATGCGCTCGGGATCGGCACTGGTCAGTTCCATGACCGTCATGGGCAGCATGCCGCCCTTGAAAGTAAAGGCTGTGCTGGCCCTGTCCACGTTCAGGCTCATGGCCGGACTCCACGTCGGATGATGACAGTAAAGCTAAGCGAGGGGCGTCGTCCCTGCAACTGATCATAAGACCAACCGAACGACTTGTCAGTGTCTCCAGCTGGCAACAGCCCCGCTGCCCAGACCTTTTCCACTGCCGCGTCACATGCTTAGATAGCAGGTTAGGCCTTCGCAGAAAACAACAACATCGCCGCTTTATAACAGGGATATGCGTCGTCATGCCAGGAAGCTTCATGTCAGGATGGTTTCGTCAGCTGTTCGCCCCGCGCTGGCAGCACCCCGATGCCGAGCGCCGCCAGCAGGCAGCCAGTCAACTCGACCCCCTTCAGCAGGAGGGTCGTGACGCCCTTGAGCGCCTCGCTCGGGACGACGATGCCCGGGTTCGCCAGGCGGCCCTGTCGCGCTTGGATGATATCGACTTGCTGGTGACGCTGTTCGATACCCACCCCAGCCCCGAGCTGCGCGCGCGGCTCGCCGCGCTGCTGGTCGGCGCTGCAGGGAACACGCCGCTGGACCGACGCGTGGATCATGTCGCGCAACTCGGCGACCAGCAGCTGCTTCAGGAGATTGCCCTACACGGCGACAACCAGCAGCTGCGCCTGGCCGCCGTAGCCGCCCTCCACGATGACGATGAAGACGCGCTGATCGTCCAGGCCTGCGAAAACGGCATCGCCGCGGTACGCCACGCCGCCGCGGCACGCGTGACCAGCGAGACCGGCCTCCAGCAGCTCAGCCGCCGAGCGCGTCGCGACAAGCAGGTCGCCCGGCTGGCACGCGAGCGGCTCAACGCAATGCGCGCCGATGCGGCTCAGCAGGCTGAGGCCGAGGCGGAGCGCGAGCGCATCCTCAGCGCCCTCGAGCAGCATGGCCATCACGCCTGGGAACCACTCTACGCCGGACGCTATCGCCACCTACAGCGCGAGTGGGAGGCGCTCAAGGACCTGCCCAGCGCCGAGCAGGAGCGCCGCTACCAGGATGCCTGCCTGCTGTGCCGCAAGACCCTCACCGACCATGACGCCCAGCAGCACGTCCATGCGGCTCTCGATCAGCGCCGCGAAGACGCCGACCAAACCCGCGAGGGCCTGCTCGAGGCCCTGGAAGAGACGCTCGAAGGCCTGCGCCGCGGCGAGCACCTGGCCGCCCAGGACATCGACAGTCTGCGCGCCCAGAAGCGCCTGCTGGCGACCCGCTGGCAGGCGCTGTCGGACCATCACGCCCCGGACGACACCCTGCGCCAGCGCTATGACCACGCCCTCGAAGAGTACGACCGAATCGGCCATGCCTGGGAGCGTTTCCGGGCTCGCGCCGCCGAACTCGACCAAGCCCTGACCGCCTGTGATCGCCAGGCACTGCAAACCCTCCTGACAGCCTGTGCCTGGCCAGACGACCTCCCCCCTACCAGCCTGCTAGCGCGTGCCCAACGCATCGCCGAACAGCAGCAAGCGCCGCGCAATGCACCCGATCCCGCCCAGTTCCAGCGCGAGGTGGATGAGCTTGGCGTGCTCCTCGAGCGCGGCGCGTTCAAGAGTGCCAGCCGCCTGCACCAACGCCTGCGTCAGCGCCTCGAGCAGCTACCCGACGATACGCGCCGCCAGCACCGGCCGACCCTCAAGCGACTCGGCGCACAGCTTGCGGAACTACGCGACTGGCGCGGCTTCGTCGCCGGTCCCAAGCGCGACCAGCTGTGCCAGGCCATTGCCGAGCTGGCCGAGGATACCCAGCTCAGCGAAGCCGCCCTCGACCGTCGCCATCGCCAGCTGGTCAAAGAGTGGGCATCGCTGGGTGATGCCGCCGCCGACCGGGAACTGTCAACGCATTTTCGCGCCTGCTCAGACCGCATCCATCAGCGCCTGGCACCGTGGCGAGCGTCGCTCGACGCCGAGCGCCAGCGTAACCTCGAGTCCCGTGAAGCGCTCTGCGAACAGCTCGAGGCGCTGCTCGACAAGCCCGATCCCGCGGCCGACCCCGATGCGCTGCGCGACATCCGCGACCGTGCCCGGGAGCAGTGGCGACGCTATTCGCCGGTGCCTCGCGACCGCGCCGAAGCCATCGGTCGCCGTTTCGGCCGCGTACGTCACGGGCTACAGGCACTGATCGACCAGCGCGCCCAGGCCATCGCTGCCGCCAAGCGCGAGCTGATCGACGCCGCCCAGGCACTGCTGGATGGCGATCAGCCCAGCCAGCGCCGAGCCGACCAGGCCAAGCACCTGCAGCAGCGCTGGCGCGCGCTGGGTCGCGCCCCAAAGGGCGAGGAGCAAACGCTATGGCGCGAGTTCCGCGACATCTGCGACCGCATCTTTGCCAGTCGTGAAGCGGAGCGCCACGACCGCGCTCAACGGGCCCAGCGTCAGCTCGATGCCATGCAGGCGCTGATCGACCGTCTCGACGGCTGGCAACCGACGTCCACCGCTGACGCCACCACCCTGGATACCGCCATCGCCGAAGCCGAAGCCCTTGAGCCACTGCCCGCCGGCCGGCGCAGCGACGGAATGCGGCGGCGCTGGTCGGGCATCGTCCGCGCCCGACGTGAGCGCTTGGCGCGGCTGGCGGTCTCGGAAGAAGTCAGTCGCTGGCAGTCACTGCAACCGCTACTGAATGCCCACCTAGCGGCCGATGCGGCAGCGCTTGACGGTCAGCCGGCCGCCGATGTCGCGGCCGATGACAGCCTTGGCGGCGACCTGCTTAGCGCCCATCGGTTGCGCAACGCCCGCCGCCGAGAACCACCGCCGGCCAGCGACATCGAGGAGTCACTGGCGCGTCTACGGGTGCACCTGGCGCTGTTGGCCGGCAGTCGCGTCGGCCAACAGGACGACCCGCTACGCCTGGCGATTCAGGTCGAGCGCCTAAACGAAGGACTCGGCCGCGAAATGAGCAAGGCCGAGGAGCTCCATGAGGTGTTGCGCGAGCTGTTTGCCACCGGACCGGTGGCCAGCGAGCTGTGGCAGCGTGAGGCCCAGGAGCTGGACGCCATCTTTACTCAGCTGCTGCGCCTGCCCCCACCCTGAAACGCAGAACGCGAGGCCTGGGCCTCGCGCTCTCTAGTGGCACCGAGGTGCCACATGCTGGCATGCACGGCTCAGCCCATGAACTGACCACCGTTGATATCGAGGTTGGCGCCGGTGATATAGCCGGCCTGCTTGTCAGCCAGGAACACCACCGCGTGGGCGATCTCCTCAGGTGTCCCGTAGCGCTTCACGGGGATCGTCTCGCGAATTGCCTCGCGTACCTTCTCGGGAATCTTCATGATCATGTCGGTAGCGATATAGCCCGGCGACAGTGTGTTGACGGTGATGCCCTTGGTCGCCGTCTCCTGCGCCAGCGCCATGGTCAAGCCGTGCATACCGGCCTTGGCCGCCGAGTAGTTGACCTGGCCGAACTGCCCCTTGCGGCCATTGATCGACGAAATGTTGATGATCCGCCCATAGCCATCCTCGAGCATGTCATTGATCACACAGCGGCAGGTGTTGAAGACACTGTTGAGGTTGCAGTCGATCACCTCGTGCCACTGCTCGGGGCTCATCTTCTTCATGGTGGTATCACGCGTGATGCCGGCGCAGTTGACCAGCACGCTGACCGGGCCGTAGGTATCGCGAATCTCCTTCGCACCGGCCTCGCAGGCCTCATAGTCCACCAGATTGGCGCCCGACAGGGCGATGTTGTTATAGCCGTCGGCACGCTGAGTCTCTAGCCAGCTCTTGGCCTTATCGGGATTGTTATAGCCGGCGACTACCTGATAGCCCGCCTCGGCCAAGGCCCGGCAGATGGCGGTTCCAATACCACCGGTGCCACCGGTGACCCAGGCAACGGGTGCTGAGTTGGTCATATGCAATTCTCCCTGATACCGACGCCGCAACAGCAGCGACGCGGTTCAATGCGTCCAGTCTCGAGTGGTGAGCGCCAATCCTCTGCGCCCACCCCCAGTATGGCTGCTCTGCGGCGGACTGCACGAGCGTTTAAGCCACTATTGACGCAGCGCAAGAAAGGTGTAGAATACGCCTCACGTTGATGCGGGGTGGAGCAGTCTGGTAGCTCGTCGGGCTCATAACCCGAAGGTCATCGGTTCAAATCCGGTCCCCGCTACCAAATATAGAAAGGAGCCAGTTCCTACGGGAGCTGGCTTTTTTCGTTGTTGAGCCGATGACCGGTCATCGGTTCGCTCTGGTTTCAAGGTCAGCGGTCCCCGCTACCAAATATGAAAAAGCCGATACTCGAAAGGGTGTCGGCTTTTTTGTGTCCAGTCGCAGGGCCGCAGAAAAGCTCCGGGCTCGGCTCTTTATCACCCCAGGAAGGTCATCGGTTCATATCCGGTCCCCCCGCTACCAAATATAGAAAGGAGCCAGTTCCTACGGGAGCTGGCTTTTTTCGTTGTTGAGCCGATGACCGGTCATCGGTTCGCTCTGGTTTCAAGATCGGCGGTCGTGTCCGGCAACCGCCGGCGCCATGCCCAGCCGCCCGACGCCGGGCAGCTTGAGCGCCGGTCGCAGGACGTCGACACCGAAGGTCAGGCCGAGCAGGGTGATCTCGAGGCCCTCGACTCGCGCCAGGCTGATGCCGAACAGCCCCCCCAGCGCCAGCTGGTAACCGCTACCGCTGGTGGTCGGCGCCCACCATTCGCCGAACAAGTAGTCACGCCCTACCGCAGTCACCGGCAGCGCCACCTCGAAGCCCGGCACCTCGCGCATCACCCAGGCCACGAAGGAGTTGCTGTTGGGGCCCGGCCAGGCTCGGTAGCGATCAGGCGCCGGATAGTCGGCGATAGCCGCGTCGATCAGCGGCACCAGCGCCGCTGCCGCCTCGCCGCGATAGTCGGCCAACAACGTCGGCGGATTGCCGAACCAGGCGCGATCCGGGGTGTCGACGCCCGATACCACCGTCGGCCGGCGCCAGCTCAGCACGTGATGCAGGCGAAAGTCCTCTTCTCCCTCGGCGCGGGTCACGATCCAGGTATGCACCCCGAACGCGCCACGCCAGCCGAAGGCCCGCGCGGCATAGACCTGCACCACCGGCGTACCCGAGGTCTCAGGCGCCAGACCTGCGGGGGAGCGATCCGCAGACGACCAGTGCCGGTCCAATGGCACTGCCCCACTGGCCAGCATCCACAGCGGCCCGGCCAACAGGAGTGCCATCATCAGCAAACCAGCCCCCATGCCACGCAGCATGATTTTCATTGATCGCGCCTCCTGCCGCATAGGCCAAATCCTGGCACAGGGCTTGAATCCCGCCGCTACGGCCCGCATCTTGCGTGTAAATCCGCCCGTTTCAAGGTCATCGCATGCCTATCATCGATCCCAACAGCGGTCAGCCGCTGACCAGCCCCGATTCCTCCGAGACCAACGCTGCCGCATCGGCCGATGTCATCGTCGATATCGACATGAGCAACTTCCAGCAGGTGGTGCTGGAAGGGTCGATGCAGACCCCGGTGCTGCTCGACTGCTGGGCGCCCTGGTGCGAGCCGTGCAAGAATCTGATGCCGGTCCTCGAGAAGCTGGCTCGGGAGTATAACGGCGCCTTCATTCTCGCCAAACTCAATATCGACGAGCACCAGCAGATCGCCGCCCAGTTGGGGATTCGCTCGGTGCCCGACGTCAAGCTGATCATGCAGGGTCAGCTGTTCGATGAATTCCAGGGCGTGCTACCCGAGAAGCAGATCCGCGAGTGGCTGGCGAAGTATATCCAAGCGCCGGAGGATGCGCCGCAGAGCCCTGAAGAGCAGGCCCAAGCAGCACTGGACGCCGGTGATGCCACCACCGCACGTGGCATCTTCGAGCAGCTGTCCCAGGCGCACCCCGATCACGTCGACTACCGCATCGACCTGGCCGGTGCCCTGCTCGCCGAAGGCAATCCCGACCGCGCCCGTGCAGTGCTCGATGGCCTCCCCCCGGAGGACCGCGACGCCCCCAAGGCGCGCGGCGTAAGGGCACGCCTGGAGTTCGGCGAAGAGGCACCCAGCGCCGAGGCGCTGGCGGCGCTCGAGGGCCGTGACGACAGCGAAGCGCACTACCTGCGCGCCCTGCGTCAGGTCGCCGACGGCAATTACGAAGCCGGCCTCGACGCGCTGCTGAAGCTGATGCAGCGAGACCGCGCCTACGGCGACGACCTGGCCCGCAAGACCCTGCTGCGCGTGTTCGATGCCCTGGGCGCCGACCACCCGCTAACGGTGACCTATCGTCGCCGGCTATTCGCCATGATGTACTGAGCGATCCGGCTTAGCCCGATATGTCTAGCGGCACAAGCGCGCGTCTAGGCGCGCCAGTGCCGCCTCCAGCTGCGCCTCGGTGGTGCCGAAGTTGAGCCGCACAAAGCCCGGCCAGCCGAAGTCAGCCCCGTCCGACAGGGCGACACCGGTCTCGCTCAGCAGGACCTGCTGGGGGCAGTCTCCGAGGCCGGCGTGGCGCATGTCGATCCAGGCCAGATAGGTCGACTGGGGGAGATGCATGCTCACCCCCGGCCACGTCGCCACACGCTCGGCCAGGCGCTGCCGATGCCCGCGCAGCACCTCGAGCAGCGCCTGACGCCAGGGATCGCCCTCGGCATAGGCTGCTTCTGCGGCAACCAGCCCGAGGACATTGGGGTCGGACTGCAGCCCTTTCATCTGAGCGGCGAAGCGCTTGCGCAACCCCGGGTCGGAAATCACCGCGCAGGCACAGGTCAGGCCGGCCAGGTTGAAGGTCTTGGACGGCGCCCACAGGGTGATGGTGCGCGCCGCCAGCGCAGGGAAGGCGGCCGCCAGCGGCCGATGCCGGGCCCCCTCATCGAGCAACAGGTCGCAGTGCAGCTCGTCGGAGACCACCAGCAGGTCGTGCTTTTCCACCAGCGCGGCCAGTCCTGCCAGCTCCGCTTCCTGCCAGACACGCCCGGTCGGGTTGTGCGGATGACACCATAGCAGCAGCCGCGTATCGTCAGTGATCGTCGCTTCCAGCGCATCGAGGTCGAGACGCCAGGGCTCGCCCGGCGCCGCCGGTTCCGCAAGCGGCGCCTGCTGCGCCACCCGCCCGGTGCGCTCGGCAACCTTGAGAAACGGCGGGTAGATCGGCGTCACGGTGAGCACACCGTCGCCAGGCTCGGTCAGCGCCAGGCTTGCCAGGTGAAGCGCCGGCACCACGCCGGGTAGCCACAGCTGCCAATCGGGGTCGATCGGCCAGTCATAGTGGCTGGCACTCCAGTCACACAGGGTGTGTCGCAGGCTATCGGGCACCAGCCCATAGCCGAATACGCCGTGTCCGACTCGCGCCTGCAGCGCCTCGATCACCGCCGGCGGTGACACGAAATCCATGTCGGCGACCCACAGCGGCAACACATCGTCGCTGTAACGATGCCATTTCTGCGACGGCCACTCGGGATTATTGCTGCGGGTGTCGGGCGGATGCCGACGCGCCACCGGCGTGGCAAAATCGAACTGCATGACGTCACTCCACTCACTGGTCAGCCAAGGAATCGCCTTTGAACATGCCTGAAAGCCCCTTCTATGCCAAGGCCATGCGTGGCGCCTCACGGCTGGTCGGCCACTGGCTGCTACTGGGCCAGGCCGATCCCGATCGTTTAGCCATGATTCTTGCCGACACCGCTCGGGTCGCCAAGCTAGGCGAACCCGAGGAGACGCCCGACGGCGCTACCCTCGGCGCCTGGAGCGGTGATACCACGCCACCGCTGTGGGCGGCCCGCGCCGCGACCTTCCTGCTGCTGCAGATGCCGGCCAAGCCGGCCCCACGCGATGAGCTGGAGGCCTGCGCCTGGGCCTACTGCTGGCTGCGGCTGCGCCACTTCGATACCCTCGCCGACGCGCAGGCCGCGCTGCCGCCCCACCTCGCCGAACCGCTGGCTGAGGCCCTGCCCGCCGCCTGGCACGATCATCAGCAGCTGCGCCTGATATGATCGCCTCTTTGTCCAAGGAGGCGTCATGGACGTGCCGCTAAGCTGGCAGCTCGCTAAACTCGCGCTGTCGATCGCCCTGGTGCTGGGCCTGTCGTCGATCGCAGTGCGCGTCAGCGCCCGCGTCGCCGGGCTACTCGCCGGCTATCCGCTGGGCACCTCCATCGCGCTGCTGTTCATCGGCCTGGAGATTTCACCCGGGTTCGCCGCGCAGAGCGCGGTGCACACCCTGGCCGGGTTCACCGCTACCCTGGCACTCGGTGCCGGCTACCTGGCCTGCGGTAACCGCGATGGCCTGGGCGGCATTCTGCGCGGCTGCGCGGGTGGCTTCGGCGCCTGGTTGGCGGTCAGCCTGCTGCTGACCCAGCTCGATTTCACCCGCCTCACCGGCACCCTGACCACCCTGGCGGCAATCATGGTAGTGACATGGCGCTATCGGCGGGTACCGGAGAACCGCACGCCGCCCCCAGGACGTTTCTCGTGGACGGTGATGGCCCTGCGCGCAGCGCTGGCCGCGCTGATCATCGTGGTGATTACCAGCCTCGCGCACTGGGTACCGGCCGCCTGGGCGGGGGTCATGGCCGCCTTCCCTGTGACGCTGTTCCCGTTTCTGATCATGCTGCATCTGTCACACGGCGCCGCGCCGGTGGCCACGGTGATCAAGCACTTTCCCGCCGGCCTTGGCTCGCTGCTCAGCTATACACTGTGCGTATCGCTGACCTACTCTACCCTGGGGCTGGCCTGGGGCACGCTGATCGGCTTTGGCGTAGCCACGCTTTGGCTGCTGGGCTGGTCGCAGTGGCTGAGCTGGCGCCGCGCGCAGCGAGCGATGCAGGAGGCTCGCACATGACCCCAGCCATCAAGGCGCTGGAGCGCGCCAAGATCGCCTACCAGCTGCTGGAGTATCCTCACGATCCGCGTGCAACGGCCTACGGCTTGGAAGCGGCCGAAGCGCTGGACCTGTCGCCTGCGTCGGTATTCAAGACGTTGCTGGCACGGCTCGACGACGACCGCCTGGTGGTGGCCATGGTGCCGGTCAACACCCAGCTCGACCTCAAGGCACTGGCCCGGGCCGCCGGCGCACGCAAGGCCAGCATGGCCGACCCAGGCGATGCTGAGCGCGCCACCGGCTTTGTGGTGGGCGGCATCAGTCCGCTGGGGCAGAAGAAGCGTCTGGCGACCTTTATCGATACCAGCGTCGAGGGATGCGACCCGGTGTATGTCAGCGGCGGACGCCGCGGCCTGGAGATTGCCCTGGCCAGCGCCGACCTGATTGCGCTGACCTCCGCCCGGCTAGCCCCCTTGGCCCGATGACTGAGCCGAGCGACCGGTTATGCTGTCTGAACAGTGACGCCCTTATTTCGGGAGTTCCCATGGCGATCCGCTACAATCTCTGGCTGGACCCAGACAACATCGCTCAGCACCGCGCGGTGGAAGCCGACCTGGAGCGCTACTTCGTGGAGCGCTTCGCCGACTACCCACATATCCGGTTGTTCGGGGCCGACCCCTACGATTATGATGCCCCGTTCAATCGCCTCTATGACGTACTGATGGCCCGCGCCGCGGAGTACTGCGAGCGCCAGTGGCGCTACGTGGCCACGCCGGTGCAGCTCAACCAGGCGTTCTTCCGCGCCGTGGGGCGCTCGAACAAATTCCTGCGAGATCCTGACGATGGTGCTCCACCCCGACACGATGCCTGACGCACGCCAGCTGGCGATCATCTCCGAACAGCTGGGCCGCACGCCGCGCGGCATCCAGGCCCTGGCGGCCACCGACGGCGAGGGCACGCCATTGGTCCTGCGCATGGCCTCGATCGTCGACGGCAAGCCCTTCCCGACGCTCTACTGGCTAAGCTCCGAGCGACTCAAGATCGAGATTTCGCATATCGAGGCGGCCGGGGTCATCAAATCGCTGGAGGCGCGCCTGCAGGAGGATCCGGCATTTCTTGCCGCCTACCACGACAGCCACCGCGACTACGTCGCCCAGCGCTGGCAGCATATGTCCGCCGAACAGCAGACCGAGGCCGAGCGCCGTGGCTACACGGCGCTGCTCCGAGAGCGTGGTATCGGCGGGATCGGCAACTGGGACCAGGTGCGCTGTCTGCACACCCAGTACGCCCATCACCTGTGCGGTCACAACGTCATTGGCCAGTGGCTGGATGCCGAATACGGCGTGGCCGATTGCCTCCCCTGAACGGCTGGCAGTGCTAGGATAGAGGGCCATTCAAGGAGGACGCCATGGCCAATATCTGTGTCTATTTGGGCTCTCGCGAGGGTCGTGAGCCGCATTTCCGCGCCGCTACCGAGGCGCTGGGCGCCGAAATCGCCCGCCGCGGCCATCGCCTGGTCTATGGCGGTGCCCGCATCGGCCTGATGGGAGCCCTGGCGGATGCCGCCATGGCCGAGGGAGGCAAGGTCACCGGCGTGATGCCGCACCACCTGGTCGAACGCGAGCAGGCCCATCACGGCCTCAGCGAGCTGATTCGGGTAGCCAACATGCACGAGCGAAAAGCCAGCATGGCGGCACGAGCAGACGCTTTCATCGCCCTGCCTGGCGGTATCGGTACTCTGGAAGAATTGTTCGAGGCCTGGACCTGGCAATATCTCGGCCTGCACGATAAACCCATCGGCGTACTCGACACCGGCGGCTTCTACACCCCGCTACTGGGCTTTCTCGACAACACCGTGGCCCATGGTTTCCTCAACCCCGAAACCCGCGCCAACCTGCTCTCCGCCGAGACACCCGCTGCGCTGCTGGATCATCTAGAAAACCACCTGGCTGGCGGAGGTATCACTCGCTAGCCTGGGCCTAGCCCTCGCCGGCGATGTGCCGCGCGGGCGTCCACCAGCGCCCGCGTACGAGCAAAGGTGAGCTGCAGCAGTCGGGCATCCTCACCGGCGCGGTGACGCTGAATACCGCGCTCGCGAATCAGGGTCTCCTTGGTGGTCTGCCATAGCGCCAACTGTTCATCGCACAGCAGCCTGCGTAGCGCCTCCAGGCGAAAGCGCGGCAGCATTCCGGCATGATGAAACAGCAGCGACAGCCAAGTGTTGTCGTAGCCCCAGCTGTCGCTGTAGGCCACGCCCTGTTCGGCGAGCTCATCATTGAGCCAACGCGCCACCTCGATCACCGGATGCCCTTCCCGGTTCAGGCGATTGCGCGAAATGCCATGCAGCAGCTCGGCCTTGGGATCCCAGTGGGTCCACTCATCCAGCGGCTGGATGAGAAAGGCGCAGCTCGAACCGTCGGGCCGCGCCAGGCCTACCTCGATCGGGTAGCTGCCGCGTCCAAACCCGGACGCTTCGATATCCAGCAGGGTAGGCAAGGCCACGTGGTAGGCATCCTCTGAAAACGCATAGGCCTGATCGAGCGCTCGATCAGGCCTATAGGGTAAGGGCTAAGCTCGCCGCGGTCGACTAGTGGCGGGTGGCCGTCTCCGGCATCTCGAGGCCGGCATGCTGATCGGCCAGCCGCTGCCAGTACTCGGCACGCTGGCAGTCGACGGCCAGGCCCAATTGCCCATGGCGATAGGCATCGGCCAGGCGCGCGGCGGCCAGCGCGTGGCCGGCTTCGCCGGCACGCGCATACCAGGTCACCGCATGATCATCTCGACGCGGATACTGGGCGCAGCCGTGCTCGTAGATTGCCCCGGCCTGGTACTGGGCGCGCTCATCGCCGCTGTGCGCGGCCTGCAGCACATAGCGCGCCCCCTTGGCCTTGTCCTGGGGGCTAGCGCCGCGATGGAACAGCATATGCCCGTACACTGACAGTGCGGCGGTGTGGCCGGCATCGGCACAGCGCTGAAAGAGATGCATGGTTAGACGCTGAGTGCGCGGCGAACGCGGCAGCCAACGGGTATGAAACAGCTGCTCCGCCAGGCGATACTCAAGACGGGTGAACAGTGAAGATGCCTGCGGCATGGCAAACAACCTTGATCCTGTAAACGGTGCGATGATCCTGACGGCACTCCCCTGTACCTGATCATCACGCGCTTGACGACTGGCTCTTCGGGCTCCGCCGGGCCAACGGGTCGCAAGCATACGCCCCCTGCACAGGCGACTCAACCCCCGAGATTTGCCGCTTTGGTAGCCCCCCGCTAACATGCCTGTGGGACCTGTTACGTTCTTTCCCCGACCTGGAGTGACGAATGCAGATTCGACCCCTTGGCGATACCGGCATCGACGTCAGCCGGCTGTGCCTTGGCACCATGACCTTCGGCGAGCAGAACAGCGAAGCCGAGGCCCATGAGCAACTCGACCGTGCCGTGGCATTCGGCATCAACTTCATCGACACCGCCGAGATGTACCCGGTACCGCCCCAGGCCGACACCCAGGGCCGCACCGAGGCCTATATCGGCAGTTGGCTCAAGCAGCGCGGCGCTCGCGACGACGTGATCCTGGCCACCAAGGCGGCCGGCCCAGGCCTCGAGCATATCCGCGGCGGCCCGCGCATGTCCCATGGCCATATCCACAAGGCGGTAGATGCCAGCCTGGCACGACTGCAGACCGATTATATCGACCTCTATCAGCTGCACTGGCCGGATCGCAGTACCAACTATTTTGGCCGCCTCGGCTACGAGCACGACGAGGATGAGGATGCCATCCCGCTAGAAGAGACCCTGGCCGCGCTCAAGGAGCTGGTCGACGCTGGCAAGGTGCGCGCCATCGGCCTCTCCAACGAAACCCCCTGGGGGGTGATGCGCTGTCTGCGGCTGGCGGAGACCCTCGGCGTGCCGCGGGTCGCCAGCGTGCAGAATCCTTACAACCTGCTCAATCGCAGCTTCGAGGTTGGCCTGGCCGAGATTGCCCACCGCGAGGGCGTCGGCCTGCTGGCCTATTCGCCGCTGGGTTTCGGCGTATTGTCCGGGAAATACCTCGACGGCGCCCAGCCACCCAAGGGCCGCTTGACGCTCTACCAGCGCTTCAAGCGCTACACATCGGAGGTAGCCGAAGAGGCCACGCGCGCCTATGTACAGATCGCCCGTGAGCACGGCCTCGACCCGGCGCAGATGGCGTTGGCCTACGTCAATTCACGGCCGTTCCTGACCAGTAATATCATCGGTGCCACCAGCATGGAGCAGCTCGAGTCCAACCTGGCCAGCGAGTCTCTCAGGCTCGACCAGGAGGTCGTCGACGCCATCGAGGCGGTCCACCAACGCCTGCCCAACCCCTGCCCCTGACACCCGAGGCGCGGCCTATCATCTCGATAGCCGCGCCGACACGATGGGCTTGATATACTGGCCGACAGATACTTTCGGGTCACAAGGAGCGCCCCATGCTGAGCGTGATATCCCCCGCCAAGACACTCGACTTCGAGACCTCTCCCTCGACGACTACCCACAGCCTGCCGGACTACCTCGACCACAGTCAGCAGCTGATCGATATTCTGCGCGACTACTCGCCGCAGCAGCTATCCGAGCTCATGGGCATCAGCGACAAACTGGCCGGGCTAAACGCTGCACGCTTCGCCGAGTGGCAGCCGCCGTTCGATCTCGATAACGCCAAGCAGGCTGCTCAGGCGTTTCAGGGCGATGTCTACGTCGGTCTGGAGGCCGCCAGCTTCAGCGAGGAGGACAACGTCTTCGCCCAGGAGCATCTGCGCATCCTCTCCGGGCTCTATGGCCTACTCAAGCCGCTCGATCTGATCCAGCCTTACCGCCTGGAAATGGGTACGCGGCTGCCCAACAACGCCGGCAAGGATCTCTACGCTTTCTGGAAACCGACTCTGACCCGCGAACTCGACCAGGCCATCGCGCGCAGCGGTAGCCGGGTACTGGTCAACCTGGCCTCTAACGAATACTTCAAGGCAGTAGATGCCAAGGCACTCGACGCCGAGGTCATCACCCCCGTCTTCAAGGATGCCAAGAACGGGCAGTACAAGATCATCAGCTTCTACGCCAAGAAAGCCCGCGGCCTGATGAGCGCCTGGATCATCCGCCAACGCATCAACGATGCCGAAGGGCTCAAGGACTTCGACGTCGCCGGCTATCGCTACAATGCGGCCATGTCAGAGGGCAAGACGCTGGTATTTACCCGTGAGGAGAACGCTAGCTGAAGCTCAGCGGGCGCGACGCGCGCTCGCGCAGGAAGCGACGATGAATGCCCTTGAAGCGCTCATCGTCGCAGCGCCCAAGCCACTCATAGGCCACCATGTCGGCACTCACCACCACTGCCCCCGCCTGCACCGCTCGCTGCCTGGCCAGACGCGCCTCATCGCGACGGCGACTGACCGTGGCCTCGTCCAGCCAGAAGACCGCATAGCCCGCCTCGCGCAGCCCCAGGGCGGTCTGTAGTACGCAGATATGCGCTTCGGTGCCGCACAGCACGATTTGACGCCGCCCGCTGGCCGCCAGCGCCTCGGCCAGGGGCACCTCATCCAGCGCCCCGAAATGTGACTTCTGCCAGCAGCAGGCATCTGGTAGCGCCTCGAGCAAGCGCGGGTCGCTGTGTCCCAGGCCTTCCGGGTACTGCTCGGTCAGCCATACCGGCACCTCAAGCTCCGTGGCCAGCCGCCCTAGCCATACCGCCTCAGTGACCGCTTGCTCTCCGCCCTCGATCACCGGCAGCAGCCGCGCCTGCAGATCGACCACCATCACCAGGCTATCCTCCAGCACCATACGCATTGCGCGTCCTCATCTTCGACCTGCGGGCATTCAGCATAGCCCCGCGACAGGGTATTCTTGAAGCCTTCCGATGACCGATGAAGAGACCTCGTACGATGCGCAATCTGTTTGTGATGCTGCTGGTGGGCATGATGGGCTTCGGCCTTGCCATTGAGTATGCCGAAGCGCGCCGCATGGGCGGCGGTGGAAATATCGGCAGCTTTTCGCGCTCGGCGGATCGCCCTGCCTCCACGCCGGCCCAGGCCGGACAACCCACCAATGCCGCACAGGCCGGGGCGCGCGCTGGCAGCATGGGGGGCATGATGGGCGGACTGCTAGCCGGCGGACTGCTTGCGGCGCTGTTCTTCGGTGGCGCCTTCGACGAGCTGCGGCTGATGGATCTCCTGCTGATGGCGGGACTCGGCTTCCTGCTGTTCCGGCTACTGGCGCGTCGCCGTCTGGCCACGGCCGGCAGCGAGCAGCCAGTCCCCCAGGGAGAGGCGCGCGCCCAAGCGTTTCAGGCAGCACCCGGCGCCATGTCAGGAGCGGGCCCCGAGCTAGGCAGCCTGCCGGCCTGGTTCGACAAGGAGCGCTTCCTGGGAGGGGCCAAGGAGCATTTCATGACCCTGCAGCGGGCCTGGGACAACAACGACCTGGGGGGAATACAGGAGTACGTAACGCCGGAACTCTACAACCTGTTACGGGAAGAGCGCGCCCAACACCCGGCCAACAATCGCACCGAGATCATCCGTCTGTTCGCCGAACTTGGCGACGTACGCGAGACTGGTCAACAGGCCGAGGCAACCGTGATCTTCCACGGCATTCTCGAGGAGAACGGCACCCAGACAGAGTTCAACGAGACCTGGCACCTGACGCGTAACTTGCGTGCTGGTGAGCCCTGGTACTTGCAGGGTATCGAACAGAACGCCAGCCACTGATGTATGACATTACCGACCATAAAGGCCAGGCATTGCCTGGCCTTTTACATGCTTTATGGCTGAGCAAGGATCAGTTCTGAGCCTCTTCAGCGCTTTCTTGAATATCCTCGCCCAGCTCCTCCATGCCTTCGCCGGCATCCTCCATGGCGTCGTCGATGTTTTCTCCGGCTTCCTCTGCCGGGCCTTGATCATCACAGGCAGCAACACCGCCAAGAGTCATCGCCATCAGCGCTGCCAGTCCCAGCTTACGTAACATCGTCATTTTCATCTCTGTCTCCTCCTGAGAACATGGGCATGGGTAGGTATTTCCTGATACTAGTGGCTGCGATCAGGCTCACAGCTGTTGCTTGCCCGGCGACACTAGCAAAATAGTCGGCCTAGCGTCCAATCATTGGTACATAACGACAACTCCCCAGCCTCTAGAAGGCTGGGGGGTTGAATGAGGATGGGAGCCCCGCAAACGACGAAGCCCCGACCATCTCATGATGACCGGGGCTTCTAAATAAGTGCCTGACGATGTACCCGGTCGGCGTCCCGATACTCGACTCGTCTCATCCTGAGACTCGCCCTTCGGGCCCGCTGAAGCGGTTCCCGTTTGTTCCCGACAAACGGGTCGCATGCGGGTGAGACCGCCCGGCCCTTCGCGGCACCGCCGCGAGGGCGGTCGAACGCCCCGAGCCGGCGAGGGGCCGGCCCGCGAAGCGGCCCCACGTATAAAGAGCGGGTTTCCCCATGCCCATGAAAAAACCCCAAGCACTGGATGCTCGGGGTTTTTTCGGGATAAGTGCCTGACGACCCGGGCGGCGCTCCGCTACTCTCCATGGGAGACCCTCAAACGGCAAAGCCCCGACCAATGGCCGGGGCTTCTAAATAAGTGCCTGACGATGACCTACTCTCGCATGGGGAGACCCCACACTACCATCGGCGCTGAGCGGTTTCACTGCTGAGTTCGGCATGGGATCAGGTGGTTCCCGCACGCTATGGTCGTCAGGCGAAAAACAAAGGAATCATGCCAACGATACGTCTCAACGCATCCGCAACTGCGTCGTAATCCACAGACCCCTTGGGGTTATATGGTCAAGCCTCACGGGCCATTAGTACACGTTAGCTCAACACATTGCTGTGCTTCCACACCGTGCCTATCAACCAGCTAGTCTCGCTGGGCCCTTC
>NZ_FNGH01000025.1 GCF_900102875.1 Franzmannia pantelleriensis
ATGACCCGCACCACCTGCCAGTCGCGGTTGAGGCTGTCGGCGTCGTGGTCGCTGAGGGTGAACGTGGCCCCGGGGGCGAGCTCGGGGAGGTCGCTGTTGGCTTCGTCGGTCAGGGCGTCGTCGCTGGCCAGGGCCAGAGTGAACTGCAGTCGGGTGGCCAGCTCAGCTGCCCTCCACGGTGGCGGAGCCGATCATCACGCCGCCACAGTCCACCGCGTGGCCGGTGAGCGTGGCGGGCTTGCCGTCGATCAAGATCGAGCCCGAGCCCGAGCCCTCGGCGATAGTGCGCGGGTGCTGCGGGTGCTTGGGCTTGTCGTGGGGGGCCAGGGGGATTGGCGAAACAATCCTGTGCCTTCCCTCACGGGTGAGATGGGAAGCGCTATACTCGTGTTACTATTCGTGATTAGTTGTAGTGTTCATAAGAACCATTTTTTTATATAAAGGAATGTGCCTCCCGCCACTAAAAGTAATGCGGAAGGAACATATGTGTATATGGGAAATGCCACCATAAGCTTTATTTTCTTAGGGATATCTTCTAGCTTAATAGTTTTACAGGCATGCGGAAATTTTTTTTGAATCACCTTGGAGTTTCGGAACAGCAAAAACGCACCGTAGCTCGCTGCTCTGCCCATCTCCCAAGGCCACAACCCTTTAAGTCCTCTATGTGGAAAGTCTGGACTATCGAAATGGTTATCTATTGCCTTCATATGTAGTAGCAATATCACACCCCATACGACAAGCGATAGTACGCTAAATACTATGAGTATTACTATGCCTATTCCTAGCATATACTTTGGCTCTATCATTTCAATTGCCATATATAAATTCGCCAGCCAATTCTCCGCCAAACTTCCCTAGCTCTCCCCCCACCCGACCTCCAGCATACCCCCCACCTACTACCGCTGCTACACCACAGACAAGTCCGCCAACCCCGGCCGTAGCCGCCCCGATAGTTAAGCATATACCACCAACTGCATATCCCGCGGCACCACCTACTATAGCACCACCAGCAACATTGCCGCCGAAGCCAGCCCATTCTCTGACTCGCGCAATATTGCACTCTTCTTCACGTCCCGTAGTGCATGCCGCCCGTATGTTTGACTGAGTTGACACTGCGCTAAACCCTATGCCCACATAGCCGGCCCGGCCCAGCCACTTACTTGCGTTTGCTATCCCGGCATAGTTATCAGCATAGCCTGGGATGCCTGATGCTGCTGAGCCAGCCTGACGCCAGTGGTGTACCGTGCTTTTTGTAGAAAGACCTAGTGCATGACGTAGGTTAGGGTGTTCTGGAATACCCAGGCCCATGCGGGTGACTCGGCCAAGCAAGGCATCAAGCTCTCGAAAAAGTACTCTGCGCCTAGCATAGAATTCTTCCCCACCAAGCCGCCCTGTCCGTTCATAGGTGCGTTGATATAGGGCTTCTATTTGCCTCAATTTCGCCTCGACTTGCCTTGTATGCTGCCTCACACCTGCCGCGGTATTACTAATGCCCGCTCCTATTCCGCCAGTCGCAAACCCTAAAAGGTTATAATAATCGACCGTCCTCTGTGCCTCTTCATAGGTTAGCTCAGCATTGATTTCATTAACCTCTTGGGCGATCTGCATCAAAAGATTCTCTTCTTCCGTGCACTGCATGCTCCTTGGGTCGCTTAGCACGATAACCTGTCCAGGGCTCACGCCATCCTCCAGCCACGGGTTCAAGCGCTCCAGCATAACATCTATTTCACCGTCAGCATGACCAGCGAACAGGTAGTTTTTGAGCTCATCAACCGTCTGTGGCCTATCCACAATATGGAACCCTGGCTCAATTTCTTCGACATCGACACATGGACCAGCATCCATGATTTCATCCGGGCAGCGACTATCTCGCACTTCACTGGTCTCCGGGAGCGTCAGAGTGTCCCCAGCCTGTATATTGTTGGGATTATCGAGAGTAGGGTTCAGCTCCATGATAGAAGAGAGCGACACGCCTTTTTCCCTGGCGATATCCCTCAAGGTCTCATCAGACTGTACGATGTATTCCATTATACCCTCTCCTCTTCTCTCATCCCGAAAAGCTTTGACTCCACAGTATCCAAGCGCGTCATCGGTGGGTAGCTAGCATCCTTGACCATAAGGAGGTATTCTGAAGACCTTATCGCGTCAGGGTTTTTCAAAAAAAGAAATATGAATCTTTCCAGCTCTGCTTTCTTTGTGAACCCTGCCTCTTTAGCGATATCAAAAAGGTCTGATATGTCTTCTTTCAACACCGTTTCCGACAGAAAGTCGTTCGACTTCTCATTCGCCCTTTTCTGAATATCCAGAATGAACTGCTCCCTACGACTGCTCTTCCACGACTCAATATACGTATCAGACAGATAAAACCATCCCTCATCTCTATTATGAATAGGCTCTTCTGCGATCTGTGGTCGATATAGCTGCCAACCATCCTCCGTAAAGGCAGCCCACTGACTAATCGGCCCAGTGAAATGGATTATATCTTCTGTCTCGAACACATCCATTATAGATGCGAGCCAGTCAGGAGAGTAGAAGCGCCAGTAAGCGAGCTGACCAGATGGAAGGCTCACACTAATTAGGCTCTGCAAATGCTTTAGCACGTCGAAGAACGAATAGCGGCTCGTGAATATTACCCCTCTGCCACGCCAATTTTCCGAGTCATCCCATATTGAACTTCCGCCCTTTGGTTCGTATAGGCAAGGACTTACTTCAAGGCATGTCTCATGAGGTGTCCCGTAGTATACAGGGCATGCTTGAGGCGATGGCTCATACCCGTATACGAGCTGCATGGCAGGTAGTAGCGCGCCATCGAGTAACACGAAGATGGACTCATCGCCAGATTGATCATCTTTTAGTTTATCCAGAGTAGATGCAATATCCATCGTGCAAGCCTCTATTCTATTTGCATGGGCACGAAGCCAGTGCGCAGCTGCCATCGGCTTGCCGTTGACACTGAGCACTGAGTAATAGCCCATCTACTGCCACTTGCTTTAAGCGCTTTCCGGGGCTAGGAAAGACAGGGGTTATCGGCTCGTGACTTTCCGCTATAGTCTCAGTCGATAATATCGGCCCTTGCGCCGCCTGGCCCGAGCCCGAGCCGGGGCTGCCGCCGGAGTTGATCTTGACGCTGGGGCCGACGATGGTGACGCCGCTGGGGTCGAGTTTGACGAAGCTGCCGCCGGCGTTGAGGGTGATCTCGGCGCCGGCGTCTATCACCACCTTCATGCCGGCCTTGTGGTGCACTTCCTGGCCAGCCTCGACCAGTTGGGCACGGCCGTATTTCTCGTGGCGGGTGGCGTCGACGATCAGGTGGTCGTCGCCGTCGACCTGGGTGTGGCGACTGCCGTGCACGGTGAGGTGGTCGTCGCTGTCGATCTCGCTGATGCGGTCGTGGTGGACCTTGAGATGGCTGTCGTTGCCGATCTCTTCGCTGCGGTCGTGGTTGGTGAGCAGTTCCAGGTCCTTCTGGGCGTGCAGCCAGATCTGCTCCTGATCGGCCTGGTCTTCGAAGCGCAGCTCGTTGAAGCCGTTGCCCTGGTGGCTCTGGGTGCGGATCACGGTGCGCGTCTTGTGCTCGGGCAGCGCGTAGGGCGGGGTGTTGACCGCGTGGTAGGTGCGCCCGGTGATCAGCGGCTGATCCGGGTCACCCTCCAGGAATGAGACCACCACTTCATGGCCGATCCGTGGAATGGCGATGCTGCCGTAGCCGCCACCGGCCCAGCCCTGGGCGACGCGGATCCAGGCGCTGGCGGTGTCATCAGGCTCGGCGTAGCGGTCCCAGGGGAACTGCACCTTGACCCGGCCGTGTTCGTCGCAGTGGATCTCTTCGCCCTCGGGGCCGACCACGAAGGCGACCTGGGGGCCGTCGACGCGGGGCTTGGGGTCGGGCTCGGGCCGCCAGGCGGCATCGCCGGGGGTGAGGACGACGTCGTTATGGTAGCGGGTCATCCCGGCACTATCCGACTGGGTGACGCCGTCCTCTTCCAGGGCCTGGGGCTGTTCGCCGCGGTGGGTGACCCGCACCACCTGCCAGTCGCGGTTGAGGCTGTCGGCGTCGTGGTCGCTGAGGGTGAACGTGGCCCCGGGGGCGAGCTCGGGGAGGTCGCTCGCGGCCTCGGCGGTCAGGGCGTCGTGGCGCAGCGCCTCGAGGCGGATCCTGGTGAAGGGCTCGCCGGAGGCGTCCTGCTTGTAGCGCCCGGGGTAGTCGTAGTGTTCGTAGTCGTCTCTTTGGGCGTGGTTCTCAAGGTCAGCCGCGGTGTGTTCATGCAGCTGTGAATAGGCTGGCTGCTTGAAGGAGTAGTCCTTGAGGGTGGCGCTGGCCGGGGCGACCCGGGCGACCTGCTTGAGCCGACGCACATGGCGGGCCGGCGGGGTGCCGCCGGCGCGGCTGTGGTAGCGGCGCTCGCCCAGCTGGGTCAGCAGTTGGGGGTCGTCGGCGAACACCAGGCGGTGGGCGCCGCCAACCTGGTCCTCGAACTCATGGAAGTAGAAGAGGCCCTCTTCGGCGGCCAGGCGCTGGATAAAGGCCAGGTCGGTCTCGCGGTACTGCACGCAGTACTCGCGTTCTTCGGGCTCGCGGGTGACGGCGAAGGCGACGTCGGTGATGCCGCGCTCCTCGCACAGGGTGTTGATGATGGTCAGCGGCGAGACCTGCTGGAAGATGCGTGCGTTGTGGCGCAGCGAGAGGCGCCACAGCGCGGGACGGATCACCAGCGTGTAGAAGGTGCGACGATGGCCGCGGTCGCCGCGGCTGAACTCGGCGGCGATGCCGTGCACGCGGCGCAGTGGCTCGCCGTCCTGCCAGAGGGTCAGGCTCAGCTCGCGGTCGAGGAAGGCCGCGGGGCTGAGGTCGGGGTCGCGGCTGGCGAACTCGACCGCGAGGCGGAACGGCGTCGAAAGCGACTCCTCGAGGGTGAAATCGAGCACCGCCAGGTCGAGGGCGTCGTCGCTGGCCAGGGCCAGGGTGAACTGCAGTCCGGTGGCCATGTCAGCTGCCCTCCCCGGTGGCGGAGCCGATCACCACGCCGCCGCAGTCCACGGCATGGCCGGTGAGGGCGGCGGGCTTGCCGTCGATCAGGATCGAGCCCGAGCCCTCGGCGATGGCGCGGGGGTGCTGCGGGTGCTTGGGCTTGTCGTGGGGCGCCAGGGGGTCGCCCAGCCGCGCCACCGGCTTGCCATCGATCATGGTCGTGGGGCTGCCGGCGATGACCGGTGTCGGCGGAAAGCCGTCATGGTCGGTGCCGATATCGCCTACGAGTACGAGCTTGCGTCCCATCCGTCGTCCTCCTCTGATCAGGGCGTCGCCGTCAGTGCCACTCGGCCGGCGCCTCGAAACTGGCCACCTTGGTGGCGTCGGTATGCATGTGCTGGAAGCCGGCGGCTTCCAGGCTGTGAGTGGCCGCCTTGCAGCTGACCGGCAGGCGCACCTGCAGCGGGCTGCCGCTAAGGCTGCGGCGCGCCGCCATCAGCAGCCGGGCGCCGTGGCCGCTGCCCTGCCACTCCGGCTCGATATAGAAGAAGCGCAGCTGCCAGGCGGCTTCGTCATCGGGCCGGCAGGCTAGCAGCATGCCCAGCGGCGGCCCGTCGGCGTGGCGTAGCGCCAGCAGCCGCCCCTGCCAGTGGCCCACGCCTTGTGCCTCACGCTGCAGCCACAGCCCGCGGTGGAGAGTGAACCCCAGCGCCCGGCGCAGCGTCTCGATACGGTCATCATCGCGCAGCACCCAGGGCGCCTGGTTGTGCTCGTCGGCGCGACGCGCGGCGTCGAGGAAGCGCTGAATATCCTCCTCCCGGGCCTCCACCAGGCCACCGCCAAGCGCCTGGCCGGCTTGCCGTGCCGGTGGGGAGGCGCGCTCGCCCCCCAGCAGCCGCTTAAGTGTCGTCAGCATCCAGGCCTCCTTCGGCGTACAGGGCGGTGGGCAGCTGGAAGCCGGCGGCCAGCGGACGGGTAAAGGGATTGCGCGAGCCGTTGGCGTTCAGGCGGTAGCGCACGCTGCCGCCGTCGACGCTGAAGCGCAGCTCCAGCTCACGCTCGCTGGCCGAGGTGATGTCGGCTTCGTCGAGCAGCCGGAACCAGGCCCAGGCACCGTCGCGGGTCAGGCTGCGCGGCGAGCGGTTGACCTCGCTGGGGACCAGGGTCACGCGGCTCTCGGTGCCGCCGCGCAGCGCGTTGGGCCAGATCATCGAGACCCGGCTGCTGGCGCTGTGGGCGTACTCGATCAGTTGCCCATCGACGCTGATCACGCTGCGCCGCTTATCGGGGCTTAGGCTGATCGGCTCGAGGGAGAACTCCACGTCGAGGGCACCGTCACGCCCGAAGTAGGCTTCGCGAATGCGCTCGGCACGCTGTACGGCGGTAAACACGCTGTCGCGCAGCAGCGAGTTGCCGTCGGCATCGAGCAGCTCCTGAGGCGCCTCCTCGATGAACGGCCGCAGGTTGTCCTGATAGAAGGCATCGAGGGTGCCGTCGGGGGCGAAGAAGGTCTCGAAGTCAGCGAGCGCCACGTCCCGCGAGGCATCGGGTGCCAGCGGGTAACGGCCGGCCAGGCGCTCCTGATAGGGCGCCACCACCTCGTCCAGCCACTGGTGCTCGAGGTGACGAATGGCGCTGGCCATCAGCAGCTGCCAGCTCTGGTCGGCGAGGCTCTCGAGCATGCCGTCGACCGGTGCCGGGGTGTCCTCGGCGATGCGCTGCAGGTTGTGGATCGGGTCGCCACCGCGCAGTGCCAGGCGGTCACGGGCACTGACGAAGGCCGCCCGGCCTGGGTCGCTGGCGCCCTGCACCTGGCGCAGGTAGTCGCGCAGCTCGGCGATCGCCTCCTTGATCTCGGCAAGCTGCGCCGGATTGCCGTTGCGCGCCTCGAGCAGGCCGTTGAGATCGCGGAAGTGGCGCTCGATATCGCCGGCCAGGCGGTAGCGCGGCGAGCGCTCCAGGGCGCGGCGCGCAGTCTCGTCGTCCTCGGGCAGCTCGGGGTAGAGCCGGGTATGGGTGGCGACCTCGCCAAGCAGCCGGTCCAGCGGTCGGCTGGCGCCGAGCAGGGCATCAGCTACGACCACCGCCTGGTCGATATCGGGGATCGGCACCAGCGAGATATCGTCGAGGGCCTGGCGCCAGGTGACGTGATAGTCGCTGACATAGCGCTCGCGTGAGGCATCCTGCAGCTGGCGCTGGTCGGCCTCGCTGAAGTCGATGTCGTCGCGCTGACCCAGCACCCACAGGTCGATCAGCGCCAGGTCAGTGGCCTGATCCAGCTCCTGGAGGAAGTAGCCCTCGAAGCCGTTGCGCGTCGTCAGGCTGGGAATGCGCACGTTGTCGGGGTCGTCGTCGCGCGCCATGAACACCGCGCTGAAGATCGGCCCGACACCCTGGCGCAGATCCAGCACGGCGCCGCTGCGGCGGTCGCTGCCGGCCTTGAGGGTGGCATAGACGCGCTCGTCCATGGGCTGGCGGGCGAGCGCCTGCTGGGCGCTGTCGATGCTGCCGCGTAGCGGCTGCATGGCCAGTTCGGCGCGGCGATCACCATCTGCAGCATGGCCTTCGAGGTCGGTGAAGGCCAGGGCGTAGTCGAGGTGCGCCAGCAGACGCTCCTGAACGCTGCCGCGCTGCGGAAATTCGCGCTGCCAGCGGCGCGCCATGAAGTCGTGCACCCGCTCGGCCTGACGGCCACTGGCATCGGACATCATGCGCAGGATACGCAGCAGCGCCAGCTGCTCGTTGCTGCCCTCCTCGGCCCGGTTCATGTCATCCATGATCCCGACCATCAGCGAGGGCAGGAAGTGGTACTCGAGCATCGCCAGATAGGCGCTCTCCACGTCGCGCCCCACGGCGCCCTGGTAGAGCCCCATGTCGGCGATCAGCGGCATCTGCTCACGGTGATCACCGAAGGCCAGGGTGGCGCCGCGTAGACGATCGAGGGGGTCGAGCAGGGCGTAGCCGGTGGGGTCGTCGCTATGCAGCTCGGAGGGCTGTGCGGCGAGGAAGGCCTCGGCGCGCGCCTCGACATCGGCCAACGCCGCGGCATTCTTCTGATAGAAGTGGCTCCAGCCGCCGACCATGGCCGCACCGCCGAACAGGCACACCAGCATGCTGGCGCGGCGCACCCGCTGGCGCCGCCGGGCGGCGCGGGCGTTGTCGCCGGCCAGCCCCGCCTCGGGGTAGATCACCTTGTCGAACAGCTCCTCGGTGAAGTAGAGCGCACTGCGCGCCGCCCGGTGCGCCGGCTGCACGCTGTTGGCCATGCCGTAACGACGCGCCGCAGCGTCGACGAAGGGGTCTTCGGGCACGCCCTGCTGATATACCGAGGTGAAATAGGTGCCGCGGACCATCGCCGCGGTGGAGAAGCGGTCGCTGGAGAGTGCCTCGGTGAGGAAGCCCTGCAGCACGTCGCGCAGCCCGGCGAGCTGGCGCACGAAGCGGAACACCGCCTCGCGCTCCTCGCGGTCGCGGCACTCGGCGAGCAGCGCCGGCAGGCTGGCGTTGAGACGCTCGAGCATGGCGTCGAAGGAGTCGCCGAACTCACTCTCCCACAAACCGGGGCGCTCGATCGACTCGGGGCTGAAGGTGAAGCCCAGCGGCGCACGGCGGGCGGCACGCGAGTAGTGGCGGAAGAAGTCATCGAAGCCGTGCAGCAGGTCCATCTTGCTAAAGGTCACGTAGACCGGCAGACGCGCGCCGTGACGCTCCATCAGCTCGCGCAGGCGGGCACGCAGCAGCGAGGCGTAGGCCTTGCGTACCGCCACCCGGGCATCGCTGAGGCGCGCCAGGTCGAGTACCAGCACCACACCATCCAAGGGACGCTGCGTGCGCTGGCGTTCCAGCCAGTCGACGAAGTGATCCCACAGCCGACTCTGCGCCTCCTGGGGCTCACCGCCCTCCAGCGCACCCTGGGTCAGCAGCTCGCCGTCGGGATCGATCAGTACCGCCTTGTCGCCGATCCACCAGTCGAAGCCGAACTGGCCGTGCTTCTTGCCCTGGCCGGAGGCCTTCATCACATGGGTCAGCGCGAAGTTCTGCCCGGAGCGGTTGATCAGGCTGGTCTTGCCGGCATTCTCGATGCCCATCACCAGGTACCAAGGCAGCTTATAGCGCGCGCTACTGCCCCCGCCAAGGCTCTCCTCGAGCTCCTCGAGGGTGGCATCGAGGGTCGCTTCCTGACGCTCTACCTGGGCCTGGGTGGGGTCGAGCTGCAGGCGCTCGGCGTGGCTGCGCTCTTCATCGACCTGGCGCAGCCGGCGCGCCAGGCGCACGCCCCATATCACTGCCACCACGGTGACCAGCGCCAGGGTCGCCAACAGGCGATTGGGCCAGGGGCCCAGCGGGAAGACCTCACGGACCTCCCAGCGCGGCCCCAGCCACCAGATCGCCACCACCAGGGCGATCAGTAGCAGCCACCACAGCGCCACGATGAAGCGCTTGAGCCCCTTGGCCTTGTTGGCGTGGCCCTTGGCCTGATTGACGTTGCTCTGAGCGCGTGAGGCGCCAGGCACGAAGCGGCCCAGCGCCGACTTGATTCCTCTCCACATGAGCCTTATCCCTCGTCCCTGTCATACGTTGTGTTATGCATGGTCGTGCTCCTGCGCGCGCGGCGCCTGTTGCTCGGCATCAGCCCTTGAGCGATGCCCGGAGCCGTGCGACCAGCGCCGGCTCCCACTGCTCCAATTCGAGTTCGGCCACTGCGTCGTGCAGGGCCTGGTAGTGCTGCTGGGCCAGGCTCTCGAGGCCGGCCGCCGCCAGCAGGTCGGCGCTGGCCAGCCGCCAGTAGGCGCTGTCGCGGGGCGAGCGTGCCGCCGCCAGACCCTGGTCGAGCATGCCCAGCGCCGGCGCCAAGCCGTCGCTGTCGAGCATCTCGCGGGCGGCATCGAGGGCCACCTGCCACGGCTCCGCGTCGCCGCCACCACGCGCCTCACCGGCGGCACCGGGGGCGCTGTGCAACCAGCGCAGCGTCTCGTCGTCGACGAACGGGCTGGCGTCGTTGAAGCTCAGCGCCTCGATGCCCGGCAGCCGCTCGAGAAAGCGCGCCGCCTCGTCGCGGATCGCCGCGGCACAACGCGTGTGACCGAGCCGCTCGGCCAGCTGTGCGCTGAGCCGGTGCCCCTCCAGCCAGTAAGGGCTGACCGCCAGACTGTTCTCGATGCGCCGCCACAGCTCGCCATCGCCGCCGCGGGCCAGCGCCTCGCGGTAGTCGGCAATACGGTCGGCGGAGACCGGCGCCAGCTCGGTGCGCCCGCCCTCTCGCGACGCCGGTAGCGCCTGGATCGACGACCAGATAGCGTGGCGGCGCAGGCGATAGCCGAGCGCCTCACCCGGCGACTGCTCGTTGAGAAAATCGGCCAGCTTGAGCAACACCTGGCGATTGGCGCGCTCGTTGCCTGCTTCCAGGCGCAGCTCGGGGAGCTTGGTGGCGCTACTCGCTGAGGACGCGCTCGCCCCCTGCGCGCTGGACTCCGATCCCTTGTTGGCCGCCGCAGGGGGCGGCGCTTCCCGGGTGGGCCTGAGGTCATGCAGCTGGCGCGCCAGCTCGGCCAGGGCATCGTCAGGCAGTTGATGGGCGTTGGCCGCCTCGCGCAGCCCCTCGAGGGCCTGCTGGCAGGCCTGGTGTTCATCCTCGGCGCTGCCGAAATCGAGCGCGGCGGCGAGCTTCACCGCACGCTGGACAAACTGCTGGAACAGCCGCGGGCGACGCTTGGCGCCGCGCGGCCCGGCATAGGGGTAGGCCTCCTCCCACCACTGCTCGAGGCTGCCGGCCAGCAGCCGCAGCGACAGCGCGAAGCGCACTGCGTCACCGTCGCGCTGCAGGCAGTGCAGCAGATGTCCGAGCACTCGCAGGTCCTTGCCCGCCTGGCTGAGCAGGCGCACCCCACGGGTCTCGGCGCCCTCCCAGTCGACCTCGCCGTGCTGCAGCGAGCCGACCTTCATCATCTCCTCGTCGAGCCACAGGTAGTCCGCGCTCTCCTCGACCTCGGCGCCAATCCGCGACTCGCCTAGCGGGGCGAGCAGTGCGGCAAGCTGAGTATCCGACGTGATACGCATAGGCCCCCTCACCAACGGCAGCTGTCGCGCAGCGGCTGGATCCGCTGGCGCAGCTCGCCGATATCGAAACGCAGCCCGTCGAGGGCGGCGACCTCGCTGGCCAATAGCAGCTCGTCGGCGTCCAGCAGCTGGCGCAGGGTCTCGATCGCCGGCAGGCCGCGACCACCGCTGAGCACATGGCCGCCGTCGCGCACCCGCCAGGCCTGGTTCAGCGCGCGACCGCTGGCATTCAGCACCAGCTCGGCCCGCGGTACGCCAAGCGCCTCCGGCAGATGCAGCTGGAAGCGGGTGATCGACTTCTCGCAGGCGATCACCAGCAGCGGCCGTGGCGGCGTCGTGCCACGTGCCGGGGCGCTGAGCAGCACCTCGCCGTTGCGCGCGTCGACGCGCAGCGAAAAATCGTCCGCGCCGCGGCCCGCTTCGAGGCGCTCGATGGCGTGCCATAGCGGCGGCAGGCCGACGTCATCCGCCTCCTCGTCCAGGTCCTGAAACAGGGCGTCGTAGCAGCCCAGCCGCTCGAGCCGCGAGGGCTCGGCGGCACACTCACGCGCCGCCTCGAGGGTGTCGCCAAGGGCCGGTTGGCTCAGCGCGATCAACAGCCCCAGCAGCGCGGCAGGGCCGCTCGGCCAAATCACTCGCATCACATTCATGGGGCATCCACTTCCAGCAGTCGGCACTTGTGTGCCAGGGTTCGCTTGGGCACGCCGAGGCTCTCGGCGGCCAGGGCACGATTGCCGTCGAAATAGCGCAGCCGCTGACGAATCAGCTCGGCCTCGAAGTCACGCAGCGCCTGGCGCAGATCGTCGACGGCCACCGACGGCGCGGCGAGCGGTGCCTCGGCGGCCGGCTCACGGGTCTCGCTGGCTTCGGCGGGTAGCGCCGCCGCGTCGAGGTCGGCCCCCGGAGGTGACATGGCGCAGGCGTAATCCACCAGGTTCTTCAACTCGCGCACGTTTCCCGGGTAGTCGCGCTGGCGCAGCTGGCGCAGTGCCGCGGGGGTGATGCCGACCTCGTCGCGCCCTTCGCGAGTGCAGAAGTCGGCGACGAAGGCCTGGGCCAGGGTGGCGATATCCTCGCGTCGCTCGCCGAGCGGCGGCAGGCTGAGCGGGAACTGGCCCAGGCGGTAGTAGAGGTCGGCACGGAAGCGCTGGTCGCGGATTCGCTCGCGCAGCGGCTGGTGGGTGGCGGCCACCAGCCGCAGGTCGGCGCAGCGTTCGTCGCTGGCCCCCAGTGGCCGGTAGCGACCGCTCTCCAGTACGCGCAGCAGCTTGGCCTGCAGCGCCAGCGGCATATCGCCGATCTCATCGAGAAACAGGGTGCCGCCGTCGGCCTGCCCGATCAGCCCCTCGCGGGCCTGATCGGCGCCGGAGAAGGCGCCCTTGGCGTGGCCGAACAGCTCCGACTCCAGCAGCGCCTCGGGAATCGCCGCGCAGTTGATGGCCATGAACGGCCCCTCGGCCCGCGCCGAGAAGCGATGAATGGCCCGCGCCACGCAGTCCTTGCCGGTGCCGGTCTGGCCCTGCAGCAGCACCGCCAGGTTGGTCTCGGCGGCGCGGATCACCTGGCTGCGCAGGCGCTGCATGGCCGCCGAGTCGCCGAGCAGCGCTTCGGCCAACCGCTCGGCCAGCTTCTGGCGCCGTGCACCGTCGTTGAGCTTGGCCAGCGATTCGCGCAGTGCCGCCGAACGCTGGCGCTCGCCCTGGCTGCGCGCCAGCCGCGCCCAGAGGCGGCACAGCAGCGCTTCGAAGGCGGCAAAGCCGGCATCATCGGCCAAGCGCTCGACGGCCTCGTCGTCAGCGGCCAACGCCAGCGCGCCCAACCACTCACGCTGACCATCCAGTGCGCGTAGCGGGCGAATCTGCAGCCGCAGGCCTCCCGGCAACGCCGCCACCTGGGCCTGAAAATCGGGGTGGTCGAGGCGCGTGCGTGCCTCGGCCACGCCCAGCGTCAGCGGCGCACCGCGGCGGATGGCGTGGGCATAGGGGTGGCGGAAGTCGTCGCAGTCGAGGCGCCCCTCGCCGTGATCGCGCCCCAGCCAGCGCCCACTGCCCTCGACGAACAGGCACTCGACCCAGGCCAGCCCCAGGCTGTCGCGCAGCAGCCGGCTACCGCACTCGCGCAGCGCCGCTGGACTGGCACATTCGACCAGAGCCAGTGCCGTGGGCATGGCGGCCAGGCCTATGCCCTCCGGCCCCAACTGCGGCGTGTGCTGATCGATGGCCTCGACGCCCATGGGCTTACGCCACCTCTGCGGTAAAGGTGCCGCTATCGGCGTCCACGCCCAGGGCAACCCGGGTTACCGCCTCACGCCGCGCCATGCGCTCGAGCAGCGCCTGGGAGAGCGGCGGCAGCAGCTCGCCGTCGATCACCGACTCGAGCATGCGCGCCCCGTTCTCGCTGCGGGTAGCGCGGGCGCAGATGGCGTCGCGCAGGGCGTCGTCGAGGACCACCTCGGCGTGGCGATGGCGGGCGCCGATGCGCTGCGCCAGGGTCTCGAGCTTGGCGGCGACGATGGCCTGCAGGGTCGCCCCGGAGAGCGGCAGGTAGGGCACCACCTCCATGCGCGCCAGCAGCGCCGGCTTGAAGAAGTCGGCCAGCACCGGATAGAGCGCCTCATCCAGCGCCTCGCGGTCATCGCCGTGGGCGACGATGGCCTCATAGCCGAGGTTGGAGGTGAGGAAGAACACCACGTTCTTGCAGTCGATCAGGCGCCCCTCACCGTCGGCCAGCTCGCCCTTGTCGAAGGCCTGGTAGAACAGGTTGAGCACGTCGGGGTGCGCCTTCTCGACCTCGTCGAGCAGCACCACCGAGTAGGGGCGCTGGCGGATTGCTTCGGTCAGCAGGCCGCCCTCGCCGAAGCCCACGTAGCCCGGCGGCGAGCCGATCAGCCGCGATACGGTGTGCTTCTCCTGGTACTCGGACATGTTGATGGTAGTCAGGAACTGACGGCCGCCGTAGAGGTGCTCGGCGATCTGCACCACGGTTTCGGTCTTGCCCACGCCGCTGGGACCGACCAGCAGGAAGGCGCCGAGCGGCCGGCCGGGCCGGCGCAGGTCGGCGCGCGCCGTGAGCAGGTGGCGATGGACGCGCTCGATGGCGATCTCCTGGCCTTGCACCAGGCGCCCCAGGTGGCTGGGCAGCTCGGTCAGGCGGGTCAGCTCGTCGCTGGTCATGCGCTCCACCGGTACCCCGGTCCAGTCGCCGATGACCTGGGCGATCTGCGCCTCCTCGACGCTGGCGTTGACCAGCGCAAAGGCCTGCTGCAACTCGGCGAGGCGCGCCTCATGCTCAGCCAGGGCGGCGTGGGGGTCGATCTCGTCCTGGACCTCATTCACGTCCCCTTCTTGCTCACCATCGAGGAGCCGGCGATGCAGGGCGACGATGGCGTCGACGCACTCGCGCTGCTGCTGCCAGGC
Source organism: Franzmannia pantelleriensis (assembly GCF_900102875.1). GTDB lineage: Bacteria > Pseudomonadota > Gammaproteobacteria > Pseudomonadales > Halomonadaceae > Franzmannia > Franzmannia pantelleriensis. The sequence continues at coordinate 14,443 of NZ_FNGH01000025.1, forward strand.
CGCCTCGAGGCTGGCCAATTCATCGTCCAGGCGCCCCAGGCGTGCGGCCAGCTCGTCGCGCTGCTCGGCGTCGGGGGTACGACCAAGCAGTGCCTCGCGCTCGAGCTGGTCGCGCTCGCGCAGCGTGGCCAGATGCTCGCTCTTGAGGTGGCTGAGGCGTCGCGGCGGGGTCTCCAGCGCCTGTGAGAGCCGCGCACAGGCGGTATCGAGCACGTCGATGGCCTTGTCCGGCAGCTGGCGACCCGCCAGATAGCGCGCCGAGAGGGCGGCGGCGGCGCGCAGGCCGCTGTCGCCGATCAACACGCCGTGGGCACGCTCATAGACGTCGCGCAGGCCGCGCAGGATCACCAGCGCCTGCTCGACGCTGGGCTCGGCCAGCGCCACCGGCTGAAAGCGCCGCGACAGCGCCGGGTCCTTTTCGAAATACTTCTTGTACTCGCGCCAGGTGGTGGCAGCGATGGTGCGCAGCTCGCCCCGCGCCAGCGCCGGCTTGAGCAGGTTGGCGGCGTCGCCGCCGCCCTCCTGGTTGCCGGCGCCGATCAGGGTGTGCGCCTCGTCGATGAACAGCAGGGTCGGCTTGGCGGCATTCTTGACCTCGTCGATCACCGCCTTGAGACGCTTCTCGAACTCGCCCTTGACCGCGGCACCGGCCTGCAGCGCTCCCAGGTCGAGGGTCATCAGCTCGACATCGGCCAGCGCCGCGGGCACCTCGCCGGCCACGATACGTGCCGCCAGCCCCTCGACCACGGCGCTCTTGCCGACCCCGGCATCGCCGATCACGATGGGGTTGTTCTTGCGCCGCCGGCCGAGAATATCGAGCATCTGGTCGATCTCGGGGTCGCGGCCCAGCACCGGGTCGAGCTCACCGCGCCGGGCCTGCTCGGTGAGCGAGGTGGCGAAGCGCGCCAGGGCGCTATCGGCGCCACTGGTCGCGCCGTCACGGCGCGCCGTGGCCGGTTCATCGCCTCGCGGGGCCTCGGCGGAGTCGGCGCTGAGGCGTTCGAGGTTGGCGCGCAGGCTCTCGCGATTGATGCCGGCGAGCAGCGCGACGCTGTGCGGCCCCAGGTAGCGCGAGGCGTTGTGCAGCAGGGCGGTGAAGATCACCCCACTGCGCAGCGTCTGGTGGCCATACTCGGTGGTGGCCAGCAGCCAGGCGTCCTGCAACAGTTCGACCAGCAGCGGCGAGAAGCTCGGCGTGGTGACCTCGAGATCCTGGGCCGGGCGAGTTTCCTCGGCCAGCCGCGCGCGCAGCTCGTCGCTGTCGATCTCGAGGGTATCGAGCAGGCTGCGTAGGTCGCACAGCGGCTGGTCGATCAGCGCGCGCAGCAGATGCCCGACGCTGACCTCCGGTGCCTGCTGTTCGGCGCACAGCACCGCGGCCTGCTCCAGTCCCTGGCGTGCGATGGCATTGAGTCGGCCAATGAGTGCCGGTAGCGCTACCCTGAGCATGTCGTCTCCTAACGATGAATCTGATCGAGCAAGGCGCCGACCTGGTCGGCCTGCTGGTCGAGCGACCAGGCGAGCCCCAGATAGACGCCCACCATGGCCACACCGAATAGTGCGAAGATCGCCCACACCGGCAGGCCACGGCCGCCGCGGCGTCGACCGCGCACCACGTTGTCGAGCGGCCGGGTAAGCATGTCGTCCGGGGCCTCGCCGAGGGCCGCCAGCTGGTCGCCCAGGGCACGCACCACCTGTTCGTACTCCTCACGCCCCTGGGTCATGACCCGATAGCGGCCCTCGAAGCCGAGGCATAGGCAGAGGTAGATAAAGGCCAGCATGTCGCGGTAGCGCTGCGGCTCCTGCTGCAGGCGGGCGAGGATCGAGAAGACCTTCTCGCCACCCCAGGTTTCGTTGTGGAAGCGGGTCAGCAGCGAGTGTTCCGCCCAGGCACTCTGCTGCCCCCAGTCGGTGCCCATCACCGCTTCGTCGATGAACGAGCAGAGCACGTAGCGGTAGGCCAGCAGGGTCGGACGGTCGTAGCCCTGCTCGGTGAGCTCGACCTCGATCGCGGCGATCTCGTCGACCACCTGGCGGTAGAGCCGCTCGATATCCTCCATGCTGTCGAGCTGGCGCACCCGCACTACCATGCCCAGCAGTGAACTCGCCGCATCCACCAGCGGGTTGAGGCTGTGGCCGCGTAGCCGGAACCAGTAGTCTTCGTCGCCATCGAGATGCTCGGCATGGCTGTGGATCAGCTGGTCGAGTCCCTTGTTATCGATGCGGTCTTCGTGTCGCACCGGGCTATAGCGGTCCTGCGCACCACTGCCGCCGGTCATTGTGAGTTCTTGCATGCTTAGCTCCTGATCGCCCAGAACTGCATTTCCAATCCAGGGAAGTCGCCTGCCACGTGGAAGGCGAAGCCGCTGGCCCCGTCAAGCATCTGCCAGGCCTGGCTCTGGCGGTCGAGCTGGAAGTAGCTGTAGCCGGCGTGATACGGCAGCTCACGCGGCGCCACCGGCAGCGGTGTCAGCGGCACCCCCGGCAGCTGCAGGCTGATGAGATCGCGAATGCGTTCGACGCTGGCGACCTTGGTCTGCTGCAGGAACAGCTTGCGCAGCCGTTCGTGGGGCATGTCGGCACGCACCGCGAGGATGAAGTCGGCGGCGTCGAGCAGGCTCGGATCCGAGAGCGGCGCCACCAGTAGCCCGTAGCGCCGCGACTGCAGCTGAATAGCCAGCGCGCGGGGCTCGAGCACCGTCGACAGCGACTGGCGCAGGCTCTGCATCAGCGGCCGGAAGGCGCGCTCCGGGTGGTCGTGGTCGTAGGCGGGAAACTCCGGCGGCAGCCGCGACTCATCGGTAAAGGTGATCAGTTCACTGGCGGTCTCGAGCATGGTGTCGTAGAGCCGCTCGGGGTGCAGCTGACCGAGCCGCGCCAGGTGCTGGAAGCGCGGCTGGGCGCGATTGAGCAGCTGCAGCAGCATGAAATCGGAGACGTCGGCGACCCCGGTCTGATGCGGCGTGGCCAGACGCTGGGCGATGTTGCGCGCCCGCTCGCGCATCAGCCCGGCCATCTCGCCGACGAAGCGCTGCAGGCCGTTGGCGGCCTGGACGTTGAGTAGCGTGGGCAGAAACGTCTCATCGAGCACCAGGCTGCCATCGGCGCGGCGCTCGACGATGCGTGCCACGGCCAGGCAGGCGTAGGCGCTGCGGTCGTCGCGCTCGAGCAGCAGCCGCGGCGCCACCCGCGCCAGCTCGAGATCGGCGTGGTCGCCGTCGCGGGAGTGCAGGTCACGCACCTGGCGGCTCGAGGCGCGGTAGCGCGCCGGCAGCGCATCATCCGGCCAATGCACCTCACCCACCGCATCGGTGGCCAGCGGCAGGCCCAGGTAGACCACCTGATTGGTGATCGAGGCGTCGTCGATCTCCAGCGGCGTCGGCTCGATGTCATCATCCGGCAGCTGGAAGGCGGTGCCGTCCGGCATGACGCCGCTGGCACGGCTGATGGCGATGCGCCCGAAGCTGAGAAACTCGGCGTTGAGCGCCAGCGTCAGAAAGCCGTAGAGCGCATGGCTGACCCCACGCAGGCGCATGTCGATCAGCCCCTCGAGGCTGCGCTGCTGCTGCTGGAAGTGCTGCGGCTTGATGAACAGCCCCTCACTCCAGACCACTCGGTTGCGGCTGGCCATCAGTCTTCCTTCCTTAGCTCGGCTTCCAGGGCGCGCAGATGCACCAGCAGGTGGTAGTGCTGGCCCCGCGACTGCACCTTGACCACCTTCTTCCACTCCGCCTCCTGGGGATTGGCGTAGAAGGCGATGAGGCCGATATAGCGCGTCTCTTCGTCGACTTCGAACGGTTCGTAGAACTTCCACTGCTCGGGCAGCAGGGTGAAGTCGTCATGGGTCAGGTAGTTGGTGCCCAGCGCCTCTTCCAAGTCATCGCGCAGCTGGCCGAGATCGGCGGCCATCAGCATCGAGTCGTCCTTGAGCTGCAGGATCTGGAAGCGCAGCGGCGTGCCCTGGCCGTCGACGTTGGGATTGACGTCGGGCTCGGCGATCATCGCCAGGTCGACCCGCGTCGGGCGGTCCTCGGGGTAGCCCACCGGTATCGACGGATCGCGCAGCACCTGCCAGGTCTTGCTGCCGGCTTCACGGGTCGAGGCGCAGCCGCTGAGCAGCAGGCCGATCAGTACCACGCAGCACCAGCCGGCGTAGCGTGAGGTAAGCCGCGTCATACCCCCTCCCGCTGCTGGCGCCGCACTGACTGGTCGTAGGCCTGCTCGAAGACTTCCCAGAACAGCTTCTCGAAGCCCTGCTGGCGGCCCGAGTTGAGCTCCTGGAAGTAGTGGCGGTACATCTCCCAGGCCCAGCCACCTTCGTCCTCGACCCGGTTACCGGCGCCGCGATAGGCGTGGAAGCGCTTGAGCAGCGCCTCGGGAGCGAAGGCCGAGAGAATCGCCTGCAGCGCTTCGCCGATGGCATCCTCCACCGCCGCCTGGTGCTGGCCCTGGTGGGCCAGGCACTCGGCCACCGCCGCCGGGGCCGAGAGGTGCACCGGGCTACGCTCGGCGGCAAACAGGGTGGAGACGGTCTCGCGGTAGGGCTGTCCGAGGCGCAGCGGGTTGTCCTCGATGGGTTGCAGACGCCGGTCGCGCAGCGGGTAGCGACTGTCGTCCTGGGCCTGGTGCAGTGCCTGCAGCCCCTCGATGGCGGCGCGCAGGGTATTGCCGGCTTCCTGGAGGAAGGCCTGCTGCTCGGCGCTGTCTCGAAAACGCAGCTCAGCCCCCATGGCGCGCAGCAACGGATCAGCGCCAACGTGGCCTGCCGCCGAGGGGGCAGGTTCCTGCCAGCGGTCCTCGAGCTGTTCGCCCACCGAGCGTTCCAGATCGTCCAGCAGCCGTTCATCCATTTGCGTACTCCTGTCCATGCCCTTCTCCTCGCGTTGTTTGATGGCCGGCATGCGCATCGCCGCCTGACGCCGGTCGTGTAGGTCATACGCCTTGTCGCTGGCGGCTTGGGTCTCGTCCCAAGCGCTGTCCAGCACGTCGATCACCGTCTCTTCATCGCTGGCCGGATCGGCCAGTGCACTCAGCGGGTCGCGCTGACGCGCGCCCGGGGTCGACTCCCCCAACGCCTCGAGCGGGTCGTCATGGCGCGCCGGTGCGGCCTGCTTGAGCGGCGATCCGCTGCCGTCCAGCGCCTCCTGCTCCTCGGTGACCAGCGAGGCGAGCGGCTGGGCTCCCGGCTGGGCCGCCTGGCGGTCGCCAAGATGGACTCGCAGTCGGTATTCGCCGACCAGCAGCTCGTCGCCGTCGCGCAGTGCCACCCGGCGATCACGCCCCATCGGCAGGGTGGCGTGGTTGACGTAGGTCTGGCCGCAGCGGTCGATCAGGCAGAACCGCCCATCCTGACGCTGCAGCTCGGCATGCCCCGGCTGGATGCGACCCGCATGATCCTGCAGCAGCCAGTCATCGCTGCCGCCGCTGCCCAGGGTGCCGCCCGTTTCATGGAATACGTGGCTACTGGTCGAGCGCCCCTCGAGGCGTTCGCTGTTGGTGACCACCAGGGTGATGGCCGAGTGTCGGGTTGCGTGCATGGGCATTAACCTGTCATCTGGATACGCACATGACGGCGCCGCGCGGCACCGCCGGACTCGGGGTTGACGAAGGTGGTCCAGCCAAGCTGGCAGCTACCGCCCTCGCCCAGCCGCATGGGCCGCACCGCACTCTCCAGCAGCTCGAGCTCGAGGTCGTAGGCCAGCGGTTCGCGCAGCACGAAGTCGACCAGCGTCCTGAGCGCCGCATGTTCGCGGCCATCAGGCAGGAAGTCGCGAAAGCGCTCGAGCGTAAGGCCGCGCAGGCACAGCGCGAACTTGCCGCCGATATCCGCGACCCGTTCACCGGCCACCATGTCCTGACCCAGGGCCATGCCCGAGAGCCCGCTGCGACTGCGCTGATCGTCGGGGATCTCGACCCAGCGCTTCACCCACTCCTCGATCTCGACGTCGTCGAGATCGAAGCAGTGCCCCACCACGCTGCTGACCACCTCGGGGGAGCGTGAGCGACCGGCCAGCAGGCCGGCGTAAGCCAGCATCTTGCTCCAGTTGATCGGCGTCTCGCCGCGCAGGTCGCTGTCGGCGAGCCCCACCAGCGCGAATACCGCCGCCGAGAAGCCGTCGCTGGCACCGTCCTGGTAGCGCACGTAGTGGCGGTACTTGCGCCAGCTGCGGTGCACCAGCGTCAGCAGGCGGTGATTGAAGAAATCGAGAAAGTCGCCGGCCACGCCCTCGTGGTGGGCGGCGTCATGGGCCAGCGACTCGAGGTAGTAGCCGGGCAGCGGCGACTGCGAGCCCTGCAGGCCGAAGAAGCTGACCTCGAGTTGGTACTGCCCCGAGGGTGACGGCGCCAGCGCCAGCACGTCGCTGCCGGGGAAGCCCAGCGATGCTGAGGCCTTGTAGCGCACCCGTTCGGCCACGCTACCGCCCCCACCAGCCTCGAGGTCATCCTCGTGGTGGCGGTGCAGCAGCTCGACGAGCTGGTAGAAGTCGTAGCGGCGGGCCCCCTTCAACAGGGGCGCCAGCGCTACATCAGTGGCTGTTGTCCCGACTGCAAGGTCCATGTGTAGCGCTCGCGGTTATGGCGATTGATGACGTGCAGCTCGTGAAAGGAGTTGATGCTGGCGTAGAGCGAGAAGAATCGCGCCAGCACGCTGCCAAACAGATACAGGCTGCCCTCGTCGCCGAACGCCTCCTGGTCCAGGGTCATCACCGAGCGCAGGCCGCGCACCGGTAAGCCGCGCGCCAGACGATCGATGGAGGTGGTCTCGATGGCCACGATCCCCGCCAGGCGCTGCTGGGCAATGCGCTCGGCCTGACGGTCGACCAGTGCCCGGAAGTCGTAGGCGCGCAGCACCGAGCACAGCGCATCGCGCTCGAGCAGCGACAGGTAGTTGAGCGACAGATTGGAGATCAGGGTCCAGAGCAGGCTGCCGTCCAGGGTTGGCCGCAGCGCCGGCGTCGGTCGGGTGATGTTGCGAAAGCCGGCATAGGCCGGACTGTCCTCGGTGGGCACGCAGATATCCCCCACCGTGAGCCGCTCGGGCAGCTCGCGATTGCTGCAGGTCAGGCGTAGCGAGACGGTCTCGCGCAATCCCAGGCAGCTGCGCTCATCGCCGCGCACGAAGGCGATGTCGTGGTCGAAGCCATCGCCACGTAGGCTGTCGCGTACGCGTACCCGGTAGTAGAGCGCTTCGCGCTGTCGGTCGCGCTCGATCTGATGCTGGAAGCTCTCGAACGGCACGTAGTTGCGCGGTTCGCCGCGCACCTTGCCCGACTCGCTCTCCAGCCAGCCGTGCACCGCATCGACGCTGAATACCTCGTAGTGGCCGGGATGGCGGCTGCTGGGATGAATACGGTATTCGCTGCGCTCGCCGTTGAGATCGACCGGATCGGCGTCGTGGGAAAACAGGTTGATGGCAGGCGAGCAGTAGAGCGCCAGGTGCTCGTCACGCACCTTGGCGTCCGCCGGCAAGGTGCGCGAGAACACCAGCCTCAGCGTGACCCGCTCGGCATGCTGCGTCGGCAGATAATCGCCCAAGCCAACCAGGTCGAAGAACTGGAATGCCTCGGGGAAGCACAGGTACTCCTGCAGGATGCGGTAGCCCTGATAGGCGTTGCGCGGATAGGGCAGCAGCGCATCCTCACGGGAAAAGCCCACCGGCTGCAGCAGTCGCTTGGGCAGTGTCACCAACTGATCACCTACCTGGAGTTCGAGACGCGCCAGGTAGTGGCTCAGCCACAGGTAGAGGGTGCGCGCCGTGTAGCCATCGCCACCCAGGTGCAGACGTAGATCGTCGACCCCCAGCGCATCCAGCGACTGGTCGCTGTGCACGTCCAGCGCCAGCTCGACCACCGAGGCTTCCCGCGAGTGGCGTGCCTCGACCCCGGCATGTGCCAGCGGATAGAGCGTCACCTCGTGGCAGGTGCGAAAACGGCACGCCGTGCCATCCACCGGCCGGCTGGCCAGGGCGGTACCTCGCGGCACCTGCTGGCGAGCGCTGAGGGCATGCCAGGTCGGGGTGAACTGCACCACCGTCATGCTCGGCACCGGGCGCAGGTAGTTGGGCCACAGCATGCCGAGCAGCGAGTGGGTCAGTTCGGGAAACTCATCCTCGACCTTCTCGCGCATGCGCCCGGTGAGAAAGGCGAAGCCCTCCAGCAGCCGCTCGACGTCGGGGTCGGTGCTGCGCTCTGAGAGGAAACGGCTGAGGCCGGGATTGCCCTCGGCAAATTCCCGGCCCTGGCGTTTCAGGAAATTGAGCTCGTCCCGATAGTAGCGATTGAGCATGCAAGCCTCGGTGGCATCGGCGCTCAGTTTCAATCAAGACACTGATAGCGCTTGTTGTTGAGCAGCAGGTCGATGGTGGTATGGGCATTCTCCCGGCCCACGGCCAGGGTGGCATGCACCTGGAAATGCAGCTGAAGGGGGTCGCCGTGGTTGGGCACTGACTCGACCTCGACGCGGCTGACCCGGGGCTCGAAGCGCTCGATGCATTGGCGGATCGCGCGCTGGATACTGAGCTCCAGGTCGAGCACGCCAATGGTGGCGTCATTGAAATCGAGCAACCCCAGCGCCGGGGCGCATTCGCTGTGCCCCGGATGGCTGTTGAGCAGATCCACCAGGTGCCGCTTGATCGACTCCACGGTCTCGCTGAGATCCGGCTCGCTGGCCGCGACCTCCGATGACTCGGGCACCGCCAGGCGCTCGAACAGTCGGCGCCCTAGCACGCCGCCATTGTGATCGACCATGGCGGAGGTGCTCCCTTATTCCTTATCGAGGCGCCCGACCAGGGACAGCTCGAAGTTGGCGCCCATGTACTTGAAGTGAGGTCGCACGGCCAGCGACACCTGGTACCAGCCCGGCTCGCCTTCGACGTCAGAGACCTGGATCGAGGCGGCACGCAGCGGCCGACGGCTGCGCACGTCGGCTGGCGGGTTCTCCTGGTCGGCGACATACTGGCGAATCCAGGCGTTGAGCTCGCGCTCGAGGTCCTGGCGTTCCTTCCATGAGCCGATCTGCTCGCGCTGCAGCACTTTGATGTAGTGCGCCAGGCGATTGATGATGAACATGTAGGGCAGCTGAGTGCCGAGCTTGAAGTTGGTCTCGGCCGCCTTGCCCTCGGCGGTGTTGGGGAAGACCTTGGGCTTCTGCACCGAGTTGGCGGAGAAGAAGGGTTCTTCGTCACTTCATATGGATTTGGTGTGATCCAGCATTCGCCCCACGGGGCTTCCGATCAGGTAGATCATGGCGATGAAGTTGGCCTCGTTCCGGTAGCCGCGTGCGCGTGACCGGGCCGCCTGGAATAGACCGTTCATGCCTTCCAGGCGTGCGTTGGTTAGACCGGACATCCAGCGCCTTACCACCTGCTCGGCATGCCGCTCCAGCGTCGTCAGAGCCTTCGCCATCGGCTTGAGCAGTGCCTGACCGGTAACGGCCTCACGCATGACGTTGAGGTAATTCGTGATGCGCCACCGGGCGGCACGTGGCGTCGGCGCCTGCTGAATCCAGCGCAGCTTTTCTTT
>NZ_FNGH01000010.1:0-161625 GCF_900102875.1 Franzmannia pantelleriensis
TCAAAGAAAAGCTGCGCTGGATTCAGCAGGCGCCGACGCCACGTGCCGCCCGGTGGCGCATCACGAATTACCTCAACGTCATGCGTGAGGCCGTTACCGGTCAGGCACTGCTCAAGCCGATGGCGAAGGCTCTGACGACGCTGGAGCGGCATGCCGAGCAGGTGGTAAGGCGCTGGATGTCCGGTCTAACCAACGCACGCCTGGAAGGCATGAACGGTCTATTCCAGGCGGCCCGGTCACGCGCACGCGGCTACCGGAACGAGGCCAACTTCATCGCCATGATCTACCTGATCGGAAGCCCCGTGGGGCGAATGCTGGATCACACCAAATCCATATGAAGTGACGAAGAACCGCAGAAGATGAAGATCGGTCTGATCCAGATGGCGCTGAACACCAGTACCGAGCTGGCTCCAGACGCCATTCGCGATGCCATGAACGACGCCCACCTGCCGTTGATTCAGCAGGCCGCCGATGCCGGCGTACAGGTGCTGTGCTTTCAGGAAGTCTTCAACCAGCCCTACTTCTGCCCCAGCCAGGACCCCAAGTGGTATGCCGCCGCCGAGCGGGTCCCCGAGGGGCCGACCTGCCAGATGATGCAGAAGCTTGCCGCCAAGCATCGCATGGTGATGATCGTGCCGGTCTACGAGGAGACGGTGACGGGGGTCTACTACAACACCGCAGCGGTCTTCGACGCCGACGGCAGCTATCTCGGCAAGTATCACAAGACCCATATCCCCCAGGTTGCTGGCTTCTGGGAGAAGTTCTACTTCAAGCCCGGCAAATCGGAGTGGCCGGTCTTCGATACCGCCTACGGCAGGATCGGCGTCTACATCTGCTACGACCGCCACTTCCCTGAAGGCTGGCGAGCCTTGGCGCTCAACGGCGCCGAGGTAATCTTCAACCCCTCGGCCACCGTCGCCGGCCTCTCCCAGTACCTGTGGGAACTCGAACAACCCGCGTCCGCCGCGGCCAACGGCTGCTTTATCGCCGCCATCAACCGCGTCGGCACAGAGGCGCCCTGGAACATCGGCGAGTTCTACGGTTCGAGCTACATCGTCAATCCGCGCGGCCAGATCGAAGCCCAGGCCAGTGACAAGGAGGACGAACTGCTGATCCATGAGATCGACCTCGAGATGGTCCGCGAAGTGCGCAACAACTGGCAGTTCTTCCGCGACCGCCGCCCGGACGCCTACGCGCGCCTGACCGACGGCGAATGACCCCGATTACCAGGAGACGCAGCATGAGCTTACTGATTCGAGGTGGCACCGTGGTCACCGACAGCGATACCTACCGCGCCGACGTGCTCTGCGAGGGCGGCACCATTCACGCCATCGGCAACGATCTCGCGGCGCCTTCCGGCTGCGAGATCATCGATGCCAACGGCATGTACGTCATGCCTGGCGGCATCGACCCCCACACCCATATGCAGCTCCCCTTCATGGGCACCGTGGCCAGCGAGGATTTCTACACAGGTACCGCCGCGGCGCTGGCCGGGGGCACTACCTCGATCATCGACTTCGTCATTCCCCAGCCCGGTCAATCGCTGCTGGAGGCCTTCGAGACCTGGCAGGGCTGGGCCGAAAAGGCCGCCACCGACTTCGCCTTTCACGTCGCCATCACCTGGTGGGACGACAGCGTCCGCGAGGAGATGGGCACCCTGGTGCGCGAGCACGGCGTCAATAGCTTCAAGCACTTCATGGCCTACAAGGGCGCCATCATGGCCACCGACGACATCCTGGTGGAGAGCTTTTCACGCTGCCTGGAGCTCGGCGCAGTCCCCACCGTGCATGCCGAGAACGGCGAACTCGTCTACCACATGCAACAGAAGCTGCTGGCCGAAGGCTTTACCGGCCCCGAGGCGCATCCGCTGTCGCGTCCGCCCCAGGTCGAGGGCGAGGCCGCCAGCCGCGCGATCCGTATCGCCAGCACCTTGGGGGCACCGATCTATCTGGTGCACGTTTCCACCAAGGATGCCGTCGACGAAATCGCCTACGCGCGCCAGCAGGGCCACCCGGTCTACGGCGAGTGTCTGGCCGGCCACCTGGTGCTCGACGACAGTGTCTATCTCGACACCGACTGGGGACGCGCTGCGGCCCACGTGATGAGCCCACCGTTCCGGCCCAAAGGGCATCAGGAGGCCCTCTGGCAAGGCTTGCAATCGGGTAACTTGCAAACCACCGCCACCGACCACTGCTGCTTCTGTGCCGAGCAGAAGGCCGCCGGCAAGGACGACTTCACCAAGATCCCCAACGGCACCGCCGGGGTCGAGGATCGCATGGCGGTCCTCTGGGACGAGGGCGTCAACAGCGGCAAGCTGTCGATACAGGAATTCGTGGCACTGACGTCCACCAATACCGCGCGGATCTTCAACCTCTATCCGCGCAAGGGCGCCGTGCAGGTCGGCGCCGACGCCGACCTGGTGGTGTGGGACCCCGAGGGCAGCCGCACCATTTCGGCCAAGACTCACCACCAGAACGTCGACTTCAACATCTTCGAGGGCAAGACGGTACGCGGCATTCCGCGCCACACCGTCAGCCAGGGCAAATGGGTGTGGCGCGACGGCGAACTTCACGCCGAACGCGGTGCCGGCCGCTATCTCGAACGCCCTGCCTATCCGGGCGTTTTCGAGCTGCTCGAGCGGCGTGCCGAACGGCACGCCCCCAAGGCCGTGGCACGCGGCTAACCCTCGACGTCGGGGCCCACCAGGCCCCGCCAGCGCCCCGGCCAACGGGGCGCTCAGCCGTCCAATAACAAAGAGGCACTACCGTGATGAGTGATCTGACCCATCTCCCCCGGGTTGGCGAGGCCAGCGCGCTGGACGCGCACGGCCTGGCCGACAACTTCAATGACCTCCACCCACCGCTCAATGCGCGCCAGGCGATGACCGAGAGCCAGCGCTGCCTGTACTGCTACGACGCGCCCTGTATCGAGGCCTGCCCGTCGGATATCGATATCCCGCGCTTCATCCGCCAAATCAGCGAACACAACACCAACGGCGCCGCGCACACCATCCTCGAGCAGAACATCCTGGGTGGCAGCTGCGCGCGGGTCTGCCCTACCGAGATCCTCTGTGAGCAGCGTTGCGTGCGCAATCACGAAAGCGAATGTCAGCCGGTGCTGATCGGTCTGCTGCAGCGCTATGCCACCGACCACATGCGCTTCGACGGGCATCCGTTCCAGCGTGCCGCTGATAGCGGCCGCCACATCGCAGTGATCGGCGCCGGCCCCGCCGGCCTGGCCTGCGCCCATCGCCTGGCGATGCTGGGTCACCGCGTGACCATCTTCGAGGCCGAGGCCAAGCCCGGCGGTCTCAACGAATATGGCATCGCCCGCTACAAGATGACCGATGACTTCGCTCGCCGAGAGGTGGAGTTCCTGCTCGAGATCGGTGGCATCGAGATCCGCTACGGCCAACGACTAGGCCATGAGCTCCACCTGGGGCAATTGCATGCCGACTACGACAGCGTATTCCTGGGGCTCGGCCTGGGGGCCAGTCGCCAACTGGGATTGACCGGTGAAGATGCGCCAGGCCTGGCGCCAGCCGTGGACTATATCAAGACCCTGCGTCAGGCCGAGGATCTGACCCAACTCCCCCTGGCACGGCGCTGCGTGGTGATCGGCGCAGGCAACACCGCCATCGACATGGCCACCCAGATGGCCCGCCTCGGTGCCGAGGAGGTAACCCTGGTCTACCGCCGTGGCATCGAGGCCATGTCGGCCACCCAACATGAACAGGAGATCGCCAAGGCCAACGGTGTGCGGTTGCTGACCTGGGCGCGCCCCGAAGAGGTGTTGCTCGATGCGTCAGGCCGCGTGACGGGCATTCGCTTTGCCAAAACCCAGGACGAGGAGGGACGCCTGACCGACACCGGCGAGCACATTAAGCTAGCTGCCGACGCCATCTTCAAGGCCATCGGTCAGCGCTTCGATGACGACAGCCTCAGCGATGCCACGGCCAGCGAACTGGCCCGCGACGGTGAGCGCATCCACGTCGACGAGGCATTCCGCACCTCGCTGCCGCGGGTCTATGCCGGCGGCGACTGCGTGGCCCCCGGCCAGGACCTCACCGTCCAGGCCGTGCAGCACGGCAAGCTCGCCGCACATGCCATCCACCAGGATCTCTTGGCCAAGCAGGAGGCCGCATGACCCCTTCCAACGATAGCATCGTCAATGGCGTCGACTTGTCCGTCGACTTCGCCGGCATCAAGGCCCCCAACCCCTTCTGGCTGGCCTCGGCACCGCCCACCGACAAGGCCTATAACGTCGAGCGCGCCTATCGGGCAGGCTGGGGCGGCGTAGTCTGGAAAACCCTGGGTGAGGACCCGCCCGCGGTCAATGTCTCGTCGCGCTACTCGGCACACTTCGGCAACAACCGTGAGGTGTTGGGCTTCAATAACATCGAGCTGATCACCGACCGCTCGCTGGAAGTGAATCTCGAAGAGATCACTCGGGTAAAACGCGACTGGCCGGATCGCGCTTTGATCGTATCGATCATGGTGCCCTGTGAGGAAGCGGCATGGCGGCACATCCTGCCACTGGTGGAAGCCACCGGTGCCGATGGCATCGAGCTCAACCTGGGTTGCCCCCACGGCATGCCGGAGCGTGGCATGGGCGCGGCGGTGGGCCAGAACCCGGACTTGATCGAGCAGGTCGCGCGCTGGTGCAAGCAGTATTACGCCAAACCGGTGATCGTCAAGCTGACCCCCAACATCACCGACATCCGCGTGGCCGCCCAGGCGGCCCTGCGCGGTGGCGCCGACGCGGTATCGCTGATCAACACCATCAACTCGATCACCAGCATCGATCTCGACAATATGGTGGCCAAGCCCACCGTCGGGCAGCAGAGCACCCACGGGGGCTACTGCGGCAGTGCGGTCAAGCCCATCGCCCTGAACATGGTCGCCGAGATCGCCCGCGACACCCCCACCCAGGATCTGCCAATCTCCGGCATCGGCGGCATCTCGGATTGGCGCGATGCCGCGGAATTCGTGGCGCTCGGCGCCGGCAGCGTGCAGGTGTGCACCGCCGCCATGCTGCATGGCTTTCGCATCGTCGAGGAGATGAAGGATGGCCTGTCACGGTGGATGGCCGCGCAGGGCTACGACACGATCCAGGCCTTCTCGGGCAAGGCGGTGGCCAACACCACCGACTGGAAGCACCTCGACATGAACTTCAAGACCATCGCGCATATCGATCAGGACAAGTGCATCGAGTGCGGACGCTGCTATATCGCCTGCGAGGATACCTCGCACCAGTCGATCGCCAAGCTGATCGACGCCAGCGGTGCGCGGCGCTACGAAGTGATCGAAGAGGAGTGCGTGGGCTGCAACCTGTGCCAGATCACCTGCCCGGTTCAGGACTGCATCACCATGGTGCCCCAACAAACCGGCAAGCCCTACATGAGCTGGGATCAGGACCCGCGCAACCCCTTCCGCCAAGCAAGCTGAATGGCCTAGGCCGACAGGCCGATCCCGCGCAGGATCACCGAGGTCACCGACTGCACCGCCCGCTCGAATTGGATATCGTCGAGCGGGCGGTCGTCGTTGAGTAACGCTATCTGGTGATCGAAATCCGCATAGTGCTGGGTCGAGGCCCAGATCATGTAGAGCAGATGCGAAGGGTCGACCGGGAGGATCCGGTCGTCCTCGATCCATTCCCGAATCTTGGCTTCCTTGAGCTTGGCCCACTCATAGAGGTTGTCGCGCAGACGCTCCTGAAGTATCGGCGCACCCTGCATGACCTCGGCCGCCCAGACCTTGGAGCCATAGGCCCGGTTGCGAGAGTGCTGCATCTTGGCGCGAATATAGCTCGACAGTACGATTCGGGGGTCATCGTAGAGTTCAAAGCACAGCGCATCCTGCTTCCACACCTCGAGCAGCCCTAACAGCACTTCGCGATACAGCTCTTCCTTGGTCGCGAAGTAGTAGTGCACATTCGACTTGGGCAAATCGGCCAACTGGGCGATGTCACCCATGGCGGCGCCCGCATAGCCCTTCTCGGCAAAGACCTGCTCGGCGGCGAGCAGGATCTTCTCGACATTGCGGCGGCGTATATCACCCTTCTTCTTGGCCATCCAGCCTCCTTCCACCCAGGTCTCACGCTGAACGTTGCCACGGCCCGCTAGCCAGGCCCCTATCAAGCGTACCATTTTCCCCACGCCGAGGCGGGCGGTTCCAGCGCCAGGCGCCCGCTCCCTGCACCCTGGCCCGACATAGCAACGTCAAAGGTGCACCAACATGCACCATGCAGCGCAACATGCCATTTGCCACAACAAGCGCAAGCAACTGATTAAAAACAAAAACACCAATATCGGCAATATATTTGCTAGCAGTTATTGCAGCTATTGACGTGGACCAGGCTCAACCGAGTACGAGTGCGTCGACCTGACCTTCAACGGCGAAGGCCCTGATCGTGAGTTCGACCGTCACTTGACGAGGTTAGTCCCATGGATATTCGCAACAAGGCCAACAAGATTCGCCTGTTGAACGTCAGTACCCCACAGATGCGAGCCTTCCACTTCTCCTGGTTCGCCTTTCATATCTGTTTCTTCGGCTGGTTCGGTATCGCACCGCTGATGGCGGTGGTCCGCGAGGACCTCAACCTGACCCAGACCCAGATCGGCAATACCATCATCGCCTCGGTGGCCATCACTGTGATCGTACGCCTGCTGATCGGCGTGCTGTGCGACCGCATCGGCCCGCGCAAGGCCTACTCCGGGTTGCTGATCCTCGGCTCGATTCCAGTGATGGGTATCGGCTTCGCCAACAGTTTCGAGACCTTCCTGCTGGCCCGCCTGGCGATCGGTGCGATCGGCGCCTCCTTCGTGATTACGCAGTACCACACCACCATGATGTTCGCCCCCAACGTGGTCGGCACCGCCAACGCTACGTCGGCGGGCTGGGGCAACCTGGGCGGAGGCACCACGCAAATCCTGATGCCGCTGATCTTCTCCGGCATTCTGATGCTCGGCGTCAGCGAGACCCTCGGCTGGCGGCTGGCCATGGTGGTGCCCGGCGTGGTGCTGTTCATTACCGGCATCTGCTACTACCGCTTTACCCAGGATGCCCCCAACGGCAACTTCGAGGACTTGCGCGCCCGCGGCGAGCTACCCCAGGCCAACGGCGACAGCGGTGCCGGCCAGACCTTCCTGGCCGCCGCCAAGGACATCCGCGTCTGGGCACTGTTCGTTGTCTACGCCATCTGCTTCGGCGTCGAGTTGACCATCAACAACATTGCCGCCATCTACTTCTTCGATCACTTCGATCTGACCCTGGCTACCGCGGGCCTGATTGCCGGGCTGTTCGGCCTGATGAATGTGTTCGCTCGTACCATGGGCGGTATCTTCTCGGATCTGTTCGCCAAGCATGGCGGTCTCAAGGGCCGCGTGCGCTGGCTGTTCATCGCCCTGGTATGCGAGGGCATCGCCCTGGTGGCGTTCTCTCAGATGCATGTCCTCTCCTACGCCATCGGCATCATGCTGGTGTTCAGCCTGTTCGTGCAGATGGCCGAAGGCGCGACCTACGGCGTGGTGCCGTTCATCAACAAGAAAGCGCTGGGCGCGGTGGCCGGTATCGTTGGCGCCGGCGGCAACGTCGGCGCCGTGGCCGCGGCCTTCCTGTTCCGCTCGGAAGCCATCACCTACCAGCAGGGGCTGTTCTACCTCGGCCTGATCGTGCTGGTGCTGGCCTCATGCGCCCTGCTGGTGCGCTTCTCACCGGAGACCGAAGCCGAAGAAGCCGCCGCCTATCAGGATGCCGTGGGAGAGGAGACCGGTGCCGGGGCACTCTCGCTGCGCTGAGTGCAGCCCGCGCTGCCATCAGGCTCGGTTCATCAGCAAGCCGCCGCCCGCAAGGGCGGCGGCTTGCGTGACAACAGGCACCGTATTGCTGCGTATTTTTCCAGGAGGTCTAGCCCATGAATCCCGCATACCGCCTACTGCAGGCCGCCAAGCGTAGCGAAATCGACAGCCTCCAACGGCTCGCCGCCACCTGCGAACTGGTCGGCGATATCAGCCGCTTCGTGCATGCGCTGCAAAAGGAGCGCGGTGCCTCGAACATCTATCTCACCTCCGGCGCCCAGCGCTTCAGCGAACGCCGCCTGGAGCGCATCAGTGACAGCCTCAAGCGCGAACAGGCGATTCGTGAACGCCTCGATGACTTGCCGCAGCACGCCGCCAGTAATGCCCGCCTGCTCAAGCGCATCGCCTGCGTGTGGGCCGCCCTCGACGCCCTCCCCGCACTGCGCGAGGAGATCGAGGCGCTATCGATCAGCGCCGACGCTGCCACCCGCACCTATAATCGCCTGATCGGCGGGCTGCTGGCAGTTGTCTTCGATGCTGCCGATACCGCCGACGACCCCGATGTAACCCGCTCGCTGGTGGCCATTTTCCATTTCATGCAGGGCAAGGAGCTGGCCGGCCAGGAGCGCGCCTGTGGCGCCATCGGCTTCACCGCCGGTGAATTCGACAGCGCCCATCGCCAGCTGCTGCTTCAACTGATCGACGCTCAGCAGCGCTGTTTCGATACCTTCAGCGAGTTTGCCAGCGACGCTGCCCGCGAGCACTGGCAACAGCAGCATGCCCCGCGCCGCCAGGATGGTATCCAGCAACTACGCGAACAGGCCTGTACCGAGAGCACTGGCCAGCGCCTGGATCGCAGCCTTGGTGAAACCTGGTACGAGCTCACCACCGCACGGCTCGACGCCATGCAGCAGGTCGAGGCGCAGTTGGCCGCTGAGCTTTCTCAGCTGTGCCACCGCAAGATCGAACAGGCACGCAGCGATATGCATGACCAGCAACAGCTGGATGCTTCGCTTCACGATGCCGTCGAGCAGTGCTCTACCTGTGAACAGCTGGTCGACCTATTTCCCCAGGAGGCCACCCACGAGCTAGGCCAGTTGACCGCCACTGCGGTCGAGTCGCGGCTCAATCGCGGCCTGATCGACCTGATGCAGTCCCAGAACGCGCGACTCCAGCACATCAGCGACGAACTGGAAAGCACCCGTGAACTGTTGCGTGAGCGTAAGTTAATTGAGCGCGCCAAGGGCATGATCATGGAACACCAGCAGATGAGTGAAGACCAGGCCTATCGTTTCCTGCGCAAGGCCTCCATGGACCAGAGCAAGAGCATGGCCGAGATGGCCAAGACCATCATCGACCTGGCCGATATCCTGCAAAAGCGTCAGGCATGAGGGCGCAAGTGGTGCGCTGCATTATCACCACGCACCAAGACAACGCCGTGCCGGTCATTGACCAGATAAACCTTCTCTTCGCAAGTCCTTGTTAACGAAAGCATCAGCACTATTAGGCGGAAAAATGGCACCCTAACTGCAACGGTATTGGCGTACGCTGAGTCAACGACGGTTCAGCTCCCAGGCAGTTTTCAATACCGGACAACGGCGTCTGATAAGAGTCATCCACCTAGTGGAGTGACTTGAATCAGGCGCCGTTTCTTTGTTTGGAGCCATCGCATGAACAACAATAGATTCAAGGGCTACTCCCCTCAGCGTCGTCGCTTTTTGAAGAACTCCGCCACCATGATGGGTGGAGCTGCACTGCTCAGCAGCCTGCCGGTTAGCTGGGCTTTCGCCGACGGCAAGCCGGAAACCACCGCGGCCAAACTGGGCTTCATTGCCCTGACCGATGCCGCCCCGCTATTCGTCGCCGATGAAAAGGGCTTCTTCGCCAAGCACGGCATGACCGATGTCGAGGTGCTCAAGCAGTCGTCCTGGGGCACGACCCGTGACAACCTGGTGCTAGGCTCGCAGCGCAACGGCATCGACGGTGCGCACATCCTCACGCCGATGCCCTACCTGATCAGTTCAGGAGCCGTCACGCCCAATAACCAGCCGGTGCCGATGAGCATCCTGGCACGCCTCAACCTCAACGGCCAATGCATCTCGGTAGGCAGTGATTACGCCGACCTGGAGGTGCAGCTCGATACCCGTGAGTTCGGACAGGCACTGGCCGAGAAGCGTGCCGGAGGTGACGAGGCCACTGCTGCCATGACCTTCCCTGGCGGCACCCACGACATGTGGATTCGTTACTGGATGGCGGCTGGCGGTATCGACCCCGATCGCGACGTATCGACCATCACGATTCCGCCTGCACAGATGGTCGCCAATATGCGCGTTGGCAGCATGGATACCTTCTGCGTCTGCGAGCCCTGGAACCATCAGCTGGTCAACCAGGGGATCGGCTATACCGCCAATACTACCGGTGAGCTTTGGAACGACCATCCGGAGAAAGCCTTCGCCATGCGCAGCGATTATGTGGAGGAAAATCCCAACGCCACCCAGGCACTGCTGATGGCGATCATGGAAGCCCAGATGTGGTGCGAGGACCCGGCCAACCATGAAGAGATGGCGCAGATCTGCTCGCGTCGTCGCTGGATTCATGCCCCCTTTGATGACCTTATCGATCGCATTCAGGGCAATTTCGACTACGGAACAGGGCGCGTCATCGAGAACCATCCGCAGATGATGCGCTACTGGGACCGTCATGCATCCTACCCCTTCAAGAGCCACGACCTGTGGTTCCTGACCGAGAACCAGCGCTGGGGCTACCTGCCGCAGGAGCTCGACACCGCCGCCCTGATCGAGCAGGTCAATCGCGAGGATCTATGGCGCCAGGCCGCCGACCGCCTCGGTGTGGCATCAAGCGATATTCCCGAGTCGACATCGCGTGGCGTCGAGACTCTGTTCGATGGCAAGACGTTCGACCCTGAGAATCCTCAGGCCTACCTCGACAGCCTCGAGATCAAGCGCCTGGCCTGAGCCATGTACCTCGCTCAACCACTGACCCACTGACACGGGAGAATCGCCATGAGCGTTTCATCCAGCACTGACAGCCCCCGTCGCCCACTACCGGGGTGGTCGCCCAATCTTCACCGCCTTCGCGGCACCTTGATCCATAATGTCCTGCCACCGGCGATCATCATTGCCGTGCTTGGGGCAATCTGGGAGATCCTCTGCTCGTCGCCCGGCGCAGCGCTGCCGCCTCCCTCCCAGGTGATCAGCGATACCTGGGAGCTGATCGTCAACCCGTTCTACGACTACGGCGGCAACGACAAGGGCATGGGCTGGCAGATCCTGGCCAGCCTCGAGCGGGTCGCCTACGGCTACCTGCTGGCGGTGGTGGCCGGCATCAGCCTCGGCGTGCTGGTCGGCCAGTCCACCTGGGCCATGCGCGGCCTCGACCCAGTGTTCCAGGTGCTGCGCACCGTGCCGCCGCTGGCCTGGCTACCGATCTCCCTGGCCGGCTTCCAGGACAGCACCCCGTCCGCCATCTTCGTGATCTTCATCACCGCGATCTGGCCGATCATCATCAACACCTCGGTTGGGGTGCGTAATATCCCCGAGGATTACCGCAACGTGGCACGGGTGCTGCGCCTCAATGGCGCGGAGTATTTCACCCGCATCATGCTGCCCGCCGCTGCCCCCTATATCTTCTCCGGGCTGCGCATCGGCGTGGGACTGTCGTGGCTGGCCATCGTCGCCGCCGAGATGCTGATCGGCGGGGTGGGCATCGGCTTCTTCATCTGGGATGCCTGGAACGCCTCGATGATCAGCGACATCGTGCTGGCGCTGATCTATGTCGGCATCGTCGGCTTCTTCCTCGATCGAATGGTCGCCTACATCGGCAACCGCGTCACCCGCGGCACCGCCAAGGGCTAAGGAGATCCCCATGACCAATCGCTATCTCAGCATCGAACAGGTCGACATGACCTTTCACACCAAAGGCGGCGCGAGCAACGTACTCAAGGGCATCGACCTGAGCGTCGCCCGTGGCGAGTACATCTCGATCATCGGCCACTCCGGCTGCGGCAAGTCGACCCTGCTCAATATCATCGCCGGGTTGACCGAGTCGACCTCTGGCGCAGTGATCCTCGACGGCAAAGAGGTCAACGCCCCGGGCCCCGATCGCAGCGTGGTGTTCCAGAACCACTCGCTGCTGCCATGGTTGACCGTCTACGAGAACGTCGCGCTGGCGGTCAACAAGACCTGTGCGCGCACCAAGAGCAAGGCCGAACGCCACGCCTGGATTCTCAAGAACCTCGAGATGGTCGGCATGAGCCATGCGCTGGACAAGCGCCCGGCGGAGATCTCCGGCGGCATGAAGCAGCGTGTCGGTATCGCCCGGGCGCTGGCCATGGAACCCAAGGTACTGCTGCTCGACGAGCCCTTTGGGGCACTCGACGCCCTGACCCGTGCCCACCTCCAGGAGGAGGTGATGCGCATCCAGGATGAGCTCGGCAACACCGTGATCATGATCACCCACGACGTCGACGAGGCGGTGCTGCTCTCCGACCGCATCGTGATGCTGACCAACGGCCCCTCGGCGCGGATCGGTGAAGTGCTCGATATCGACCTGCCGCGGCCGCGCAATCGCATCACCCTGGCGGACGACCCGGCCTACAACCGCTACCGCCAGGAGGTGTTGCGCTTCCTGTATGAGAAGCAGCGCAAGGTCGAGCGGCTTGCCGAGCGGCGTGACAACCCCCAACCCACCAAGGCCCGTGCCTGATCGCACCGGCGCCGGGCCAAGCGCAGCAACGCCCGCCACCTTAGGGTGGCGGGCGTTGCGTATAGGCACCATTGAATCACGCTAAAGATGGCAAGGCGGCGATCATCGGACCATGCTCATAGCCATCGACCGTAATTTAGAGCCCGCCCAATGACCGATGTCACCCCCGTCATGGTGTTCTATGACCCGCGCATGCTGGCCCACGAACCCAGTCCCGACGCTGCCTTCTTGCCTGGGCGCATGGATCAGCGTATCCGTCAGCTGCTCTCGGGTCTCGGAGTGCCCTGGAAATATCCGGAGCACCCGGGCCGGCTGACCGCCATCCAGCAACTGCTGGCGCTGACGCCTATCGAGGGTATCGACTTCGCCGACGGCACGGCCGCCACCCGGGAACAGTTGGGCCGGGTCCATACCTCGTCATATCTCGAGCAGGTCTACAAGCTGCGCGGTCAGTATGCCTGGCTGGACGTGGATACCACCGCCGTCTCGCCGGGCAGCGTCGAAGCCGCCGAGGTGGCCGCCGGTACCGCCATCGCCGCGGTGGAAACCGTGGTTACCGGGCGCAATCCCAGCGCCTTTGCCCTGGTCCGCCCACCGGGGCACCACGCCGAGCCAGTGCGTGCACGCGGCTTCTGTCTGTTCAACAACGTGGCCGTGGCCGCCGCCCACGCCAAGGCGGAGCTTGGCTGCCAACGCATCATGATTGTCGACTGGGATGCCCACCACGGCAACGGTACCCAGGACATCTTCTGGGCCGACCCCGACGTGCTGTTCATCGATCTGCACCGGGCCGCGCCCTTCTATCCCGGCTCCGGCAGTCTCGAGGAGGTTGGTGGAGGCCTCGGCGAAGGCACCACGGTCAATATCCCGATGCCGGCCAACGCCGGCGATGCCGCCTACCTGAAAGCCTTCGACAGCATCCTCGAGCCGGCCGCCGAGTGGTTCCAGCCCGACCTGATCCTGGTCTCGGCAGGCTTCGACCCCCACGCCCACGACCTGGCGCTGAATGTCTCCTACGGCGGCTTTGCCGCCATGACCCACCGCCTCAAACTGCTCGCCGAGCGGCACTGCGACGGTCGGTTGGTGTTCGTCCTCGAAGGTGGCTACAACCTGATCTCACTGTCACACGGGGTCAAAGCCGTGCTCGAGGTACTGGCCGGCGCCATTCCGCCACCGCCCGGCGAATTTGGCGTCGCCGAGGTCGAGGCCGCTGCCGCCTTTCACCGCAGTGCCTTTCTCGACCCGTGATCGCTTACCTCGCCGGTGTGCCACGTATCACGCCGGCAGGCCGGCGACCAGGCTGATCAGCACGCCGCCCAGCGCCATCACCGCCACCGCCGCCCAGGCCGGCAGTTTCCACACCGTGAGCAGCAGGAAACCGCTCAGCGCCAGGGCGAACTCGTAGGAACCGATGATCGCGCTCGTCCATACCGGCTGATAGAGCGCGGCACCGAGGATCCCGACCACCGCGGCATTGGCCCCCCGCATCAACGACTGGGCGCTGGCCCACTGGCGAAAGCGGTTCCAGAACGGCAGCACCGCCACCAGCAGCAGCATGCCGGGCACGAAGATCGCCAGCAGCGCCAGGGTCGCGCCGATCAGGCCGTTAGGCACCGGCTCGAGCACCGCGCCGAGGTAGGCGGCGAAGGTGAAAAGTGGCCCCGGCACCGCCTGCGCTGCTCCGTAGCCGGC
Source organism: Franzmannia pantelleriensis (assembly GCF_900102875.1). GTDB lineage: Bacteria > Pseudomonadota > Gammaproteobacteria > Pseudomonadales > Halomonadaceae > Franzmannia > Franzmannia pantelleriensis. The sequence continues at coordinate 14,216 of NZ_FNGH01000010.1, forward strand.
CAGGAACTCGTCCGGAGTGACCCAGCCAGACTGCACCACTTCGGCCTCGAGCAGCGGCAGCACCACGTGGCCGCCACCGAATACCAGCGCACCGGCGCGGTAGAACGCATCGAGCAGCGCCAGGGCCTGCGACGGCGTGGCCCAGGCCAGCAGCGGCAAGCCAACCAGCAGCAGTGCAAAGGCCACCAGCGCGATGCCACCAGCGCGCCGGGTGACCGGGAAATGCACCTCGCTGACCGCTTGCTCCACCGCGGCGCGGCACAGCACCAGACCGGCCAGCCCCCCGGCAACGATCGCCACCACCTGCCCCAAGGGGCCGCTGACCATCACCACGATCAGCACCGCCGCCAGGCCGATGGCCGCGCGCTGTCGATCGGGGCAGAGGTTACGCGCCATGCCCCACACCGCATGGGCGACGATGGCCACCGCCGCGACCTTGAGGCCATGGATGATGCCGCTTCCCACCGGCCCCTCCATCACCGCCGCGCCGAAAACGAACAGGACCAGCACGATGGCCGACGGCAGGGTAAAGGCCAGCCACGCCATGGCCGCCCCCCAGGGGCCGGCGCGCATTAGGCCCAACGCGAAGCCGACCTGACTACTGGCCGGCCCGGGCAGAAACTGGCAGAGCGCCACCAGGTCGGCGTAATCCTTCTCCGACAGCCACTGGCGGCGGGCCACGAACTCGCTGCGGAAATACCCCAGGTGGGCAATCGGCCCTCCGAAGGAGGTCAGCCCCAGCATCAGAAAGGCCTGGAACACTTCCTTGATGCGTCCCGCAGGATAGGTCACTGCCGTCATTCTCCTGACTCCTCGGTGTGTGGTGGGGCGTGCGTGCTATCAGTTATCTCCCCCTGACCCGCCTCGGCGCTGAACTCCTTGAGCTGACGTTTGGCGACCGCCAGCCCCTCCAGGCCCAGGGGCGTGGCGCGATACAGCTTGCGTCGCGTGCTGCCCTGCTGCTCCTGGCGTGACTGCAGGTAGCCCTTGCGCTCCATGGCATGCAGCATCGGATAGAGGGTGCCGGGGCTGAGCCGATAGCCGTGGCGTGCCAGCTCGTCGATCATCCACTGGCCGTAGATGTCGTGCTCGGCGGCGTGGTGCAACACGTGCAGGCGTACCAACCCCGATAGCAGATCATGATGTTCCATGTTGTTGACTCGCTGATGACAACTAACGAAAATCGATATCGATTTTCGTTTTAGCAAGCCTGCTCGTGCAGGGCAAGCCCAATCCGATCAGAGGAGTCATGCAATGGCCAATCATTCCGAGGCGTTTCTGCGCCTGGCCAACGAGGCCAAGGCGCGCATCAAGGAAGTCTCCCCCGCACAAGCCAAGCAGATGATCCGCGACGGCGCTTTGGTGCTGGACGTGCGCGACAAGGAGGAGTTCGAGCAGGGGCATATCGACGAGGCGCTCAACATCAGCCGCGGCACGCTGGAGATGCGCATCGGCGAGGCCGCTCCCGACAAGCAGGCGCCGATCGTCTGCCACTGCGCCGGCGGCAACCGCGGTGCGCTGGCCGCTGACACCCTGCAGCGCATGGGCTACACCCAGGTGGTCAATATCCAGGGTGGCCTCAAGGCCTTCGAGAGCGACGAGTAAGCGCGGCCTGGCAAGGCAAGCGACCCTCGCGTCCTCTCGCACAGGCCAGGGCCCCCTCGAACAAGGTACACTCGCGGCAAATGCCGTGGATCGCTTGTCTTGACCTCAGCCTCATCGAATAGCGCTAGCCGCAACCCGCTCGCCGGCTTCTTTGGCGTGTTCCGCTACAGCCGCCGAGCCCTGGGTCTGGTGTGGGAAACCTCACACTGGATGACCCTGGGGCTGATGCTATGCACCCTGGTCGCCGGGGTGCTGCCGGCGGTGGCGGCCTGGGTGGGCCAGCTGATCGTCGACGGCGTGGTCGACGCAATGGAGGCCCACCGCGCGGCCAGCGATCCCGAGCTGTTGGTACTGATCACCCCGGTGCTGTGGCTGGTGGCACTGGAGGGGCTGATCATCGGGCTGATCGCCATGGCTCAGCGCGGCCTCGCCGCCCAGCAGTCGCTGCTACGGGCGCTGCTGGGCCAGAAGGTCAACGTCATGATCCTCGAGAAAGCCGGACGCCTGTCGCTGAGCCAGTTCGAGGACTCCGAGCTCTACGACAAGTTGACCCGCGCCCGCCGCGAGGCCTCGACCCGCCCCCTGGCGCTGGTCAACAAGACCTTCGGCCTTCTGCAGAACGCCATCTCGCTGGCCAGTTTCGGCGTGCTGCTGGTGCAGTTCTCGCCCTGGGCGCTTCTGCTGCTGGTGGCCGGCGCCCTGCCGGTGTTCGTCTCCGAGGCCAAGTTCTCCGGCGACGCCTTCCGGCTGTTCCGCTGGCGCTCGCCCCAGACCCGCATGCAGATGTACCTGGAGACGGTGCTGGCCCGAGAGGACAGCATCAAGGAGGTCAAGCTGTTCGGCCTCGAAGGGCTGTTCCTGCAGCGCTATCGCGATATCTTCACCCGGCTGTTCCGCGAGGAACGCCTGTTGACCCTGCGCCGCGAGACCTGGGGTTTCCTGCTCGGCCTGCTCGGCACCCTGACCTTCTACGCCGCCTACGGCTGGGTGGTGGTGGAGACCATCGCCGGCACCCTGACACTGGGCGAGATGACCATGTACCTGATGGTCTTCAAGCAGGGCCAGGCGGCACTCTCGGCCAGCCTCACCGCGATCAGCGGCATGTACGAGGACAACCTCTACCTGTCGAATCTCTACGAGTATCTGGAGCAGCCGGTAGAGGACGACGGCGGCACCCTCACCCAAGGAACGCATCCTGGTGACGGTCTGCGCTTCGAGGGTGTCAGTTTCGCCTATCCCGGCGGCGAGCCGGTACTGCACGATATCGACCTGCACCTTGCGCCGGGCCAGAGTCTTGCCCTGGTGGGCGAGAACGGCTCCGGCAAGACCACCCTGATCAAGCTGCTGACGCGGCTCTATCACCCCACCCAGGGTCGCATCCTGCTCGACGGCAGCGACCTGCGCGACTGGCAGACCGAGGCTCTGCGCGAGCGGATCGGCGTGATCTTCCAGGACTTCGTGCGCTACCAGCTGCAGGTCGGCGAGAACCTCGGCGTCGGTGATACCCACGCCTTCGACGACCAGGACCGCTGGCAAGAGGCCGCCCGCCACGGCATGGCCGACGACTTCATCGCACGCATGACCAGCGGCTACCAGACCCAGTTGGGTCGCTGGTTCAAGGGCGGCCAGGAACTCTCCGGCGGGCAGTGGCAGAAGATCGCCCTGTCGCGGGCCTATATGCGCGAAAAAGCCGATATCCTGGTGCTCGACGAACCCACTGCTGCGATGGACGCCGCCGCCGAGGCGGAGATCTTCGCGCGCTTCCGCGAGCATGGGCGCGACAAGATGACCATCCTGATCTCGCACCGCTTCTCCACGGTGCGCAGCGCCGAGCAGATCCTGGTCATCGACCGCGGCGAGATCATCGAGCGCGGCACCCACGACCAGCTGCTGGCCGCCGACGGCCGCTACGCCACGCTGTTTAGGCTCCAGGCCAAGGGGTATCGCTGACGGTCCGGGCTCAACGGCTCTCTCTCAACCGCTTGACGCTTGATCAGCGATTGTTTATAAAAAAAGCGTCACTCACCTTAAGGTGGGCGACATTCATCCCATCCAGAGACCGTTTTCTCATGCGCTGGCAAGTCCGCGTCAACCGCCCAAGCAAGCTACATCGCATTGCCAATAATGCGATGCGAGCCTGCCGTTGCCGCGTGCCAATCCAATACTGAGAAACGATGGCCGCGGCATGTGTCGCGGTCATGAGATCTCCCAGCTGTATCGGTCATCCCCTGTTCGCGCCACATCCCGGCCTCCGTAAGGAGACCGAGAAATGGCAATTTCATCGACTATTAAAAAACTGTTTCACGCCCTGAGCAGCCGTGCGATCAAGCGTCGTCAATTCGCTCAACTCAGGGAGTGCGACCCACGCATGCTCAAGGACATGGGCCTGCGTTGGGAGCGCGGCACCCTGGTCGCCATCAACCCCGAGCGCGAGCCGGCGCCTCAGCAACGCAAGGCCGTCACCCGCGACGCGCATGAGAGCTGTCCCCACTGCGGGAGCAGACTGACGTAGCCATCGCCCCGGCCACAGGACGTGGCCGGGGCCTCTTAGTTCCATGATGCCTAACTTGCACCAGCGCGCCCTATACAGGTGTGCTTGCAAGACTCCACGCGCAGATGATATTTTTGAACCCACGTTTTGATTTTTAGAAACCAACGGTTCTGGAGAAGACATGGAAATCAGGCAAGCCATCCATAGCGAGCATGCCAAGCAGCTGGATACCCAAGGACTGCGAGATCAGTTCCTGATCGAAAAGCTCTTCATCCCCGATCAGCTCAAGCTGGTCTATAGCCATCTCGACCGCATCATTCTCGGCGGGGCACTACCCGTCGATAAGGCTATTACGATTCCCAAGTCGCTGAACCAACAGACAGGCACCGACTACTTTCTCGAGCGGCGCGAGCTAGGCACCATCAACATTGGTGGTCCGGGTAGCATCACGGTAGATGGCACTCGCTATGCGGTCGGCACTCATGAGGCGCTGTATATCGGCAAGGAGAGCCGTGATGTCCGGTTCGAGAGCGACGATCCCGCTAAGCCAGCGACCTTTTATCTATGCTGCGCTCCGGCCCATCAGGCCTACCCAACCCGCAAGGTCAAGCTGGAAGAAGCCTCTCCTCAGACTCTAGGCGACGCGGCCAATAGCAATCGCCGTACCATATACAAATATCTCGTGCCCGATGTCCTGCCCACCTGCCAGTTGCTGATGGGCATGACACGTCTCGAGGAGGGAAGCCTCTGGAATACTATGCCCTGCCACATTCATGACAGGCGCATGGAAGCTTATTTCTACTTCGATATGGCCCAGGACAGCCTCGTTTTCCATATGATGGGAGAACCCCATGAAACACGGCATCTGGTGGTACGCAATCGCCAGGCTGTGCTATCTCCGAGCTGGTCGCTGCACTCAGGTGTCGGTACGGGCAGCTACACTTTCATCTGGGCTATGTTGGGTGAGAATCAGACCTTCTCAGATATGGATCATATCGCCATGGCTGATTTGCGCTGAACGAGGGGGCAACATGAGTGCGAAGCTTTTCGACTTGAGTGGAAAGACCGCCATTGTGACCGGCTGCAACACTGGCCTTGGTCAGGGGATGGCGTTGGGGCTAGCCGAGGCCGGTTGCAATATCGTGGCCGTCAATCGCAGCGAACCTAAGGAGACTCAGCAACGTGTCGAGGCACTAGGAAGGTCGTTCCTGTCTGTACATGCCGACCTGGCCACAACGGCACCGATAGACGATATCCTCTCGCAAGCGGAGCAGCGCTTCGGCGGTGCCGACATCCTGATCAATAACGCGGGGCTCATTCGCCGGGCCGATGCCTTCGAGTTTAGTGAGCAGGACTGGGACGATGTCATCAACGTCAACCTCAAAAGCCTGTTCTTCCTCTCTCAGGGCTTTGGGCAAGCCTGTGTCGATAAACGGCGCCAGGGGAAAATCATCAACATCGCCTCAATGCTCTCGTTCCAAGGCGGTATCCGAGTCCCCTCCTACACTGCTTCCAAGAGTGGCGTCCTGGGTTTAACGCGCCTAATGGCTAACGAATGGGCCACCAAGGGAATCAATGTCAATGCCATCGCTCCGGGCTACATGGCCACCAATAATACAGAGGCATTACGCAACGATCCCGAGCGCAGCCGTGAAATCCTTGGTCGCATTCCCGCGGGGCGCTGGGGCAGTCCAGAAGACCTCGTCGGTGCAACGGTCTTCCTTGCCTCGCGCGCATCGGACTATGTCAACGGTCACACCCTCGCGGTAGATGGCGGATGGCTGTCCCGCTAAGCTACTGGTATCAATAACATGAGTCTATGGACCACGCAGGATACGACGCTAATGCCGTATCCTGCGTGCCGTTTACGATGACGATACATCACGACGTTTCAGAGACTTTTTCGAAGTAGTAGTCGTGGAATCCTAGGCCTTGAGAGACTTTCTCACCTGCTTCGTGTAGCAAGCGCACGTACTCTTCCCGCTTCTCTGCGTCGTATCGCACCACAGGGAAAGACATGCTGAGAGCAGCCACCGCCTTGCCAAAGCGATCAAAAATCGGCACCGCCAGACAACGCACCCCTAGCTCAGCTTCCTCGCGATCCTCCGCCACACCGTGTTGACGAACCCGCGGCAACTCATCCATCACCGCCTCAACACTGATAAGGGTATGCTCGGTACGCGGCACGAAACTCACCCTCTTCAGCACCTCTCGTGCTCTATCATCTTCCATCCACGCCAGCAGGGTCTTGCCCATGGCGGTGGAGTACACAGGGTTGCGACGACCGACCCGCGATTGCATACATAGATTGAATTGCGAATCATACTTATGGAGATAGATGATGTGCTGGAAATCCTCATCCAGCGCCCCCAAGTGAATGGCTTCATGGGTCGTTTCGGAAAGCCGTGACATCTGGGCATCGGCCAGACGGATAAGATCCACGTTCTCCAGAGCCGAAGCGCCAAGCTCGAACAGCTTAAGCGTCAACGCGTATCGCTCGGACTCTTCTTCCTGACTGACATAGCCTAGCTCCTTCATGGTTTGCAAGAAGCGATAGGCGGTACTCTTCGATGTAAAGGCACGCTGCGATAGCTCGGACAAGCCGATATCTCTCTGCTCAGCCAACGCCTCGAGGATCGCGAAGACCTTCATGACGGCGGCGACATTATCGGGTTTCTGCGGCACTGCCATATTAACCAACCCTTATTTCATAAAAAATGGAAAGCTGGTCTGAATTTACCGCAATTTGAACTCTTAGGCTACCCATCCCAGCCCTGAGCAGCAAGGCGGTAGTTAAATCACTAATAGCCGTGAAGAGCGCCGAGCATGGGCCGGCTGGCAGAGTTATCAGTTTCAATTATCGTTCAAGAAATTCTTCGCGGCCTCGATATCGTTCCGATCCAGTTCGTCGAGGATAATATTCACATACGGCTTGCGCTCCTTAAGCTTACCCATCAAGTATGGATAATCAATAACACCTTGACCAGGCGGCGAGTAGTGAAAGGCACCATCAGCCACATAGAAATCTTTAGCGTGGACAGCTACTATCCTGTCGCCCCACAAATCGAGTGCCTGATCAAAAATATCATGCTGATTAGTGTAATTTCCAAGCGTTAGCAGGTTGACGGGGTCGAAAATCACCTGGAGATTATTAGACCCAACTTCATCAAGAAGCCGTCTCATGGTCATTGGAGAGTAAATTGGATGATTGACACCCGGCTCTACCCCAACAACCACTCCAAACTTCTCCGCCTCATCCACCAACTCCCTGACACTCTTAACGACTTCCATGAAGGGTTTTTCATGGAAGTTATCCTCAGTATACGCTATTTCTCTATTTACATTTCCCGTTTCAGTACCCACTACACCACACCCGAAGTCTCTTGCAAAACGCAAATGCATCTTGAAATCTTGCAAGGCCTTTTTTCTAGCATCGAGGTCTGGATGAATAATATTCACATAACAGCCCAACACCGCAATTTGTATGCCTCGCCGACGAAAGGCATCACCGACTGAAAATGCCACCCCAGGATTCAAGCATCCGGTATCGGTAAAAAAATCGAAGGATTTTCCTAGTGCCAGCTGAACAGAGCTTAGCCCTCGCTCAGCCACATCTTCAACCAAGTCTGCTAGTGGCTGCTTTTTCAAGTCATGTGCTCTTATCCCTATATTCATAAAAACCCTAATTGCTTATAAAATAAAAATAGTACAAAGTGGTGTGACCACTGAATAATGGCCACACCAGAAAAGACCTATCAGTCTCTAAGCGCATCTATTTTCTCGTAAATAATATACTGCTCTGGATACTGTTCGAGTTCCTCATACATTGGCATCACCGCTTCGCGGAAAGGCGCAATATCCACCTCATTAATGGTAACATCAAAGTCTTCCTGAATTTGGCGACGCGCTTCGTCGACGGCTTCCGCCCACAAGTTGTTCTGCAGGGCAATAGACTCCTCCATGGCAGACATAAGCGCAGAACGCTGTGAGTCTGACAAACTGTTAAAGGTATTATTATTAATAAGAACGATATCGGGTATACGGGCATGACCATCGAGCGAATAGTAGCTTACGACTTCGCCGTGGCGCGCGGCGGTGAGGGCGAACTCATTATTCTCCGCACCGTCCAATATACCCTGCTGGAGAGATGTATAGACCTCTTCCTGAGACATCACCACCGGTGAGGCGCCCAACAACTGCATCGTGTCAATGGAGGTCTGACTCTGCATAACCCTAATGCGCTTGCCTGCCAGGTCAGAGGGAGAAACAATGGGCTGTTCCTTGGTATAAAAATTCCGCTGGCCAGAATCGTACCAGCCGATCCCAACGAAACCTTGATCGCTGGTCGATTGATAAACCACATCCATGATCTCGTCGTGATTCATCACCTCACGAAAATGTGATTCGTCATCAAAGAGGTAGGGCATGGAGAAGACCTGGTAAAGGGGAGAGAAGCTCTCCATCAGCCCCCCCGACACCTTGGTCATATCAATGGCACCGCGTTGCAGCAGCTCGACCAGCTCGCCCTCGCCCCCCAGCTGGCTATCCGGGAAGAAGGTGACGGTGATGCTGCCATCGCTCTTCTCCTCCACCAGCTCGCCAAAATGGGCCAGGGCGTCTTTGACGGGCTGAGGGTTCTGAGCATACGCCAGCCTAAGATTGATCTGGCTCTCGGCTTGCGCCAATCCTCCCCCCATCACTGCTAAGAGAGAGGCCAGCATCATGCAAGAAGTTTTCTTATTCCAGTGAGCGTTCATGTTAATCTCCAGCTATTAATTCATCGTTATTGACGTTGTGATTGGATAGCACGGCATATCAGATATAAGTTCGCATATACTCAGCAAGACACAGGATCGCCATGGACTGACCATAAGGCATCGATGTCAGCGGTATATTTCTGTAGTAGTCTAAATCCTCCCCCATTGCCGTTCCGAAAGAGACTTTCTGTAGCTCACCGTCGGCATTGATGTTTTCCACCACCGCTGCAACGGCTTTCTCAGCCACACCATAATAGCCACTGTCGATATAACGCAGACGAACAGCCTTGAGAATCCCATAAGCGAATCCTGCCGTCGCAGACGCCTCGAGATAAGACGTGGGGTCATCAAGCAGGGTATGCCACAGGCCACTCTCCGCCTGAGTTCGTGCAAGCAATTCTACCTGGGCATTCAGCACCTGCAGCAGATAGCGCCGCAAGGCGTCGTGTTGAGGTAAGTCCAGGAGTTCGAGAAATTCGGGAATGGCAACGGTGATCCAGCTATTTCCACGCGCCCAGAGTGCGTTGGAAAAGTTATGCGCTCCCTCAAAGGTCCAACCATGGAACCAGGCACCCGACTGCCTATCCATCAGGTACTGTATATGCAGTAGGAACTGATACTTGGCCTCTTCTACGTACTCCTCTTTTCCTAGGAGCAGGCCAATCTTGGCCAAGGGAAGTACGCTCATCATCAGCGTATCATCCCATAGTTGCTGGTGATTTTCGCTATTGTATACTAGGTGCTGTAGCCCTCCTCTCGACGTGCGCGGCATATCGTGCATCACCCAGTCTGCCCAGGCTTCCAAGTAGGGAAGCCACACTTTCCTGCCAGTCTCTTCATAACGATAAGCAAGTGTCAGGAAGGGGCAGACCGTGTTCACATTCTTGGTGGCTAGCCGTTCTGCGAATCGTGCTGTAAACCAATCGTCGATGATCGCAACGGCATCTTGGTCGTTAGTCTGTTCGTAGTACTTATATATACCGTATAGACCGATACCATGGGTCCACTCCCAACCGGCCCAGCCCTTGGTATCGATGACGCGCCCATCATCAAGGTGGAGCAGATACTCCCCCGTTTCGTCCTGAATATTGACTAGGTTATGCGTCGCCTTCTTGATTAATGCAACAAGGCTATCTCTTGTCATAGCCCTCTCATCCTGTCGCAGCAAGGGACTATTTTTTACGCTATATATTTTCATATTAAATACCTTTTATATAAATCAACCAGTCGCCACTAGAGACCCAGCGCCCGGGGAAGAAAAAGCGTCACCGCTGGCACATAAGTGATGAGCAGGAGTATTGCCAGAATGACAAAATAGAAGGGCAGCAAGGGCAGAATAAGGCTTTCCACCTTCGCCTTGGCAATGCTGGCACCAATGAACAGTCCAGTGCCTACTGGTGGTGTAATCGTGCCGATGCAGAGATTGAAAACCATCACAATGCCAAAGTGCACGGGATCCACGCCAATGGCCGTAGCAATGGGCAGCAGGATAGGGGTAAAGATCAAGATGGCCGGCCCGATATCCATGAAGCAGCCAATTACCAGCAGTATCAGCGTGATCACCAGTAGCACGATGAGAGGATTATCCGAGACCCCCAGTACCATGCTACTGATCTCTGCTGGTAAACCGGTTATCGACATGGCAAAGGACATCGCCGAAGAGGCGGCCAGCAAGAACATGATGACGCCGGTGGTTTCAATGGCTTTGACCAAGGAACCGACAAAAGAACGAAGATCAATCGTTCTATATATCACCATGGTCAACAGCATGGTATACAGCACTGATACCGCAGACGCTTCCACGGCCGTAAACACACCAAATACGATCCCGCCGACTATGATAAAGATCATGAAAAGGCTGGGAAGCGCCTGCCCTACAACCGATCTGACTGTCTCGGACTGCGCGGCATCTTTGATGCCATAACCTCGCATCTTGGCAATGATATAGGTGACCAACATGCAGCCGAAACCCCATAACAGACCGGCCACCAACCCACCGGCGAAGAGCGCCGCAATTGACGTGCCTCCGCTCACCAAGGCATAAAGAATGAAGGCTGTCGTTGGAGGAATTAGCATACCGGTGGGGGCAGAGGTGATGTTGGCAGCCGCGGCAAATGACTTGCTATACCCCTCCTTCTCTCCCATGGGGACCATCACGCCGCCGACCGCGGTCGATGCGGCTATGGCCGATCCCGAGATAGAGCCGAACATCATATTGCCTACGATGTTCGTGTGCGCTAGCGACCCAGGAATCCGACCACTGAACATCTTGGCAAAATTAACGAGCCTTAACGCAATCCCACCATTATTCATCAGCACACCTGACAGAACAAAGAAGGGCACGGCGAGTAGCGTAAAGCTGTCTAGGCTCGATACCATTTTTTGCGCCGTCGTCGATATGGCAATATCAGCGGGTAGCACAAGTAGTACTGTCACCGCCGACGCTGCCGCAATACAGACACCGATGGGGATCCCTATGACAAGGAGGACAAAAAAAGAGATCACCAAGACGAAGCTGGCATCAAACATCTTTCACCTCACCCCTGAAGTTGGAAACGGGCATTTTGCACAGATCAATAATATTCATGACGCAATATAGAGCGATCACTCCTCCTGAAACAGGTAATGAGAGATAAATGTACCCTCTAGGAATATTAAGTAGTGGATAGTTCTGGCTCATTGTGCTGGTTACCATGGCGTATCCGCCATACAACATGATGAGAATCGCAAATAATAAAAACACCAATTCGATGCCTGCCAGGACCACTGACTTGTAGCGGGCACTCACCATGTCGGTAAACAAGGTGAAGGAGACGTGATCTCGTCGTCCTGCCACGAAAGCGATCGCCATCATGGATAGCCAGATGAGTGACACACGCAAAAAAGCCTCAGACACCGTACTGGGTGTATTCAACACATAGCGGCTGAATACTTGCCAGCTGGCAGCCATGATCATCATGGAAAACAAGCCGCAGCATATTATCTGCATGAGCTGGTCAAGATAGTTTCTCAAGTATTTCATAGCCCTACACCTTGCCGTGTTGCCAGGCATGTTATTGGCGGTCGATCGTTCAGGTTTAATTGCCTCGTCTGAAAAAGCAGAAGACGGCGCTGCCGTCCTCTGCCCAGCCCCTTAGAAATTGAAACTGTAGCCAATAATAAAGGAATTTAGGCGCTGATTCGGATCTACTGCAGCACTCTCTGAGTTCTTGGCTCTCCAAACATGCCCACCAAATACTGTGCTCTGCTCACTCAACTGATAAAATGCCAGTAATTCATGCTCAATGAAGTCTCTCTTGCCATTAGCAAAGTCGGGGGAGCGATTCTCCTGCTTAAAGTGATAGTGGGGGTTGTAGAGTATACTCCAGCGATCACTTATCTCGTAGCTGGCAAAGAGATCGATGCGCCCGACCTGGGCTCTTTCTGCCGTCTCGTGGTTGGTATCGTGTTCATATCGATAGCGCGTCGCCAAACTCCAACCATCCCCAGCGTAACCGAGGCGCAGTCCCGCCAGTGCGCGTGTCAGGTTGGAACGAAATTTCGCTCCCAGCTGTGGCGCCAAAGACCATCGGGAGTCCTGCCCAAACCGATAGGAGGGCAGCGTATAGTTCACAAACCCTTCGTCATGCTTCGGCCAACCGCTGGTGTGATTTCCCTCTTGCCAGAACCATGATTTTTCGAACATAAGCGAGGATCCATCTGAGAACGACCGCGTATAAGCCGCCTTGGGCAGTGTCAAGGAGTGATCATTGGTGGTGTGTTCCAGCTTGATGGTTATGTTGTTACTTGTCGCCCATACACTCCCCATAGAGGAGAGAAAGAGTGCTGCACCAACCACTGTTGCGGCGAACTGTTTTTTGTATTTCATTGCGTCCTCTTCACTTTATAAATTTATTTAGAAACACCACTCTAATAAAATTGAAACATCGTTTCTCTTATACTTTTGTCTATTTCTTATACATTATTGTTCTATTGAAAAGCGGCCTATTCCTATTCGATATGATGAATTTATTAGATATTTCTCCCCCAAAAAAAAAGCCCTACCACATGCGGTGGTAAGGCTCTAGTAGTTAGCCATTGGTGGAGGGATCTAAAATATTAACGGCTACTCCTTGTTAGCCCCTCCTCGCACTTCGGTAAACGCTGCTGCGCGGTCCTCACGCCCCATCCAGAGCGGGGTCACAATGAACCACACGATTGTTACTGCAAGCACGCCCACTTTCATTGTCGACTCACCCACAACATCGAAAAGGTACAAAAAGGGAAACAGTACGGTGAGTATCAGCATCATCAATGATACCGCCTGCAAAAATTTATACATAATCTTCACTCCCTCACCAGGTCCGAGCTCTCTGCAACCGTCGATGCAACGTTCCTTTTACTTACGCGACTTTTGCGCTGGGCAATAAAGCTCAGCGCGATAAACAGCCCTGTTGCGATAAACCAGCCGGGCAACGCGACAAAGAAAATCTCGATACCCGCTAGCTGTACCAGCCCCAGACAAATGGCCAGGGTTGCCAACCATGTACCGAGCACCGGCAGCGTCATCTTGAGACCCGCGACATCTGCATAAAAGCGTTTCAGGCCCAGCTTAGGCAGTACCCAAAAGTCGATAAAAATCACTGCACCAATCGGCATCAGTAACAACCCGTAGAGCGCCACGAAGTCCAGCAGTTGCATCGCCACCCCAGGGAACAGTGCCACGCAGGTGGTCAGCAGCCCCGTGCCAATGGTGACTCGAAACCTGGATGCAGAGGGAATGACGGCCTGAAAGGCCAACCCAGCACGGTAGATGGTGGGATTCGCGGTCGTCCAGCCGGCGATGATCACGCAGATCAGTCCCGCCACGCCTAACGCCTGATCGGCCAGGGGGCCGGGCAGCGGGCTGGGAATCTGCCCGGCCTCAGCGGCGGCCAGCACGGCCGCGTCGCTGGTCAAACCCGCTTCGTACATCTGGAATGCGAACAGCATTGAGGCCGCCAGCCAGGCCATAAAGTGGCCGACATACATCCCCGCCGCCGAGGCGATGCTGTACCAGCTCTTATGGGCGAACCTGAGTACCGACAGATCCGACATCCCCACATGCATCGCCATATTGGCGAACCAGGCAAAGAAGATCACATGCCAGATCGAAAAATCGGGCTGACCGGGCACATGTACACCGGTCCAGATCGCCGTTTCGGCCAGCGCCCAGAGATCGCTGGCGGAACCGGCCTCAGCGCCGGTGGCATCAATGAACCATTTCAGCGACACGATCCCGAAACCGAGAAAGATCAATACCATCCAGGGCGCCGCGATATTCGCAAACCAGGAGACGAAGCGGTACCCATATGCAGCCACCAGAGTGATCACTAGCCCTACACCCAGCACGCTGAGCACCCAGCCGAGGCTGTTGGGGGTCAAATCCGCCAACGTCGGCAGCGGAAAGCCAAACCAGACGCCCACGGCGGTGGCGGAAACGGTGATCATGGCCCCTGCCAAAAAACAGAAGGCCAGGCCATTCGCCAGGTTATAGAGAATCACGGTGTAGCGACCGGCAATCTTCTCCAGCTGACAGTAGAGAGTAAGGCGGACCCGGGTGGCGATGGGTGCCGTCAGCAACACCCAGCTCAATACCGCCAACAGGTTGCCGATCAATAGCCCGACCACCACATCAAAGGCCGCGACGCCCGCCAGAACGAATAGCGGGCCGATCATAAGTTCAGTACCAGCCGTATGCTCCCCGGCATACATACCGATGAAGTTCTTGAACCCCAACCGGGCCCGAGCAGGCACCGGCTGCCGTTCGTATTCACCACCCACTGCTGCGGACTCCCCAGCAGATGCTGGCATCTCGGCGGTGTTACTCATGGCGTGCACCTCCATTGTTATTAGGGAAGCGCTGAATAAATCGGCGAGCGGGATGAAGCACAAGGCGCACGGAGCACAGAAACCGGAGCCTATGGGGTATAGGTGAGGATTTCGCGCACCGCGCAACGCAGTGATTCGCACGCGCAGACATTTATGCAGTGTTTCCCTAGCAGACGAATTAGCTCTCGAGGTACACCACATGGCTATGGGTGTACTCGTAGAGTCCATGCTTGCCATCGGCCCCGCCGATACCCGACTTGCGCACCCCGGCATGGAAGCCCTGCATCGCCTCGAAATTCTCACGATTGATATACGTCTCGCCGAAGTCGAGCTCGCGACAGGCTTGCATGGCGCTCTTGAGGCTGCGGGTATAGATGGATGAGGTGAGGCCGTACTCACAGTCGTTTGCCAGTGCAATCCCTTCATCCAGATCGTCGATGATCTGAATCGGCAGCACCGGCCCGAAGATCTCCTGCTGCATGATCTCCATCGTCTGGCGACAGCCGGCGAGCACGGTAGGCTGGTAGTGATAACCGGCGCCCAGGTCAGCAATTTCGCCCCCCGTAATCAGCTCTGCGCCCTCGCGCCGAGCGGTCTCGACCATACGCGCCACCTTGTCGAGGCCGGCACGGTTGATCAGCGGGCCCATCTCAACCTCAGCATCCGCCAGCGGGTCGCCAAAACGCGTGGCACTCATCGCCTTGGCCATGCGCGTGATGAACTCATCGGCCACGCCGCGCTGAACATATACCCGCTCGGCGCAGTTACACACCTGGCCAGTGTTGATGATGCGCGAGCCGCGGATGGCGTTGACCGCCAGATCGAGATCGGCGTCGTCCAGCACGATGGCTGGCGCCTTGCCACCCAGCTCCAGGTTGAGCTTGGTGATGTTGTCGGCGGCGCTGGCCATGATCCGCGAACCGGTCTGGACACTGCCGGTGAAACTGATCATATCGACGTCGGGGCTCGACGTCAGGGCACTGCCAGCCGCCGCGCCGGTGCCGCTAACCACGTTGAAAACGCCCTTTGGCAGGCCCAGACCATCGAGCAGCCGGGCAAACTCGAAGCAGTTATTGGGGGTCTCCTCGCTGGGCTTGATAACGATGGTATTGCCGGTCACCAGCGCCGGCGCCATCTTGCGAGCAATCAGAAAGAATGGGAAATTCCACGGCAGGATGCCGGCCACTACGCCGAGGGGCTTGCGAAACAGGAAGATATTTTCCCCGGCGCGATCGCTCTCGATGATCTCGCCTTCGATCCGACGGCCCCATTCGGCCATATAGTCCAGATAATCGCCGGTGAAGTTGACCTCCACCTCGGCCAGGCCGCTAACCTTGCCCTGCTCCTGGGTAATGGTCCTGGCCAGTAGCGCCACGTTATCACGCAGGGTGTCGGCGAGCCGATGCAGGAAGGCCGCACGTTCCACGGCCGGGGTCGCCGCCCAGCCCTTCTGGGCGCGGCGTGCCGCCGCCAAGGCGCGCTCGACCTCCTCACCTCCGGAGGCCGGTACCCGGGATAGCAGCGCCTGGGTGGCCGGGTTGAACACCTCGAGATGGTCGCGGGTCGACTCGAAGGCACCATCGATGTAGTTCTGATAGGTAGTAGGCTGGCTCATGCTCTGTCTCACTTAGTTGCTATGTTGTTGCTATGCAGTGAAGGATGTCAGTAGGTGGTCGAGGGCGACGCGCCGGATGGCCCGCCCTTGTAGCGGGCGATGGTCTCCATTGCCCCCTGGCGTAGCAGACTGATATCGATGCCCACGGCGATAAATTGGCAGCCCAAGGCCTGATAGCGGCGTGCGTCGACTTCCCGCGGCGCGAGGATGCCCACCGGTTTACCAGCGGCCTGGATAGCCGCGATGGCATGCTCGATGGCGGCCTGAACCTCGGGATGCCCTGGGTTACCGGGATGTCCCATGCCTACCGAGAGATCCGCGGGCCCAATGAATACCGCATCGACGCCTGTGGTGGCGGCGATCACCTCGACATTGTCGATTCCACTGGGCGACTCGACCTGGACGATCAGGCAGAGCTCTTCATGGGCGCGGGTCAGGTAGTCGTCCACCGCGTCCCAGCGGGTAGCGCGCACCAAGCCGCCACCTACACCACGGATGCCGTGGGGCGGGTAGCGCATCGCGCGCACCAGATTCGCGGCCTGCTCGGCACTCTCGACCATCGGCACCATCAAGGTCTGGGCACCGATATCGAGCAGCTGCTTGATCAGTGCCGGGTCCTGGTTGACACTGCGCACCACCGGAGCAGTGGCATAGGGCGCCACTGCCTGGAGCTGGGTGAGGATGGTCGGCAGCGTGTTGGGAGCATGCTCGCCGTCGATCAGCATCCAGTCGAAACCGGTGGTGGCGGCAATCTCGGCGGCGTAGCCGGTACCGAAACCGGCCCACAGGCCATACTGGGGCTCACCACCGGCCAGGGTCGCCTTGAAGGGATTGAGGGGCAGCTGCATGGAGGTCTCCTACTGCAGATTGACGTACATGCCGCCATCGACCAGCAACGAGGCGCCGGTGACGTACGCAGCCATGTCGGACGCGAGAAAGACGATGGGACCGGCCAGATCCTCCGGGCGCCCCAGGCGCCCCAGTGGCGTTCGGCTAGCCATGTAGTCTCGCTTTTCCTGGTCGGCGAGATCCTCCTTGTTGATATCGGTCTCGATGGTGCCGGGCAGCAAGGCGTTACAGCGGATGCCATAGGGGCCGAGCGCGATGGCACAGGACTGCATCAGTGACAGCAGCCCGGCTTTGGTCGGGGTGTAGTGGGTCTGCATGCCGCCACCGACCAGGGCACTGATCGAGCTGACGGCGATGATCGCCCCGCCGCGCCCCTGACGCTTCATCTGATTGGCCGCTGCCTGGACCGCGAAGAAGGCGCCGTTGAGGTTGGTATTGACTGTCTCCAGATAGGTCTCCCGGGGCATGTCGAGGAAGCTATGGAAGGGGCAGATGCCGGCGTTGTTGACGAACACATCGACAGTGCCGAAGTAGGAAACCGCCGCCTCGACCAGCTTATCCCCGGTTTCGGGGTCACCGGCCGGCGCGCCTACCGCAACGGCACCACATCCCAGCGACTGGATCTCCTCGATCAGTGCATCGACCCCTGAGCGGCTGGATTCGCTGCCGCTATAGCCGATGACCACATCGGCACCCTGCCGAGCGCACTCCAGCGCTGCGGCGCGGCCAATCCCGCGCGAGGCGCCGGTGATAATGACGGTTTTGTCCTTGAGCAACATGGCGGGCTCCTGAAAAGAGTGAGGGGACGTGTTAGCGCTCATAGCCGGTAGACACGTCGTGCATTGTCGATGAAAAGGGCTCGCTTCTCGTCTGCCGAGGCGTCGGTGACGAGCTCGGCATAGGCGTGCCAGATGTCCTGATAGCGGGCGTAGAGGCCATCCACCGGATAGTTGGACGCAAACATACAGCGCCCAATGCCGAAGGCATCGAGCGCTTCCAGTACCAGCGGACGGATGCTGCCCAGTGTCCAGCGGTGGTCAAGCATGCCGAAGCCGCTGAGCTTGAGGGTGACGTTATCCTGAGCGGCCAGCAGACGCAGGCCGTCACGCCAGGCGCGCCAGCCCGCCACGCCCTGGCGGTCGACATACATGCCGGCGTGGTTGAGGATGAACCTAATCCAGGGATGCTCGCTTGCCAGCCGCGCCGCTTGAGCCATCTGGGAGGGGTAGATCTGCAGATCGAAGGAGAGCTCCAAAGGCTCCAATTGGGTCACATTCTCACGCCAGCCGGCTTCCTCCATATAGTGGCGACCCACATAGTCGTAGCGTGGGTCGTCATGCACATTGAGGATCTGGCGTACCCCACGCACTCGATCGCTCAGCGTGCACTGCGCCTCCAGCTGCGCTCCGGCGCCCGCTTGGGCCAGGTCGGCGCCCACCACCAGCGCCCAAGGGAGACTCGCCGCGTAGGGTGCCAACTGCGCGGTCAACCAGCGGGTCTCGGCGAGCGGGTCGAGCGCATCGGCCTCAACGTGTACCATCCCCAGCAGCTCGATATCACCGCACGCCGCCAACAGCTGCTCGGGGCCGAAGTCGCGTGCCATCGGCGAGTAGTCGCCGAGCAGGTTAGGGGTGGGATGCTCGAGCCAGGGCTGGTTGCCCTGGCCGAGCGCCCAGAAATGCACATGGGGGTCGATCACTTGCATGACGTAGCTCCTGGCAGAAAAGTGAACACCTCATCGAGAGGCACGCTGACTGGTGCCTGATCCTCGTGAGTTTCCATGATATCCGCCATGTAGGCCCACCACCGGCGCATCACCGAAAGCTCGGGCAAGCGATCCGCCTGGTGGTCCTCGCGAAGCACCATGACCGCGAACAGCTGATGGGTTTCGGAGTCGAGGAAGATGCGATACTCCTCGATACCGGCCTGCTGCAGCGCCGCTGATAGTTCCGGCCAGAGGGCGTCGTGACGCCGCCGATATTCCGCCATCTGGCCGGGATACAGGGTCATGCGAAAGGCCTGAATCGGCATGCTGCCCTCCTCGTCGCGACGCTCACGTCAGTGGGTGTAGGGGCGCGCCAGCTCGCACTCGGGATTCAACCGTACCCCGAAGCCGGGCTTGTCGAGCGCGGAGGCTGACATGCGCCCGTTCTTCGGCACCGGCTCGTCGAGCAGCAGCGGGTTGAACATCGGCACCACCTCATCCGCCTTGGGTGCCATCATCAGGAACTCGGCGAAGGGGCTGTTATGGCGGGTGATCACGAAGTGGTAGCTGTAGACTGAAGAGCCGTGGGGCACCACCAGCTTGTTGTGGGCGTCGGCCAGGGCCGAGATCTTGATCAGCTCGGTAAGACCACCGCACCAGCCCACGTCGGGCTGAATGATGTCGCAGCACTCCATCTCCATCAGCAGCCGGAAGCCCCAGCGGGTGGCTTCGTGCTCGCCGGTGTTGACCAGCATGCCCTTGGGCACATCGCGTTTGAGCTGGGCATAGCCCCAGTAGTCATCCGGCGGTAGCGCCTCTTCGATCCACTTGAGGCCGAACTCCTGGGCGCCGTGGGCCAGCCGGGTGGCGTAATTGAGGTCGAGGCTCATCCAGCAGTCGTACATCAGCCAGAAGTCATCGCCCACGGCGCTGCGCATCTCGGCCAGGTGCGCCAGGTTACGCTTGAGCCCCTCCTCGCCCTCGGCCGGGCCATGAGCCAGCGGCATCTTGCCGCCAATAAAGCCCATCTGCTTGGCTAGATCGGGACGTGCGCCGGTAGCGTAGAAGGTCAGTTCGTCACGTACCGGGCCACCGAGGAGCTGGTGAACCGGCTCTTCGCGCACCTTGCCCAGCAGGTCCCACAGCGCCAGATCGACGCAGGAGATGGTGTTGATCACCACCCCCTTACGCCCGTAATACAGGGTGGCATTGAACATCTGGTCCCAGATCTTCTCGATCTCGGTGACACGCTTGCCCTCGATGAAACGCGCCAGATGCTTCTCGACGATCCAGGCCCCGATCTCGCCACCGGTGGTAACTGCGAAACCGACAGTGCCGTCGCTGGCCTCGACTTCTACCACCAGGGTGCCGAGCACATTGAGCCCGAAGCTGCGCCGGGTCATACGGTACTCAGGGTACTTGCTCATCGGCGTGGCGATCTGCGCATCGATCCAGTGCCCCTCGGCTTGATCGTGGTAGTCGGCGCCGCCGCCGCGGACGGTATAGGCACGAACCTGGTTGATGGTCACTTCGCTCATGGGCTCCCTCATGTCGGATGAAATACGACGTTGATGAGGAAGTTCTACGCAAGGGCGGCGAAAGCGACCAATGAGAATCACGCCGCTCCCGATACCCTTAAGGTATCAAAAAAACGAATCCCGCTTGATGCCTGGCATAGCGCTGAGCGCCAGCGTCCCTTCCAATATGCGGGATTAGACTAATGTCTCACGCTTTGACGCCTGGTCATCTCCATAATGGCAAGGTATCGAAATAGACGGAGTTCTTGGATGGATGGCTATCAGGCACTGATCGGCCGGCTGCGCTATAAGCATCTGCTGATGATTTCGACGCTAGGCTCGCGCCGCAATCTGCACCAAACCGCTGCAGCCATGCATATGTCGCAGCCGGCGGCGACACGCATGCTCAGCGAGATCGAAAAGGTATTCGGCTGCCAGCTGTTCGAGCGCACCGCCCGCGGCATGCACCCCACCTCGCTCGGCGAGATGCTGATCGACTTCGCCGACAACGCCTTGACCCGCCTCGATCGCTGCGCCGAGGAGGTACGTCGCTACCAGCTCGGCGGTCGCGGCCAACTGACCGTCGGTGCCATCATGGGCGCGGCGCCGGACTTGGTCGCCCAGTCGATCATCGAGCTGAAACGCCAGCGCCCGCTGCTGCAGATCCGGCTGATGGGCGAGACCAGCGATCAGCTGGTGGAATTGCTCGAGCAGGATAGGGTGGATATCGCCATCGCTCGCTACGCCACCTCGGTGCAGCACAACCAGTTCGATTTCGAGCCGCTGGGCAACGAGACCATGATCACCGTGGTGCGCCGCGGCCACCCACTCTGCAGCAGCGAGCTGCCGCCGCTGGAGCAGCTGCTGGAGACCTGGCCGTGGATCCTTCAGCCCATGGCAACGCCGGCCCGCCAGGCGCTGGAGAAGGAATTCGAGATGGAGGGGCTGGTCTCGCCCCGGGATATCATCGAGTGTGGCTCGATCTTCGCCGCACTGCAGCTGGTGCAGCAGAGTGATGCCCTGCTGGTGATGGCCGAGACGGTACTGCGCGACCATCTGCAAACCGGCCTGATCGAAAGGCTACCGCTACTGCTCGGGCGCACGCTGTCACCGTTCGGCCTGCTGACGCGAAAGGACACCCTCTACGGCGAGCCGGTGACCGGATTCTGTGAGATCCTGCGGCGCAACGCCGCCGACTGGCGCTGATGCCGCTATCATTAGCCCCTTACTCATTAGCCAGTGAATATCACCCTAAGAATCACTAGAATCGACGTTTCGCTTCGCTGCCGGACACGCCATGAGTTCTGCCCACGCCGCTGATCCCCCCGCCGCAGAGCAGATCGCCCTGCATCGCCAACCCGGCTTTGTGAGTTTCCTGGTGTCGCGCCTGGCGGCGGTGTTCGCCATGCAGATTCAGGCGGTGGTGGTGGCCTGGCAGGTATATGCCATTACCCGTGATCCGATGTCGCTGGCCTATGTGGGCCTGGCGCAGTTTCTGCCCATGGTGGTGCTGTTGCTGCCTGCCGGCGACCTGGTCGATCGCTTTCCGCGTAAGCGCATCCTGCAGCTGAGCTGGGGGGTGCAGGCGCTGTGTAGCGCCATGCTGTTAGCGCTTTCGCTGGCCGCCAGCGAGCGGGTCGGGGCCTTCTATGCGGTGCTCGCGCTGTTCGGCTGCGCCCGCGCCTTCACCGGTCCGGCGCTTCAGAGCCTGCTGCCCAATATCGTACCGCGCGCCCAGCTTGCCCAGGCCATCGCCCTGAACAGCGCCATCATGAAGATCGCGGTGATCGGCGGCCCAATGCTCGGCGGGATACTCTATGCGCTGGGCGGCGGCAGCCTCGCCTACGCCACCTGCCTGGGCTGCTTCGCCATTGCCCTGGCCGCGCTGCTGCCGGTGCCGATCCGCTTCAGCGAGGCCGCCACCTCTCTAGAGGCCACCGCCTGGCGCCGCTTTACCGCCGGCATTGGCTATATCCGCCGCCAGCCGATCATCCTCGGCGCCATCTCGCTGGACCTGTTCGCGGTACTGCTCGGCGGGGTGGTCGCGCTGCTGCCGATCTACGCCCAGGAGGTGCTGCATGTCGGTCCCGAGGGGCTGGGTGCGCTGCGCAGTGCCATCGCCGTCGGCGCCCTGCTGATGGGGATCTATCTCGGGGTGCGCGGCATCAAGCGCCACGCCGGCATGGTGATGTTCGTCGCCGTGGCGATATTCGGCGTTGCCAACCTGGTGTTCGCCTTCTCGACGCTGTTCTGGCTGTCGCTGCTGGCCATGCTGGTGGCCGGCGCCGCCGATATGATCAGCGTCTATGTGCGCATGACGGTGATCCAGCTGGCCACCCCGGACGAGATGCGCGGCCGGGTCAATGCCGTCAACATGCTGTTCATCGGCTCCTCCAACGAGCTCGGCGAGTTCCGCGCCGGCAGCATGGCGGCCTGGCTGGGCGCCGTGCCGGCAGCGGTTATCGGTGGCCTAGGCACCCTGGCGGTGGTCGGCGCCTGGATGCGGCTGTTCCCCACCCTGCGCCGCGTCGACCGCTTCGATGACGCCTCGCACTGACGAGGCATGCAGACCGCAACAGCGCAATTTGCGACTAGACTGGCTGGGAAGCCGTCATTGCGAGGGAGCATCATGTCTGCCACGACCCAACATAGCGGCAGCTGCCTATGCGGCGCCGTCACCCTTACCGTCGAGGTCAAATCCGATGAGGTCGACGCCTGTCACTGCAGCCTGTGCCGCCGCTGGGGCGGCGGTCCACTGCTGGCCATCGAGGGAGCCGGCCACCTGGAGCTGCAAGGCGAGGAGAATGTCAGCGTGTATGCCTCCTCCGAGTGGGCCGAGCGCGGCTTCTGCCGGCACTGCGGCACCCACCTGTTCTACCGCCTCAAGAGCGGCGAGCACCATGCGGTAC
Organism: Franzmannia pantelleriensis; assembly: GCF_900102875.1. GTDB lineage: Bacteria > Pseudomonadota > Gammaproteobacteria > Pseudomonadales > Halomonadaceae > Franzmannia > Franzmannia pantelleriensis. The sequence goes on from NZ_FNGH01000010.1 coordinate 37,514, forward strand.
CGGTGGGACTGGTCGACCAGGGCCACGGCTGGCACTTCGCCACCCAGATCTTCATCGACGAAAAGCCCGGCTACTACGCCTTTGCCAACGAGACCCACGACATGACCGGCGATCAGGTGTTCGCGGCGTTTAACGCTGGCGACGGAAGCTGAGAGTCAGAAGTGGGCGCCAGCCAGCATGCTGACCCAACCGGCCAGACGCTTGTGCCAGGGGCGGCTCTCCCAGCGTTCGAGGTCGTAGCGTTCGGCGTGGCGAATATCGTCCTCGATCAGCTCGCGGATTCGCTGGGCAAAGTCCTCATCGTAGACGTTGAGATTGCCCTCCTTATTGATGCGAAAGGAGCGGTTGTCGAGGTTGGTGGAACCGATGCTCGCCCAACGGTCGTCGATGCTGATCAGCTTGGCGTGATACATCGACGGCTGGTACTCGTGGATCGCCACCCCGGCCTCGAGCATCGGCCGCCAGCGGTTGACCGAGGCGTGACGCATGAAACCCATGTCGATGCTGTCGCCGGGCACCAGGATATTGATATCGACGCCACGCTCGCGGGCATCGACCAGCGCCTCGAGAAACTCGGCATCGGGGTAGAAGTAGGCCGAGCCGAAGGTGATACGCTCTTCGGCCGTTGCGATGGCCACCATCAGCATCTTGCGCATGCGATGACGGCCTTCGCGAGGCGTGCTGGTCACCATCTGCGCCTCGAGCTCGCCCTGCGCTTCCAACTCGGGAAAGTACGCCTCGCCCAATAGCAGACGGCCACTGGCGTCCAGCCAGGTGTCGACGAAGGCGGCCTGCATATTACCCACCACCGGCCCCTCGACGCGGAAGTGATGATCGCGATAGGCCTGGCCATCGTCACCGGGGAGCCAGCTGTCGGTGATATTGGCGCCACCGATAAAACCGCTGCGACCATCGACCATCAGCAGCTTGCGGTGGGTACGATGATTGAATCGCGCCAGCTCGTACCATGACGGTTTGCGCCAGCGGATCACCTCGACGCCTGCGTCCTGCATGCGTGAAAACTTGTCGGCCGCCGCAGGCACCGAACCGACATAGTCGATCAGCGCATGCACCGCCACACCGCGCTCGGCCGCCGCCGACAGCGCCTCGACGAATGGCTCGGTGGCCGCCTCGCCCCAGAACTCGAAGGTCTCGAAGGTGATGGAGGCTTCGGCAGCGTCAATGGCATCGAGCATATCGGCGTAGATCGCCTCGCCGTCCTCGAGCATGGCAATACGGTTGCCGGCCACGATCGACTGCTCGAGGATCAGCCCCATGCTGCGGCGAAAATCCGCGTCGCTGGTATCGAAATCCACCGCCACCGGCTCGAGCAGCCGCTTCGGCTTGGGCGTCGCGTTGTAGAGCAGCACGCTGCCCACGGTGAACACAACGGCGACCACTGCGGCCGTGTAGGCAATGAGTCGAGTACGACGTTTCACGAATGGCTCCCTGCCTCATGTGATCGCCCCATGATTGCAGCCGCCCGAGGGGAATGCGAGTGTTTCTGAGGCCCCGTTCAGTTCCTACCGAATAGATTCTTCTGCACTTCCCTGAGGTGCTCTTCCAGCAGCGCCCTGGCCGTGTCCTCGTCGCGATCGCGTAGTGCGGCGACGATGGCGCGATGCTGCATCTCGTAGCGCTTGCGACGCTCGGGAGTCAGCGAGACACGCTTTAGACGCCCCCATTCCCCCTCCTCACGCACCACATTGGTTAATTCCAGGATGCGCAGAAAGAAGCTGTTGTGGGTGGCCTCGGCAAACGCCTGGTGGAGAGCACCATCCCAGTGCTCGAACGCTTCGATGGCCGTTGCGGCTTCCGAGCGGACGATGCATTCATCCATGCGTTCGAAGTCAGACGCGGTGGCGTAGCGCACGATCAGCGCCACCATCTGCGGTTCAATCAGCAACCGTGCTTCCATCAGCTGGGCCGGACTGGTCTGGACCGCCACCCCCCGTGCCCCCACGACGGGCTCCTCGCGCTGGGGTACCAGTTCACTGACTTGCTCCGAGACGAAGGTCCCACTCCCTACCACCTGAGTGATCAGGCCCTGCTGCTTGAAGTTGCCAAGCACGCGCCGCACTGCTCCACGCGAGGCGGCAAACCGCTCACTGAGTTCACGCTCTGTGGGCAAGCGGTGGCCCGCAGGGAAGTTGCCGCTTTCGATTTGCTGCTGAAGATAGCGAGCCAGGGAGCGCGCACCATCGGCACGCACTGCCTTACCCAGGGTCTTTTCACTCACAGGCTGTCCTTCATCCTCGTGCCGATCCGTCACCAATTCAGCAAAAGTATACCATTTGGTCCCACTATTCAAAAAACACCCTTGAATTGGTACATGATAAGTTCTAGTCTCGATGAATACGAGACCAAATCAAACCTATGGAGAACCAAGCCAGATGAAATTCGCCACGCTCCGCTCAAGCCCCGACCTGCCGACCTTCGTCGCCCTGGTCGATGAGCATACCCAGCGCTACTGGCCGCTGTCCGATCTGATACCTGATTTCTCGGGGGATATGACTCAGCTAGTACAGGTATGGGGCAGCCTCAAGCATCAGGTCGTGCCCAAAGGCGACGGCCAGCCGCTCGACACTGTTCGTGTCGAAGCCCCCATACACCCGCACCGCAACATGTTCTGCGTCGGCAAGAACTACTTCGAGCACGCAGCCGAATTCAGCAACTCGGGCTTCGACAGCAGCACCAATGCCGACGATGTAGTACCAAAGTTCCCCATCATTTTCACCAAGGCCTATAGCACGCTGATCGCAAACGGCGACGAGATCCTGCGTCACGCCGCGGTCACCGAGCAACTCGACTACGAGGCCGAGTTCGCCATCATCATCGGCAAGGGTGGGCGCGGCATCTCCAAGGACCAGGCCTTCGATCACGTCTGGGGATATACCGTGGCCAACGACGTCACCGCTCGTGACCTGCAGAAGAATCACAAGCAGTGGCACCTGGCAAAATCCCTGGACGGACTCTGCCCCATGGGGCCGTGGATCACCACCGCCGACGAGATCGACCCCACCGATGCCAGCATCAAGTGCTGGGTCAACGGTGAGCTGCGCCAGGACTCCAATATTGGTCAACTGATCTTCGACATTCCTACCTTGATCGAAACCATTTCGGCCGGTATCGAGCTCAAACCGGGGGACGTGATTATCACCGGCACCCCGGTCGGGGTCGGCATCGGCTTCGATCCCCCCAAGTTCCTGCAGACCGGCGACGTGGTACGCGTCGAGGTCGAGGGCATGGGGGCACTCGAGAACCGGGTCGGTCAGTAGCCGCCCATCAGGTAGACGCACCGGGTCAACAATATTCCACAACAACACCAGGAGCACGCCATGTTCACTAACACTCCCGTACTCAAGACGCTGTCAGCCGCCGTGCTGGTCGCTTCCGGCAGCATTGCCGCCACGACTGCCACGGCCGACGACTTCTACGCCGACAAGACCATCGAAATGGTCGTGCCCTTCGGCGAGGGCGGCGCCACCTATGTGGCCGCCAAGTTCCTCGAGCCGTTCCTCGAGAAGCACCTGCCCGGCAACCCGCGCGTGGATGTCCAGACGCGCCCCGGCGGCGGCTCGATCCTCGGCGCCAACTGGTTCGAGCAGAATGCCGAGCCGGACGGCGAAACGATCCTGTTCACCACATCGTCGACGTCCAACCCCTATGTGTTGGGCATGGACGCCGTGGAATACGATCTCGCTGCCATGCGTCCGGCCTATAGTCTGCCCTTTGGTGCGGTGATCTATGTCTCACCGAGCACCGGGATCGACTCACCCGCCGGCCTTCAGGCCCCCGACATGCCGCTGATCTACGGCGGTATCGCCGCAGCGGCCAGCGATCTCCCGACGCTGCTGGCCTTCGAGCTGCTGGATCTCGATATCCAGACGGTACTCGGCTTCGACGGCCGCGGCCCAGCGCGCCTGGCCTTCGAGCGTGGCGAAACCAATATCGACTTCCAGTTCACACCGGCCTACATGTCACAGGTCGTCGACATGGTCGAGGCCGGCACTGCGGTCCCCCTCATGACCGGTGGCTCGGTCGGCGAAGATGGCGTGCTCAGTGCACGCGACACCGCCTTCCCGGATTACCCCTCGGTCTACGAAGTCTATGAGGAACTTTACGGCGACGCCCCCTCCGGCGTGGAGTGGGACGCTTTCCAATCGATCGGCGCCGTGACCTTCAACTTCGGCCTCACCGCCTACCTGCCCGAAGGCACGCCTGACGAGATCCTCGATATCTTCGAACAGACCATTACCGCCATCAACGAGGACCCGGAGTATCAGGAGCAGAGTCAGGACGCCGTGGGCGGCTACTCGCTACTGCCCGCCTCCGAGGTCAGCGAGTCGCTCAGCGAAGCGCTGCAGCCATCCGATGAGGTACGCGAGCATCTGCGCACGCTTCTCTCGGAAGAGTACGACGTCGAGCTCTGACCTCGCGCCTCGTGTCGCGGCCAACCACCCGCTCCGCGAGTGGCCCTGGCCGCGTTTTTTTGACCCCTGCATAGGACATGTCTTGTGCTAGAGAACATTTCATCGGCCTTGGCGATCCTGTTCGAGCCCATGCGGCTTTTGGCGCTGTTTGCCGGCATGCTGGCCGGTATGGTCTTCGGCATGCTGCCGGGGCTAGGCGGCGTCGCCGCCGTGTCGATCCTGCTACCCTTCATCTACCTGATGGACAGCTACTCCGGGCTGGCCATGCTGCTGGGCGCTATTTCGGTCATCTACACTGCCGACACCATCACCTCGGTGCTACTGGGCGCACCGGGTTCTCCGGCCTCGGCACCCACCGCCATCGAGGGGCATGCGCTGGCCAAACAGGGCAAGGCTTCGCTGGCGCTGGGCGTGGGCTTCCTGGCGTCGATGGTCGGCGGTTTGTTCGGCGCCATGATCCTGTCAGTAGCGATCCCGATTGCGGGACCGCTGGTATTAGCGCTGGGCACTCCCGAGCTATTCATGTTCGCCCTGGTGGGGCTATGTTTTGCCGCCAGCATGGTCGGCAAGGATATCGTCGTGGGCCTGGCCGCAGCTTGCTTCGGCATCCTGCTGGGCGTGGTGGGTGCCGCCCCGGCCGCCGCCAACTACCGCTTCATCTTTGGCCAGTCCTATCTGATGGACGGCCTGTCGCTGCCGATCGTCGCCCTCGGGCTGTTTGCCGTAGCCGAGCTGATCGGCATGGTCGCCGCCGGCGGCGGTATCGCCGGCAAGCCGATGACCATGGGCAAGTGGGGCGAGAGCTTCAGGGAGTTCTGGATCAGCCGCTGGCTGATCGTGCGCTCGTCGATCATCGGTATCTTCGGTGGTTTCGTACCGGCGGTGGGTGCCAGCGCCTCTACCTGGATCGCCTACGGCCACGCCATGAGCTCGACCAAGGACAAGCGTCGCTTCGGCAAGGGCGAGATCCGTGGGGTGGCCGGTGCCGAGGGCGCTAACAATGCCACCGTGATATCCGATCTGGTGCCGACCATGCTGTTCAGCGTGCCCGGCGGGCCTGCGGCGGCCATCTTCCTCGGCGCGCTGTTCTCGTTCGGCTTCTACCCCGGTCCGCGGATGGTCAGCGAGACACCGGACCTGATGTACATGATCGTGTGGAGCGTGGCACTCGCCTCGGTGATGGGCGCCGTACTGTGCTTCGCAGTGACGCCCTATCTGGCGCGTTTGACGCGCATCAACTTTGCGCTGATCGCCGCCCCGCTGCTGTTGATCATGGTCGCCGGGGCCTATCAGGGCACCCAGACCTTCGGCGACATTCTGGCCCTGCTGGTACTGGGGGTGATCGGCTGGTTGATGAAAAACGCCGGCTGGCCACGGGCCCCCGTATTGGTCGGCTTCGTGCTGGCCACGCCCATGGAGCAGTACTTCTGGCTGACCACGCAGATCCACGGCTTCACCTGGCTGACCCGGCCGGGCGTACTGATCATCGCCTCGCTGATCGTCGTCCCCATGCTGCTCGCCCTCGTACGCAAATGGCGTGCCAAACGTTCATCAACGTCATCCGACTCGACCGAACAGGAGAGCCATACCGCACGCGACGATGAAGCCCCTCGCGACACCGCCGTTCTGCTGCTCGCCTCGTCGCTGCTGCTGGTCACCTTCGCCTATGCCTTCTACGAGATGCTGGGCTTTCGCAGTAATGCCAGGCTAATGCCGGCGCTGGGCATCGTGCCGGGGCTGCTGCTGAGCCTGTATATCCTCGGTCGCCAGCTCTACCGGATGCGCCAGCAAGGGCGCATCATCCATCTCGGCTCGCGTCAGGAACTGCCAGTCTTGGCGGGCATTCTCGGCTATGGCCTGGCGATGTGGCTGGTCGGCTTCAATCTGGCCACCCCGCTGCTGCTGGCCTGGCTGCTGCTGAAGTGCGCGGGAATGCGGCTGATCAGTGCAGCACTCTATGGCGCCATCGTATATGCCACGGCCCAAGGGATGTTCGCCCTGATGCGGCTCACCCCACCCGTGGGGAGTTGGATCAACCTGCCGATGCCGTGGTGACATGACTCACCTCATGCGGCTGGACAAGGCAGCACATTGGCGTAGCCTGGGTATATCACTCACACCACATGGAAGGATCTGGTATGACACTGGCAGTAGGCGACAAGATTCCCGACGTCACGATCAAGACCAATGGCCCCGACGGCCCCCAGGATATCTCCACCGCGGAGCTGTTTGCCGGCAAGCGGGTGGTGCTGTTCGCCGTTCCCGGCGCGTTCACCCCCGGCTGTTCCAACACCCATATGCCGGGGTTCGTGATAAAGGCCGACGAGATTCTGGCCAGGGGGGTCGATACCATCGCCTGCATGGCGGTCAACGACGCCTTCGTGATGGACGCCTGGCAGAAGCACCAGAATGCCGAGGCCTTCACCATGCTCGCCGACGGCAATGCCGACTTCGCCAAGGCCATCGGCACCGACATGGATGCTAGCGCTGGCGGCATGGGCACGCGCAGCAAGCGCTTTGCGCTGATCGCCAATGACGGCGTGGTCGAGTACATCGGCATCGACGCCAAGGGCGTTGAGAAGAGCAGTGCCGAGACGGTGCTGGCTCAGCTGTAGCGCCAACCAGCAATTCCGCAGACAAGCAATCGATAGACAAGGCGCCACTCTGGATGGGTGGCGCCTCACGTTCCTCACACCTTCTGTACCTCGACGGTCATGCCCAACAGCAGAAACGAGAGTGTCTTGCCGTGGCCATCCAGGTTGAGCGCCCCGTTGACCCCGCCCTGCAAAACATCGTCTATCACCAGGTTCATCCCGGCCAGGCCCGGCATCGGGTAACGCCGCACCCGGCTGGCACCGCGGTGGGCAAACAGTGCCAGCACCCGCGTCTCGGTGACCTGATCCATCAGCAGGGCGTAGTGATTCGGATCATAGGCGAACAGCGCCAGATTGAGGCGGTCGCCTTTATCACCGGCGCGGGCGTGAGCCAGCCGATGGAGCGGAACCGTGAGGCCGTCGACGCCGTCTTGCACTCGTTCGGATGAAGTTACCAGGGTCGGTTCAACTGGCGACATGATAGTCACTCCGAGGGTTAAACAGCGTGGCAAACGCTTCCACATCGCTGCGCTTGACCAGGTAGGAGGCGGTGCACACCCGACGCTGATAATGCCGGCGCACGCCGCCGCCTCCCGCCGGACCGGCGCAGTAGAGTGCCAACAGCTCCTGGGTGGCGCGCTCCACCCAGCGTCGCTCGGCGTGCTCTGCCGCCAACCGCAGGCGGTAGTCGCCGTTGCCTGTGCCCATGGCAGTCCGCTGCAGGTCGCCGGCGTCGCTGTCGAAGACGCTGGCGTGGCCGATGATATCCAGTCGTGAACGCAGCTCCGTTGGCGCACGAAACGCCAGCCTCTCGCGCAGCACATCAGCGGCCAGCTGCGCCCTGGCCAGGGCGTTGGGACCGGCGTAGGAGATTTCTGCCTCACCCTGCCAGCCGCCCTCGTAGCAGACGGTGGTCTTGAGTCGTTGCGGCGACGGCTTGCCGCGAATGCCACGCACCGCCACCCTGTCGGGGCCGACCTGGCTGACCGCGACGGAGGTAAGATCCACTACCACGTCGGGGGTCAGGTAGTTGGCCGGATCGTGGACTTCATAGAGCAGCTGCTCCTTGACGGTGCGCTCGGTCACGCAGCCGCCGGTACCCGGCGGCTTGGTCACCACCAGGCTGCCGTCCTCTTCTACTTCGATGATCGGATAGCCGACCCGGGCCAGGTCCGGCACCTCCTTGTATCCCGGATCGGCGAAGTAGCCGCCCGTTACCTGGGCGCCGCACTCGGCGAGGTGGCCGGCCATCATGCCGGCGGCCAGCAGGTCCCAGTCGTCCCAAGCCCAGCCGAAATGGTGCACCAAGGGAGCCAGAAACAGCGCCGGGTCGGCCACTCGCCCAGTCACCACCACCTCGGCCCCCAGCGCTAGCGCCTCGGTCAGCGGCACCGCCCCCAGGTAGACGTTGGCCGAAATCAGCGAGGCCTCATCGGGCAGCTCGCGGTTTTCCGCCTCCCAGCGCTGCAGGTCGAGGCTACCCAAGTGTGCCCGAATATCGTCACCGTGGACGCGTCCGATGCGCACCTGGGGAAAGCCCGCGCGCCCGGCCAGCTCGGCGACCACCTGGCAAGCACCGTCTGGATTGGCGGCACCAAAGTTACCGAGAACGCAGATGCCGTGGCTCAGGCAATCCCCCAGTACCGGCGCGAGCAGCTCGGACAGCAGCGGCTCGTATCCCGCGTCAGGAGCCTCGCGCATGGCCCGGTGCGCGGCGGCCAGGGTGCGTTCTCCCAGGGTCTCGAAGACCAAGGCCGAGGGCTGGCCGCGGCGAATCAATTCTGCCACCACGGGAATCGCCGCATCGGTACGGTCACCGGAGAAGCCGGCCCCGCTGCCCAGCAGGAAGGTCATGGGTGGGTCTCCTTGGTATGCACGCTCCGAGGCCCGGCAGCACCTGACGACGATGTGCGGGGGATCAATGACGCCAGTTTCCGGTGACGAGCATAGAGCCCCGCCAGCACCAGCAGCGCCCCTATCGTGGTTAACCAGCCGGGGGTCAGTGCCAAGCCGACCACCAACAGCAGCCCCACTACGTCCAGGACACGGCTACCGGTAATCGCCACCCGCGACATCAGCGAGGCGAAGGCGAGCACGAACACCACCCCCTGGGGGCTGGCCAACAGGATATCGACCGCACCACCGAAACCGGCCAGCGCCGGGTAGATCAGCAGCAGGAAGGGAATCACATAGATCGCCGCCGCCAACCGCACGGCCTCTCCCGCCGCCGGTAGCCAGTTAGTCCCGGCGATGCCTGCTGCGACGAACACCGCCACGCACACCGGCGGCGTGATCACCGACAAGGTGGCGAAGTAGAACACGAACAGGTGGGCAATCAGCGGCTCGACGCCAATGGTGGTCAGCGCCGGCGCCAATACCGACGCCACCAGTACATAGGCGGCGGTGGTGGGAATGCCCATGCCTAGAATCAGGCACACGCCGCCGACGATGAAGGCGACCAGGAACAGCGACTCGCCCCCCACGTTGACGATCAGGCTGGCCAGCGTCACACCGATCCCGGTCATGCCGATCATTGCCACCAGGATCTGGGCACCAGCCAGCAGTACGCCGATGATCACCATGCCTTTGCCAGCGTCCATCAGCCCCGAAAGCAGTTTGCCGACAATCTCGCGCAATGGCCTCTTCGCCAGCAGGGCAAAGGGCACGAAGGTCAGCAGCGTCATCAGGATGCCGTAGAAGGCCGACAGCTGGATCGAGCGACCCGACAACACCCCGTAGAAGAGCCCGCCCAGTGCCGCCAGGATCGGAATGATGCGCTCCGGGCGCAGCACCTCGGGCCAGGTAGGCAGCTCATCGTCGGGCACCACCTGTAAGCTGCGGCGCTTCGCCACCAGATGGATGGTCAGGAATACGCCCAGGTAGAAGAGGATCGCCGGCAACAGTGCAGCTAACGCGATGCGCAGGTAACTCTCGCCGAGAATCTCGGCCATGATGAAGGCCGCCGCCCCCAGGATCGGCGGGGCGATCTGCCCCCCGGTGGAGGCCACCGCCTCGACGCCGGAGGCGAAGGGTCGCGGGTAGTTGAGCCGCTTCATCATCGGAATGGTGAAGTTGCCGGTGGTGGCCACGTTGGCCACCGCACTGCCGCTGACCATGCCGAATAGCCCCGAGGCTACGGTCGCCACCTTGGCCGCGCCACCCGGCGAGCGGCCGCTGATGCGCAGTGCCATGTCCATGAAGGTCTGGCCTCCGCCGGTGTGCAGCAGCAGGCAGCCGAACAGCACGAAGGCGGCAATGGTCGTGGCCGCCACCCCCACCAGCATGCCCCATACGCCCAGGTCCCCCAGGTAGAGGGTCTCGGTGATGTAGTAGACATCGAAGCCACGATGCCCTAGCGGGCCAGGGATGGCGGCCCCCAGCCAGGCATAGGCCAGCCCCGCCATCACCAGCAGCGGGAAGATCACCCCGATGGCACGCCGCGACAGCTCGAGAATCGCCACCAGCAACACGCCGGTGAACAGCATGTCGCGGGTCGATGCCCAGGGCAGCTCGACCAGAATATGGTCGTGATTCATGGCCACGTAGCCGCAAGCCAGCATCACGCCCAGCGCCAGGGCCAGGTCGATGCCCAATCCGATCGGGCGCCAGCGCTTGCCGGCCCCCAGCGGGTAGACGACCAGCCCCAGCAAGATCACCAGCGCGAGAAAGACGCTGCGCTGGACCAGGCTCTCGAAGGGGCCGGTGGCCGACGTGTAGAGAATGAGCCCGCCCAGCATCAGGGCCAGCACTTTGGTCAGGTTCGCGCGCATGGCTGACACCTATCGATCGCCGTTACTGGGCTGGTTTCAGCGCCTCGGGAATCTCAAGGCCTTGCTCTTCGAAGTAGCGCGCGGCACCGGCATGCAACGGCACGGTGCCCACCTCGAGCGTCATACCAGCCAGGTCGGCGTCACGAACGGCAGAGAACGCATTGGCCTGCGGCTCGGGATTTTCCATCACCGCCTTGACGATCTGATAGGCGGTCTCCTCGTCGAGGTCAGGGTGGGCATGCACGGCCACGCCAAAGGCCCAGGTGGTGTAGGCTGGAATGCCCTCACCTGCGCCTTCCGGCACGTCGACGATGGCCACGTCCGGCATCTCGGCGCGCAGCGTGTCGGCCTGCTCGTCGGAGAGCGATAGCACGCTGATCGGTGTAAAGGTGGCGATATCCATGCTCGAGCCGTCGAGGCGATTGCCGACCCCGGACTTGGCCGATCCCATCACACGGCCATCCTTCATGGCATCGACGATATCGGTCGTGGAACCACGCACATAGTCCGGCGAGACACCCAGCGTGCGCATGACGGCCTCGGTGGTCTTCTCGGTGGCCGAGCCGGTAATCCCCGGGTTGAAGCGCACGCCTTCCAACTCCTCGAGGGTGGCAACCTCAGCATCCTGGCGCATCACCACGTTCTGTGGCGCCACGGTATAGACCCACAGCAGACGACTATCCACGGGGCGACCGTCGAAGTCATCGAGGCCCGCGTAGGCGTGATAGCCGGTGTTGGTGGTCACCAGCCCCATGTCGATCTGGTTGCGACCGAGGCGGCGCAGGTTATCCACGGTGGCACCGGTCTCGGCCACCGAGGCACTGACGCCCTCGACGTGGCTATTGATGATCTGATTGACGGCAACGAAGTAGCCGTAATGGCTGGAGGAACTCGAGGTCGAGCCGATCAGCAGGCGTTCATCGGCCTGTACGGAAGAGGCGGCGGCGAGCACGCCGACGCTGGCGGCCATGGCGGTGAGCATGGTCTTGATTGGCGTTTGCATGGTAGCTCCTTGGCGGGCTTGTTGTTGTCGTGTTGCATTCGGGGTAATCCCACTTAGCAGAATGGGTCGAGACGTTATTTTTGTATATTGAATAGTTTTTAACTTGTGTTTTACTTTCTAAATGAATCCGAGCATCAAGCAGCTGCGCGCCTTCGTTGCCGCGGCGCAGTCTTCCAGCCTGGCCGAAGCCAGCGAGCGCATTCACCTCTCCCAGCCGGCGATCTCCATCGCCCTGCGCAAGCTGGAGGAGACGGTAGGCGGTGCCCTGTTCTCGCGAGCCACGCGCCAGCTCAGCCTGACGCCTGAAGGTGCGGCCTTTCTGCCAGTGGCGATACGGCTGCTGCATGACTGGTCGGAAGCCTTCGAGGACCTGGAGGAGCGCTTTTCCAAGCAGCGCGGCAAGGTGACGGTCGCCGCCCTCCCCACCCTGGCCGCAGGCCTCCTTCCTGCCATTATCGCGACCTTTCACACCCGATACCCGCGTATCAACCTGAGCCTGCACGACGTGCTGGCCGAACAGGTCAGTCAGATGGTGCGTGAGGGCCGGGCTGACCTAGGCCTATCAGTTGTTCCACACGACGCCGAGGAGCTGACTTTCACGCCGGTATTGGAAGATCGCTATGTCGCTGTCTGCCCAAACGGACATCCCCTCCTGGAGCAGCAAAGTGTCGAGTGGAAGCAACTGGCCGGCTACCCGTTCATCGGCATCAACCGACTATCCAGCTCGCGCCAGGACATCGACCGCATCATGGCTGACGTCGGTGCCCCACTGGATATTCTCTGCGATGCCAGTCAGATCGCCACGGTAGGCCGCATGGTGGCCGCCGGGCTGGGCATCAGCGTACTGCCGCAGCTGAGCTTTCGGCAGATCGCCACTGGGGGCATCGCCTACCGGCCGCTGCTAGCGCCCGACGTCAAGCGGCCACTGGGTATCGTCATGCGACGTCGCCACGCGCCATCGGCGGCTGCCGCGGCGCTAAAGTCCCTGATCATCGAACACGTCGTCGAGGGGTGGGGGTGAAGGGCGTTGGCCGGCCCTTGTGCCTCTAGCGGGTGACTGGTCAAAATGGTTGGCTGCCACCATCGAGAGACCATATGGACATTACCCCGATTACCCGTGATGACTTCCGGGCCTTCTGGCCAGCCTTCCAGGCCATCGTCAAGGCGCAGGAGACCTACGCCTTCGACCCGGACATGGATTTCGATACTGCCTGGCGACTGTGGTGCGAGCTTCCGCAGTTCACCTTTGTCGCCAAGCAGGACGGCGAGCTGCTGGGGTCCTACTACCTCAAGCCCAATGCGGCCGGGCCCGGTGACCATATCTGCAACTGCGGCTATATGGTCACCCCCCAAGCCCGCGGCAAGGGCGTGGCCCGCGCCATGTGCGAGCACTCCCAGCGGGTTGCCATCAAGGCCGGCTACCTGGGCATGCAGTTCAATGCCGTGGTGGCCACCAACGAGGTGGCGATCCGCCTATGGCAGACGCTGGGCTTCGAGATCATCGGCACCGTGCCCGGCGGCTACCGCCACCGCGAGCTGGGGCTGGTGGATACCCGCATCATGTATAAGCGCCTGACCAAGGCCTGACCTTCGCTCGCCGACTTTTCAGACGTAGAGCATGCTTTGGATTAAATGGTTAAGTTTGACGCGTGTTGCTGCACGGCGGGGCTGGTCTCGACCATGCGCACCACGCTGCCGACCACGATCAGGCACGGCGAGGGCAGCGGCTTTTCTGCCAGCTGTGCCGGCATATCCGCCAGGGTACCCGTTAGCGCCTGCTGCTCGGGCTTGCTGGCGTTGGCCACCAGCATGATCGGCCACTCGCCGGGCAGGCCGGCGTCGCGCAGCCCGACACAGATGGCCGCCACCTTGGAGAGCCCCATATAGAACACCAGGGTCTCGTCGCGGCGCGCCAGCGACTGCCAGTCCGGGGTACCGTCCTCGCGGCATAGCTGAGCGGTGACGAAACGCAGCTGCTGGGCGTGGCCGCGGTCGGTGAGCGGAATGCCCATGCTCGCCGCGGCCGCCGAGGCGGCGGTAATGCCGGGGACGATCTCGGCGGGCACATCGGCCTCGGCCAGGGCGGCAAGCTCCTCGCCCATACGCCCGAACACGCCGGGGTCGCCACCCTTGAGGCGCACCACCGACTTGCCCTCGGCGACCAGGCGCACCATCAAGGCGCCTATCTCGGCCTGGGGCACGCTGTGGTGGCCGCGCGCCTTGCCCACGTAGTAGCGCTCGCTGGCAGCGCCGATCAGCGCCAGCACGTCATCGCCGACCAGGCGGTCGTAGACCACCGCATCGGCCTGCTGCAGCAGCCGCGCGGCCTTCAGCGTCAGCAGCTCGACGTCGCCGCTGCCGGCGCCGACCAGATAGACCTTGCCCGCGCGACACTCGCCGCGCAGTGGCATGCCCGGAGCGGTAGCGCCAGGCGCTGCATCACCGCTCAAGGAGAGGTGGCGGGTGATGCTCTGGCTGAGACGGGCCAAGGCCTCAGGCCACTTGGGTATCAGGGGTCGGCTTGGCATGCGCCCGCTCCTCTTCAATCAGGGATTTGAGTTCTGGAATACAGCTGCCGCACTGGGTCCCGCAGGCGAGCCGGGCGCCCAGCGCCTCGACGCTGGTGTCGCCGTCGCGAATGGCAGAAACGATGGCCTTCTGGCCGACCTGGTGGCAGCTGCAGATGGTGGCGCCGCTATCGGCAGCGCCATCGTCGCACCCGGCCAGCAGCCGGCGGCGATGGGTGTCGCTCAGCTCGCTATCGTTGAAGCGCTGCTCCAGCCAGGCCAGCCCGGGCAGCTCGGCGGGCGGGCCGATCATCGCCCACCAGCACAGCCGGCCATCCTTCACCGCCGCGGCGCGCAACCGGCCGTCGCCGGCATCCTCGCACCACAGCGTCGCCGCCTCCGGCAGCCAGGCCGCCAAGCGCTCCAGCCAGTCGTGCTCAACCTGCCCGCTGGCCAGCTGCCAGCGCTGGCAGCCGCGCATGGGAATGCGTGCCCAGTAGTCGCTCTCGCACCAGGGGGCGGCGTCGCTGAGCGCTTCGCTGACCAATAGCGTGGCCTCCCAGGCAGTGCTCAGCGGCGCCAGGGCCACGGCGCCGTGCTTGGACTCGGGTTGCCCGGAGAGCGGGTCGGTGTAACCGCTGATCAAGGCGCCGCTGCGCGCCTGCTTGGTGAAGCGGTCGGTCCAGTGCATCGGCACGAACACCTCGCCGCGTCGCTGGGCATTGGCGACCCGCACCCGGGCGCGATATTCGCCGGCCTCGCTGGTCAGTACCGCCAGGCGCTGGTCGGCGACGCCGTAGGCCAGCGCATCGTCGGGGTGTACTTCGATAAACGGCTCGGCGCGATGATTCATCAGGCGCGGGGCGCGCGCGGTGCGGGTCATGGTATGCCACTGGTCGCGAATCCGCCCGGTATTGAGACGCAGCGGACGCGCCGCACTCAAGCGCTGCTCGGGGCCCCGCGGCGTGATCGGTACCAGCCGGGCCAGGCCGTTATCGGTGGCGAACTGGCCATCCTCGAACAGCCGCGCGGTGCCATGGGGCGCCTGCGCGGTGACCGGCCACTGGATCGGCGCCAAGGCATCGTAGGCAGCGCGGTCGAGGCCCGCGAGGCCGGAGATATCGAACAGCCGCCGGCCGGTATCCGCGACGTTCTCGAACCCGGAGAGCCGGGCGTGTTCGTCGAAGATCTCGCTGGGGTGGGTATAGGCGAAGGCCTCGCCATAGCCCAGTCGCTTGGCGACTTCGCACATGATCCACCAGTCGTGGCGGGCCTCCCCGGGGGGCGGCAGCAGGCCGCGCTGTCGCGAGATGCGGCGCTCGGAGTTGGTCACGGTGCCGTCCTTCTCCGACCAACTCGAGGCCGGCAGCACGATGTCGGCGTAGGCCAGCAGGTCGGTGTCGGTGACGCACTCGGAGACGATCACCAGCGGGCACTTGGCCAGCGCCGCACGCACCCGCGCGGCATCCGGCAGGCTCACCGCCGGGTTGGTGGCCATCACCCACAGGGCCTGGACCTCGCCGCGCTCGATGGCCTCGAACAGCTCCACCGCCTTGTGGCCGGGGGCATCGGGCAGGGTCGGCACCAGCCTGTCGGTGGTCCAGAAGCGGGTCACGAGGTCGATGGCACCGGGCGTATGGTAATCCATGTGGGCGGCCAGCTGGTTGGCCAAGCCGCCCACCTCGCGCCCGCCCATGGCATTGGGCTGGCCGGTGATCGAGAACGGCCCCGCCCCGGGCAGGCCCAGCTTACCGCCGGCCAGATGGCAGTTGATGATGGCGTTGCACTTGTCGGTGCCGCTAGAGGACTGGTTGACGCCCTGGGAGTAGAGGGTGACCACGTGCAGCTGGCTGGCGAACCAGTAGTAGAAGGTCTCCAGCGCCTCGGCGTCGAGGTCGCAGTCGGCGGCCACGGACTCGAGGTCGAAAGCATCCTCTCGAGCCGCGGCCAGGGCTTCGTCGAAACCCTGAGTGTGGCGCTCCAGGTAGACGCGATCCAGCTTGCCCTTGGCCGCCATCCAGCTCAGCAGGCCATTGAACAGACGCGCGTCGCTGCCGGGCTTGAGGCCCAGATAGAGATCGGCGATCTCGCAGCTGTCGGTGACCCGCGGGTCGATCACCACCACCCGCATCAGCGGGTTGCGGGTCTTGGCCACCTTGAGGCGCTGATAGAGCACCGGATGGTTCCAGGCCAGGTTGGAGCCGACCAGCACCACCAGTTCGGCCTCCTCGAGGTCCTCGTAGCTGCACGGCACCGCATCGGCGCCAAAGGCGCGCTTGTAGCCGACCACCGCCGAGGCCATGCACAGCCGTGAGTTGGTATCCAGATGCGGCGTGCCGAGAAATCCCTTGAACAGTTTGTTGGCGACATAGTAGTCCTCGGTCAGCAGTTGGCCGGAGAGGTAGGCCGCCACCGCTTCGTTACCCTGTGCCTGGCGGATCGACGTCAAGCGGCTGGCCACCGCCTCGAGTGCCGTGTCCCAGTCGACCTCGGTGCCATCGACCCGCGGGCGCATCAGGCGGCCCTGCTGCCCCAGGGTCTCGTGCAGCGCCGAGCCCTTGACGCACAGGCGGCCATAGTTGGCGGGATGCTGGCGATCGCCCTCCACCGCCGTCAGGGCGCCGTTTTCGAGCGTCGCGGTCACGCCGCACCCTACCCCGCAGTAGGGGCAGGTGGTTTGCGCCTGACAGGTCGTCGACGCTGACTCATCGGCCTGGTACATGGTAACTCCTCGTTTACCGCCGCCCAGTGCGAGTGGGCTACAACGCAAAAACGTCCACTACCGGCATCTCGGGATGCCAGCAGTGGACGTCGTCGTCGGATGAGGGCCGGCGTTGGCCCTCGGCAATTGTCTATGCTGTAGTTAAGCAAGCGTCGTGCCAGCCCGGCCCGGCCTCGCCGCCACGGCCTGACGGGAGGGGCCTGGCGGCATGCTGCCGACGGTGTGAGTCGCGTCCAGCCGGCGGGGTATCTCGCACCACGGCATTGCGCTCGACCACGGATTTGCACCAGCATAATGCAGTGCAGCGTGCCCTTGGCGGGTAACTGAGCCCAACGCCGCTACGGCGTTATGCGCCCAACGACAGTGCATTGGCCACCGGCATGCGCCACCGTGGAACACAAATTGCACAGCCAAGGTACATGCGCATCAACCACTGCCATACGAGCCCACACCATGCCCCCAGCGCTTGATGTTCTACTGGTCGACGATGAAGAGGTGCGCGCCGCCATGGTCGAGGAGGCGCTCACACACGAAGGCCATCGCGTGATCTGCCACCTCAAGAGCCCCGCCAGCCTCAATGACATGGTGGCGCGGCATCAGCCCGACGTGGTGATCATCGACATGGAATCGCCGGACCGCGATACGCTCGACAGCATGACCCAGCTCAATCGCGAGAACCCACGGCCGGTGGTGTTCTTCGCCGACCAGCACGACCCCGACACCATGCAGTCGGCGCTCAAAGCCGGGGTCAGCGCCTATGTGGTGGACGGTCTGGTACAGGGGCGGGTCAAGCCGATCATCGAGGTGGCCATCGCCCGTTTCGAGGCCTTCCAGTCGATGCGCCAGGAGCTCGACCGCACTCGCACCCAACTCACCGAGCGCAAGCGCATCGAGCGCGCCAAGGGCCTGCTCATGCGTCACCAGAGCTGTGATGAAGAGCAGGCCTACCAAATGCTGCGCAAGCTGGCCATGGACCGCGGCCAGCGCATCGCCGAGGTCGCCACGAGCGTCATCGACATCCTCGAACGTCTGGAGAAGGGCCTATGAACACGCTGCCCAAGGCCGAGCTGACACGCCTGCAGCTAGGTTTCATCCCGTTGCTCGACTGCGTCCTGCTGGTGGTCGCCCGCGAGCGCGGCCTGTTCGCCGACCAGGGCCTGGACGTGACGCTGTCACGACAGAACGCCTGGTCGACCCTGCGCGACAAGGTCGCCGCCGGGCTGCTCGACGGCGCCCATATGCTGGCGCCCATGCCGCTGGCCATGAGCCTCGGGTTGGGCAGGGCGCCCTGCGACACCCTGGCACCGATCACCCTAAGCCGTAACGGCAATTCCATCGTGCTGTCGCGGGAACTGGCCGATGCCTGCGGGGCACGCCTCGGCGATGACCCGGCCGACAGTGCCAAGGGGCTGGCAGGCTACCTACCCAGCGCCAGCCGGCAAACACGCCTCGGAATGGTCTACCCCCACTCCTGCCAGCACTATCAGCTGCGCCACTGGCTGGGCCTCGGCGGCATCGACGCCGACCAGGCCGTGGAACTGGTGGCCCTGCCGCCACCGCGCATGGTCGACGCCATGCAACAGGGCAAGATCGACGGCTTCTGCGTTGGCGAACCCTGGGGCAGTCTTGCCGAATCTCGACAGGCCGGCCGCATCGTCGCCAGCGGCGCCCAGCTGTGGCCGGAACAGCCCGAGAAGGTGCTCGGCGTGACCCACTCTTGGGCGAATCGCTACCCAGCGACCCTGGCTCGGCTGGTTCAGGCACTGATCGCCGCCAGCGACTGGCTAGCCGAGTCGCCGGCCAACCGCCTGCAGGCGCGTGACTGGCTGGCCCTGCCACCCTACCTCGACCGCTCGGTGGGCCATCTCGAGACCCTGCCCATCGACGCCCCGCCGCTGCACCAGCGCCTGTGCGGCCGGGACGTGCTGCGTCCCGACCCCGCCTTCGCCGAGCTGCTCGCCGAACAGATCGACCAGCAACTGCGCGACCAGGGGCAGCAGCTCGACCTCTCCACCCTCGGCGCGTGTTACAGCGCCGTGCATTTCGATCGCGCCCTGCACCACTGACGTGCAACTGGCCCCGCCGGGGGGCCAGCATCTCCTCTGCGCGACGACCCCAGAAGACTGAAAAGCCTTAAAAAATCTATAATGACCGCCGATTGGCAGGCGCTTTGCTTCATCTAGAGCAACGCAATATTCGGCGGCATCGCGGTCGCCCGACGGTCAAAGGCGACCGTCACCACCAGACACAGACGTCTTGGCTTCCTGCTCCAGCAGGACGCCAGGGCGTCTTTTTTTTGGCCGCATGCGCCTGGCAGTCATCGAGGAGTCACCGACATGACACTATCTCCCACTCACGTGCTGATCATTGGCAACGGCATGGCCGGTCAGCGGCTGGTCGAAGCGCTGCTGGCACAGCCCGCGCCCCCGTCGCGTATCACCGTGATCGGCGAGGAGCGGGTACCGGCCTACAATCGCATCCTGCTCTCGCCGCTGCTGGCCGGCGAGCTGGACAACACCGCCCTGACCCTGCGCGATGCCGACTGGTATGCCGAACAGGGCGTCGAGCTGATCCTCGGTGACCGCGTCGAACACCTCGAACGCCAGGCGCGCCAGGTGATCACCGCCAGCGGACGCCGCATCGGTTACGACCACCTGGTGCTGGCCACTGGCTCGCGCCCGGCGCTGCCGCCGGTGCCCGGCATCGCGCTCGCCGGTGTCCACGGATTCCGCGACCTCGACGATGCCGCCGCCCTCACGGACTGCGCCGCACGTGGCGGCAACGCCGTGGTGATCGGCGGCGGCCTGCTGGGCCTGGAAGCCGCAGAGGGGCTGCGCAAGCGCGGCATGGACGTCAGCGTGCTGCAGCGCTCACCGCAGCTGATGAATCGGCAACTCGATGCCACCGCCGCCGGCCTGCTCGAGAACGAACTGGCCGAGCGCGGGCTGGACGTCATCACCGGCGCCCAGCTGGCCGCCATCGAAGACGATGGCCACGGCCGAGTCGCCGCGGTACGCCTCGACGATGGCCGCCGCCTGCCCGCCGACTGCGTGGTGGTGGCCGCAGGGATCACCCCCAACGCCGAGCTGGGCCGCGACGCGGGGCTCGACAGCGAGCGCGCCATCCTGGTCGATGCCCACCTGACCACCAGCGATCCGGCGATTCACGCCCTCGGCGAGTGCTGCCAGTTCGATGGCCGGACCTACGGCCTTGTCGAGCCGATCTGGCGCCAGGTCGAGGTGCTGGCCGCGCATCTCGCCGGCGAAGCGGTCGACGGCTACGTCGAGCAGCCCAGCGCCACCAAGCTCAAGGTCAGCGGCGTCTCGTTGTATGCCTTTGGCCCTACCGAAGCCAGCCCCGAGCACGACGTACTCAGCTACCACGACCCGGAGCGCGGCGACTATCGCCGCCTGCTGCTGCGTGACGGCCGACTCGAGGGCGCCGTGCTCTACGGCGACACCGGCGCCGGCCCCTGGTACTTCGAACAGGCCCAGGCCGGCAGCGACCTCAGCGCCTGCCGCCAGGCACTGCTTTTCGGCCCGGCCGATGTCCAGGCGCTGCGCGATGCAGCCGCCGAGGACCTCGCCCGGGCTAACGACTCCGCTCATCAGGAACGCCCCGTCGAGGAGGCCGCATGAACACCCCCGCATCCCCCAAGCAGCGCTTGATCATCATCGGTAACGGCATGGTCGGGCATCATCTGGTCGAGCAGCTCGTCGAGCAGGGCGCCCTCGAGCGCTACCAGGTCACGGTATTCGGCGAAGAGCGCCACCTGGCCTACGACCGCGTCCACCTCTCCGAGTACTTCAGCGGTCGTGACGCCGAGTCCCTGGCGCTCTCCACTGCCGACTACTATGCCGAGCACGGCATCGAGCTGCGCCTCAACGAGGCGGTGTTTGCCATCGACCGCGATGTCAGCGAAGTGGTCACCGACCAGGATCGCTATCCCTACGATCGCGTGGTGCTGGCCACCGGCTCCTTCCCCTTCGTGCCGCCGATTCCCGGTAACGACCGCGAGGGCTGCCTGGTCTACCGCACCCTCGAGGACCTGGATGCCATCCGCGCCGCCGCCGAGCATGCCAACACCGGCGTGGTGGTCGGCGGTGGCCTGCTCGGCCTGGAAGCCGCCAACGCCCTGCGTGGCCTCGACCTGGATACCGCAGTGGTCGAATTCGCTCCGCGGCTGATGCCCATGCAGGTGGATAGCGAGGGCGGCGAGCTGCTGCGCGAGAAGATCGAAACCCTCGGCGTGCAAGTCTTGACCGAGCGCGCGACCCAACGCATCGAGGACGGCGACACCGCGCGCCACCGCATGGTGTTCCAGGACGACAAGATCCTCGAGACCGACCTGATCGTGTTCTCGGCGGGCATCCGCCCCCGCGACGAACTGGCTCGCGACTGCGGTCTGGAGATTGGCGAGCGCGGCGGCGTGGTGATCGACGACCAGTGCCTGACCAGCGATCCGCAGATCCTTGCCATTGGCGAAGTGGCGCTGTGGCAGCAGAGCATCTTCGGGCTGGTCGCCCCCGGCTATCAGATGGCCAAGGCGGCGCTGGCCACCCTCACCGACGGCGAGACGCGCTTCCAGGGCGCCGACATGAGCACCAAGCTCAAGCTGCTCGGCGTTGACGTCGGCTCCATCGGCGATGCCCACGGCAACCAGAACCCGGGGGCACGCAACTTCCGCTACCTCGACCAGATCAAGCAGGAGTATCGCAAGCTGGTGGTCTCCAGCGATGGCAAGAAGCTTCTCGGCGCCATGCTGGTAGGCGACAACGGCTATTTCGATACCCTGATGCAGTACTACGACAACGGCCTCGAACTGCCCGAGGATCCCGCCTCGCTGATTCTGCCCAGCAGCGAGGGCGCCCCGGCGCTAGGCCCGGATGCGCTGCCGGAAACCGCCACCATCTGCTCCTGCCACAACGTCACCAAGGGCGATATTTGCGCCTCTCTCGACGCCGGCGCAGTGGACCTGGCCACGGTCAAGGGCGACACCAAGGCCAGCAGCGGCTGTGGCGGCTGCGCGGCGCTGCTCAAGAGCGTGGTTGACCACGAACTGACCGCCCGTGGCGTCGAGGTCGACCAGTCGATCTGTGAGCACTTTCACTACACCCGCCAGGAGCTCTTCGACATCGTTCGCATCGAGGGCATCAAGACCTTCAGCGAGCTGGTGGAAAAACACGGGCATGGTCTGGGCTGCGATATCTGCAAGCCGGCGGTGGCCTCGATCCTGGCCTCCTGTTTCAACGAGCCGATCACCGATGCGGCGCATATCCCGTTGCAGGACACCAACGACACCTTCATGGCCAATATGCAGAAGAACGGCACCTACTCTGTGGTGCCGCGTATCGCCGGCGGTGAGATCACCCCGGACAAGCTGGTGGTGCTCGGCCAGGTGGCGCAGAAATACGACCTCTACACCAAGATCACCGGCGGCCAGCGCATTGACCTGTTCGGTGCCCGCCTCGAGGACCTGCCGGATATCTGGGGCGAGCTGATCGAGGCCGGCTTCGAGACCGGCCACGCCTACGGCAAGTCGCTGCGTACCGTGAAGTCCTGCGTCGGCAGCACCTGGTGCCGCTACGGCGTGCAGGACAGCGTGGGCATGGCGATCCGCCTGGAGAATCGCTACAAGGGCCTGCGCGCGCCGCACAAGATCAAGTTCGGCGTCTCCGGCTGCACCCGCGAGTGCGCCGAAGCGCAGAGCAAGGACATCGGTGTGATCGCCACCGAACATGGCTGGAACCTGTACGTATGCGGCAACGGCGGCATGCGCCCGCGCCACGCCGAGCTGTTCGCCACCGATCTTAGCGACGAAGAGCTTTTCAGCACCATCGACCGCTTCCTGATGTTCTACGTGCGCACCGCCGACCGCCTGCAGCGCACCTCGGTGTGGCGCGAAAACCTCGAGGGTGGGCTGGACTACCTCAAGGAAGTGATCCTCGACGACAGCCTCGGCCTCGGCGACGAACTCGAGCGCCAGATGCAGACCGTGATCGACAACTATCAGTGCGAATGGGCCAACGCCATCAGCGACCCGGACAAGCTCAAGCGCTTCCGCAGCTTCGTCAACGACGAGCGCCCGGATCCGGACATTATCATGACCAGCGAGCGCGGCCAGCTGCGCCCGGCTTAATCCACAGGATGCATTTATGAACACTGCGACAGCACTAAAAGATGAGGCACACACTGACGTGACCTGGCAACCCCTCTGCACCAAGGCCGACCTGGTAGCCTTCTCCGGCGTCGCCGCCTGGCTCGAGACCGCCGAAGGCCCGGCCCAGGTGGCGATCTTCTACCTGCCCGGCCTCGAGCAGGAGCTCTATGCCCTGGAGCACCGCGACCCCTTCTCCGGCGCCAACGTCATCGCCCGCGGCATCGTCGGCGACATCAAGGGTGACGCCGTCGTCGCCTCGCCGATCTACAAGCAGCACTTCCGGCTCAAGGATGGCAGCTGCGTGGAAGACGACAGCGTGACGCTGCGCACCTGGCCAATCCGCCTCGACGGCGAGAAAATCGTGATCGAGGCATGAGATAGGTTTGCGGGAAACGAAAAAGCCGCCCGGGCCGGGGAGCGCGGGCGGCTTTTAGGGAGTAGCTACAGCAAAGCACAGACGATGGCCTGTTAATTAGTTACCTCAATGTACCATTTAGGCTTGATGCGGCCGAAATCGCGACGGGCATTCGTTTTCAATGCCTTCTTGGAGTCCAGCACCACTGCCTCACTGCCTTCTCTGACAAATACGACCCAATGCCAGAATGGTTTGCCCTGCTTCAGGCGCCATTTGATCGCCATGAGGGCCTTGTCTGGCAGGCGTCCCCACGACTCGAATGGTGCTTCTCTCGGCGACACCGAAATACCGAGTTCACATAGAAGCTTGCGGACGTGGGCTGTCTCCGACCAGAGAGTCGGGTCTGCGGCGTAAATTCCCATAGCATTTGCCCTACGCTTGGCCTCTGCATAGCTAATGCCCGCTAGAGTAGCGCTTGCCGCAATACCACAACCGCTGATTTCTTCCTGGATGACCGGTTTCATATCTTTATCTACGTGATCCATTTTTCACTTCCGCCCTCGCTTTTTCTACCACTTCAAGACTCGCCAAAAACGGCACCAATAACAAGCATCCTGCAACTGCATGAGCGAAGGCAATCGCTTGGCTATGCATCTTTCCTCTGGATCACACCATAGGTACGAAGCGCTGACTGGACTTGTGATGCTTCAGTAGTCTCTGTGGGGAAAAGACGGTAGCTAGGCGCGACTATCGGCTCAGCCGTGATAGCACTTGTGATCAAGCCAAAATCGATTTATGGCTCAGCTGCTTCAGGTTGTGATTATTTCACATCACTCATTCGCCGACTATGGCGCGCTATATCTATCGCAAGCCCCACCGCCGACAATGCTTGAGGGCTATTCTTCCAGCAGGTAGTCCCAAGCATCGAAGCCACCATTTCTGCTATTTCGCTTGGCTCATGGCTTGCCAGCTCAGAGAATGAATCTATACCTATTTCCTCAAAGCGCTTAACAACCGTAGGCCCAACGCCTTTTAACGCCAGCAGAGCGGTTCTTTCCGATTCAGTGAATGCCATATTAAGGATCCAAAGGTCAAATAACGAAAAGCTCATCAGAGCTCCGCCTCATGTATAACGCTCATCATCACCGATGACAGACCGGCGCGGGGCAGAGATTTTGCCATCCGGTGCCTGGCCTGATTGTGCGCTCTTTCGGATGGCACGGATATCCTCGACATCTACCGGCCGTGAAAGCGCAGCTTTATATCGGATTAGGTCTTCCCGCAGCATAAGCGGAAGCTCTAGACCCAGCACATCCACGATCACATAGCGAGAAAAATCCATATTAAGCCGAACCCAAGTCTCGTTACCTGCATCGAAAATTCGTGGGCCGTCAGCACTCCCCACCTCCACCTTTATCCCTTTATACTTAAACTGAACGTAGGTCAGATCCCAGCCTTCCTCTTGGCGGTGAGCGGCAGCTTTGGATACAAATTCCTGACCGGCCTGAACTACAGACACAAAGTGCTCACCAGGCACGAAAAGATCAATGTCATGCAGGTCGCGCTCAGAGCCATACCCCTTTGCAGCGAGTCCTCCACAGATCAGAAAGGGGATATTCCTATCTCTCAGTAACCCCACAATCCATTGGGCTGCTAAATGATGCACAGGCACTCCCTATACTCATAATGACGAAGTTAAAGAGCGCATCAGCTCCTTGTAAAAAAGCGTTATGCCGATTCACTCGCATTATAGAGCGCGACTCGCCAAACTGAGAAATAATCAGCCTTTGGTTCGTATTCTAGGAGTGCTCGGCCATCTGTCAGGTATAACCTTTTGAGTCGGTTGTCAGATATGCCGTGTACAATAGCAAACGGCTCCTCCCTTAGATCTCTTTCGATACAGCGAACAAAGAGCTCGCAAAGATCTTTAGGATCTATCAAAGCGCTTAGATCGCGTCCGCTCATCCGTCCTCAATCGTTTGCATGTTAGAAGGCGCCAATACGAATTGCTATAGCTTTGAGTCCCTTCTGATACGCAAAAAGAGCGTATTAACGGTGAGGTAACCGGCGCCGGAGCACAGCAAAGGAAACCAGAATCGGTACGCTACGGCGTCCGGTTTATCGCCTGGTTAAAAAACCTACTATCCAAGTTCACGAGTCCTTGGTGAAAAATGTCTGGAACAGACGCTCCGACTCTTTGAGACCGTCCACAGTGAGCAGGACAGACTTAGCCTTACCAACCGGGTTCTCAATGAGCCCCTTTTCGTGAAGCCTATTCATGGCATCCCAATCAAAGGACTTCCACGCCCGACCGCCATCATGCAAAGTCAAGTATAGCAAAGCCAATACGACATCATCGATTTTCTCTTCATCAATCTCCATGGCTCATCCTCTGGTGATGTGCCCTTTTAACGATCCGGCTCTGCCTATTCAAAAAGCGCGACAGTCGGTTCTGTTCGCTGCAGCGCCTTGCTAGGTGCCAGTTTTCTCCTCTCCCCATTCCTCCACAAGAATGGAATACATGGCAAGGTCTTCGTATACGTCCCATTTTCGGATGCTCTGGCGAAATGTACCCTCATAGGACATGCCTATCTTCTGCATCACACGGCCTGAGGCGGGATTACGGACAAGATGCCGCCCCTGAATCCGGTTCAGGCACAACTCTGTAAAGCCGTAATTCACCAGTGCCCGGACTGCCTCGGTCGTGTAACCACGGCCCCAGAAGGGCAATCCGATCCAGTAGCCGAGCTCACCTACCGCATGTTTGGGGTTGATAGAAAGCCCCACCGTCCCGACTAGCTGTTCGGACTCGGTCTCAACTACCGCGAAAGTCGCCAACGTCCCATCATCAAAGTGCCGAGCATGGGATGCAATCCACTCCTCCGCGACGCCTTCGTCATAAGGATACGGGATATTGAGAGTCGTATCGGCAATGCTCCACTCTCCGGCGAGTCTCTGGACATCACGCGCATCCGCGAGCACGAAGGGTCGCAGGTGAAGTCGTTGCGTCGTGAACTGCGGTTGTTTCTTGCTCGGCACTTTCTATTGACTCGCGGCTTTGGCAACTAACCAGGGAACGGATATTCTAACAGCGCAGGAGCTGCTGGGGGACAAGCGCCTCGAAACGACGCAGATCTTCACTCATGCGCTGGGTAAGGCTTCGCCGGAGTCCGCAGCCCACTGGGTTAATTGGTTAGTGACGTACTTTAGGTACGCTACCGCCCCTACCTGACAGCATCGATGATGCCTCGCATCATCCTGGTGCGGCAGTCTATGCGTACCCTGATACTTCATGGCCATCTTAAGTCGCCTTTGTTTTATCACCCTAACCAAGCGGTGTGCCAAGGGCAATTCTCTCGACGACATGAGCCTGGACGTTCATCACATGGCATTGGCGTGCGCATAGAGAGCTTTACCGCTGATCATTCGCGACGCGACATTAGCAGCCCTACCCCAGCACTCCCCATCAGCCCCGCGCATACCCGATTGAACAGCCGTCGCATCGCGGGACGTGAGAACCAGTGTTGCAGCACTTTGCCAAAGAACGCATATCCGGCGATGGCAACCCACTCGAGCATCAAGAACAGCACGCCTAGCACCAGGAACTGGCCCGCGACATTGCCTGCAGGGTCAACGAACTGTGGCAGAAAGGCGGTAAAGATCAGGATCGCCTTTGGATTACCGGCGGCCAGCAGGAACTCTTGCCTTGCCAGTTGGAACAGGCTCTTTCCTCCCAGGGCGCCACCTCCACTGTCGGAGGTGTCAGCCGTCCAGAGCTGGTAAGCCAACCAAATCAGATATAGCCCTCCCACCACCTTTATCATCAGGAAGAGTTTTTCGGAGGTATATAACACCGTCGCCAGCCCAGTGGCCGCTAGCGTAATCATGCCCACGAATGCCACTAGGCGGCCGATGCCGGCATAGCAGGCCACTCGCACGCCGTAGCGTTTTGCGTTGGCCATGGAGAGCAGGTTGTTCGGCCCAGGCGCCATATTCAGTGCAAAGCACGCGGGTATGAATAGCAGTACGGTCATTAAGGTCACGGTTACGTCTCCTCCCTGAGATAAGCGCAGGCACAACCATTACACCGGATAACGCCGAGTGTCGCGATCACCCCAACCAGCAGCGTCAAACCAAAGATACTCAGTGCGGTGTAATAGCCAGAGGTATCGGCCAGCACACCAGCATGAAACCAAGGTCAAGCGGATAACAAGTATGGTCAGTACGTGGCTTTTGGATCAACGCCCCGTACTGATTCAGCGCTTGAGGAAGTTGCTCTTGACCAGGCTCACCACCTCATCCATGCGCCCGGCGAGTACCGCCTTGCCGGAATAGAGCGCGGTGGAGGCGACCTGCCCGGCTTCCACCTTAGGCGGCATCACCAGTTCCATGGGGTTGACCTTCACATCCAGCAGCGCCGGCCCCGGCTGGGCGAACAGCTCGCCGAGGGCTGTATCGAGCTCGTCCTCGCGTTCGACGCGCTTGCCCCACATGCCAATGGCCTCGGCCAGGCGCCCGAAATCGGGGTTGGTCAGGCCAGTGTAGGCATCCAGCAGCCCTTCTACCTTCTGCTCCAGCTCAACGAAGCCCAGCGAGCTGTTGTTGTAGATCACCAGCTTGAGCGGGATCTGCTCCTGCACCAGGGTCAGCAGATCGCCGAGCAGCATCGCCAGCCCGCCGTCGCCGCACATCGCCACCACCTGGCGCTGGGGGTGGGCAAGCTGAATCCCGATCGCCTGGGGGTAGGCGTTGGCCATGGTGCCGTGTTGCAGGCTGGCCAGGGTACGGCGACGGCCGTGGGTCTGGATATGGCGCAGCATCCACACCATCGCGCTTCCGGTGTCGGCGGTGAAGATGGCGTCCTGGGCGGCCAGGCGGTCGACGGCCAGGGTCAGCTCCTGGGGATGGATCAGGCCGTCGTCGCGGGTGTTGTGCGCCGACTTCTCCAGCGACTTGCGGTGGTGCTTCAGGCACTTGTCGAGCCAGCGGGTACTGGTCTGCTCCTCGACCACCTCGAGCAGCGCCTCGCAGGTATCCCGGGCGCTGCCCACCAGGCCGATGTCCACCGGATGGCGGCGACCGATCTGCGCTGGATCATGGTCGACCTGGATGATGGTCGCCTTGTCGGGATAGAACTGGGTCCAGGCGAAGTTGCAGCCCAGCAGCAGCAGAGTGTCGCACTCGGCCACCGTTTCATAGCCACCCTCCAGGCCGAAGATCCCGGTCATGCCGACCTGGTAGGGATTGTCGTGTTCGATGAAGTCCTTGGCCCGCGAGGACCAGGCCACCGGCGCCTTGAGCTTCTCCGCTAGCGCCAGCACCTGCTCGCGGGCATGCTCGCAGCCGGAGCCGGCAAAGATCGAGATCTTGCCGCCGCGGTTGAGCTGCTTGACCGCCGGCACGAACGACTCGGCACTGGGCCGCAGCGCGTAGTCGAAGCGGTGCGCGCGGTAGGGAAGGTCCTGGGACGGTCGCTGGGTGAACAGGTCGCCGGGCACGATCAGCACCGCCACACCGCGCTTGGTAAGCGCCGTTTGCGCGGCGATGGCAGTCATGCGGCGGGCCTGCTCGGGGGAGACCAGGGTCTCGCAGAACACGCTGTACTGCTTGAAGATCGGCGACTGGTCAACCTCTTGGGGAAAGCCGACGCCGGACTCGCCAATCGGCACCTGAGAGGCGATGAAGACAACCGGCGCCCCGTTGCGGTGAGCATCGAACAGGCCGTTGACGAAGTGCAGGCTGCCCGGCCCGCAGGAGCCGGCACATAGCGCCAGCTCGCCGGTCATGTAGGCTTCGCCGCCGGCGGCGAAGCCGCCAACTTCCTCGTGGCGCACCGGTACCCACTGAATCTGGCTCTGGCGCAGGCTATCGGTGAAGTGATTGAGGGTGTCACCCACCACCCCGTAGCAGCGCTTGGCACCGGCATCCTGCAGTGTCTCGACGATGATGTCGGCAACGTTCTGGTTCATTTGCGAATCCTTCCGCGTCAGCGGCAGCCAGGGGGGCTACCTTTTCAACCCGCTGCCCTCATGGCATCGGTAGTACTTTCCAGCCTAGGCCCTGCCGTGGACGGGTGACAAATCCCTCGCCTGCGTTAAGCGTTGACTTGGAGGGCAGCGACGGTGCCCACTATGCTAAGCACATATTGCGTTGCATCAACGCCTGGGAGGCGACATGCCCGAGACCAAAGCCATCGACCTTGCACTACAGGGCGGGGGCGCCCACGGCGCCTTTACCTGGGGCGTGATCGACCGCCTGCTGGAAGACCCGCGCATCGAAATCGAGGGCATCAGCGGCACCAGCGCCGGCGCCATGAACGCGGTGGTGGTGGCCGAGGGCCTGACCCGCGGCGGCGAGCAAGCCGCACGTGAAGGGCTGGAAGCCTTCTGGCGCGCGGTCAGCGAGGCGGCCATGCACAGTCCCATCAAGCGCACCCCGCTGGACATGCTGCTCGGCAACTGGAGCCTCGACCACTCCCCCGGCTACGTGATGATGGATTTCATGACCCGCGTGGTCTCGCCCTACCAGTTCAACCCGTTCAACCTCAATCCGCTGCGCGACCTGCTGGCCGAGCTGGTCGACTTCGAGCGGGTGCGCCGCTGCGAGTCGCTCAAGCTGTTCGTCTGTGCTACCGATGTGAAGAGCGGCAAGCAGCGGATCTTTCGCCGCGAGGAGATGAGCGCCGATGCGGTGATGGCCTCTGCTTGCCTGCCGTTCATGTTCCAGGCCGTGGAGATCGACGGCCGCGCCTACTGGGATGGCGGCTACGTCGGCAACCCGGCGCTGTTCCCGCTGATGGAGGAGTGCGGCTCACGAGACATCGTGGTCGTGCAGATCAACCCCATCGAGCGCGACGAGGTGCCGACCAGCGCCGCGGCGATTCTCAACCGCATGAACGAGATCACCTTCAACGCGTCGCTGATCAAGGAAGTGCGCATGGCGGCCATGCTCAAGGGCCTGATCAGCGACAGCGGCATGGATATCGGCTGCTACCGCGACACCCTGTTCCACCGCATCAGCGCCGACGACGCCTTGGACGGGCTATCGGTGTCGAGCAAACTGAACGCCGAGTGGGCCTTCCTGTGCAAGCTGCGCGACAGCGGCCGCAAGGCCTGCGACGCCTGGCTCGACGCGGCCTTCGACGACCTCGGCAAGCGCTCGACGCTGGATATCGACAGCGTCTACCTGCAGCAGGAATGACATAACGTTGACGCCGCAAGTGGCAAAACGGGAGCTTGCGGCTCATGCTGGAGTCGAAGGGGATAACCACCATCATCAGAGGAGGAAAGCAGCGCACGCATCATGGAAGCGACGCTGGGCGCCAGATGACAGCCTGTCACATGACCGTAAGGTGTCACTGCCAGTGTCGACATTGCCGTCAACCAAGGAGTGCTTCCACCGATGGTACGACTCGACAAGAAGGCCACCCGGCTTTACGTACTGGACACCAACGTCCTGATTCACGACCCCGCCGCGCTCTATCAGTTCGAGGAGCACGACGTGGTCATCCCGATGACCGTCCTCGAAGAGCTCGACAAGCACAAGAACGGCATCCGCGAGATTGCGCGTACCGCTCGGCAAGTCAGCCGCACCCTCTCCGACCTCACTAGCCAGGTCAGTTTCGACGAGATCCAGGAAGGCATTCCAATTCCGCGCATCAGCGGCGAGAGCGGCCGCTTGCGCTTCCTCTGTTACCAGGACCTCAAGCCCCTCGACAACCTCGAGGACAGCCCCGACAACCGTATCCTCGCCGAGACCTGCCGGCTACGCGACGAGCGCCCCGATGCCTCGGTGATCCTAGTCACCAAGGACATCAATCTGCGGGTCAAGGCCTCGGCGCTCAAGGTGCCGGTGGAGGACTACCTCAACGACCGCGCCTTCTCCGACAGCGACGCCATGATCGAGGGCGCCAAGGTCTATGCCGACGCCGGTCAGGATGGCAACGGCCTGTGGGAGAGCCTCAACGTCGAGGTCAAGGTCGAGCGCATCGACCACCACACCTTCTATCAGCTCAGCGGTGAGGTACCGAGCGACTGGCACGTCGGCATGCTGGTCTCGGACAGCGACAACGGTGCCGATTTCGAGGCCATCGTACGCGAGCTGTCGCCGAACGCGGCGCGCCTGCAGCTGCTCACCAACTACCGCCACCACGCCGGGGTGTGGGGGGTACATGCCCACGACAGCCGTCAGAACTTCACCCTCAACCTGCTGATGGACCCGGAGATCGACCTGGTCACCATCGCCGGCAACGCCGGCACCGGCAAGACCTTCATGACCCTGGCCGCGGCCTTCCAGCAGACGCTGGATGCCAAGCAGTTCGAACGCATCGTGTTCACCCGCGCGCCGATCCCCATGGGCGAGGACATCGGCTTTCTACCCGGCACCGAAGAGGAGAAGATGTCGCCGTGGATGGGTGCCTTCCACGACAATATGGACAACCTGCTGCGCAACGAAGATGGCGACACCAGCTGGGACAACGGCGCCACCCGCCAGCTGCTGGGGTCGCGGGTGCAGATCCGCTCGCCGGGCTTCATGCGCGGCCGCACCTTGAACGACACCTTCCTGATCATCGACGAGGCGCAGAACTTCACTCCTAAGCAGCTCAAGGCACTGGTCAGCCGCGCCGGGCGCAACACCAAGATCGTCTGCCTGGGTAACGTCGGCCAGATCGACACCCCTTATCTCACCGCCAATACCTGCGGCATGGCAGCGGTGGTCGAGCGCTTCCGCGACTGGCCGCATGCTGGCCACATCACCCTCAGAAGCGTCGAGCGCTCGCGCCTGGCGTTGGCCGCCGAAGAGCTGCTGTAGCCTCGTCCCTCATCTCTTGCCTCGCTGCGCCCCGGTTGGTACGGGGCGTAGTCGCTAGCGCATCAGCGTGAGCCACAGCACGCCCCCCGACACCACCATCAGCGCCACCGCCCAGCGGCGCAGCACGGCCTCCCAGCGCTGCAGTGCGGTCAGCCCGACCATCGCCTGGCGGGCCCAGGAGGCCGCTGCACCCTGCACGGCCTCCTGGGCATTGCCCAGTTGCGCCACGCCGCGCCGTACGCGCTCCATCAGCGAGTGCGTCGCGACCACATAAAGCGGCCACAGGTCGCCGGGCGGCAGCCGCTCGGCATGGCTCAGCCGCGTATGCAGCCGTGGCTCCAGGTGGCTGGCCACCACCAGAGCGGCGGTCACCACCGCCCCCAGCAGCGCGGGCCACATCAGCCCAGCCAGTTCGCCCCAGGGCGGAAGGTCGCTTGGCTGCACCGCGCCGACCGGCGCCTCAGGCAGCATCAGCCACCAGGGCACGGCGGCAGCCAGCAACGCGCCGGATGCCCAGGCCAGGGTCATCGACAGCGGTGCAGCGGCTACGCCCTGGCGCCGCGCCTTCTGCCAGGCGTGAGCCTGGCACCATAGCGTGCGCGCCATCAGCAGGCTGGTGCCCACTGCTGCTAACGTCAGCAGCAAAACCAGGCCATTCCAGCCGGCGTCATACAGCCCCGCCTTGAGCATCCACTTGGCGCTCAGGCCGCTGGCCAGTGCCCCGGCCAGCGACAGCGCCGGCAGCGCCAGCAATAGCCACAGCAGCCAGCCCGGCATTCGCGGCGGGTGTTCGGTGATCCCCACGCCAAGAAACAGCGCGCCCTTGTTGAGCCCGTGGTGCACCGCAAACAGCACCAGCGCCGGCAACAGCATCGGCCACAGCGATGGGGCCAGCAGCCCCACGCCGATAAGCGCCGTCATCATGCCCATCTGGCTGACGCTGGAGTAGGCCAGTACCGCCTTGGGGTGGCGCTGGGTCACGCCATACAGCGCCGCGGCAAAGGCGGCGATCAGCCCCAGGCTGATGATGGTGGTGCCGAGCCCAGCAAGGGCGGTCAGCCCCAGCGGCAGGGTCTGCCACCAGCCGAGCAGGCCGGCCTTGATCATTGCCCCGCTGAGCACCGCGCTGGCTGGCGTCGGCGCCACCGGATGCGCCAATGGCAGCCATACGTGCAACCCGATCACCCCGGCCTTGACCCCGAAACCCAGCCACAGCAGCGTGGCCATGATAGTGGCCTGAGCGGATACCGCGAGGCCTTCGCGCAAGCCGGTCAGGGTCAGGGTTTCGGCACTGGCTGCTGCCCATAGCAGCCCGGCCAGGATCATGCCCTCGCCGAGGATCGCCATGATCAGGTAGGCGCGGCCGCCGCGGTAGGCTTCGCGAGTGCCGGCATTGACTACCAGGCCGTAGGCGGCAAAGGTCATGATGGCAAAGCCGGTATAGAAGCTGGCGATGTCCTCGGCCAGGATCAGCATCAGGTTGCCCGCCAAGGTCAGCGGCCATAGCAGTACAAAGGCCTGCAGATCACGCTCGGCGTCCGGGTCACCGTGGCGCGCGCGGCGCGCCTTGCCGCTCAGGTAGCCGTGGGCGTAACCGCCGGCCAATGCCCATAGCAGCGCAGTAAAGCCGAGCAGCGCCCGGCGCGTGCCATCCAGCCGCCAGTCACCGCCGAGCAGCCACCACTCCATGGTCAGCATGGACTCGGGTAATGCCAGCGCCACCGCCAAAGCCGGCAGCGGCGCACTCACCCACAGCGCCACACGCCAGCGGTACGGCCAGTCGCCTGCGATGCCCGGCGGCACCACGTAGCGCCCCGAGCTGCGCTGCTCCACCAGCGCATGGCCATGGCGCCAGGCCAGGATGCCCGCCACCAGCGCCGCCACGCACAGCGGCCAGGCCACCGACAGCAAGAGGAGATGGGCCAGGCTCATGGCAGATACTCCTGGGTCGCGATCAGGCTCGCCCAGCTCAGCGGGCTCAACGGCAGACCGGCAAAGATCCCCGCCAGCAGGCTGAAGGCTGCGGTCCCCAGCGCCGGCCACAGCAGCCAAGCGCTGGTCTCGAGCCGGCCCAGGCGCCGCTCGTGGGGCCACTCGCCACTCCCTTCCAGCGGGCCGGGCTTGAACCACAGCCGATACAGGATCGGCAGGAAATAGGCGGCATTGAGCAGACTGCTGGCCACCAGCACCGCAATCACCCAGGGCATGCCGGCCTGGATCGCCCCCATGCCCAGATACCATTTGCTGAGAAAGCCGACCAGCGGCGGGATGCCGATCATGCCCAGCGCCCCGAAGGTGAACGCCAGGCTAGTGCCCGGCATCCGCCGCCCCACCCCATCCAGCTCATCGATGCGGTGGATGCCCAGCTCCTCGGCGTAGTTGCCGGCACAGAAGAACAGCGTGACCTTCATCAGCCCCTGATGCAGCAGATGCGCCAGCCCGGCCACGGTTCCCATGGGACCGAACAGGCTGATGCCGAGCATGATGTACGAGACCTGGCTGACCGTGGAGAACGCCAGGCGGCGCTTGATATCGACCTGAGCCAGGGCCCGCAGTGAGCCATACAGGATGGTGAACGATGCGATGATGGCCAGTCCGGTGAGCAGGCCAAGCTCGTAGCTCAAGGCGATGCCGTAGACGTCGTAGACCACCCGCACGATGCCGAAGGCCCCGGCCTTGACCACCGCCACCGCATGCAGCAGCGCGCTGACCGGCGCCGGCGCCACCATCGCCTGGGGCAGCCAGCCATGTAGTGGCACCAGCGCCGCCTTGACCCCCAGCCCCAACATCAGCAGCACGAAGATCCCGATCAGCCACGGGTGCTGCTCCGGCCCCAGCTCGGCCAGTATCTCGCGCTGGCCGAAACTCACCTCGCCGGCCAGAACATGCAGCGCGACCACGGCAATCAGCAGCAGCACCCCGCCGCTTACGGTGTAGCGCAGGTAGGTGGCACCGGCCGCCAGCGCCTTGGGCGTGCCGCGGTGCACGACCAATGGATAGGTGGAGAGCGTCAGCAGCTCGTAGAACAGCAGGAAGGTGAACAGGTTGCCGGCCAGGGCGATGCCCAGGGTACTGGCCACGCACAGACTGAAGAAGCCGAAAAAGCGCTTGCGGTTATCCGACCCCTCCAGGTAGCCGATGGCGTAGAGGGTGGTGAACAGCCACAGCAGCGACGACAGCCCGGCGAACATGATGCCCAGCGGGTCGGCGCGCAGCTCGAAGCTCACGCCCTCCACCACAGTGAAACCGAAAGCGTAGCTGTCGCCGCGAGCCACGCCCCACACCATCAGCGCCACCAGACCCAGCTTGAGCAGTGCCGCCCCCAGGTTGAGCGAGGTCCGCGCCAGCCAGGCGCGTTCCGGCAGCAGGAAGATTATCGGCGCCACCAGCAGCGAAGTGGCCAGCGTCGCCAGCAGCAGGCCCGGGTTATCACTCATGGCGCGTCCCCCATCAGCGCCACCACTGGCGCCGCCGCCAGGCCGAGGCCCATGGCCGCCAGCGCCAGCAGCAGCGCGATGATGTCCAGCGACACCGGCGGTACGCGCATCGCCTGCTCATCCTCGGGAACGATGAAGCAGTAGCGGAACACCCGGAACACATAGGCGGCGCCCAGCAGGGTGCCGATCCCTACCACCAGCACCCACTGCCACTGGTGGGCGAGGATCGCCGCATGCAGCAGCATCCACTTGGCGGTAAAACCGCCGCTGGGCGGCAGCCCCAGTAGCGAGACCGCGGCCAGGCCGAATACCAGCAGCGACAGCGGCAGCCGCTGGCCGACACCTGACAGCCCCTGCAGGTCGCCGCGGCCCATCGCCAGTACCAGGCTGCCGACCGCCATGAACATTGCCGCCTTGGCCAGCGCATGGCTGATCACCAGCAGCCAGGTGCTCTGCCAGGCCAGGGTTGCGACCTCGTCGTCGGTGCCGAACAGCAGCGGAAACAGCAGCAGCAGGTAACCCACCTGGGCCACCGTAGAGTAGGCCACTACGCTCTTGAGCTCGGTCTGGCGCCAGGCCAGCAGGCTGCCCCAGAGGATCGCTGCCGCGCCCAGCCAGCCGAGCAGCTGTGCGCCGCTTGCCGCCTCCGGGGCCAGCGTGGTCCACAGGCTCACCGCCATGAAAAAGGCCGCCTTGATCACTAGTGCGGCGTGGACGGTACTCACCGAGACCCAGGCGGCGCCATGCGCCGGTGGCAGCCAGCCGTGCAGCGGAAATGCCGCCATCTTGATCAGCAGGCCGGCAGTGACCAGCGCCAGCCACCAAGGCGCAACGTCGACCTCGGCCAGCGCCGCCAGGCTCAGGTCGGCCTGCCGACTAGCCAGCCAGACCACCGCCGGCAGCACCAGCAGCGAGCCGCTCAGGGTGCACAGCAGATAGCGGCGCCCCGCCTCTCGCGAGGCCCGGCTGCCAGGCAGCAGCATCAGCGCCACGGCGCACAGCGCGGTGACTTCGAGCGCGAGGTATTGGACGACCAGATGGCCACTGGCGAACAAACTGCACAGCGCTGCCCATAGCAGCACCAGCAGCGGCCACAGCAACCCGCTACGACGACGCGGTGCCTCGCTCTCCCGCAGATAGCGCGCCCCATGCAGGGCACTGGCGCCGACCACCAGGGTGGTCAGCGCCATCAGCAGCAGTGCCAAGCCATCGGCGTGCAGAAACGGCATCGGCGCGCGAAACGTCAGGACGGCTTCTTATTGGCGGCTTTCTCGAGCAGTTGTTCGGTCTCACTGGGCTGGGCCTTGATGAGACGTTCCTTGACCTCGCCATACAGCCCAATCACGGTATTGCAGGACGCGCAAAACACCTTGTCATCGGGATTCTTGACCTGGGAGACCCTGGCGCGGTGGCTGCCGCAGTTGGGGCAACCGTCGGGCAGTCGGATGTCTTCTGACAGATCGTGCATGCTCACTCCTCCTTGATGACTAACCAGTAGACTTGGGGCAGCGGTGCCGAGTTCAAGACCCGGCGACCGCCTCGGCGCGCAGCACCACGCTGAGATTATTGGCCGGCATTTCCTCCACCGCTACCACCCCCAGGCCATGGCGCTCGGCCAGGGTGAGCACGGTCTCCAGCTCGCGAATGCCCCACTCGGGATCACGCTGGCGCAGGTCGGCGTCGAAGGCGGCATTGCTCGCAGCGCTGTGTTCACCGTCACGCATGAAAGGACCGTACAGATACAGGATACCGCCGTCGGGCAGCCGCGCACCGGCCTCGGCGAACAGCGCCTCGCTCACCGCCCAGGGTGAGATATGCAGCAGGTTGATGGCCAGCAGCACATCGAAGTCGGGCACCGGCCACGGCCGCTGCTCCACGTTCAGCGCCAGCGGCGCCAGCAGGTTGGCCGGGCCTTGCTCGACGCGCCACGCCTCGATCGAGGCTCGGGCGCTGGGACTGGGGTCGCTGGGCTGCCAGCGCAGATTGGGCATGGCGGTGGCAAAGTGCAGCGCGTGCTCGCCGCTGCCACTGGCAACCTCAAGCACCCGCCCCTGGATCGGCAGCCAATCGCGCAGCACCTTGAGAATCGGTTCGCGGTTGCGCGCCGCGGCCGGGCTGGACAGGCGCCGATCAGGCCCGGGGGCTGCCATCTTGTCGAGGGTATCCATCGACGCTCCGCTCAGTCGGTGGCCAGACGTGCCGTCAGCCAGGGGCCGATATCGGCGACCTGCTGCGGGCACAGCGAATGCTGCATGGGATAGCGACGGTAATTGACCGGGTGGCCCATGGCGCGGGCGCGCTCGGCGCCCTCCTTACCCAGGCTCTCCGGCACCACCGGGTCGAAGCTGCCGTGATGGGCTTCGATCACCAGCTCGCGGTTGGCCTCGCTGGGGGCAATGCTGTCGGCGGTAGCGAAGTAGGTCGACAGCGCCAGCAGACCGCCCAGCGGCTGGGGATAGGTCAGCGCTGCTTCGTAGGCCACCGCGCCGCCCTGGGAGAAGCCGGCCAGAATGATCCGACGGCTGTCGATGCCGCGGGCGATCTCGGCGTCGATCAAGCGGTGCACACGCGCCGCGGATGTCCGCAGCTGCGCTTCATCGACGCGGCGCCCGAGGTTCATCTCGAGGATGTCGTACCAGGCCGGCATCTGCATGCCGCCATTGATGGTCACCGGCATGCGCGGCGCATGCGGCAGCACGAAACGCACCGCCAGCGAGGCCGGCAGGTTGAGCGCCGGCACCAGCGGCTTGAAGTCGTTGCCGTCGGCACCCAGGCCGTGCAGCAGGATCACACAGGCATTTGCCGGCTGGCCGCTTGACGGCTCGATGACCAGCTCGCCGGGGGAGGTCTCATCACGCATGGTGGGGTCGAATTCCATCATTGGCAAAACCCCCAGCCTACCCTAAAGCGCCGCGAGCGGCGAGATGGCCCCGTCGGCTCAGCCGGCAAAGGGCCAGATCAGCGGGATCAACGCCAGCGCCACCACTGCCACCAACAGGTTGAGCAGCCCGCCCACGCGCATGAAGTCACTAAAGCGATAGCCGCCGGGCCCGTAGACCATCAGGTTGGTCTGGTAACCGATGGGGGTCAGGAAGCTCGCCGAGGCGGCGAACATCACCGCCACCACGAAGGGCATCGGATTCACCCCAAGGCTCTCGGCGCTGGCCATGACGATGGGGAAGGTGATCACCGCCGCGGCGTTGTTGGTGACCAGCTCGGTGAGCAGCGCCACCAGCAGGTAGGTGCCGATCAGCAGCAGCAGCGGATTGCCGTCGGCCAGGCCCAGCGCCCCACCGGCAAGATACGCCGCCGCCCCGCTGCTCTCCAGCGCCGCCCCCAGGCCAAACGAAGCCGCAATGGTCAGCAGCACCTGGGTATCCAGGCCACGCTTGGCGGCTCCGATGGTGCAGCAGCCGCTGATCACCGCTAGCGCCGCCCCTAGCATGGCCGCGTTGAGCATGCTCATCGCTCCGAAGGCGGCCAGCGCCACCACGCCGAGCAGGATCGCCCAGGCCAGCCAGGCCTTCTCGTGCACTGGCCGCGCCGCGCCGTTGACCCGGCTGATCAGCAGGAAATCCCGCGACTGGCGATGGCGCTCGATGAACGGCGGGCGCGCCTCGAGCAGCAGCACATCGGCGGGCTGCAGGCGGATCTGGCCCAGGTTGCCAGCGACCCGCTCGCCGTTGCGGCATACCGCCAGCACCGCGGCGCCGTATAGGGTGCGAAAGTGGCCATCGCGGATGCGCTGACCGACGAACTGGCACTGGTCGGAGACCACCGCTTCCACCAGGCGGCGCTCCTTGAAGTCCTTGCTCAGACTCGACTCGCCCTGGCGCGACGGGATCAAACCGCGGATCTGCTGCAGCTCCACCGCCGCCGCCGAGGTACCGGCAAAGACCAGCCGGTCCCTCCCCTTGAGCTTCTCCCCCGGCCCCACCACGCTGACGATGTTGCCCTCGCGCTCGATCTCGACCAGGAACAGCTCCTGCAAATGGCGCAGACCGGCCTCCTCGACGCTCTTGTCGACCAACGGCCCCTTGGGGTCGACCTCCATCTCGATGGTGAACTCACGGGGATTGTCGAACGCCTGGGCCAAGCCGCGTCGCGCCGGCAGCAGGCGTGGCGCCAGCCACCATAGATAGATCAGCCCCACCATCGCCACCGGCACTCCGACCCAGGCGATATCGAACAGCCCCATGGAGAGCTCGGGATAGCGGCTGGTGAGCATGCCGTGCACCACCAGGTTGGTGCTGGTGCCGAACAGCGTCACGGTGCCGCCGAGGATCGAGGCAAAGCTCAGCGGCATCAGAAAGCGGTGGCTGGGCATGCCCAAGCGGCGCGACCAGCTGATCACCGCGGGAATATAGGTCGCGACCACCGGCGTATTGTTGAGAAAACCGCTCATGCCCGCCACCGGCAGCAGCAGCCGCGCCAGGGCGCCACGCTCGCTGCCCGGGCGTCCCAGCACCACACGGATGATTAGGTCGATGCCGCCGGTCTGACGTATCGCCGTCACCAGCACATACATAAACGCGACGGTGAACAAGCCACTGTTGGAAAAGCCGCCCAGTGCCTGCTCGGCATCGATCACGCCCAGGGTCAACAGCAGCACCACGGCGCCCAGCAGCACCATGTCCGGGCCCAGGCGGGTAAAGGCCATCAAGGGAAATACCGCCACTACGACGGTCAGAGCAAGCCAGGCATCAGGCGACATCGGCAGTCCATGGGCAAAGGGAAAACCCTGCCATTGTGACGGCCAATCTTTATGTCAAAAAGTTATTTGTGGAAATTTAACTATTCGAAAAGGGAATTAAAAAAGAGAAGGGGGAAGGCGATTGCCGGGTAAAAACGCACAAGGCCCGCACATGGCGGGCCTTGCATCGTCCCTCGAGAGGGACACATCAAATGTCAACTATTAGAGGACTTTGATGTTGGAAGCCTGAAGGCCTTTCTTGCCCTGGGTGACGTCGAAGGAGACCTTCTGACCGTCTTGCAGAGTCTTGAAGCCGTCAGCTTGAATTTCGGAGAAGTGCGCGAACAGGTCGTCGCCGTTATCGTCCGGAGAGATGAAGCCGAAACCTTTGGTGTCGTTGAACCACTTAACGGTACCAGTTGCCATTTTTCAATTTCCTAATGCTTGATGATGTTGCGGGAATTACCCGTATCGAGTGGGTAAGACAAGGAGATACACCAGGCTACCGAAATTGATACTGACAACGTTCGATTTCTACTGACGATATACAACTTGCTAACCAACTGCCAAATCAGAATGCGCGATTCCGTGCCGCGAGTCAAACATATTTTTCGCTATCCCGCCGGGGCGTCCAGCGCGCGCCGCACCGCTACATCGCGGCCGTAGATATCTGGCCGGAAGGCGATACCGCCGTATTCGTCGGGGCCGGCAGTCCAGTAGCTGAGGATCACCGGCACCTGGCTGGCCAGCGACACGTTGCCGGTGCGCCCGGCGTCGATCCGCTCGCTGATGTCGCCGGCACTCCAGCGCTGGCTGTCACCCAGCAGCTGACGCGCCAGCTCCTCGACGTACTCCACGCGAATGCAGCCCGAGCTGGCGGCGCGCTGGGCACGATTGAACAGCCCCTGGGCCGGGGTATCGTGCAGGTAGATGGCGTGGTCATTGGGAAAGCGGATCACCAGGTCACCCAAGGGGTTATCGCCGCCGGCCGCCTGGCGCAGCATTACGCCGCCGGGGTTGTCCCAGTCGACCTCGGCCGGGTCGAGCTCCTCGCCGCTCGGCGCCAGCACGCGCAGGTTGGCTTCTTCGAGATAGCCGAGGTCGTCGCGAATCCGCGGCAGCTTGTCTTCGCGGAAGATCGTCGGCGGTATCGTCCAGGTCGGATTGAAGGTCAGGTGGGTGATCGACGAACGGATCGACGGCGTTTCACGATACGGCTGGCCGACCACGATCCGGGTGCGCCAGTCCTCGCCGCTCTCACGCACGTGATGCAGTTCATAGCCGGCGATGTCGACCAGTACGTAGGACGCCGGCAGGTCGTGCAGCAGCCAGCGGGCGCGCTCGAGATTGACGCGCAGCTGGTCGATGCGCGCCTCCACGGGCACGTTGAGCGCCTGGCGGGTATGGCGACCGACGACGGCGTCGGGCTCGAGCAGATGGCGACGCTGGAAGAAGCGAACCTCACGCGCCAGCTCGGCATCAAAGCGTTCGGCATCGCCGCTGCCTTGCGCTTCGGCCGCCAGCTCGACCTGCGGATAATAATCGGCGTCGGCCGGCAGGCTGGCCGGGTCGCGCTCCACTGCCAGGCGCTGGCGCAGCAGCGCCACATCGGGGTGCCGATCCCCCTCGCGAAGCGACTCGCTGCGCTCTGGCAGCTTAGGCCAGCCGCCGCTGGCGGCGACGCGACGATAGTGCGACAGCCCCTCACGCAGGGCCTGATAGAAACTGGCCTCGGGGCGCACCTGCTCGAACGCCGCATCGATATCGCCAGCATCCAGCTGCTGCGAGAGCCGTGCCCAGTCCGGCGAATAGCTCGCCAGCGGAATGCTCCAGTCCTTCTCCAGACGCCGTGGGTCGGTCTTGCCGCGCGCCAGGTGGCGCATCGCCAGGAGCAGCCCGCGTGTGGCATCCAGCTCGAAACGCACGCGTGCCGCCTCGTCGTCGCCGAGTGTGGCCTGGCGCTCCGCCAGCCCCTCGGGCAGATAGTCGCCGGGCGTCAGGCCATCGTCCTGCAGTCCAGCCACCGCATCAGCCAGCGCCTCGACACGCTGTGGCGACTGCCACACGGCGTGATATGCGCGGCTGCTGTAAAAGGTCGCCAGCTCTTCCTCCTGCAAACCACCCGCGGTCAGCTGAGATTCGGTGGCAGGCGCCAATGCTTGCCCCGCCATGGCCGGTGCCACCAGCAGCGCGACATAAAGCCCCATTGCGGCCACCAACCACGCTCGCGCCCTGCTCCACTGCCACACTGTCGTCATGCGACGTCTCCCCTTACCGTCCCTGGTTTGGCTGATGCCACTCTTCTGTTCATAATAGCGCCGTTTGTTGGTCCATTCTGTTGCGCCGGAGACGTCATAACAATGCCAATCACCCCTCGCCTCCCCGTCGCCGGGCTTGCCCTGGCACTTATCATGCCCGTGTCCGCCCAGGCCCATGTGTTGCTCGCCGACAGCCTTCAATACCTGGCACCGGACGCCGATCCGCAGGTGCTGCGCCTCGCCGCCAGCGCCGTGCAGTGCGCCGACCCCGACGCCGAGCGCCTGGCGGTGATCGATTTCTCGCGCAGCGCCAACCAGCCACGGCTGTGGGTCTTCGACCTCGAGCACCAGCAGCTGCTGTTCGAGGAGCTGGTCTCCCACGGCCGCGGCAGCGGCGACGAAAAGGCAGAGTGGTTCTCCAATATCCCCGAAAGCTACCAGTCGAGCTTGGGACTGTTCCGCACCCTCAATAGCTACTACGGCGCCAACGGCTACTCCATGCGTCTCGAGGGGCTCGAGACCGGGGTCAACGACCTGGCCTACCAGCGCGCCATCGTGGTCCACGGCGCCGACTACGTCAGCGAGCAGTTCATTGCCGACAACGGCCGCCTGGGGCGCAGCTTCGGCTGCCCCGCCGTACGACAGGAGATAGCGCGGCCGCTGATCGACACCATCAAGGACGACCACTACCTGTTCGCCTACTATCCCGACGCCGAGTGGCTGGCCGAGTCGGCCTACATCAGCTGCGGGCAGGTGGCAACGCTGGCCAACAGCATCGACGCTCGAGGCGGCTCGCTAGCGCAGTCGCTCGACCTCCACTACCAGGCGGCGAGGTAGCCGATGGCCGTACTGCTGTTCCGGCTCGGCGGCGTGCCTGAGGAGGAGGCCGCCGAGGTGCGCCAGTTGCTCGACGAGGGCGGCTTCGATGTCTACGAGACCAGCGAGGGGCGCTGGAAACTCTCGGTGGCAGCGATCTGGCTGCGCGACGAGGAGCAGCTGCCCGAGGCGCGTGCGGCGCTCGATGCTTACCAGGCCCGCCTCAGCGAG
The DNA here is from genome assembly GCF_900102875.1 of Franzmannia pantelleriensis. GTDB lineage: Bacteria > Pseudomonadota > Gammaproteobacteria > Pseudomonadales > Halomonadaceae > Franzmannia > Franzmannia pantelleriensis. The sequence goes on from NZ_FNGH01000010.1 coordinate 81,304, forward strand.
CGTATGCAGCAGGACCTGGCCGAGCGCGAAGCCCGCGGTGAGTCGCTCAGCTTGTGGCAGCGGCTGCGCGAACGGCCGCTGCAGGTGATCGCCCTGACCCTGGCCGCAGCGGCGGTACTGACGCTGTCGCTGCTGCCATTCGTGTCGCTGTAGCGACGCCCCCTCCTGCAACAAGACGAAACCCCCGGCCATCGACCGAGGGTTTCGCGGTTCTTCCAACTAGGTGGCGAGCAGCGCCCCTTACAAGCCTGTCAGCACGAAAACCAGCATCGCGATCATGCCCATCAGGAAGCTCACACTTGCCGCACCCGCAAGTAACTTCAGCATATCGCACCTCCCTGTACAGCGAATGTACAGATCATAGCATCCCAGCCTTCCCCACTTGATACGCTAACCCAGGTTATGCGGCAGGCGTCCATTCCCGGCTGGCAAAAAAACGCCCCCTGGGGAAGGGGGCAAGAAGCAGGGGATGTCGGGGCTCGGTGGACTCCTTGGCGATCATGACGTCCTGTCGTGAGTGCCGTCCATGTCCGGTAGGCCATCCTGGCCTGAGCGTCCTAGCTATCCACGCGATCCGTTGCGTGGGAGCTGATACAACCATAGACAACCGGCTGGACGTGTACAAGTATTTGCTCGAAAAAATTATACAAAGACACCACCGACGCCCACCACAAGAAAAACTATCCTATTGATTTTAAAGGCACGCTACAGACTTGTGCCGTAAACACTTTTCATAAGAAGTACAAGAAATAACAAGATCCCGGTACATCGTGACGTACCGCCACCGGTGCTGCAGCGCATGCCCTATCGCCTGCGGCCAGCTATGGTAGGAGGGCGAGCCGTCTATTTCGACACAGGACACCCCGATCATGTACAAGCGACTCCTCTCCCTCGGCCTGGCCGCAGGACTGCTGGCCAGCCCTGCTCTGGCCGAGACCGATAGCGCCACCTCCGACACCGTCAATGATGCCGATGCCACCATGAGCTGGGGACCGCAGGTGGAAGGCGAGCGCTTTGAATACACCGCCGACGGCGAGACCTACCATGGCTACCTGGCACGCAGCGCCAGCGACGAGACGCCGCGCCCCGCGGTGCTCATCGTTCACGAATGGTGGGGGCTCAATGACTACGTGAAGCATCGCGCCGACCAGCTCGCCGCGCTAGGCTTCGTTGCCCTTGCGGTCGACATGTACGGAGACGGCCAGACCGCCGACCACCCCGATCAAGCCGGCGAATTCTCGTCCCAGGTGATGCAGAACTGGCCAGGTGCACGCAATCGACTGGAAGCCGCCATGGCACGGCTGCGTGAGCACCCCGCGGTGGCCGACAGCGGCATGGCGGCGATCGGCTACTGCTTCGGCGGCAGCGTGGTAATGAACATGGCCCTGGCCGGTATGCCGCTGGAGGCGGTGGTCAGCTATCACGGCAGCCCGGCCCAGGCCGTCGACACCCCGGCCGACTTCAGCGGTGCCGTGCAGATCCACAACGGCGCCGCCGACCCGATGGTCGCCCAGGACGATCTCGAGGCCATGGCCAGCGCTCTTGCCGCCACCGGTGCAGAGATCGAGGTAATCAACTACCACGACGCCACCCACGGCTTTACCAACCCCGGCGCCGATGCCGCCGGCGAGGCATTCGGCCTGCCGCTGGCCTACGACCCGATCGCCGACGCCGTCTCCTGGCAGTCCACCCTGCTGCTGCTGGATCGCACGCTCAACAACTGAGCACGCTCCTTCATCCAGAGCGGCCAACTAGGCCGCTCCGTCGACAGCTTGCACCCTCACTCTACCGCTCGGCATGATAGGCATCATGCCGGCCGCCAGCTCGGCCCCGCCTAACGAACGAGGATTTCACATGTCGACGTTTCTGGCCCGCCTTGAGGAAGTCAATTCACCACGTATCGGCCTGGGCTGCATGAATCTCTCCCACGGCTACGGTAATCCGCTGCCCGAGGGCGATGCGCTACGCGCCCTGGAAGCCGCCTTCGACATGGGCTACCGGCATTTCGATACCGCCACGCTCTACGGAGCCACAGCCAACGAGCGGCTGGTGGGGAAGGCCCTGGCAGGCAAGCGCGAGCGGTTGTTGCTGGCCAGCAAGGGCGGCATGGTCATCGATCCGGCACTCGGCAAGAAAGTCATCGATGGGCGCCCCGACACGCTTCGACGCCAGTGCGAGGCTAGCCTCGCGCGCCTGGGCACCGACCACCTGGATATCTACTACCTGCACCGGTGGGATCCACAGGTGGCCATCGAGGAGAGCGTCGGTGCCCTGGGTCGCCTGGTGGAAGAGGGCAAGATACGCGGCATCGGCCTGTCCGAGGTGTCAGCGACGACACTGCGGCGCGCCTGTGCCGAGCACCCCATCGCCGCGGTACAGTCGGAATACTCGTTGTGGACGCGCAATCCCGAGATCGCGCTGATCGATGCCTGCCGTGAGGCAGCGATTCCATTGGTCGCCTTCAGCCCGCTGGGCAGGGGCTTCCTGGCGGGGGCCGTCGTCGACCGCGCCGACCTCACCGACAACGACATGCGCCTCCAGATGCCGCGCTTCAGCGCCGACAACCTGCCGCACAACCTGACACGACTGGACGCACTACGCGCCGAGGCCAAGGCACTCGGCGTCTCTACGGCTCAGCTGACCCTGGCCTGGCTCGGCACCAAGGGAGACGACATCGTCCCGATCCCCGGCTCGCGCTCGGTGACCCACATGCGTGAGAACCTGGCCGCCGAGGCGCTGCAACTGGATGCCGCTTGCGTGGCCCGGCTGGATGCCATGATGACCCACGAGCAGATAGCCGGTGACCGCTACACCGAAGCGCAGCAGTCGGAAGTCGATACCGAAACCTTTGCTGGCGGCTAAGGAAACCCTTGCTGGCGGTTGAAGTCAGTGACGCCGCGCCCCTTATTTCCAGCAGGCCTTCGACGAGGACTTCACCGAGATGCCAGTGACCCGCGAGTCGGTGACCGCGGTCCAGCACTCGATGTCGAGGCCACTGACCCACGTCAGTGAGCGCCGCCCGGTGCCGGCATCGAGAAAACTGCCCCAGGGGCGGTCAGCGTGGAGCGTCTCGATCATTTGAAAGCTGGGTGACATAGCTACTCTCTACCTCGATCCCTATCGAGTCGCCGCGGGCAATACTGAAACGCTATCACATAACATTATGCGGCGCCTGGCAGTAAATTTTTAACACTTGGCGTTGACCTCCATTAGTGAACTGGCTAAGCTGCGCGCGCTGCTGAATGGCAGCGAAACCCCTATAGAGGAATCTATGGAACCTCCGAGTCGCAATTACACGACTGACAACATGATCGAACGCGCCGCGTCGACTGTCGTGGTGCGCCGGAGCCCGCCTCTGCCTATTCGCTAGGCCGTGGTTCCTGCGCGCCGGATACGATGCGCGCCAAGGAGCCAAACCATGAGCTATGCCATCCTCGCTGCCTCTCTGCGCAGCGCTATCGAGCGCCAGGACATCGACGCCATCCGCCAACTGGTGGCCGAGATGCAACTCGCCGACCTTGCCGAATTCGTCCAGCACGAGCAGGAGGGCACCACCCTGTCGCTGCTCGACTACCTGCCGCTGGACAAGCGCGCCAACGCCTTCGGCTACCTCGAGGAAGAGACCCAGGCCCAGATCGCCGGGGAGATGAACGACACTGAGCTGGTCGAGCTGCTCAATCACATGAGCGCCGACGAGCGCGCCGACCTGTTCAAGTTGCTCGACGAGCCGCGCCAGCAGGGCCTGCTGCGTCGCCTTGCCCAGGCCGAGCGCGACGACCTGCGCAAGCTGGCCAGCTACGAAGAGGGCACCGCCGGGGCGGTGATGACCTCCGACTACGTCGCCGTGCCCAGCAGCCTCGATGTGGCCACGGCGCTGGACAAGGTACGCCACACCGGCCCCAACGCCGAGACCATCTACCAGATCTACTGCGTCGACGATGAAGGTCGCCTGCTCGGCACCCTGTCGCTGCGCGAGATGATCCTGGCCAACCCCAAGGACACCCTGGCGAGCCTGATGACCGAAGAGCTGGTGGTGGCCAAGGTCGACACGCCTCAGGAAGAGGTGGCCAAGCTGATCTCACGCTACGACCTGCTGGCGCTGCCGGTGACCAACGGCGGTGACCGCCTGGTGGGCATCGTGACCTACGACGACGCCATGGACGTGGCCGAGGAGGAGGCCACCGAAGACATGCACAAGGGTGTCTCGGTGGGCAAGATCGAGGGCAGCCTGCGCAGTGCCAGCCTGTTCGATCTCTATCGCAAGCGCATCGTCTGGCTGGTGCTGCTGGTGTTCGCCAACATCTTCTCCGGCGCCGGCATCGCCTACTTCGAGGAGACCATCGAGGCCTATATCGCGCTGGTGTTCTTCCTGCCCCTGCTGGTGGACAGCGGCGGCAACGCCGGCTCCCAGGCAGCGACCCTGATGGTGCGCGGCATGGCCACCGGCGACGTGCGAACCCGCGACTGGGCCAAGCTGCTCGGACGCGAGATCTTCGTTGCCATCGGCCTCGGCCTGACCATGGCGCTGGCCGTCTCGGTGGTGGGCATCTTCCGTGCCGGCACCGAGATCGCCATGGTGGTGGCCATGAGCATGGTGCTGATCGTGATCATGGGCAGCCTGATCGGCATGTTGCTGCCGTTCCTGCTGCAGCGCCTGCGCTTCGATCCGGCCACTGCCTCCGCACCGCTGGTGACCTCCGTCGCCGACGGCGTGGGCGTGCTGATCTACTTCGCCATCGCCACCGCGGTACTCGGCTTGCCGACCTGATTCACAGGGGCGTGAGGATCGACGCTACTGCAGCTCGACCTCAACGCCCCGCCACCCCTACCCCCAAGCAAAAACGGTTGACAGCCCCTTGTTCCTTTTATAGAACGTTCATTAAAAGGAACAAGGCAAGACCGTCATGGACAAACTCTCCCTCGGTACCCTGGGGCAGCACCTGCAGTCCCTGCGCCTGGCACGGGGCTGGTCGCTGTCGCAGCTGGCCGCCGCCGCCGGCATCGCCAAGTCGAACCTGTCGCGCCTCGAGCAGGGCAACGGCAACCCCACCCTGGACACCATCTGGCGCCTGGCGGTGCAGTTGGGCGTGCCCTTCGGCACCCTGGTGGCGCCGATCAGCGTGCCGCTGGGCGAGGATGGCGTGGAGGTGCGGCTCATCGATCAGGGCAAGGCGTCGCCCCAGGTGGATGCCTACTGGATGCGCTGTGCGCCGCATACCCTGCGCCACGCCGAGCCGCATACCCCAGGCGCCCAGGAGTCGCTTACCGTGATCAGCGGCAGCCTGGAGGTCGGACCGGAGGGCGCTACCAAGCGGCTATCGGCGGGCGACACCCTGACCTTCGCCGCCGATCGTCCGCACTCCTATCGTACCCACGACACCTGGGCCACGCTGCTGATGACTATCGTCTATGCCGAACAAGGAGAGACGCCATGAGCCAGGCCACTCAGCCCCTGCCACGTCCCTGGCTAACCGGCCTGCGCGATGCTACCCCGCTGCTCGGTGGCTATGTGCCGGTGGCGATATCCTTCGGTCTGATCGCCACTCAGGCCGGTTTCAGCACCTGGGAGGCGATGCTGATCTCGACGCTGCTGTATGCCGGCGCTTCGCAGTTCCTGTTCGTCGGCATGGTCGCTGCGGGCTCACCGCTGTGGCTGGTGGTGGCCATGACGCTGTTGATCAATGCGCGCCATGTGGTCTATGCCCCCAATATCGCCCCCTGGCTGACCACCAGCCGCACCTGGCCCTGGCTGATGCACGGCCTGACCGATCAAATCTTCGCCCTGGCTCACAGCCGCCTGCCGCAGATGCCCGCCGAACGACGCCTTGGCTGGTTCACCAGCGCGGCGCTGCTAGCCTGGCTCAGTTGGATCGCCGGCACCGCCTTGGGCGCCGTGGCCGGCGAAGAGCTGACGCGGCGCTGGCCGCTGCTCGGCGAGGTCATGCCGTTCGCACTCCCCGCCCTGTTCCTGGTACTGGTGGCGCCGCGCTTTACCTCGCGGCGCTGGTCACTGGCACTGGGCTCGAGCATCGCCATGGCCCTGTTGCTTACCCTGGCCGGGCTGACCAACGCGGCGATTCCCCTGGCGGCTGCCGGTGGCGCGGTATGCTTCTATATGGTGAAGTCCAGGGTACCGGCAAGCGGAGAACGCCATGAGTAACGCACTGTGGTTGGCCGTGCTGGCCTCGGCGGCCGGCACCCTGCTGATGCGGCTGCTGCCGCTGCTGTGGATGCGCCGCCGCCTGGCCAGGCTCGACGGTGACGAGCGCCTCGACGCCATGCCCCAGTGGCTGAGCATCCTCGGCCCGATGATGATCGCCGCCGTGCTCGGCGTCTCGCTAGTGCCCGCCACCAACGACGCCACCTCCTGGCTCGCCACCGCCATCGGCGTGGCCGCCACCCTGGTGGTGTGGTGGCGCATGCGCAGCCTGGGCTGGCCAATCGCCGCCGGCGTGGCAGCGTATGGCGCCGTGGTGGTGTTGATCGCACTCGCAACCCCTTGACCCGATGGGTAACGTCGCCACCTCTGCCGGAGCCGCCATGATCCCCTCTCCCACGCGCCGCTTCGTCGCAAGTCGCTCCCTAGCGGGCCTGTTGGCCCTGGCGCTGGTGGCCGCGCCGGTAGCGGCCGACTGCCCGACTGACTCCAGCGCCGACTTCGCCGCCATCAAGGGCGCGGGCGAGGAGGCGGCCCTGGCTGAGGGCCAGGCGGTCGTCGCCGACGGCGTGGTGACGGGCGCCTTCCTGGGTCGCGACCACCTGGATGGCTTCTATCTGCAGCAAACCACCGAGCAGGGCCCGGTGGGGCTCTTCGTCTATATGCCGGCGGCCAGCGAAGCCGATGCCGAGCGTATCGCTCCCGGCCAGCACGTCCAGCTCCACGCCCGCACTGGCGAATATCGCGGTCAGGTTCAGCTGCAGCGGGTCGAGCGCATCGAGGTGTGCGGTCGCAGCCGGCTACCGCCGCCAAAGGAACTGACATGGCCTCAGGATGAGGACACCCTGACGCGCCTGGAGGGGCGGCTGGTGAGGTTTAGCGAGCCGCTCACCGTGACCGGCAACTACGAGCTGGCCCGCTACGGCAGCCTGCGACTGGCCAACGAGCGGCTGTTCCGGCCCACCAACGCGCCCGAAGATGAGCAGGAGCGCGCCGTCCTGATGCTCGACGACGGCAGCTATCGGACCTCACCGAGCCCCATTCCTTATCTCAACGACGAGGGCACGCGCCGCGTCGGCAGCCGGGTGGCGGGGCTCACGGGCATCCTCACCCACGCCTTCGACGCCCACCGCCTCCACCCCATCCGCGAGCCGCGCTTCAGCGATGCCAACCCACGCCCGGAACCGCTCGATGAGCCGGGGGAGCAACTGCGGGTGGCGGCCTTCAACGTCGAGAACTACTTCACCACCCTGGGCCAGCGCGGTGCGGCCAACGCCGTGGAACTGGAGCGCCAGCGCGCCAAGCTGGCCGCGGCGGTCGCCGGCCTCAACGCCGACATCCTGGCCCTGGTGGAGGTGGAGAATACCCCCGGGGCCTTGCGCGACCTGGTCGAGCAGCTCAGCGAGCGCACCGGGGTTCGCTACCGCGCCGTGGGCGGCAGCGCCAACCGCGGCTCTGACGCCATCAAGCTGGCCCTGATTTACCGGCCGGACCGGGTGCAGGCCGTCAGTGAGCTGTATGCCGACAATGACCGCGTGCACCACCGCCCACCGCTGGCGGCGTTCTTCCGCGACCGTCAGGACGGCCCCGCTTTCGGCGTGGTGAGCGCCCACTTCAAGGCCAAGACCGGCTGCCCACCCAGCGGCGACATCGACCGCGGCCAGGGCTGCTGGAACCAGCGCCGGGTGGCGCAGGCTCACGCCATGAACGCCTTCCTCGAGCGCCTCGCCGCAAAGCAGAGCGAACGACTGCTGCTGATCGGCGACCTCAATGCCTACGGCGCCGAGGACCCGATTCGTACCCTGACCGACGCAGGCCTGATCGACCTGCTCGCCCGGGAGCTTCCCGCCGAGCGCCGCTACACCTATGTGTTCCGCGGCGAGTCGGGCTACCTCGACCATGCCCTGGCCAACCCCGCACTGGCCGCCGCCGTGACGACGGTGCGGCCGTGGCCGATCAACGCCGATGAGCCGCCCTTCCTCGGCTACGATGGCCCGGACAGCGCACTGCCCCACTTCCAGCCCGACGCCTTCCGCTCCTCGGACCATGACCCGGTAGTGGTCGATCTATCGCCAGAGATGATGCGAAAGGGGGTGCAATAACGGCCACTTACCGCTTATAAGGGAGGATATAAGGACAACGATAACCCAGCTTCGTAAGGAACCGCATGGAGTCACCGCCGAGCGTCCCCCAAGAGCGCCCCTGGGTTCGCCACTATGGTTCGATCCCGGCCGAGCTCCCGCCCTCGCCGCAGCCCAGCCTGGCCGCGCTGATCAGCGCCAGCGCCGAGCGCTTCGCTAGTCATAAAGCCTTCACCAGCTGCATGCCCAACGGCATGAACGGCGCGCTGAGTTATGCCCAAGTCGACGAGGCCTCCGACGCCTTCGCCGTCTACCTGCGCGAGGGGCTGGGACTTGCTCCCGGCAGCCGCGTTGCGGTGCAACTGCCCAACTGCCTGAGCTATCCGGTAGCGGTCTTCGGCATCCTCAAGGCCGGCTGCGTACTGGTGAACACCAACCCGCTCTACACCGCTACGGAGATGACCCACCAGTTCCGCGACAGCGGCGCCGAGGCGCTGGTCATCGTCGACATGTTCGTCGACAAGCTACCCGAGGTGCTGCCACATACCAGTATCCGCCAAGTGGTGGTGGCGAGCCTGGCGCAGTTCTTCCCGCCGGTGGTGCGCCAGGTGGTGCAGGCGGTGCTCAAGCACTGGAATCGGGTGATTCCGCCCTGGCCCGTGGCAGCGCTTGCCATGGGCCAGGCGCTGGCCGAAGGCCGCCGCTTGCGCCAGGCCCGCAGCGTCGACGTGACCGGCTACTGGCGCGACCTGGGCCCGGAGAGCCTGGCCGCCCTGCAGTACACCGGCGGCACCACCGGCGTGGCCAAGGGCGCCATGCTCAGCCATGGCAACCTGCTCGCCAATGTGGCCCAGATCGAGGCCATGGCCGGCTCGCATATCGGCGACGGCGAGGAGTGCGTGCTTACCGCCCTGCCGCTCTATCATATCTTCGCCTTCTCGGTGAACCTGCTGGCCTTCTTCAAGCACGGCGCCCACAACGTCCTGGTGCCCAACCCGCGGCCGATCCAGAACCTGCAGCGGGCCATCGAGAACTACCCGATCAGCTGGATCAGCGGGGTCAACACCCTCTTCAATGCGCTGCTCAACGAGGAGTGGTTCAGCCTCTACCCGCCGCGCAGGCTACGCGCCGCGGCAGCCGGCGGCACGGCCCTGCATGCCGCCGTGGCCGAACGCTGGGAGACGGTCACCGGTACCCCCTTGGTGGAGGGCTACGGCCTCACCGAGAGCTCGCCAGCAATCAGCTTCAATCCGCTGGTGGGGACGCGCAAGCCGGGCAGCATCGGCATCCCGGTGCCGGGCACCGAGATCCGCCTGGTCGATGACGACGGCGCGCCGGTGGCCCAAGGCGAGCCGGGGGAACTCACCGCCCGCGGGCCCCAGGTGATGCAGGGCTACTGGCAGCAGCCCGAGGCCACTGCCGAGACCCTGCGCGACGGCTGGCTACATACCGGCGACGTGGCCGCCATGGACGAGGACGGCTACCTGCGCATCGTCGACCGCAAGAAGGACCTGATCCTGGTAAGCGGCTTCAACGTCTACCCCAACGAGGTGGAGGACTGTATCGCCCTGCTCGACGCCGTGCACGAGGTGGGCGTGATCGGCGTGCCCGATGCCGACAGCGGCGAAGCCGTGCGCGCCTATATCGTCACCCGGGGCGAGCTCGCGCCCGAGGCGGTAAAGGCCCACTGTCGCCAGCACCTAGCCCGCTACAAGGTGCCCAAGCAGATCGAGTTCGTCGACGACCTGCCCAAGAGCCCCATCGGCAAGGTGCTGCGCAAGGACCTGCGCGCCGAGTACCTCAAGGATCATCCGCAAGCCGCCACCGACGGGAGCCGCCCATGCTGAGCCCACTCGAGGAAACCCTGCTGGCCATCATGATGGCCGTGATCATGCTGGGCATGGGGTCATCGCTGACCTTCAAGGACTTTCGCATCGCCATGCGCCACCCCCAGGCGATCGGCATCGGCTTCGCCTCGCAGTACCTGTTCATGCCGCTGATCGCCTTCCTGATCGGTCGCGCCCTGCAGCTGCCGCCCATCCAGGCGGTCAGCCTGATTTTGATGGGCTGCGTGCCCGGTGGCACCACCTCCAATATCTTCGCCTACTTCTCGAGGAGCCTGCTCGGCCTCTCCATCCTGATGACGGTCTGCTCGACCCTGCTGGCGGTGGTCATGGTGCCGCTGGTGCTGACCATCTACACCACCGGCATCGACGCCGCCTTCCGGATCCCCTCGGGCAATATCGTCGCGGTGCTCGGCGTGCTGCTGGTGCCGACCCTGTTCGGCATGTGGCTGCGTCGGCGCAACGCCAACCTCGGTGCCTGCACCGAGCTGATGGGCGGCATCCTCGGCGTGGTGGTGATCGTCTTTTTGATCGCGACCTGGGTGCCGCGCAACTGGCAACTGTTGATGACCACCGGCCCCGAGATCTACCTGGCGGCCATCGGTCTCGGCCTGTGCGGCTTCCTGATCGGCTACTGGTTCAGCCGTGCCGCCCGCCTCAACCCGCTCAAGGCGCGCACCGTGTCGCTCGAGACCGGCATACAGAACGGGCCGCTGGCGGTGTTGATCATCACCCTCTCCTTCGCCGGCGAGACCCAGCAGCAGATGCTGCTGATCCCAGTGATGTACTCGCTGTTCATCGTCATCACCTCGACCTGCGTGACCTTCTACTACCGGGCACGCAGCCTGCGCGAGGAGCTCGCCCGCGATCGGGCGAAAGTGGAAACCGCAGTATCCGCCAGAGGCTGAGGCGCTGGCATTCATCGTTATTGTCTATATTGCCTGTAGCGCCATCGCGCTGAGTCCGGCTGAACAGGTACCGTGACTCCCGCAACCTCAGCCACTGACGCTGGGCTCCTGAGCATGACAGGAGACAGGCAAGGAAGAGGAGAGAACGATGAGTGAACAACCTCACCAGCAACCAGGGCTCGATGATTCACCCAGTGGACGATCCGCCAGCATGATATGGGGCCTGCGCGGCTTCGGGTTGTTCATGGCGCTGCTGGTCTGGCTCGCCATGGGCCAGGCAGAGGGATTGTCGTCGGACGCGCGCTGGGTCGCCGCGATCGGCACCCTGATGGCGGTGTGGTGGATGACAGAGGCCATCCCGCTCTCGGCCACGTCACTGCTGCCGATCGTGCTGATCCCGATGCTCACCGAGCGCACCGTCGGCCAGGCCACGGCGCCCTACGCCAGTCCCATCGTGTTTCTCTTCCTTGGCGGCTTCTTGATCGCCATCGCCATGGAGAAATGGAACCTGCACCGCCGCATCGCGCTGATGACACTGGCACGGGTCGGGGTCGAACCGAAGCGCATCGTGCTCGGCATGATGCTCGCCACCGGCTTTCTGTCGATGTGGGTCTCGAATACCGCCACGACGCTGATGATGCTGCCGATCGGTCTCTCCGTGCTGGCCCTGGTCGCGGAGCGTAGCGGCGAATCCCTCAACGAGGCCGCCCCTGGGCACGACCCCGCGGGCAACGAACACGACCACCACCGGGCCGGTCATGTGGACTTCATCTTCGATGACAACATCAAGCGGTTCGGCCTCTGCCTGCTCCTGGCGATCGCCTGGTCGGCAAGCATGGGCGGCCTCGGCACCCTGCTCGGCAGCCCGCCCAATGCCATCGTCGCCGGCTACGCCGCCGACGAACTGGGCCGCAATATCGGCTTTCTCGAGTGGATGATGCTCGGCGTGCCGCTGGCCTTCACCTTCATCCTGATCGGCTGGGTGATGATGACCCGGGTGCTCTACCCCTTCAAGGTCGATGAGATTCCCGGCGGCAAGGAGATGATCGCCGGCGAGATCCACAAGCTTGGCCCGTTCAGCCAGGGCGAGAAGATGGTGATGCTGGTGTTTCTCTCGGCGGCGTTTCTGTGGGTGGTGCCCGGGCTGCTCGGCAACCTCCCCTGGTTGGGTGAGCGGCTGGGGCCGCTGGGCGAGCTCAACGACACCGCCATCGCCGTCGCCGCCGGCATCGCGATGTTCATCCTGCCCGGGAGGGGCCGGAGCGAGATGGTACTGACCTGGCAGGATGCCGAGGACGGGCTGCCGTGGGGCGTACTGCTGCTGTTCGGCGGCGGCCTGAGCCTTGCCGGCGCCGTTGCTGCCTCCGGCCTCGATAGCTGGTTCGGCCAGCAGGTTTCGGGCCTCGGCATGCTGCCTATCATCCTGCTCGTCGCCGCCGTCGCCACCATCATCCTGTTCCTGACCGAGGTGACCAGCAACACCGCCACCGCCGCGACCTTCATCCCCGTGCTCGGGGGCGTGGCGCTCGGCATTGGCGCCGACCCGATGACGCTGCTCATCCCGGCGGCCTTTGCCGCGACCTGCGCCTTCATGCTGCCAGTGGGTACGCCGCCGAACGCCATCGTGTTCGGCACCGGCGCGGTCACCATCGGGCAGATGGCCCGCGGCGGGATCGTGCTCAACGTCATCGGTATCGTCTTGATTACCCTGTTCTGCTATTTGCTTGGTGGCTTCGCGCTCGGACTGGCGTTCTGATCGGGGTAGGCGGCACAAGCGGTGCCGGGTGGGATGCCCGGCACCGCTTTTAAAAGGATATGGGGAGCTATTGACGTAGTGGCCCCATCGCCCCATCTGGACTCGAACCAGCGACCAAGGGATTATGAGTGCAACCAAGCCATTTCTGAGGAGCGCGCCTGCAGCGCATAATCCTTTAATTTCAGATAATTGGAGATTTCCATGTAGTACATGCTTAACACGGGTAGCACCCAATCAGCAACCAAACCGCGACCAGATTGGGTCTGCCCTCACAGCGGACGATCGTCCGCTGCGTAGACAGAAGCTTTTCATCGTAGTCCCTAACCTCTAATGAAATGGGAGGGATCAGCCATGGCCGATAACATGATAATGCGAGATCCCAGAGGACGCTGGGTGAGTAATGTGCCTCTACGGAGCCACAGAGATAAGAGCTCCTAAAGGCCCTTCTTGGTCGGCCTTCGACTTGCTTCTGATAAAAGGAGCTCGGTTCCACATTGCCTACCATTTTGGCGGGCATGTTACCGCCGAGCACACATTTCACCATGACATTGCTAAAAAACCCGTTATAGATAATCACCGAGCATAGTTTTTCATTAATCCGATTACTAGACCCTAGCTCTTCCCTGCGCTCTAGCCCTCTGTTGAGCCTGTTGCTCGATCCGCTGTGAAATTTGTGTATATAACTGAGCGTTTTCGTTTTCACGGTCAGTAACTGTAACCACAAGCGAGTATGGCTCTTGCTCTAAGCTAATCGCCTCACCCCAATCCTTATCTTGTCGGGTAACGACTACAAACCATTTTTCAGCTGGGTTAGGTTGACGAATTGTCCATTTAGAGCACTGAACAGATCCTCTCCCTCTCAAATCAGCAGAGATATCCCTATTGCTCACAGAATCATCACCCCTTGACTTGTTTTCATCTTGGGTATTGTGATTAAAGAACCTTTGAACATTATCTAAAGATGAGTCTTTGACCAACCTATAATGGATCTTCGTGGCCATATAGTCAATTCGAGTAGTTTTGACCGCAGGAGAATAGGCGAGAGCAACGCGAATCTCTCGAGTAGCTCGCTGAGGCCTTAAAAATTCTTCAGGGAGAGGAAGCTCAAAAAAATGGTGAACATTATTTTCGATCTTTTCCTCCGCCATAAGCACAACAGCCGTCTCAGATGAACGAAATAGCTCACTTTCATCCACAAAGCCATAGCCAGCTGTATCTCGATATGCCTCGCGGCCAGTTGCCCTCTTATAAGCCTCTTTAGCCTCCTCAGAGAAAGTATCCTTAATCTCTCTCGGCATATTAGCGTGATTTACAATCAACGCTCTCAACAAATTTGAAGATGCTTTGGGATAATTGTTCAGCAAGCGCCCGGCCAAATGGGTCACATATGGAGCTGCATAGCTTGTCCCAGACACTTCACATAAAAGAGCGTCACCAACAAATTTATTATTACAAGTCAACACCCCCATGCCACGCGCAACAGCATTATATTCAGCCTCTGTTCTCACAGGAGAGGCGTAGTTACCACCAACTGCGACCAACTCAGGCTTTATTGCACCTTTAACAGATGGACCATGACAGGTGAACGGTGAAGGCTGGTTTTCAGATGCAGGTGCAAGCTGATTAATTTCAGGGTAGCGCTGAGCATCAAATGTAGCATTATGCCTTGCTATACTCCCTACAGTAATTGCATGCAAGGCAGGAGCAGGATCAAAAATAACACTTTGCTCACATAACAAATACTCCGGGTATTCCTCACGCCAACTATTCTTGGGGACCTCAGGATTTACCGACCCTGTAAAGTTTCCAGCCGAAACAACAAAAAGCACATCATACTCTCTTGATAGCTTATCCAACACATAAGCTATGCCCCGGATATGACGACTATCATACGGAGAATTTTTATTCCCTATCGATAGATTAAATATCCTGCACCCATGCTCATCTACAAAATAAGAAACAGCATCCAATAAAGTTTTTTCTATTGTCCCTATATCGAATTCGCAATTTTCGTCCAAGACCTTACCATTAAAAATAAGAAGCTCTGGCTTCCAATAGTTCGAGGCTTTGCACGCTTCGATATCACCATAAAGAGCTATTCCTGCTACTGCTGTGCCGTGACCAGCACCATCAAACTCATCTTCCCCCTTAACAAACGATTCACTCTCAGCCATCGCTGGGGCTATTAGTGGATGGTTTGTCGCGATGCCACTATCAAGAACACAGATCCTGGCTGCATTTTCAGGCGGAGCAGGAATATCAAGAGGCAGATTTTCAAGGTTAACATTGAGCTGATGGTATTGAATGCCACTTCTAGGTGGCAAATCCAATAGCCTAACGTCACCATGTTCGAGCAGTAAGTTTGCTTGCTCCTCGGTCACCTCTAAACGATACATAACCAAGCTGTCGAGATTCAGCTTATCCTTACGTGAAATATCGTTTTCAGCTAACCATCGCTCGAAAGTCTGGCAGATATTTAGCCTACCAGGATGGTGAGCAACATTTATTGGCCAAAGTTCCACATCAACGACAAATGATACTTGGTCTGGAAAACCTTCTTTATTAACAACCCAGCTTTTTCTATCTTCAGCTGTCCAATTTTCGACCCCTTCGATAGCCTCTAGGATTTGCTTATATGTGAGCTCCTCCTCATCTATCCCAAGTTTTTGTAGATGATCTGAAAAAATTGCCAAACCGGCTTCATCCGCAAAAACAACACATAACTCACCATCTTCCTGACTGACAAATTGAACGCCGTGCTTTTGCAGATGATTAATATCTAGCGGTCCTGTATATCGGATCTTAAAAACAAAATTACCAGGCCTAGATGAAGGCTGCCTTCTTGCATATTCAATAGAATGATTCAAGCTGGTCAACAAGCGCTGACCGTGATCTCTAAGGTCGCCGCGATCTGGCCTTGGAATATTCATTCTTCTTGTTCTTCTTTCGTTTTTCAGAAGCTCCCTTTCTATAAACAGATGCTCATAATCCATAATAGCCAACCCTTCTTATTTCACTCGCTCGCGCAAAGCAGCCTGCTTAATGTCTTTAATAGTAATAAACTCTTGACTACGAAGAATCATACGCTTAACAGCTCTTCGCACAATGCGTTCGATGTCAGCGCCACTACAATTGACAAATATTTCTATTAATGCTTTATCGTCCAACTCAAACTGCCGCCGGACTCCCCGAAGCTTAAGCAAAAGAACCTGCTGAATTTGTTGTTCACTGGGAAGCGGAAAATCAATGCTTTCATCGAATCTACGCCAGATCGCAGTATCAAGAATCCTCTCATGGTTAGTAGCTGCCAAGATAAGGCTTCTTCCTTGGTAAGCATCCATCATTTGTAGTACAGCGTTAACTACTCGACGCAACTCACCGTGCTCGGCTGAATCATCCCGCGCTTTACCAATGGCATCAAATTCATCAAACAAAACCACCATTGGTTGATTTGCAATAAAATCAAACACCTTACGAAGGTTTGCAGCAGTTTCTCCAAGAAAAGAAGAAACTAGAGCATCAAGGCGTACTATAGCTAGTGGAAGATCCAACTCAAAAGCGATCACCTCTGCAGCTAGGGTTTTTCCACATCCTGGAGGGCCAAACAAAATAGCTTTGCCTGACGGCTTCATACCGTAACTTTTAAGAACATCTGCACGCCTGTGTTCTTCCAGCAACTCTTCTATAGCTGCCAAGCTTTTATCTGGTAATACAATCTCTTCCAAGGGTCGTTGCGCTTGGCGTATATCCAGCAGAGGTAAACCACGCTCTTTGTCAGTGGGAGGCTGTGGTAAAGCACTACGCCCGTTCCATTTTGCAGGCTTTAAATTATCGCCGTACAGAATTTTCTCAAGGTCGTTAGCTAACAGATGGTGCTGCTTCTGCCGTTCATCCTGAATAATAGTTTCTGAAGCATGACGAAATGCAGCAGAGTCTCCACTGGCCCCGGCTCGAATCAACTGCCTTAACACTTTCCCGTTCGCCATTAGTTTTTCCTCGACCAGGCATTTCCTTTCACTGGCATTTTCAACATTATCACCGCGCTATTTCTGAAATGGCAGAACATCCGCTCGGGTAGCTCGACCCGACCTCCCGGCATTGTGCTTGAGCTTGAGAGGCACAACGTTACCTCCAGCCTCAGGCTGCGCGCTCAGGTAACCCGGGCGCAGGTTGCAAAGCATCTCAATAGTTTCGGGTGATAGCCCAATCTGATGCACCAGCTCAGCACGATCAAAAATGCCATTATCGACCAACAGGTGAGCACCACGCATCATCAGCTTGGGCTGTTCAAACTCAAAAGCATCATCGCCTGGCTCGCCTTTCGTCCATTTGCGTGCCGAACGCCCTTTCCATAGCCTTAATTCCAGCTGGTCAGAAAGAAGCGATAAATCACGGCAGCGTACAATCATCGCTGCCACAGAGACTTTCCAGCGAGGCTTCAGTGAAAGCAGGTTATCAAGCGTTGGCCACACCACCTCTTGGGAGAAGCTTTCAGGCGGCATCAAAAAGGCACTAGCAAAGCGGTGAGCCTGAGCTTCTAAAAGATCATACAGCTCGTTTTTCGTATATTGGGAAGCCGGTATTCTGGAGTGAAGAACGACATGTCCAAGCTCATGCGCTGCGTCAAAGCGGTTGCGAATCGCATTCGCTTTGTCTTCAGCGATAAGAACATACGGACGATCATCCAGAATTGATACATGGGAAACACCGTCCATCTTGACGTGCCCCAGGGTTGCACGGGTGCAAATAATACCCGCATTCTCCATCACCTGGATGACATTCGGGATAGGAGCCGTACCGAGCTTCCAAGTCTCGCGACACTCCCGCGCGATTTCCTCAATATCCTCATCGCTAATCAGCCGGCAATCGTCGGTATCTAGTATTGGCACATTGACTTCAGGCCAGTCCATCGCATCTTGAAAGAAGTCAGAGATCTCTTGAAGCCAGGCCAAATATAGCTGAGACCTTTCGCGCGCCTGTTTGTAAGCAGCCGCTTGGTTACGAAAAAAGTAAGGGCGCTGTTTCTCTTCAACTGCAGTGGGCACTGGCCTCAAAAACCACATGCGAGAAACACTAAACACGCGACACAGGCGATCAAATGACTCAACCTCAGGCAGCTGAGCACCTTTCTCCCAAGCCGAAACGGTACTGGAAGAGCGACCAACCTGCTCTCCCAGCTCCGATAGGGTTAAATTGTGGACCGTACGCAACTGGCTCAACCGCTGGCCCTGGAAACCCTCAACCCCTGTTCTCATGTCACTCGCTTCCACCTTCTTCGCTTTGGTCCTCAGACTCGGCGTGGCGCATCCTCTCACGCAGGGTCGGGTAGGCAACATCAGGAAGCTCCCCTTCCTCATCATAGTACTGCCAGAGCTGACCTACCTCTGCCCACAGGTGATAGCGTGCCCGATGGTCACTGTAAGGAACAGCGATCACATAGCCCAACGGGCTGCTATGATCCCCTTCAGTCCACTTAGCCGAATGTGGTAACAACAAGGCATGAAGCGAGTCATCGTTTGGACCGAAGGGTGGCACGAAAGGAGCAAAAAAATCAGGATGTTGCTGCTGCAACCGCTCGTTTTCCACACGAAGTTCGCGCCGAAACTTGGCCTCCCGGACTGGAGGAACCCTGTCTACCGTCACGATGCTGGTTGTGATCTGTAGAAAACCGGCACGTATAAGCGCGTAGTAACCGCCGGCTGGGCGTGTGGCTCGGTTGATCACCTCGAAGCCCTCCCCCCCTGGCAACCCCAGCAGCGCCTCCTGCACCATGTAGTGGTGGGATTGCGGACCAGGCCCTGCTAAAGGCACATTCTGATAGGTAGCTTTGAGGTGACGATCGCTCTTGTTGAACGCCGCCTCGATGCTCTCAAGCACGCTCTGCAGGTGGTGGCGAGGCAGTTCCTGGCAGATGAAACGGCTGATTTCTTCTTGATTCACAACGGTTCCTCAGGTTGCAGGCAGCGATTTCTGCAATACGGATTGTAGACGCATTTTTTCCTGTTATCCAGAACGTCTGCAGCTGAGAACGCCATACGAGGCCCCCCATGATTAGTAGCAGGCTAATAAGATTCCACTCATCCTCGTGCTATTGCTGTCCATGCTGAGGACGTTCAGCCAACCTATAGCATGCCACTCCGCTGCAGTTGGGGCTCCAACAGAAACAGTCAGACTAGGAGCGTTGGCGTGGCATGGCTAGGCGCTGCCAGATACCAAACAAAGATCAGTTGCGCAGCGCTGAATTGCAAATGTAAAAATCTTTTCCAGATCGAATATTACCAAAGCGATTGGTCGAGCCGGTCAATGTGAGTTCAGTCAGTCGATGGAACCTCGTTGAGCCAGTCCGTGACGCGATTAAGAGTCCGCCGCTCCTGATCGGCCTCCATCGACAGCTCAGTTTTGAGTAGCCGGGCCCGAGGGGCGTGCTCAGCGATTACGGCGAGACTGTTGCCCAAGCCATAGCCCCCGTGGGTGATGAAGGGAATCAGGGTCTTACCCGACAAGTCATGGCTGGAGAGGAAGGAGCGGATGATTGGCGGTGCGGTGCCTCCCCAAATCGGGAAGCCAAGGAATACGGTCGAGTAGTTTGCCATGTTGGAGACCCTGTCCTGAAGTGCCGGCTCGAAACCGCTGTCCCGTTCACGCCGCGCTTGTGCGACGGTTTGTTCGTAGTCCTCGGGATACGAGGTGGCGGGTTTGATTTCAAAAAGATCGGTGGTCCGAGCACGGTGAATCTGACCGGCAATCACACGGGTATTTCCAGTACGCGAAAAATACGCCACCAGCGTTTCGCCGGCGCGACGTGGCGTTGTCTCCGATGTAGCCAGTACGGATGGCGCCCAGGCCACCAGCGGCAACAGCATGGAGGCCGACAGAACAGCCCGACGAGAAGGTGATTTTGGTGAATTCATGACGCTATCTCGATTTCCTTTTTCCAGAATCTGATGGCTTGGCCGATCCAGCCCTGTGCACTGGTGCCTTGGCCTGTGCCGAATCCGTGACCCACGCCGGAATACTTGTGGTACTCGACCCGCGTTCCGATGCGCCGCAATGCGGCAATGCGCGTTTCCATCGCGGTAGGCGGCGAGATGCCATCGCCGTCACCCACGACCACGAACGTGGGCGGCTCCGATGTGGCGACTTCCGAGTGGCCAGTGTAGGCCATGATCACCACAGACGGCTTGGGGTGGGATGGAGCGCCGAACCAGGCTGTGCCATGCGAGCCGATGGCTGCGGCCATCCTCGCTCCTGCGGAGCTGCCCCACAGCGAGTAGCCTGCCATGTCGACTTGTAAGACATCCGCGTTCTCGACGATGTAGGCAATCGCCGCCGCCAGATCCTCTGTCGCCATCCTGCCGCCTTGCCCCGTCCGATACGTCAGCACGAAGGCATTGAGTCCCTGCTTGCTGATTTCCTCGGCATAGGGAAAGCCTTCATGCACCGACGCCACGTAGGTGAACCCGCCCCCCGGTGCAATGACAGCGAAAGGGGCGCCGGGCTTGCCTCGGAAAAAAAACAGCCCCGTGTTCTTCAGCGCCGGCTGCGCCTGCAGCTGCGCATCCGTGTAAAATTCATAAAATACGGTACGGTCGGCGCTCACATCGTGCACCATGCGGTTGAGCGCGGCGATCACGACTGCCGGTGCCACTTGGCTGTGGTAGGGCAGGAGCTGGCCAATCTCCTTGAGCGGCAACGCCAAGTCGTAGTTTTGTCCATCCCATGGCAGCATCCGATGGCTGAAGTCTCGGAAGGCCGGATGATTCAGTAGATCATTGCAACGATCCTCTGAATGAAGACAGGGATACTGGATGCTGACCGCCGGGAGCGTCTGTGCCGTTGTTTTGCTTGCCGACACAGGGGTTCGTTTACTCTGCTCGTCGCAGGGTGATGTCGAAAGCATCGCTAGTACCTCACCTGTCAACTTTCGCACATGGGTGAGCCAACTCGTCTTCGTCAGTGCGCTAGCTTCAAAACCGCGGCGACACGAAGCCGAAATAAGATTGCTTGTGGGAACATTGGCTGATGTGATGCTCTCGCCAGCATGCAACAAGCAATGTAGCGACAAGGCACTTCATTGATAAGATAGGGTAATCGACATACGGACTTGAGCTGGATTCAAAAATGGCTAGAGACGGTTACAGTGACTTGCTCGCTTTCATCCACGTGGCTCGCGAGGGCAGCTTCACTCGCGCCGCTGCGCAGCTGGGCGTGTCGCCATCCGCGCTCAGCCATGCCGTTCGAGCATTGGAGTCGCGCATGGATGTACGCCTGCTGACCCGCACCACGCGCAGCGTGTCCACCACGGAAGCGGGTGTGTATTTATTTGAGCAAGTTGCGCCTCGCTTCGAAGAGATCGACGCTGAGTTGGTGGCCGTGGCCCAACAGCGCAAGAAGCCCGCCGGCACGGTGCGCATCAGCACCGCTGAACATGCGGCCAATACCATCCTTTGGCCCAAACTGTCTAAGATACTGCCCGAATACCCCGACATCACGGTGGAAGTCACTGTGGACTACAACCGCTCGGACATCGTTGCCGAGCGATACGATGCTGGCGTGCGCTTGGGCGACGAACTGGCCAAGGACATGATCGCGGTGCGCATTAGCCCAGACATGCGCATCGCCGTGGTTGGTTCCCCCGCTTACTTTGCTGACAGGGCAAAGCCCAAAATTCCCAATGACCTAGCGGAACACAACTGCATCAACCTGCGTCTGCCCACCCACGGTGGTCTGCTGCCATGGGATTTTCAGAAGGGAAAGCGCGAACTCAAGGTACACGTGACCGGACAGTGGATTTACAACAGTGTTTCTCCTATCGTGCGGGCCGCGCTCGAGGGGCAAGGCTTGGCTTTCGTGCCGGACGATGCAGTAACAGAGCACATTGCCGAAGGCCGGCTGATCCGCGTACTGGACGACTGGTGCCAGCCCTACACAGGCTATCACCTCTATTACCCCAGCCGGCGGCAATCCTCCGGCGCGCTGGCGGTCATCGTCGAGGCGCTACGCCATCAGGATTGACTCACTCGGTCGCCAACCCTTCCCCGTTAAGCTTCGTGAAAAGCAGGAGACGCACGGAGTCGGCGCATTGATGAACTCAGCTCAAAAGCGCTTGCATGATTATGGGCTTACTCTGAATACACCTCTTCTATAGGCTCTTCTCTGGTCACTAATCGGCCGAGCACGTTCACGCGTTCATATGGGCACGAACGATGTTCTGCGTCATGACAGAGAAGGAGTCTCCAGTGAAAACTCACCTGATCGCAGCCAGCATATCGCTGCTTCTCATGGGCGCCGCCTCTGCGCAAGCACAAGGTATCCAGGTCACTCCAGCGGGCTCGGCGCCGTCCAGCATTGCTCCCGCCGAAAATTTCTCCGGCCATGCCGTAGTAAATAGAATGGTTGCCGGCGACAGCGCCCAATATGGCAGCGTAGGCAAGGTCGATTTCGCACCCGGTGCGCGGAGCGCCTGGCATACGCATCCGGCCGGACAGCTGCTAATCGTGACCGATGGCAAAGGCTGGGTGCAGGAAGAAGGTCAGCCGAGGCATGAGATCCGAGCCGGTGATGTGGTCTGGATCGAACCCAACGTCAATCACTGGCATGGCGCTACGGATACCACAAGCATGGGGCATATCTCCGTGGCTTACATGCAAGACAGCAGGGCTGTTGACTGGTTGGAACGGGTCAGCGACGAAGAATACCAAGAGCCGGACCAGGCTACGGAAAATCCGTAAAGGGAGAAAACATGAAAACCACATTGATTGCACTGATCGCATCCGCCGTTCTCTGGGTGCCACTGAGCCAGGCTACCGAACCTTCATCTTCGACCCAGGCCTCCCGGGACGCTATGCATACTGACGCAGCCTCCGAAACGTTGAGCGAGCGGCAGCAGGCCATTCCCGTGATTACGGCGCTTGCCGCGAGCGGCGATATCGAGCGCCTCGAAACGGCCCTGAACCAGGGACTGGATGATGGCCTAAGCGTGAGTGACGCGCGCGAACTGCTGGTGCACCTCTACGCCTATGCCGGCTTCCCGCGCAGTCTCAATGCACTGAATGCACTGCTTCGCGTCGTTGAGGATCGCCAACAGCAAGGCATAGAAGACGATCCGGGAAGAGAGCCCAGCGGTGAGATTCCGCAGGGCGAAGATCTGCGAGCTGCTGGGACGGCCAATCAGACCAAACTGGCTGGCCGGACGGTAGAGGGCCCCGTGTACGAATTTGCTCCAATCATCAACGAGTTCCTGCAAACCCACCTGTTCGGCGCCCTCTTCGAGCGAGACAACCTCGATTGGCAGAGTCGTCAGCTGGGAACTGTGGGTGTTCTGTCTGCATTGCCTGGAGCCGAGGCACAATTGCGTTCGCATATGGGAGTCAGCATGCGGGTTGGTCTGACGGATGAACAGTTGCGTCAGCTCACCGAGGTGCTTGCAGAACGCTTCGATGAAGATGCCGCTAGCCGTGCCAGTGAGGCACTGAATCAGGCACTCGCGGAGTCTGGAGGCTGAACATGCATATTACCAAGGCTCTGCTGACCCTAACGGCACTGACCTCGCTCTCCGCCTGCACAACCCTCCCCGAGGGCTCAAGCTCCAACGACCTGCTCGTGATTCAGGAGCAAGGTAGCTTCGCCGCAGGCGGGGAACTGGTGAGTACTCCCGGCACTTACGACAACAACAACCCGACGGCTGCGGGGCAGACCTTCCATGGCGATCATCTTTACGCCTTCTATCAAGTCCCGCAGGACTCCAAACCGCTACCTATCATCATGCTGCATGGCGCTTTTCAATCAGGGCGCAGTTGGGAAACCACCTCAGATGGCCGTGAAGGGTTTCAAACCCTTTTCCTGCGCCGGGGCTTTCCAGTCTATCTCGTCGATCAGCCACGTCGAGGTCGAGCGGGCAATAGCACTGTCGCGGAGACAATCGAACCGACACCTCTGGATCAGCTCTTCTTCGATCAATTTCGGCTCGGCAAGTGGCCAGACTACTTCGAAAACGTCCAGTTCGACCGCACCCCCGAGACGCTGGAACAGTTCTTTCGCTCGGTCACGCCCAACACCGGGCCTTACGATGCCGACGTAATCTCGGATGCCATGGCAGCGCTATTCGATAAGACGGGCCCTGGCATTTTGTTCTCGCACTCGCAGGCAGGTGGACCTGGCTGGCTGACCGCGATCAAGAGCCAGAACGTCGAGGCTATCGTCGCTTTTGAACCTGGTAGCGGGTTTATCTTCCCTGAGGGAGAAGTGCCGCCGGAGATGCCCAGTGCGGCCGGAGTACTGGAGGCGGAAGCAGTGCCGTTAGTGGATTTCCAGCAACTCACCCGTATTCCGATCATCATCTACTACGGCGACAACTTTCCGATCGAACCCACTACTGAACGCGGACAGGACAACTGGCGGGTACGGCTGGCCATGGCCCGGCTTTGGGTGGATGCCATCAATCGCCATGGCGGTGACGCACAGCTGGTGCATTTGCCAGAGATCGGGATTCAGGGCAACACGCACTTTCCGATGTCCGACCTCAATAATGTCGAGATCGCCGACCAGGTTTCACAGTTTCTATCGGAGAAAAACCTGGACTGACAGTTCCAGGCGCCCTCTCTCAAGACGCTATTACTTTATTCGTTTGTAAAGACGTATATGGAGAGCAAAATGACCAACGCAATCGTCACTTTGAAGAGACAAAATTTTCTCGGCGCCACCGCACTGATTGTCACAGGTGCGATGTTAGGCGTTTCATCAATAACGACTGCTGTCGCGGCGGACTCTCAGCAGAACCCTTTTACCCTGGTCTATGAAGGTGCAATCACCGAAAACGAGACAGGCCAGGTCAACATTCACCCGGTCACTTATCAACTGAACGGCTTGGACATTGCGGCCAATGTCTATACGCCGGCGAACTATGATCCCGAGCAGGAGTACCCCGCCATCGTCGTGGCACACCCCAACGGTGGAGTGAAAGAACAGGTTGCGGGCCTCTATGCCCAGCGTTTGGCAGAACAGGGCTACATCACGATTGCGATGGACGCGGCGTATCAGGGGGCGAGTGGCGGCGAACCGCGCAACGTCGATAAACCTGTTTACCGTATCGAGGACATCCACGGTGCGGCTGACTTCATCACCCAGTATGAGGGCGTTGACCAAGCTCGGTTGGGTATCCTCGGCCTCTGTGGCGGTGGCGGATACACGCTGGCCGCAGCGCAGACCGACAAGCGTTTTCAGTCTGTCGCAACGCTCAGCATGTTCAACTCAGGGGCGGTACGTCGCAATGGCTACCAGGACTCCCAGTTGGACACGATTCAGGAACGTTTGCAGCAGGCTTCGGATGCCCGAGCACAGGAAGCGGCCGGCGGCGAGGTGCTCTACTCTGGCGACGCTGATATGACCGATGAGGAGATCGCAGCGCTGCCGTTTGATTTGTATCGCCAAGGCTACGAGTACTACTGGCGGACACATGCGCACCCCAACTCGACCTTCAGGTATACCACCAGCAGCCTGCTCGACCTGATGCGCTGGGATGCCACTGATCAGATCGAACTGATCGACCAACCGCTGCTGATGATTGCAGGCAGTGAAGCTGACAGCCTTTACATGACCGAAGACGCGTTCGCCCAGGCCACTGGCACTGAGGACAAGGAACTGTTCCTCATCGACGACGCCACGCACATCGAAACCTATTGGATGCCTGAGTATGTCGATACCGCAATGGGCAAGCTGAACGAGTTCTACGCTAGAACTCTTTAGCATGAACCCAGGTTCGAGCCCCTTCCTCAACGTTCGTAATTGAAAAAGCGCATTAACAGCCAAGCGAGGAGAGTAGCCATGGATAGCAGTCGTCGTCAGTTACTAAAGGGATCGGTGGCGCTGGCTGCCGCAGGGATTGCGGCGGGCTTCAGCCCGTTGAGAGAGGGAGTACAGGCGAGCGTCGAAAGCGCCAGCAGCAGCGCCAATCAGACCAACGAGGCGATTGGGCGCCGCCGACTGGGATCGCTGGAGGTATCGAGTCTCGGGCTCGGCGTCCAGAACATGAGTCGCACTTATCAAACCACGATCCCGCACCGTCCTGAGATGATCGATATCATTCGGACCGCTTTCGATCGTGGCGTTACTTTCTACGATACGGCCGAGGCCTACGGTCCTCACGAGGTAGAACGTATCTTGGGCGAAGGTGTCGCGCCGTTCCGAGATCAGGTCGTGATTGCATCCAAGTTCGGCTGGAACATCGATCTCGAAACTGGCGAGCGGCAACCAGGGCTCAATAGTCGCCCGGAACACATCAAACTGGCTGTCGAGGGGATGCTCCAGCGCCTGCGCACGGATCGGATCGATCTCCTCTACCAGCACCGGGTCGACCCGGAGGTACCGATTGAAGATGTCGCTGGCGCCGTTCAGGACTTGATGGATGAAGGTAAGGTGCTGCATTGGGGGTTGTCTGAGATGGGCCTGGATACCCTGCGTCGCGCGCACGCCGCGCTGCCCGTTGCTGCCGTTCAGAACGAATATTCGATGCTGTGGCGCGGTCCTGAGGAGGAAGTCATCCCCCTGTGCGCGGAGCTGGGCATTGGGTTCGTGCCATGGAGTCCGCTTGGGGTCCAATTTCTCACTGGGGCTATCGACGAAAACACGCGCTTCGCAGAGGGCGATATCAGAAAAATCGAGCCCCGATTCTCGCCAGAGAATCTGCCCCACAACATGGCGCTCGTCCAGCTCGTGAAGGACTGGGCCGAGCGCAAGGACGCGACGCTGGCCCAGATCGCGCTTTCGTGGCTCATGGCACAGGCGCCCTGGATCGTGCCCATCCCCGGAACGACACAGATGGCGCACATGCTCCAGAACATTGGTGCGGAAGAGGTCAGTTTCAGCGCCGACGAGCTTCAAGAGTTGAATACGGCCCTCGACCAAATCACCATCCGCGGCGAGCGACTGCCGCCGGCGGTGCTCGCCTTTAGCGGGGTTGAAGCACCGCTGCCATGACGCTACGGCCACTCTGTAAGCGCATGGCTTCTGGCCTATCGGTTCAGGAGTCTGCGAGCGGCGGGCCATACCATGAATCCTGGTCGCCATGGTCACGACCAAATGTTATGACCGCAACGCCACCGAATTACTCTGTGATACCCCTGTTAACGGACAAGGACACAGCCCATGCGCTTACCTGACAACCCGACCACTAGACCTTTGAGCACGGCTATTGCGGCCATAATGCTAGCCAGCACGCTGGGCGTGGGTTCGGCTACCGCTCAACAACTGAACGATATTCGGCCTGCTGAAAGCCCACTGGTCCTCGAATCACGCGGCAGTTTCTTCGTTGGTGGTGAGCAGGTGGAAAGAACTGACGTTGAGATCGGCAGCCTGGGGCCGGACGATCAGATCACTATCAATCAGATGTATGTGGAATACATGGTTCCAGAGAGGGCAGCCAGCGTGCCGGTGGTGATGGTCCATGGCGCCACGCTCAGCGGAAAGACCTACGACACCACTCCGGACGGTCGTATGGGATGGTTCGAATATTTCGTCCGCGAAGGCCATCCGGTTTACGTCGTTGATCAGATAGGTCGAGCGCGTTCGGGCTTCGACCAGTCCGTATTCAACAGGGTCCAGGCCGAGGAAGTTCCAGCCGACGAGCAACCCGAACTGCTCAGGCTTGGGGACCGTTTCGGTGCATGGACGAACTTTCGCTTTGGCCCTGAACCCGGCCAGCCGTTCCCTGATACGCAATTCCCGGTCGAGGCCGCAGCCGAATTGTCCAAGCAAAGCGTCCCCGACCTTCTCGGGACCTCCCGTGCAACCAATCCGAACTGGGAGGCATTGTCAGACCTGGCGTTGCAACTCGATGGCGCGGTGCTGCTGGTCCACTCCCAATCCGGCCCATATCCGTTGGAATCGGCCATCATCGACGCCACTGGCATTCGAGCCATCGTGATGGTGGAACCGGGTACCTGTAATGCAGAGGTCCACACTGATGACGAGATAGCCACCCTCGCGCAGACACCGATGTTCATCCTGTTTGGTGACCATCTTGCGGCTAACACACAGCTGCCGGGGCCAAGCTGGGAAGATCGCTTCAACGACTGCAAGGCATTCAAAGAGCGCATCGATGCCGCCCAGGGCGATGTCCGTTTGCTGGCCACAGCCGACACCGGCACGCGCGGCAACAGCCACATGATGATGATGGACGAGAACAACTTACAGATCGCCGATCTAATCCTGGCCTGGATCGACGAGAAAGTAGACCGTTGATTCAAGCGCTGTCGCTGTGGATCGCATGTCTTGATGGAAAGCTGCCGCTTTCTATCCAACTACACCTTGATAAGGTGGTTGTTCTTTTGGCCTGTTTGGGCAAGAGCATCGCTTTGGTATCGGCCTGGCACCGTTGTCGAATTAAGAGACTGCGACATGGGGTTTTGCTGTGATGGAGAAAGATGGTTGATGAAGAAATGGTTACGCCGTACCGCTTTGGTACTGTTGGTTTTGGGTGCCGCCCTCGCAGCAGGTAGCTACGCCTATCTGCAACATCCTAAGTTCGGGGCGCTGCCCGAGGGCGAATCCCTGCGCGCCATTGAGGCATCACCGCACTATGTCGACGGCGAGTTCCGCAACCTGATCGACACCCCGATGCGCACCGGCGAGAGCCGCGGCTTCGTGGGCAACGTCATGTCGATGTTGTTCGATCGAAATCCGCGCCTGGCTCCCGATATGGCCTTGCCGTCGGTACGGCGTGATCTCAAGGCGCTCGATCCGGAGGAGGACGTGGTAGTCTGGCTGGGACATTCGTCCTACTTCGTGCAGGTAGCGGGGCATCGCATCCTGATCGACCCGGTTTTCTCCACAGAGGCTGCGCCGGCCCCATACCTCAATACCGCCTTTGCCGGTACAACTCCGTACACAGCTGACGACTTTCCGGAAATTGACTACCTGCTGATCACCCACGATCACTGGGACCATCTCGACTATCCCAGCATCGCCGCGCTGCGGGAGCGGGTGCGCCATGTGGTGACGGGGCTGGGCATGGGTGAATACTTCCGGCACTGGGACTATCCTGCTGAAAATATCTATGAGGCGGATTGGAATAGCGTGCTGGAGCTTGACCCCGACTTGCGCATTCACGTCCTGCCAGCGCGCCACTACTCCGGGCGCATGCTGACCCGAAACAAGACATTGTGGGTGGCCTTTGCTCTGGAAGCGCCTCAGCGCAACCTGTATTTCAGTGGAGACAGCGGTTACGGCCCGCATTTCCGTGAGATTGGCGAGCGCCTGGGTGGCTTCGACGTGGCCGCGCTGGACATGGGCCAGTACGACAGCCGCTGGGCCAACATCCACATGACTCCCGAGGAGGCCGCACAGGCAGCCCTCGACCTTGACACGCAGATCCTCCTCCCGGGTCATGCGGGTCGTTTCTCTATCGCAGCCCACGACTGGGACGAACCCTTCGAACGCATTGTAAAGGCCAGTGAAGATCAACCATATCGCCTAGTGGTGCCAATCATTGGCGAGGTGATACGACCAGATGACGAATTCCAGGAGTTCTCACGCTGGTGGGCCACAGATTCGGAATAGCTGCCCAGTCATTATCGCGTGAGTGCTTCTACCACGGCCCGTGGAGTGGCCGGCACGCGGCAGCCGCAACGTGCAACCAGGCATTTCGAGGCGCTCATGATTTGCCGTTGCAATGCTGGGGCTCTAGGCAAAATAAAAAAATACCAACTAAACCGGTGCTGCCCGATGGGCAGCACCGGTTTTTGTCGCAATATGGGCACTATAGATCCCCCCGCTCCGCAAACGAAACGCATCCCTCACTACCGACCACGATGTGATCGATGACCCGCACTTCGACCAGCCCCAGCGCGTCCTTGAGCCGCTGGGTGATGCGCCGGTCCGCATCGCTGGGCTCTGGATCGCCGCTTGGGTGGTTGTGGGCCAAGATCACAGCCGCGGCGTTATTGGCCAGTGCCTGCTTGACCACCTCACGGGGGTAGACGCTGGCCGAGTCGATGGTGCCGCGGAACAACTCCTCGAAGCAGATGACGCGATGCTGGCTGTCGAGGAAGATGGCACTGAACACCTCATGCTCGTAGTCCTGCAGCAGAATCTGCAGGTACTCGAACGCTAGCGCCGGCTGGGTGATCTTGCGCCCCCTGGCCAGCCGTCGACGGGCGAAGGTCTGGGCGATGCTCAGCAGCTCTGCTTCGGTCACCGTGTCGGTGATGCGATAGGTACCGGCGGTCTCGCCGGCACTCAGCTTACGGTGATTCATAGGGTGTCTCCTCAGGCCGCCATCACTTGCGCCATGCGGCGCTCCATTTCCTCGTAGAACGCCTCGACCCGCTCGGCGATGGTCTTGATCAGCGCCTCGTCCCGGTAGGCGCGCTTCACGAACAGCGGCATCCCCGGCCAGTAGCTGACGAAGTCGATCCATTCCCGCTCGCTGACCCACAGGCCTCCCTGGCATTGGGCCACGTGTTCCTGCGGCAGCTCACCGTCCAGCAGCAGCTCGATCTGGTACTTGGGCAGCTTGGTCTTGATCTCGGCCAGGCCGTGGCTGTCCACCAGGCAGTCCGGTGAATAGCCCACGCCGTGGTTGAGAATGATGCCGACCTCCTCGAGGCGAGGCAGGCCAGTGGCTTCCTGGTAAAGCTCCCGGGCCACCGGTTCCAGTTCGTGGCCACGCTGGGTATGGGCATTGCCCTGGAAGGCATCCGAGGGCTCACCGGTGATACGCTCGCCGATCAGCTGGTGCATGTAGCTGATGGCGCCAGTACCGAAGCCTGCCGGCCCCTTGCCCTTGACCAGCAGGGTCTTCAGCTCGGACATGGTGACGATACCGAGGCGTGCGGCATGCCATTCGGGCGTGCCCTGTTCCAGTGTCAGGATCTGCATGACGATCTCCTTGTGACATGACGGCATAGCGGCGAGGGGTAACCCTCGCCGATCGCTCAGTGACGTTGATGGTTGGGTAGGGCCCGCTTCTGCAGCGAGGCACGCAGCTTGTCGAAGTCGCTGCGGGGGACCCGCTCGACCTCGCCGTACTTGCCAACGAGCCACTCCTGGGTAGTGATGGGACAGGCGGTGATCAGCTGCTTGAGTTGGCTGGCCTGGAAGGGCGTGACCACCTTCATTGGGGGCGCGGCGCCCTGACCGTTGTCGTCCTGGCCGCGGGTGGTGATGTTGAGCAGCGCACACAGCACGTAGCGCTTGCCGTAGCTGGTGGATGAACCGAAGGCCTGCACGGCGTTCTTGTTGCCACTGACGTCCGCCGGCAGCAGCATGCTGGTCTCCTCGCGATGACCTCCCTGGTGCATCAGCACACCGGTGACCTGAATACCACGCTCCTGTGTCTGAATACGGAAGCTCACCGCAAAGCCGTGGCGCTGCATGATCGGGCGTACGGTGTCGACGATATCCTCCAACGTGGCGTAGGCGCCGTTGTTGCCCTGGCCACGCTCGGCGATGCTCGGCATCTCGGTCTGCATCGACGCCATGGCAGCGCTGTAGGCCATCAGCGCCTGGCGGTCGAGGACACGCTCCTGCATCTGCAGCAGTCGCTCCATCTTGTCGATGTCGACCTCCGGGTTGAGAGCGGCACGCTCGATCACCTGGATGATCGCCGTGCTCTCCTGCAGCGGCGGGTCCGTCGACACCTGGCCGTTGTGCCCAGATGGCTTAGGAGAAGGCGTTGGTTGGGTAGTGGTTGCCATGTTGACCTCCTTATAGGTAGCGGTTGATGACCTCGTAGAGCTGTTCGGCCGGGACCGGCTCCAGTGACACGACCACGCGGTAGATCCGGCCCTCGGCCAGCACGTGGGTATGGGTTTCACGTTCATTGGCCCCCAGCAGCTGGCGAGTCAGCTGGGTCAGGGCGCGGCAGATCTCGAATGACAATCGCGATGACATGAGTCCTCCAGAAACAGAAACGTCCGGCCTTGGTGGGGGCCGGGCGCTATGCCGTGATGTGTAGGGGAACGATATCGATCAGGCGATCAGCGCCATGGCCGACGCCAGCGCCTTGTCCTTGAGGCTCGCTCCCTGGCCGAACCAGGCGGAATCCATGCGGTAGTCGTTGCTTCGGGCGCGCTTCTCGTGGTCGACGTACTCGGTGATGGCGTTGAGCAGGCCCCAGGCGGTGCCCTGGGCCGTGCAGAGCTGCGAGCCCCGCCCTTCGCCCTGGTAGAGCTTCTGGACGCGGTTGAGCGCCCGGACGTTGGGCAGCTTGGAAGGATCGTCCAGCGGCGCCTCGGCGTTGCAGATCACCGACTGGAAATAGGTCTTGATCTCGTCCTGGCTGACCTTGCGTTCGGCCAGGGTCTTCATTCGATACATGAAGTCGTCCCATTGGGCGACTGAGATGCCCAGCTGTTGCTTGACCAGCTGCGGGCGAAACTCGGTGCTGTGCGGCACCTTCACGCCTTGGCTCATGCCATCCACGGCGATGGTCAGAGTGTTGTTGCAGACGACTCGGACTGACGTGGGTGTGGCGACGGTGGCCAGTGAGCCATCACAGGACGTGGCCAACAGCAGATAGGCGTTGACCTGGTCCTGACCCTTAAGCGCCGTGCCCAGTCCGCTACGGGCCAGCGCCCAGAACTTTCTACCGCCCTTGAGCACCCCAGCGGTTTCCAGCTCATAGCCAGCGTACTCGGTCAGATCCCGGTAGAACTCCAGCACCTCTTCCGGCTGTACCACCTTATAGCGCTGGGAGACCACCGACAGCGGGGCCTTGGTGTCGGAGCGGTAGAGCACCTTCTGCTCAGGGAAAGAGTGGATGCTGCCCAGGTGCCCAGCGCCGTTGGTGATGAAGCGCACCGGGGATGCCTCGATGTGCCAGTCCATACCGGCTTGTTGCCGCCAGATCTCCAGCGGTTGATGACGCGACAGCTGCTGCCCCAGGCCGTGCCAGGGGGTGTCGCCGACGTAAGCCATTTGCTCGATCAGATGTGCCATGGGTATAGCTCCTTGAAACGTTGTGATCACGGCATAGCAGCCCGCCACCCGAGGGCAGCGGGCCATGCGCGCGCGAGTTGAGGGAAAACAGGGATGAGCGTAGGGATCAGTCCGCCACGGGGCGGAAACTGTGACCGCAATCGCCGCACTGATGGTTGTCGAGTACCTTGTCGTCAAGCTGTGCGCCGAGACGTGCGCCGGTGACGCCGCCAGCGGCACAGCCAATCAGGCCGCCCAGCACGGCGCCGGTGATGCTACCGACACTGATACCGACAGGACCGGCCATTGCCCCCATGATGGCGCCGGTCTTGGCACCACTGAGGGCTCCAGCCGACCCTGAAGCCATTCCGGCGGCAGCGCCGGTAACCCCGCACACCTTGCGGCCGTGGTGTCGGGACATGACGTGATGTGAGCCACAGCTTGGGCAGCTTGTGGGCATGGCAGTACCTCCATGATGAACGCTGAGAACCCAGTCGTCTGGGGCTTCATCGTGGTAGTACAGGGCTGAGATTTTTTTGAATCGAATCGGTGAGCAGGTAGCTGGCAACCCAGTGGTCTGCCTTGTCTACGACAGTAACTTTTTCAATGACTTACTCGGAAAACGCCTGGCATTCACTGGGCATTGGCTCTTCAGCCCCCGGTATGCTCCCCTCTGGGCGTGCTAGGCCATTTGGCTTTGTATGTTATTAGATATAACCATGGGTTCTATAGGGGGGGGGTATTCAATAGCTCTAAAGACAATGGGCTCACGTAGTAAGAGCCCAATAGGAAGGGGGAGAATGCTGGCGAGCCACTTCACCGAAGGTGGTCTTGCTCTGGAAGAGGTCCATGACCACAGCGGCCTTGTGCTCCGCGGTCCATCGTTTGACGGTGGGTTCGTTGCTCATCTCATCCTCCTGATCACCGCACTCTAGACTGTGCAGTTCAGGAAGGGGGCGCTTCAATTGAATTGGCGGCTGCGGCCTGAAAATGTGTCCGCTCTGACTTGAGACCGCCCAGCAATCTCTGCCCGAGCTTGGGGCAGAGGTTGCCTACGGTGAAGTGCTTAACGCCAAGGTTAATCTGAGATTCTTTCAAGCCAGAATCTTTGGCTTGAAAAATATCCCAAATCTTAAGGCTTCTTATAGGGTGCTTATAAGAGAGCCTCGATATCGTGACATTATTTGATTCATTTCAGCGTGGCCTCCTGTGGCTCGAAGGAACTCCTCGTAATTTTGTAATCTATTCTCATAAATTCTATCGATTGCGTGCCTGTAGTTATGATAGGTCGTGTTAACGTAACCCCTGATACGTGAGTGACCTTCGAATCCAGCATGCAGAACCTCATAGGTTCCATTTGGGGCCACTACCCATGAAAAACTTTCTAAAGCATATACATCATCACTTTGGTTTTTTAGCTCTGCAACGAAATCTCTCACTAATGTTTCGAATTTTTCAGCACGAACGACTACCTCTTCTTCTAGCTCTGCCAACAAGTTCTTGTTCTCGTCTACAGCCCTTCTGGCCGAGGCAAGTGATCTGGCTCTGTTCTCTTCTGCCCTTTTGTTAATCTCATCAATTTCCCTCTCTAAGCGTTCAATATCGGAGAGCGTGGTGCGTTTTTCCTCTTCGAGAAATGTTTCAATAATCCGCTTTGCTCGATCCTGCCTTTCCACATTGGGCTCCGAGTAGCCAAGTGGAATGGAGTCAGTTGCCATTTCATGTCTTGCCGATATGATATCAAAGGGCAACCTGAAAGTAGAAAACCTACCTTCAGCTACATCATCCAAGGTTAGACTTGAAAGTTCTTCACGTTTCTCTATCAGCACTGCCACCCTTTGTCCCAGGCGAATAGCCTCAGGATGTGGCTCATCCATCTCTATCTCGTCCAAGACATGCGTCAAATAACGCTCATGATAAACAAGGCCTTCGGTTATCTCGTCAATTCTATATTCTGTACCAGATTTCCTACCTATCAAACCGAGGAAATCCTCTGCAGATTCTTCTATGAATCTTTCTTCAAACTCCAGCACGTCGCGCATGACACATGAGTAATCAATTATTTTCTCACCTCTTTCACCATTCCTTGTTGACCAGTCTACGGACTTGCAAAGCTTTCTGTTGTCAAATAACTGGCCAACCGTATAAGAAGAATATCCAGGGATCGTACTTCCCTTAAGGTCTTCTATGTCATGATCGGAGCACCCATAAATCAAAAAAGCAAGCGGGAGCATGCACAGGTTTCTCATGTCATCTCCATTAATTTTCTTTTCGTAAAAAACAGCATAAAAGCTCCTATTAATTTTTGCCTTCCCCCGTCTTTCCGGAAGAAATTAGCATACGTTTGGCGCGTTATTTGTTATTAAAAGGGCAGCCGGTTAAGCTTCAAAAAAATCTGACCATAAATATCGGCATTTTTTGATGGTTCTTTAGGCACAGCACAAAAAAAATTAAGGAACCACGGATCTCATATCCGTCTTGTTACCCTACAGAGGCGCTATGGGCAGGAGGGGAGATCCCCAAAAGGATCGAATCGACCTTCCAGTCTTGGACAGCATCACGTAGCCAGCGAGACCTCGAAGTGGCCAGGCCTCTTGGAGATGGCCTGCCACGTTTCCCGGCGGTGACGTAAATTTCTACATGCCTCGGCGATGGTACGAGCGAAACGCTCCAACACCATCAAAGAGAGGCAATCCCCCATGTACGATGATGCTAACGACGACACCCTGAGCGAAGCGGAAATGCTGGCCATCTGCCAAGGCATGAGCAGCACCGTGCTGGAGACCTCCGCCTTAGGGCAGGAGATCGCCACGCTTTCACACCACCTCTGGCGACAGGACTTGATCGAGGTGGATCGGCAACTGAAGGGCTTGGCCGTAACCGGTACGCTGCTGCAGAGTGAACGGCTGATCCTTCCGGATAGTTACGGCAGTGATGTCGTGGTATTGGCACCGAACGCTCTGCTGGACACGCTGACCACGCTCTATACGGTGCTGGTGACGATGTTCAAGGAGACTGACATCGGTCAGCACTATCGTCCGAGCCCTCACGCCCAGCGCTTCCTTTGGGCGTTTGCGAGCTGTGCCTATCTGCGTGAGGCAGGATTCCATCAGCCACCCACCATGAGCCGGCAGGTAGCAGAGCAGACGGTCGTCGACCTCAATCAGCGACTGACGGCCTGGTACCAATGCATGAAGCAGCCGGACTTTGCCTACGAGTGCAACCGGAACCGCCGCAATAGCCGCAACAATTACCAGAGTCTCCGGGATCTAATGGATACCCTATTCGCCTGTCATAGCCGCCTGACGGTACTGCGAGTCGATCTGAGCTATACTGAGATGGATGGGCCGTATATCAACTATGAGACGGCGCGCTACCATCGTGAACAGCTGTGCCGGATGTTTCACTCCTACGCGCTCTTTGATCACCTACTTGGCTACGCTTGGAAGCTAGAATGGCGTCCTCAGAAGGGATTTCATTACCATTTCGTATTCTTCTTCGATGGCCATCAGGTGCAGGAAGACGTTACCAAGGCTCGGCTTATCGGCGAGCTATGGGCGCGCTCCATCACCGGCGGCCAGGGCCACTATTTCAACTGCAATCGCAATGCTGAGAACGTCTATCACTACTACGCCTTGGGGCGCATCGACTACCACGACTTCAAGAAACAGCGCGGCCTGGACTACATCGCCCGCTACCTGACCAAGATCGATGAGTACGCCGCCATGCTGGTCACTGGCCGTACATTCCAGACCAGCCCAACGCCGACCTTGCCCGATGGACCACGCCCTGGTCGACCTAGGAAGTTCTCAGCCTCCTAGGCCTGTCATCAGCGTCGGCACTTCACACATCTGCCCGCTGACCATTCAGCTTTATTGTAATGCGCTCATGGTATGAGTCGTCACGGCAGTCACGGGAATAAGCCGGTGATTCCGTCTTGCGGCGGCCAATGCCGGGCTACTTTCTCCCCGCTTTTCTACTAGGCCTTCCCTGAACATGGTAGGCCTTTTCGTCAATCCATTGGAGTGAAACGATGTCCACTTTCCCCCCGAAACATCATCCCAGCGATCTGCCTGAAGAGTCACGTCATTACGATGATAGTAGCAGGCCGCCCCTATTACCCTGGCAGGCAGTCAGCAAGGCAGAGTGGGAAGCTCAGCAGCAGAATGCCCATGCCATCGATCCTGTCATCGAGCCATCGCCTCCAACCTGGCATACCCCACCACCGTATCCGCCCACGGAGGACAAACGCTTGGCTGAGATGGAGCAGAATGAGCCCAAACGACGGCTGATTCGCGATGCCAAAGCATTGGCCAAGATCCGAAAGATCTCCCAGGCGAAAATGGCTGAGGAAATGGGGGTGTCCCATCGTACCCTGGAGGAGTGGCTGCAGTTCCGTCGGTATCCACGCGGACCTGGGCAGACTCTGATCAAGCGTTGGTTAATTAATCATAAAAATGAGTAGAAACCATGCTATAGCTGCTATACCCTAGCAGCTATAGCATGATTTAAAGATTAACGGAGAAAAAATTGGTTACACATAATGCTCCGCAAGCCACGCCGATCGAAGTTCCCTTTGGGGATGATAGGCCTGATCATTGGCCAAAGTATCGTGAGAGCAGCCTATTTTGGTCGGCTTCCGTCGAAGCGGCAGGGGAAGTTCAGGTCCCTTTAGAGATGGCAGTCATGTGCGCCCTTGGAGCGATTTCTGTCTCTTGCCAAGGGCTCGTTGATGTCGAGATGCCTATAGGTCATACGGTACAAACGCCTCTCATGCTGCTGACGTTAGCGGAATCTGGCGAACGGAAAACCACCGTGCAAAATCTTTTTTTTCGGTCAATATCCGCTCTCAATCGAGCTTCAATTCAAATCAGCAATGAGAGACTCTCGCAGCATAGTTTTGATGTTGACGTATGGAATGTAGAGGAAAAGGCTCTCAAAATCGCATTGACAAAAGCGATTAAAAGCTCAGACGCAACGTCTATCGAAAGAGCCAGAGAAAGACTAAATTCCATTCAAAAAAATAAGCCAATTCCACCCAATCTTCCTAGGCTTATTTACGATGACACGACACCTCAGGCGCTTGTATACCACCTGCACGAGCATTCACGTTATGGCTGCCTTCTGACCAGTGAGGCTAACAGCATATTCAGTGGTCTAGCGCTTCAGGATTTGGACAAAATAAATACGCTTTGGGATGGCGGCGATGTCATTGTAGACCGAATGACTCGTCCCAGCTTCATTCTCTCCGGCGCACGACTAACTCTTTCACTAATGACACAGCCCAGTGTAATAGATCGCTTCCTTTCCAAGCGAGGTGAAGAGGCGAGGGGCATGGGGTTTCTTGCGCGTTTTTTGGTGATAAAGCCAGGAAAAATGGCTGGAAATCGTGCCACTAGAAACTTACGCGACCTCCCGCATATTGATCGATTCAACCAAAAATCTTACGAACTTCTCACTGAGCCTGATGGAATCACCCCTACCACTTTTGATCCTTCAACAGAAAAACAGCTTCTGAGATTCACTTCTGAGGCTTCTGAATTGTGGAAAAGGTACCATCAGGGCATTGAAGACTCGATTAAGGATGGCGGTCCATATCAATACTATTCGGACCACGCATCAAAACTGATGGATAATGTCACTCGCATGTCCGCCTTGATCCATTTCTTTGAGGGCTATGAGGGTGATATTTCCAAGGATACTCTAATATTTTGCTATGACTTCGTCCGCAAGTGCTCTATTCACTTTCAGCGCTTTTTAGCAGGCGAGCCTCAGGTAGTCTCTGATGCTAACGAACTTGCCAAACACCTCATCGAGTGGGCTGACAAAGACAATCAGAATCCTCTCGCTAGCTCCCCAGAGCTTCCTGAGCATCTGGCGCTAGGTAGAGAGCAAGAATTTACCATGACACGATTGAAACAATACGGCCCTTACCGCCTACGTGGAAGGGAAAGTGATCAGCGTCTTCGAGAATCAGTCAAGCTTTTGCAAAAGCTTGGACATGTCGAGTATCACAGAGGTTTAAGGAAATATCGTTTCAGAGAGCACATTTTTTCCGGAACAAATGGGCCTGATATACGCAACGGTATCGAGTATCATCTCGACAGCTTGCCCCTGTTTTCAGAGCAGGAGTATTACAGTCCTCCTCGCCAGAAGTTTGGCGGTTTTAGGTCGGGATTTTACCTTATCAAGCCCGGCTATTGATTCTTGATACAGCCGAGGCGCCGTCATCAGGTGTGATCACCTGTCTGCTATCGAGTACGAGCGGCGCCACTTCCAGAACCTGGCGGGTGTCTAGAATATTCGGCGTAATTCATCCATTATTGCTAGTCCTTTCCAGCTCCCGTTGCAAGGCATTGGCAACATCAGACCAGCCCTGAAAGGCAGCCGCCACCCGCAACGTCGGCGGATTAGGCTCTGCCGTGCTGGTCTCCCATACCACTACCGAATGGATAAAACGCCTCAGCCACATAAAGTCAGCGTCACCTGGCACCAGAGGACGCCCCGTTAACACCGCCTCCTTTGATCGGAATCCGTCGCCTTTGAGCTCATCAAAGGTCTTCCAGTTAGCACAGATGAAATGATTGTTGAGTGCGGCTTCACGGAAGGCAGGCACTTCTCGCTGGGATACCCATTGCATGGCCACCATCTGGGGGTCATATGTCGCACTAGTGTCGAGAAAGCGCCTTGGGTCCCGGGAGGTATCCGTCAGGCGGTCGAACGCCCGCTGTAAGGCTTTACAGTGGCGAATCATGTCCACTGCTTGCGACGGGCGGACGTGGGTTTGGTAACTGACGGGAGCAGATGAAATTTTCATGCGCCGCAGGATGCCCTATTTTCCCGTTTGTTGCACCGTCCTCATCAGGCCGAGGACGGCCTGCTACCCTTGGCGTCGCTGGCGGGGCTGCAAGTCTGCGCTGTTGGCATGGACTCGGGGCGAAAAAATCAATACATTTGCGTATTGACGATGTCACAGTACAGGTAGGCAGCCCGGTATGAATCCAGCAACATCAATCGCTGAGCGACTTCGCCAGCTCATGGAAGAGCAGGGGGTAGGTGAAAATGAGCTGGCTCGGCGCTCCAAGGTGCCACAGCCGACCATACATCGCATCCTCAAAGGCGTTAGCAAATCCCCAAGAATCAGTAATTTGGAGAGCATTGCTGCCTCGTTAGGAACCACTGCAAGCTTCCTTGCGCATGGCGATGCTAAACAAGCTTCCTCCACTCCGGCAGGCTCGGGGGCGTCGGGTACGTTCCCAGTGATTGGAGCAGCGGCAGCTGCCCTTGCCGGAGGAGCACGGTACGATAAAGAACCCACTGCTCAGCACCTCAGGTCTTACCCCATTCTCACCTGGCCCGAAGCTATGCAGGCAAGTCAGCTCAAGGAGCCTGCCTCAGATGAGAAAAGGCAATTTGAATCAAGTGACTACTTACAGGTCGGTGTGGCTTTTTGGCTAAGAATGCGTGGTGATGCGATGGCAGCACCCATCGGTTCCTCGCCCAGCCTGCCGGAAGGTACCTTGGTTCTCATGGACACCGGCTTGGAAGCAGCCCCTGGAAAGCTGGTGCTAGCCGCTCCTGCAGGCTCGGCTGAACCAACCCTCCGGACGCTGATTGACGAAAGCGGCCAGATTTTCTTGAAGCCCCTGAACCCCTCTTACCCCTTGATTAAACTGGAAAAAAGCTGTCGAGTGCTGGCCGTAGCTATTGAAGCCAAGATAAAGCTGTAAACTCCCTCGCCGCTCACCGCAGGCCCTCCAGGCACGAGACTCTCCCTCCCCAATACGAAAACGTATTGACTGGCTAATGCGTTAATGTATTATTGCCTTACGACCTGCTCCATGAGGCAACGGAGGTTTCCCATGCCAGACGCATTTCTTAGACCAGAAGACGTTGCAGAAAAACTACGAATGAGCCTGAGCTGGGTATACGGGCACAAGCACGAAATCGGATACATCCAGTTTGGGAAGGCAGTGCGTTTTGAGCATGGAGCAGTTGAAGAGTACGCTAGACGCTGCAGGCGCGATCCTCAGCGGAAGGAGGATCGGAAATGGGATACACAGTCTCGCACAGGAAAGATCGTGGCACGTGGGTCGTCCGCTGCACCGTCAACGGCCAGCGTTCTCAGCGAACTTTTCGCACAGAAGGAGAAGCAAGGCAGTATGCGCTGAAGGCAGAGGCTCAACGCCAAGAGGACGAGTTCAACGGTGTCATGGGCCGCAAACCGAAGTACACCTTCTCAGAGGGACTGCAACGCATGGTCAGCGAATATGACGTTCGCTCACAGAAGCAGCATATCCTGCTGGTTGCCAGGTGGATGGATGAGCATGCGCCCGGCGTGATCATCGGGCAAGAGCTTCTGGACTCGGCTCGCAGGATGCAGAAGGCCCTCAAGGAGAAGGGATTGGCGCAGTCGACCATCAACAACCGCACTCAGGTCGTAAAGCGAGTCCTCTCGCTGTCGTACCGCGAGTGGGACTGGATCGATCTGCCGCTGGACGGCAAGCTACGCAAGCCCACACCTAAGAATGAAAGGCATGTCTACCTGACGGAGCAGGAGCTGGCCGAGCTGCTTGCAGCGGTACCCGAACGCTACCAGGTCGAGCGAGAGGTGATTTTGCTGGCAATGCTGACGGGCATGAGGCGGGGTGAGCTGATGGCACTGGAATCCAGGAACGTCTACGACGGTCGCATCGTGCTCATGCCTAACCAGACGAAAAACGGGAAGCCAAGGATCATCCCCTTGACGGAAGAAGCCCTACCGCTGGTGAAAGCCTTGCCTTTTGACACGACTGGCGACAGGGTGCGTGGCGCGTTCGAGAAAGCCCGGGAGAAGATCGGTCGCCCTGACATCCGCTTTCACGATTTGCGTCACTGCTATGCCTCATTGCTGGCGAGCAAGGGGGAGGCGTTAACGAGCATCAGGGATCTGCTCGGACACTCGTCACTGACAGTGACCAGTCGCTATGCGCATGCCGACCCGGCAAGGTGGGAGAGCGTGGTAGCGAAGTTGCCGCGGATCAGCAACCAATCAGCAACCACACACTAATGAAAAGTGACCCTTGGCGGCGTAACCGATTGATTTCATTGGTGGGCCCAGCTGGACTCGAACCAGCGACCAAGGGATTATGAGTCCCCTGCTCTAACCAACTGAGCTATAGGCCCATCGGGAGGGGCGCGTCAGCGCGCGGGGGTATGATAGCGAATGCCGATGGGTGAGGCCAGCGTAGCCACGTGCGGATTGTTGGAATGGGGCACTTTTCTCGCGGCGGCGTGTCTCTGCTGTGTCATCGACCGGGAGACTCATGTGAAAGCCTATCTTGCCCTGTTTGCCCTGCTCATCGCCCTGCCCGCCCATGCCGACTGGCAGCTCGACCCCGAGCGCTCGCAGGTCGAGGCGACCATCTTCGAGTTGACCGATAACGGCCCTGTGGAGCATCAGCACCGCGTGCGCGAGCTGC
The DNA here is from genome assembly GCF_900102875.1 of Franzmannia pantelleriensis. Classification (GTDB taxonomy): domain Bacteria; phylum Pseudomonadota; class Gammaproteobacteria; order Pseudomonadales; family Halomonadaceae; genus Franzmannia; species Franzmannia pantelleriensis. The sequence continues at coordinate 123,425 of NZ_FNGH01000010.1, forward strand.
GCGGTGATATTTCCGAGGATGGCATCCTGACGCTACCGCTGCGCCTCAACCAGACCGACACGCTGGATCGCCTGGGGCCGCTGCCGCCATGGCTTTCCGGCATCACCGACATGCCGCTGGCGACGTTGAATACACAGCTGCCGCCGGAGCGCCTCGACGCCCTCGATATCGGCGAATCAATGGTCGAGACACTGACCTTCAGCGTACGCGCCGACGGCAGTCTCCAGCAGGAGCCCGTGGACCTGCGCTTCACACGCGAGGACCTCGACACGGTACGCGTGACCACCGCTGAACCGGTGGCCCTCGACGGCCAGGAGATCATGGCCAATTCCACGCTGCGCAGCGTGCTGAGCCTGCTCGGCTATCAGCGCATCGGCGACGAGGTACCGGTGGCGCTGAACGCCATCCTGATAAACCGCTAGCCTCAGAAGGCCCAGTCTTCGTCCTCGGTGGCCACCGCCTTGCCGATCACGTAGGAGGAGCCGGAGCCGGAGAAGAAGTCATGGTTCTCATCGGCGTTGGGCGAGAGCGCGGCGAGGATGGTCGGGTCGACGTCGGTGACGCTTGACGGGAACAGCGCCTCGAAGCCGAGGTTCATCAGCGCCTTGTTGGCGTTGTAGTGGAGGAATTTCTTGACGTCCTCGGTCAGACCCACCTCGTCGTAGAGCGACTCGGTGTACTTGACCTCGTTGTCGTAGAGCTCCAGCAGCAGCTCGTAGGCGTACTCCTTGACCGCCGCCTGGCGCTCCGGGGTGGCCTCGGCCAGGGCCTGCTGGAACTTGTAGCCGATGTAGTAGCCGTGCACCGCTTCGTCGCGAATGATCAGGCGGATCAGGTCGGCGGTATTGGTCAGCTTGGCGTGGCTCGACCAGTACATCGGCAGGTAGAAGCCGGAGTAGAACAGGAACGACTCGAGGAACACGCTGGCGACCTTGCGCATCAGCGGGTCGTCGGCGCGATAGCGCTCGAGGATCAGCTCCGACTTGGCCTGCAGGGTCGGGTTCTCTTCGCTCCAGCGGAAGGCGTCGTCGACGTCCCGGGTGGCGCACAGGGTCGAGAAGATCGAGCTGTAGGAGCGCGCGTGCACGGCTTCCATGAAGGCGATGTTGGCGTAGACCGCTTCTTCGTGGGGGGTACGCGCATCCGGCATCAGCGCCGGGGCGCCGACGCTGCTCTGGATGGTGTCGAGCAGCGTCAGGCCGGTAAAGACGCGGATGGTGAGCTGCTGTTCCTGATGCGTGAGGGTGTTCCACGACTGAATGTCGTTGGACAGCGGCACCTTCTCCGGCAGCCAGAAGTTACTGGTCAGGCGGTTCCACACTTCCAGGTCCTTGTCGTCCTGGAGGCGGTTCCAGTTGATGGCATCGACCCGCGAGAGGCGCGGCGCCGTGCCCTGTGCTGTGTGTGCGTTGGTCATGATTCGCTCGCTTGTCAGAGGCTGCAGGAAACGCAGCCCTCTACTTCGGTGCCTTCCAGGGCGCTTTGGCGCAGGCGCACGTAATAGAGCGTCTTAATGCCCTTGCGCCAGGCGTAGATCTGCGCCTTGTTGATGTCGCGCGTAGTGGCCGTGTCAGGGAAGAACAGCGTCAGCGACAGGCCCTGGTCGACGTGCTGCGAAGCCTCGGCATAGGTGTCGATGATCTTCTCCGGGCCGATCTCGTAGGCGTCCTGGTAGTAGTCCAGGTTGTCGTCGTTGAGATAGGGCGCCGGGTAGTAGACGCGGCCCAGCTTGCCCTCCTTGCGGATCTCGATCTTGGCCGCCACCGGGTGAATGCTCGAGGTGGAGTGGTTGATGTAGGAGATCGAGCCGGTGGGCGGCACTGCCTGCAGGTTGCGGTTGTAGAGGCCGTGCTCCATCACCGAGGCCTTGAGCGACTGCCACTCCTCGCGGGTCGGGATGGCGATGCCGGCGCGCTCGAACAGCCCCCGCACCTTCTCGGTACGCGGCTGCCACTCGTGCTCGGTGTACTTGTCGAAGAACGCCCCGCTGGCGTAGTCGGAGTCGGCGAAGCCGGCAAAGGCCGCGCCGTGCTCGACGGCCAGGCGGTTGGAGGCGCGCAGGGCATGATAGACCACGCAGTAGAAGTAGAGGTTGGTGAAGTCCAGCCCCTCTTCGGAGCCGTAGTAGATATGCTCGCGAGCCAGGAAGCCGTGCAGGTTCATCTGCCCCAGGCCGATGGCGCGGGAGTGGGCGTTGCCCTCGGCGATCGACGGCACCGAGGCGAGGTGGCTCATCTCGGAGACCGCGGTCAGGCCGCGCACGGCAATCTCGACGCTGGTGCCGATATCACCGGCGTCCATCACCTTGGCGATGTTCATCGAGCCCAGGTTGCAGGAGATGTCCTCGCCGGTGTGGCGATAGCCGAGGTCGTCGTCATAGAGGCTCGGCGTATTGACCTGGAGGATCTCCGAGCAGAGGTTGCTCATGTTGATACGCCCGGCGATGGGATTGGCGCGGTTGACGTTGTCCTCGAACATCACATAGGGATAGCCCGACTCGAACTGCACCTCGGCCAGGATCTGGAAGAATTCCCGGGCGTTGATCTTGGACTTGCGGATGCGCGAGTCGTCGACCATCTCATGGTACTTCTCGGTGACGCTGATATCGCCAAACGGCACGCCGTAGACGCGCTCCACGTCGTAGGGCGAGAACAGGTACATCGCCTCGTTGCGCTTGGCCAGCTCGAAGGTGATGTCGGGGATGGTCACGCCCAGCGACAGCGTCTTGATACGGATCTTCTCGTCGGCGTTCTCGCGCTTGGTGTCGAGGAAGCGCAGGATGTCCGGGTGGTGGGCGTTGAGATAGACCGCCCCGGCGCCCTGGCGCGCGCCCAACTGGTTGGCGTAGGAGAACGCATCCTCGAGCAGCTTCATGACCGGGATGATGCCCGACGACTGGTTCTCGATGCGCTTGATCGGCGCGCCGAACTCGCGAATGTTGCTGAGCAGGAAGGCCACGCCGCCGCCGCGCTTGGAGAGCTGCAGCGCCGAGTTGATGGCGCGACCGATGGACTCCATGTTGTCTTCGATGCGCAGCAGGAAGCACGACACCAGCTCGCCGCGCTGGCGCTTGCCGCAGTTGAGGAAGGTCGGCGTGGCAGGCTGGAAGCGGCCGCTGACGATCTCGTCGACCAGCGCCCGGGCCAGGGTCTCGTCACCGCGGGCCAGCGCCAGCGCGACCATGCACACGCGATCCTCGTAGCGCTCGAGGTAGCGCTTGCCGTCGAAGGTCTTCAGCGTATAGCTGGTGTAGTACTTGAAGGCGCCGAGAAAGCTCGGGAAACGAAACTTGTAGGCGTAGGCCTGCTCGAACAGCGACTTGATAAAGGCGCGGTCGTACTGCTCGAGCACTTCGGGCTCGTAGTAGCTCTCCTCGACCAGGTAGTCGAGCTTCTCCTCCAACGAGTGGAAGAACACCGTGTTCTGATTGACGTGCTGCAGGAAATACTGGCGCGCCGCCTCGCGGTCCTTGTCCAGCTGCAGCTCACCCTCGGGGCCATACAGATTGAGCATGGCGTTGAGGGAATGATAATCCAGCGTGCGTGCCGCCTCGCCCTGGCCGGCGGGCCGGTGGGTCTCGCTCATGGCTGTCGTTTCCAAAACGCGTCTACTCCCTGTTGAACCCTGGCCACGTCTTCATCCGTGCCCAGCAGCTCGAATCGATATAGCAGCGGTACGCCGCACTTGTCGGCGATGATGCGCCCGGCCAGGCCGTACGCGGTACCGAAGTTGGTATTGCCGGCGGCGATCACCCCTCGGATCAGCCCGCGGTTGTGCGGGTCGTTAAGGAAGTGGATCACCTGCTTGGGCACCGCGCCCTGGGTACTACCGCCACCGTAGGACGGGGTGATCAGAATATAGGGCTGGGTGACCCGCAGCGGCGGCTCGTCACGGTTCAGCGGGATGCGCCGCGCCGGCAGGCCGAGCTTCTCGACAAAGCGATGGGTATTGCCCGACTTGGTCGAGAAGTACACCAGCTCGCCATCCGGCTGAGCAGCGCTGAACGCAGCGTCTTGTGCCTGTGCGGCCGTCATGACGACCTCCCCGAATCACCGTTAGCCAGATTTATGCCAGCGCCTGAATGCGGTCCGGACGGAAGCCCGACCAGTGGTCGTCACCGGCCACCACCACCGGCAGTTGGCGGTAACCCAGGCCTTCCACCGTTTCGCGAGCGCTGGGATCCTGGCTCAGATCGATGACCTCGTAGTCGAGCCCTTGCTTGTCGAGCGCACGGTAGGTGGCGGTGCACTGGACGCAGGCGGGCTTGCTGTAAATCTCAATCTTCATGGTTATCATTCCCTTGCGATTTAAGGCATGTGTTGCGTGAACCGATGGTCATCATGATACACCATATCTGGTGAATCCTGCCACGCTGAAATCAATATATAGTGTCTATTGGCCAGAAACGCGCCTGCATACGGTAGGTCGGGCGAGGCGGTCCAATCACCTCAGAGCCCTGCTGGAAGCGTCGACAAGGCAAGTCTAGCGGCTTGAATGCGCGCGACCTTAATAGAGATCAAGAAAGACGTCGATCAGGGGGATAGCGCTGACAAAAGAGCGCCGCGGCCAGATGGCCGCGGCGATCAGATTGACGCACTCAATCGGTACTTAGGCAGTGGCCGCTTGATAGCGACGCTCGACCTCGTCCCAGTTGATCACGTTGAAGAACGCCTCGATGTAGTCGGGACGCTTGTTCTGGAACTTCAGGTAGTACGCATGCTCCCAGACGTCCAGACCGAGCACCGGCGTGTTGCCGTTGGAGATCGGGCTGTCCTGATTCAGGGAGTTCTCCACCACCAGCTTCTTCTCCGGGGTCACGCTGAGCCAGGCCCAGCCGCTACCGAAGCGACCCAGGGCAGCCTTCTTGAAGGCATCCTTGAAGTCATCGAAGCCACCCAGTTGCTCGTCGATGGCGGCTGCCACCTGGCCCTTGGGCTGACCGCCGCCCTGGGGCGACATCATTTCCCAGAACATGGTGTGGTTGGAGTGGCCGCCACCGTTGTTGATGACCGCCTGACGCTTGTCGGCCGGCACTTTGTCCAGGCTGGCCAGCAGCTCGTCTACCGGCGTCTCCTCGAGGCCGGTGCCCTCTAGGGCGGCATTGAGGTTGTTGACGTAGGTCTGGTGGTGACGCGAATGGTGGATTTCCATGGTCATCGCGTCGATGTGCGGTTCCAGCGCGTCGTAAGCGTAAGGCAAATCGGGCAGTGTATGAGGCATGACTCTAGCTCCTCCCTTTGCTGATAGAAAAGACACGGCGCTTGGCCGCAGCCCCCTATGCTAGCTCAGAATGGCAGAGCAACGCGAACGGCGCGAATGAATCGTGGTACTCGAGAATAAATACGAATAAACCTCATTCGTGTATCATGCCCTCATGCCCTACTCCTCCACCGAGAATCAACACGCGATGCCTCCAACGCCCTGCCAGCGCTACTGCGGCGATGACTTGAGCAGCTACGGGAAGCGCTTTGGCATCGCCTACCGGTTTTCCTGCCGGGGCCACCTGCCAGTGGTGCAGGGCCGGGTCGAGGAGTTTGCGCTGCGCCCGGGTATGCGCCTGACCCACTCCGACGTCGAGGTGCTCCAACACTATGCGTCCACTTCGCTGCAGTCAGCCGCGTTGCTGGTGCTGGTAGTGCTGGAGGGTGACGTAACGCTAAAGCTCGGAGACAGCGAGCTGCGCCTCACATCGGGTCAAGCGGTCAGCACCCGCCTGATCGGTTCGACGCATGCCTTGCATGCCAGCCAGGCGCCCGGTCAGCGCTTGCGTACCCTGGCGCTTGGCCTGGAGAACGCCGCGGTGCTACCGGAGCTGTCACCCGCCATGGAGACATCATCACGGTTCGCCTGGCACCTGGCCGAGCCCCTCAAGCGCGCACTGGAATACGCCCTGGAGGGGCACTGGCAAGCGGGACCGCACCGCCTGATGATGGAGGGCCTGGCACTGCAGCTGCTCGCCCACGCTCAGCACGCCGGCCATGCCGACGCCCCTCGGCGCGATGCATTGGCGGGCGGGAGTTGTGCTCCCCGCGAACAGGCACGCCTCGAGGACGTGCGCCAGCGCTTGCTGGAGCAACCGATGGAGGACTACCGGCTCGAGGACCTGGCGCGCATTGCAGCGATGAGCCCCAGCAGCCTGCGCAGCAAGTTCCGGCAAGCCTATGGCCAGTCGGTATTCGACTGCTTGCGCGAGCAGCGGCTGACCCTGGCCCGGGAGTACCTGGCCCAGGGGCTGAGCGTGCAGCAAACGGCCCTGCGCTGTGGCTATCGTCATCCCAGCAACTTCACCACCGCCTTTCGCCGCCACTTCGGCGTCTCTCCGCGTCGTCTCGCCCGCACCCTGGCATAGCGCATAAGCATTCTGGCACGGCGCAAAGGTTGCACGCCGCCAGAAATGTAATACTTCTCATTCCTAGAAAAATGATCGCATCGTCATGCCAAGGGACATTGCCGCCATGCGCAAACCACACCCGCTTTCACTTGCTATCACCATGCTTGCCAGCGCGATCGCCAGCACGGCCTGGGGCCAAGACGAGGAGCAAGCACAGCCGCTCGACACCCTTACCGTCACCGCCCAGCAGGCCGCCACCAAGGTGACGACACCCTTCGTCGAGACGCCCCAGGCGGTGTCGCTGGTCAGTCGCGAGGACATGGATACCCAGGGCGCACGCACGGTACAGCGTGCCACCAACTACACCCCCGGGGTGTTCAGCAACCAGGTCGGCGCCTCCAACCGCTACGACTACCTGGTGCTGCGCGGCTTCTCCGACGGCAGCCTGAGCAACACCTTCCTCGACGGCCTGAAGGTGATGGGTGACAGCAACTCCTACAGCTCGATGAGCGTCGATCCGTGGTTCCTGGACAGCATCGAGGTGGTGCGTGGCCCCGCCTCGGTGCTCTACGGGCGCGCCTCCCCCGGCGGGGTGGTGGCGCTGACCAGCAAGCGCCCCGCGTTCGAACCGGGTGGCGAACTGCGCCTCTCGCTGGGTAACAACCAGCAGCGTAGCGCGGCCTTCGACCTCACCGGGCCACTCGGCGACGAGAACCGTGTGGCCTATCGCTTGACCGGCCTGGCCAGCGCCGCCGACACCCAGTTCGGCCCCGTCGAGGAGGAGCGCTACGCCATCGCCCCCTCTCTGACCTGGGACGTTACCGATGTCACCAGCCTGACGCTGTACGCTTACCTGCAGCAGGATCCCGAGGGAGGCTACCACTCCGGCGTGCCCTATGAAGGCAGCGTGGTCGACCGCAACGGCCGGCGCATCGCCAACACCTTCTTCGACGGCGAAGCGGCATACGACAAATTCAAGCGCACCCAGCGCATGCTCGGCTACGAGCTGGAGCACCACGTCAACGATGAGTGGCGGGCGCGCCAACGGCTGCGCTACCTCAATGCCGATGTGGTCATGGATCAGGTCTACGGCTTCGGCTGGGCGCCGGGCTCGGACAGCGAACTGACCCGTTACTTCGCCGGCGGCGACGAGTCACTGGAGGCCTGGACCCTCGACAACCAGCTCGAGGCCAACCTCAGCGGCAGCTTCATCGACCACACCCTGCTGCTGGGCGTCGACTACCAGCAGCGCGACAACCACGTCGACTGGCCCTCGGGCGCCTTCCCCAACCTGGATGCCTTCGATCCGCAATACGGCGCCGACCCCATTGCCATGTATCCGCCCACCCGCGAGCAGCATGAACTGCGTCAGACCGGGGTCTACCTCCAGGATCAAATGGCCCTGGGCAACTGGCGGCTGACCCTCGGCGGACGCTACGACTGGGTCGACATCACCAACACCAACCTCGACAGCGGCGAGCGCAGCGAACTCAACGACACCCAGTTCAGCGGCCGCGCTGGCCTGCTCTATCTGTTCGACAGCGGCGTCGCCCCCTATCTCAGCTACTCCACCGCCTTCACCCCAACCAGCTTCATCGACGCCGAGGGCGACCTGCTGCCGCCCATGGAAGGCGAGCAGCTCGAGGCCGGCCTCAAATATCAGCCTGCCGGCGGCGACGATCGCTACAGCGTCTCGCTGTTCCGCATCAATCAGGAGAACGTCGCCACCAAGGAGCAGCCCACCGACCCCTATCGCGCCGTGGGCGAGATCCAATCCCAGGGCGTCGAGCTGGAGGCCTACACCCAGCTCACCGATCGCGTGCGCCTGCAGGCGAACTACAGCTATACCGACATCACCTACCGGCGCAGCGACGACGGCAACCAGGGCAACCGGGCCATCTATGCACCGCGCCATCAGGCCAGCCTGTGGGGGCACTACGCCTTCGACAGCGGTGCTCTCGACGGCCTCGACGCCGGCCTCGGGGTGCGTTACTACGCCGATATCCAGGCCGACCGCGCCAATACCGCCAGGGTCCCCGAGTACACCCTGGTCGACGCCACCCTGGGCTATGACCTGGGCCGCCTCGGCTACGACGGTCTCAGCGCCCGCCTCAACGTCACCAACCTCACCGACGAAGAGTACGTCGCTGCCTGCAACTCGCTGGAGTACTGCTACTTCGGCGCCGAGCGCGGGGTGCTGGCCAGTCTCAGCTATGCCTTCTGATCACCGCCCAGCAAGGATGGACAGCCCGCGCATGAGCTGGCACACTCACGCATCGAAATAGCAACCATTATCACAAGATGACGTCACCAAGGCCCTGATCCCAACATGCCTGCTTCCATTACCTCGCGACTGCGTCGCCTAGGAGGTTCGCTCATGCTGGTGTCGGGGCTCGGATTGATCTATGCCACCCCCTCTCATGCCGAGGGCATCGCCAGCATCGACTGGACCCTGGCCGAGACCCTGGTGGCCATCGACGCCTCGCCCCAAGGCGTTGCCCAGGTAGACGCTTATCATGAGTGGGTCGGAGAGCCCCGCCTGGCAGAGCACGTGCTCGACATCGGGCTGCGCTCGCAACCCAATACCGAGCTATTGGCGCATCTGGCGCCCGCGCATATCGTCATCTCGCCGATGTTCGCCAACCTGGCGCCGCGCTTGAGCAAAATCGGGCAGGTCGACACCTTCCACCTCTATACGCCCGGCCGCGACACCTGGGAGGAAGCGGCAACGCTGACCCGCGAGCTGGGCGAGGTGACCGGGCGCAGCGCAGCGGCCGACGCCTTGATCGCTGCGGCCGACGGCCATATCGAAGCACTGCGGCAGCAGTTGCCCGAGGAGATCCGCCCCATGCTGATCATCCAGTTCATGGACGAGCGGCACGTACGCGTCTTCGGTGAGAATGGCCTGTTCCAAGCGGTGCTGGATCGCCTGGGGTTGGAAAATGCCTGGCAGGAGGAGACCAACGCCTGGGGTTTCAGCCTGGTCGGCCTCGAACAGCTGATGAAGCTCGACGCGCAACTCGTGGTGGTTGAGCCCTACCCCACCGGCGTCGAGGAAAAACTCCGCCGCAGTGCGCTATGGCAACATTTACCCAGCGTCCGCGACGGCACCTATATTACGCTGCCAGCGGCGTGGAGCTTTGGCGCCCTGCCCTCGGCACGGCGCTTCGCCGAGCTTCTGGTGGAGGCCCTGCCCGCGGCCTGAAAACCGCGGCAGCCCGATTCACTTACGCCGCTTGGCGCCTTGCAGTGTTAACCCAACGGCTCGTCATACCGGCGCCTACTGCTCCACCCTGGCGACTGCATCCCTGCTTGCCGCCTTACGCTCCTCTCCGGTCAGCTCATGTAGCTGACCGCCACGCATCTCCAACAGGCGGTCGGCCTGGTCGAAATAGTGGTCATCGTGGCTGATCACTACTAGTGTCTTGCCCAATGCCCGCAGGCGCGGCAACAGCTCGCGATAGAAAACCCGCCGGAACTGCGGGTCCTGGTCGGCGGCCCACTCGTCGAGCAGCAGTAGGTCGCGGTGCTCGGCCACCGCCAACAGCATCGCCAGGCGCTTGCGCTGCCCCTGGGAGAGATTGATATTGGTGACGCGATCGTCTTCGATGTCGAGCTTGCTGTGCATACCCAGAGCGGCCAGCCACTCCTCCACCAGCGACGCATCAGGCGACTCGCCCCCCGGCCCCATCAGGCGGTCGAACAGGTGCAGGTCGGTGTAGATCGCCGAGAAGTGCTGGCGGTAGGTCACCCAGTCCGGCGCCTGCAGTGCCCGGCCATCGACCCGCACCACTCCGCTCTGAGGCTGATAGAGCCCGGTGAGCAAGCGCGCCAGGGTCGACTTGCCACTGCCGTTGCCGCCTATCAGAAACACCACCTCGCCGCGCCGCAGGGTCAGGTCGATAGGCCCTATCGCAAAGCCCGGCCGCGCCTCCTCTTCAGGATAGCGGTAGGTCACCTGCTCGAGGACGATCTCCTGCCAGCCATGGCGCCGAGTATCGCTATCGAAGCTATCGCGGTAATCCGCCAGGGCCAGCGAGCTCAGCTTCTCGAACGCCACCCGGGCGTTGATCAGCGTCGGCACGGCCCCCACCGCCTGGATCAAGGGGGCACGCAGAAAGAGCAGCGTGAGCGAGAACGTGGTCGCCACCTGCACCGACGCCCAGCCCAGGCCATTGGCCAGAAAGAACACCACGCCGATAGCGCCCAGCATCATGATATTGAACCAGTTGATCGCGCTGAGGTGGTAGGTGTCGCCGCGCACGATATGGTGCCGATAGGCATCGGCATTGAGCGTATAGACGTCACGATAGAGCCACTTGGCCCGGTCGCGGTTGAGCGCCAGCTCCTTGCGCCCCTCGATCACCGACTGATAGTCCGCGTAGAGCCGGTCCTCGACCTCGCGCAGCTTGGCCATATGCTGGTAGACCCAGGTGACAAGGCGCATGCAGACCGCCACGGTGACCGCGGTCCATAACACCGTCACCGCCAGTATCGAGGGCGACAGCCAGCCCAGGTAGAGGCAGGCCCCCACGGTCAGCACCCCACCCTGCACCAGCTCCGGCAAGCGCACGAAGGCTACGGTGATATAGCGCACATCGGTAGACAGGCTAGCCAGCAGGCGGGCGCTGCCGATCTGCTCGACGCGCTCGATGTCGGTATCCAGGATGCGCTTGATCAACTGCCCGCGCAGCCGGAACACGAAGTGATGGCCCAGGGTGGTCAGGGCCAACTGCGAGGCGAGGGTGATCACCAACAACAGCGCGATCAGGCCCAGGAACTCCGGCAGGATTCGCCAGGGGTCGGGAAAGATACCCAGCAGCCGCTGATTGATAAAGGCGATGACCCCAATGCCTAGCCCTGCACTGGCCAAGCTCAGCACCACCACGGCCACGAATGGCCAGCGGTAATCCCGCCATACGATCCTGAACAGCTCCATTACCCTTGGCTCCTCCAAAGAGTTGAACGCGCAGCAGCGTGTCGCGCCGCCTTAACGGCGTTTCTTGGCCGGCTTGTTTTCCGGCTTCAGCGGGCAGCCGCCGCACAGCGGCTCATCGGGCAGCCGATACTTGACGCAGCAGAGTCGCCGCACCCGGGTAGGGGGCTCACCGCCCAGCTCGAGATAGCGCACCGGCTGGTAGAGCGGATTGCGACGCCCGTCAGCGAGCGTCTTGGTGTCGAGATAGCGCAATAGCGGCTCCCCCGCCCCGCTAAATTCAGGATGCTGCGAGCAGGTCTTCCCCACGAACTCCACGTAGTGCCCCAGGTTGCTCCAGAACACCTTGGGCGCCGGACCGGAGACCGCTGCCAGCGCCTCGATCAGCGGCGCGCAGTGCGCGTCGAACAGATAGTCAAAGCGCGCCGAGGGGAGCTGCGAAGGCAGCGGTTCGCCGCCATCTGGTAGCCAGATATGCGCCGGCTGCCCCTTGTCGCCAAGCTCGAGGCGCATCTGCTCGAGACCTACCGGCAGCGCCTGCCCTAGCAGCAGATTGGCCGCCAGGGTGGGGATCGAGACGCCGCTGAAGTGGTGTTTCGACCAGATCGAGGCCGCCGCCTTGCGGTCGGCCCCCTCGCCGAAAGTGGCTGTAAAGCGGCGTATCGTCTCCTCCAGCATCCCAGGCTCGAGCAGGTCGGACATCGCGGTAGTCGGTACCTCTGGCACCCCAAAGCGGGGCGCCTTGAGCCTATCGAGGGGTGGCTGCCGATAGAGTGACAGCAGCGCCTCGGCAGCATCGTTGCGGTACACCGGCAACTCCGCCATCCCTGTCATATCCGCCTCCTCTCTTTCAGCGCACCATCATCTCCGGCTGCCCATGGGCGGCCACACCTCACAGCCTGCGCAGCCCCCACATGAAGTAGGCGCCACCGATCAGCGACGCGACCAGCCCGGCCGGCATGTCGTAGGGGAAGATCACCTGGCGACCCAGCCAGTCGGCCAGCACCATCAGCAGCATGCCCACCAGTGCCGCCCCCAGCAGGTGATGGCGGGCGCGTGACAGCCCCAGCAACCTGGCCATGTGCGGCGCCAACAGCCCGACGAAGGAGAGCGGCCCCACCACCAGGGTGGCGCAGGCCGTGAGCAGGGCCACCAGCAGCAGCAGCACCAGGCGAGCACGATTGAGGGCAATACCCAGCGCCAGCGTGGTGGGCGCCCCCAGGGGGAGAATGTCCAGCCAGCGGGTCAGCGGCAGGGTGCACAGCGTGAGTAACGCGGCCAGCGTCCCGACCACCAGGGCGCTGGTAAGATCGACGTAATAGGTGGAGCCCGCCAGCCAGGCGATCACCTGCTGCCCACGGGGATCACCGCCTGCCAGCATCACGCTGCGCACCGCATCGAACAGCGCCGTGACCGCTACCCCGGTGAGCAGCAGGCGCTCCGGTACGAAGCCGCTGCGGCGATTGAGTGCCACCAGGATCAGCAGCGTGGCAAAGGCCCCCAGGGTGCCGACCCCGACCAGCATACCGCTGGTCGGCGCGGGCAGCAGGAAGATCCCCAGGATCAGGGCAATCGCACAGCCACCGCTGATACCCAGTACCTCGGGGCTGGCCATGGGGTTGGCGGAGAGGCGCTGCAACAAGGTGCCGGCCACTGCCAGCATCAAGCCGCTGGCCGCCGCCGCCAGCACCCGGGGCATACGCCACTGCATCACGTTCCAGTTATCCGGCGACAGCCAGTACCAGCCATTCACTCCCTGCCCCAGTAGCAGGCCCAGGGCGGCAGCCAACAGCAGGCCAATGACCAGGCGCGTGGCCAGGCGGCCGGGAGCAGGATGCCGGCTCGCGATCACCGCCGACGGCTGGGGCGCCTTGTTGCCGTGCAACTTGAGGCGTGGGATCAGCCACATTAACAGCGGCGCCCCCAGGGCGCCGGTCACCGCACCGGTAGGAATCAGCATCGGCACCAAGCCGCTGAAGTTCTGCAGCAGCAGGTCCGTGGTGGCCAGCAGCACCGCCCCCAGCAGCGTGCCCCACAGCAAGCGCTCGCTGAGGCGACGCGCCCCCGCCAGGCGCACGATATTGGGCGCGGCCAAGCCGATAAAGCCGATGATGCCCACCACGCTGACGATACTGCCGGTGATGAAGACCGCCAGCCCCATGCCCGCAAAGCGCAGATGGGTAAGCGACACCCCCAGGCTCTTGGCGCTGGCATCGTCCAGTTCCAGCACCGCCAACGGGCGCAGCAGGAACCAGGCCAGCACGCAGCCGATGGCCATCCGCGGCCACAGAATCGCCACGCCATCCCAGCCATTCTGAGCCAGTGAGCCGGCGCCCCAGATCAACAGCCCCGACAGCGCCTCATGATTGAACAGCAGCAGCGCCGTGGCCAACGCGCCCAGGTAGAGGTTCACCACCAGCCCGGCCAGCACCACCACGATCGGCGCCAAACCGCGCCGCCAGGCCAGCATGAACACCAGCCCCACCGCCAACGCACCACCGGCCAGCGCCACCCACTCGCGGCCAACGGCCAGCAGCCCCGGCGCCAGCAGGGTCGCCGTCATCAACGCCAGGTTGGCCCCCGAGGCCACCCCCAGGGTGGTAGGCGACGCCAGCGGGTTGCGCAGCACCTGCTGCATCAGCACTCCAGCCAGCGCCAGGCCGCCGCCGGCCAGCAGCGCAACCGAGAGCCGTGGCCACCACGCATAGTGCAGCAGCAGTTGGTCGACGTCCTCGAACGAAGGCGACAACAGCGCCTTGAAGCCCAACGCCATACCGCCCTGGGCCTCCAGGCCCAGCCAGAACAGCACCACCAGCGGCAGGCTCAGCAGCCAGCAGGCAAGTGCCGGCGCGCCCCTGCGCATCGCGTACCCCGTCATGCCCACTGCCCCTGTTCCCGCCGGTGGCACAAGCTACCTTCAGTCATGCGTTCTGCCCCCTTTGCATAGACGATTCAGCCGGGCCATATTTTAATTGAAAACGATTATCATTGAAATACGCATACGATATGAGGTCGCATTACGAAATGGCGCAACGCGGCAGGTTTGACATAACCGCTACCAAGGACCAGAATGCAAATCAGTCTCATTGAGATGATCTATGGTGCTCTATGAACGCGGAACGCTCCCAGCTGTACTACACATGCGTTTTTCTGCACGTCTCCTTCCAGGCGATCCAGAATTCGGTCGCCACCTCACCGCGGGGCGACGACACGCCCTGCTGGCTGGATGCTCAGACGCTGCGCATGCTGCTGGGTGAGCTGCAGCGCTGCCGTCAGGAGGCGGCGCCCTTCAAAGAGGTCAACCAGCCACTGGATACCGCGATTTACCACTGCGGCCTGCTGATGGCACAGTGCCCCGCGGCCCTCAACCGGCAACTCTGCCAGCACCATCTGTCGGCGATCATGGCACCGCTCAAGGAAGCTACCGCACAACTTTCGAATAGCACACAGCGCACCAGCGCCGCCTCCTCATCTCCTCGCCAGCGGCTGCGTGGTTGGCTGGGTTGGTAAAGGCCAGCTGCCAACTTCAGCACGGCCTTCGCGCGTTTCTTCGGATATTCACCCAAGGCAGTCAAACACGGTAGATAACGCCAACGATTCTCGTTTACTCTATAGGGATCGACTACCCGCGCAAGGAAACCATCATGTTCGAGGTCAAGGGCGCTACCTTCGAAGTCAATGGCAAGTGCCTGCTGCATCCCGTGGAGCACCGTTTCGAAGAGGGCAAGATCTACGGCTTGATCGGCCATAACGGCTCAGGGAAATCGACCCTGATCAAGCTGCTCGCCCAGCAGCAGCCCGTCAGCCAAGGCGAGGTGATGCTGGATGGCCGCCCAGTAAGTGACTGGGGCCAGCGTGAGTTTGCCCGCCGGGTGGCCTATCTGCCCCAGCACCTGCCGAGCGCCGAGAATCTCATCGGGCGCGAGCTGATCAGCTTCGGGCGTTACCCCTGGCATGGGCTGCTGGGCCGCCACACCCAAGAGGACAAGGCCGCCGTCGAGCGCGCCATCGAACTCAGCCACACCGAGGATTTCGCCGACCGGCTGGTGGATACCCTCTCCGGTGGCGAACGCCAGCGGGTGTGGCTGGCCATGCTGCTGGCTCAGGAGAGTCGCTTCCTGCTGCTCGACGAGCCGCTGGCCGCACTGGATATCTCCCATCAGATGGAAGTGCTGGCACTGATCCGCAAGCTGTGCGACGAACTCAAGCTGTGCGTGATCATCGTGCTCCACGACATCAATATGGCCTCGCGCTACTGCGACGAACTGCTCGCCTTGCACAGCGGCCGGGTGCTGGCCCACGGCTCCCCCGCGGAAATGATGACCGACGCCACCCTGGAAGCCATCTACGGTCTACCGATGCAGGTGATGCCTCACCCCAATGGCGAGCATCGTATTGCTGTGGCGTGCTGATTGCGCAAGCAGTCATAGAATGGAACTTGCCTGCGTCTGAAGGCGAGTCATCAACTGCCCATCAGCTCGTCGTCTACGAGGCCACCGGCGACACCGATGCTTCACTCGCAGAGGGTTCGGCCAATCTGAGCTTGCCGCTCTCCAGCCGCACCAGCCGGTCAGCGAGGGGGAAGTAGCGGTCGTCGTGGGAGATCACCAGCACCGCCTTGCCCATGCGTTTCAACTCCGGCAACACCTCGCGGTAGAACACCTCCTTGAACAGCGGATCCTGATCCGCCGCCCACTCGTCGAAGACCAGGAAGGGGCGATCCTCCAGATAGGCCACCACCAGCGCCAGGCGTTTGCGCTGGCCCTGGGACAGCGCCTGGGTGGAGAAGGCGCCGTGCTCGACCCGTACCTTGTGCTGCAGATGCAGTCCAGCCAGGGTGATCTTTGCCGCTGCCCCCTACCAGAAAGACGATCTCGCCAGGCTCGAAGGTCGAGTCGATGAGCCCAAGCTCGAAGACGTCGTCGCTCTATCTATGCATCAAATGAGAATGAGTGTCATTGATATTATTTTTAGCAATGATATTCTCACTTGTTTAAAGCAATAACCATTCACCTTTTACAGGCAAGGGAACCCCATGAAGAAGTTAATGATCCTCAGTTTCGCCATAGCCGCCGGCTCGGCGACCATGCCCCTTCACGCTCAGGAGCCGCAGGAAACCATGGTCGTGGTGGGGTCACGTACTCCCACTCAGATCAGTCAGATCCCCGGCGCGGTGTGGATTATCGAAAAGGAGGAACTACAGCAGCAGCTCGAAGCCGGCGCCGACCTCAAGACGTCTCTGGGCAGGCTCGTGCCCAGTCTCGACATGGCCCCCGAGGGGCGCACCAACTATGGCCAGAACCTGCGCGGCCGCAGCGTACAGGTGTTGATCGACGGCATGTCGATGAACAGCTCGCGGGGCCTGTCCCGCCAGTTCGATGCCATCGATCCCTTCAATATCGAACGCGTCGAGGTGCTATCCGGGGCCAGCAGTCTGTATGGCGGCGGCGCCACTGGTGGCATCGTCAATATAATCACCCGCAAGGGTCGGGCCGGCGGCCCGGATTGGCGCACCGAGGTCGGGGTCACCACCGGCTTCAATCGCAGCAGTGATCTCGACCGGCGGATCGCTCAGTCGGTCAGCGGTGGCAACGACCGGGTGCAAGCCTATCTCGGCACCGCCTTTCAGGACAATGGCCGCCAATTCGACGGCCGCGGCAATGAGATCTTCCCCGATCTCGCTCAGACCGACCTGCAGGACAACCGCAGCATCGACGTGCTGGGCAACCTCACCTTCCAGTTGAATGACGCTCAAACTCTGGAACTCGCCGCCCAGCTCTACCGCTCTGGCTACGAGGGAGATCGTGGGGTCTACTTCCCACACCTGGACGCTGCCAGCCCCAGTCTGGCGGACGCCGAGATCCGTGACGGCTATCGTTCCGACCGCGACCCAGCCACCGATCGCAAGATGGTCAACCTGCAGTACCACCACGCCGACCTGCTGGGGCAGAACTTCTATCTGCAGGCCTTCCATCGCGAGGAGGAAGCCAGCTTCCAGGCCTTCCCCTACCCGGTCGCCGGCGGCTCCGAGTTCCGCGCCTCCCAGCAGAACACTGAGCTCAGCGGCCTCAAGGCGCTGTTCGATGCACGGCTGAACGAGCGTATCGGCCTCATCTACGGCCTGGATGTCGATCGCGAGAGCTTCGACGCTAGCCAGATGACCTTCGACAAGGCCGTATCCGACGCCACCGGCGGGCTGGTGCAGGAACAGGCCAGCATCGCACCACGCTATCCCGGCTACCGGATCGACACGCTCGCCGCCTTCGCCCAGCTCGACTGGCAGGCGACCGATGCCGTCAAGCTATCGGCCGGTGTCCGGCGCCAGCACTCCGACGTCGAGGTCGACGACTTCAACGGCATTCCCGGCGGCGAAAACGACTACGACGCCACCCTGCTCAACGCCAGCGCGCTCCACGACTTCGGCAACGGCCACCAGAGCTGGCTGCGCTACAGCCAGGGATTCGAGCTTCCCGATCCGGCCAAGTATTACGGCCGCCCGGGCATCAGCGTCGGCGCGAACCCGCTCTCCGCCATCGAGACCGACCAGGTCGAACTCGGCTGGCGTTACCAGGGGGGCGACTGGGCGGCCCAGGCGGCGGTCTATTACGCCTGGTCCGACAAGGCGCTGGAAATCAACAGCGGCGACCTGAGCGTCGACGTGGTCGACGACAGGAAGCGCGACTACGGCCTCGAAGGTGCCCTGACCCGCTACTTCTCGAACGGCCTCGAAGTCGGCGGCACCCTGCACCTGGTGCGCTCGGAGCAAGAGAACGACGAGGGCGGATGGGAAAAGCGCGATGCCCGCTACGCCTCGCTCTCCTCGGCAACCGCCTTCGTCGGCTGGCGAGACCACGTCCATTCGGCCCGCCTGCAGGCCAACCACACCTTCGATCTGGAGGATGACGCCGAGCGCAAGATCGACGGCAACACCACCCTGGATCTGGCGCTCAGCCGACAGACCGACTTCGGCAAGTTCAGCCTCGGCGTGCAGAACCTGCTGGACGAGAGCTACTCCACGGTGTGGGGCCAGCGCGCGGCGATGTTCTACTCGCCCTACTATGGCCCGGAATACCTCTACGACTACCAGGGCCGTGGGCGCACCTACAGCTTGACCTGGTCGATGGACTACTGACCCGTCTTCATTGCGATGCCGCTCGCCCGCTCAAGCCCACTCTCGCAGTGGGCTTTTTCCTGCCCGCAAACCAGCTCTCTTCACAAGCCGATACATTGTCGCGCTTGACGGCAACTGCTTAACTAATAATAATTCTCAGTTGTATTTACTGAGGAGCCGATCATGCGCTTCCCTCCCCTGTGGCGAATCAGTGCCTGTGCGGCATTGCTCGGCCTCGGCCAGAACGGCCTACTGGTCGCGCTGCCGGTGCTGGTGGAGCGCTTCGGCCTGCCACTGTCGCAGTGGGCCGGTCTGATCCTGCTGGGTTCGATGCTGTTCCTGCTGGGCAGTCCCTTCTGGGGGCGGATCGCCGATCGTCACGGGGCACGCGGCGTGGTGATCCAGGCTCTGCTGGGCTACGTAACCAGCTTCGCCCTGATCGGCTTCGCTCTGTGGACGGCGGCCCACGGCTGGCTGGGCGACGGCGCGCTGCTGGCCCTGGTGGCGGCAGCACGGGTGCTGTACGGCCTGACGGTCTCGGGCATGGTGCCGGCCTGCCAGCAGTGGTCGCTGGCCTTGCATGACGGCGAGGAGCGGGTCAAGGCACTGGCTGCCATCAGCGCCGGACTCAGCAGCGGTCGCCTGCTTGGGCCGCTGATTGCCGCCGCCAGCTTGAGCCTTTCCGCCCATGCACCCTTCGTAGTGATGCTGCTGTGCGGCATGCTGGCCCTGCTGCTGCTCCGGGGGATACCGGCCCCGACTCCCCAACTCCCGTCTGCCGCCAGTCGAGCCGCTCGACTGCCACGCGGCACCCTCGACCTGCTGCCCTGCCTGGCCATTGCACTGCTGCTGGCGATGTCAGCATCGCTAATGCAGTTGGGCCTTCCCGGTGCCCTGCAGGGCAGGCTCGACATCGACGCCACCCGGGCCGGCCACCTGATGGGGATCCTGCTGTCGCTCGGTGCACTGGGTTCCCTGACCATCCAGTTAGGTATCACTCGTCACCGTCGGCTGTCCGGCTATGCCCTACTGGCTCTGGGGGCGTTGGGGCTGGTAGCCGGTTACGGAGTGCTGACGATGGCCATCGGCCCGGCCAGTTTCGGCCTGGGCGTCATGATCGCCAGCGTCGGCGCCGCCCTGGCCGTGCCCGGATATACCGACGCCGCTACGCGTCAGCGCTCCCCGGGTGCCAGCGCCGGCTTGCTGGCCATGGCCCACACCCTGGGCTACGGCGCCGCGACACTGACGGTCAGCCTGGCCGCCGCCGCTCACCTGTTGCCACTGTCGCTGGCCGCCGCCTGCGTCCTCCTGCTGTTCGTTCCCATGACCAGGAACCACTTCCGGATCATGCCGGCGACCTCGCAGATCACGCCGACCCACGACTGACTCAGGCCCAACATGCGGGCCGCAAGGAGCCTCGACACGACATCAATGTAAATACTTATCATTAGTTTTATGCTTCTCAACACGGAGGTTTCCCATGGCGACAACTACCGATGCCACTCCCCTGAACGAGGTCGACCCGGCCGCGAGCTGCTTCTTCAATGCCCTGCTGCGCGAAACCTGCGCCTGGCGGCTCGATACCACCGGCCACGGAGAATTAGCCCGTCTGCCCATTACCGAGGGCGAGCTGCAACTGCGACTACAGCACCGCAGTACCAGCGGCGAATGCCGCTTCCAGTGGCCCATCCTGTGGTTCAAGGAAGGCGCCTCCCAGGCGGTCGACTTCCCCACCGCCCTGGAGCACATTCTGGCGTCACCGGCCCTGGTGGGACCGCTCGACGCCACCGCCCGCCACACCTTCCGCGAGCGGGTACTGGAGAGCCGGGCCAATACCCGGGCCAGTCTCGACGACAGGGACGATCTCGCTCATCTGCAAAACGGCCCGCTGACCTTCGCCGAAGCAGAGCAGGGCCTGCTGGCCGGCCACGCCTTCCACCCTGCCCCCAAGTCCCGGGCCCCGTTCAGCGAGGCCGAGGCACGCGCTTTCTGCCCCGAGCACCGCGCCCGCTTCGGTCTCGCCTGGTGGGCGGTGGCTCCACCGCTCGCAGCCGGCGACTCCAGCCGCGACATCACCGCTGCCGACCTCGCCCTCGAGGTGCTGCCAGCGAACCTGGCCACCCGCCTGCCGCCCGGCTTCAGCGCCCTGCCCATGCATCCCTGGCAGGCAATGCAGCTGCGCCGCCAAGCCTGGGTCCAGGCACAGGAGCGACGTGGTCAACTGCTGTGGCTTGGCAACAGCGCCGCGGAGTGGCTGCCGACCTCGTCGCACCGTTCACTCTACGCGCCCCGAGCCCCCTGGATGGTCAAGGGCTCGCTGTCGGCGCGCCTGACCAACTCGCTGCGCCTGCTCAGCCTCAAGGAGGTCCGACGCGGCCTGCATCTGGACCGCTGGATGCGCGAGCTCGACATGGCCCGGCGCTTTCCCGGTTTCGCCGTGATGCAGGAACCGGCCTGGCTGGGCTGGCTCGATGCCAAGGGTGACGTCGACCCCGCCAGCCTGGTGGTACTACGCGAAAACCTGCTACTCGGGGCGGCGGAAACCGAGACAGTGGTGCTGGCCACCCTGACGCAGCAGCCGCTCGGCCCCGGCCGCCAGACGCTGCTCGCAGCGCGCCTGCGCGCCCGGGCACAGACTCTGGGTGAATCACTACCCCAGGTGGCGCGTGGCTGGTTCGCCGCCTTCTGCAGGCATGTACTGACACCCTTGTTCGGCCTCGCCGTGGAGGATGGCATCGTGCTCCTGGCGCACCAGCAGAACATCGTACTGCGGCTCGACGATGGCTGGCCGGTGGGCATGTTCTACCGCGACTGCCAGGGTAGCGGCGTGGGTGACCGCTTCCTCGAACGACATCCCCAACTCGAGCACCCACCGGAGAACTACTGGGCGCGGGACACTCAGCGCCGCTATTTCCTTTACTACCTGTTGATCAACTCGACCTTCGCCGTTACCAGCGCCCTGGCTGCCGATGGTTTGATCGATGAAGCCACCCTGCAACACGACCTGCGTGACCACCTCAACGCATTGCGTGAACGACTCGACGGTGACCTCGATTGCCTCGACCACGCCCTGCAATCCGTCCAACTGGAGGCCAAAGGCAACTTCTTCTGCTACCTGAGCGGCATCAACGAGGCCACCCTCACCGAGCCGGCACGCCTCTATCTGTCGCTGGACAACCCCCTGGCGCCCGCTGCGGCCGCAGCCCCCGCCACCAACCGATACCAAGGAGCCCCGGCATGAGTCTCACCCTCGACACCCAATCGCCTGTCGATATCGTCCTCGCCCCGCTGCAGGACGAAGCGGCCCGACTCAACCGCGATGCAACGACTGGCTCGCTGATCGAGCGCATTGATGCCGTCTTCGCCCACCATCCCGGCCTGGCACTGCTGGTCTTGGAGCCGGCCGACTGGCAGGACCATGCCGACTGGCCTCGGCTGACAGAGGCACTCGGCGGTGGCCGCATCCTGCGTAGCGACTTCTACCAGCAACCCTGGCACTGGCTGCAGCATCCCCCCGTCCGCCCTGAGCAGACTCCCTTCGATACCGGGAGCGGTCATCCCAGGCGTCCTACCAAGCCCAGCGGCCTCGTCTATCGGCGCGCCGATCCACGCCTAGGACGCACCTTTTCTCTGCGTCTGATCGAGCCCGAACGCGACCTCGAATCCTTCGTGCGCTGGATGCATCTGCCGCGGGTAGCAGAGTTCTGGGAGCAAGCCTGGCCCGCCGACGAACTTGCCGACTTCGTCGCGCAGCGCCTCGCCGATCCGCACACCCTGCCGCTGATCGGCGAGTTCGATGGCCTCCCCTTCGGCTATTTCGAACTCTACTGGGCCGCCGAGGACCGGCTCGCCCCCTACTATCCCTGGGCCTCTTTCGATCGCGGCCTGCACCTGCTGGTGGGCGAAGAGGATGTTCGCGGTGCCCGCTTCGTTGATGCCTGGCTGGGGGGACTGTCCCACTATGCCTACCTCGCCGAGCCGCGCACCCGCCGCCTGGTGCTGGAGCCACGCCACGACAACCACCGTCTGTTCCGCCATCTCGAGCGCCTGGGACTGTCGCGGCTACGTGACTTCGACTTTCCTCACAAGCGCGCCAGCCTAGTGATGGGGCAACGCGAACGCTTCTTCCGGGAGGTGCTGTGATGGAACCGCTCGACACCTGTCTGGCGCCGCACTGGGAAACGGTCAATCGCGAGCTGATCGCCAAGATGATCGGCGAGCTGGCCTATGAGCAGGTCATCGCCCTGACGAGCGACAGCGACGATCACCAGCTCGACCTGGGCGAGGCTGGAGCCTGGCGCTTCCGGGCCAGTGTCAACCTCTGGCGGCAGCCCCGAATCGACCCCACGAGCTTGGTGCCGCCCGACGGCGCCTCCCTCGAGGCTGCCGATTTCCTCCTCGCCCTGGCGCCGAAGCTCGGCATGAATGACGCCCAGGTCGCCGAACACCTGGAGGATCTGTTCGCCACCCTTCGCGCCAACTGTCGGCTGCGTGAAACCTGCCGCGGATTGAGCGCCGATGAGGCCATTCTGCTGCCCGAGCCGCAACGCCAACGCCTGCTCGACGGCCATCCCAAGTTCCTGTTCAACAAGGGCCGCCGCGGCTGGGGGTTGGAGGCTCTGGCACGCTACGCCCCGGAACACGGCAACGCCTTTCGTCTCTCCTGGGTGGCCATTGCTGGTGATGCCCTGGAGTGTGGCGGCGGCCCCATCGACGCCGCTCCCCTGCTCGACTCAGCGCTGGACGAGTCGGAGAAGGCCCGGCTGTGCCAGGCCCTTGCCCTGCGAGTGACTGACCCTGCCATTTATCGGCTGCTGCCGGTTCACCCCTGGCAGTGGCAGCAGTGGCTCGGCCCCCTGCACGCCGCCGACATCGCCCACCGTCGCCTGGTCTACCTCGGCGAGTTCGGCGACAGCTACGTGCCTCAGCAATCGCTGCGCACCCTGACCAACGTCAGCCGCCAAGCGGCCTACGATATCAAGCTGCCGCTGACCATCATGAACACCTCCTGCTACCGCGGCATCCCCGGGCGCTTTCTGCTCGCCGGTCCCGCCGCCTCGGCCTGGCTGAAGGCCCGGGCACTCGATGACGAGGAGTTCTCCCGCGTGAATCTGGAGATCCTCGCCGAACCTGCGGGAGCCGTATTACCTCATGAGCAGTATGCCCACCTGCCGCAATCGCCCTATCGATACCGCGAGCTGTTTGGAGTGATCTGGCGCGAGGCTCTGGCACCGCGCCTAGCAGCCAACGAGCAGGCATTGCTGATGGCCGAGCTGATGCAGGTCGACGAGGACGGGCGACCCTGGCTCGCCGCCTACCTGACGGCCGCCGGCGCTCACGCCCCTCAGGCGGTACAGGCCTGGTTCACTCGGATGTTCGAGGTCACCCTGGTGCCGCTGTGGCACCTGATGTGCCGCTATGGCGTGTCATTGATCGCCCACGGGCAGAACCTGACTCTGATCCTGCGTGACGGCTGGCCTCACCGCCTGGCGCTCAAGGACTTTCAGGGCGACCTGCGGCTGGTCGACGAAGAGTTTCCCGAGGCCCACGACCTGCCCGCCGAGCTCAAGGACGTCACGGTGCGCCTGCCGCCGGAGAAACTAATCCATGACCTGCAGACCGGGCACTTCGTCACTACCTTGCGCTTCATCGCCCCTCACGCCGCAGCCTGTGGGGTCTCGGAGGCATGCTTCTATCGCCTGTGTGGCGACGTGCTTGCCGCCTACCGGGATCGACATCCCGAATTGGCCGAGCGCTTCATCCGCTTCGAACTGTTCGCCCCGCGCATCCTGCGCCTGACCCTCAATCGCGCCAAGTTCCTGCACGCTACCGACGCGGCCGCGGAACGCATGCTCGCCGAGATGGAACTGCGCGTCGACAACCCGCTGTACTTCGTCCGTCTGCCGGCCGATACGGTCGGTGCCGCCACGACACAGGAGGTGTCCAATGTCTGACTCCCACGTTCTCGACCTGGCCGGTCTGGGCGCCGGCCCCTTCAACCTCAGCATCGCTGCGCTGGCCGACTCTCATCTGCCACGGCTCGCCACGCGCTTTTTCGAGCGCCGTCGCGACCCGTCTTGGCACCCTGGGCTGATGCTTCCCGACACCCATCTTCAGACAGGTTTCCTCAAGGATCTGGTAACCGCCGTGGCACCGGACAGCCGCCACTCCTTCCTCAGCTACCTGGTCGAGCATCGTCGTCTCTACCGCTTCCTCAACGCCGAGCTGGGCACCGTCAGCCGTGCCGAATTTTCCGACTATCTAGGCTGGACTGCCCGTCGCCTGGACAACGTCGCCCTCGGTGAGGCGGTACGAGATGTCCAGCTCGACGGCCGCGGCTTCAGGCTGCGCACCGACGCCGGTGACTACCGCGCCCGCCATCTCTGCCTAGGTACCGGCAAGCGCCCTTGGCTGCCGGACTTTGCCGAGGCGCTGCGTAGCCCCCACTGCCTGCACGCCGCCGAGATCGCCAGGACCCGGCGTGACTTCAACAAGCGCCGAGTGGTGGTGGTCGGCGGGGTCCAGAGCGGTGCCGACATCTTCCTCAATGCTCTGCGCGGCCATTGGGGCCAACCACGGGAGTTGCACTGGATCTCTCGGCGGCGCAATTTCGAACCCCTCGATGAAACCGCCTTCACCAACGAGTACTTCACGCCAGACTACACGCGCAGCTTCCACGCCCTGCACCGCGAGATCCGTGAGCGTGAAGTGGCGGCCCAGAAACTGGCCAGTGATGGCATCACGCCAGCCGCCCTACAAACGCTTTACCGCGAGCTCTACCACCGGTTCGACGTACTCGGCGAACGCCGCTGGGCACGGCTCTTTCCTCACCGCGAGGCCATCGCCCTGGAGCGCAGCGGGCTCGGCTTCACCCTTACCACCACGCACGGGCTTACCGGCGGGCGGGAGCGCTTCAATGCCGATGTCGTCGTTTTCGCTACCGGCTTCTGTTCACACTTGCCGGACTGTCTCGCCGACCTGGCCCCGCGTCTGGAACGTGATGCCCATGGCGAGCTGATGCTGGGCCCCCATTTCGAAGTGAGCTGGGATGGGCCTACCACACACCGCATCTATGCGGTCAACGCCGGCCGTCACAGCCACGGCATCGCGGAGCCTCAGCTATCTCTGATGGCCTGGCGCTCGGCAACGATCCTCAACCATGTCGCCGGACACCAAGCCTTCGACCTGCATGAAGACGATGGCCCCATCGAATGGCACCCCACATCCGAACCTCGCTGGGTCCAGGCCATCTGACGCTTCTTACCTGTGCCACTGTTGCAGCCCACTCGTTGCTGACGAGCGGGCTCAGACACACTACATCCGAGCAGCGAGGTGACCAGCGCTTCGCAGTACTGTTGACAGGATGCTTGGCCAGGGACGGCCAAGATCCTGTCTTTTTCGTGGCTACCAGCGATAGCTCAAGCTGCCGATGACGCTGCGCGACTCACCGTAGTAGCACCAGAAATCACAGCTGGCGACATACGTTTCGTCAGTGATGTTGTTGACGTTGAGCTGGGCGGTCCAGTTGCGGTTGAAGTCGTAACTCGCCATAGCATCTCCCACCGTGTAGTCGGCTACGGTGATATCGCCATCCACTGTCTCACCCGCATGACGAACCCCCACCCCGACATTCAAGCCATCCAGGGCCGTTCCCTGGAAGTCATAGTTCAGCCAGGCAGAGGCCATATGCCGGGGAATCAGTGCCGCCCGATTGTCGTCGGCATCACGCGCATCGGTGTAGGTATAGGCCGCGGTCAGCCTGAGAGCATCTGTGAGATAACCTACCCCCTCGATTTCGAATCCACGTGAGGTGCGTTCGCCCTCCTGGGTCTGGTAACCACCGGGAGCCGTGGCAAAGGAGTTCGACTCCTTGATATCGAAGACCGCCGCTGTCACATAACCGTCCCAATTGAACGGCGCGTACTTGACGCCCAGCTCCCACTGTTCACCTTCGATTTCCTCGAAGATGGCACCATCGGGGTTGGTCTGCGCTGCCGGGCGGAAGGATTCCGTATAGCTGATGTAGGGATTCAGGCCGTTATCGCCAAGGTACATGACGCCACCGGACCAGGAGGTCGCGGACTGGGTTTCATCTACCGTGTTGTTATCGAATTCGGACTCGTTGCGTACATCGGCAGTGTCGTGGCGCACGGCGCCAAGCAGTACCCAGCGATCGTCGATACGCAGCTGATTCTGTGCATAGAGCCCCAGCTGCTCCTTGTCGATCTTGCGGCGGGTCAGCTGATCGCTGGGTACTGGGGCAATGCCACCTTGGGGATTGAAGATATCGACACTGTCGTAGAAGTAGTTGTCGAATTCCCTGCCATCCAGTGTCAGGTCCTGGTAGTCCACCCCGAGTAGTAGCGTGTTCTCTGTGCGGTCGCCATACCATTTGCCGACCATGCGGTTGTCGACGGTGATGCTATCGATCTCGCCGTCGCGCTGCAGATGACCGCGAGATGCCGTCTGGCCATCACCGGTTCCCATCATCATATAGGTACTGCGCAGATCCAGGTCGAGATGGCTATAGCGGAAATTCTGCTCGAATCGCCACGTGTCGTTGAAGGCATGCTCGAACTCGTAACCAACCGCCGTCTGGGTACGCTCGTCCTTGTCGTAACCGGGGGCACCGTAGTTGGTCTGAGGATCCACCCTGCCAAACGGCGTATCCTGAACTGTGCCATAGGCCAGCTTGAAGGGATTGACGGGAATTCCGTCATCCTTCTGGACGCTGGCAAGCACGGTCAATCGCGTGTCATCGGAGATATCCCATTCAAGACTGGGCGCAAAATAGTAACGTTCATTCTCGGTATCGTTCAGGTCGCCGTCACGCTCCTTGTATAGACCGACGAAGCGATAGCGCACATCGCCACCTGCGGTAAGCGGGCCCGAGGTATCGATACCCACCTGACGATGATTCCTGTTGCCTGTCTGAATGTTGATCTCGCCCCGCTGCTCGGCGGTTGGCCGCTTGCTAACGGCATTGATCAGGCCACCGGACGGTGCCTCGCCGTAGAGAATCGATGAGGGCCCTTTGAAGAGTTCGACACGATCCAGCCCATAGGGCTCTGGCAACCATTGATAAAATCCCTCGCGGTAAATCCGCAGGCCATCCTGATAGGTTGCCTGATCGAAGCCGCGGACCTTGAACCAGTCGGTGTTGTTATCCGAGCCGTAGTGGCCTGACAAAACGCCTGAGCGGTAGCGGAAGGTCTCGTCGAGCTGCTGCACGTTGCGCTCTTCGAGCTCATCACGCTAGACGATGGAGACCGGACGCGGCGTCTCGACCAGCGGCGTCGCCACCTTCAAGGCGGTGCCCGTCACCACCATGGTGTCTTGGGTCTCGATATCGTCTTGGGCCTGGAGGCCCAGGGACGTGGTGGCCAGCAAGCCGGATAGCGACAGCGCGGCGGCACGCCGAATCGCCACGCTCAGGGGAGCTGGCGCAGGGCAGTAGGGATTATGGGACATGGGAGCGTCTCGATCAGGGAGCGGGATGGCACCGGCGGCAACGCCAGCTAAGCTAAATTATAAGAATTATCATTTAGCTTATCAACACCACCCGCCGCGTGCGTACGAGCTACCTCCCCTGCGGCCTCCTATCGCGCGAACACCACCGTGCGCTTGTCGTTCAGAAACACCCGCCGCTCGACGTGGTAACCCACCGCCCGGGCCAGGGTCAGACACTCGATGTCGCGGCCCTTGGCGACCAGGTCTTCGGGGGTGTCGGCGTGGGTCACCGGCTCCACACCCTGGGTGATGATCGGCCCCTCGTCGAGGTCGTCGTTGATGTAGTGGGCGGTGGCGCCGACCAGCTTGACGCCCTTCTCGTGAGCCTGGTGGTAGGGCTTGGCGCCCTTGAAGCCGGGCAGCAACGAGTGGTGGATATTGATCGCCCGGCCCGCCAGCTTCTCGCTCATCTCGCTGGAGAGCACCTGCATGTAGCGTGCCAGGATCACCAGCTCGGCACCGCTCTCCTCGATCACCTGCCACACCTGGGCTTCCTGCTCGGCCTTGGTCTCCGGGGTGATAGGGAAATGGTAGTAGGGCAGCCCGTGCCAGGCGGCCAGCGGCTCGAGGTCGGGATGGTTGGAGACCACCGCGCGGATCTCGATCGGCAACTGGCCAGTGCGGTAGCGATAGAGCAGGTCGTTGAGGCAGTGGTCGGCCTTGGAGACCATGATCACTACCGGCGTGAGCTGGCCCGGCGAGGCCAGCTCGAAGGTCATGTCGAACTCGGCGGCGCGGGCGGTAAATTCTGCCTGGAAGGCGTCGGCGTCGAACCCGCCCGCTTCGGGATGAAAGGCGGTGCGGATGAAGAAGCGCTGGCTGAGGCGATCATCGAAGGACTGCTGCTCGGTGATATAGCAGCGCTGCTCCTTGAGAAAGCGGGTGACCACGTCCACGGTGCCCAAGCGGCTGGGGCACTGGGCGGCGAGGATCCAGGTATCTGAAGAGTGATTCATTGCGGCTCCTTAATGGGCATCCCTTCCGTAGACGGTTTGCTTGAGCATGCCGGTTGTCGCTTATATTGACCATCAAGCAAGGCTATTGCAGGTAGGCAGCACCGCTCGGGACTGATCCACCGACAGGCCTACGAGGAGGCGCAGCTTCATCTGGCGCTCGCCATGCCCCGCTGCGCGACGGCGGGGAATGCTCCGCAAACACGCCGTAAACCCATCCCTGGGGGCTCGACTACGGCATCCCTGCCGTAGACGGTTTGCTTGAGCATATCCCCTTGTCGCTTATGCTGACCATCGAGGTATTCGCGTCGCCAGCTACCGCTCGACGCCGATGGCATACTCCTCGCCGGCATCCAGCAGCCAGCGGTAGCAGTAGTCGGCGAAGCTTCTGCGCACCACCAGCTCCCAGCGCGTCTCGCCGCTGCGGCGCACGATGACGGTCGCCTTGGCGAATACCGTGTTGACGCCCTTGCCCACCGGGAAGTGGCTCGGGTCGACGTCGTAGACCACCGACTTCATCAGCAGCTCGGGGACCGCCTCACCTTCCAGCGTGAGTAGCGTCTGGCCGCCGCTGACATCGACGATGGCGAAGCTGGCGTCAGCGAGGCGCTCGCGCAGCCGGCGCTCGACGGCAAAGGCCTCGCCGCCGGGGACGATCAGCAGCCACTCGTCCGGCGACAGCCACTGGATCGAGCGCTCGCCGCTGACGTCCCAACTCAGGGTATTGGGGCGACCCGGCAAGCCGATATCCAGCACCTCGCGCAGCGCCTCGTCGAGCACGATGGCACCACCGCGCAGGATCAGGTGGCCGAGGAAGGTCTGCTCGCGCAGTACCACCCGGCTGGCGGCGCTTGGGGCCGGCGCGCCACTGCGCTGCCAGGAATAGGCCAGCGGCGACTCGACTGCCACGCTGGCGTGGTCGGCGCGGGAATCAAACAGGTTCACTCGGCTCAGCGCTGACTCAGACATGCTGACGCTCTCCCTTGGGATCGATGAAGATCGTGCTGGTGATCTCGGCTTCATGGACGCTACCGTCGGCCATTGGCAGGTAGACGCTCTCGCCCATGCGCTGCTGGCCACCCTTGACCACCGCCAGCGCAAAGCCGCTGTCGAGGGTCGGGCTGTAGTAGCTCGAGGTGACGTGGCCGACCATCGGCATGGGGATGGCGTGGTTGGGATCGAAAACGATCTGCGCGCCCTCCTCCAGCACCACCTTGGGGTCCTTGGGACGCAGGCCGACCAGCTGCTTGCGGTCGCTGCGGGCGGTGTCGCTACGCGTCAGCGCACGCTTGCCGATCCACGAGAACGGCTTGTCGTAGCCCACGCACCACTGCATGCCGAGGTCTTCCGGGGTCACCGAGCCGTCGGTGTCCTGGCCGACGATGATAAAGCCCTTTTCGGCGCGCAGCACGTGCATGGTCTCGGTGCCGTAGGGCGTCAGCTGGTACTTCTTGCCGTGTTCGAACAGCGCCTTCCAGACGTGCATGGCGTAGTGGGCCTGGACGTTGATCTCGAAGGTCAGTTCGCCGGTGAAGGAGATGCGGAAGACCCGCGCCGGAACCCCGGCCACCGTACCTTCGCGCCAGTCCATGAACTTGAAGCTCTCGCGGTCCAGGTCGATGTCGTCGGTGAGCTCGGCGAGCAGCGCCCGCGACTTGGGCCCAGTAACGGTCATGGTCGCCCAGTGGTCGGTCACCGAAGTGAAGGTGACGTCGAGCTCCGGCCACTCGGTCTGGTGCCACAGCTCCAGCCACTCGAGGATCGCCGCAGCGCCGCCGGTGGTGGTGGTCATCACGAAGTGGTTGTCGGCGAGGCAGCTGGTCACGCCGTCGTCGGTGACCATGCCGTCGTCCTTGCACATCAGGCCGTAGCGGCACTTGCCGACGGCGAGCTTCTCCCACTTGTTGGTATAGATACGCGCCAGGAACTCACGGGCGTCGGGGCCCTGGATATCGATCTTGCCAAGCGTCGAGGCGTCGAGGATCCCCACCCCTTCACGCACCGCACGGCACTCGCGGGCCACCGCCTCGTGCATGGTCTCCAGCTTGCCGCCCTGCTTGCGGGGGTAGTACCAGGGGCGCTTCCACTGGCCGACGTCCTCGAACTCGGCACCGTTCTCCACGTGCCACTGGTGCAGTGCGGTATAGCGCTCGGGGTCGAACAGCTCGCCGCAGTGACGGCCGACGATGGCGCCGAAGGTTACCGGCGTGTAGTTGGGGCGGAACACCGTGGTGCCCACCTCGGGAATCGTGCGCTTGAGGCAGCGCGCGGCAATCGCCATGCCATTGATATTGCCGAGTTTGCCCTGGTCGGTGCCGAAGCCCATGGCGGTGTAGCGTTTGACGTGCTCGATGGACTCGAAGCCTTCGCGGGTGGCGAGCTCGATGGCTGCAGCGGTGACGTCGTTCTGCAGGTCGACGAACTGCTTGGGCGCTCGCAGCGTGGGCTTCTCATGCGGTACCTGGTAGAGCGCGCAGGCAGGCGATTCGGCAATTGCCTGGCTAGCCGGCAGGGCTACCTCGGCAGCCTCGCCGCCGGTCGCCGCAGCAGCCTGCGAGCCTACCGCCACGCCATCGGCCAACACCTCACCCAACGCATAGATGCCATGGGCGCCACCGGCAGCATGTACGCCATCGACTAGGGTGGGCACGAAACCGAGGATGCCATCATTCCAGGTCGGCCGCGCGCCGGTGTGGGAGGCGAGGTGAATCACCGGGCTGTAGCCGCCGGAGCTGGCCACGCAGTCGCAGGCCAGCGTCTCTACCGGGCCGGCAACGCGGAAGCCGTCGATATCGATCCTGGCCACCCGCGCCGCCGATACACGGTTGGCGCCCTTGGCCTCGATCACCGCGCTGCCGGTGATCACGCGAATGCCGCGCTCTCGCGCTTCACCTACCAGATCGCCATCCGGTGCCTCGCGGGCGTCGACGATGGCCACGACCTCGCGACCGGCGTCGTGCCAGTCGAGGGCCGCGCGGTAGGCGTGATCGTTGCTGACGGAGAGCACTAGCTTGTTGCCCGGGACCACGCCGTAGCGGCGGATATAGGTGGAAACAGCACCCGCCAGCAGGTTGCCCGGCACGTCGTTGCCGGCATACACCAGCGGCCGCTCGTGGGCGCCGGTGGCCAAGATCACCTGCCCCGCGCGTACCCGGTGCAGCCGCGCGCGGCTCTGGCGGGCGCCCTCGGCGGTGCGCGGCGCGCAATCGGCAAGGTGCTCGGTGCGCCGCTCGTGGAGAGTGACGAAGTTGTGGTCGTGATAACCGTTGGCGGTGGTGCGCGGCAGCAGGGTGACGTTGGCCAGCCCGCTCAGTTCCTCGAGCACGTCGGCAACCCACTGGTCCGCCGGCTTGCCGTCGAGAGTCTCGCGGCTATCGAGCAGCGAGCCGCCCATCGCTTCCTGCTCGTCGGCGAGGATCACCCGCACGCCGCTGCGCGCCGCGGCCAGGGCGGCGGCCAGGCCCGACGGGCCGGCACCAATCACCAGCACTTCGCAGTGACCATTGCGGTGGTCGTAGATGTCCGGATCGGCCTCGGCGGGGCTGCGCCCGAGGCCGGCGCTCTTGCGGATATACTTTTCGTAGGTCATCCACATCGAGGCCGGAGCCATGAAGGTCTTGTAGTAGAAGCCCGGCGGCATGAACTTGCCGCCGACCTTGCCCACCACGCCCATCAGGTCCTTCTGCACGCTGGGCCAGCCGTTGGTGCTGCGCGCCACCAGGCCAGCATAGAGCGCCTGCTGGGTGGCGCGCACATTGGGCACCTGGGCAGCTTCGGAGGCACCTAGCTGGACCACGGCATTGGGCTCTTCGGCGCCGGCGGCGACGATGCCCCGCGGCCGCGAGTACTTGAAGCTACGATTGACGATATCAACGCCGTTGGCGAGCAGCGCCGAGGCCAGGGTATCGCCGTGGTAGCCCTGGTAGGTCTGGCCGTTGAAGGTGAAATCGAGCGGCCGGCTGCGGTCGATGCGCCCGCCCTGGGCGAGGCGCTGCACTTGCTGGTTCATGCGCGGACTCCTTGGCGGACATCATCAGTGGAGGTGGTCGATTCGCTGACCGCAGGCTCAGCGGTAACGCTGGGCTGCTCGCCGATCTTGTAGGTCTCGAGGATCGCGTAGCTCACAGTGTGCCGGGTGACGTTGAAGAACTTGCGACAGCCCACCGCGTGCACCCACAGCTCGTGGTGAATACCGCGCGGGTTGTCACGGAAGAACAGGTAGTCGCCCCACTCTTCATCGGAGCAGGCCTCGGGGTTGGCAGGCCGGACGATATGGGCCTGGCCCTTGGGGTGGAACTCCTCTTCTTCGCGGAGCTCCTCACAGTAGGGGCAGTAGATCTGAAACATGTGATGGCCTCCTTAGTGGGCGACGCCGGCCGCGCCGTGTTCGTCGACCAGCGCACCGCTATGGAAGCGGTCGATGGAAAACGGGGCGGCGATGGGGTGCATCTCGCCCTTGGCCAGACTGGCGGCAAATACATGCCCCGAACCGGGCGTGGCCTTGAAACCGCCGGTGCCCCAGCCGCAGTTGAAGAACAGCCCCTTGACCGGCGTCTTCGACAAGATCGGGCAGGCGTCCGGGCAGGTGTCGACGATGCCGCCCCACTGGCGGTTCATGCGTACCCGCGAGAAGATCGGGAACATCTCGACGATGGCCTGCAGGGTGTGCTCCACGGTAGGGAAGCTGCCGCGCTGGCCGTAGCCGTTGTAGCCGTCGATGCCGGCGCCGATCACCAGGTCGCCCTTGTCCGACTGGCTGATATAGCCGTGGACGTGGTTGGACATCACCACGGTGTCGAGGATCGGCTTGAGCGGCTCGGAGACCAGCGCCTGCAGCGGATGCGACTCCAACGGCAGCCGGAAACCGGCCATCTTGGCCAGTACCCCGGAGTTGCCGGCGGTGACGCAGCCGATGGTCTTGGCCTCGATGTCGCCGCGGTTGGTGTGCACGCCGTAGACCTGGCCGTCGCGGATCTTGAAGCCGGTGACCTCGGTGTTCTGCAGCAGGTCAACGCCCAGCGCATCGGCGGCCCGGGCATAGCCCCAGGCCACTGCGTCGTGGCGCGCCACCCCGGCCCGCGGCTGCCAGGAGGCGCCCATCACCGGATAGCGGGCGCGCTTGGAGCAGTCGAGGATCGGCACGATTTTCTGCACGCCGTCGGCATCGAGCACTTCGCTGTCGATGCCATTGAGGCGGTTGGCGTTGACCCGACGCTGGATGTCACGCATATCCTGCAGGGTGTGGCCGAGGTTGAGCACGCCGCGCTGGGAGAACATCACATTGTAGTTGATGTCCTGGGAGAGCCCTTCCCACAGCTTCATGGAGTGTTCGTAGAGCGCCGCCGCCTCGTCCCACAGGTAGTTGGAGCGCACGATGGTGGTGTTGCGCGCGGTATTGCCGCCGCCCAGCCAGCCCTTCTCGACCACGGCGACATTGGTGATGCCGTGCTCCTTGGCCAGGTAGTAGGCGGTGGCCAGGCCGTGGCCGCCCCCACCGACGATGATCACGTCGTACTGCTTCTTGGGCGTCGGGTTGCGCCACTGGCGCTCCCAGTGTTCATGGTGGCTCAGCGCGTGCTTGACCAGGCCGAAGCCGGAATAGCGTTGCATAGGTTCTCTCCAGGACTCGTGTCGCGCCTTATTCAGGCGATGGCGCTGTGCCGCTCGGCGCTGGCCTCTCGGCTATCAGCATAGACGGGGTAGCGGGCGCACAGAATCGCGACCTTATCGCGCACTTCCGCCTCCACGTCTGCGCTGTCACTGCCCTCGCCCAAGGCATCAAGGATGTCGCAAATCCACTCAGCCAGCGTCTGGCAGTCGTCAATGTCGAAGCCGCGCGTGGTCACCGCCGGGGTGCCAAGGCGCAGGCCTGAGGTGACGAAGGGGCTCTGCGGGTCATTGGGCACGGCATTCTTGTTGACGGTGATATGCGCCCGTCCCAGGGCAGCGTCAGCGTCCTTGCCGGTGATGCCCTGGGCGATCAGCGATACCAGGAACAGATGGTCGTCGGTACCACCGGAGACGACCTCGAAACCGCGCTCGATGAAGACCTCGGCCATGGCCCGGGCGTTGTCGATCACGCGCTGCTGGTACTGCACGAACGCCTGGCTCATGGCCTCCTTGAAGGCCACCGCCTTGGCGGCGATCACATGCATGAGCGGGCCACCCTGCTGGCCGGGGAAGACCGCACCGTTGAGCTTCTTGTAGAGGGCGTCGTCACCGCAGGCCGAGAGGATCAGGCCACCGCGCGGGCCGCGCAGGGTCTTGTGAGTGGTGGTGGTGACCACATGGGCATGCGGCAGCGGACTGGGGTAGAGGTCCGCGGCCACCAGGCCCGCCACGTGCGCCATGTCGACCAGCAGCCAGGCGCCCACGGCGTCGGCAATAGCGCGGAAGCGGCGCCAATCGACCACCCGCGAGTAGGCGGAGAAGCCGGCAATAATCAGCTTGGGGCGGTGCTCATGGGCCAGCCGCTCGACCTCGGCGTAGTCGATCTCGCCGGTCTCGGGGTTCAGGCCGTACTGCACGGCGTGATAGTGCTTGCCGGAGAAGTTGGGCGCCGCTCCGTGGGTCAGGTGGCCGCCGTGGGCCAGGCTCATGCCGAGCACGGTGTCGCCGGGTTGCACCAGCGCCATGAAGGAGGCGGCATTGGCCTGGGCCCCGGAGTGCGGCTGGACGTTGGCGTAGTCGGCGCCAAACAGGTCGCAGGCGCGCTCCATGGCCAGTTTCTCGACCACGTCGACGTACTCGCAGCCGCCATAGTAGCGCTTGCCGGGATAGCCTTCGGCGTACTTGTTGGTCAGCTGGGTGCCCTGGGCCTCCATGACGTGCACGCTGGCGTAGTTTTCGGAGGCGATCAGTTCGACATGCGCCTCCTGGCGCGCCGTCTCATCGGCGATGGCCGCGGCCAGAGGGGCGTCGAATGCCGCCAGGGTGTCGGTATAGGCAAAGCCGTCGCGGTGTGGCATCGGGGCCTCCAGAAGCACGGTGATGAGCGGTGATTGATTTCACTTGCGGCGATGGTATCCCCCGCCCCGCCGGTCAAGATGCTTGGCGGCGTCACGACGCGATGCGTTTGCGACAGAGCTGTCGGGTTGCGACATCGGCCCGGCCTTTGCAGCGCAGCATGAATCGACGACAATAGCGTTGCGCTTTAGACCTTCGTCGCCGCTCCTGGACGTCGAAGACTCCGTTGCGACCACCAAGGACACCGCATGCTTGTCGAACTCTTCGCCGTGATGGCCCCGGTCTTCGTCGGCGCCAGCCTGGGTTTCACCTGGATTCGTCTCGGTCACGCCTACCCGGTGGAGTTCGTCACCAAACTGGTCTTCAATATCGGCACCCCGGCGCTGATCCTGGCCTCGTTGAGCGGCGCCGACATCGATGCCGCCAGCCTCGGCAGCACCATGCTCGGCACCCTGCTGGTAATCGTCGCCATGGGCCTGCTGACCTTTGCCGTGGCGCCTCTGCTGCGCAAGGACTGGCGGGTGCTGTTATCGCCGATGATGTACCCCAACACTGGCAACATGGGCCTGGCGGTGACGCTGTATGCCTTTGGCAGCAGCGGCTTCGCCTTCGCCATCGCCTCGATGGTCACGGTGTCGCTGGTACAGTTCACCTTCGGTACTGCCATGCACAGTAGGAGCGGCCGGCCACTGCGCACCCTGGCCCGCACCCCCACCGTCTACGCCATCGGCATCGCCCTGGCGCTACTGCTCACCGACACCGCCCTGCCGCGCTGGCTGGACAACACCGTGGATCTTATCTCCGGGTTCACGGTACCGCTGATGCTGATCACCCTGGGCGTGTCGCTGGCCAGCATCCAGGCCCGTAACCTCTCATCGGGGATCGGCTTCAGCCTGGTCCGCACCCTGGCCGCGGCGCTGCTGGCCTGGGGCATTGGCGCGGCGATCGGCCTGCCGCCGATGGCCCACAGCATCCTGGTGCTGCAAATGAGCATGCCAGTGGCGGTATTCAATTACCTGTTCGCCCAGCGCTCCGGCCACGAGCCCAAGTACGTCGCCGGGCTGGTGTTCTGCTCCACCCTGCTGTCGTTCATCTACCTGCCGATCCTGCTGGCGATCATGATGTGATGCTTGCCCCCTAAGTCGGCCGACTGTTGAAGGACGATGACGACACACCTCGTAAGAGATCAACGACACTTGCCCCTCTTTATGGTAATGACTCTCATCCGTGAGTAGGATCCCATTGAAGCACACCTCAGGAGAGTTCATGGATGGACCAAGCAAAGCTCGGCGATAAGGTCGTCTGCCGATGCAAAGGAGGGCCTCACCGTATCATTAGCGGAGCATCGACGACCCTTGTTGACGGCCTACCGGCTGCATGCGTTGGTGACAAGAGCTCATGTGGGGCAAGCATCTCGTCGGGGCTCGGCTGGCTACGTATCGAGGGGTCCCCGGCTGCCGTCGATGGTAGTGCCACCTCCTGCGGCGGCCAGGTGGTGGCCCGTGCCACGGCTAAGACAGGCAGCCCTTCCCAGAGTCGAGTGGGCTCTGCCGCCGTCACCGCTACCACCATTGCTGGCGCGAGCGCTCTAGCTGCAGGCTCAACTCT
This sequence comes from Franzmannia pantelleriensis, assembly GCF_900102875.1. GTDB lineage: Bacteria > Pseudomonadota > Gammaproteobacteria > Pseudomonadales > Halomonadaceae > Franzmannia > Franzmannia pantelleriensis. Next base: position 160,840 of record NZ_FNGH01000010.1, read on the forward strand.
CGATAGCCGTTCAACCATGAGCGTTCCGCCTGCCGGTGAAGACGATGAGAATCAAAGCAGCCTCGCTCCCGGGTTCGTTATCGTGCGTAAGCTCACTCCCCGGGCAGAGCTGAAGCGTGACGTTCTCCCGATGCCGACGCCCGAGGTGGATGCAATGTTTGAGCGCCTCAACGGCCACCTTGGCGAGGTAGTGCTGCCAGGCTCAATGGTGGTGCTCAGCGACCCCGATAATCAGCAATGCCGTCCCGAAGAAGACCAACTGATGCAGGAAGCGCGTAAGGTGCAACAAACGCTGCATCGGCTGGAGCCGCCACAAGCCCAGGCCATGATCGATCATTGGGGCGCATTCGAGGATATTGCTCTGGCCAAGGACCCGGACGGCGGCACTGCCGCGTCACTGGCCTCGACGACGCTTGGCACCTTCTCGGCGGCGGGACAAAACCTGTTCAGCAGAGCACAGATGGAACTCGATAATCTGGCCAATCTCTACCAGCGCACGCTGGACCCGGCGGTGAGCCAGTCGCGTGAACAGTTCCATGCCCTGCGCGAGGCCGCGTTTCAGCGCATCGACTCCGCCGTGCCCGCTTGGCTCCGCCGGCCATTGAGCCTACCCGCTACCGGCGAAGCATTGAAACGCAAAATAGGCGTAGAAGCCCGTCACGCCGTGCATGGCCTGAACACCGCGACGCAGGGCTTTCGCAAGTTCGAGATTCCGAGCGTCTCGGAGGCGGTAGCGCGAGTGGGGCTGGCCTCGCGACTCACCAGTATCGGCAGTGCCGTCGGGGT
>NZ_FNGH01000010.1:163749-202607 GCF_900102875.1 Franzmannia pantelleriensis
CCGGAGCTGATCGACCAAGCCCCGATGGGGTTAAAACACCTGCTGGTATGGCTCTACGCAGGGGGGATGCTATGCCTTATTTTTTCAATAGCTATGGGGGGCGCAGGCATGTTGTTTGGTGTTTGGTAGGCTCGCTCCCCGGGCGGAGCTGAAGCGCAACACTCTCCCCGCGCCGACGTCCTCCGCCACTTGAACGTGTCTGCTCGCGCTGGTATGGAGAAAATCGCCCCCGCCGGGGTCTCTGCTAGGGTAGAAGTCACCCATTCATGTCAGTGAGTTCGACACAGGGAGCGAGATCATGAGCAAGTTGGGCAAGACATCGTATGGCGCCGTGCTGGGCACCGCGCTGGTGGCTGGCGGCCTGCTGGGACTGAGCAGTGCCCAGGCCGGAGAGGTCGTCGCCGAGGGGATCGACAGCGAAGAGGCGTCGCTGCGTATCGTGCAGTTGGTCGGCGGCCTCGAGAACCCGTGGGGCATCGCCGAACTGCCCGACGGCCGCTTCGTGGTCAGCGAGCGTGCCGGTCGCATGGCGCTCATCAACGGCGGCGAGGTTACCCACCTTGACGGCGTCCCGGAGGTGGCTGCCAACGGCCAGGGCGGTCTGCTCGACGTGACCCTGCACCATGCCTATGACGACGGCGAAGAGTGGATCTACTTCACCTATTCCAAGCCCGGCGATGGCGGCACCGTCAGCGCCCTGGCCCGGGCACGCCTGGAGGGCGATGCGCTGGTCGACGTCGAGGCGCTGTTCGAGCAGGATCGCTACTCGCAGCCCGGCCGTCACTACGGCTCGCGGTTAGCCTGGCTGCCCGACGGTAGCCTGCTGATGACCGTCGGTGATCGCGGGGTCGATCCCGAGCGCGCCCAGGATGCCGGCGATCACGCCGGTACCGTGCTGCGCCTGACCGAGACCGGCGGTGTGCCCGACGACAACCCCTTCGTTGACGACGGCAGCGCACTAGACGAGATCTACTCCATTGGCAACCGCAATATCCAGGGCTTTGCGGTCGACGCCGAAGGCGCCATCTGGGCCAGCGAGCACGGCCCGCTGGGCGGCGACGAGCTCAATCTGATCGAAGCCGGCGAGAATTACGGCTGGCCGACAGTGAGCCGCGGCGTCGACTACAGCACCCGCGAGCCGATCGGCGTGGACTCGCACCCCGACATGCAGGACGCACGCTATATCTACGAGGATCGCTTTGCCCCCTCCGGCCTGGCCCAGGTCGACAGCGAGGCGTTCGCCGCCTGGCAAGGCAACCTGCTCGCCGGCGGGCTGCGCAGCGAGCAGCTCAAGCGACTGATAATGGAAGATGGCGAGGTCGTCCATCGCGAGATCGTGCTCGACGGTGAGATCGGCCGCATCCGCGAGGTCCACCAGGGCAGCGACGGCTATATCTACCTACTCACCGATCACGGTGACGGCGGGCTCTACCGGCTCGAGCCGGAGGAGTAACGCTGGCGGCGGTCAGTCACAAGGCAATGTGCACATAGAAACGACACCTGTGTACACTTGCCTCGACATCTCCAGAGACCGCCGCAATGTCAATCACAGATAGGTCCCCTGCCAAGGGGTCACGCGACGTCTGGCTCGATGCCGCATTCGAACTGCTGCTCGAGTCCGGCGTCGATAGCGTACGCATTCTGCCTCTCGCCAAACGCCTCAAGCTGTCTCGAACCAGCTTCTACTGGTTCTTCAAGGACCGCGAAGCATTACTGAATGCATTGATAGAACGCTGGCGAGAAAAGAACACCCAGGGACTGGTGCGTCAGACCGAGGCCTATGCCGAGAGCATCGTCGAGGCAATGCTCAATGTCTTCGATTGCTGGCTCGATTCCCAGCTATTCGACTCCCCGCTGGAGTTCGCCATGCGCAGCTGGGCGCTGCAGTCGGCGCCGGTGGAGAGTGAGATCGAGGTTGCCGACGCCGAGCGTATCGACGCACTGTCACGGATGTTCGAACGCTTCGGCGTTGAGCCGCTGGCGGCCAACGTGCGTGGCCGCACCATCTACCTGACTCAGATCGGCTATATCTCGATGAAGACGCGAGAGCCGCTCGAGGTGCGCATGCAACGCATCCCCGCCTATGTCGAGATTTTCACCGGTCAGCCTCCCGAGCCTCGGGAACTGCAGCGCTTCCATGCCCGCCACGGGTACTCTCCACCCACTAGCCGCTAGCCGCTAGCCGCTAGCCGCTAGCCGCTAGCCCTAGCGTTAACGACCGACCATCGCCCTTCCATCGCATCGACGAAGCACAGCGCCTGGCCATAATGTACATCTATGTACATTCAAAATACTCGAGTGTACATTTGCCGTTGATGCCGTCCTATAACACAACAAGATGGAGCCCTGACGATGGCCAACGACCCGCTGCTGCAGCCCTTCCAGCTCAGGCACCTGACCCTCAAGAACCGGCTGATGATGACGGCCCACGAGCCCGCCTACCCCGAGGACGGCATGCCCAAGGCGCTCTATCGCGAGTATCACGCCGAGCGGGCACGTGCCGGCCTCGGCCTGACCATGACCGCCGGGTCGGCGGCGGTGGCCAGGGACAGCCCGCCGGTGTTCAACAACATCCTGGCCTACCAGGATGAGGTCGTGCCGTGGATGCGCGAGCTCGCCGACGCCTGCCACGAGCACGGCACGGCGGTGATGATCCAGTTGACCCATCTGGGCCGGCGTACCCGCTGGGACAAGGGCGACTGGCTGCCGGCGGTGTCGGCCTCCCACCGCCGCGAGGCGTCTCACCGCGCCTTTCCCAAGCAGGTCGAGGAGTGGGATGTCGAGCGCTTGATTCGCGACTATGCCGATGCCGCCGAGCGCATGCATGCCGCGGGCCTGGACGGTATCGAGCTACAGGCCTATGGCCACCTGATGGACCAGTTCTGGTCGCCGCTGACCAATAACCTCGAGGCGCCCTACGGTGGCGACCTGGATAACCGGCTGCGTTTCACCTTCGATGTGCTGCGCGCCATTCGCCAACGGGTCGGTGAGGCGTTCATCGTCGGGGTGCGCTATACCGGCGACGAGATGCTGCCGGGGGGGATTACTGCCGAGGAAGGCATGACGATCTCCCACCGCCTGAAGGCGAGTGGCCTGGTCGACTTTCTCAACGTGGTGCGCGGGCATATCGACACCGACCCCGGCCTCACCGACGTGATCCCCATCCAGGGCATGCCCAGCGCTCCGCACCTCGACTTCGCCGGCGAGATTCGTCGCCAGGTGGACTTTCCCACCTTCCATGGCGCCAAGATCCAGGACGTCGCCACCGCCCGTCACGCCATTGCCTCGGGCAAGGTCGACATGATCGGCATGACCCGCGCGCATATGGCCGACCCGCATATCGTGCGCAAAATCATCGAAGGTCGCGAGGAGGAGATCCGCCCCTGCGTCGGCGCCAACTACTGCCTCGACCGTATCTATCAGGGCGGCGCCGCCTACTGCATCCACAACGCCGCGACAGGGCGCGAAACCAGCATGCCCCACATCATCCCCCGAGCGGCACAGCGGCACCGGGTGGTGATCATCGGCGCCGGGCCGGCGGGGCTAGAAGCGGCGCGTGTGGCCGGCGAGCGCGGCCATCAGGTGGTGGTACTGGAGGCCGCCAGCGATGCCGGCGGCCAGGTACGCCTCACCGCGCAGAGCGAACGCCGCCGCGAGATGCTGGGCATCATCGACTGGCGCCTGGCCCAGTGCGAAGCGCTGGGTGTCGAGATCCGCTACAACGTCTGGGCCGAGCGCGAGGAGGTGCTCGCCGAGCAACCCGATGTCGTGATCGTGGCCACCGGCGGCTATCCCATGGAAGATCAGCCCGCGGTCGGACACGACCTGGTGGTCAACACCTGGGATATCCTCTCCGGGCACGCGGCACCGGGCAAACGGGTGCTGCTGTTCGATGATGCCGGCGACCATGCTGCCATGCAGGCGGCAGAGATCATCGCGGCGACGGGAGCCGTACTCGAGATCATGACACCCGATCGCACCTTCTCGGCGGAGATCATGGCCATGAATCTGGTGCCCTATATGCGCGCCCTGCAGCGGCCCAATGTGACCTTCACGCCCACCTATCGGCTGAAGTCCGTGCAGCGCGAGGGCGGCGAGTTGCTGGCCACCATCACCAGCGACTATCTGGATCTCGATCACCAGAGACGCATCGATCAGGTAGTGGTCAATTACGGCATCACGCCGATGGCCGACCTCTACTTCGACCTCAAGCCGCATTCCAGTAACGGCGGCGAAGTGAACTACGACGACCTGATCGTCGGGCGCCCCCAGGCGGTTGTCCACAACGCCAATGCTGGCTTCCAGCTGTTCCGCATCGGAGACGCCGTGGCGTCGCGCAATACCCATGCGGCCATCTATGATGCGCTCAGGCTGGTCAAGGACCTGTAACAGGAAAGCCCCATGCCGCACTACGGCATGGGGCTCGGCGGTCTGCGTGGGCTCAGTAGTCTACCACCACATCGCCGGTGGGCATGCTGCAGCATGACAGGATGTAGCCCTCGGCGATGTCCTCGTCGGTGATACCGCCGTTGTGCTCCATGTTGACCTGCCCCGAGCTCAGCGGCACGCGGCAGGTACCGCAGATGCCCATCCCGCATGCCTTGGGAATGTGCAACCCGAGCTTGGCCGCGGCGGCATGTACCGTCTCACCGGGCTGGATGCGCACGCTCTTACCGGTAGCGGAGAACTCGACGCTGAGCATATCCGCCACGTCGAGTTCCTCGGCCTCGGCTTCGGCCTGCTCGACCAGCTCCTGTACCTCTTCCTGCACGTCCAGCGGCGTGGCACCGAACGACTCTTCATGGTAGTGCGCCATGTCGAAGCCGTTATCGGCCAGGATACGTTTGACGGCGTTCATGTAGGGGGTCGGGCCGCAGCAGAAGATCTCGCGCTCCATGAAATCCGGCGCCATCAGCTCGAGCATCGTCTGGCTGATATAGCCGCGAAAACCGGACCAGGTCTCACCCAGCTCATCGCTGCGCTCGCACACGATGTGCAGCTTGAACTCAGGAATCCGCGAGAAGATGTGCTCCAGCTCACGCTGGAAGAGGATATCGCGAGGGGTACGTGCGCTGTGCACGAATTCCAGATCCACTGCAGCATTGGTGTCGAAAAACCAACGCGCCATCGACATCAGCGGCGTGATCCCCACCCCGCCGGAGAGCATCAGGATCTTGTCGGCGGGGTAGTCGATGACATTGAAGTTGCCCACCGGGCCATGCACCGCCAGCTCGTCGCCGATGCGCAAGTGGTCGTGTAACCAGTTGGAGACCTTGCCTCCAGGCATGCGCTTGACGCTGATCGAAAAGCTGTAGGGAATCGAAGGCGAGCTCGAGATAGTATACGAGCGCATTATTTGCTCGCCGTCGACCTCTAGCTCCAGGGTCACGAACTGCCCCGGCTTGAAGAAGAACAGCACCGGCTGCTCGGCCATGAAGCAGAAGGTGCGTACGTCCCACGTCTCCTGAATCACCTTGACGCAGCGCACAAGGTGGCGGCCATTGGTCCAGGTCTGGGTGTTGACCGGGTTGAGGTAGTTCATGCTCATGGGGGCACTCGCCTGGGCTGCGATCGTAGGAATGGCACCGCGCCCATGTGGCGGTACCGTTGGTGCGAATTTTGCGCACAGCGTAGGCGCGGCACATGCCTGTCTGCGACACGGGCATGTCCACCACTTCCAGCCCAGGGCAGGATTCTCACCCTGCGCGTCGCCGTTGCATCATGCCTTGTCGCCCCCAGGCAACTGCCCTTCAGGCGGCTGGTCCACACTCGCCGCACTAGTCATATCTGATCGCGTCGGCTACACCCCCAACAACACCCGATTCGCGCCGCTGCCGCGGCCCCGTTATAGAGGAAGCGTTTCCATGGACCCGATGTCACCCGAGCGTCTTGACGACCCGTTGGCCGGCGCCCGCGAGGCCACCAGTGCCATGCTTGCCCAGCGCAACCCGCAGTACTCGCTGCCCCAGCCGTTCTACAACGACGCCCGGCTATTCGCCCTGGATATGCAGGAGATCTTCGAGAAGGAGTGGCTGTTTGCCGGCATGAGCTGTGAAATACCCACCAAGGGCAGTTTCATGACCCTCGAGGTCGGCGACAACCCGCTGATCCTGGTGCGCGGCGCCGACGGCGCCATCCATGGTTTCCACAACGTCTGCCGGCACCGTGGCTCGCGGCTATGCGTCAAGGACAAGGGCAAGGTGGCCAAGCTGGTGTGCCCCTACCACCAGTGGACCTACGAACTCGACGGCAGGCTACTGTTTGCCGGCGCCGACATGGGTACCGACTTCGATCTTAGCCAATATGGCCTCAAGCCGATCCATGTGCGCACCGCCGGGGGCTTCATCTTCATCAGCCTGGCCGACCAACCGACGGTCATCGATGACTTCCTGGCCACCCTCGAGCACTATCTCGAACCCTACGACATGGCCAACACCAAGGTCGCGGTGGAGTCCTCGATCGTCGAACAGGCCAACTGGAAGCTAGTGATCGAGAACAACCGCGAGTGCTACCACTGCAACGGCGCACACCCGGAACTGCTCAATACCCTGCTCGAGTTCGACGACACCGACGACCCGCGAGCCACCGCGGCCTACAAGGCCCAGGTGGCGCGCAAACAGGCCGACTGGGACGGCGAACAGGTGCCCTGGCAGCTCAAGCGATTCGGCAAGCGCAACCGCCTGACCCGGACCCCGCTGCTGGAAGGTACCGTCTCCATGACCATGGACGGTCAGCCCGGCTGCCGCAAATTGATGGGTCGCCTGCAGAGCCCCGACATGGGCTCGCTGCGGATCCTACACCTGCCCAACTCCTGGAACCACTTCATGGGCGACCACGCGGTGGTATTCCGGGTGCTGCCGCTGGGCCCCCAGCAGACCCTGGTAACCACCAAATGGCTGGTGAATACCGATGCCGTGGCCGGCGTCGACTACGACCCCGACGAGCTACGCAAGGTGTGGGACGCCACCAACGACCAGGACCGCCGTCTGGCCGAGGAGAACCAGCGCGGCATCAACTCCCGCGCCTATGAGCCGGGCCCCTACTCGGCGACCTACGAGTTCGGGGTGATCGACTTCATCGACTGGTACAGCGAGCGCATGCAGGAAAACCTCGGCCATACCGCCCCCCACCTCAAGGTGGTAAAGGGCTGACCACCTCGGCCACCGGCACGGCCGTGCCGGTGGCTGGATTTCCGCGCCGCGGCGTGTTGGGATAGCTTCTCGTCCGAGCGTCGCAGCGAGCCCCCATGCGCCTACGCAATATCATCATCGTCACGGTTCTCGTGCCGCTATTTCTCATCTTGCTGGTATTCAGCCTGGTGGCGATCAAGTCGCTGGAAGACAACGTTCGCACCAAGCTGCAGAGCGAGGTGCAGATCATCAGCCACGCCATCGGCACCTCGCTGGGCTACGCCCTGGAGCGTGATACCCCGGATGCGCTCCAGGAGTCGCTGCACTCGGCGTTCTCCTTCCACCGCATCTACGGCGCCTATGTATTCGACACCGATGGCGAGAAGATCTACGGCCTGGGGCTCGGCGAGGAGCTGTTCGATGCCGACGACATTCGCGCCGTGGTCGAGGCCGAGGAACCCACCGGCGACTACCGCCAGCACGAGCGCTGGAACTACTACTCGGCGCTGGTACCGCTGACCACTCCCGGCGGCGAGATTCGCGGCGTACTGCAGGTCAACCGACTCAATACCGGTATCGAGAACTACACCGGCTTCATCAGCATCGTCGCGGTAGTGGTATTCGCGGTGGGGGCCGCCGGTATCGTGCTGATGATCTGGTGGGGGTTCCGGCACTATATCGAGCGGCCACTCAATCGCCTGCTGGGGGTCATGGAGCGTGTCGAAAAAGGCGACCGCAGCCAGCGTGCGGCGATCGACGGCCCCGCCGAGTATCGCAAGCTGTCGCTGGCGCTCAACGGCATGCTCGACTCGATGGCCGAAAAGGATGCCGATATCGAGGCGCGCCAGCGCAAGGAGATCGAACTCGAAAAGCGCCTGCGCAAATCGAAGAAACTCGCCGAGCTGGGTGTACTGGCCGCCGGCGTCGCCCATGAGATCGGTGCGCCATTGACGGTGATCAACGGCCAGGCCCAGCGCCTGGCGCGGCGCGAGGTGATCGGCGACGATGAACGTGCCAAACTGAGCCGTATTCGCAGCGAAGTCGAACGTATCGTGGTGATCGTGCGTCAGCTGATGGAACTGGGACGCCAGCACAACGTCGAGAAGGAGTGCTGTCGGCTCGACGAGCTGATTGAATCGGCGATCGGCCTGCTCGAAGATGAGCTGGAGCGGCTTGGCAGCCACGTAGAGGTCGCCCTGCCCGCCCCCGCGCCACAGTTGACGGTCAATGGCCAGCAGCTCACCCAGGTGTTCACCAACCTGATGCATAACGCCCTGCAGGCCAATCCCGGCGGGCAGATTCGCGTCAGCGCCGAGGTCCTCAACGGCGAACTTCACATCAAGGTAGAGGATGACGGACCGGGCATCAGCGAGGACGACAAGAGCCAGGTCTTCGACCCCTTCTTCACCACCAAACCCGTGGGTCAGGGCAGCGGCTTGGGTCTGTCGATGGTTCACCGTATCATCAACGACCACGGCGGTACCGTGGGTGTCTTCGACAGCGCCCTGGGCGGCGCCGGCTTCGAGCTGACTTTCCCCGTCGATGACCCGACACCCTCTCAGGGAGCGCAACAGGCATGACAAGGAGGCTTTCGTGACCCTGCCGATTCTCATCGTCGAGGACGATCCGGCAATCCTCGAGCTGCTCGAGGAGGAGCTGCAGGAGGCCGGTTACACCACCCTGGGGGTCGGTAGCGCCGAGGATGCCATTGCAACGCTCAGCCATGAGAGCGTTGAGCTGATCATCAGCGACGTGCGCTTACCCGGCATCACCGGCATGCAACTGCTCGAACGGCTGCGCCACGATGACAGCCAGGTGGGATTCATCGTGATCACCGCCTTCGGCACCATCGAGCAGGCGGTGGAAGCGCTAAAGATCGGCGCCGACGACTTCTTGACCAAACCGCTGGATCTCGAGAACGTGCGCGAAGCCGTCTATCGTGTGCTCGAGAACCACCGCCTGGCGGCGCGCCTGGAGAGCGCCGGCGGCGCTCGCCCGCACTTCCACGGTATCGTTGGCGAGAGTGAGGCGATGCAGTCGCTATTCCACGATGCGGCACGCCTGGCAAAGAGCAGCGCCCCCATTCTGATCCTCGGCGAGAGCGGCACCGGCAAGGAGCTACTGGCACGTGCCATCCACGCCGAGAGCCCGCGCCACGATGGCCCCTTCATCGCCGTCAACTGTGCCAGCATCCCCATGGAGCTGATGGAGAGCGAGTTCTTCGGCCACGTCAAGGGCGCCTTCACCGGCGCCAACGAGGCACGCCAGGGCTTGTTCCACGCCGCCAACGGCGGCAGCCTGTTTCTCGACGAGATTGGGGAGATGCCGCCCTCGCTGCAGGCCAAACTGCTGCGCGCCTTGCAGGAAAGGACCGTGCGGGCCGTGGGTGCCGAGAAGGAGGAGAAGGTGGACGTGCGCATCATCGCCGCCACCCATCGCGATCTGGAGAAGGAGATCGAGGGCGACAACTTCAGGAGCGACCTCTTCTACCGCCTCGAGACCTTCTCGCTGAGGATTCCGCCGCTGCGCGAGCGCGGGGGGGATATCGAGCGACTGATCGCCGCCCTGATCGACAAGCACGCTGGGCAACAGGGCAAGACCATCGAGCAGGTCGAGCCGCTGGCGCTGCAGGCGCTGCTCAACTATCCCTATCCGGGTAATGTTCGCGAGCTGGAAAACGCCATCATGCGCGCGGTCACCCTGGCTGAAGACGGCATCCTGTGTCACGACGATCTCCCCGAACGCCTGCGCGGACACGCCGAAGACCAGCGCAGCGCGCTGGGCAGCGAGGGCACCCCGGCCGCCCAGAACGCCCCCTGGCCAAGCCTCGAGGACGTCGAGAAGCGCTATATCCAGAAGGTACTGGAGGCTACCGGCGGCAACAAGCGGCGTACTGCCGATATTCTGGGTATCGCCCGCAAGACGCTTTATCGGCGCCTGGAAGATCCTGACGACGCCAGCTGAGCAGCGCCCACATACGCCAACGGCGCCTCACGGGGCGCCGTTCGAGCGAGCGATCGAAACATCGAGGACATGATGTCACGATCAGTCGAGTTCTTCTTCCTCGGGCAGCGGCTCACTGGCGTGCTCCGCGGGTGGTTCCGCCTCACCGGGCATGGCATCACCGCCATCTCCAAAACCGGCTTCCTGTTCCTCCGGCATGCCCGCTTCAGGTTCATCGCCGGTACCCGGTTCGCCGGTGCTCGGATCGGCAGTACCGTCCTCCGCGTCGGCGGGGTCAGTCCCCGGCGTGGCCGGGTCCTGGGTTCCCGGCGAGGCAGGATCCGAGGTTCCGGCGGGGTCCGCTGGCGCACCGGTATCGTGTGTATCGGCTATCACCAGCGGGCTAGCCGTCAACCCGAGCGCGACACCGAGAATACCGAAACGCTTCAAGAATGCCTTGGACATCATCGCGAATAACCTCCTGATCCGTTAAAGGCCACGTCCCTGTGTAGCCAGCCGACGACCACATCGCCGGTCAGCCAGCGGGACGTCCATATCCCGCCGTCATTCCGTGTTACTGCGCATCATGGATCAATGGTCAGAATGAGTCGTCTTCGTCCATTGCCGGATCGTCCATTGCTGGATCAGTTCCCATGTCCTGCTCCATTCCGGGCTGCTCGTCCATGGGCTGCTCGTCCATGGGCTGCTCGTCCATGGGCTGATCCATTGCCGGGTCATCATCCATCGGCGGCATATCGTCACCATTGCCACAGCCCGTCAGTGCCAGGCTGCCCAATAGCATGGCGGCAATCGACGTGGCGGCCATGAACTTGCGACTTGCCTTGCTGCGAGTGTTCATCCTTGTCTCCTGACGATTGCTGAGTGTCAGCCAACATCAAGCACGCAGCGCGCCAATCGGCAAAAAAGTCGATTTTAAGCCTGTAAAAACAGCAGATTAGAAAGATGGCGACACCTCACCAAGACGCCTACCCGACCCCTCTAAAGGGGCCGGGAGTGGCGAAAAATGACACATGGGTCGCAATGGCTAGCGCGCCTGGAGAATATCCTCGATGGCGCGTCGCACCGATGGCAGCATGACCTCGCGCTGCTGCATCAGCGCGTCGATTTCGGCCTCCAACCCCGGCACCCCGACCTCGCGCTGCATGCGTCTGGTCAGGCGGGCACAGGTCTCGGGGCAGGCGCCCTCGGGTAGTTGCACGCCCAGCGCCACCAGCCGCTGGCGAAAGTCGTCCCCATCAATCAGATCGACAATCATCATGGTATGGCCCTCCTCTCCTCCACGTTTGCACTCAGCCTCCAGCTACCACGCTAGGCCGGGATCGCCTGGGCGACCGTCAGCCGACAGGCGGCATACTTGAACTCCGGGATCTTGCCGTAGGGGTCCAGCGCCGGGTTGGTCAGCACATTGGCCGCCGCCTCGGCATAGCAGAACGGCACGAACACCATGCCCTCGGGCATCAGCATGTCGGCCCGGGTGCGCAGGGTGATCGACCCGCGCCGGGTGGTGATGGTCAAGGCGTCACCAGGCTTCAAGCCCAGCCGGCGCAGCTCGCCGGGCGCCACGCTGGCCACCGCCTCGGGCTCGAGGTCGTCGAGCACCTTGGCGCGCCGGGTCATCGAGCCGGTGTGCCAGTGCTCCAGCTGGCGACCGGTGGTCAGCACCGTGGGGTAGTCGCCGTCGATGGGCTCGTCCGGCGGCAGCGGCACGGTGGGGCTGAACCGCGCCCGCCCGTCAGCGGTAGGGAAGGCGTCGCTGAACACCACGTCGGCCCCCGGGGCGTCATCCGCCGGGCACGGGTAGGTCACCGAGCCCTCGCGTTCGAGGCGCTCCCAGCTGATATGGTCCAGCGACGGCATGCCACGCTGCATCTCGGCGAACACCTCGCGGGGGTGGGTGTAGTCCCAGCCCAGATCGAAGCGCCGGGCGATCTCCTGGATGATCCACCAGTCGGGCTTGGCATCCCCGGGCAGCGGCATGGCGGCCCGGCCCAGCTGCACTTGGCGATTGGTGTTGGTGACACTGCCGTCCTTCTCCGGCCACGCCGAGGCGGGCAGGATCACGTCGGCGAACTGGGCGGTCTCGGTAACGAACAGATCCTGCACCACCAGGTGCTCGAGCTTGGCCAGGGCCGCCCGGGCGTGGTCGAGGTCGGGGTCGGACATGGCCGGGTTCTCGCCCTGGATATACATGCCGCGAATGGTACCGGCATGGATCGCTTCCATGATCTCGACCACGGTGAGGCCCGGCTCGGCGTCCAGTTCGGTATTCCACAGCTCCTCGAAGGCGCTGCGCACCTGAGCGTCAGAGACCGGCTGGTAGTCGGGCATAACCATCGGGATCAGGCCGGCGTCCGAGGCGCCCTGGACGTTGTTCTGGCCACGCAGTGGGTGCAGGCCGGTGCCGGGACGCCCGGTTTGCCCGCAAGCCAGCGCCAGCGAGATCAGGCAGCGGGCGTTGTCGGTGCCGTGGGTGTGCTGGGAGATGCCCATGCCCCAGAAGATCATCGCTCGCTCGGCGGTGGCGTACTCCCGCGCCACCTGGCGGATCTCCTCGGCGCTGACGCCACAGTGCGGCGCCATGGCCTCCGGCGTCATCTCGGCGACGTGGGCCTTGAGCGCCTCGAAGCCCTCGGTGTGGGCATCGATATAGGCCTGGTCGTACAGCCCTTCGCTGACGATGACGTTGAGCATGGCGTTGAACAGCGAGACATCGCTGCCTGGGGTGAAGCGCAGGGTCTGATGCGCGTAGGCGCCCAGCGCCTGGCCACGCGGGTCGATGACAATCAGCTTGGTACCGCGCTTGGCGGCCTGCTTGAAGAAGGTCGCCGCCACCGGGTGGTTCACCGTGGGATTGCAGCCGGTGAGGATCACCACGTCGGCCTGTTCGGCCTGCATGAAGGAGGCGGTGACCGCGCCAGACCCGATGCACTCCATCAGCGCCGCCACCGAGCTGGCGTGGCATAGCCGGGTGCAGTGGTCGACGTTGTTGGAGCCGAAGCCGGTGCGCACCAGCTTCTGGAACAGCCAGGCCTCTTCGTTGGAGCACTTGGCGCTGCCGAAACCAGCCAGCGAAGCCGGGCCATGCTCGGCCTTGAGCGCCGTGAGACCGCCAGCGGCGGCGTCCAGCGCCTCCTCCCAGCTCGCCTCGCGAAAGTGGCTGAGTGGCTGGGCCGGATCGAAGTCGGGGTCGAGCCCCTTGGCGACACCGGGCTTGCGAATCAGCGGCGTGGTCAGCCGCGATGGATGGCGCGGGTAGTCGAAGCCGTAGCGGCCCTTGACGCAGAGTCGATTGTGATTGGACGGCCCGTCGCGGCCCTCGACGAACAGGATCTCGTCGTCCTTGAGGTGATAGGTGAGCTGGCAGCCCACCCCGCAGTAGGGGCACACCGAGTCGACCTGGCGATCGGCCACCGTCGAGTCGCCGCGGCCCGCGGCGTCGATCAGCGTGGCCGGCATCAGCGCCCCGGTAGGGCAAGCCTGAACGCACTCGCCGCAGGCCACGCAGGTGCTCTCACCCATGGGATCGTCGAAGTCGAAGACGATCTTCGACGCCGCGCCGCGGTGAGCCAGGCCGATGACGTCGTTGACCTGTACCTCGCGGCAGGCACGCACGCACAGGTTGCACTCGATGCAGGCGTCCAGGTTGACGTTCATGGCCGAGTGGCTGGCGTCATGGCCCGCGGCGTGCGGCAAGGCGGTGTCCCGCGCGGCGACGTGATGCACCGTGGGCGCGTCGCGCTCGCTGCGCGACGGCAGCCACTCGCGCACCGCCGCGGCGTCGATGGCCAACTGGTCGGCCATCGCCCAGAAGTGGCTGGCGCGGTCGGGACTCGCCTCGCGCTCGGGCTGATCGGCGATCAACAGCTCCATCACCGCCTCACGGGAGAGGCGCGCACGCTCGGAGCTGGCACTCTTGACCACCATGCCCGGCGTGGCCTGGCGCAGGCAGCTCGCCGCCAGCGCCCGCTCGCCGTCGATTTCGACCATGCAGGCGCGACAGTTGCCGTCGGCACGGTAGCCGTGAGTGTCCTTGTAGCAGAGGTGGGGAATGCTCTCGCCAGCGCGCTTGGCGACCTGCCACAGCGTCTCGCCGGCGTGGGCGGTGACCTCGGCGCCATCGAGGGTCAGGGTAAATGTCTGCTCTGTCATGGTGCCCTCCTCAGCCCTTGACGATGATCTGTTGCGCCGCCAGTTCCTCGCGGAAATCCTTGAGCAGCCCCAGCACCGGGTTGGGCGCTGCCTGGCCGAGGCCGCAGATCGAGGCGTCCATCATGACCTGGGACAGCCGCTCCAGATCGGCGGCGTGCCACTCGTCGCGCTCGAGCAGGGTCAGCATCTTCTCGGTGCCGACCCGGCACGGCGTGCACTGGCCGCAGGACTCGTCGGCAAAGAAGGCCAGCAGGTTGCTGGCAGCACTGCGCAGGTCGTCCTGGTCCGACAGCACGATCACCGCGGCGGAGCCGATGAAGCAGCCCTCGGCCTGCAGGGTGTCGAAGTCGAGTGGGATATTCGCCTTGCTGGCCGGCAGAATGCCGCCGGATGCGCCACCGGGTAGGTAGGCAGCGAGACGATGGCCGTCGAGCATGCCGCCGCCGTACTCCTCGACCAGTTCCGCGAGGGTGATCCCCGCCGGGGCCAGGTGCACCCCGGGGCGCTTGACCCGCCCAGAGAGCGAGAAGCTGCGCAGGCCGCTGCGGCCGTGGCGGCCATGGCCGGCGAACCACTCGGCACCGCGCTGCCAGATCAGCGGGATCCAGTAGACCGTCTCGACGTTGTTGACCAGGGTCGGGCGGTCGAACAGGCCGCGTTGGGCGACAAACGGCGGCCTGTGGCGCGGCTTGCCGGGCTTGCCCTCTAGCGATTCGATCATCGCCGACTCTTCGCCGCAGATATAGGCGCCGGCGCCGCGCCGCATCACCACGTAGCCGGGGCTGACCAGGCCGGCGGCCTCGAGCTCGGCAATTGCCTCGTGGAGCACGCGGTGCAGGCCGGGGTATTCGTCGCGCAGGTAGATGTAGAGTGCCTCGGCCTCCACCGCCCAGGCGCTGACCAGCGCACCCTCGAGGAAACGGTGCGGGTCACGCTCAAGGTAGTAGCGGTCCTTGAAGGTACCGGGCTCGCCCTCGTCGGCGTTGATCGCGCAGTAGCGTGGCCCGGCTTCCTGACGAACGAAGGTCCACTTCTTGAACGTCGGGAAGCCGGCGCCGCCCAGTCCGCGTAGATTGGCCGCCTCGAGGGTCTGCATCAGGGTGTCTACTGCTATCTCGCCGTCACGGCAAGCCTGCAGCAGCCGATAGCCACCCTCGCTGCGATAAGCGTCCAGCCGCTGCCAGTCGACGGCTTCAGGATGAAAGTGGCCGGTATCGACCACCGCCTCCACCGCCTCGCGGCTGGCGTGCAGCACATGACGGTGGCCCACTTCGACCACCGGGGCGCTCTCGCAGCGCCCCATGCAGGGCGCTCGCAGCACCCGCACCTGAGACGGGTCGGCGCCAGTCTCGAGCTCGCCCTGCAGCGCCGCCGCACCGGCCAGCTGGCAGGAGAGCGAGTCGCAGACGCGGATCGTCACCGCCGGCGGCGCTGCCTGATCGTCGTGGATGACATCGAAATGTGCGTAAAAGGTGGCGGTCTCATAGACCGACGCCATGGGCAGATTCATGTAGGCCGCCAGCGCACGCAGATCGGCCATCGACAGAAAACCGTGGTGGTCCTGGATGACGTGCAGGTGCTCGATCAACAGGTCGTGACGCTGCAGGGCCGGCGTATCGCGCTCGTCGCCGATCAGCGCCCGCAGCGCCGCCAGCGACTCGGGGGCAAGCTCGCGGCCACGCGGCGTGGCGCGGAAGCGACGCACGGGGATCGTGGAAGTCTCGGTCATGGGCGGGCTCGTTGTGGTTGTATCACTCATTGTCGTATCAATGGCACGGGTAAAAATGAAACGATTTGTTATCCCGGCATTGAAGTTCCGTGGATCGGCATTACCTTTACTGGTGCACGTCACAGAAAGGATGCGCCGTCACAGCCAGTCTGTCACATAGCATAGTCGCTATGTTCGCCACACACGGCGAGCATGTCCCTGAAAACGACGTCGGGGAACGCGCTATCGAGACTGGCATTGGCAACCACAAGGAGGAACTGCCATGAATTGGGACCAGATAGAAGGACGCTGGAAGGAAGTCAGAGGTAGAGCCCGCGAGAACTGGGGCGAGCTGACGGACGACGAACTCGATCAGATCGCCGGTAAAAAGGATCAGATGATCGGCAAACTGCAAACCAAGTACGGCATCACCAAGGAAGAAGCAGAAAAGCGCGCGAATGACTGGGCCGCCGCGTTATAGCCGGCCCGATTATGGTGACACCACGAAAGGACTATCGAGGAGATCACAGCATGCGCAAGACCACACTCGCACTCAGCATTTCTCTCGCTGGCGGCTTGGCATTGGCCAGCAACGCTCAGGCGGATATCGAGGGGCTCTACTCGGCCGACGCCATCATGGACGCCAACGTCTATCTGGACAGCGCCCCCGATGAACGTATCGGCGATGTCGAAGACATCCTGCTCGACGACGACATGAGCGTGCAGGCCATCGTCATCGAAACCGGTGCCACGTTGGGTCTGGGCGGTCGCGATATCGTTCTGGACAACGATCACTACCGACTGGAAACCGAGACCGACGAGGACGGTGATACCGTACATCGCGTCTATGTCGATGCCACCGCAGAAGAGCTCGATGAGCTGCCCGAGTATAACCGGGATTGGTGGGATCAGGCGCGCGAAAATGCCGCCGAGGCCTGGGAAGCCACCCGTGAAGGCGCCCAAAGCGCCTGGCAGCGCACCCGCGAAGGGGCCGAAAGCATCGGCGATACGGTAGACGAAACCGTCAACAACTGATGCCCATTTGGCTCAATGCCACCCTACGGGCCCGCCCTTCGGCGGGCCTGTCTGCGTCTGATGGCCCGCGGATACGGCGAGGTCGTATCGACGATATCGACACCCTACGCCATGCCCCATAATGCCGTCGACGTAGGTGCCAATCTTGGCCAAATGCACCACTTACCTGGCAATTCACTGGCAAACCGTCACAATAATAGGGTGAGCTATCACAACATTCGCACAACGGAGATTTCGCAGTGGATAAGAATTCTCAAGACCCCTCTGCCAAAGAGCGGCAAGAGAGCTCCGAAGGCATTCCCGCCCCTGAGGGTCCAGCCAATCTGATCGATACCGACTATGTGATCGGCCAGGACAACATCAGCGCCTCCCCGCTAGGGATCAACGTAGACCTGCACAGCAAGGTGTTCATGGTCTCGTCGATCGTAGTGCTGTTCTTCGTGATCATCACCCTGGCCCTGCAAGATCAGGTGGCGCCGCTGTTCAATGCAACCTTCGGCTTCCTGACCAGCAACATGGCCTGGTTCTTCCTGCTATCCGCCAATATATTCGTCCTGCTCTCGATCATTCTTATTTTCACGCCCCTGGCGAAGGTGCGGCTTGGCGGGCAGGATGCTACGCCTGATTTCAGCTACGCTGGCTGGTTTGCCATGCTGTTCGCCGCCGGTATGGGCATCGGTCTGATGTACTTCGGCGTCTCGGAGCCCATGGACCACTTCCAGTCCGCCATGGGAGGCGTGGCCACCGAGAACGGTGCACGGACCGACTGGTCGCCGCTGGGCGGCGCCGAAGGCGACGAGGCCGGCGCCGTTGCGCTGGGCATGGCCGCCACCATCTTCCACTGGGGCCTGCACCCCTGGGGCATTTACGCCGTAGTGGCACTGGCGCTGGCGCTCTTCTCCTTCAACAAGGGCCTGCCGCTGACCATGCGCTCGATCTTCTACCCGATCCTGGGTGAGCGCGTGTGGGGCTGGCCTGGGCATGTGATCGATATCCTGGCGGTGTTCGCCACGCTGTTCGGTCTGGCCACCTCACTCGGTCTGGGCGCCGAACAGGCCACTAACGGGCTCAACGACCTGTTCGGTATTCCTGACACCAACACCACCATGGTGCTGTTGATCGTGGGCATTACCATCGTCGCCATGGTGTCCATCCTGCTAGGTGTGGACAAGGGTGTGCAACGCCTCTCCCAGCTCAACATGGGCCTGGCGTTTCTGCTGCTGGCGTTCGTGATCCTCGTCGGCCCGACGCTGATGATCGCGACCGGCTTCTTTCAGAACCTGATGGGTTACCTGGTCAACCTGCCGGCGCTGTCCAATCCCTTTGGCCGTGAAGACGCCAACTTCAGCCAGGGCTGGACCGCCTTCTACTGGGCGTGGTGGATCTCCTGGTCGCCGTTCGTCGGCATGTTCATCGCACGGGTCTCTCGCGGCCGTACCGTTCGCGAATTCCTGATCGCCGTGCTGCTGGTGCCGTCGCTGGTCTCGGTGCTGTGGATGACGTCCTTTGGCAGCGCCGGTATCGAACAGCTGCTCGCCGGCACCTTCGAGGGCGAGGCCGATGCGCTGTTCGTGATGCTGGGCGGCCTGCCGCTGACCGAGATCACCTCCTTCATCGCCATCACGCTGGTGATCGTGTTCTTCATCACCTCGTCGGACTCCGGTTCACTGGTGATCGACTCCATCACTGCCGGCGGCAAGGTCGACGCACCTAAGCCCCAGCGTATCTTCTGGGCCATCATCGAGGGTGCCATTGCCATCGCGCTGCTGCTGGGCGGCGGCCTGGCGGCACTGCAGGCCGCGGTGATCTCCACCGGCCTGCCCTTCACCGTGGTGCTGCTGGTGGGCTGCTACGCCATCGTCAAAGGGCTGATGAGCGAACCACGCGCGTCCTGAACAGTCTCCAACCCAACGCAAGAAGGCGGCCCAAGGGCCGCCTTCTTGCGTCTAGTGCAGTCAGCTCCAGAGCTGACTGATCGGCGTGTCTGGCTGATGGCGGGCAGCGATCTGCGCCTGTAGCAGCTCGGCAGTGGCCAGCGCATCGATCAGTGCATGATGACTCTGATACGGCGGCAAGCCATAGCGCTCACGGCTGTTATGCAAACGAATCGACACTGGCGGACGCCCTATCCAGCGACGAAAGCGCGCCCACAGCGACTGTCGGTGAATGCGTGCTTCCAGCGACATGGTATCGATCATCGGGAAACGCAGACTCTCGCCGCGTCGCGCTTGCACTGCCGCATCCAGAAAGGGCCGCTCGATATGCCGGTAGTGAACCACCACCAGGCGCCCGGCCAGAGCGGCCAGCAGCGCGTCGAGGATCTCATCGAGGTCCGGCGCGTGCTCGATCTCGGAGTCGGTGATACGGTGAAATGCCACCGACTGGCGCACCAGCGGCCGCGGTGGACGCACCACCCAGTAGCGCCGCTCGGCAAGCCGAATACGGCCAAGGCTGAACGGCACCAGGCCGATACTGACGATGGCGTGACGGCGCTCATCGAGACCGGTGGTCTCCATATCCATGGCCACCATTGGCGCCTCGCCGATTGGCATCTCCGGCGTCAACTGACTGGTGGCCGCGAAGAGTTCGGCCAGCCGCGGGTCACGGGCTTCTCCGGCACGGCGCGCCAGATAGTCTGGCCAGACCGGTGCAGGACGCTTGAACATCGGAAGTGACAGCATGCCGATCAGCGCCGCGACGGCATGGGATAGCGGAACTTGAGAAACTTCTGGGCGTTGCTGAGCAGCTGAAAGGCGTCCTTGAGGTGGTGGCGCTCGCTGTCGGAGACATTGCTCGGGGCGATGTTATTGTCGGGCTCTTGATCCTCCTGCAGGTCGATGGCCTGGTGACGGATACGCACCATGGACATGAACTCGAAGGCGTAGCGGATCTTGTCGCCGGTTCCGGCCGGCAGCAGCTGCGTGTTGGCGATATCGTCGAGGCGCTCGAAGCTGTTCTGCGCCCGCGAGCCGCAGGCCAGGGCATGCGCGCGTATCAGGTCGACCATCGGCGCCGTGCCACGCCGCTTGATATTGATGGTGTTGTTCTGCTTGCCGTCCTTCTCCATCACGAAGGTGCGGAAGAATCCCAGCGGCGGCGTACGCCCCAGCGCGTTACGCGCCATGGCAGCCAGAAACAGCGGGCTCTGCGAGGCCTTGCTCGCCACCAGGTCCTGCAGCTGCTCAACGAAGGCCTCCTCGCCGTGCACGCTGTCGAGATCGAAGAAGATCGAGCTGTGCAGCAAGTGCTCCGGCCGCGGCTGGTCGATCCAGTCGCTGAAATAGCCCTTCCATACCGACAGCGGTTGACGCCACTGGCGGTTGGTGGCCATGACGTCCCCCTTACAGTAGGGGTAGCCACAGGCGTCGAGACCATCGCTGACGCGCTTGGCCAGGGTCGCGAAATAGTCGTCGTGCCGCGCCGGGTCGAAGCTGTCGTCGAGAATCAGCGCGTTGTCCTGATCGGTGACGATGCTCTGTTCGTTACGCGCCATCGAGCCCAGTGCCATGAAGCAGTAGGGCACCGGCGGTGGCCCCAGTTCCTCTTCGGCGAGTTCGAGCAGGCGGCGGGTGAAACTGCGGCCGATGGTCGACAGCGCCGAGCCGACCATGTGCGAGTTGGCGCCCTCCTCGACCATCCTCACGAAGGCCTCGCGCACATCCGGCTTGAGTCTTGCTAGTCCCATCGCATCGGGCTGATGGAAGATGTTGCTGACCAGGTAGAGGCTGCTGTGGGTCTCGTAGCGAATGATATCGGAGAGGTGCAGCACCCCCATGGGTCGGCGCCGATAGAGCACCGGCAGATGGTGCACGTTGTTGCGCAGCATCGCCAGCATTGCCTCATGCACCGACTTGTCCGACTGCACGCTGATCAACTTCGAACTGACGATCTCACCAACCGGGGTCGACACACTGCGCCCCTCGGCCAGCACCCGGTTACGCAGATCCTGGTCGGTGACGATGCCCTGCAGCGTCCAGGACTGACCGTTGGGATCGCTGAACTGATAGCGCGGGTCGCCCTCGTCGGTCGACAGCACCAGCGCCGAGGAGACGTTTTCCTCGTTCATTTGCCGTGCTACCTGCTGCACGCTGGCACTCTCTTCGACCATCAACGGGCAGCGCGACACCAGCTTGCGCACCCGCGTCATCATCATGTCGTTGCTCTTGTGCTGCTCTTCTACCGCCGCTTTTAACCGCGGCCGCCCAAACTCGACGAAGTCGGCAAAGTGCTCATCGTGCTCGCACAGCTCGTGGAAAACATCGCCAGGAATGAAGTAGATCAGGGTGTCTTCGAGGGCCTTGGCGGGAAAGCGCACCTTGCGGTTACGCAGCAGGCTGAAATGGCCAAAGATATCGCCTTCACTGAGGCGATTGAAAAGCTCCCCGTTGCGCCAGTAGATTTCTACCGCGCCACTGCGGATGTAGTAAAGATCCTCGACGGGATCGTCGAGTCGCAGGATATCGCTGCCGGCCTTGAAGTAAGCAACTTCAATGCGCCCCGCCACGCTGTCGAGATGCTCATCGCTGAGGCTATCAAAGGGGGCGAAGCGGGCCAGCTGCTCGCGAATTTCCAGCAGTTCGATGTCCATGTCCACTCCCGGCCCGGCGTTATTGGCTGAAGTCTGATATGCCCAGCGTCCCCTGTAAAGTCGCCACGCGACCGACGTCGCCATGAGCGACCAAGGCGTCGTCCAGATACGCCAAGGGCCGCGCTTGGCGGCCCTTGACGCTCACATTGTCGATGGGAGTCGACGCGATGTGCAGCTTACGACTGTTCAGCCATTTCCTGAACGCGCTGCATCATTTCCGGGTCCTGCTGGATGGTATGGCCGATCGCATTGAAGGTATCGACATCCAGACCGCTGTCTTCCACGACTTCGACCATGCGGTCATTGGCTTCCATGCGGACTTCCTGCTGGGTCGCTTCGTCTTCAGCCCCCTGCAGGCGCTCGGTGTACTCCTGAGAAATCATGGCGATTTCCTGAGAAGCATCGGCAAACTGCTGAAGCTCCTGATCGGAGAAATCCTGAGCGGGTACCGCCTGCTGCTCCGGCGCCGCTGCGGGATCTTGGGCGGGGTCCTGAGCGAAAGCTGCCTGAGCAGACATCAGGCCGGCAGTCAGCAGCGCGGCAGAGAACAGGGCAGTCATCCGTTGCATATCAATACCTCCAGGGATTTTGCTTGAGTATGTGCTCCACTGTGACGACCGTGTCCCATGAGGGTTCAAACTTTTCAGGTAACAGAAAGAAACAAATGATTGCCACATCTGTTACAAAAGTATCCACAGAGAGACATGCGAGGCACGACCAACCTGTTAGCCCCCTTCTCAGGCCGGTTGCGTCGATGACTTACCTCCAAGATGATACAGATTATCAACAAGCGTCAGCTGTCACGTTGCGCGGAGCAAGCCCGGCGAATGCAGAATGCTTTTCGCCACTGCAGCCAAGGCGTAGTCTCTTGGGTCGACTTATCGCCCGTCCGTGGGAACAAGGAATCCATTGATGTCCGCCCAACGCTCTACCCGCCTGGCCCTTGCTGCGATGCCTATCCTGTTCGTGCTGCTGTGGAGTACCGGCTTTATCGGCGCCAAGTACGGCCTGCCTTATGCCGAGCCCTTCACCTTCCTGTTCGTGCGCTTCGTGCTGACCCTGGCGCTGCTGATCCCGCTGGTCATGCTGCTCAAGGGCGACTGGCCGCAAGGCGGCAGGCAGTGGGGCCACATCGCCATCAGTGGCCTGCTGGTGCATGGCGCCTATCTGGGCGGGGTTTTCTACGGTATCTACCTCGGCATGCCGGCGGGGCTGGCCTCGCTGCTGGTGGGCCTGCAGCCGCTGCTCACTGCCGCCCTGGCCGGACCGCTGCTCGATGAGCGGCTGACGCACTGGCAGTGGCTGGGGCTGGCGTTAGGCTTGGTGGGGATCACGCTGGTGCTGGGCAGCAAACTCGATCCCGGAGCGGCGCTGTTCCAGGGCTTCGGTCTGCCTGCCCTGCTGTCAGTCGCGGTAGCACTGCTGGGGATCGCCTGCGGCACCCTCTACCAGAAGCGCTTCTGCACCGCGATGCCACTGCTCTCGGGTACGGTCGTGCAGTACCTGGCCGCCGGGGCGCTGCTCGGGGTCGCCGCGCTGCTGTTCGAGCAGCGCCAGATCGACTGGACGCCGACCTTCATGCTGACATTGGCCTGGCTGGTGTGCATCCTGTCGATTGCCGCGATCCTGCTGCTGATGGCGCTGATCAAGCGCGGCGAAGCGTCGCGAGTGGCGAGCCTGTTCTATCTGGTGCCGCCGGTAACCGCCCTGGAAGCCTGGTGGCTGTTCGGGGAGAGACTGCCACCGATTGCCCTGCTGGGCATGGCGATCGCACTGAGCGGCGTGGTGATGACCGTCAAAGGCAAACCGAAGGTAGCCAAGAGCGCGCCTAAAGTCCCGGCGAGATGAGCCGATAATATAGGCAATAGTCGTCTAACCTTATTATCAGATCGGCAAGAGAACAGGAAACGCTTATGGGTCATTGTGCCAGGGTCGACAGCCAGTGCGGGCGCTGCGACATTCCCCTTCCCTTCGATTTCACGATGGCTTTCCAGCCGATCGTCGACATCGAGTCCGCCAGCGTTGTTACCTATGAGGCCCTGGTGCGCGGCCCCGGCGGCGAATCGGCCTACAGCATTATCTCCAAGGTCACCGATGACCTGATGTATCGCTTCGATCAGGCCTGTCGGGTCAAGGCCATCGAACTCGCCAGCCGTCTGGGCATGCAGGAGCGTCTATCAATCAACTTCCTGCCCAACGCCGTGTATGAGCCCCAGGCGTGCATCCAGGCCACACTGGAGGTCTCGGAGCGGGTCGGCTGGCCGACGGATCGGATCGTCTTCGAAATCACCGAGACCGAGCTGGTCAAGGACCGCCAACACCTGCGCGGCATCATCGACGCCTACCGCAGCATGGGCTTCACCACCGCCATCGACGATTTCGGCAACGGCTACGCCAACCTGGACCTGCTTACCGACCTGCGCCCCGACAAGCTCAAGATCGATCGAGAGCTGGTCATGGGCTGCGACCAGGACTGTCGTCGGCAGGCCATCCTGCGCGCGGTGCACGGCCTCGCCAAAGAGCTCGATATCGGCCTGATCGCCGAGGGCGTCGAGACCCGCGAAGAGGCCCTGTGGCTGGCCCGTCAGGGCATCCAGCGCCAGCAGGGCTTCTACTTTGCGCGCCCAGCCCTGGAGTCGCTCTGCCAGCATTCCTTGAGTGAAAAGCTGCTCGACCTGCGCCGCGTCGTTCAGCAGCGTGGCAGCACGCCGCATGGTTGATCCACAACGGGAGCAGCAACGCGAGCAGGCCTGGCTGGAGCGGCTGACCCGCAGTCAGCGCAACACTCAGCGAGTCATCGAGGCCGCCCCGGTAGGCATCTGCATTACCGATCCCGACGGCCGTTTCGAGATGGTCAACCCGACCTACTGCGAGTTCTACGGCTACGACCAGGAAGAGCTGCTCGGCGAGTCATTCACTATGGTGGTGCCGACAGCCAACCAGCACTACATGGATGAGTTACATCGGCGCTTTATCCGCGGCGATGAAACTCGCGAGTTACGCGGCGAGTGGGAGGTAAAACGCAAGGACGGCGAGGTTCGCACCATTCTGGCCGACGCGGTGAGAATTCACGGCGATGACGGGCGACCGCGCAAGGTGACCTTCGTGGTTGACATCACCGCCCGCAAGCAGCTCGAACGCGATCTGGAGGAGATGAATCAGCGCCTGACCTACCTCGCGACCCACGACGAGTTGACCGGCCTGCTCAACCGCCGCGCCGGCCTGGACCGACTCAGCGAGGAGATGCATCGCAGCAACCGCTACGGGGTCGAGCTGTGCATTGCCCTGTTCGACCTGGATCACTTCAAGCAGGTCAATGACCGCCACGGTCATGCCGTCGGCGACGAGGTACTGCGTCAACTGGCAGCATTGGTCAAACACCAGCTTCGCGAGAGCGATCTGGTCATACGCCTGGGGGGCGAAGAGTTCCTGGCAGTGATGCCCAGCGTCGACACCGCTGGGGCCGAGCAGGCCATGCAGCGAGTCCGCCATACGTTGGCCAACGCCCCTCTCACCG
The DNA here is from genome assembly GCF_900102875.1 of Franzmannia pantelleriensis. Taxonomy (GTDB): domain Bacteria; phylum Pseudomonadota; class Gammaproteobacteria; order Pseudomonadales; family Halomonadaceae; genus Franzmannia; species Franzmannia pantelleriensis. The sequence goes on from NZ_FNGH01000010.1 coordinate 188,841, forward strand.
ATGAGCGGCTGAGCATTACGCTGTCGGCAGGCGTGGTGGGCTATCACGAACAGACCGCCACCCAACTGCTGGAGCAGGCCGACAAGGCGCTCTATCGCGCCAAGCATGCGGGGCGCAACTGCATTGTGAGCGTTGCCTCGCCATCGTGATCCTGGCTACCCCCTGACACCTGATCGCCGGGCGTGCCGAGACGCCCGGAACCCGCCTGGCCCTGCGTCAGTAGATCGCGTTTGCACCAACACGCCCTAGCCGTGCGCGGCATTGCCTTACACAAGACCGATCAAGACAACCACAGGTCGCTTTCACGACACTGCTACCCCTCGGTGAGCATAACAATGGTTAGCCCGGTATTTCGTCACAACCGGCTGTAAGCAAGAGACACCAATAACAACCACCGAGGTAACCCCATGAACCATGACGAGGCGCCTATCCTGTCGCCTGGGCAAGACAATACCCAGGTGCTGGGGATGGACTTCCATCATCCCGTCTTTCCTCTCTCGGCCTTGGCCATCCTAGCCTTCATCCTCTATGCCCTGATCTATCCCGACGCCGCCAACAGCCACCTAAGCGCCGCCCGCGGCTGGTCGATCGAGTACTTCGATTGGCTGTTCATGATCGCCGGCAACCTCTTCGTGCTGCTGTGCCTGGCGCTGATTGCCATGCCGGTAGGACGCATTCGCCTGGGTGGCAGCCAGGCCCGGCCGGAGTATTCGACCACTTCCTGGTTCGCCATGCTGTTCGCCGCGGGAATGGGCATCGGCCTGATGTTCTGGAGCGTGGCCGAGCCGGTGGCCTACTACACCGACTGGTACGGCACCCCGCTCAATGCCGAAGCGCACACCCCAGCCGGGGCCAGCGCGGCGATCGGTGCCACCATGTTCCACTGGGGCCTTCACCCCTGGGCGATCTATGGCGTGGTGGGCCTCTCACTGGCCTTCTTTGCCTACAATCGCGGCCTGCCGTTGACCCTGCGCTCTGCCTTCACGCCGATCCTCGGTGAGCGGGTGCGCGGCTGGTTTGGCCACTTCATCGACATCGTCGCGGTGCTGGCCACCATCTTCGGCCTGGCCACCTCGCTGGGCTTCGGTGCCTCCCAGGCGGCGGGCGGTCTCAACTACCTGTTCGATATACCCAATACCATCGGCACCCAACTGGCAATCATCGTGGCGGTTACCGCCGTGGCGCTGTTCTCGGTGTGGCGCGGCATCGACGGCGGCGTCAAGCTGTTCTCCAACATCAACATGGTGATCGCCCTGGCGCTGCTCACCTTCGTGGTCGTCACCGGCGGCGTGCTGCTGTTCGTCAACAACCTGTGGAGCACCGCCTTAGCCTATGTGAGTCATGTCGTGCCACTCTCCAACTGGGTCAGCCGCGACGACACCACCTGGTACCACGGCTGGACGGTGTTCTACTGGGCCTGGTGGATCTCCTGGTCACCCTTCGTCGGCATGTTCATCGCAAGGGTCTCCCGCGGCCGTACGGTGCGTGAGTTCCTGGTTGCCGTGCTGCTGGTGCCGACCCTGGTCACGCTGGTGTGGATGAGCGCCTTTGGCGGCACCGCCCTTAACCAGTCGGCTGCCGGTGTCGGCGCCCTGGCCGATGGTATCAGCGATGTCTCGTTGGCAATGTTCCAGATGTTCGAGCATCTGCCGTTGACCACCCTGACCTCCAGCCTGGCGATCCTGCTGGTACTGATCTTCTTCATTACCTCGTCGGACTCCGGCTCGCTGGTGATCGACAACATCACCGCCGGTGGCAAGACCGACACCCCCCGCGGCCAGCGTGTGTTCTGGGCCGTTCTCGAGGGGGTGATCGCCGGTATCCTGCTCTACGGCGGTGGCAGCACCGCGCTGAGCGCGCTGCAGGCCGGCGCCGTGGCCACCGGCCTGCCCTTTACCCTGGTACTGCTGGGCATGGCCTTCTGCCTGATCAAGGGGCTTCGCGAGGAGCTGCGCGAGCCTGCGGGTGCGCGGCTGGCCTGACCGCAACGCCAAATGCCGTAACGCATAAACCCCGGCCTAGACCGGGGTTTATGCGTTATGAGGGGGCGCTCACATCGTCAGCGCAGCACCCCCTCCTCATTCAGCAGCTTGAGGATCGCCTCGGCGCCCTGCTCCGCCGAGACGCCCTCCAGCACCTGGCCACTGCCGCCCTCCGCCTTGGCGGCGGCGGCCTTGAAGCGATCCCGGGCCGAGGCGGCCTTGACGATCTTCAGTCGCTTGGGGCGCTTGCGGGCCGGGGCCAGCTGCCACTCGGCCAGCTCACGATCCGGCTCGGCGGAGACCGCCGTCGCCGCCAGCTCCGCCCGGCGAGCCGGGCCGAAGGCACTCTGGCGCGCCGCCGGGGCCGCCGCATCCACGCTGACGATGGCCGGCAGGCGCACCTTGAGGCGCCGCCGCTGGCCCCGGGGCAGGGCCTGCAGCAGGGTCGCCACGCCGTTCTCGACCTTCTCCACCGCGGCCAGGCCATTGACCAGCGGCCAGCCCAGGCGCTCGGCCAGGGCATAGGGCAGGAGCCCCGAGCCCTCGCCGCGCTCCGCCCGGGCCCCGGTGATCACCAACTGCGGCGGCGCCGCGGCCAGGTGCTCGGCCAGGGCCGGGATGGCATCGCTGCCCTCGGCCTGCTCCAGCAGGGTCAGGGTGTCCAGCCCCATGCCCAGGTAGCCGCGCAGCGCCGCTTCGCCCTCCTCGCTACGTGGGCCGGCATGCAACAGGCTGACCCGGCTGCCGGGCAGCTGGTGCTCCAGGCCCAGGGCCATCTCCAGGCCCCGGGCATCCTGATCGGCGCGGCGGGCGCGCCCGGTGATGGGGTGACGCCCCACCGAGACCAGTACCGCCACCTCGATTCCCTGCTGCTCAGGCCGCATCGCGCTGCCCTCCTCGCTGCTGTTCCACCATGGCCACCAGGGCGGCGAGGATCTCGGCGCTGTCGCCGATCACCGCCAGGTCGGCGCGCTTGATCATGTCGCATCCGGGGTCGAGGTTGATGGCCACCACCTTGTCGCAGGTCTGGATACCCTGCAGGTGCTGAATGGCGCCACTGATGCCCACCGCCAGGTAGACCCTGGCGGTGACCCAGGTGCCGGTGGCCCCCACCTGACGGTCGCGGGCCATGAAACCGTCGTCCACCGCGACCCGCGAGGCGCCTTCCGTCGCTCCCAGCACCTTGGCGGCATGATGGAAACTCTCCCAGTCCTTGACGCCATTGCCGGCGGAGACAATGAACTCTGCCTCGGCCAACGCCACCCCAGCGGGGTCCACTGCCACCTGCCCCAGGTCCTCGATCCGCGAAAAGGCACTGGGAAGGGTCTCCACCAGACTCACCGGCTCGGCGGCGTGACGGGTCTCGTCCACCGGCTCGGCACACTCGGCCAGCGCCAGGGCGACCCGCGGCAGGGGCCGCTGGATATCCAGGCTCTCCGCCGCGCCGCGGGCGGTGCAGCGCCAACCCAGCGGCGCTTGGTCGTCATGCTCGATGTGCCAGACGCCGGTGGCGGGGCGTTCACTCAGGCGCAGCGCCAGGCGCCGGCCCAGGTCGGCCCCGCCCAGCGGCGAGTCGGGAAGCAGCCAGTGGCGCGGTGCCAGCTCGCGCTCCACCGCGGTGAGCGCCGCCAGCCGCGCCTCGGGGGCGAAGCCGGCGTAGCCGTCGCCTGGAAGGTGCAGCAGGCGATCGATACCCGCCTCGCCGAAGGCGTCCTCCTTGTGCTCGCCGAATACCACCGCCAACACGGCGCCGGGACGCGCCGGGTCGGCATCGGCCAGGCGCCGGGCCAGGCCCAGCAGGTCCTTGTCGTGACCGGAGAGCCGCCCGCCGGAGAGCTCCGGCACCACCGCCACCAGGAAGGCCGGTTCGGGAATCTCCACCTGGCGACGGCTATCCTGGGCCGCCTGACGGGCCGCGCCCGCCGCATGGCCGCCCTGCTGGGCGCCGCTGCGGTCGATGCGCTTGATGCCATTGGGGCCGATAAAGCCGATGGCGCGGGGGTTCTTGCGAATCACCCCGTTGGGGCCCAGCCACTCGCTGGCGGCGCCCCCCTGCTCGGCGAGCACGCTGGCGTGCTCTGGGTGCAGGCGGTTACGGGCAATCCACTCGCGGCGTGGGTCGCGACGACGAATCTCGCTCATCAGAGCACCTCCTCGACGGTGGTCTTGCCGGCGGACCGGCGGCTTGCATCGACCGCCTCGCCGGCAGGGCGCGCCACCAGGGCGTCGGCCACCAGCTCGGCGATATCGCGCACCTCGGCGGTGGCATCCACCACGCCCTCGAGCATGGCGGTGCACTGGGGACAGCCCACCGCCACCAGCTCTGAGCCGGTCTCCTTGACGTCATTCATGCGCATATCGGGAATCCGCCGCTCGCCGGGAATATCGGTGATCGGCGCCCCACCGCCGCCGCCGCAGCAGCGCGAGCGGAAGCCGGAGCGCTCCATCTCCTTGACCTCGATGCCCAGCGCCTTGAGCACGTTGCGCGGCGCATCAAACTCGCCGTTGTAGCGGCCCAGATAGCAGGGATCGTGATAGGTGACGCTACCGCCCTTCCAGGGGGCGAAGGCCAGCCGGCCGGCATCATACAGCTCGGCGATAAAGGTGCTGTGGTGACGGACCTCCCAGTTTGCATTGAAATCAGGTCCGCCCAGCTCGCCGTACTCGTTGCCCAGCACGTGGAAACTGTGCGGGTCGCAGGTGACGATGCGCTGGAAGCGGTACTTCGACAAGGTGGCGATATTGCGCTTGGCCAGCGACTGGAAGGTCGCTTCGTCACCCAGGCGCCGCGCCACGTCGCCGCTGTCGCGCTCCTCGGTACCCAGCACCGCGAACTCCACTTCGGCGGCGTGCAGTATCTTGACCAGGGCGCGCAGGGTGCGCTGGTTACGCATATCGAAGGCGCCATCGCCCAGCCACAGCAGCACCTCGGCCTGCTTGACGTCGGCCATCAGCGGCAGGTTGAGGTCCGCCGCCCAGTGCAACCGCGAGCCCGGATCGAAACCGCCGGGGTTGTCGGTGGCGATCAGGTTATCGAGTACCTCGGCCCCCTTGTTGGGGGTCTGGCCCCGCTCCAGGGTCAGGTGGCGACGCATATCGACGATGGCATCGACGTGCTCGATCATCATCGGACACTCTTCCACGCAGGCGCGGCAGGTGGTGCAGGACCATAGGGTCTCGGCATCCACTAGGGCCTTGCCGCCCGTCGTTGCATCAGGGGCCACGATGGGCCCATGGGGGCTACCGTGATGTTCACCAGTGGGCTTTCCAGGGTAAGGGGTGCCGGCATAGTTCGCATTACTGCCGCCGGCCATGCCAACGACCATGTCCTGGATCAGCTTCTTGGGGTTGAGCGGCTGGCCGGCGGCCAAGGCCGGGCACACCGACTCGCAGCGACCGCATTGCACGCAGGCGTCGAAGCCGAGCAGCTGGTTCCAGGTGAAGTCGGCGGGCGTCTCGACGCCCAGCGGCGCCGCCTCGTCGTCCAGGTTGAGCGCCTTGAGGCCGGTGGAGCGGTTGCCCTGCCCCCCTTTCGTAGAAAAACGTTCGGCGCGTCGGTGGAAGGCCAGGTGCAGCGCCCCGGCGAAGGCGTGCTTCATGGGCCCGCCCCAGGTCATGCCGAAGACCATCTCGCCGAGGCCCCAGACCACCACGGCGGCCAGGACCAGCGCCAGCAGCCAGTGCCCGAAGTCGGCAGGCAGGATACCCACCGCCGGCAGGGTAATGGCGAAGACGCTCAGGGAGAAGGCCATCAGGCTCTTCGGCAGGCGCATCCAAGGGCCCTTGGAGAGCCGCGCAGGCGGGTTGCGCCGACGCCGGGCCACGAACAGGCTGCCCACGAACATGGTGGCGCTGGCCGCCAGCAGCAGCCAGCCCAGCACACCCTGGGCCAGGCCCAGGCCATGCACCAGGATCATCAGCACGGCGGCGGCCACGAAGCCACCGGCGGTGGCCACGTGGGTATTGGAGATCATCTTGTCGCGCTCTACGACATGGTGCAGGTCCACCAGGTAGCGGCGCGGCAGTGCGGCCAGGCCCTTGAGCAGCGGCACGGCGGCGGGTCGTCCCTGGCGCCACAGGCGTATGCGCCGAATGGCGCCGATCACCGCCAGGCCCAGGGCGGCGAAGATAAGTATCGGCAGCAGGGTCTCGAGCATCTCGCTCACCTCGCAGGCTAGAAGTGGTGGTTTGACGTTAGCGGCCTGACGGGGTCAGCCATCCCTTGTCGGCTCTGGCAGCCGAGGACCATCCACAAGCGCGCCACGCGTTCGCTATTCCGACTCTCGACTGGCAACCTGCGGTCACGGCGTGGAAGGGCCATCCCTGGCCCCCACGCCTCTGCCGAGTCCCTTCGGCAGAACCGCGTTGCGGCGTCTCGTCTCGGGCGAATCGCTGAAGGCGCGACTTGAGCATGCCCTCGGGCTGCACAAGATCACGTACACCGTCAGAAGTCCTTGCAGATCCGCAGCGCGTCGTAGATGGCCGCGTGGGTATTGCGCGGCGCCGTGCAGTCACCCAGGCGGAACAGCAGGAAGCCTTCTGCCCCCTCTTCGCTCAGGCACGGCTGGGCCTGGGCGGCGTATAGCGCCTCCAGGTCCAGCTGCCCCTTGTTGCGCGACTGCTCCTTGAGGGCGTAATAGAGGCTCTCGTCGGGGCGTACGCCGTTCTCGACCACCACCTGGTCCACCACCCGCTCCTCCAGGGCGCCGGTGTACTCGTTCTCGAGCACCGCCACCAGGCCGTCGCCCTCGCGGTAGACCTTATGCAGCATCAGGTCGGAGGTCATGATCACCTCCTTCTCGTAGAGGCTGCGGTAATACGTGGGGAAGGTGGTGCCGCCCACCGCCGCGCCGGGCTTGATATCGTCGGTGACGATCTCCACCTTGGCGCCCTTGTCGGCCAGATAGTCCGCCGCCGAGACGCCGGAGAATTCGCAGATGGCGTCATAGATCAGCACGTTCTTACCCGGGGCGACCTTGCCGCTTAGCACGTCCCAAGTGCTGACCACCAGGCTCTCCTCGGGATTCTCCGTGTAGCCCCACTCCGGGTACTGGCTGAGGAAGGGCTGGCCGCCGGTGGCCAGCACCACGATATCCGGACGCAGGTCGAGCAGGGTCGCCTCGTCGGCGCGGGTGCCCAGGCGCAGGTCGACGTTGAGGCGCGCCAGCTCCAGCTGATACCAGCGGGTGATACCGGCGATCTGGTCGCGCTGCGGGGCCTGGGCGGCGATGGTGATCTGCCCGCCCAGGGCCTCCGCGGCCTCGAAGAGGGTGACGTCATGGCCGCGCTCGGCCGCTACCTTGGCCGCCTCCATGCCGCCGGGGCCACCGCCCACCACCACCACCTTGCGCTTGGGGCCTTCACTCTTCTCGATGATATGCGGCAGCCCCATATACTCACGGGACGTCGCAGCGTTCTGGATGCACAGTACGTCCAGGCCCTGGTACTGGCGGTCGATGCAGTAGTTGGCGCCCACGCACTGCTTGATCTGGTCGATCTGACCCATCTTGATCTTGGCGATGATATGCGGGTCGGCGATATGCGCCCGGGTCATGCCCACCAGGTCCACATAGCCCCCCTCGAGGATGCGCTGAGCCTGGTTGGGATCCTTGATGTTCTGGGCGTGGATCACCGGCACGCTGACCACTTCCTTGATGCCCGCCGCCAGGTGCAGGAAAGGCTCCGGCGGGTAGGACATGTTGGGAATGACATTGGCCAAGGTGTTATGGGTGTCGCAGCCGGAGCCGATCACGCCGAAGAAGTCGAGCTGGCCGGTGGCATCGTAGTAGGCGGCGATCTGCTTCATGTCCTCGTGGGACAGGCCGTCCGGATGGAACTCGTCACCGCAGATGCGCATGCCAACACAGAAGTCGTCGCCGACCTCGGCGCGCACCGCCTTGAGCACCTCCAGGCCGAATTTCATGCGCCCCTCGAAGCTGCCGCCCCACTGGTCCTCGCGCTTGTTGACCCGCGGGCTCCAGAACTGATCGATCAGGTGCTGGTGCACGGCGGAGAGCTCGACGCCGTCGAGCCCTCCTTCCTTGGCCCGCCGCGCAGCCTGGGCGAAGTCGCCGATGATGCGCCAGATCTCCTCCTCCTCGATGGTCTTGCAGGTGGAGCGGTGCACAGGCTCACGGATCCCGGAGGGCGACACCAGGGCCGGCCAGTCGAAACCGTCCCAGCGCGAGCGGCGCCCCATATGGGTGATCTGGATCATGATCTTGCCGCCATGCTTGTGCACGGCGTCGGCAAGGTTCTGGAAGTGCGGGATGATGCGGTCGGTGGAGAGGTTCACCGAGCTCCACCAAGCCTGGGGGCTGTCGATGGAAACCACCGAGGAGCCGCCGCAGATGCACAGGCCGCAGCCGCCCTTGGCCTTCTCCTCGTAATACTTGACGTAGCGGTCGGTGGTCATGCCGCCGTCGGTGGCATGCACCTCGGCGTGGGCGGTGCTGACGACCCGGTTACGGATGGTGAGCTTGCCGATCTCGATCGGCTGGAAGATCGCGTCGAATGCCATGGTTCTCTCTCCTCGTTCCCGGGGCTTAGCGGGCGGCGCCGGTCAGCGGCTTGGTCTCGAAATAGCCCACCTCGCAGCCCTCTTCGGCGGCGCTCTGGGTCTGCTCGGCGACGGTGCGCAGGTCGCTGCCGCGGGCAGCGAGGATCTGGTCCATGGCCCCGGCGAACCAGCCGGTGAACATGTACTCGATCTTGCGACCCACCTTGCCCAGTTGGTAGACGAAGGCGCTGTGCTCCAGGCGCACCCGGCAGGTGCCGGCGTCGAGGTCGATGGCCTCGGTGATGAACTTGCCCCAGCCGCGCTGGGAGAGGCGCGTCATGTAGTGCTCGAACACCGCCTCACCTTCGAGGCCATGGCACTCGGCCTCCTTCTCGCACCAGTGCCAGGCGCTCTTGTAGCCGGCGTGGTAGAGGATCTCGGCGTACGTCTCGGCGCCCAGCGCCTCCTCCACGGCCACATGGTTATTGATAAAGAAGTGGCGCGGCACATAGAGCATGGGCAGGGCATCGCTGGTCCAGACGCCGGTCTCGCTATCCACTTCGATGGGCAGTTCGGGAGCCATCTTGGTCACGGTTGGTTTCCTCAAAACTTGTTTGTTATAGCATTGCGGGCAAGAGCATCGTCTTTGGCAGCACCGCTCGGAGCTGATCCGGCGACAGGCCTGCGAGGAGGCGCTGTGAATACTTCCCTGTACGCTACCGATTCCTTCCCTGGAATCGGACCTCCTCTTCGGCCTGCCCCCGGCGCTCCTCGCTGAGGAGTCGCCTCAGCCGCTATCGTCAGGCGCCCCATACATCCTTGAGGACACGCACCCAGTTCTCGCCCATGATCTTGCGCACCACAGGCTCGCTGAAACCACGACGCAGCAGCGCCTCGGTGAGATTGGGGAACTCGCCGATGGTGCGGATGCCCTCGGGGTTGATGATCTCCCCAAAGCGAGTCAGGCGGCGGGCGTAGCCCTTGTCGTGAGTGAGCCACTCGAAGAACTCATGGCCGTGGCCCTGGGTGAAGTCGGTGCCGATCCCGATGGCGTCTTCGCCGACGATATTCATCACGTACTCGATGGCCTCGACGTAGTCGTCGACGGTGGCGTCGACGCCGGCGCGCAGGAAGGGAGTGAACATGGTCACGCCGACGAAGCCGCCGTGATCAGCGATGAATTTCAGCTCCGCGTCGGACTTGTTGCGCGGGTGCTCCTTGAGGCCGGAGGGCAGGCAGTGGGAGTAGCAAACCGGCTTGCTGGACTCGAGGATCACCTCCTCGGAGGTCTGGGCACCCACGTGGGAGAGGTCACACATGATGCCGACGCGGTTCATCTCGGCGACGATCTCACGGCCGAAGCCGGAGAGACCGCCGTCGCGCTCGTAGCAGCCGGTGCCCACCAGGTTCTGGGTGTTGTAGCACATCTGCACGATGCCCACGCCCAGCTGCTTGAAGATCTCCACGTAGCCGATCTGGTCCTCGAAGGCATGGGCGTTCTGGAAGCCGTAGATGATGCCGGTCTTGCCCTCCTCCTTGGCCCGGGTGATATCCGCAGTGGTGCGCACCGGGCGCACCAGGTCGCTGCACTCGGCCATCAGTTGGTTGGACCTGACGATATTGTCGACGGTGGCTTGAAAGCCCTCCCACACGGAAACGGTACAGTTGGCGGCGGTGAGGCCACCCCGACGCATGTCCTCGAGGAGCTCACGGTTCCATTTGGCGATGATCAGGCCGTCGATAACGATGGCGTCGTCGTGCAGTTCGCGGGGGGTCATGGGAGGGTCTCCGGCAGTGACGTGGACGTGCCGGCAGCATAGCGCCGCCCCATGGGCAGGCGACGCTTGGAAACGACGGGGGAAATCCCAAAAGCGTCATGGCTGTCGCGATCTCGATAACCGCGCTTACAACTGCTCCAGGTAGCCGGTACCGCCGAGGTTGTTCATCTGCTGGCGGATCCAGGCGCTGCGCCGCTCGACGTGGGCACTGGGCTGTGCGGCGCTCCAGTTGCGCGGGCTGGGAAGGATAGCCGCCAGTCGGCTGGCCTGGTGAGCGTTGAGTTGGCTGGCGGAGACGCCGAAATAGTGCTGGGCTGCAGCCTCCAGGCCGAATACGCCGCTGTCCCACTCGGCGATATTGAGATAGACCTCGAGGATGCGCTCCTTGGGCCAGAGGGTCTCGATCAGCAGCGTGAACCACGCCTCGAGCCCCTTGCGCAGCCAGCTTCGGCCGGTCCATAGGAACAGGTTCTTGGCGGTTTGCTGGCTGATGGTGCTGGCACCGCGCAGGCGACCTCCCTGGCGGCTGGCTTCCCAAGCACGTCGCATCTCGTCCACATCGAAACCGCGGTGGTGGGGAAAACGCTGATCCTCGGCGGCGATCACCGCCAGCTTGGCGTGATCGGAGAGCGCTTCCCAGCGGCGCCACTGCTGCTCGATACGAATCGGCTCGCGGCTCACCCAAGACTCGACCTTGCGTTCCACCATCACCATCGAGCCAAACACCGGCACCACGCGAAACAGCAGCACCAGCAGCACCGACAAGGCGACAAAGCCGATCACTGCATACAGCAGGGCACGCATCACGCCACGTAGCGTGACTCGGTGTCGCCAGGCCAGGGCCATAGCATAACTCCTCGGGTCGGTGGCGCCGCGCGCCGGGGATAGCGAATACCGGCAGTATAACAAGCGCGCCCCGAGATTCGGGGCGCGCACTCAACGCAGCGGGTCAAGCGAGGATACGCCTACAGCGGCACACTGGCATAGGTCGGCTCACCGCGGGCCTGGGCCAGCGCCAGCACGGCGCTCGACACCAGCTCCTGAGACGTCTCGGTGCGTGCTGCAGGCCCCAACACCGTCAACTCCACACTCTGCGACGAACGCGAGTGGCCCAGCCGCTCGTCCCGCGGCGGCATGCCGAAGTACTCGCGGTAGCACTTGGAGAAGTGCGGGGTGGAGACGAAACCACACGCCGAGGCGACTTCGATGATCGACATCGGCGTCTGCTTGAGCAGCTGCCGCGCCCGGGTCAGCCGCAGCTTGAGATAATAGCGTGACGGCGAACAGTTCAGGTACTTCTGAAACAAGCGCTCCAGCTGGCGACGGGAGACGTCCACATATTGGCCCAGCTCGTCGAGGCCGATGGGCTCCTCCAGATTGGCCTCCATCAGGGCGACGATCTCCAGCAACTTGGGCTGCGTGGTACCCAGCACATGCTTGAGCGGCACCCGCTGCTGATCCTGTTCGTTGCGCACCCGGTCGTAGATGAACATTTCCGAGATGCCAGCGGCGAGCTCGCGTCCGTGATCGCGACCGATAAGGTTGAGCATCATGTCGAGCGGCGCAGTACCGCCGGACGCCGTGGCGCGGTCGCGGTCGATGGAGAACAGGCGAGTGGTCAGTGCCACCCGCGGGAAGGCTTCCTGCATGGCCGCCAGACACTCCCAGTGGATACTGGTCTCGTAGCCGTCGAGCAGGCCGGCACGTGCCAGCGCCCAGCTACCGGTGCACACCGAGCCGAGGCGCCGCGATTGACGCGCCTGGGACTGCAGCCAGTGAACGTGCTCGCGCTGCACGCTGCGACTGGGCCCTACCCCGCCGCAGACAATCACCATGTCGAGTGACAGCGGCACGGCCGTGGCGGCATCCGGCGTCACCTGCAGGCCGTCACTGGCGCGTACCGGACCACCGTCGTGGCTCAGGGTGTACCAGCGATATAGCTCACGCCCGGCCAGCTGATTGGCCATGCGCAGCGGTTCAATGGCCGAGGCCAGCGAAATCAGGGTGAAATTGTCCAGTAGCAAGAAACCCAGGGTCTGGGGGGCTGTGGGGGGACGGGCAGCCTGGGAGGGTAACGTCATGGGTCACTCCAGCACGGTTGGCATTGGGAGGTCGCCGGTAACACCGCCGACCGCTGTTATCGTTGTTAGGTGTCGCTGCTGCATGTCGCAAACAGGTACGTCTCCCGGCAATGTAATCGGGTAGCGACGCTGACACAGCTCAAATTTGCCTATCGCATCCCCAAGATGCAGTAAGCCATGACAATCAATGTCGCGAATCGGCATGCCAATGCCGCTTCCATTGCCGTCTCCTGAACCACGACGCCACTGCAGAGGCAGCGGCGTCGTGAATCACTAACCGGCAGCCGTTCAGCGCTTCTTGAACAGGTGCTCGGCGTGATAGCGAAGATGGTCTTCGATGAAGGAGGCGATGAAGAAATAGCTGTGGTCATAGCCCGGCTGACGGCGCAGGGTCAGCGGATGATCGTGCTCGGCGCAGACCGCCTCGAGACGCTCGGGCCGCAGCTGTTCGTCGAGGAAGTTGTCAGCCTCGCCCTGGTCGATGAACAGCGGCTGTCGCGAGGCGCCCTTGGCCACCAGCTCGCAGGCATCGTACTGGGTCCAACTGCCCGGATCGTCACCCAGATAGTTGCCGAAGGCTTTCTTGCCCCACGGGCAGGTGGTGGGATTGACGACCGGCGCAAAGGCCGACACCGAGGTGTAGTGGCCTGGCCGACGCAGCGACAGTACCAGTGCCCCATGGCCGCCCATGGAGTGCCCGCTGATCGCCTCGCGGCCGTTGACCGGGAAGTGCTGGCGCACCACCGAAGGCAGCTCCTCTGCCACGTAGTCGTACATGCGGTAGTGCTTCGACCACGGCGCCTGGGTGGCGTTGACATAGAAACCGGCGCCGGAGCCGAAGTCGTAACTGTCATGCTCACCCGGCAGATCGGTGCCCCGTGGGCTGGTATCGGGGCAGACGATGGCGATGCCCAGCTCGGCGGCGAGGCGCTGAGCGCCGGCTTTCTGCATGAAATTCTCATCGGTGCAGGTCAGCCCGGACAGCCACCAGAGTAGCGGCACCCGCTCGTTTTCGGCCTGGGGCGGCAGATAGATGGCAAAGATCATCTCGCAATCCAGCGCCCGGGAGTGGTGCTTGTAGCGCTTCAGCCAGCCGCCGAAGGATTTGTTGGCCGACACCAGTTCCAACTGTTCGCTCATGGTCATGTGGCGTTCTCCTATAAGCCGATAAACCCCGGCCACCACTGGATAGCCGGGGAATTCCGCGCACTCTGATTCAGCAACAGCCGTGGCGCGTATTGCTCTAACGATTCGCGCGGCAGCGGGCGCGTTTAAAAATGCAACACCGTACGAATGCTCTTGCCGGCATGCAGTAGCTCGAAGGCCTCGTTGATCTGCTCGAACGGCATGTCGTGGGTGACGAACTCATCGATCTTCAGCTCGCCGTTCATGTAGCGCTCCACGTAGCCCGGCAGCTCCGTGCGACC
>NZ_FNGH01000008.1:0-141458 GCF_900102875.1 Franzmannia pantelleriensis
GGGCTGATTCCCCTGGATAACAACCCGGCCGAGAACGCCATCCGCCCCTTCGTCGTCGGTCGCAAGAACTGGTTGTTCAGCCACACGCCGAGCGGTGCCCAGGCCAGCGCGGCAATCTACAGCCTGATTGAGACCGCCAAGGCCAACGGCCTCTCACCCTACGAGTACCTGCAGTTCGTGTTCGAGACCCTGCCAACCCTCGGCGAGGATGACGACCACGGCACGCTGCTGCCCTGGCGCTGGAAAGACACGCTGCCGGTCTAACTCAGGCCGCAACAGGTGGGGTTGGTGGAGCGCTTACCTTCCACCATTGGGTTCTTCATCGGATCGTCGCTGGCCTGCCACTCCTCTAGCAGGGGAACGGCTTCGGGTGATGCGGCCAGGCGAGCCGCCAGGACGTGGTTGGCATCCGGGTAGTCAGTGATTTCGCTGGCGTAGTCACTCTGCACTTCTGAGTAGCATGCCAAGGCGTCGTCCGTGGCTCCATCCAAGCGCTCTTGCAACATGCAGCGCATCAGCTTCCCTTCCTTGTGTAACTCTCCTTCTTTAAGCATATCCAGATCAGCCTTAGCCGCTGCGTAGTGGCCGAGGCTGGCGTTTAGCTGTGCGCGATTGTTGAGAAGATCGGAGTCGGTTGGGTGCTTTTCGAGGCCCTCATCGTAGATGGTGAGCACTTTTTCGAGCTGAGTGGCATCGCCATGTGCTTTGATAAGTGCTGCGTTGGCACGCTCCTGGTAATGCTCTGCTGATTCGCCTTGGGCCGATGAGCAGGTGCACTAAGCGAGCCGACTTCAGTGCTGCAGCCCGTTATTACCTGACCACCGCAGGAAGTGGCGCTGCCATGAATGGCGGCGTGTGCACCCTCTATGGGGTACCACGCCACCCCGTCGGTGATGGTGGCGCCGCAGGAGCACTTATCACCAACCCTGGCGATGGGGATGCCATCCACCATGGCGTTGGAGGCACCGGAAACGATGCGGTGCGGCCCATCTTTGCAAGAACAGGCCACCTTATCGCCAAGCTTTGCCAGATCCATGGGCTGGTACCTTCGATCTCGTACCTTGAGTACTTATCGATTATCACTATCGTTGGTGCCTTGGCTACCGATGGAACGGGGATTTCAGCGATCTCTTACAGCAAGATAAGCAATATCTTACAGTGCTGTTGTGGTGGTTCACATTCAGGAGCGATCAACCCGGAACGACGCCATATCCACCGCCGGTTCTTCGCCATCCATCATCTGGGCGAGCCGCAGCTTGGTCTAGCCTAAGACGTTTCTCGCGCAACGTACCGTCAGCAGCAAGCCCCCACGACGATTGAGAGGGAGTAAATCAATCATAACTCGCTGGCGTCGACCTGTATGTGATGGATGAAGTGGGTCAAGCAGGCTGCCGCAACAATGGGGAAATGCGGTTGTTGCGTCTTGGTGGTTTTAAATATTAGAATGTAAAAATGTTTCCCCGCTATGGAATAGTCTAACGGCGCCCCATAGATCTATCAGCCACGGTAAGGGGCCGGGCAGTTTGGCAAGAGCTGCTGGAAACCGTTCCCTATCGCGTCATGTACGACGTAAGCAGCAAGCCACCCGCGACGATCGAGGGGAAGTGATCTTCGCGAAGTGGTTTATCCCCAAAGTAAGTGCCCCGCAACGTTAATGTAATTCCTAAGGAAAGGTATGTTTCACATCTTTAAAGAACTTTACCGGCTCCGTCCGATGAGCGAGCCGCGCCAGGATCGCCACCGCTACTGGCTGGCTGCCTGCTTGCTATTAAGTATACAGTTAGGCGGCGCGTTTCTTATGAGCCAAAGCCGTTTCTTATGGGACATGACGCCACGATTCTATTCTGAAGCCATCTTTTGGGGTAGCTATTTCACGCCGCATGTCTCAATGGATCTCGCATTGATCGCTCTATACATCATCGTGGGTATGAACGCCTTCGGCCGGGTTTGGGGTAGCCTCGCTGGGGTCGGCCTATACTCATTAGGGGCTTCGGGCTCAGTGTTCAACTGGGCGACATCGAATCCTATGGATGAGCATCTTTGGCATTCACTACTCTCGGCAGGGGGGCTGGCAATAATAGGCGTCGTGGCGCTGCTCATGGGGTTCACGTTACGCTCTCTCCGCGATGTCGAGCCGTCACATGCGCTCTTGCGACAGCGGCCGGACATGCCTGCGGAAAAACAGCTGGACTGCCTGGCCTTCTTGCGCCGTTACCTGTTAGCCCACTTGGTGATCAGCGTAATAGGTGTCGCAATTAGCGGCATCATGTTTTGGCGTCTCAACAACCTATCAGGGGTGGCTTACTATGGGGCAGCCGATTCAACGCTCAAGACCGGTGGTTTTTTCCTACTGCTACTGGCAGTGGTGGGATGCATCTGGATCCTCAAGCTAGTCGCCAAGCGATTGAACAGTTTCACCGATGCTACGGTGGCAATTTTATGCTGGGGTATAGGCCTCACAGTCGTCATCGGAGGCGGTACGGCCTGGCTGGCAATAAACGAGTTTTATGCTAACGGGTGGCTATTTCTACTGGCCACAACCGTTGGTCTCAGCCTATGGCCTATCAGCATTGCCGCTCATATTTATTTGCTAACCAATCCCGCGAAACAGCCCTCCTTCGCAGAGGCGGAAATGGCAGAACCATCAGCGCAGGCACCTGCCGGCTCTCCGCAGGTTGATACTTGACGCCCCCTACCAAGCGACCATGACCAGCTAAATGTGCCGGCATGGTCGCTGATCATCGGGGACCCCGTATCTAGTTCCTTGTGGGCTTGCACTCAGAAGCGATCAACCCGGAACGGCGCCATATTCACCGCGGGTTCTTCGCCATCCATCATCTGGGCGAGCAGTTCGCCGGTGGCCGGGCCCAGGGTAAAGCCCTGGTGGCCGTGGCCGAAGGCGAGCCACAGCCCTTCCTTGTTGGGGGCGGGGCCGATCACCGGTTTCATGTCGGGCAGGCAGGGGCGGGCGCCTTTCCAGGGCTGGCCGTCGCGGCGCTTGCCCAGCGGGAACAGCTTGCGTGCCACCTTCTCGGCGGCGGCTAGTTGCTTGTACTGGGGCGGTGAGTCCAGGTCGGCCAGCTCGGCGCCTGTGGTCAGGCGAATCCCGGCGCGCATCGGTTCGAGCAGGAAGCCCTTCTCGGCGTCCATCACCCAGTGGTTGAGCTTGGCTTCGCCTTCGGCGGAGTAGTGCATGTGGTAGCCGCGCTTGACGAACAGCGGCACCTTCATGCCCAGCCGTTCCAGCATATCCCCGGCCCAGGGCCCCAGGGCCACTACCACCTCGTCAGCCTCCATTGGCCCCTCGCTGGTCTTGACCCGCCAGCCGCCCTCGACCTGTAGCACGTCCTCGACGCTGGCCTGCGTTACCTTGCCGCCCTGTTCGGCAAAGCTGCGGGCGTAGGCCTGCACCAGGCCGCCCGGGTCCGAGACCATCCACGGCTGCGTCCAGTGGATCGCGCCGATCAGCCCCTTGTCCAGATGCGGCTCCTTGGCGTGGAGCGCCTCGGCGTCGAGCACCTCATACTCGACCCCGAAGCGCTCGTGGTTCTCCTTGGCCTTTTCCTGGCACTCCTCGAACGCTTTGCGGGTGCGATAAAGCTCCAGCCAGCCGCCCTGACGCACCAGCGCCTCGGCGCCGGCGGCCTCGATCATCGGTGCGTGGGCATCCTGACAGCGCATGATCAGCGATGCCCACTCGGTCACGATGCGCTCGTAGCGCTTGCCACTCGAGTTCAGCCAGTAGTTCAGCAGCGGGCCCGCGGCACTCATCATGCCGGTGGGGCGGTAGCGAATATCCACCTGGCGGTTGGGCACCACGCGCAGCAGGGTGCTGATATCACGGGGGAAGGCGTAGGGGCGCACCGCCTCGCGCTGGATGATGCCGGCGTTGCCGAAGGAGGTCTCAAGGCCTGGCTCGCGGCGGTCCACCAGGGTGACGTCATGGCCGCGACGCACCAGATGCCAGGCTACGGATACGCCGACCATGCCGGCACCAAGAACGATGATATTGCGAGCCATGAAGATCTCCCTGCCGATGGGTATGGGACGCTCTGCCGGGGGCAGAGCCTGTTACGGGCGGAGTTTATCAGTGCTTGTCATAAAATCGGCGGCGTGTCGAAAATTAAGATGAAGTGGCTATATAAGGCTATAAAAGCAGAGCATTCTTCCTCTTAGATGGCGAAAAATGGCACTTGTTTTTGTGGGCGGTGTTAGGCCCGCTCGCGCCCTTGCCCATTCAGTGTAGGTGCTGACCTGACGGCCGCCGTGGTCTGCTCAGCCGCCCCTGGCCGTCCACCGCTCTGGCAGCTTGCGGCAGTTGCTCAACAGCCGCTGCTGCAGCCGCTCCAGTAGTGTTTGCTCGGGCGCCTAGGGGCTCAGGGTGGCGAGGGTAGCGTCGATGGCTGTCGGCAGTCTGAATACGCTAGTGGTGTGGTGGCGAAGCTCAAGGTGGTGACGCAGGTCGCCTTCCGGCAGCAGGTTTTCGAAGTAGGCCAGCACCGCATCGCCTACGTGGACCTGCGGCGAGAGGGGCAGGGTGGGGGAGAGACTCGCCGCGCCAGGGTATCGTCACTCGACATGGCGATTGCCACCCTTGCGCCGCACCACCACCTCGAGCCCCATCAGGTCGAGTACATCCAGTACCTTCTGCAACTGCAGTGTCGGCTTGCCCCGCTCCAAGTCGACGATGAAGCGATTGCCGGTGCCGGCGAGGCCGGCCAGATCGATCTGTAACAATCCCTGCTCGGCGCGCAGCTGGCGCACCAGCTTGCCGAGCTCTTCGCTGTGGCGAATGGTAGCGGCCTGGGTCGGCGGGGAGTCGATGGTCGGCATGGCAAATCCGCGTGTAATTACCGTTCGGTAATTCTAGGCATGGATTTGTTGATTCGCAATGAAGAAATTACCGCTCGGTAACTTTCATGGCGATCAAGCTCGGCTTGCAGGAAAAATTACCGACCGGTAACTCATGCGTAGTCGCGCTTGCCGGTCTTTCGTGAACGGTAACGAGGGCTCATTACATCTTCGCCTCGCCTTCCTCCAACACCCGCCATGCCCTGCGCCTCAACGCCTGGTCTCCCGCTGTCATCACTTCGAGGAGCAGGCGCTTCTCGGCCAGGTAGACTCGGGCGAAACCGCGGTCCCGCGCGGCGATGCTGGTGGTGTTGTCGATCAGGTCGGCGTACTTGATGGTCTGCGCCTCGGGGGAGACGTGAGCTAGCCTATTACGCTCCAGTGCCTTGCGGTGTGCGCGATTGCCGATTTCCGGATCGATGAATTGATCCGTCAGTTCCTGAACCAGGACGGTGACCCGCTGGCCGAAGCACTCCTCGATGTCCAGGGCTGTCACGGCAGTATCCTCGAGCACGTCGTGCAGGAGGGCGGCGGCGATCATCTCGGGTGTCGCCATCTCCACGGCTGACACGGTTTCTGCAACAGCCACCGGGTGTTGCCAGTAGGGTTCGCCGGTGTACTTGCGCTGCTGCCCAACGGCTTGGTGTGCGGCCCTGCTGAATAGCGCCGCCCGTTCGATGATGTCGTCCACGTCGGTAACGCCCTGCAGTGAATATTCCCCATCAGGATGCCAGATATCCATCGCATCCGAATCACTCCTCCCGCCTCATCTCCAGCATCTCTTCCACTATCGGGTTCTTCATCGGATCGCCGCTGGCCGTGAGGCTGGTCAAGTTTCCGTTGATCTTCGCTTTGAGCCTATCGAGCTGGCTTGAAAGAGCCATATTAGTAACCCTACGCATAGGATGAAAGCACCCCAGGCCATGTAGAGGCCGGACACCGAGGTGATCGAGAATAGAGTGGGGATAAGATATATCACCATGCCGATTGAGTTGGTCAGCATGGAAGTGGTGGCCCGAACTCTGCCCATCATGCCTTCAGGGCAAAATGTTAGGATCTTTCCATCAAACCTCGCCCTAGTAATCGAAAAAAGTCCCCCCATAATGGCATAGAGCAGTATCAGTGCAGGGATAAAACGAAGGAAGGAAAATAACATCATGCTGATGCCAAGCAAACACAGCAGTAGTGCTTCAACCTTGCTGTAAGGGGAAGAGTGATGTTTAAAGGCAGCGATAAGTAGTATGGTGCCCCCACCAATAGCCCACGCCATTTCTAGTAATCCATATACGTCGCTTCCCGCAGCGAGCTCATCTTGTACGAAGCCCGGAACCAGCACATTTGTCATTTGTGCGGCTGAAAAAGTTAAGGCTACACCACATATAGAAAGATAAATGTTCTTGTCGTTAGCAGCATATGCCAATCCTTCTTTCCAAAGCTGCATTGGATTAGAAGAGGAACTCCGTTTTATCTTTTTCAGGCTGTTAAGAAACACCTCGCTAATGGCAAAGCGTGAAATAGACACCACAAGCAACAGTGATATGCAAAAAATGGCGCTGGTTTGGTCTAAAAGAATCCCGCCACCTCCCATGCCAATCGCGAGCCCCAATTGGCGTATAATAGAAACTCGCACAGACATGGCCACGCGCCTTTCTTTGCTGACAATAGCTTGGAAAACGCTGTCTATCGCCCCAGCTTTGACTGCCATGCCGGCAGTGTTGAGAACGCTGAAGATATAAAGGAAAGGTGGCAGGCTGTGGCCCTCTAGTATGGCATAGAGTAGAATTACCAAAGCGATCACCTGGGCTGTTATTCCAAGCCTGATAACCATCTTCCTGTTCCAACTGTCTGTCAGCACTCCTCCTAGCAGAGAGATACCTATGCCCGTGAGGCTTGACAGAAGGAATATTCTACCGACTACGGCTATTGAGCTGTCTTCGACAGCGATCCAGGCAATCGTGACGAGGCTGCTGCCTATAAAGAGGAAGGTAAGGAATAAGAACACTACATAGCAGAATAGTTGTAGGCTTCTTTCTGACATGTTGACTGTTTCCGTTGTTGGTGCTCTTATTGTATTGGTGTTGGCTTTCAAGGATGGTATGTTCTGCCTACACACATTCCTTCTAAAGATATTGAGCGCATGAAGGAGCGTGTATATCTTGTTCCCGCAACAGGAGAGTTGAATATATCTCTCGAGTGTGCACCTGAAGAGTTGTTCATGATAATGACTCTTCTTGCTCTTTGGGGGACGTAGTATCGAAAAATGTTGTTTTGCATAGACTCTCTTAAAGACATGCTGATGCTTCTGTTGTCAATGCCGTTATCGAGATCAGCCAACTCTCCATTATAAAACATGCTTTTTTTGGGCCCTTCTTTAAAGAAGATAGGTGCTTCAACAGCTGAGAGGGTTGGTCTTTCAAGTTCGCCACCTCTTCCTGAATACACGATAGGAGTTAGCTCAAACTTATAGGGAACATTCCACCCAATGGACTCTGCGAAACTCTCAAATTCGCCCCATAAGGCAAAAGGAAGCCAATAAAAATCCCCAGGTTTTTTGTAAGCGATTAACAGGTTGTAGATAGATAGGCGCTCAGGAATATAAACATTTGGAGAGTCTATCCTACCATCTGTGTGAAACCCTAGCTTCTCTTCAGGAGAATAAAACCGAAGCCCGGATTTCTTTAGCTTTTTCTCTCCTTCCTTAGAGGCATTGTATAGGGTGAATGGTGTATGGTTTTTCCTATCTATTGCAGGTGACATGAATTTGTTCACTATCGCTTGTGCAACAATTGCTCCCACTAGCGCATCATGCGTAGGATCATTAGAAACTCCCTCTGGAATATCGAGAGCGGCTATACCACAGGAATCATCCTGCAGAGCGGAGCTAATGTCAGCATGAATGTCTTCTGCTATATTGTATGACAAATGGTCTATTTCTTCTCTGATTGTTGAAGTTTTAAATATGTCTAGGGAGGTTGGGTTTATGTTGTTGTCGGCCAATGATTTTATGAAATCTTTACAAGCATGCAGTGAGACGTTGAATAGTGGTGCTTCCATTCTTTTGTAACTTTCTTTAGAGATATACTGAGACATAGCTTCACCCTCATAGGAAGTTTAGCCCCCCGCCGAATCGACGGAGGGCTACCAGAGCCTAACTGGTTAAATCAGGCCTGGGCCGTCAGTGCATTCGGGGGATTGAAGGCAGGCCTCTAGAGAACCGGCAACTATATCCATGTTAATTTGACAGAGAGTATCTTGTGTCATGTTGCACCTCACTTTTGGCTTGGTTTTTTCTTCCGGCGCACAGTTTGTGTAGCGCCATAAAAGGTATAGCAATCATTTTCACCTCGATGCATAAGAATAATATGACATATTATGTAAGAAATTTCTTACATTAGTGAGATATGTGCTGGCACACTGTCTTTTTTAAGACTAGCCGCCCGGTTAACGCTATTGCTGGAGGGCACGTTAAGGCCCTCCCGGAGAGGCCAACGTTCTATATTGCCATTGCGCATGTGCTTATGCCTCTGGCTCGGGTGTTTCACCAAGGGGCGACAGCATGCCGTAGTTGCTACTACAGCTCGGTAAGATGGACCTGAGCCAAGAGGCCGCCGGAAGGCAGCACGCCACCTGGATGGTGAGTGGTGGGGAGGTCGACTATCGTGAGTAGAGGAAGGGAGGCCGTCATCCAGGTTGAGGATCATGCTCGCGGGGTTGCCTTGGAAGCAGGCGGCCGCCGGGTGATCGCGGGGCAGGGGCCGCACCATGGAACGCATCCGGCATATCCATTCCATCACCAAGCGCCTGATCATCATGACGACCATCGCGGTTGCCGTGCTGGGCGGTATCTTCGCGCTGACCTACTTTTTCGATCAGCGGTTTTTGGTGACCTGGGCCGTTCCCCTGTGCGGCATCATTGGCGGCTTCGTCAGTATTCAGCAGCGTTTGAACACGGTTACCGATGAAGAACTCGCGCTGCTGGATGCCTCACTGTTTCAGATCCTGCTGGTGCCGATCTTTGGCGGCGTCTTCGCACTGGTGCTCTACCTGGTGTTCCTCTCCGGCATCGTCTCCGGTGATCTCTTTCCCCAGTTTTCCTTTCCGCCAGAGGATGCGGGGGCGTCAGGTGACGACTTCATGCTCAGCATCTTTCGGGAAACCTACCCCAGCTCCGGGCCGGACCTGGCCAAGTTGCTGTTCTGGTCGTTCGTGGCGGGCTTCTCGGAGCGTTTCGTGCCCCAGCTGATCAGCAATGTCACGTCGTCGGCTTCATCGACATCCCGGGGCGGCGAGCGGGATGACACGGAGGATCGCTGAGCGATCGATGCCGGCCCATCGGCATACCGGGCAAATTTGACAGCGCCGCGCGCTCGGGCATCAATGAAGTCTTTCCTGTGGAGTGCTATGGGGGAGACGGTGATGCTGAAGGCGGTACTGCTCGATATCAGTGGCGTGCTAACCGAGGACGGTGAGGCCCTGCCCGGCGCCGTGGCTGCGGTGGCGCGGCTGCAGGCCAGCGGTCTGGCGCTGCGCTTTCTGACCAACACCTCGCGCAAGACCTCGTTGGCGATACGCGATGAGCTGCAGCGGCTGGGGTTCGCCCCGGCGCCTGAGCAGGTCTTCACCGCGCCGGGGGCGATCCGCCGCTACCTCGAGCGCAGCGGGCTGCGCCCCTATCTGCTGGTGCATGAGCGGCTCGAGCCCGAATTTGCCGACCTGCCCCGCGATAACCCCAATGCGGTAGTGCTCGGTGACGCTGAGCAGCGCCTGGACTATGCCCACCTCGACGAGGCCTTCCAGCTGCTGCTGGAGGACGCGCCGCTGCTCGCCGTGGGCAGCAACCGCTATTTTCGCCAGGCCGGTGCCCTGCACCTGGACGCGGGGCCCTTCGTGCGAGCCCTGGAATATGCCGCCGGCATCGAGGCCAGGGTG
Organism: Franzmannia pantelleriensis; assembly: GCF_900102875.1. GTDB lineage: Bacteria > Pseudomonadota > Gammaproteobacteria > Pseudomonadales > Halomonadaceae > Franzmannia > Franzmannia pantelleriensis. The sequence goes on from NZ_FNGH01000008.1 coordinate 9,781, forward strand.
CTGGGGAAACCCTCCGGCGATTTCTTTCATGCCGTGCTCGACGAGCTTGGCGTGGCGCCCGATGAAGCGCTGATGGTGGGCGATGATGTGGAGTGCGACGTGGTCGCCGCCATGGACATTGGCCTGCAGGCCTGCTTGATCCGCTCAGGTAAGTATCGCTCGGGGGACGAGGCGCAGGCCCCCCAGGCACGCTGTGAGGCGAGCCTGGCCGAGCTGGTCGATACGCTGCTGGAGACGCGCTAGCCGCGCGGTAGGGAAGTAGTGCTGGCCGCTTCCCCTAGATCGAGGTGCTGGCCGTGTTGCTTTTACAGGCGCTGGCGAGGATGCTTTATTGAGCAAATGCCGAACGTCACCGATAGGAACCCGTCGAGGAACGCGCTATGCCGCTGGAACTGTGGCTCTCTTTCTGCCTGGCTTCGCTGTTGATCATCGCTTCTCCTGGCCCCGCCGTGGCGCTGCTGGTCACCACCGGGGTCAACCGTGGGCGCCGTGCCGCTCTGGCCATGCTGCCGGGCTTCTTCCTGGGCGACTTGCTGGCCATGACCCTGTCATTCGCCGGGGTCGGGGCGCTGCTGATGGCTTCCGCCGAGCTGTTCCAGCTGTTCAAGTGGCTCGGGGCGGCCTATCTGCTCTACCTGGGCATCAAGATGTGGCGCGAGGCCGGCCAACTGGGCGACCTGCAGCCAACGGGGGCGGACATTCGGCTGGGCACGGCTAAGGCGTTTCTGGTTACCGCGCTGAATCCCAAGAGCCTGGCGTTCTTCATGGCCTTCATGCCGCAGTTCGTGGCGCCGGGCCAGCCCCTGCTGCCGCAGCTGGCGATCCTGTTCTCGACTTTTCTGGCCCTCGGCGTGCTCAGCGATCTCGCCTTCACCTTCCTGGCCACCAGCGGTGGGCGGATGCTGAGCGCACGGCTACGTCGCATCCTGCACCGCACCGGCGCCGGCAGCCTGATCGGGGCGAGCGCCCTGGTCGCTGCCATGCGACGGCCTTGAGGGGGCGCGCCTCCGCTAAGTACGCATCAAGCACGCGGGATTTTCTTCAGGCGCTGGTCGGCGCGTTTCACCGTTTTCATCTTCTCGGGCCGCTTCATGGCTTTCCAGTGGCGTATCTCGTCAACCGTGCGGCCGCAGCCGACACACAGATCGCCTTTCAGTTGGCAGACCGAGACGCACGGGCTTTCGATCTTCTTGGCCATTCAGTGCCTCGTTGGCTTGCTGCGTAGCCGCCGCTGCCAGTCGCCGCCGTGCTCTCGCTGGCAGTCCTCTTCGCTGTCGACATCGAGATGCCGCGAGGCGTCGCTAACATCCACGCCAGCGTCGGCCAGTGCTTCGGCGGTCAGGTCATTGATGCTGTGTCGGGCCTCGCCCTTGAGCGCCTGCGCCAGGTTGACGTGGGTGTCGAACACCCAGGTCACCACCAGGCTTTCGGGGAAGCGCTGATAATCCACCTCGTGGGTCAACCAGCAGAAGCCGGGCAGCTGAGGCTTGGCCTGCTCGCAGGCATGGGTCAGCGCAGCGCTCAAGCGGCGCTCCATCTTGCCGCGCGCTTTCTTGGCAATCATTGCGTCTCCATTGGGGTTAACCGGATACGGGAAACAGTCCCGCGAAGCCCTTGTCGGTGCCGAAGGCCAGCCAGGCGCCGTCGGCGGACCAGGCCATGGTGGTCACCGCGCCGTGTCCCGGCGGCTTGATCACCACTTCCTGATCCTTTTCGATGTCGGCCACGGTGACCTGGCCGTCATCGTAACCGATCCCGAGAAGGGGGTACTGTGGATCTCCCGCCACGGCCGTGACCAGTGCACGCTCGTTGTCGCCAGGGGTCTTTGGGGTGTGGCCACGGGGGCCCTTGCGGCCTTTGAACGGCCAGCAAGGGGCGCAGTTGGAACCGCTGGTGGCCAGGTAGTGCCCGCCATTGAACCACGACCAGGATTTTACCTTGGTGGCGTAGCCACTCATATAGAGGTCGTCGTTATCTTCCAGCCGCCAGCCACGAATACAATCCTCCTGCATGGCCGAGAGCACGAAGCGTGCGTTGGGGCTCCAGGTCACCGAGAGGTGCGAGCCCGGGCATGTCAGCGCTACCGGCGAGGCATCGGCGGAGCGCGTAGAGCAGAGGGTGACGCCGCCATAGTGGGCTACCGCGATGCGGTGACCGTCCGGCGAGAAGCAGATACCGCCGACCGTACTGGGAAACTCGCGGATGATGTCGTCGCGGCCCGCAGCGAAGAGGTGCAGGCGCTTGCCTTCGGAGCAGGCGACGACCCCGTTGGAGTGGCTGGCGACGTGGTCGACCCAGCGCCCGGGGAAGGTGGCCAGCGCCTGTATGCTGCCGTCCATGCCGAGTTGCACGCAGCGCCCATCGTCACCGCCGCTCACGAAGCCCGTGCCCGGGGCGGGGGCCATGCTCAGTGCCATGTCATCGTGTACTTCGACACGCTGTGGTGTTTGCGAGGCGCCGGCGGGCAGCAGCCGCAGGCTACCGTCGCCGAGGGCAAAGGCGAGGTTGTTCGAGGCATCGAAGCATGCCGAGAGAATATAGGCCGACCACTGCCACTGGTGACCCAGTTGCTCGAGGATCGAGGCGGGCTGATTCATGCTTGCTCCGACGCCACACGAGGCTTGGAAACGCAGGCATCGAAACCGGCCTGGAGCTTGTCGGCATCGAGGTCGCGGCCGATGAACACCAGTCGGCTGTGGCGCGCTTCATCGGGCTGCCAGGGCTGGGTCGGGATGCCGTTGGCCAGCATATGCACGCTCTGGAAGACGTAGCGCTGCTCCTGGCCCAGCAGGTCGAGAATGCCCTTGCAGCGCAGGATATTGACACCGTCGATGCGTAGCACGTCGGCAATCCAGCGATCGAATCGCTCGGGAAGTAGCGGGCGGGTGGCCGTCAGCGAGATGCTCTTGACCTGCTCGTCATGCTCGTGCGCGTGCTCCTCGGAGAGGAACTCCGGCTCCAGGGAGATGATCCGCTCCAGGTCGAACGCCCCCAGGCCGATGACCTGGTCCAGCTCGATGTCGCAGTGGTTGGCGGCGATGATGCGGGTGTAGGGGTTGATCGAGAGGATGCGACGCTCGAGGGCCTGGCGCTCGTCGTCGTCGACGAGGTCGACTTTGTTGAGCACGACGACATCGGCAAAGGCGACCTGCTCGGCGGCTTCGGGGCTGTCGTCGAGCCGGGCCGGCAGGTGCTTGGCATCGACGACGGTTACCACGGCGTCCAGCGTCGTCTTGCTGCGCACATCGTCATCGACGAAGAAGGTCTGGGCCACCGGCGCGGGGTCGGCTAATCCGGTGGTCTCGATGATCACCGCGTCGAAGCGGTCGATGCGTTTCATCAGGCCTGAAATGATGCGAATCAGGTCTCCGCGAACGGTGCAGCAGATGCAGCCGTTGTTCATTTCGAAGACTTCTTCGTCGGCACCGACCACCAAATCGTTGTCGATGCCCAGTTCGCCGAATTCATTGACGATCACGGCATAGCGCTTGCCGTGATCCTCGGCAAGAATGCGGTTGAGCAGCGTTGTCTTGCCTGCCCCCAGATAGCCTGTCAGGACGGTAACCGGGACGTTAGCCATGGTGGTGCTCCAGATCGTAGTCGAATGGGCTTCACTCATTACGATATAACATAGCATCTGGAGGCGTTTGGCTCATACCGCTCGCAGGTGTCGCAACGTCGAGTCTACCGGAGACTCCGGTGCCCACCCCGAGAGGGAGCTGCCGATAGCGGTGTTGAGCGACGTTAGGGGGCCTTGGCCAAGCGACGTGCGGCCTCGACGACGGATGCGCGGCGCCGTTCCCGGTCCTTGTCGTCGTCATCTCCGGTCAGCATGCGCGCGATCTGTGGCATGTTGGACCAACAGCCGGCAAGCGCCAGCACGAGGAATGTCAGATGATCGGCGTCGAACGCTGTCGTGATCGCACCACGCCGCTGTCCGTCTTCGACGAATGTCGTCTTAGCGCCGTAGTATTCGCGTCGAAGCGCTTCGTCCGGGACATCACCCGTGAAGATCAGCCCTTCCCAACGTAGCAACCGGCTGAGCTCGGGATGCTCACAGTGGTAGTCGAAGGCTCGACCGGCATAGTCTCCAATGTCTTCGTCGGCAGACGACTGTGCAGCCAGCGCGACCTTAGCGAGTTCGCTGCGCAGGACCGCGGCAAACAGGTTGCGCTTGTCGCCGAAATAGTTATAGATGCGCTCCTTGTTGACGCCTGCGGATTTTGCGATGCGCTCTACCGTAGCCGCGTCAGGGCCGAACTGTGCAAACTCAGCGACGGCCGCCTCCAGAATCTTCCTCTTCGTCCCTTCTACATCCCACGCCATGGCCATACACCTTACCCAAAGGGGTTGTGATAGCACGAAATTCGATCTACTCTCAACTCCAACGTTGTAGTTGGAAATTGACGTGGTGACGTTGAACGTTGTTCGCAAGGTCTCAGGGTGGTCGGAAGTAACCACTACCGTAGCTGCTATGCGCTGAAGGCAGAGTGCCCATGAACAGACGAAGCTTTCTCAAGACGATGGGCGTTGCCTCCGTCGCGGCCGGTGGATTCGGAACCGCTTATGCAATGAGAGACAATCCCTATTATCAAGGTCCTGTGAGTGATCACTTCGACGGGCTGCGTTTCTTCAATCCAGGCGGTACCGAGCCACCGGGAGTGCTGGACCTTGCGCGCTGGCAGGCCACCAGCAGCGCTAGTCCATGGCCGGAGGCCTGGCCGCAGAAAACCACGAGTGCCCTTCCCGTCGAGCGCGTATCCGGCGACGAACTCCGCGCGACAATGGTGGGTCACGCGACCATTCTCCTTCAGGTCAGGGGAGTGAATATTCTCACTGACCCCGTTTACTCTCGTCGCACCTCACCTGTTTCCTTTGCCGGGCCGCAGCGCGTCAATGCGCCGGGCATCCGGTTCGAGGACCTGCCACCGATTGACCTGGTGCTCGTCACCCACAGTCATTATGACCATCTCGATCTAGCGACGCTGGAGCGTTTGCACGCGATTCACGATCCACTCGTCGTCACGCCGCTCGGCAATGACACCATCATCCGCAATGCCATCCCAGCAATGCGCGTTCATGCGCAGGATTGGGGCGACGTAACGGAATGGGGCCCAGTGTCGATCCATTGTGAGCCGGCACATCACTGGTCGGCCCGCAACCTATGGGATCGCCGGATGGCGCTGTGGGCCTCATTCGTGGTCGAGACACCGGCTGGCAACATCTACCACGTCGGCGACACAGGCTTTCATTCGGGCAACAACTACTGCGCCGCTCTTGAAAAACATGGCGGCTTCCGCCTCGCAAATCTCCCCATCGGCGCCTACGAGCCGCGCTGGTTCATGGAGTCCCAGCATCAAAACCCGGAAGAAGCCGTTCAGGGCATGATGCTGTGCGGCGCGCGTAACGCCATCGGCCACCATTGGGGCAGTTTTCAATTGACGGATGAAGCCGTCGAGCAGCCTCGCCAGGATCTGCATGATGCCCTGTCTCGAGCAGCGATATCGCAAGAGCGGTTTCGCGCACTGCTGCCAGGCGATACCTGGGTGGTGCCCTGAAACCCAAAAGGAAAGAGGAGTACACAGTGATCGACATTTCCAACACCAGCACCTATGTGCTGGGTGATCGAGTCATCAGGCGCCTAGGCTATGGTGCTATGCAATTGGCGGGACCGAGCGTATTCGGGCCGCCAAAGGACAAGAAGGCGGCTATCGCGGTCTTGCAGGAGGCGGTTGCCGCTGGCGTCAATCACATCGACACGGCCGACTTCTATGGTCCCCACATTACCAACCAACTGATCAGGGAGGCACTGCATCCGTATCCGGATGATCTCGTTATCGTCACCAAGGTAGGCGCCTTCCGGGGAGATGATGGGTCGTTTGTGCACGCACAGACTCCTGGTGAATTAACCCGAGCGGTGCATGACAATCTTCGTAACCTCGGCGTTGACCGCCTTGACGTCGTTAATCTGCGTGTTCCCGAAAATCCTGCGGGTGGTATCGACGCATCCATAGAGGAGCGCTTCGTCGCACTGGCTGAACTCCAGCAGCAGGGCCTGATCCGACACTTGGGCCTCAGCGGTGTTACCTCGTCTCAGGTCGCTGAAGCACAGCGCATCGCTCCCGTGGCCTGTGTTCAGAATCACTATAACCTTGTGCATCGGGACGATGATGCGCTGATCGATGCACTGGCCGAACAGCATATTGCCTATGTCCCTTTCTTCCCGCTAGGCGGCTTTAATCCTATCCAGTCGGAGACGCTGTCAGCGGTGGCCAACGAGTACGGAATTTCTCCAATGCAGCTGGCGCTGGTATGGCTACTGGCACGCTCGCCCAACATTCTGTTGATACCGGGAACGTCAAACGTTGTGCATCTACGAGAAAATATAGCCGCCGCAAACCTTTCGCTACCACAAGAGGCGCTGTCGTCGCTAGCGCTGGCGGTCTAGGCGCCTTCTCTTGGGGAGGGCCCGCAAAGGGGGCGTACGGAAAATGGTAGAAGCGAAGCAGCGTGGTAGCGTCCGACGCGCGCTGATGGCTAGTATCGCCTTGGCGACACGCCCATGACTCGCTTGAAAGCCGTATTGAACGCATGCTCGGATTCATAGCCGACCGACGTCGCAATGCGTGCCAGCGTGTCACCACCATGCGTGAGTTTCTCGCACGCAAGCATCATTCTCCAACGCGTTAGGTAGGCGATCGGTGTCTCTCCGGTTCTTTGGCGAAAGCGCTCGGCAAAGGTCGAACGTGACATACCGGCCTGCGTAGCTAGCTTCTGCACGGTCCAGGGATGTGCCGGATTGGCATGTATCGCATTGAGGGGACCACTCAACTGAGGGTCGGCGAGGGCGGCGAACCAGCCGATGTCGCTGTGAGATTGCTCCGCTAGGTACAGGCGCAGTGCTTGTACCAGCATCATATGCGCGAGCTGCTGCGCCACTAAGGATGAGCCGGGCCGGGCGTCGCGCAACTCCTCCATCATCAACTCGATCGACCCTCTCAGTCTGGCACGGTCACCTGAGGTCTCGACCTGCATGAGAGGTGGCAGGGTCTGCAACAGTACCTCGGCATGGCGGCCGTTCACCTCGAAGCGGCTGCCAACCAGAAAGACGTCGCCTCCGCCGTTGTAGGTGACGACTTCGCCGCTACGGTTGGGGTCGAGCACTTCGCTGGCTCGTTTTGGCTCAACGCCCAGGTCGCTGCCGATGCGCACGGTTCGGCCGCTGGGCAGGACGAAACAGTCGCCGGCCTGGAGCTGCACTGGCTCGCTGCCTTGCATCGACAGCCAGCAGGTGCCTTTGATGACGGCATAACACTTGATGCGGCCTGCTAGATCATCGAGCGTGAGCGCCCAGGCCCCGCCTGCGTCGAAGCCGGCGGTGATATAGCTGCGAGGCTTCAGCAGCGAGAGCACTTCTGAAAGGGGATCCATACACTACCTGGACGAATACGAACAAAAAACGGATTTTAAAGCATAGATCGTTCGAGTGGATCTGCCTACTCTGCAGACGTGCGAAGTATCCGTCCAAGTTCTTGGAACACTTTCAGGAGTGAGCAGCATGAAAGCAGCCGTGGTAACTACTTTCGGCGTTCCGCCGTCGTTTCAGGATTTTCGTGAGCCGGAGGCCAGCGACGGCGAAACCGTCGTCACAGTGCATGCCACTGCGCTCAGCCCCATCGTTAAGGGGTTGGCGTCAGGTAGGCACTATGCCAGCGGCACGACCGCCGGATTCGTTCCGGGTGTCGATGGCGTGGGCATCGACGCAGCGGGGCAGCGGGTGTATTTCCTGTTTCCCAAGGCACCGTTCGGTTCCATGGCGGAGAAATCATTGGTCGCCAGGGAGATGATGGTAGCGGTGCCCGAGGGGCTGTCTGACGAGCGCGCGGCGGCCATCGCCACGGCTGGGCTTGCATCGTGGATTGCGTTGACGCGACGGGCCAAGCTGCAGCCCGGCGAGACGGTGATGATCCTCGGGGCGACCGGCTCGGCAGGCGGCATGGCGCTTCAGACCGCGCGGCACTTGGGGGCGAGCAGGGTGATCGCTGTCGGGCGCGATGCGGCGAAGCTCGAGCACCTGGAAGCTGATGTGAAGATCGCCCTGAATGACGATGCGGACGGAGCGCTGCGTGCGCAGTTCGATAAAGGTGTCGATGTCGTACTCGATTTCGTGTGGGGCGATCCCGCTACTCGCGTCTTGCGGGCGGCAACCCAAGATCGCGGGGCCAGGACCGGCGAGCCACGTCTGCGCTATGTTCAACTGGGTACCGTGGCCGGTGACGAGATTGCTGTTCGCGGCGACATGCTGCGCAGCACGGGACTGGAACTGATCGGAAGCGGCATTGGTAGCGTGTCCGTCAAGGAGCTGCTGGCAGGCGCTGGCGAGTTGCTCGCCGCTGCGCCTGCCGCGGGCTTTGACGCACCGTTTACCAGCCTGCCGCTGACCTCCGTAGCCGAGGCCTGGAACGGTGACCCGAATGTTCGCTATATCCTCACGCCGGTTCGGTAGCAGCCCTGCGCAGGTTCTGTGTGGCAACGGTGGGCTTGTGTGGTGCGCGCACCAGGTGGCTTGAGATGGGCGCCTTGAGCGTGAGCCGATTGTCCATGAGCATGGATAGTGATGGCATATTTTGCGTCTTCTGCCCCGGGAAAGGGTGCCTTAGCATCGGTCACCTTCTGACGACGCAAGAGGAAGCATAGATGAGCAAGCCCGAGTTCTTTGTGACGCCTGGCTACGGGGAGAAGGCGCTGGATCTGCTGTATTACTCGCAAGCCGTCAAGGTCGACAACCGAGTGGAGACATCCGGGCAGGGCGGATGGAACGATGACTTCGAGATCCCTGAATCGCTGGTTGAGGAGATCGAGCAGGCGTTCCGTAACGTTGAGCGAACGCTCAAGACCGCCGGTGCCGGCTGGGAGCACGTCATCCACGTCAACTCTTACCACGTTGGTGGTTTTCCGAAGGAAGTAAACGAGACGATGTCGCGGCTCTACCGACACTACATGCCCGGTCATGCACCGATCTGGACGCAGACGGGTGTCGAGGCTCTGGGGCTGCCAACGATGCGGGTCGAGATTCGTGTGACAGCGATCGTTGCCTGACCTGCCGGTGGGTGACTCGCGGCTGCGTTGGGCTGCAGGCTAGTCGTTGAAGGTGGCCAATAACCACTCGATGAAGACCTTCAGCCGGGCGGTCTGGTGTCGGTTGGGTGGATAGAGAATGTGGAACGGCATGGCCGGCCGGGACCACTCGCCCAGCACCGGCACCAGTTCGCCAGCGTCGAGATACGGCTGCACGCAGCACCGAAAATGCTGCCCAACGCCGAGCCCGGCGAGCAGCATCGCCATCAGGCCGTTGCCATCGTTGGCGGCATAGTCGCTATGTGCCATCTCGAATCGTTCGTTTTCCTTCTCGAAGAGTAGCGGTATCGGCTTGCCTGTCGCTGCGATGAAATAGCCAAGTCGCGTGTGGCCTGCGTCGAGTTCCTTGGGGTGCGATGGCACGCCATGTCGTTCGAGATAATCGGGTGCCGCGCAGGTCACGTAATCCAGGTCGTTGAGCTGGCGCCCGACCATCGACAGCTCGTCGAGCCGGCCTGCGCGAATAACGCAATCCACGCCTTCACCGACGAGGTTTACTGCCCGGTCGCTGACGCCCAGCGCCACGCTGATATCGGGATATTCTCGCTGGAAGTCGGCCATGGCCGGGATCAACAGGCTGGTGGCGAAGGAGGAGGGCGCATCGATACGCAAGTGTCCGCTGGGTGTTAATCCGTTGCTGCGGATATCGCTGTCGAGCGAATCCACTTCAGCCACCAGCCGCACTGCATGCTGATAATATGCCAGCCCATCTGACGTTGCCGTTACCGTGCGCGTCGTGCGGTTCAGCAGTTTGATGCCGAGATGGCTCTCCAGGTCGGACACCAGCTTGCTCAACGTCGAGCGTGGCAGCCCCAGATAATCCGCCGCTTGCTTGAAGGAGCCCGTTTCGGTGACGCGGACGAACGCCCGCATGGCGAGTAGTTGGTTCAATGTCGTCATCCTGTTGATATACGCGGGCATGTATTCGCAGGGGGCGAGCCGGTGGAGTAGCACGTTGTGTGGCTGGAATTACATGGCCCTGACTCTAGCGTATCAGGTAACTTCAAGCGCCTGCTCGTTGCGATGCTGCTGCGTCCTGACCGGCCATCTCGGCAGGTCTCAGCAGGCGCAGCGCATCGCGCTTCGGCGGTCTTTGGAACAGGCGCCTGTATTCGCGGGTGAACTGCGATACGCTTTCGTAGCCCACCTCGAAGGCGGCATTGCTCGCCGAGGAGCCTTCGTCGAGCATCAGGCGGCGTGCTTCGATCAAGCGCAGACGCTGCTGGTATTGCCCCGGTGTCAGCGAGGTCATGCGTTTGAAATGCTTGTGGAACGAACTGAGGCTCATGCCGGCTTGCGACGCCAGTCGCTCCACCGGCACGCTGGATCGGTACTCGGCCCGCAGGGTTGCAATGGCAGCGGACAGACGGCCGGCGTGACTGCCTGGGTCTGCCAGTGTTCGCAGGGTATGGCTGTGAGGTCCCGACAGTAGCCAGAAATGCAGCTCCCGCATGATCCCGGGGCGTAGCAGCGGTATGGCGGCGGGTTGATCCAGCAGTTGCATCAGTCTCAGCGCACAGTCGGTCAGTGCGGCTTCGGTATCTTCGACAAATAGTGTCTCCACCTCAGATGAGCGCTGCGAAGCGCTGATTGCCATATGGGCGGTGAGTTCGCGCAGGACACTCATCTCCAGTTCGATCGAGACGGCCAGATAGGGCTCGCGCTGGCTCGCTTGCACGATTCGCCCGACGACCGGCATATCAGCACTCACCATGACCGACTGGCCAGCGGAGAAGAGGCGCTCTTTATTGCCGATTACCGAGCGTTTCGCCCCCTGCAGTATCAGGCAAATCAGAGGCCGATACACCGAATGGAGGTCGCCACCTGGGGCGTTGCGGCACATCGTGCGCAGTCCCGGAACGGGCGTTTGCGCCAGGCCGTCGCTATTGGCGTGGCGGCTGGCATAGGCCCAGACCGCGTGTTTGAGTGAATCCATATGCTTTCCTCATGGATGTCGGCGTCACCCGTCTCAAAACTGCCAGTTGGCCGGGACCCAGGCATAGCCGGTGTCGGTCTTGAGCATGCGGCCAAGGCCCGGGAAGGGAAAGTGGAAGCCGAGCACGGGGAGCCGGTCTGCCGCCGCCATATCGAAGATGCGACGGCGGGAGGCCAGCGCCGTTTCCTTGTCACGATCCGGCCCGGGCAGCCAGGCGTGGTCAATGTTGACGATGGGGTGATAGGCAAGATCGGCGGTCAGCAGTAGCTGGTCATTGCCGGAGTGAACGAGGAAGTTGGCCATGCCGGGGGTGTGGCCCAGTGCTGGTAGCGTGGTCAAGCCGGGCACGATCTCTGTGCCGGCTTCGTACAATTCGATCTCGTCGATGACCGGCTCGAGGCTCTGGCGGATGGCGGCGGCGAAGTTGCGCTGAAAGTCCTCGGGCACCGGCATGTAGGAGAGGTCTGGCTCGTGACGGATGAAGAAGTCCCAATCGGCCCGTGGCGCGAACACGGTTGCCCGCGGAAAGGCCTTGCCGCCATCGGCCGTTCGCAGGTTGCCGACATGATCCGGGTGGGTGTGTGAGATCACCACGATGTCGATATCATCGGGCCGTAAACCGATGGCGGCCAGGTTATCGAAGATACGACCGCCTAGCGGCCCCATGGTCTGTCCGGCCCCGGCTTCGAGAAGGATTCGCCGCCCCTGCGTTTCGATCAGTAGGGTATTGAGATTCAGCGTCAAATGGTCGGTCGGCAGGAAGGCCTGCCTCAGCACCTCCTCCAACTCCGCCTCTTGCGCGTCGCTGGCGTAGATCTGCGGGGGGCCGCCGATCAGCCCATCGCTCAGCACGGTGGCGGCGATGTCGCCGACGCGAAAGCGATAATGGCCGACATTGCCACTCGCATTTACTCCCTGGGCCGTGGACGCTGCCGCGGCAGTATCCTGCGCAAAGGCGATGCTACCGGTCGGCAGGACCACGCCCGCCGCTACCGACGCCGCTGTCAGTATCACCTTCCTACGATTCATTGTTATTCCGGTCATTTTGTTCACCCCGTTCGAGTCTCTGATGCTTGCGACACGTTCAAAGGATGACGCAGATCGGGTGCGCGGATAAGCTAATGAAAACGGATCAGCTTAGTAAGCAGGGCTTTGCAATGCGGCCGCTACGCCTGGATAGCTTGGAGATTTTCGAGGACGTCGTGCGCTGCGGTGGCTTCAGAGCCGCCGCGCTTGCCAGGGGTGTCTCATCGTCAGCCATCAGTCAATCGATTAGCGCGCTCGAGGAGGCGTTGGGTATCCGGCTGTTGAACCGAACGACACGCAGCGTTGCGCCTACCGAGGCAGGCGAGCAGCTTCTCGAGCGGCTTGGCCCCGCCCTCCACGACATCAGAACGGCGATCGACGATCTCAATCAGCTTCGCGAGCGCCCCTCCGGCAGCGTGCGGATCAATGCACCGGCGCCGGCCGCCGACCACGTGCTATGCCCGCTGGCTTTCGAATTCATGAGGATCTATCCCGACATCAACGTTGAGATCGTCAGTGATGCGGCGATCATCGATATCGTGGAGCAGGGGTTCGACGCCGGCGTGCGCTTTGGGAATCAGCTCGCCCAGGACATGATCGCCTTGCCCGTGGGCCCCGCCTTGCGATATGCCCTCGTGGCCTCGCCCGATTACCTTCGACAGCGCGGCCGGCCCGATTCACCGCAGGATTTGCTGCAGCATGACTGCATTCGTCGCCGCTTTCCTGGCGGCACCATGGTGACATGGACATTCGAAAAGGATGGCGAGGAAGTGAAAATCACACCACAAGGCCGGTTGACGCTCAGCTCAGCGCATCACGAGCGCCAGGCCGCGATTGCCGGCTCGGGAATCGCGCATCTGTTCGAGGATTATGTCCGCGAGGATCTCGAACAGGGAAGAGTGGTGGAAGTGCTCAGCGACTGGAAGAAGACGTTGCCGAGCTGGTATCTGTACTATCCGAGCCGGCGGCATACCAGTGCGGCCATGCGGGCCTTCCTGGCGTTTATCCGCCAGCGCCGATAACGTCCTATCAGCACTTGATACCCGCTATATCGCCGTCATCCACCTGGCAGGATCAGGCCAGTTTTACGCAGATGATGGCAAGCCTTCTCCCCGTCTAGTGATTAACACTCAATGCCAGTGCAGTCGTCATCGTCACGCTATCTGCGGCGAAGGCGGCTGAACGCGCCGGCATACAGGCCGCGTTACCCACCATGGCCAGGCCGAGGAGAAGCCTTTATGACAGCCTTCACGATCAACGGGCGCACCGTCGACGTCAGCGCCGCGCCCAATACCCCCTTGCTCTGGGTGATCCGGGATGAGTTGAAACTCACCGGTACCAAGTTCGGCTGCGGCGTGGCGCAGTGCGGCGCCTGCACGCTGCATGTGGATGGCGAGCCGGTGCGCGCCTGTGTGTTCCCGCTAGCGGGCGCCGAAGGGAGATCGATCACCACCATCGAGGGGCTGTCCGAGGATGGCTCGCATCCCGTCCAGCAGGCCTGGGTGGAGCTGGACGTCCCGCAGTGCGGCTACTGCCAAAGCGGGCAGATCATGAGCGCATCTGCGCTTCTGGCGCGCAACCCGAGTCCTTCCGATGCGGAGATCGATGAAGCGATGCGCGGCAACCTGTGCCGCTGCGGCACCTACTTGCGCATCCGGGCGGCCATTCAGCGAGCTTCCGAGGCTTGACGAGATCCGCTCCCATCCACGTATACCCAAGGCACAGGTAGAACAATGACTCCACAACGTTTCTCTATGACGCGTCGCGCCTTCCTGGCAGGGACCGTCGCCACCGGCGCTGCGCTCATCGTTCCTCTGCGGCTGTCAGCGGCACTGGCGCAGCCGCGGGAAGGAGCGGGTATCGCGAATGCCTTTATCCGCATCGATACGAGCGGGCAGGTCACCTTCGTGTTGCCCACCAGTGAAATGGGGCAGGGAGCCCACACGGGGCAGGCCCAGGTGCTTGCCGAGGAGCTGGGGGCCGACTGGTCGAGCATTGCTGTCGAGATGCCGAATCAGCCGGCGCCCGCCTATCGCATTCCGTCCGGCCAGATGCGCTCGGTGGGCTCGTTCGGCATCCGCTTATGGCATGACCCGTTGCGCCGCGCGGCGGCCCAGGCGCGGGAGATGCTGACCCAGGCGGCAGCCACGCGACTCGGCGTGGCACCCGCGACGTTGCAGGCCGAGAACGGCGTCATCGTCCATGCTGCAACCGGGCGTCGCCTTCCCTTCGGTGAGTTGGTGGAAGATGCCATGCAACTGCCGGTACCGGATGAGCCAACCCTGCGCCCCGACGGCGAACGAACGCTGACCGGACGCACGGTGGCGCGCCTCGATACGCCGCTGAAGGTAACCGGAAAGGCGGTATACGCGGTGGACGTTGAGCGTGAGGGCATGCTGTATGGCGCCGTCCGGCTTGCCCCGGTGTTTTCTGCCGATGTGGCGAGGTTCGACGAGAGCAGCGTCGCCGGGATGCCGGGCGTGGTAGCGGTGGTTCGCGTGCCACGCGGCGCGGTGGTGGTGGCCGATTCCTGGTGGCAGGCCAAGCAGGCCGCCGATGCCCTGGATATCACCTTCACTCAGACCGCGGCGGATACGCTTTCCACCGAGGAGATCAATGCGCTGCTCCGCGAGGGGTTGGATCGAACCGATGTGCCGGTCACCACGCTGCGTGGCGACGCCGAGGCGACGTTGACGACCGAGGGGCAAGTGGTCGAGGCGGTATACTCGGTGCCGCTTCTCACCCATATGTGCATGGAGCCGATCAACTGCACGGCGGAGTCCAGCGAGGAGCGCACCGAACTGTGGATCGGCACCCAGGGCCAGGACGTCATCCGCATGACGCTCGAGAGCGCCATGCAGGTGCCGGCTGACCGGCTTTTCATCAATACCACCTATCTGGGCGGCGGCTTCGGTCGCAAGACCCATGGCGAGATCGCCCTGCAGGCAGCGCTCGCCAGTCGTGCCGTTGATGGTCGGCCGGTCAAGGTGCTGTGGGCGCGCGAGGACGATGTTCGGCAGGGCCAGTATCGCCAGACCATGATGTGTCGCTTTCGCGCGGCCCTGGACGATGACGGCAACATCACTGCCATGCACATCCGGCTTGCCGGGCCGCAGATGGGGCGTGACTACGGCTTCGACCCCGAGGAGCGGGCGCAGGCGACGGGCAACCTCGCCAACTTCGATCCGTTCTCGCTCGGCGGGCTGTCGGACATGCGCTATGTCATTCCGAACTTCGTCGTGGAGCACGCGGTGGTCGACCTGCCGATCCCGCTCTGCCCCTGGCGGGCGATCTCCCACACCTACAACGGCTTCTTCTTCGAGAGCTTCATGGACGAATGCGCGGCGGCTGCGGGCCGCGATCCGCTGGCGTATCGCCGAAGCCATTGTGAAGGGCAGGAGAGAATGCTCGCGGTGCTCGACCGGGTCGCCGAGATGGCGCGCTGGCGCGAGCCGGCCCCAGAGGGGATCTCGCGCGGCCTGGCGGTGGTCGAGAGCTACGGCTCCTACGTCGCCCAAGTGGTCGAGGCTCAGGTCAATGGCCAAGGTGTCCAGGTGGAGCGGGTGCATGTGGCCATCGACTGCGGACGCGCCATCAATCCGGGCCAGGTGGAGGCGCAGATGGAGGGCTCTGTGGTCGATGCCCTCGGCGCCGCCCTGAACCAGAAAGTGACGATCCGCGACGGCCGCGCCGAACAGTCGAACTTCCACGATTATTCGTTGCTACGCATCGGCGAGGCGCCTTCGGTGTCGGTAGGTATCGTCGAGATTGGCTCTCCCCTGGGCGGTGTCGGTGAGCCGGGCATGCCCCCACTCGCGCCGGCGCTGGCCAACGCGCTGTTTGCCGCCACCCAGCAGCGAATTCGCCACCTGCCGTTGTCCGATCATGTCCAGGGATAGTGCCGTCGCCGTCGGCTCGTTGAGCCCTCCAATGTATCTGGAACATGCACAAGACGTGCTTGGGCAGTGGTTTGCCTGGCGTCACACCAGTGAGGCGGCACTCGTTGTCGTGACCTCGACGGAAGGTGGCGCCGTGCGCATGCCGGGCGCCTTGATGGCCGTGTCTGCGGCTGGCGAACGTTGCGGCTACATCTCAGGCGGCTGCATCGACGCGGATGTGGCCATGCATGCCCTGGACGCGCTTCGTTCAGGCCGTGTAGGACGCTTGCGCTACGGTAAAGGCTCGCCATTTATCGATATGCCACTCCCCTGCGGAGGAGCGATCGATGTGTGGGTACTGCCCGATGCACAGGCCGGTGTTCTGCGCGCGTGCCATGATCGGCTCGCTTCGCGGCAGGCAGTGACGCTCAATCTCTCGGTATCCGGGGCTCTCTGGTTGGGACATCCGATGGAGGCAAGCGCGCTGTCTTTCGAGTACACGCCCAAGCTCCGCCTGCGCATTGCCGGACGCGGAGCCGACAGCATGGCGCTGGCCAGGCTGGCGCAGGCCAGCGGTATTCACACTGAGCTACAGCTCCGCGATGACGCCGACATCCAGGACGCGCGGCGCCTGGGCATCGACCAGGTCGCGACGCTGACGGTTCCGTCTACGCTACCGGCGGCGAATGATGATCCATGGACGGCCTTTCTCCTGGCGTTCCATGATGTCGATTGGGAGGCGGCGCTGCTTGCCCAGGCCCTCCAAGGCCCAGCCTTCTATCTCGGGGCTGTGGGCAGCAAGGCGACCCATGCCAGGCGCTGCGAG
Organism: Franzmannia pantelleriensis; assembly: GCF_900102875.1. Classification (GTDB taxonomy): domain Bacteria; phylum Pseudomonadota; class Gammaproteobacteria; order Pseudomonadales; family Halomonadaceae; genus Franzmannia; species Franzmannia pantelleriensis. The sequence goes on from NZ_FNGH01000008.1 coordinate 26,585, forward strand.
GAGCTGCGTGCGATGGGGTTCGGCGAGGGGCAGATCAGGCGAATCCACGGTCCCGTCGGCTTGCTGCCCTCCATGCGTGAAGCGTCGACGCTGGCCGTGTCGGTACTCGCGGAGATCGTCGGTGCCTATCAGCGTAATGCGTGATTCCCCTTCAGCACGTAAACGGGCCATTCGCATGAATGGCCCGTCGTACTATCTATCACGCTCGAATTGTTGCATCAGTCGATATTTCTGCACCAAGGTTAACCGTGAGTCGGTCTTCTTTGTCCGGTTGTTCCAGCTCAAAGGCAGCCTCTTTACCACCCTTGGTGATGGCGCTATAGCGGACCTTTAGGCTTGCGGCGCTACATCGCTTAAGTGCCGAAGAAGCCACTCCTTTACATCCACCGTCTCCATGCCTTTTTGGAAATTGTAAGTTTTCGATTTTTCCCACCACATGCCTGTGCCAAGAGCGAATGCAGCTCGGTAGCGAAGCATGACATCATCCGGCGTCTGTGCAAGCTGATGGTTAAGCTCGGCAATGGATAGTTGAACACGCTTGAACGCTTTTCCTGTTACCTCTTCGACGACCGCGGCCAGCTGGCCGTATGAGATAGTATCTCCCGCCACTAAGACCACTTCGTTGGCGATGCGAGGCTCTTCAAGGTATATCGCGGTCGTCAGCCAGCCAATATCCTCAGGTGTCGTGACCGTGACACGAGTATCGCAGCTTCCGAGTGCCCGTATGGTATTGGTTTCAAAATCAACGACACCGAAGCTTGGCTCGAAAAGAAAGCTGGTGAACATCCCGGTTGAAACAATTACCCATTCAGTTTTTTCCTGAGAGCGAAGTAACTGTCTGACCTCATATTGCTCATCAAATACAGGTTGACCGCTGCCTTTTCCAACGATGTCGTAGTCAACGCCGAATTGCCACGGAAAGTATCTCGATACTCCAGCGGCAAGCGCCGCATGAGTGATTTTCAACTGTGTGCCGGGACCGGCAATAAAGCCAGTACAGCAGATGATCGTTTGAAAGTTTGAAAACAGTTCGGCCAGGGCTGTCTCGGTTCCTTCAGACAAGTCGAAGGGGATGATATCGACCCCGCGCATATTCAGCTCATCGGTAGCTTCTTTCTTGTACTTATCACTAGAGGTGGTGAAGCCAGGTTCTACAAGGACGGAGACAGAACCAGGGCTAACCCGGGAGGTCATATTTATAATGACCTGCATCCCGAGCTGGCCAGCTCCGAGGATAAGTATTTTGTCAACTTGGATGGTTTCGTTAATCGCCATATGGGTCGCCTAGAGTGAATTAGAAATGCCGTGGTTAAGTGGCGTCGGCGGGAGCGACTCGCCGTCTATTACACGCTCATTTTTGGCAATGTGCTGGAGGCATCATGCTGCCGGTTGCTTACTCCTTGAGGAAGCGCACAGGCAGCTTAGGCGCTGATGTGTCTATTGTTAATGACTGTTTTTGGATAACATAATTATGAGGAATGGAATGCTTCTCCTGCTGAGTTTATTGGTATTTTTCGAAATGACTTTTGCTCTGGCTGGAATTAAAAGCAGGTGGCTGGTCGGCTATGATGTTTCTGGAATTCAGTTTATGGAGTTGACCTATGTCAATGACTTACCTTCCAGCAGTTCATGCAGACGTAAAAATCCCTGCCTTGGGCTATGGTTTGTGGCAGGTGCCGCCGGAACAGAGTGCCGAACTGGTGAGTCGCGCCTTGCAGACCGGCTACCGTCTGCTAGACACAGCAGAGGCTTATTATAATGAACAGGGTGTCGGAAAAGGTATCCGTGATAGTGGGGTGGCGCGTGAAGAGATTTTTGTGTCCACTAAGGTGTGGAATACACACCACGGCTACGCGCAAACCCTGCAAGCCTTCGATGCCAGCCAGAGGCGACTGGACCTTGATCGGATCGACTTGTATCTGATGCACTGGCCTTCACGCATTCGTGACGCCTACGTGGAAACATGGCAGGCAATGATCCGACTACGTGACGAAGGCCGAGTCGGTGCCATCGGCGTCTGTAACTTCTCCAGTGGGCAGCTGCAGCGCTTGATAGGGGAAACGGGAGTGACGCCGGTGGTCAATCAGGTTGAGCTACACCCCTACTTTCAGCAGCAGAAGCTGAGAGAGTTTCACCGCGAGCAGGGTGTTATCACACAGTCTTGGAGCCCGTTGGGTTTGTGGTGGCAGAACCCGGACCCGGGATCGTCGGTGCTGCAGGCTCCGGAGATCCTTGAACTTTCCGAGCGGTATGGAAAGACCCCTGCTCAGATCGTCCTACGCTGGCACCTCGACAGTGGCCTTGCCACCATCTCAAAGTCCGTGCGACCCGAGCGCATTGTAGAGAACTTTCAGCTATTCGACTTCGCACTCACGCCGAGGGAGATAAAGGATCTGGCCGGGCTGGACCGTCGGGATGGCCGTCTGGGACCAGATCCGGAGACGGCCGATTTTTGACTGGCTCTATGTCGGCACCTTGCGGTGCTACCCATCTCAGCGCTTGGTGGCGCAGCACACACAGCTTCCACTTGTGCTGCCTGACGTTGCGTTTATCCGATGACGCCTCTCAATTCCGATATCGACCTACCATGCATAGCGCCAACCAGGCGCCCCGAGACTGAGCGAGCAAATCTATGAGGAGACAACCTATGAAGGTCGTCATCGCTGGAGGACACGGCCAGATCGCCCAACATGTCGAGCGCTTGCTCGCCGCCCGCGGCGACGAGGCCGTTGGCCTCGTGCGCAACTCCAGTCACATTGCTGACATTGAAGCCAGCGGCGCCACCGCCGTCTTGCTCGATCTCGAGAGAGCAAGTGTCAACGAGCTTGCCGAGGTGATAAGAGGAGCGGATGCCGTCATCTTCGCTGCTGGCGCCGGACCGGGTAGTGGCGCCGCGCGCAAGCTCACGGTTGACCGGGATGCAGGGATTCTGCTCGCCGACGCCGCGGTGCAGGCCCAAGTGCCGCGCTATGTAATGATTTCCGGCAAGGGCGCTGATAAAGGCGGACAGGGCGAGGCTGACGAAGTTTTTGGAATCTACCTTGATGCGAAGAAGGCTGCCGATGACGACCTTATTTCCCGAGAGTTGGATTGGACCATCGTGCGTCCAGGTGTACTCACCAACGAGGTAGGGACCGGCCGGGTGACCCTAGCGCCACAGGTAGAGTGGGGTAAGGTGGCTCGGGAGGACGTTGCTGCCGTTATTATCGAGATCCTCGATAAACCAGAGAGTGCGGGGTGGATCGTTGAACTCGTGGCGGGAGAGACGCCAGTTACTGAAGCAGTGCGGTTACTCGCTCGATAGCCGAGACGGCATCGACAAATTGATCAGCCGTTTCATCGGGGGAGCAATATATGGATCGCCTACAAGCCATGCAGATATTTACCCGTGTGGTTGAGATGCACGGCTTTAGTAAAGCCGCCGAGAACCTGTCCATCCCCGCATCGACTGTTACTCGCGCTATTAAGGAGCTAGAGGCGTTCCTTGGGGTGAGGCTACTTCAGCGTACCACGCGCCACTTGAACCTGACCCCCGATGGCAGCCTCTATTATGAGCACTGTCGACGTTTGCTGGCAGAACTAGAAGCAGTTGAGACCAGTTTTCCAGGTCAGGCGGGGCAGGCCCAAGGCAAGCTGCGAGTCGGCATGACGGCCTCGTTTGCCCGTCTATTCGTGGTGCCGGCCATCAAGGCATTCCAGGTTCGCTATCCTAATGTGGAGTTGACCCTGACGTTGAGCGACCGCACGGTGGAACTGGTTCCGGAAGGCATCGATTGTGTCATCCGTGCCGGGGTTCCTCATGACTCGCCTACGCTGGTGGCGCGTCGTATTGCCAGCTTCGAATGGGTGACGTGTGCATCACCGGCGTATCTGGAGGAGTACGGTGAGCCGCATTCACTGGACGAGTTAAAGCATCATCATGCTGTCGGGTTTCTATCCGGTGACCAGGGACGACCAATGCATTGGCGCTTCGTGGTCAATGACGAGGAGCGAGTCGTGCGGATGCCTCAGAAGCTGGTCGTCAACGACACCGAAACGTATATCGCTTGTGGTTTGGAAGGCTTAGGCCTGATACGAGCGGCTAGTTATATGGTGCTGCCGCACTTACGTAGTGGAAAATTACAGCAGGTCCTGAGTAGCACACCAGCACCAGCAGTGCCTATATCGGTTATGTATCCACAGAACCGCCACTTATCACCTACCGTGCGGGCATTTGTAGACTGGGTCAGTAACCTCGCACAAAGTGCCGAGCGGGGGGGCGGTTCGTCTCACAACAAGCACGGCCAACCCCATGTCTATGTCTCCTAACGCTAGTGCGCCAGAATTTCATTGAACTCCAGCACGTTGCGGTCGGGGTCGCGGATAAAGCAGACACTGCGGCGTCCGTGGCCCATGGTTACCGGCCCTTCGGTAATCGCGATCCCCTCGCCGGCCAGCCAGGCCACCAGGTCGTCCATGTTCTCGACGATAAAGGCGGCGTGGGTGTAGCCGGGCCGTTTGATTGGGGCGTCCAGCAGCACGTTGCCTTCATCGGCGGACTCGCCGTTGTAAATCAGGTGGATGCGCAGTCCGGTGGGGTGCACGAGCCCGCAGGCCTTGGCCTCGGGGGCGAACTCCCCGGGGTCGCGTAGGAAGCCGAGCTTGGCATAGAAGGCTTCCGCGGTGGCGAGATCGGTGACGCGGATGCCGATATGGTCGAGGTGTAGCGTGTCGAAGCGCATGCTGATGAGTCCTTGAGTTAGTGATGGATTGAATGAGTGACGGACTCAGGCCTCTAGCCCGGCGCGGGTGCGCTGGAAGGGGATGAAGCCGGGTAGTCCTTCGATGCGGCGCAGCCAGGCCTGGATATTCGGGTAGCCGGTGAGATCGACATTGCCCTCGGGGGCGCGCTCGACGTAGCTGTAGAGTGCGATGTCGGCAATGCTGGGCTGTGCCGTAGCGGCGATCCAGCGCTGCTCTGCCAGCGTTTGCTCCATGACATGCAGGGTGGCGTGGGCGCGGGCGATCACCTCATTGGCGTCGAAGGGGGCGCCGAAGACGGTGATCAGCCTGGCGGCACAGGCGCCATAGGCAATCTTGCCCGCCGCTACTGAGAGCCAGCGCTGCACCTGCGCCTCCTTGGCCGGATCGGTTGGCAGCCAATGGGAGGGGCCGACCTTCCTCGCTACGTAGACGAGGATCGCCAGCGAGTCGGCGATGATGGTGCCGTTGTCGTCGAGCACCGGCACTTCGCCGAAGGCGTTGAGGGCCAGGAACTCTGGCTGCTGGTGGGCGCCGGCTGCCAGGTCGACGTCGATCAGTTCATGCTCGACCCTGGCCAGGGAGAGAAACAGGGCGGCGCGATGGGCGTGCCCAGAGGGGGCGAAATGGTAGAGCGTCATGGTGTGTGTCCTCCTGCTGATGATGTGGCCATTCTGTCTGTTGTTGTAATGTGGGAGAATCAGCCAAAATCGCATTTCATCATTGCGGTTTATGACAATAATGTGCGGTGGCGGGAGTTAAGGGTAATGGACAGGCTGCGAACGCTGAGGACCTTTATCTGCGTTGCCGAGCAAGCGAGCTTCGCCGAGGCGGGGCGGCGCCTGGGCCTGTCGCCCACCACCGTGACGCGGACCATTGCGGGGCTGGAGGCGAGCCTTGGCGTTCAACTGTTGAGGCGTACCACGCGTAGCGTGCGGCTAACCGAGGAGGGGGCGCTGTTTCTGGCGCGATGCCGGGCAGGGCTCGCCGAGATCGACGGAGCAGTGGAGAGCGTGCGGGGCGCTCGATCTGCGCCGCGCGGCACCCTGACGGTAACCGCTCCGGTGATGTTCGGCCGGCTGCATGTCCAGCCGGTGGTGGTCGAGCTGCTGCGGCAGTATCCCGATCTGCAGGTCAGGCTGCTGCTGCTGGATCGGGTGGTGAGCCTGGTCGAAGAGGGCGTGGATGTTGCCGTGCGCATCGCCGAGCTGCCGGATAGCTCGCTGCATATGCTCAGGGTGGGTGAGGTGCGGCGGGTGATGAGCGCGAGTCCGTCCTATCTGGCGGCCCGGGGGCGGCCGACGACACGCGCCGATCTGCGCGATCATGACGTGATCCGGGTCGAAGATGAAGTAGGACGCTCCGCTGGCCCGGCCAGGCTGACGGTCAACCATATGGACGCGGCGATTGCCGCGGCTGTCGCGGGGCTGGGTGTGGTGTCGTCGCTCTCCTACCAGGTCGCCGAGGATGTCGCGGCGGGGCGGCTGGAGACCATTCTGAGCGACGACACCGCTCCCGCACTGCCCATCTCACTGCTATTCCAGAGCGGGCGGCGTGACCACCCCAACGTGCGCGCCTTCATCGATGCCGCCAGGCAGCACTTGCAGGGGGTATCGTTGTAGCTAGTGTCGTTGGATAAGTCGCCGGGAGCACCGACTGTCAGACACAGCCAAGGTCGTGCGCGTGACTGGCCATGATCGGCGCCAGCTAATGGCCAGATCTTAAGGGCGTGCTAATGTTGAGTGCGTAAGGACACGGTTCTATGCCAGCCAAGGAGGGGGAGATCCATGCCACTGCAAGTCGTCAGGCGCCTGATACCGGAGTGGGGCACCACCTACGGGCCACCCGGGGCGGGGCCTTTTCCCACCGTCATGGTGCTGCATGGTTCGGAAGGAGCCTTGTCGGGCTGGAGTCACCGCAATGCGGCGATCCTGGCCGCCCATGGCTTCCTGGCCTTTCCATTCGGTTATTCCAGCGGCGGTAATGCCTGGAATGCGGGACATATCGTCGACTGCCCGATCGATCGCACCGTCCAGGCGCTGGCCGCGCTGCGCGACTTTTCCTTCGTCGGGCCGCGAGTCGGCCTCTACGGTGTCTCGCGCGGCGCCGAGCATGCCCTGTTGCTCGCCTCCTTGATGGCCAGGGATGAGATGCTTGGTATTCCCGAGGCGATTGCAGCGCACAGCCCGCCGGACGTGGTGTGCGGTGGCTTCGATGCGCGCAGCTTTCGCGATTCCGGCGATCCCGGTTGGCAGTCATGGGATGGCAGCAAGCGCGCCTGGACCTGGAAGGGCAGTGCAGAAGGATTGCTGCCCACGTCGCCTATCGAGGTCGAGCGCTATGCCGGACCGTTGTTCCTGTCCCACGGGGTGCAGGATAGGATGTGGTCAGTGGAGATGACCAGACGACTGGAGAGGCGGCTCCAGGACCACGGGCGGCAGCCTGAGGTCCACTACTACGAGGGCGAGGATCACCTGCCGGGCAGTGAGGGTGAAAATCGTCACCATGAGTTATTAGTGGCGTTTTTTGAGCGACAGCTGAGCTAGGGAAGCCCTTCACCAATGCCTGCACGAACGAATTGAGCGTCCGGCTGCGGAGCATTCTGAATTGGCAGTCTGTTTGGGGCGAGCGCCCTTGTGGCCGCCAGGCGGCGCTCAATCAACCCCGATAGTCCTGGCTATAAGTTTATAGTCAGTGTATTTTGATCACCATGAGTGCTCATAAATTCGAAAAGTTAAACTCTCTGGTTTCTGAGCTGAGTGATACTGACTTGGTCTCCAGCCGCTGGCTGCGAGCACATGGCTACTCCAGCAGCCTGGTGGCGCGCTACATGGCCAGTGGCTGGTTGGTGTCGCCAGCCCGAGGCGTTTACATGCGAAAGGGTGGGCGCCTTCAGTGGGAGGGGGTGGTTCGCAGCCTGCAATACAGAGAGGGCCTGCCGCTGCACATAGGCGGGCGCTTTTCGCTTGCGTTGCAGGGCCATGAACATTATCTGCGTCTAGGTGAATCGGCGACGGTTAGTCTCTTTGGACCGGTGCGGCTACCCGGCTGGGTGAGCAAACTATCTCTGAACGAACGCTTCCAGCTTCTTGGCCGAGGGCCATTCGACCTACCTATGCCTACCAGGGCCGATGTCTCCGATAAGGAGCTGCAGGCCTGTGGGCTGCTTCGTTATGAGGTGGAGACGGGGACCTTAGGCTTGGTCTGTTCTATGCATGAGCGGGCTATGCTGGAGTTCTGTAGCGGTGTCACCGGTGCCGCCCTAGTCTATGAGGCTGACGCTCTTATGCAGGCCATGACCACGCTGCGACCACAACAGGTGGCCTCAATGCTGAGGCATTGCCAGAGCGTAAAGGCCAAACGCCTTTTTCTCGCGCTAGCGGAGCGACATGGTCATGCGTGGCTGTCCTATGTCCCGATGGATGGCGTCGACTTGGGTAGTGGTAAACGCGCACTAGTGCCAGGAGGGCGACTGAATTCCACCTACCAGATCACGTTGCCGGGAGATTTGGATGAGCAACTGGGATAGGCGCTATGCCGATCGTGTGCAACTGCTGGTCGACATCCTGCCAATGTTGGCAAAGGAGCCACGTTTCGCCTTGAAAGGCGGCACGGCAATCAATCTGTTCGAGCATGATCTTCCCCGGCTTTCGGTTGATATCGATCTTGCCTGGTTGCCAGTAAACAGTTTTGACGAGGATTCGGCATCGATCAGCGCTGCGCTGGAGGCGCTGGCAGATATTCTTCGCCGACGACCACTGCAGTTGCAGGTACAAGTGTCAGCGGGTGAAAAGGCGAGAGGCATCACGCGGTTGGTCGTTAGCCGCGGGCGTGCTCGCGTACAGATTGAGACGACACCGGTGATGAGAGGTACGGTGCATGCGGTGCGAGAGATGCGAGTCAGGCCTAAGGTGGAGGAGGCCTTTGGTTTCGCTTCCGCACAGGTGCTCGACTTCGCCGATCTCTATGCGGGGAAGTTGTCTGCAGCATTATCACGGCAGCACCCTCGTGATCTGTTCGATATCGGCTTGCTGCTGGACGACGAACGCGCGGATATAACCCTTTGGCGTACTTTCTTGGTGTATCTGACCTGCAGCCCAAAACCAGCCTGGGAGATGCTTGCACCACGAGAGCCCGAGCAGTTTGAGACGACGTTCAATGGGCATTTCAAGGGCATGACGGCGGAGCCAGTGAGTACTGATCATTTGCTGGACAGTCGAGCACGATTACTGGAAAGGATCTACGGTTGGTTGGATGAGTCTTCGCGTGAGTTCCTGCGGTCTGTGGAGAGTGAGCAACCTGATTTCGGACTGATTGGTCTGCCTCACGCGCAACAGCTACCCGGTGTGTGTCGTAAACTGCACAACTTGGCTAGGCGCTCGACAGCTAAGCGAAGGGCCGATCAATTGGCCTTGGAGCAGACACTGGCACGTATTGGACGTAACTGACCTTCACCTTTCTGGCCACTAGTGGTGGCCGCCATGCGTCGGCCTTGAGTGGGAGGGAATAGCAGGATGAAAACGGCAGGCGAAATAGTGCGCGAATTCTGGCGGTTGATGGCCTCGAACGACTTTCACTCGGTCATGGCGGTGCTGGCGCCAGAGTTCGTGCTCGAATGGCCGCAGTCCCACGAGCGTATCCGCGGTGGTGAGCGCTTTGCGCAGATGAATGACGAATACCCGGCCCACGGCCGCTGGCAGTTCACCCTGAGCCGTGTCGTAGAAGATGACGATACGGTGGTGACGGAGGTTGCTATCACTGATGGCGTGCAAGCGGCCACGAATGCCCTGTACGCTGGAACATAGAAGGTGACGTCTTGCATGACAGACTCCGATCACACCGCCTGCCCCTGCGGCAGCGCTAGTCCACTCGCCGGCTGCTGCGGGCGCTATCACGACGGCGAACCGGCGCCGACACCGGAGGCGCTGATGCGCTCGCGCTACAGCGCCTTCGTGCTCGCGCTTGTCGATTACCTGCTGGCGACCTGGCACCCAAGCACCCGCCCGCCGAGCCTGGCGCCAGATGCCGCGACCGTCTGGAAGCGTCTCGAGGTGCTCGAGAGCGGTGAAGAGGGCGAGCGGGGATGGGTGCATTTCCGCGCCACCTTTCGCGAGGGGCGGCGCTGGTCGATGCTGGAGGAGTCGTCGCGCTTCGTGCGCGAGGCGGGACGCTGGCGTTATCTCGATGGTAACCCTGTCGTCCATCGGCTCAAGCCAGGCCGTAACGTTCCCTGCCCCTGCGGCAGCGGGCGCAAGTTCAAGGCTTGCTGTGGCTTGGGGTAGCGGCGCAGCGTGCTGAGAACGTTAAGTCCTGGCGCCGGTGGCTGGCGTGCCATATGCTTCTGCTGTCCGGCGCTCGCGCGCTGCAAACTCTTTGTGGCCGGGCCTGAGCCGGAGGCATGCAATGGAGCACGACGAGAAACTCCCTTCCCGCGGGCCGCAGCTGCTGCATGAAGAGCTGCCCAAGGAGCATGAGGATCCACTAATACGGCAGCTGCACGTTATCATTCGCTACGCGATCAAGCTGCTGGCGGTGCTGATGGTACTGGTGATTATCTGGGGCGTGCTGGATGTCATCTACGTGCTATACACCAAGTTTCTCGCGCCTCCGGTACTGCTGTTCGAGGTTAGCGATATCTTCGTGATCTTCGGCGCTTTCATGGTGGTGCTGATCGCCGTAGAGATCTTCATCAATATCAGGCTCTACCTGGGAACCAATGTCCTGCCGATACGCCTGGTGATTGCCACGGCGCTAATGGCTATCGCGCGGAAAGTCATCATATTGGATATTGCAACTGTATCGGCTGAAGACATGCTGGCTATTGCAGCGGTGGTACTGGCTCTGGGGGTTACCCACTGGCTAGTGGGCAAACGGGAGTAGGGCGGGATGTCGTATGGACACTCGTCCGGGAAGCCTTAACAGGCTATCGATTTCAGATAAGTGTGCCATGGAGATGCTTGGAGAGGCGTCTGCTCAGTCAAGGGAATGACTGCACGCCCCCTAACGTCGGGTGCGGATCCCCGTCTTGGCACTGCACCGGCGCGGGTAGCGCAGGGTGCCTGCCTCATTGAAATAGCCGGTGGTGGCCTCTCACGCATTCGGCATAAGCCGTGCCACCACGGCTGTTACCACCGCCAGCAGCGGTATCCAGACGCCTGGTGCCCCCAGTAGCTGCAGGGTGGCGGCACTGATCAGGCACCACAGCAGCGGAGCGACCATTAGTACCCAGCCGTAGCGTGCTGGCTGGACGAGGGTCGCCGCGCCGAGTGTTGCGATCGCCAACGGGTCGGGGGTGAGTCCGACTACCTCGGCACCCGCCAGGCTGCGGCCGTGCAGCAGGGCGGAGAGGGGATGCAGGAAGACGGCGTAGGTCACGAGCGCCAGGCCAAGGACGCGTGGTGCCTGCCAGCGCGATGCTAGCGCCAGGCCACGCCACCGGCTGAGCGCGAGCAGCAGCAGTGCCTGGAGCACGAACAGCGGCACCACGTAGCGGATGCCCCAGTTGATGGGGGCGTAGCGCTGCCACAGGAAGGCCCAGGCGACGAAGAGCCAACTCACCGCGAGCACCGGCATGATCAGGCGTAGCCATTCGATCCTTGATTGCCAAAGGGCGAAGAGCAGGCCGGCGCCGAGTGCCAGAGCCAGCCACTGCGCCGGCCATAGCGACTGGTTGTGCAGCACGAAGAGCCGCTCATAGACGCGTAGCGAGAACATCAGGAAGTCCGCGGCCCGGTAGCTCCACCACTCGCTCATTGGTTCGCCTCGCTACAGGGCTCGCACATAGTCGGCCATGCGCCGGCGCAGCTCGGCATCGGGGAGTGGCCCGCGCGCCGCTGCCAGGTTCTCGCGCACGTGCTCGACCCGGGTGGTCGCGGGAATGGCGCAGCTCACGGCGGGATGGGAGATGATGAACTTGAGGATAAACTGCGCCCAGGTCTCGGCACCGATCTCGGCTGCCCACTCGGGCAGTGGCTCGCCCTCCAGGCGCCGGATCAGCTGCTTCTGTTGGAAGGGCCGGTTGGCGATGACTCCGATACCGCGTTCACGGGCCAGCGGTAGCAGGCGCTCTTCCGCCTCGCGGTCGACAATATTGTAGGTAAGCTGCACGAAGTCGATGTCGGCCTCGCGCAGGATACGCTCGATGGCGTCATGGCGCCGGCCGTGGGAGGTGGTGATGCCGACGTGGCGGATCTCGCCTGCGGCCTTCATCGCCTGCAGGGTATCCAGGTTCTCCTCCCAGGCGCGCAGATTGTGAACCTGGAGCAGGTCGAAGCGCGGCACGCCCCAGTCGCGACGCGAGGCCTCGACCTGAGCAGGGCCTTCTGAGGGGCTGGAGGTCCAGATCTTGTCGGCGGCATAGACGCGGTCGGCGGCGTCGAGCTGGGCCAGTGCATGGCCGATGGTCGCTTGGGAGGAGCCGTACATCGGTGAGGAGTCGATCATCCGCCCACCCTCGGCGAAGAAGGCCGCCATCACCGCCGTGCACGCTTCGAGCAGAGCCGGGTCATTGCCAACGTTGAAGGTGATCCAGCTACCGAGACCGACCAGTGGCAGCGACTCACCCGTAGCCGGCACCTCGCGGGTGAGTATCTCTTGGGACGCGGCGTGTGCAGTGAGTGGCGGCATTGCCGAACCGGCAGCGAGGGCCAGCAGGCCGCCGAGCAGCCGCCGCCGCGAGAGGGGCGGTGGTTCCGGAAACATGGGTACTCCTGACATTCGCATGATGAGCAGTGTAGGAAATGCGCGGTGAGATACCAGTCGCGCGCGACTTGGCGCTCCTGAGCAGCGCGTAGCGAGATGTGTGCCTAGACTAGCTGAGGCGATTCAGACACAGGGAAATGACATGGCTTCTACTCGCCGTGAGCTGGTGGCATTGATCGAAGGGGGCGCGATTGCGCGTGAGCAGGTGCCCCGGGCGGTGGCACGCTCAGGGCTCCACCCGTCGGGGCAGGCCTGGGGAGTGTTCGTGGACAGGCTGCTGCTGTGGCTGGGCACGCTGGCGCTGGTCTGCGCCATGCTGTTCCTGGTGGCCTATAACTGGAGCGAGATGCCGCGCTGGGTGCGCTTCGGGCTGGTGCAGGCGGCGCTCGTGGTGGCGGTTGCCACCTACTGTTGGGGAGCGCAGCGCAGGCTGGTGGCGCGCGCCGCACTGACAGCGGCCTCGCTGCTGCTGGGTGTGCTGCTGGCGCTGTTCGGCCAGGTCTACCAGACCGGCGCCGACCCCTGGCAGCTGTTCTTCTTCTGGGCGCTATTGATGCTGCCCTGGACGCTGGTGGCACGTTTCGACGCGCTGTGGATCCTGTGGCTGGGGCTGCTCAACCTCAGCCTGGCGCTCTATTTTCAAAGCCGGGGCGGGCCGTTGGGTGTCCTGTTCGTGACCGACGCCGCTGCCCTGTGGGGAGTGTTCACCCTCAATACCACAGCACTAGTGCTCTGGGAGTTGGGCGCTCGGCGTTTGCCGTGGCTGTCGGCCGGGTGGTCCACCTGCCTGCTGGCGCTGGGTAGTGGCACATCGCTGACGATGCTGGTGCTCGCTTTTCTCTTCGATCCACGCTCGCCGTTCTCGGTGGCGGTGCTGGTCTATCCCGCCTGGCTGGCGGTTGTCTATGCGGTATATCGCTACTGGCGTGCCGATCTGTTCATGCTGGCCGGTGGCTGCCTCTCGGTGATCGTGGTGGTGACCGCCTTGATTGGCCGGTATTTCATGCGCCAGGGGGATCCGGGGGGCTTGCTGGTATTGGCGATAGCGGTGCTGGGAATGGGCGCCCTGGCGGTGATTTGGCTCAAGCGGCTTCAGAAGGAGATGCTGGTATGACGCACTCGCTGAAGCAGAGGCTGGAGCAAGCGGGGATAGAGGTCGCCGATAGCCAAGTGGCTCCGGCGATCGAGTCGCCCTGGTTCGTGCGGGCGCTGCAGGCGTTCTCGGGGTGGCTGGCAGCCCTGTTCCTGCTCGGTTTCATTGGCATGGGCATGGTGTTCGTGTTCGAGAGCAGTATCGCAGCCGCCGGGCTGGGACTGGTAATGATCGCCGGGGCCTATGCACTGCTGCGCGGCAACGGCGGCGACTTTCTGGAGCACCTGGCGCTGGCCGCTAGCCTGACAGGGCAACTGCTGGTGGCCTGGGCGCTGGCCGATGTCCTGATGAGTCACACCGCCAGGCTGTGGTGGGCGCTGCTGCCGCTGCAGGTGCTGCTCGCCCTGATCATGCCAAGCCTCACGCATCGCTGCGTGTCGGCGTTGGCGGCGTGCCTGGCGCTCTATCTGGCCTTGATCGAAAGCAGCGCGGCGACGTCCTTGGCGAGCGGGCTGGTGCTGTTGGTGGCCACGGCCCTGTGGCTGAACGAGTTTCGTTGGCCGGCCTATTTGCGACAGTGTCAGGCGCTCGGCTATGGCCTGTTGCTAGGCCTGCTGGCCATCCAAGTCATGGCGTATGCCGGTCGGTCGCCGTTCATGTTTCGTCACCACGATAGCGAGGTGCTCGCTTGGCTGGCTCCCTGGGGAGGCGATGCACTCGCTACGCTGGCTCTCTTGATACTGCTTTGGCACGTCTTCAAGCGCCACGCTCAGGCCAGGATGCCGGGCGTGCGTCTGGCGGCCTACGGCGCCGCGGTGGTGTTGATGTTGCTGTCATGGCAGGCCCACGGTCTGAGCCAGGGGGCGGTAGTGATCGCGCTGGGATTCGCTATCGGCAATCGCCTGATCATCGGGCTTGGCGTGATCTTGCTGCTGCTGGCCAGCGCCAACTATTACTACTGGCTTGAGGTCACCCTGCTGGTCAAGGCTGTGACGCTATGCGTACTCGGCGTGGTGTTGCTGACGCTGCGCTGGATGCTGCGGCGCTGGTGGCGGTCCCCGCCACGTGGCGAGATGGAGGGTGGGCAATGATGTTATCCACCAAGGGGAGCCGCGTGGTGGTGGTGGCCGCGACCCTGCTGGTCCTGGCGCTGGTTAACTGGGCGATCTGGGCCAAGGAGCGCCATCTGGCCGAGGGCGAGGTGGTGTATCTGGCGCTGGCGCCGGTGGACCCTCGCTCGTTGATGCAGGGCGACTACATGGCGCTGCACTTCGAACTCGCCAACCGCATCCGCGAGGCGCGCGGCGCCCAGCGCTCGCAGGGCGGCGAGCCGCTGGCCGCCAATGGCCATGTGGTCGTGCAACTGGATGCGCAGCGCGTCGCCGACTTCCAGCGTCTCGATGCCGGCGAACAGGCGCTGGAAGACGATGAAATGCGCCTGCGCTATCGGGTGCGTAACGGCCGCGTGCGCTTTGCCACCGACGCCTTCTTCTTCCAGGAGGGCCATGCCGAGCGCTTTGAGCTTGCCCGCTATGGGCAATTCCGCGTCAATCATCGCGGCGAGGCGTTGCTGGTCTCGCTGCATGACGCCGAGCTCGAGCGGCTCGGAGAAATGGCCCGGTAGGTCGTGTGGATCTCGGCAGATGTCGTAATCGAGACAATCACTTAGGCGTCGGTGTTTACCATGGCGACAAATTTCAATAACAGGTGAAATCTGCCATGGTTTATACCGTTGCCGTGTTATTCAGCCTCGTCGGCTACTTCATCATCGGTAACCTCGCTGGTCGCCGGGTCAAGAATCTCGACGACTATCTGGTCGCGGGGCGCAACGCTCCCACATTGATGATCCTGGGCACCCTGGTTGCCAGCTATCTGAGTACCAGTGCCTTCCTCGGCGAGACCGGTTTCGCCTATCAGGGCTACCCCTTCGTCATGCTGATCTTTGCCGCCATCAGCACCGCCGGCTGCCTGCTCGGCGCGCTGGTATTCGGGCGCTATCTGCGCCGCAGTGAGGCAATGACGGTGCCTGAGTTCTTCGGCAAACGCTTCGCCTCCAGGCGGGTCCAAATGATCGCCGGGCTGACCACTGTCGTCGGGTTGGGCGCCTATCTGCTGGGGGTGATGCAGGGCGCCGGCATCATGTTCGAGGAACTCACCGGGCTACCCTACTGGACCGGGTTGGTACTGGTGTGGCTTACCTACACCAGCTTCATTCTCTACTCCGGCTCCCAGGGCGTGGTGCTCACCGACACCATCATGTTCTTGATTTTCTCCATCGCGGCAGTCGGGGGCTCACTCTATATCATCAGCGATCTCGGCGGCTGGTCGGGGGTGATCGAAGGGCTACTGGCACAGCGTGACAAGCCCGACATCGCACTGTGGCACGGTGTGATAGAGGGCGAGGGGGCAGCCTTTTCCTCTCCCGGCGAGGCGCTGATCTGGGGGCTGACGCTGGGGCTGGTGTGGGCGACGGTGCTGGCGGCCAGTCCGTGGCAGTCGAGCCGCTACCTGATGGCGCGTAACGAGCACGTGGTCATGCGCTCGGCGATGCTCACGGCGGTGGTGCTGGCGATCTTCTATGCGCTGATGATGATGACCGGTGCGGCGATCAACCTGTATGACCCGACGCTCGACGGCGAACGCGCCATGGTGTGGGCGGCGCTCAACGTACTACCGGTTTGGCTCGGGGTGGTCATCCTGACGGGCGTGTTTGCCGCCGGTCTCTCGTCTTGCTCGACCTTTCTGTCAATCATCGGCTTCAGCCTTGCCCACGACATACTGCCCGCTTCCCGCGGCGAGCGTAGTGCCATGCGTGCCAGCCGTATCGGCGTGTTGGCGGCTGGGCTGGTGGCACTGCTGCTTGCACTCTTCCAGCCTCCGGCGGTAATGGCGGTGGTGTGGTTTGCCGCAACCCTGTTCGCCTCTTCCTGGGGACCGGTGGCGCTCATGAGCATCTGGAGCCGTCGGATCACTGCTGCTGGTGCGAGCTGGGGGCTAGGCGTCGGCTTCGTTGGCAACCTGATATTGTCGCTTATGGTGCAGGCCGAGTGGCTGTCGCTGCCGGTTTACCTCCACCCGGTGGTGCTGAGCACCCTGGCTGCCTTGGCAGCGATCGTGGTGGCCTCCCGGCTGAGCAGCGTCAGCCAGGCGGAGCGCGACTACCTTGCCTTTCTGCATCGTAGCCCGGTGCAGAACGAGCATGGTTGGGCGTTGGTAACCCGCCGTGTGGCTGTCGTGACCATGCTGGCCGGAGTCGGCACGGGGCTCTTCCTGTGGTGGCAGTATGCCGATTCTCTGGCGACCCTGGCCGCGCGCTTCGCGGTCACCGAAGGGGCGGTCACCGGTGCCTATTTGCTGGCAGTGGGATGCGGCACCATGCTGGTTATCGCAGGGGCGGTGGGTTTCTGGCTGGTGCGCGCGCGTCGGGCGGAAGCTGCAAGCGCCTCGATGAGCAAGTAGCCCAGGACGGCTCGCTTGGCGCTACCGGTCAGTGTGCTCTACCTCGTGTGTGGCCTGGCTCTGCTGCGTACGGTGGGCTACTGAGCGACGACCATGACAAGGCCCGCTAGGCGGGCCTTGTCGTATGTCCTGCGGATAGAAATCGTTGCTCAAAAGGCGCCGTTGCCGTTTTAAAACAAGGATTAGAACGAGTAGGTGAGCGTCGTGGTGGCGTTGAGGGGCTCGCCGTAGACGCCGTAGCCGTCGAAGTAGCTGTAATAGGTCTCGTCGAACAGGTTGTTGATATTGACCTGCATGGCGAGCTGCGGAGTGAACTGATAACGCCCGAACAGGCTGGCCAGAGTGTAGCTGCCCTGGTCGATGCGCTGGGGGCCATTGGGTCCAGCAGCGTTGGCGACGAAGGTGTGACTCTGCCAGTTGAGGCCGCCGCCAACCGTCAATGGTTGCCACTGA
The DNA here is from genome assembly GCF_900102875.1 of Franzmannia pantelleriensis. Lineage (GTDB taxonomy): Bacteria > Pseudomonadota > Gammaproteobacteria > Pseudomonadales > Halomonadaceae > Franzmannia > Franzmannia pantelleriensis. The sequence continues at coordinate 44,031 of NZ_FNGH01000008.1, forward strand.
GGAACGCGATAGCTGGAGAACAGCTTGACCTGGGTGCGCGGCCGATCGGTGCTGTAGGGGCCATCGGCATCGGTGGCGGTGTAGTGGGTGGCGCCGACGGTCATGTCCAGGTCGCGGGTGAGCGCGCCGCTCACTTCGACGTCTACGCCACGGCTCACCACGCCCCGCGCTGCGTGATAGGTGGTTTGGGTCGCGCCCGGAGCGAGCGGATCGGCCTGGGCGACGTTGTCCTGCTCGATGCGGAACACCGACAGTGAGGCATTCAATAGGCCATCGAGCCAGGCCGCCTTGAGCCCTGTTTCGTAGTTCTTGCCGACGATCGGGTCGAGGAAGCGCCCGCTGGCGTCACGGTACTCCTGAGGTTGGAAAATCTCGGTGTAGCTGGCAAAGACAGACCAGGTATCGTCGATGTCGTAGATCAAGCCGCCGTAGGGCGTGATCTCATTCTGCGCTTGGGCGTCGGTGCCACCTGCGGCGGTCCAGCTACTGCCGCTCCAGTCGCTGTGGCGTGCGCCGAGGATCAGCGTCAGCGGGTCAGCCAGCGACAAGCGTGCAGCGCTATAGACGGCTTTCTGGCGCACGCTGGTACCTTCCGAGGGAGCGAAGTCGGGCCACTGCTGCTCGGGAGTTAAGCCATCCCAGCGGTTGAAATTACCCGGATCGAATCCCGCCGTGAAGGTGTTCTCGTAGTCGTTGGTTTGCTCGCTGTAGCTGCCGCCGATGACCAGCTCGTGCTGTCGGCCGAGCAGGCTGAACGGGCCGCTGGCATAGACGTCGACCGCATCCACTTCCCGCTCACCGCGATTCCAGCCGGTGAAATAGTACATGCCCTGGCCGCTGGCGCGATCAGGAAAGCCGTAGGGATAAGCAAGCTTGGAGTCCAGGTTGGTCACGGCGTGGGTCGCTGCGCCGCGCAGGGTCCAGTCGTTGGCGAAGCGGTGCTCGACGTCGGCGAAGACCTTCTCCGACTCCCGGTCGTTGTAGGACCAGTCCGGTGCCACGCTGAAGGAGCGGGAGTAGTGGGTTTCGCCGCCGTCGGCATACCACAGTGGTAAGCCACCCCAGGTAGGCGATGAGTGACGTCCGCGGTGATAGTCGTAGCCTACCGAGAGGGTGGTGTGCTCAGTGACGTCGGCATCGATCACCGCATAGCCGAACTTGGTACGCTCGCTAAAACGGTCGAGGTGAGAATCGCCCTCCTCATAGCCGCCGATAAAGCGGGCGCGTACATCCCCGGACTGAGTGAGCGGGGTGGTGACGTCGGCCACCGTGCCGTGCTGGTTCCAACGTCCCAGCGAGCCCGACAGCGAACCGGTGAGTTCCCGGCTATTGGCTCGCTTGCGGACGAAGTTTACCGACGCGCCGGGATTACCTGCCCCGGTCAAAAGGCCGTTGGCTCCACGCACCACTTCGACACGATCATAGATTGCCGCATTGAGCGCGCCTTCACCGAAGTCCCAGCGGTTGTCGGTATTGAGCGTGGGCAGACCATCATACTGGAAGCTATTGATCCGAAAGCCGCGGGAGAAGAAGCTGACTCGACTACTGTCGATCTGGCGAGCGGAGACACCAGTGGTATTGGCGAGTACGTCCTCGACGGTGCGCAGGTTCTGGTCCGAGATGCGCTGCTCGGTGATGATGCTGAGCGCTTGCGGAATCTCCTTCGGGCTCAAGTCGAAGCGGGTGCCGGCACTGGTACTGCGGCGGGTATAGCCGACGTTCTCGTAGAGATTCTCTCCGGTGACGGTCACTGTCTCCAGTGACGTCGTGTCGTCTGCGCTGTCGGACTGTGCCAGCGCGCCGCTCGAGGCGCCAAGCGTGGCCGCGAGAAACGCAATGAGTGAAACATGGCGCCAGGCGCGGAGTGAGGTAACCACCGAGCGCTTGGCCATCGGCTGCTGAGTCATGCTCCCGGCATGACGCGACGAGGTTTTCATTGTGATCCCTTGTTACGCCTCGTGGGCGCTTGTTTATTGATCTGCGGGTAAACAAGAAAGGAATCATCTGAGAATGGTTATGATATGTCAATGATCATGAGAATCGTTAGCAAAAATGCCAGTTGCCGTCCCTCTCGACCTCTTATGTGACGAGCTTGGCATGCTAGGCTACTCCTCCCATTGATCCTCAAAGGCACTCCCTCCTTGCGAACCGATAGCCGTCTTTCCCGAATGCTGCATGTGCTGCTGCATATGGCGCGTCAGGATGGTCCCATCACGTCTGAACAGATCGGCGTGATGCTCGGCACCAATGCTGCTGTGGTGCGACGCACCATGGCGGGCCTGCGCAAGGCGGGCTACGTGGGCGCCGAGAAAGGCCGCAACGGTGGCTGGCGGATTGGCTGTGACCTCAACCGTGTTACCTTGCTGGACGTGCACCATGCCGTCGGCGGGCCGCGCATCTTCGCTATCGGCACTGACCGGGAAAATCCCGATTGCGTGGTCGAGCAGGTGGTCAACGAGGCGATCTTCGATGCCATGCGTGAAGCGGAGGCATTGCTGATCGAGCGCCTGGGCTCGGTAACACTGGCCGAGCTGGCGAGCCAGTTCGACGAGATCGCCACTCGGCAAGGCTATCGGTTCCCCGCACACTGAGGGAGAGCGGCACGAGAGCATTGACGCTTGCGTCTTTTAGTGTATCAATTAAAGATACATTATATCTGGCAAGGAGGCAGGACATGACATTCGATGCGGTGATTGTCGGTGGCAGCTATGCGGGGATGGCGGCGGGGCTGCAACTGGCGCGGGCGAGACGGCGGGTGCTGATGGTGGATGCGGGTGAGCCGCGCAACCGCTTTGCCTCCCACTCCCACGGGTTTCTGTCCCAGGATGGCACGCCACCCGCTGAGATCGCAGCCGACGCACGCGGCCAACTGATGGAGTACCTGACGGTGGAGTGGCGCTCGGGCAGGGTGACGTCGGTTGGCGGCGAGGCGGACCGCTTCACGATCGGCCTCGCCGATGGAGACACTTACCAGGCGCGCCGCATCATTCTGGCGGCGGGGGTGAGTGATGAGCTGCCGGCGATTCCCGGGTTGGCCGAGCAGTGGGGGAAGCGTGTCTTTCACTGCCCCTACTGCCACGGCTATGAGCTAGGTCAGACGGCTATCGGGGTGCTGGCATCCTCCGATATGGCGATGCATCACGCCTTGATGCTGCCGGACTGGGGCACCACCACGCTGTTCTTGAACGCTGCCTTCGAGCCAACGGCGGAGCAGTTGGCCCAGTTGGACGCGCGCGGTACCGGTATCGAACGAGGTGTGGTGACGCGTCTTCAGACTGGGCGAGGCGAGAGGGTCGAGGTGGTACTGAGCGATGGGCGCCAGGTCCCGCTTGCTGGCTTGTTCGTGGCGCCGCGGTTGCATCTAAGCCCGTTGGTGGAGGACGTTGGCTGTGAGCTGGAAGAGACGCCGATGGGCAGTGTCATCAAGACCGATGCGATGCAGGCAACCTCGATCCCCGGCATCTTCGCCTGCGGCGATATCGCCCGTGCGGCAGGTTCGGTGACCTTCGCCGTCGCCGATGGGGCCATGGCCGGGTTGTCTGCGCACCGCTCGCTGATGTTTGGCCTGTCCTAGCCCGGCTCAGCGTGTGCGGCCTTGCGATGGCCGGGAGGGGTAGTGGTGGATTGGAGTGTTATGTTATAACATAGGTTTCGAGGTAGCAGTACGACTCCATCCATTCACGGAAGCCACCATGCCGTTGACCGCCAACCAGCAGCGCGTGCTCGAGGTGTTACGCAGCGCCGAGGCTCCTTTGGGAGCCTATGCCCTGCTCGAGCGACTGAGCGGTCATGGGTTCTCGGCGCCGACCCAAGTCTATCGTGCGCTGGACGTGCTGATTCGCCACGGCTTGGCCCATCGCTTGGAGACATTGAATGCCTATGTCGCCTGCCGACTCAAGGAGTGTCGCCAGGGGGTGACGGTATTTGCCATCTGCGACGACTGCGGAAATATCGATGAGCTCATCGATAACGCCTTGAACTCGAGTCTGGGGCATCTGGTCGAGCGCCGTGATTTCTCTCCCGGCAGCACGACCATCGAGATCCATGGCACCTGCTCGCAGTGTGCCGCGGCGCTTCCCGAATCCACTCGCCCCTCGAAGGTGAAATCATGAACCAAGGCGTATTTGGCCAGGACAGTAAGTTGCCCGTCACCGTGCTGACCGGTTTTCTCGGCAGTGGCAAGACCACGCTGCTCAACTGCCTGGTTCGTCAGCCCGCCATGCAGGGCGCGCTGGTGGTGATCAACGAATTTGGCGATATCGGCCTGGATCATCGGCTGCTCGCCGAGAGCGACGAGCATAGCGTCGTGGAAATGAGCAGCGGTTGCCTGTGCTGCACCATTCGCGGCGATTTGAGCCGTACCGTACAGGAGGCCAGCGAAGCCCTCGAGCGGGAAGGCAGTGAGCCGTTTACGCGGGTAATCATCGAGACCACCGGGCTGGCCGATCCGGCCCCGATTCTGCATACCCTGATGACCGACCACTGGTTGGCGCATCGCTTCTTCATGGATGGCGTGATCTGCCTGGTGGATGGCGCCAATGGGGTCTCGACCCTGAACGCCCACCGCGAGTCTCAGCGCCAGGCGGCGGTGGCCGACCGCCTGCTGATTACCAAGACCGATCTGGTCGACGAGGAGCAGTTGTCGCGTCTTGCCAGCCAGTTGGCGACGATCAACCCCGCCGCTGAGCAGTTGCAGGTGCGGCATGGCGATCTGCCAGCCGAGTATGTCACCGGAGAGGGCTTGCCTGATGGGCGTTATTCGGCAGAGCGCTGGCTGGGGGCTGCCTCGTATCAGCAGGTCGCGTCGACTCCCGGTCTGACGCCTCCTGATAGCGGCTCCCTGGTGTCGATGATGCAGCCTGCTGGCGCCTCGGGCCATGGTCATGCCAACCTCAGCCGTCACGGCGAGCAGATCCGCACGTTCTGCTTCAGCGTTGAGGATCCCATTCCCGCCGAGCTGCTCGAGGATTGGCTGGATCTGTTGATGTCACTACTGGGTGAGAAGATCCTGCGCGTAAAGGCCATCGTCAAGCTGGTCGGCCGCGAGAAACCGCTGGCACTGCACGGGGTGCAGCATATCTTTCACCCCCCCGAGCCGCTGCCGGTGGAGGCCTGCCGCGACGGCGTCTCGCGCTTCGTCTTCATCACCAATGGTGTGACGCCCGAGGCGGTGACGCAGCTCTTCGACTACTTCCAACCCGCAACGGCACAAGCCAACTGAGCGGGGACCGGCGCCCCCGCTGCTCAGGACAGCAGTGGCATGCCGGTCATGGCCTGCCGGGTCAGCCAGCCGAGCCCTATAACCAGTAACAGCACCAGGACGATTGCCATTAGTCCCTGGGAAACAGGGAGTCGTGGCATGCAGCGCTTCCAGAGGTAAAACATAAAAAAGTTATGTTATAACATATATATTCATGAACAGATTACCGCTAGAAGATATCGCCTCGGCTCCCGCTAAGCGGCTCGGCACGCTGAGCTGGGTCGGCATCCTGGCCACCCCCCATAGCCAGCGCAGCCAGGCGCATCTCTCGCTGCGCCTGGCCGACGGGCTGGATGAGCTGCCGTTGTTGGGCGCGGTCGAGCGCGGCCTGGGCACAGCGCTACGGACCGCGGTCAAGCGTATCGACGAGCAGGCCTTCGCTCTGGCCAACGGCCAGCACCTGATGTTCTGCGAGGAGTGCGAATGTTGAAGCGACTGGGCTACCTGGCTGGTCTCGGCACCTCTTGGCTGCTGCTGGGTGGCATGGCAGCGGGGGCCGCCATCGGCCATGCTCTGCCGGTTGCTGGCCAGTGGCTGGGTGAGCACATGGATGCGACCCTGATGCTGCTTATCGTGCTGCTGCTGTTCGGAGTGCGCTTCGACGTCATCGTCAGGGCACTGGGCAACCTGCGCTTCATTGGTATCGCGCTGGCGCTCAACTTCGTGGTGATTCCTGCCCTGGGGTATGCCATCGCCTCCTCCTTCCTGCACGCCAACCCCCTGTTCATGGTCGGGCTCACGATCTACTTCATGGCCCCCTGCACCGACTGGTTCCTGGGCTTTACCCGGCTGGCCGACGGCGACGTGGCGCTGGGTACGGCGCTGATGCCGATCAATATGCTGGTGCAGCTGCTGCTCTATCCGCTCTACCTGTACCTCGTCACCTACCAGGTGGTGCCGGTTGAGAGCACGCTGATCGTCACTACCTTGCTGCAGTGGTTCCTGCTGCCGCTGGCAGTAGCGGTGGTCGCGCACCTAGTGTTGCGCCGGTGGCTCGGCGCGGATCGCTTCGCTCATTTGCTGGCGTGGAGCGACCGACTCACCCCCTGGGTGGTGGCGCTGCTGGTGGCGCAGATCTTCGCCGACAATATTGCCGTGATCCTCGAGCACAGTGGCGTCTTTGGCCGGGTGCTGCTGGCGGTGTGCGTATTCTTCCTGGCGACCTTGCTGCTGGGGGAGTGGGTCAGTCGCCGGGCACGCTTGGCCTATCCGGAGCATGCGCTGCTGACCATGACCACGGCGGCGCGCAATGCGCCGCTGATGCTCGCCGTGACCATGACCGCACTGCCGGAGCAGCCCCTGATCCATGCCGCCATCGTGATCGGCATGCTGCTCGAATTTCCTCACCTGACCCTACTGCGGCACCTGCTGCTCAACTCGAGACACCGCCTGGCCGGTAGCCGCCTTCACCCTTGATGAGCCTGACACATGACCGACACTCTTCCGATCGCCGATAGCATAGTCATTACCCTGCCGGATGGCGCGCAACGCCGCTTTTCTCCCCCCACTTGCGTCGCCGAGGTGGCGGCGGCGATTGGTCCGGGCCTGGCGCGTAGCACCGTCGCCGGCAAGGTGGACGGTCGGCTGGTCGATGCCTGCGACCTCATCGAGCGCGATGCACACGTGCAGATCATTACCCCTCAGGATCCCGAGGGGGTAGAGATCATCCGCCACTCCTGCGCCCACCTGGTCGGGCATGCCGTCAAGCAGCTCTACCCCACGGCGCAGATGGTGATCGGCCCGGTGATCGAGGACGGCTTCTACTACGACATCGCCTATGAACGCGCCTTTACCCCGCAAGACCTGGCAGCCATCGAGGCGCGCATGGGGGAGTTGATCGCCAAGGAGTACGACGTCATCAAGCGCATGACGCCGCGGGACGAGGCCATTCGGCTGTTTCGTGAACGCGGCGAAACGTACAAGCTGCGGCTGATCGAGGAACTGCCCGAGGCAGTAGCGCTGGGGCTCTATTTCCACGAGGAGTACCTGGACATGTGCCGCGGCCCCCACGTGCCCAATACCCGTTTCCTCAAGCATTTCCGGCTGACCAAGCTGTCCGGCGCCTACTGGCGGGGGGATGCCAACAACGAGCAGCTACAGCGTATCTACGGCACGGCCTGGCCTGATCGCAAAGCGCTACAGGCCTATCTGGTGCGCCTCGAGGAGGCAGAGAAGCGCGACCACCGCAAGCTTGGCCGCCAGTTGGACCTGTTCCACTTTCAGGAGGACGCCCCCGGCGCGGTGTTCTGGCATCCCCGCGGCTGGGCGGTGTTCCGCGAGCTGATCGCCTATATGCGGCGTTGCCAGGAGGACGCTGGCTACGTCGAGGTGAACACCCCGGACGTCATGGACCGTAGCCTCTGGGAGCTCTCCGGCCACTGGCAGAATTACCGTGAGCATATGTTCACCACCGACACCGAGGATGGCCGCTCACTGGCCCTCAAGCCGATGAACTGTCCGGGCAGCGTGCTGCTCTATCGCCATGGATTGAAAAGCTATCGCGATCTGCCGATTCGCATGGGAGAGTTCGGCAAAGTGCATCGCTACGAGCCCTCCGGGGCGCTGCACGGCCTGCTACGGGTGCGCCACTTCACTCAGGACGATGCGCATATCTACTGCACGCCGCAGCAGATGATCGATGAATGCCGCGATGTGGTCACCCAGGTGCTGGATATCTATCGCCAGTTCGGTTTCGAGGAGGTGCTGATCAAGCTCTCCACGCGGCCGGACAACCGCATGGGCGATGACGCTACCTGGGACCTGTTGGAAAACGCCCTGATCCAGGCGCTGGACGAGGTGGGCCTGGCCTACCGCTACAACCCCGGTGAAGGCGCCTTCTACGGTCCCAAGCTCGAGTTCGTGCTGCGCGATGCCATTGGTCGCGATTGGCAGTGCGGCACCCTGCAGGTGGATATGAACCTGCCCGAACGCTTCGGCCTGGACTACGTGGACGAGGAGGGCCAGCGCAAGCGCCCGGTGATGCTGCACCGCGCTCTGTTCGGCTCCCTGGAGCGCTTTACCGGTATCCTGATCGAGCACCACGCCGGCAAGCTCCCGGCCTGGTTGGCGCCGCTGCAGGCGGTGGTGCTCTCCATCACCGAGCAGTACTCCCGCTATGCGCTGGAGGTAGCCCAGGTGCTGCGCGATGCGGGCCTGCGCGTCGAGGCGGATATCCGCAACGAGAAGGTCGGCTACAAGATCCGTGAGCAGACCCTGCAGCGCGTCCCCTTCCTGCTGGTGGTCGGCGCCCGGGAGGCCGCCTCCGGCAACGTGGCGATTCGCAGCCGCGATGGCGACGACCTGGGCAGCCTGGAGATCGCTGACGCCATTGCCCTGCTTAGCGAGGACTGTGCCGCCCCCGACACCCAGCAGCGTCGCGCCGCCCAGGCGGCCTTGCTCGAACGGCTGCAGGCGAGTGGCCGGCACGAGGTCGTCTGATAGGCGTAGTCTCGTTGGCACGCAAAAACCGGCCCTGATAAGGGGCCGGTTCTAGGTCGCCAGGCGACGTTATCTCGCTAGACGGGTCGCTCAGGCCGGCCGAGGCTTGTCGGTGGGTTCCCCCGATCAGTTTGCCCGGCTGGGGGCCCTGTCATGGTCTCCTGGGGTTGATAGTGAATGACCGAGCAAATCGTTTCGCTTAGATGCAGCAGCTCGGAGCGCCCCAGCACGCTGCCAAAGGCGCTGCCCCGTCAGACGCGCCCGGTGACCATCTGAAACGTCCGCGGTGAGCCGCTGCTGGTGTCCCGACACGACGCCGAGCTCGAGCTGCTTGGCGACATGGTGCGGTAAGATGCGTCAGATAAATCAAGCGCTTATGGCTGGGGCGATCATAAGGCGTGTCAATGAATCTTGCCGCTGGACTTGGCCAAGGCCCTCAACGCAATTACATAACACGGCAGTCTGGGACTATCTTGTCAGCACAGGCAAACGAGGAGGTCCACTATGTCTCAGCAAGAATGTGCATGCCCCAAGTGCAAGTGTGCAGTTGATCGCAGCTCAATCGAGAAGGATGGCAAGCTGTACTGCTCCCAGTCCTGTGCCACCGGTCATGCCGATGGTTCAGTCGACTGCGGCCATGACTGCAAGTGTGGGTAATGTCTGACGCTATCTGCCGCCCACCACAGGCAGCGCCCGACAGCGACACGCTGGCAGGCGCTGCTTGCTTTGCCCAGCCCCCTGTTCAGCACTGCCGTTCTCCTTCAGCTGACCCGCTTGAATTTCCTCGGTAGCCACATCCCTTAGCCGCAGGCAATGCTTACGATGCAAGCGAGTATCGCTTCATTGGGGTAGCCCGGTGGAAGGTATATGATGGGGCTCTGTACGGAAGTTTATGTCAGGAGCCCCATGAGTCGGGAGGTCATCCAGCGTAGTCTGATTGCTGCCGAGCTGCTTTTTCTGGCGTTACCGACGACCGCGATCTGCATGTTCTTCAGCATGGCCTTGTTGTCCACCGTAGGCTTCCCATGGGACCTAGAAGCGCTGCTGATCATGCACTTCGTGCTGCTGGGCAACGTGGGGATGGTTGGCCTATGGGCGGTGGCGATCACTTATCTTCGACATCGCGGGCCGGGGTTGAAAGGGCTGTGGTGGTGGTGGCGGGCCGCTTGCCTGGGTGCGGGGTTGGCGAGCGTTTCACTGCTACTACTTGGTCTGCCGATGACCGGCTGGGAGGCGCCCGAGGGTGTTGTCATCGTCGCCACAGGCAGTCTGGCCAGCCCGCTGCTGGTACCGTTTCTGCATCTTGCGTACTTGCGGCGTCGAGCGTATAGACGTAATGCAACAGGGCTCGCCTAGGCGAGCCCTGTTATCGAACCGGTTAGGTCCGAGCATTCACAGGATCGTTAGATCATGCGATGGCTTTAATGTTCGACGCCTGAAGGCCTTTCTTGCCCTGGGTCACGTCGAAGGAGACGCTTTGACCTTCCTGCAGGGACTTGAAGCCTTCGGCTTGGATCTCGGAGAAGTGAGCAAAGACGTCATCACCGCCGTCAGACGGCGCGATAAAGCCAAAACCCTTTGCATCGTTGAACCACTTAACTGTACCAGTCGACATAATAAATCCTTCCGCGCTTAGCGCATTGCAATATTTCTGGTGTCACCCAGATGGATAGCGGGTAAAACAAGAAATGCAATTACAGACTGCCGAAAGAATTCGAATGCTTCTGAAACCGTGCTTACTTGCCAACCAACTGCGTCTACCGTGTCATGCTTGGCGGCCCGGGTCAAAGGCTTTCGCCATTTTCTCTTTCGGCACCTCTGTGGGAGGGCTGGCTTCGTGGCTGAAACCTTAACAGGCTATCGATTGTCGCAGACACGACGACATTACTCGTTAAGGAGTCAGCATGAGCCAGGAAACCGAATACGTACCGCCCAGGGTCTGGACCTGGGAGAAAGCCAGCGGCGGCACCTTTGCCAGCATCAACCGCCCAATTGCCGGGCCGACCCACGAGCAGTCGCTGCCGGTGGGCGCTCACCCCCTGCAACTCTATTCGCTGGCCACCCCCAACGGCGTCAAGGTCACGGTGCTGCTCGAGGAGCTGTTGGCGCTGGGGCACACCCAGGCCGAGTATGATGCCTGGCTGATCAAGATCGGTGACGGCGACCAGTTCGGTAGCGGTTTCGTCGAGATCAACCCCAATTCGAAGATCCCCGCTCTGGTGGATTACAGCACGCCCAAGCCGACTCGGGTATTCGAGTCCGGCTCGATTCTGTTCTATCTGGCAGAGCGCTTCGGCGACTTCCTGCCCAGGGATCCGGCCAAGCGCACCGAGGCGCTGAACTGGCTGTTCTGGCAGATGGGGAGTGCCCCCTATCTGGGTGGCGGTTTCGGCCACTTCTACGCTTATGCGCCAGAGAAGCTGGAGTACCCCATCGACCGTTTCACGATGGAGGTCAAGCGGCAGCTCGATGTGCTGGACCGGCGCCTTGCCGAGGTGCCTTACCTGGCCGGCGACACCTACACCATCGCCGATATCGCCAACTGGCCATGGTACGGGCAGCTCGCGCTGGGGCGGCTATATGATGCTGGCGAGTTTCTGCAGGTGCAGGACTACCAGCACGTGCAGCGTTGGGCGAGGGAGATCGATGCACGTCCGGCGGTACAGCGCGGACGCATGGTCAATCGCACCTTCGGCGATCCCGATATGCAGCTCCATGAGCGTCACGACGCCAGCGACTTCAAGCACAAGACCCAAGATAAGCTGACGTCCAGCGTTTAGGCTCGCTTTAAGGCCTCAATGCGACGCGCCCGTCACCTGGACAGGTTGGCGGGCGCGCTGCGTTATCCAGAGCGGCCCGAGGGCCCCAGGTCAATTCGGGGTGGCGATCGGCGTGACTTCGACTCGCGCTACGCCACGGTGGAGCATGTCGAGCTTCCTGGCGGCGCGTTTTGAGAGGTCGATGATGCGACCGTCGATGAAGGGGCCACGGTCGTTGATCAGTACTTCCACTTCCTTGCCGGTGTCGGGGCGGGTGACCACGACGGTGGTGCCAAGCGGCAGCGTGGGGTGCGCGGCGGTCAGTGCCTGCTGATCGAATGGCTCACCGCTGGCAGTGGTGGCACCCTGGAAGCGGTCGCTGTAATAGGAAGCGATGCCTAGCTCGGCGTCGGCAGCTGGCTCGGGCGAATGCGCGTAGGCATGGCCGGCGGCCAGCATGGCTGCCAAGCCGCAGATGAGCAGTAATCGGGATAGGCGTCCCATGATGATACCTCACGGTTCTCGTGTTGGCCGTGTGTCCATCGATGTGATGAGGGGCCATAGGGCCAGTGGATAGTAACCTCCTCGGACTGGCCTGACAACCTATCCTGAAGATCGACGATGATGGCAGCAAAATGGCGATGATCATGCGTGACGCTAAAAATGCTGCAAGTGCGAGATAAGTCCTTGATGCCAGGTGGAGAAAGGCTCAGCCAGTGTGCTCCTGGGCAATCAGGCCATGGGCCAGCAAGTCGTCGGCCAAGGCACGCGAAGCCAGGGAGAACTCGACCCGTGCGCTGGCCAGAGCGGTGTCGTCTCGCGAATGGGGCTGCTGTTCGAGGCGATCAAGACGCGCCTTGGCGTTGGCCAGACGCCGGCCGAGCGTGGCGTCGATCGCCAGTTGTGTAGCATCTAGCAGTTGGCAGTCGGTGACTGCCGGTTCGGCTTGCAGATGGCAAGAGACTTCTGAGATACCCATGTGCAGGTCACTCCTGGGGCAATGCTCTCAATTCTCACTATAGTGTGTAACATTCGGTTTCAGTAGATCCGGCAGACGAAGAGACCGGCGCTACTCCCGGAAGCGTTCGCCGGTCTGTCCCTTGGTCCGATACATGGCGCTGTCGGCCTGGCGCAGCAGCTCCTCGAAGTCGGGCGGGCCGCCGGTGTATCGGCTGCTGCCGATGCTCACGCCGACGCTGACGCGGTGACCGCTGGGCAGGTCGATGGGGGCGGTAATCGTCTCCAATAGACGCTGGCGTATCTCGGCCACATCCTGCTCAGTGCCGCAATTCTCGACCAGGACAATGAACTCGTCGCCGCCAAAGCGTGCGCAGTGGTCACCGGCCCTGGCCTGTTCGGTGATACGGCGGGCCACCTGCTGCAGCACCAGGTCACCGGCGGCATGACCGAAGCGGTCATTGATCGGCTTGAAGTCGTCCAGGTCGAGCATCAATAGTGCCGCAGGCTGCTGCGTCCGACGGCTGCGCTGCAGCGCCGATGATGCAGAGCGTGCCAAGCCAATGCGGTTCAATAGGCCGGTAAGCATATCGCTGGAGGCCATGGCTTCGAGTTTGGCGGTGCGCTCGGCTACCTTCTGTTCGAGTGCTGCTTCGTGACGCTTGAGTGAGGTGAGCATCTCGGCCTGGGCCTGCTCTTTCTGCCGCTTCAGCTTGTTGAAGCGCGCCGCTAAGGCGAAGGAGAGCAGCAACATCTCCAGCGCCGAGCCGATCTGGATGCCGTGCAGGGTAATGAAGTTGGACGGCAGGATACCCAGGTTGCGCAGTGCGAATACCGAGGCGCCAAGCAGCAGGATCGACCAGGCCAGCGTGAAGAGTCGTGCGCCGGGAACATGGCGTAGGCTGCTGCTGACGGCGCAGGCTAGCAGCAGCAGAGCGGCGCTGAAGCCTGTCACGTCCATGACTTGTAACGCAGCCTGCATAGGCAGTATCAGCGCCATGGCCACGGCCAGCCAGCACCATAGGCGGAATAGGCCGAGCATACGGTGCCAGCGAGGGCTGTAGGTGGCGGTGTCCAGGAAACTCTGCGCAAATAGCGTGGCCATCGCCGAGGCCAGGGTGAAACCCAGTGTGACCAGGCGGCCGCTGTGCTCTCCCAGCCCACTCCAGAAGATCAGCGTGCCGGTGCCGTTGAAGGTGAGAATCGCCAGAGTAAAACCGAACACAAACAGTGCGTAGTGCAGGAAGACGCGCTCCCTGAGGCCGAAGAACAGCAGCAAGTTGTAGACGCCTAGCGCCAACAGCATGCCGAAGTAGGTCGCCAGCCAGAAATTCTGACGGTCGTTGCTGGCGTAGAAGCGCTCGGGCTGCAGCACGTTGGCACTGAGCATTTTGCTGCCGTGGGCCTCGATCCGGGTCAGCAGGATGACCGTCTCCCCGGGGGCCAGGGGCAGCGGGAAGACCGCCTGCCGGTGGGGGAGCGCGCGTTGACTCACGGGTACCGCGCTGCCGCTCTCTAACACTTGCGTGTCCTGGTCGCGCACGACATGCAGGCGTACATAGTCGAGGAAGGGGTACTCGAACTGCACAATCCACTGCTGCGGCAGGTCGCTGGCGTTGCGCAGCTCGGCGCGCAGCCACATGGGAGCCGGGGTGTAGCCGAGGTGGAGGTCGCTGCGCTGCTGCGCGGGAGTGAAGACGATGGGGTCGGAAAGCAGCGCCTCGAGTGTCAGAGTGCGGTGCGGGTCGGCCACGTAGGCGGTGTAGGGGTCGAGGGAGTAGCGCTCCTGCTCACTGCTGAGAGCCAGCGTCGGGTGGTCGGCCAACGCCGCTTGGCTAAGCCAGCAGAGCGACAGCAGAACGCCGACGAACAGGCGCGGGGTCAATCGATAGCGCTCAGCGGGCATCAATAAACAGTCTCGCGATGGGGGCACGCAACATATAAGGGTTAACGGTCCCGGATGAACTATCTTTAGCACTTTTTGCTGAAAGACACAGCTTCTTGCATTACCCCTGGGGCCTGGGTGAGAGGTATGCTCTTTGTGCAGGAAGCGAGCGGGCGCGGACCAGAGAGGTGAGGATCAGCATGATCGGCAGTGGCGGCGGTAAGATGCGCGGGGCAAGGGCTCGACGCTGGATGCGGCAGTTAGGGAGCGTCATGTTGATGATGCTGGCAAGCGGTTGCGCGATGATGGCGCCTTCACCGCCCCAGGATCAGAGCAATATCTGTGAAATATTCCGTGAGCAGCCGCGCTGGTATGACTATGCCCGCGAGTCGCAACAGCAGTGGGGCACGCCGATTGCCACCCAGATGGCGTTTATTCAGCAGGAGTCATCGTTTCGTAGTCATGTACGCCCCCCGCGCAATCGCATACTCGGCTTCATTCCCGGCAGTCGCCCCTCCTCGGCGCGCGGCTATGCCCAGGCCCAGGATCCGGTATGGGGAGAGTATCGCGAGCAGGCCGGCAGTACCCTGGCAAGGCGCTCACACATGAAGCATGCGACCGATTTCATCGGCTGGTACAACGCTCGCACGCACCGCCAGGCCGGGGTCTCCTTGAACAACCCGGAACACCTCTACTTTGCCTATCACGAGGGAGTGGGTGGCTACCAGCGCGGCAGCCACCGCGGCAAGCCGCAGGTACTGCGGGCAGCCAGTCAGGTCAGTTCGCGCGCCGGTCGCTACCAGGCGCAGCTGGCCAGCTGCGAGGCGGAATTTCGCTGTCGGCGCTTCTATCAGGTGGGCCCGTTTTGCCGGGCGTGATGCCCAACCAAAACACCCCACGCTGAAGGCAGCGTGGGGTGATGTCACCGCGTTACATCGGATATTGACTGAGGTCAGTGCTGGACGTCTTCCTCGTACAGCTCGGCCTTGGCGTCGCGCATGACGTCTTCGCATGCGGCCTGGTGGGCGAGTTGCATTAACAAGCTCTGAGTGACTTCAAAGCCCTTGCCGAGGCAGCTATCCACGTCCTGACGGCTCACCTTGGGGGTGACGTCGCAGTCAATCTTGATCGTTCTTCCGCTCCCGTCCAGCCTGTCTGCGACATCTCGCATGAACCAGGCGATGCGCTCTTTCCAGCTGGCGGATTCCTCTGCGCTCTCGTTTACGCTAAACGTGCAGTGCCACTCAGGTTTATAGACCTTCATGAGAACCTCCGGTAGGGCTTGGAAAGAATGATCGATCGTGGTGTCTACTCCGTGCTTGACGATGTTGCCCGGCTATCATAGCAGGCTTACGGTCCTGAAACAGGCCCAAGTAGCTAGCGGCAGGTGTCGAGATATTCGCTCAAGGCTTGGGCAGCAGCATGCAGGCACAGTGCCTGGCTGAGCCAGTGTTCGAAGACATCGAGATCTGTCGGGTGGTTGGTAGTCGCGGTAAGCTGCATGGCGTTGACCCTCCTGAGGGTGACACTCTTACTCTAGTCGGGTTTTTGCTGCATTGCAGCATGGTATTGTGTGTCAGACTAAGAAAAATGTGGTTAGCCACGGAGCGTGCATCATGAGGTGTACTCAATGGATGGTGTGGTTGTTGCCGTTGGCGATGGTCTGGCCGGCGATATCAATGGCAGGGGAAGGCGAGGCATCCGTCAGCGGCACCAGTAGTGCAGTGGTCAGCAGTAGTTCATCCACGGGCGGTAGCTCACGGGCACAGAGTACGGTCAGTGGCCAGAATGCCTCGGTCACGGTCAACGGTCACCAGCTGGAGGTGAGCGGTGGTCGCCTGCGCCTGGACGGCGTGGCGTATGGTGAAGTGACGCCGGAACAGGCGGTGACCCTGCGCGTCGAGAACGGTGTGGTCACTCTGCTGGTCGATGGTGTCGAGCGCTTGCCCGACGACTGACGCGGCCGCAAGCTGTCTGCGTCGCCAGCGGCGCCCATGGTAACCTGCCAGGCGAGCGACGCTTGAGGAGCCCGTTAGACGATGATGCCGAACGCCGTGCTGGCCCTGGGGGCGAGTGCATGAATGCCAAGAACCCCTCCTTCGTGAGCCTGGTCAAGGCCGCGTTGCCGACCCTGCACCCCTCCGAGCGCCGGCTGGCCGAGTTTATCCTCACCTTTCCCGGCGAGCTGGCCAGCTATACGGCTACCGAGCTGGCTGGTCTGGCCGGCGTGTCCAATGCCACCGTTACCCGCTTCATCAAGAAGCTGGGGTATCGCTCCTTCGAGGAGGCGCGCCAGCACGTGCGCGACAATCGCGAGGAGGGGGCGGCGCTCCTGCGGGTTGAGGGGCATGCGCAGGCCGCCAGCGATGACCTGCTGCATCGGCATATTCATCAGGCGGTCAAGAACCTCGACCATGCCAGCCAGCACCTGTCCCAGGCGATGCTTGATGAAGTAGCCGCCGCGATGCTCGCGGCCCGCCGGGTGTGGGTGATGGGCTTTCGCAGCAGTCACCCGTTCGCGGAGTATCTTAATTGGCAGATCCTGCAGGTGATCGAGCATACCGCGCTGCTGCCGCGCGCCGGTGAGACCCTGGCCGAGAGCCTGGTCAGCATCACGCCCGACGATTGCGTGATCCTGTTCGGCCTCAAGCGGCGTACGGCGGATCTGGATGCCGTACTGGCACAGCTCGAGCGTAGTGGTGCCGAGGTGTTGTACATCACCGACGAGAGCGCCCCCAGCAACGAACGGGTGCGTTGGCATGCGGTATGTCGTACTGCGGCGGCGGGCCCACTGTTCAACCATGTGGCGGTGCTGGCGCTGTGCCATTTTCTGGCCACGCGGGTGATTGAACTGTCCGGGGCCGAGGGGCGGCGGCGGCTGACCGGCATCGAAGCCATCCATGAAGCCCTCGATGAGTTGCAGTGACCATTTGTGGTGCAGCGTGAGTAGATAATGCTCGTCGAGTGTGCAGATTTTTCCCTGTGTCGATCGATGTGCTCCCCCGCGGGCAAGACGATTTTTTCGCTATGTTGCTGCCGGCAAAGGTGAAAAAATATTTTCTTGATATGGTGGCATGAAAATTGGATTTCTTTTGGTGCTCGGTTACTACGTGCGACACCAACAAGAGGTCATCCCCATGTCCACACTTGCCTGTACTCCCCGCTTTACGCTTAAACAGCTGGTCGCTGCCACCTCCCTGGCGGCGCTGGCCACCGCACCGGCGGCCTTTGCCGACCCCATCGAGATCCAGATCAACAACACCCTGCCCACCGGCTCCTTCGCCCACACCTTTCTCGAGGAGTTCAGCGAGCGCCTGGAAGACGAGGCGCCCGGTCGCTTCAATGTCCGGCTGTTCATGGGCGGCACCCTGGGTACCGAAGAGGATGTACTTCAGGGACTCGGGATGGGGACGCATCACGCTTCCCTGGCGGCCTCGGCGGTGACGCAGTTCAACGCCCGCACCTCGGTGTTCGATCTGCCCTACCTGTTCGAAAATCGCGAAGACGTGGCCCACTTCATCGACAGCGAGGCCGGCGACATGCTGCGTGAGGGCTTCGAGGGCACCGGCATGCGCCTGCTGGCGATGTGGGATAACGGCTTTCGGGTGATCACCAACAATCAGCGCCCGATCGTGGCCCCTGAGGATCTCGACGGTCTGCGCATCCGCACTCCCAACAGTCGCCAGCGGGTGGCGATGTTCAATGCGCTGGGTGCCAATGCCACACCGCTGGCCTTTGGCGAGGTCTACTCGGCCCTTGACCAGGGCGTGATCGATGGACAGGAAAACCCGGCCCACGTTGCCGAGTCGGCGCGGCTCTACGAGGTGCAGGACTACCTGTCGGTGTCCAACCACATCTATCTGCCGACCTTCCTGGTGTTCGGCGAACCCTTCCTCAACCGCCTCGCGGATGAGGACCTCGAGGTGCTCGAACGGGTGGCCCAAGCGATGACCGCCTGGACCTTCGACTGGGGCGATGAGGCCGATGAATCGGTGCTGGCCGAGCTCGAGCAGTACCTGGAGATCAACGAGATCGACTTCACGGCCTTCCAGGAGGCTGCATTGCCGCTCTATGACGACCCGGTGTTCGTCGATGCCATCGGCCAGGACATGATCGATACCACCCTCGATGTCATGAACGCACGCTGAGGATATCGCCATGACACCGTCCGTCTTTACGCTCGTCGACCGCTGGGTGCTGCGGCTACTGGATACGCTAGTGATCCTGCTCGCAGGGCTGCTGCTGGTGCTGCTCAATTACGCCGTGTTCTCACGCTTCGTGCTCAACTCATCGGTGTCATGGGGAGAGGAGCTGCCGGCCAACCTGCTGGCAGTCCTCACCTTCATCGGTGCTGCCTACCTGACGAAAATCAACGAACACCTCGGCTTTGACAGCGTGTTGCGGCTGATGCCGATGCTGTGGCAGCGCATTGTGCTGAGCATCAATCACGCCTTCATGCTGGCCTTTGCCGTGGCCATTCTCTATTACGGCACCTTGGCCAGCCTGGGCTTTCATGGGCGCTCGCTGATCTCCATCGACCTGCCTCTGGCACTGTTTCGCTGGGCCATGCCGGTCGGTTTTGCGCTGATCGCGGTCATCTCAGCCTGGCGGCTACTCGGCCTGGTGAGCGGCAGAGTTCATCCCACCGACCTCTACCCGGAGACCGACTGATGCCCATGGATCCTGCCTATCTCATTCTAATGATGCTGGTGATCTTCCTGTTCAGCGGCATGCCGATCGCTTTTGTGCTGGGTGTGACCGCCATGGTCATGATCCTGCTCGACCCCAATGTCATGCCGCAGATCATGGGCATGGTGCCGTTCGGCGGGGCCAACAACTATCTGCTGGTGGCGGCGCTGCTGTTCATGATCGCCGGTGAGGTGATGAACCAGGGGCGTATCGCCGAGCGCCTGATCAACTTCGCAGGCTCCCTGGTAGGGCATATCCGCGGCGGCCTGGCTCACGTCAATATCCTTACGTCGCTGTTCTTCTCCGAAATCTCCGGCACGGCCACCTCGGATGCGGCGGCGATTGGCTCGGTGATGATCCCGCAGATGAAGAAGCGCGGTTACGACGTGGCGTTCGCCGCGGCGGTCACCGCTACGTCGGCGACCATGGCGATCATCGTGCCGCCGAGTCTTAACCTGATTCTCTACGCCTACGTCTCGGATACCTCCATCGCTCAGCTGTTTGCGGCGGGGATCGTTCCGGGGTTCGTGGTCTGCTTTGCGCTGATGTTTACTGCTTATCTTATCTCGGTGCGCAAGGGCTACCCCATCGAGGGCAAGTTCAACGTCAAGAACGTGCTCAGTACCGGCCGCGAAGCGATTATCCCGATTACCCTGCCGATCCTGATCCTGGGTGGCATCCTGGGCGGCATCTTCACGCCCACCGAGGCGGGGGCCGTGGCGGCGCTCTGGGCGATCCTGCTGGCCACGCTCTACTACCGGTCGCTGACGCTGCGCTCGCTGCTCGACACCCTGCGGGTGGCCGGCAAGCGCAGCGCGATGCTGATGTTCATCGTCGCCACCTCGACGCTGCTGGGCTGGTACATGACCAACCAGGGCATTCCTCAGGAGATTGCTGCCGGGATCCTGGGCATCTCCGATAGCTATTGGGTGGTGCTGCTGGCGATCAACGTCTTCTTTCTGCTGGCCGGCACCATCATTCACGGTACCCCGGCGATCCTGATGCTGGTGCCGATCTTTCTGCCGCTGGCCGACCAGCTGGGCATCGATCGCGTTCACTTCGGCTTGATCGTCACCATCAACCTGGGGATCGGCCAGCAGACCCCGCCGGTGGCGTCGGTCGTGCTGGTCACCTGCTCGATAGCGCGGATCAGCATCGGCGCGATCATCCCGGCGCTGATGTGGTTCCTCGGTGCGATGCTGGTGGTGCTGACGCTGATCAACGTCTTCCCGGCGCTGTCGCTGTGGTTGCCGTCAGTCATTCTTTAAAGGGACAGGGATAGGTCTATGCGACTTCTGGTCATCAACCCCAACTCGTCGTCCGGCGTCACGCGGCATATTGCCGCGGCGGCGCAGCAGGCCGCCGCCCCGGGCGACGAAATACTCGCCATCGAGGCGACTGGCGCACCGGCGCTGATCGTCGATGAGGCCGATGCCCGGCGCGCCGAGCAGGCGGTGGTGAATACCGTGCGCGGCGTCGAATCGCCGCTGGACGGCGTCATCGTCGCCTCCTTCGGCGACACCGGCGCGGATGCACTGCGCGCGTTCATGCCCTGCCCGGTGGTGGGCATTGGTCACGCCTCACTGCTTACCGCTGCGGCGCTGGGCGGCCCCTTCGCCATTGTGTCCTTTGCCCCGGCGGTCGTGCCCTCGATGCGCTGGATGGTCGAGGATTATCGGATGCAGCATCTGCTCAGCGGTATTCATACGGTCGATATTCCGCTGCCGGACGACCCCGGTGAGATCCAGGCCGCCACCGCCGAGGCGCTGGAGAGGCTATGCCGGCAAGTGGCCGAGCAGGGCGATTGTCGCAGCATCATCCTTGCCGGCGGGCCGCTGGCGGGGCTGGCACCACGGCTGGCGCCGGCGCTGCCGCTGCCGCTGATCGACCCGACCCAAGCGGCGGTGATGCTGCAGCACTCGCTGCAGGCGGCGAGGGCCGCTGGCTAGCCTCGCGTATCCGCGCTGGTGGCGGAGAAATATCCCCGCTGGGCGGCACCTGTCGCGCGCTTTCTGGTATTCTCGCCGCCCGCTTTCTCGCTGCAGGTACCAAGCCGTGTCCGACGCTCCCGCCGACGCTGATTTCAGCGCGCTGCCGCTGGCCCCCGAGCTGCTCGCCAACCTCGAGGCGCTGGGCTATCAGCGCATGACGCCGGTGCAGGCCGAGGGCCTGCCGCCGATGCTGGCCGGGCGCGATCTGATCGCCCAGGCCCAGACCGGTTCGGGCAAGACCGCGGCCTTTGGCCTGGGGCTCTTGTCGCGGCTCGATCTGGCGAGCTTTCGCGTCCAGGCGCTGGTGCTGTGTCCGACCCGCGAGCTGGCCGACCAGGTCGCCGAGGAGCTGCGCCGCCTGGCGCGGCTGCTGGCCAACGTCAAGGTGCTGACGCTGTGCGGCGGCGCGGCGCTGGGGCCACAGCTCAGTTCGCTGGCCCACGGCGCGCATATCGTGGTGGGTACCCCGGGGCGGGTCGAGGAGCATCTGCGCAAGGGCTCGTTGCACCTGCGCGGGCTCGAGACGCTGGTGCTGGACGAGGCCGATCGCATGCTCGACATGGGCTTCCAGGCGACGCTCGAGGCGATCATTGCCGAGACCCCACCACGCCGCCAGACCTGGCTGTTCAGCGCTACCTATAGCGATGCCGTGAAGGCGGTTGCCGAGGCGTTGATGCATGACCCGGCCCGGGTCGAGATCGCCTCGAGCCACGACGCCGGCAGCATCGACCAGCGTGTTTATCGCGTCGCCGACGAAGCGGCGCGCTTCGATGCCCTGCGGCGCCTGCTGCTGGCGCTGCGGCCCACGACCAGCGTGGTGTTCTGCAACACCAAGCGCGAGACCGACGAGGTGGCTGCGGCACTCTGCGATGCCGGGTTCAGTGCCCTGGCGCTGCACGGTGACCTCGAGCAGGCGGATCGCGACCGCTTGCTGGTGCTGTTCGCCAACCGCAGTGCGTCGATCCTGGTCGCCACCGACGTGGCTGCCCGCGGCCTCGATATCGACGCGCTGGATGCGGTCTTCAACTACCAGATTGCCCGCGACCTCGAGGTGCACGTCCACCGGGTCGGGCGCACCGGCCGGGCTGGTGGCTCCGGCGTGGCCTGCACGCTGGTCAGCCAGGCGGAAAGCTACCGCCTGGAACGCCTCACGGAATTTCTCGGCGAGCGGCTACACGAGGCGCCACTGCCGCCGCGCAGCGTGCTCGAAGATGAGCCGCTGATGCCGCCAATGGCCACCCTGCAGCTCGGCAGCGGCAAGCAGCAGAAGCTGCGGCCCGGTGATATTCTGGGTGCCCTGACCGGGGAGGGCGGCATCGCCGGTGATCAGGTCGGCAAGATCAAGGTGTTGGCGCGCAGCGCCTACGTGGCGGTCAGCCGCGAGGTGGTCGAGCAGGCGCTGACCAAGCTGAGTGCCGATTCCCTCAAGGGGCGACGCGTTCGCGTGCGCCGAATTCGCCGCTGATATGTCACACTAGGCTCATGAAAATACCTAAACGTCTACAGCCGCTGGTCGAGGACGGGATGATCGATGAGGTCGTCACCCAACTGATGAGCGGTAAGGAAGCCCAGGTCTACGTGGTGCGCTGCGGCGACGCCTTGCGCTGTGCCAAGGTCTTCAAGGAGGCCAAGCAGCGCAGTTTCAAGCAGGCGGTGCAGTATCAGGAGGGGCGCCGCGAGCGCAACACTCGGCGTGCCCGCGCCATGGCCAAGAAGACCCGCTACGGCCAACAGGAGCAGGAGCAGGCCTGGCTGAACGCCGAAGTGGATGCACTCTACCGGCTGGCCGCGGCAGACGTGCGCGTGCCGCAGCCGTATGGCTTCGTCGACGGCGTGCTGCTGATGGAGATGATTGCAGACGCCGAGGGCTACGCCGCGCCGCGGCTCGATGACGTGGAGCTGAGCCCTGAACTGGCCCTCGACTACCACGCCCGGGTGATGCGCGACGTGGTGCGCATGCTGTGTGCCGGCCTGGTGCACGGCGACCTGTCGGAGTTCAACGTGCTGGTCGATGCCCACGGGCCGGTGATCATTGACCTGCCCCAGGCAGTGGACGCGGCGGGCAACAATAGTGCCGCGAGCATGCTCGAGCGTGACGTCGACAACATGCGCCGTTACTTCGGCCGCTTCGCGCCGAGGCTGCTGGAAACCGACTACGGCAAGGAGATCTGGGCGCTGTATGCTGCTGGCGAACTGCAGCCGGACACGCCGCTGACCGGCTGCTTCACGCCCGATACCCGCGAGGTCGACGTCGATCAGTTGCTGGATGTCATCGAAGACGCTCGTGAAGCGCATGCCGAGCGCATGGCGGCGCTGGCCGATGAACAGCGTGACGATAACTAACGGATTATTAAACAGCCGAATAAACTCCCGTCCCAATACGTATAATAAAGTAGTAATGATTTATATAAGTTGGCCCTTGTTTACGGTATGCGGCTAGATTGATCAAGCCGCGTGCCGCCTTCCCTAACATATTCTTTTAACAGTCTTTCCAATACGCCTCTGGTGTGGGCTTAAAGTTTGTGCAGTGTGTGCCGATAGTTCAGGCAAGACCATCACCACGTCATAACAACGCACCCGGCAGCCCGGTCAATCCAGGCCTGCTGGGGCCTCGCCGACTCGCAGGGGAACCACGCCATGAATCAGATGCTGACGCCGTCTCCCGACGGTTATCACGACCATCAGGGTGGAGATAATAAAGTACAGGCTAATAAAACACGTCGACTGGGATTCAGCAGCCGTTTGACATTGATGATCGTGTCACTGGTGCTGGTGTCGGTGATCGTGGTCGCCAGCCTGGTGTATATCCAGTATCGCCAGTCCTATACCCAGGCAACGCTCAATCAGCTCCAGGGCACCGGTGAAATGATGACGGAGTCGTTCAGTCAATGGCTGGATGCCCGTCAGGACGAAATGCGCTATATCGCCGGACTCGATCCGGTGCGCCAGGTCGAGGTCGAGCAGATCGATCACCTGCTGGCGCAGGTCGCTGCCCAGGACGGCTACTACGACACCATCTTCTTCGTCGGTGCGGATGGCCGGGGGGTATCCGGGGTCGGCTACGATGACGGCGTCGAGGTGATGTCGCCGAGCGTGGCCGCGGAGTTCGATGTCGCCGATCGTGCCTGGTTCCAGCAGGCCATTCAGGGCGAGATGGTGTTCTCGCAGCCGCTGGTATCGCGGGCCACCGGCAATCAGGTCAGCAATGTGGTGGTGCCGGTCTATGACGGCGGCGGCGACGTGGTCGGGGTGGTGCGCGCCGCGGTACGTCTGGGGGTACTGTTCGAACGCATGGCCGAGATGTCGCGGGGCGGCAGCTCGGACACCTTCCTGCTAGCCAGCGACGGCACCCCGGTGACCCCGGTCGCCGCACTGGGTGGCGCTGAGGGCACGCTTACCACCCGCGCTGCCGAGGCGGTAGCGGCGGGCGAGGCGGGCGTTGGTCAGTACCGTGATGCGGCCGGCACGCCGGTGATCGGCAGCTTTACCTACCTGCCGCGTCTCGATTGGGGGCTGGTGGTGGAGATGCCCGAGGGCGAGGCACTGGCCGATGTGAACCGGGTGTTCTGGCTGCTGATAGCGATTACCGCGGTGATCGTGGTGGTGGCGGTGCTGTTCAGCCTTGGGGTGGTGCGCTCAGTGGTCAAGACCCTGGGCGGCGACCCCCAGCAGGCCAGCGACGTGGTGCGGCGCGTGGTCGATGGCGACTTGACCATGCGGGTACCGGTCAAGGCCGGTGATACCACCAGCCTGCTGGCGCATATCGACGAGATGCAGACCAATCTGCGGCGCATGATGGCCGACATCAAGGGCACCGCCGAGTCGGTGAGTACCGCCAGTGGCGAGATTGCCCAGGGCAACGAGGACCTGGCCAGCCGCACCGAGGAGCAGTCCTCGTCGCTGGTCGAGACCGCCACCAGCATCGAACAGATGACCGCCACCGTGCGCCAAACCGCCGATTCTGCGGGCCAGGCCGAGCGACTGTCGCGTGAACTGGACGACAAGGCGCGCCAGGCCGGCGGCGTGGGCACCGAAGCGGCAGCCGCCATGCAGGCGATCAAGGACGCCAACCAGCGGGTGGTAAGCATCATCGAGGCCATCGACGCGATCGCTTTCCAGACCAACCTGCTGGCCTTGAATGCCTCAGTGGAGGCGGCGCGTGCCGGCGAACACGGCCGCGGCTTCGCGGTGGTGGCCTCCGAAGTGCGCCAACTGGCCGGGCGCTGCGCCGATGAGGCCAATCAGATTCGCGAGGTGGTCAATACCAGCGTCGAGAAGGTCGACGAGGGCGAGGCGCTGGTCGCCGACGCCAGCCAGCAGCTGCTGGCCATCGCCGACGGCGTCAAGCAGGTCACCAGTTTCGTTGGCGAGATCGCCACCGCGGCCACCGAGCAGTCCACCGGGATCGAGCAGATCAACCAGGCGGTCAGCCAGCTCGAGGAGGTGACGCAGCAGAATGCGGCGCTGGTCGAGCAGGCCTCGACCTCGAGCCAGTCGCTCAAGGACCAGGCCCGCGAACTGGCACGGCTGATTCAGCGCTTCAAGGTCGAGGAGGGCCAGGCGGCGCTGCCGAGCTACTGAGGGAGGCGCGACGGACGGCGGTTTGCTGCTAAGGTGGAATATCACTAAGGGCCATGTCAGTTGCCTCTGAGCGAAGGACGCCGGGGACAGGCCGAAGAGGAGGTTTGCGCCATGGATGGCGCAAGGTAGCGCCCAGGGACGGGTTTACAGCGCCTCCTCGAAGACCTGTCGACGGATCAGTCCGAGCGGAACTGCCTATCTGCCATTGCCCTGTTATTAACTTGCCAACCTTGACAAGGAGCCGCCATGCGACTGCAGCACGCCACCTGGCAGGAGGTCGAGGCCTACCTGACCCGTCACACCGGCATCATCGTGCCGATCGGCTCCACCGAGCAGCATGGTCCCAACGGCCTGGTGGGGACCGATGCGATCTGCCCAGAAGCGATCGCCTGGGCCCTGGGGGAGCGCCACGATGTATTGGTGGCGCCGACCCAGAACATCGGCATGGCCCAGCATCATCTGGCTTTTCCCGGCACGCTGAGTCTGGCCCCCAGCACCCTGATCGCGGTGCTGCGCGACACCATCGTATCGCTGGCCCGCCACGGGTTCACGCATGTGTTCTTCCTCAACGGCCACGGCGGCAACATCGCCACCATCAAGGCGGCCTTCGCCGAGGTCTATACCCAACGCAGTCTGGACGGCGATGATCAGCCACTGAACCTGTCGCTGTACAGCTGGTTCAGCGGCCAACGCGGCCGCGAACTGGCAGCCTCCTTGTACGGCGACGCCGAGGGCAACCACGCCACGGCGTCGGAGGTGGCGCTGTCGTGGTATGCCGCTGGCGTTGAGAAGTCGGTGGCGATGTCGCCACGTCTGGCGCCCAAGGGCAGCGCCGATTGCGATGCCGATACCTTCCGCCGGCGCTTCCCCGACGGCCGCATGGGATCCGATCCCTCACTGGCCAAGGTCGAGCACGGCAAGCGCTTCCTGGAAACCGGGGTCGAGGATGCCTGGGAGGCCTATCGGGCGTTCCTGGCCGGCTGAGCACGCATTGCCAGGTGCCCCGCTTTCATTGGACCATGGCGCTTTACCGCTATCAGGAACACAGCATGCCGATCGTCACCATTCAGCAGTTCCCCCGCGATGTGGAGCAGAAGCGCGAGTTGGCCAAGCGCATTACCGCGGCGTTCGTTGAGGTATATGAGGCCAAGCCGGAGTCGGTACAGGTATTCTTCAGCGAAGTCGAAAGCGAGGATTGGGCCAAGGGCGGAGTGATGGGCTGCGACCTCACGTCGAATTGAGCACTGCGGCACCTAATGGCGCGGCCACGGTCACAGCGGTCATGCTTACCTTGCTAACAGACTCATGAATGTGACCCTCACGCTGGTCGCCCTTACGGTGCTCGTCTCGGCGCTGGGCTGGATGCAGCCTGCGCTCAAGCGGGCGCTGATCTACTGGCCGCCAGGCGTGGCGCAGGGGCAGTGGTGGCGCTTGATCAGCCACGGGCTGCTGCATGCCAATGTCACGCATCTGGCCTTCAACATGGTCACCCTCTACGTGTTTGGCACGGTGATGGAGCTGGTGCTGGTGCCGCATATCGGGGTGCTGGGGTTCGTGCTGTTCTATGTCGCGGGACTGCTGATTGCGATACTGCCAACCCATCTACGCCATCGACGTGATGCCAGTTACTTGAGCCTGGGCGCGTCCGGGGCGGTGGCGGCGGTGCTGTTCGCCTATATTCTGCTGCGGCCGTGGTCGCTGCTGTTCGTGTTCGTGGTGCCGGTGCCGGCGATCGCCTTTGCCGCGCTCTATGTGATCTACTCGCTGTGGGCGCAGCGCCATGCCGATGATAATGTCAATCACAGCGCCCATCTGTGGGGCGGCGCCTGGGGGTTAACGTTCATGCTCGGGCTGATGGCCTCGACCTATCCCAATGAGCTGATCTGATGATACGCGTACTGGTCTCGCTGGCGGCGATATATGGCTTGGTGGTGGTGTTGATGTGGGCTTTTCAGGAGCGCCTGCTGTACCTGCCCCACGCCGGTCGCGAGCACGTCAGCACCCCGGCTGATCGCGGTCTGGCGTGGGAAGAGGTGACCCTGACCACCCAAGACGACCTGGCCCTCGATGCCTGGTGGATCCCCGCCCCCGAACCGCGCGGCAGCCTGCTGTTCTTCCACGGCAACGCCGGCAATATCTCGCATCGTCTGGAGAGCATCGCTCAATTCCAGCGCCTGGGGCTGTCGGTACTGATCATCGATTACCGCGGCTACGGTCGCAGCGAGGGTCGGCCCTCCGAAGACGGTACGGCGCTGGATGCTCGCGCCGCCTGGCAGTGGCTGCGCGACGACGCCGGGCTGGCGGCCGAGGAGATCGTGGTGTTCGGCCGCTCGCTGGGTGCGGCGGTGGCCGCCGAGCTGACGGCGAGTCTCGAGGAGCAGCAGGCGCCCCCCGCGGCGGTGATTCTCGAGTCGCCGTTCCGCTCGGTGCCGGAGCTGGCCCAGCGGCTCTACCCGTTCCTGCCGGCGCGCTGGCTGGCGCGTATCGACTACCCGGTGGAGCGCTATGTGGCCCAGATTTCTGCGCCGCTACTGGTGGTCCACAGCCGTGACGACGAGGTGATTCCGTATGCAGAGGGGGAAGCGGTCTATGCGGCGGCGTCCCCACCCAAGCAGCTGCTGACCATTCGCGGTGGTCACAACACCGGCTTCGTGGATAGCGAAGCCGACTATCTGGCGGGCATCGACGCCTTCCTGGCCGAACAAGCCGACCTGCCCGCTACCCGCTGAGCTTCTACACTCTGGTGATAAGTGACTGGAGACCGCCATGGATTACACCGCCTATCGCCAGATCCTCGCCGAGACGCAGGCGCTCAGCGAGCTGCCGTTCAATGATGACGAGTATGAGGCGCGCCTGAGCAGGGTGCGCGCCGCGATGCAGCACTGGGAACTCGATGCGCTGCTGCTCACCGACCCCGCCGATATCAACTACCTCACCGGTTACCACACCTTCGAAGTCTCGGTGCACGCTTGCCTGGTGTGTACCGCCGAGCGCCTGGTGCTGCAGGTGGCGTCCATCGAGACCGGGGCGGCGGTGGTGACCGCCCGCGCCGACGAGATCCTCGGCTACCGCTGGGAAAATCCCGATGAGGTCATCGCGCCGCTGTGCGATCTGTTGATGCCCTGTGCAGCGGTGGGCATCGATGGCTGGCATGCCGGCTTGCGGCATGGGGTGATGGCGGCGCTGGCGGCGCGACTCGGCAGCGCGCGATTCCAGGAGGCGGGCGCGCTGCTCGACGGCGTACGTATCGTCAAGAGCGACGCCGAGCTTGCCTGTCTCAGGGAGAGCGCACGGATCACATCGGCCGGGCTCGAGGCGGCAATGGCGGTGATCCGTCCCGGAGTGACCGACAACGAGGTGGCCGCCGAAGGTGCCCGGGCGCTGCTGGCCGCGGGTAGCGAGTTCATGAGCCTGCAGCCGATCGTCACCAGCGGCGAGCGCATCGGGGTGATTCACGTCAATCACAAGCGCCGGGTCATTGCGGCGGGGGATCCGGTGTTCCTCGAGTTCGGCGCCGCCTATCAGCGCTACACCGCGCCGATGATGCGCACCGCCGTGGCCGGGCGCGCCAGCACCGAGATGCAGGCCGTCGCCGATCTGTGCCATGAGCTGTACGAGGTGCTGTGCCGGCATATGCAGCCGGGTGACTCCTTCGATGCCGCGGCTCAGGCCGCCGAGGCGGTGCTGTCACCCTGGCAGGCGCGGCTGTTCCACTCGGGGGTGTTTGGCTATGCGGTGGGCGCGCAATTTCCGCCCAGCTGGGTCGAGGGCAGCGGCTATATCGCCCGAGGGCAGGCGCGCCAGTTCGAGGTCGGGATGGTCTTCCACCTGCCGCTATGCCTGCGCCTGCCCGGGCAGTGGGGCGTCGGTCTCAGCGACACCGTGATGGTCACCGAGCGCGGCGGCGTGGCACTGACCGACAATGACTGGCGGCTCCACGAACTGCCTGTCTGAGCGAGACGTCAGGCAGGCGGGTCAGGGTTAGGCCTCGGCGGGCAGCTCGGCGTTATGGAAGACGTTCTGCACGTCGTCGAGGTCGTTGAGCATGTCGAGAAATTTCTCGAACATCGCCACGTCGTCGCCCTCTACCGGGGTGGTGGTCTGAGGGACGAACTGGATCTCGTCGACCTCGAAATCGAGCTCGCCGAAGGCATCGATCAACGCCTGCTTGGCCTTGGCATACTCGGTGTGCGGGGCGAATACGGTGATCTGGCCATCCTCGTTCTCGATGTCGCTGACGTCGACGTCGGCCTCCATTAGCGCTTCCAGGGCGGCTTCTTCGTCCTCACCGCGGTAGGCGAGAATCGCACAGTGGTCGAACATATGGCTGACGCTGCCGGGGGTGCCGATCTTGCACTTGGTCTTGGTGAAGCAGGCGCGCACGTCGCCAAAGGTACGGTTGGGATTGTCGGTCAGGCAGTCGACGATCACCATGCAGTTGCCCGGTCCGAAGCCTTCGTAGCGGGCCGGTGAGAAGTCCTCGCCGCCGGCGCCGCTGGCCTTGTCCAGCGCCTTATCGATGACGTGAGAGGGCACCTGGTCCTTCTTGGCGCGCTCGATCAGGCCGCGCAGGCTCAGGTTGCTGGCGGGATCGGTGCCACCCTGCTTGGCGACCACGTAGATCTCACGACCATACTTGCTGTAGACCTTGGTCTTGGCGGCGGCCGTCTTGGCCATGGATTCCTTGCGGTTCTGAAAGGCCCTGCCCATATCGTTGTCCTGTCTGCTCATCAATACGGCCAGAATGTTACTCAACAAGCCGCAGCGGGAACAGGGTTATTTGCCGCATGGCAGGCCCTGGCAATGAGTGCCATTCTGAACCCGAACACACCTTATGTGGCCTATACGATGACCGAGAGGGCCATCAAGGAGATTGCATGTTGAGGTTGCTACCACGACGCTTGTTGGCATCGCTGCTGACGGGCGTGATGTTGAGTGCCGCCGCCAGCCTGGCGGTGGCCCGAGATCTCGCCGCCGACCCCGATGACATGATCGAGGTGGAGATCGCCACCGTAGGGGTAGCAGGGGCGATGGGGCCGCCGGTGGTGCTGCTGCGTGAACCCGGCGGCGAGGACGTGATTCCGATCTTCATCGGCCCCAACGAGGCTGAGGCCATCCTGCGCGCACTGCGCGGTGATCGGCCGCGGCGGCCGCTGACCCATGAATTGCTCAATGACGTGATCGACGGCCTCGAGGCACGCCTGGCACGGGTCTACGTCGACGCGCTGCAGGACAATACCTTCCTCGGCATGCTCGAGCTGGAGATCGATGGCCGCGACGAGCCAGTACGCATCGACAGCCGCCCCAGTGACGCCCTGGCGCTGGCGCTGCAGGCCGGTGCTACCATCCATGTGGCGCCCGAGGTACGTGAAGCGGCGCGGCAAATCGAGTATGAGGGGCTGGAGGATAGCGTGGTGGCAGCGCTGGGTATCACGGTGACTCGCGTCAGTCAGGATCTACGTGACGCGCTTGGCCTGCCCGACGATGATGGCTTGCTGGTCAGCGACGTCAGCGGTGCCGCCGAGGAGGCGGGCATGGCGCCGGGGGCGCTGCTGCTGTCGGTCAACGATCAGGTGCCGTCGTCGCCGATGAACTTCCTCGAGCTGGTACGCGATACCCCTGCCGATGAAGACGCACAGCTGCGCTACTGGCAGGAGGGTGAGGTGCAGGAAATTGCCCTCTCCACCGACGTGCCAACGCCGCGGCCGCGAGGCCGTGGGGCGCAGGAGCCCGACGAGGAGCCGGGCATCCGGCTATAAACCGCGGCGTCGCGAAACATAGCGCGCTAATATAAACTGTTGACGCTTGGCGGCCGGCCTATGCCGGCCGCATGTCGTTCTCAGGAGTCATCGTGTCGCTGTTCGTCGGCGCGGCCTTTGTGGCCGTGGTATTTCTTACCTCGATGCTGTCGGGGGTATTCGGCATGGCCGGCGGCCTGGTGCTGCTGTGGTTCCTGCTGCTGCTGTTTCCGGCCACCACGGCGATCGCCGTCCACGGGGTGATCCAGATGACTGCCAATGGCGCGCGGGCCTGGCTGTCGAGGCAGTTCATCGTCTGGCGAGTCGTGGTGCTGATGACCCTTGGCGTGCTGGTCGCGGCGGGCCTGCTGCTGTGGATAGGCTACTCGCCGGATACGGCGACGGTGTCGATTCTTATCGGCCTGATGCCGATCCTGGTGTGGATGCCTCGCTACTGGTTCCAGCTCGACGCCAGCCGGCCCAGCCATGCGCTGACCTGCGGAGTGGTCTCCGGCGGCTTGACCATCGCCGCCGGGGTGTCCGGGCCGCTGATCGATATCTTCTTCGTGCGTTCGCGCATGGACCGCCGCCAGATCGTTGCCACCAAGGCGATGATCCAGGTCGTCTCCCACGCCATCAAGATCCTCTTCTATCTCGGTTCGGCGCTGGCCCTGAGCGCCGGCGAGTGGGGCATCATCCTCCTCGCCGCGCCCTTTGCGATGCTCGGCACCAACGCCGGTAACCGCATCCTGGCACGGCTTACCGATGCCAACTTCCGCGCCTGGACGCGCTGGATCGTCACCGCCATCGGCGCTTTCTATCTGGTGCAGGGGCTCTTCCTGATTGCCACGGGCTAAGTCAGTCGCGGACTCGGGTCAGCCCTTCTTGGGCGCTGGAGGCCACCAGCCGGCCGTGGCGGTCGTAGATGCTGCCGCGGGCAAAGCCACGCGCGCCGCCGGCCCAGGGGCTGTCCATGTCGTAGAACAGCCAGTCGTTGACCCTGACGTCCTGATGGAACCACAGCGCATGGTCGAGGCTGGCGATCTGCAGGCGCGGGTCGCCGAACTTGATACCCTGCGGCACCAGGCTGGTGGTCAGCAGGTTGAAGTCGGAGCTGTAGGCGAGCAGATAGCGATTGAGCGCGGCGTCGTCAGGCAGCTCGCCGGCAAGCCGGAACCACAGCTGCTTGTGTGCCGACTGGCCGGGCTGATAGCGATCGTCGAGATGCAGGAATTCGATGGGATGGCCGTCGAAGCTCAGTACCTTGGCGCCGTTGGCGATCAGGGTGTCGGGATCGTCGAGGGCAGGCATCTCGCGCTGGTGGGCGTGGCCCTGCTCCTCGCCGTGGAAAGAGGCACTGCAGAAGAAGATCGGCTTGCCGCGCTGGATGGCGGTGACGCGACGGGTGGTGAAACTGCCACCATCGCGCACCGCGTCGACCTGATAGACCACCGGGCGCTTGGGATCGCCGGGACGCAGGAAGTAGCCGTGCTGGGAGTGCACCCGGCGCGCCGGGTCGACGGTCTGGCTGGCCGCCGACAGTGCCTGGCCAAGGACCTGGCCGCCAAACAGCTGGGGAAAACCGAGGTCCTGGCTGTGGCCTCGGAACAGGTTTTCCTCGATCATTTCCAGGCCTAGCAGGGCAACCAGGTCATCCAGAGCGCGGGACATGTCAGACTCCTCAGGGTGGATCGGGGCGAAATGAGCGGCCGAGGGTGGCGCTCATACGGTTGTTTCATTTTATCAGGATTCGGGTGGCCAATGGCGATGCGCAGCGACGATTTCTACATGCACCGTGCCCTGGACCAGGCGCGCCTGGCGCTGGCGGCGGGCGAAGTGCCGGTGGGGGCGGTAGTGGTGGACCCCGCGGGTGAGATTATCGGTGCCGGCTTCAATGCGCCGATCGCTGAGCATGACCCCAGCGCCCACGCCGAAATGCAGGCGATACGGGCCGCCTGTGAGCGGCTCGGCAACTATCGTCTCGATGGCTGCACGCTCTATGTCACCCTGGAGCCGTGCATGATGTGCAGCGGTGCGCTGATTCATGCGCGCCTGGCACGGGTGGTCTACGGCGCTGCCGAGCCCAAGACCGGCATGGTCGAATCGCGGGCCAACCTGTTCGCGCAGCCCTGGCACAACCATCGGGTCGAGGTCGTGGGTGGACTGCTCGCGGTACAGGCCAAACGGCTGCTGCGCGATTTTTTCGCCGCGCGCCGCGATGCGCCGGACGTCTAGCGGGGTGAGAGCTGGCTGGATGGATCGCCGGGCGTGACCAGGGCGCGCCCGCTGACCACGCGATTGCGGCCCGTCGCCTTGGCGTCGTACAGCGCTTCGTCGGCGACCTGCATCAGCTGGCCGATATCCAGTTCGCCGTGGAACTGGGTAGCAATGCCGATACTGACGCTGAGGCGTTGGCCGTCGTGGTGATGCAAGTCAGCCGCGGTGATCGCCAGTCGCAGCCGTTCAGCGAGTCGCTCGGCCTGTTCGGCGTCTATCCCGGGCAGGCAAGCGACGAACTCCTCGCCGCCGTAGCGCGCGAACAGCCCGTCCCGCTCGGTGATGACCCGGCGGCCGATTTCGCCCAGATGGCGCAGATAGCGGTCTCCCGTCAGGTGGCCGAGGTGGTCGTTGATGCGTTTGAAATGATCGACATCGCAGATCATCACGCTCAGCGGACGTTGTTCGGCGTGGGTGTCGAGGGTCTCCATGAACAGCCGGCGATTGGGCAGTTTGGTGAGATCATCGTGACGCGCCAGCCACTCCACCTCACGCTGCAACACGCTGCGCGCCTGCACCTCACGGCGCAGCTCCTGATTGGCATGGTGCGCGGCGCGGTGCTGGTTGGCGAGGCGCTGGTAGGCAAACAGCACCATATACAGCAGGTAGGCGAAGGTCAGGCCCACCAGCAGCCCGACTTCGGGTAGCCGAGCGCGCTGCATCAGCAGCGTGGTACGCCCTGGCAGGGCATCGAGCTGCAGCGGCTGACCGCCGACGTCGATGGTGAAGCGGTGTCGCCAGGCAACCCGATCGTCGAGGGTGCCGACGCTGGCCAGCAGCTGTTCGCCAGCGTGCAGGCGCAACGCCTGGGCGCGCGTGTCGATGGCATTGAACAGGGTATCGAGCAGTGCCGGCAGGCTGACCACCATGGCGGTGGCGCCGAGGATCTCGTTGCGGGTGTTGCGTACCGGGAGGTAGTGGATGATGCCCGGTACGCCCTGCAGCAGGTCGATGGTGCCGGTGCTGCCCTCACGGCCATGAATCAAGGCCTCGCTGAGGGCGGCGCGCCCCTCAGGCTGATCGTCGAACAAACGCGCGCCGAGGGCATTTTCATTGCCTTGGAGCGGGTAGACGCGGGTGATCTCGCTGCTGGGCACGATGAAGGCGATATTCAGGAAATAGCGATAGTCGCGATGGTAGCGGCTGGCCTGGCGGGCCCAGGCCGCCTCGCTGGGCGGCGTGTCATAGAGCTCCCAGAAACTGACGAAACGTCGCATGGCGGCGAGATGGTCGGCGTTCTCGCGCTCGAAGTCCTCGGCCAGGGCCCGGCTCTGGTCGGCGCTGGCGTGAAACTGCCGGCGGTCCTCGAGGGTGGTCTGCTGGTGCCAGAACAGCAGCGCTACCAGGCTCAGCGTCAGGCCTGCCAGTAGGGGGCGGCGAAGCCGGGGAAGTTGCTGGCGACGGCGCTGAATCAGCAGGCTGGCTTGAGCTACAAGCAGGCAGCCGGCGGCGGCTAGCAGCAGCGGCGTTGCGGCGTGATCGAGTACCCAGATACTGGTTGCCCATTGCTGGTCGAGGGCCTGGGTAAGCAGCGTCAGTCCGGCCAGTGCCAGCAGCAGCGGGGCGCCGAGTGCCAGGCGCAAGTTAATCAGCAGGCTGACGGTGAGCAGGCCCAGACTCAGGACCATCAGCGCCGGTGGGCGCCAGTGGTAGGCATTGGTGCTATCGCCCAGCGCCTCGGGTAGCGGGCTAAGCCAGGCGTTCCAGTGGGCGATACTCAGCCAGTATTCGGGCAGCAGATAGCTGGCCATCGCCAGCAGTTGAACCAGCAGCAGGGGCGCGAGCAGCCAGACGCGGAGGCGCCATGGACGGTCGAAACGCCAGTGGGCCACGGCCAGCAGGGCCAGCAGCAGGGCACTGCTGTGGTGAGCTGGCGCGGTATCCTGGCCCATCAGGCCCAGCAGCGCGAGCGTCAGGGCCAGCAGGGGGGCGATTCGCGTCATGCTCCTCCTCTCGACGTGGTGGTATCAGAGCACCGGAGGGATGACGTCGAACAGATGGCTGTCGTCATCGTCGTCCGGTAGGCGCTCGTTGAGCTGATGAAACTGCTGCTGACTGCGGTCAACGTAGTCGAGAATCTCGTAGTAGCGGCGAATATTGCGCACATAGATCACCGGCTCGCCACCGCGGGCATAGCCGTGGCGGGTCTGGCTGTACCACTCGCTGTTCTGCAATAGCGGCAGCGCCTCGCGTACGTCGGCCCAGCGGTCGGGGTCGCCGCCGCGCTGCTCAGCGATACCCCGGGCATCATACAGATGGCCTAGCCCGACATTATAGGCGGCCATGGCCATCCACAGGCGATCGTCACCGTTGATCGACTCGGGTAGACGTTCCTTCATTTGACGGAGGTAGCGGGCGCCACCGTCGATGCTCTGCTGTGGGTCGAGGCGGTCGCTGACGCCGAGCTCCTCGGCGGTGGGGTTGGTCAGCATCATCAGGCCGCGCACCCCGGTGGGTGAGGTGGCCTCGGGGTCCCAGTGGGATTCCTGGTAACCCAGGGCGGCGAGCAGCTTCCAGTCGAAGCCACTATCACGGGCCGCCTGGCGGAACAGGTCGGCGTACTCGGGAAGCTTGTTGCGCACGTGGCTGATGAAGATCCGCGCCCCGACGTACTCCAGGTAGTCGTCATGACCGAAGTAGCGGTCGATCAGTTCATCGAGGGTGCCGTCCTGCTGCAGCATGTCGAGAAACTCGTGGGCGCGCTGCTGAAGCGCCGCGCCTTGGCCGGCGGGAAAGGCCCAGGCCATCGACAGCGGCTCGCCCAGTGGAAAGCCCAGCTCGACCTCGGGAAAGAACAGCCGATTGATCTTGAACTGGTGCTGATGGACGACCGCGGCGTCGAGGCTGCCGCTCTCGATACGCTGTAGCAGGTCGGCGACTTCCAGCTCATCGGACTCCTTCCAGCTCAGCTCGGGAAGCTCCTGCTGCAGCTCGCGCAGGATCCGCCCGGTACCCGAGCCGCGTAGGCTGGCAATGCTGAGGCCGCGCAGGTCATCGATATCGCGCACCGGTGGCAAACCGCGGCGATAGACCACTAGCGGCTGCAGGGTGAGAATCGGCCGGCTATAGATCAGCTCGGGTTGCTCCAGATCCAGGGGTAGCGCTGCCGCCCCGATGTCGGCGTGCCCCAGGCGCACTGCCTCGAGCACCTGCTCGACGTTGGGCTCGGTATCCATCGACAGGCTGAGTCCGAGGTGCTCGGCGAAGCGCCGCGCCAGATCGTACTCGAACCCGGTGGGACCGTGGCGACCTTCATAGTAGGTGGTGGGGGTATTGCGCGTATGCACGGCCAGGAAGGCGCGGGCCTGGATGGTATCCCACTGGGGGGCGTGCGGTGTCGGTTGGTGCGGCGCTAGCCACATCAGCGCGACACCGATGCACGTCAGCAGATAGCCGCGCGAGTGGCGGCGCAGATGGGACAGTAAGGCCTTGAGCATGCAGGAGCCGATCGGCAACGGGACCCTCCACGATAGCGGGCGCAGAACGCCCTGTCACCTGCGCGGATTTCGCGCCCCGGGTGCTTTCCAGTATCATGTGCGCTCGTTGCCGCCGGCCGCGGCCCTCATTTCGCTTTCACCAGAGGCTCGATCGACCATGCTTGAACTGCGAGGTGCGCCTGCCCTTTCTGCTTTCCGACATGCCAAGCTGCTGGCCACCCTGCGCGACCGGGTCCCCGAGGTCGACACGCTGCACGCCGAGTACGTCCACTTCGTCGACCACGACGGTGACCTCGATGCCGACGAGCGTCGGCTGCTCGAGCGACTCCTCGACTACGGCAGCGAGGCAGGGGCGGCGAGCGAGGGCCATCTATTCCTGGTGGTGCCACGTATCGGCACTCAGTCACCGTGGTCGTCCAAGGCCACCGATATCGCGCGCAACTGCGGCCTGACCAAGGTGCGCCGGGTGGAGCGCGGCGTGGCCTATCGGGTGCGGCTGAACGGCACGCTCTCCGAGGCGGCCTTCGATGCCATTGTCGCTATCCTGCACGACCGCATGACCGAGACGGTGCTGGCCAATGCCAGCGACGCGGCGCGGCTGTTCGCCCACCACGACCCGGCACCGTTGGGCCAGGTGGACATCCTCGAGGGCGGCCGCGCAGCGCTGGCCGAGGCCAACGTCCAGTTGGGCCTGGCGCTGGCTGAGGATGAAATCGACTACCTGCTCGAGGCGTTCCGGGAGCTGGGCCGTAACCCGGCCGACATCGAACTGATGATGTTTGCCCAGGCCAACTCCGAACACTGTCGGCATAAAATCTTCAATGCCGACTGGGTCATCGACGGCGAAGCGCAGTCCCACTCGCTGTTCAAGATGATCAAGAACACCTACCGGGCCTCGCCGGATGACATCCTCTCCGCCTACAGCGATAACGCCGCGGTGATCACCGGCAGCAAGGCGCCGCGCTTCTTCGCCGCGCCGCTGACTGGCAAGGCCGGCGAGCGCGCCCGCTACGCCGCCCATGAGGAGCCGATTCAGATCCTGATGAAGGTGGAGACCCACAATCACCCCACGGCGATCGCGCCGCATCCGGGGGCGGCCACCGGTGCCGGCGGCGAGATCCGTGACGAGGGCGCCACCGGCATCGGCGGCAAGCCCAAGGCGGGCCTGACCGGCTTCAGCGTCTCCAACCTGCGCATCCCCGAGTATGTACAGCCCTGGGAGGCCTTCGACTACGGCAAGCCGGAACGCATCGTCAGTGCCCTTGAGATCATGCTCGAGGCGCCCATCGGCGGTGCCGCCTTCAACAATGAGTTCGGGCGTCCCAATCTGGCCGGCTACTTCCGTACCTACGAGCAGGACGCGCTGGGTCGCGACGGCATCGAGCGGCGCGGCTACCACAAGCCGATCATGCTCGCCGGCGGTTACGGCAACATTCGCGACGGCCACGTGCAGAAGGGCGAGATCCCGGTGGGTGGCAAGCTGATCGTGATGGGCGGTCCGGCGATGCTGATCGGCCTCGGCGGCGGCGCGGCCTCGTCGATGGCCTCGGGCAGCTCCAGTGAAGACCTCGACTACGCCTCGGTACAGCGCGACAACCCCGAGATCGAGCGTCGCGTCCAGGAAGTGATCGACCGCTGCTGGGCACTGGGCGACAGCAATCCCATCCGTTTCATCCATGACGTAGGCGCCGGCGGGCTCTCCAATGCCCTACCCGAACTGGTCAAGGACGGCGGTCGCGGCGGGCGCTTCTCGCTGCGCGCGATTCCCAACGCCGAGCCGGGCATGAGCCCGCTGGAGATCTGGTGCAACGAGGCTCAGGAGCGCTACGTGCTGGCGGTGGCCCCCGACGATCTCGAGGCCTTCGATGCGCTGTGCG
Source organism: Franzmannia pantelleriensis (assembly GCF_900102875.1). GTDB lineage: Bacteria > Pseudomonadota > Gammaproteobacteria > Pseudomonadales > Halomonadaceae > Franzmannia > Franzmannia pantelleriensis. The sequence continues at coordinate 82,920 of NZ_FNGH01000008.1, forward strand.
AGCGCGAGCGCTGCCCCTATGCGGTGGTCGGCGAGGCCATCGAGGCGCATCACCTGGAAGTGCGCGACGGGCATTTCGAGACCCAGCCGGTCGACCTGCCGATGAGCGTGCTGTTCGGCAAGCCGCCGAAGATGACCCGTGAGTTCCAGCGTGAGTCGCCGGTGTTATCCGCAGTGATGCTCGACAATCTCGACCTTCGCGAAGCGCTAGACCGGGTGCTGCGACTGCCGGCGGTAGCCTCCAAGAGCTTCCTGATCACCATCGGTGACCGCTCGATCACCGGCCAGGTGGCCCGCGATCAGATGGTTGGCCCCTGGCAGGTGCCGGTGGCCGATGTGGCGGTGACCACGGCGAGCTTCGACACCCATGCCGGCGAGGCCATGGCGATGGGCGAGAGGGCGCCGGTGGCACTGGTCGATCCCGCCGCCAGCGCGCGGCTGGCAGTGGCCGAGTCGATCACCAACCTGGCCGCCGCACCGATTGCCAAGCTCGGCGACATCAAGCTCTCGGCCAACTGGATGAGCGCTGCCGACCATCCCGGCGAGAATCAGGCGCTGTATGACGCCGTCCATGCGGTGGGCATGGAGCTCTGCCCGGCACTCGGCATTGCCATTCCGGTGGGCAAGGACTCGATGTCGATGCGTACTGCCTGGCAGGCGGAGAGCGACAAGGGTGACGTCGAAGACAAGAGCGTTACCGCGCCGCTCACTCTCGCCGTCACCGGGTTTGCGCCGGTGACCGATGCGCTCCAGACCCTGACCCCGCAGATCAATCTCGAGCAGGATGAATCCGACCTGATCCTGATCGACCTGGGCGGCGGCCAGAATCGCCTCGGCGGCTCGGCACTGGCCCAGGTCTACGGCCAGGTCGGCGACGAGTGCCCGGACGTCGATGACCCGGAAGACCTCAAAGCCTTCTTCGAGGTGATCCAGGGGCTCAACCGCGACGGCAAGCTGCTGGCCTACCACGACCGCAGCGACGGCGGCCTGCTGGTGACCCTGCTGGAGATGGCCTTCGCCGCCCGCGCCGGCCTCGAGATCAAGCTCGACTGGCTGATCGACGAGCCGGTGGATGCCTTCAATGCGCTGTTTGCCGAAGAGCTCGGCGCGGTGATCCAGGTCAACCGCCAGTACACCGAAGAGGTGCTGACGCAGTTCGCCGCTGCCGGCCTCGAGACCTGCGGGGTGATCGCCCGGCCGCGCTACGATGACCAGGTACGGGTGACGCTGTTCGAGGAGCCGCTGCTGGAAACCACGCGGCTGCTGACTCAGCGGACCTGGTCCGAAACCAGCTACCGGATGCAGGCGCTGCGCGATAACCCTGACTGCGCCAAGAGCGAGTTCGACGGCCTGCTCGACGACCGCGACCCGGGCCTGACGGCACAGCCCAGCTTCGATGTCGACGACGACGTTGCGGCGCCCTTCGTCAATACCGCGCGCCCGGCCATGGCGGTGCTGCGCGAGCAGGGCGTCAACGGCCAGGTGGAGATGGCCTGGGCCTTCGACCGCGCCGGCTTCGAGGCGGTCGACGTGCATATGAGCGATATTCTCGCCGGTCGGGTGTCGCTGGACGACTTCAAGGGCCTGGTGGCCTGCGGCGGCTTCTCCTACGGCGACGTGCTCGGCGCCGGCGGGGGCTGGGCCAAGTCGGTACTGTTCAATGAACGCGCCCGCGAGCAGTTCGCGGCCTTCTTTGGTCGCGACGACAGCTTCGCCCTTGGCGTGTGTAATGGCTGCCAGATGCTCTCCCAGCTCAAGGAGTTGATCCCCGGCGCCGACAACTGGCCGCGCTTCGTGCGCAACGAGTCGGAGCAGTTCGAGGCGCGGGTGTCGATGGTGCAGGTCGAGGAGAGTCCGTCGATCCTGCTGGCCGGTATGCAGGGCTCCAAGCTGCCGATCGCCGTGGCTCACGGCGAGGGGCGCGCCGAGTTCCGCGACAGCGGCCATCTGCGCGCCATGCAGGGCAGCAGCCAGATCGCGCTGCGCTACGTCGACAACTACGGCCAGGTCACTAGCCGCTATCCGGCCAACCCCAACGGCTCGCCGTCGGGGATTACCGGCCTGACCACCCCGGACGGCCGGGTCACCATCATGATGCCGCACCCCGAGCGGGTGGCACGCGCGGTGACCAACTCCTGGCGTCCGGCCGAATGGACCCAGGACGGCGCCTGGCTGCGGCTGTTCCGCAATGCCCGGGTGTGGCTCGGCTGACCCGGCGGCGTGCCAATGCGTGACCCGAACAAGGCGGCCTGCGGGCCGCCTTCGCCGTCTTCACCGCCGGCGCTGCGCCCCTATCAGCAACAGGCGGTGGGCCGAGTGGTCGAGCACTTTCGTGCCAGCGATGAGCCGGCGGTGGTGGTGCTGCCTACCGGCAGCGGCAAGTCGCTGGTCATCGCCGAACTGGCGCGCCTTGCCCGGGGGCGGGTGCTGGTGCTGGCCCACGTGCGCGAACTGGTCGAGCAGAATCATGCCAAGTACCTGGCCTACGGCCTGGAGGCGGATATCTTCAGCGCCGGCTTGGGGCGCAAGGAGAGCGGCCGCCAAGTGGTATTCGGCTCGGTGCAGTCGGTGGTCAGGCATCTGCACGCCTTCGACTCGCCCTCCCAAGGGCACGGCCAGTTCACCCTGTTGGTGATCGACGAGTGCCACCGGGTCTCGCTGGACGAGGGATCGAGCTATCGCCAGGTGATCGAGCACCTGCAGCGGCAAAATCCGCGGCTCAAGGTGCTAGGCCTCACCGCCACGCCCTACCGCCTGGGGCAGGGCTTCATCTACTACCGTCACCATCACGGCATGGTGCGTGGTGACGAGACCTGCTTCTTCCGCGACTGCGTGTTCGAGCAGCCGCTGCGGCTGATGGTCAAGCAGGGCTACCTGGCGCCACCGACGCGGGTTGACGCCGCGGTCGAACGCTACGACTTCTCGACGCTCTCCCCGGCGGCCAGCGGCCTGTATCGTGAAGAGGAACTTAACCGGGTGGTGGCCGGCCACCGTGCCACGCCGGGGATCATCGCCGAGATTGTCGAGCGCGCCGCCGAGCGCCAGGGGGTGATGATCTTCGCCGCTAGTGTCGCCCACGCCGAGGAGGTCCTCGGCTACCTGCCCCGCGCCGCGGCGGCGTTGATCACCGGCGCCACGCCGGGGCGCGAACGCGAGCGCCTCATCGGCGCCTTCAAGGACCGTGAGATCAAGTACCTGGTCAACGTGGCGGTGCTGACCACCGGCTTCGATGCGCCCCACGTCGACCTGATCGCCATCCTGCGCCCCACCGAGTCGGTGGGCCTCTATCAGCAGATCGTCGGTCGCGGCCTGCGCCTGGCCCCAGGCAAAGGGGATTGCCTGATCCTCGACTACGCCGGCAACCCCTGGGATCTCTACGCGCCGGAGGTGGGCTCGCCGAAACCCGCCAGCGACGCCGAGCCGGTACAGGTCGAGTGCCCCGAGTGTGGACACGCCAACCTGTTCTGGGGCAAGCGCGACGGCGAGCTGGTGATCGAGCACTACGGCCGCCGCTGCCAGGGGCTGGTGGAGGACGCGTCGGGCACGCGTCGCCAGTGCGATTTTCGCTTTCGCTTCAAGGTGTGCGGCGAGTGCGGCGTCGAGAACGATATCGCCGCGCGGCGCTGTCACGGCTGCCAGACGCTGCTGGTGGATGCCGACGACAAGCTCAAGGCGGCGCTCAAGCTCAAGGATGCCCGGGTGCTGCGGGTTAGCGGCATGCAGCTCGAGGCCACCCTCAACGGTCGCGGCATGCCGCGGCTCAAGGTCACCTACCACGATGAGGACGGTGCCACTCTGGTCGAGTGGTTCGCCCTCGAGACCCCGGCCCAGCGCGGCGCCTTTCATGCGGTCTTCCTGCGCGACCATCTGCGTGCCCCCGGCCTGCCATGGCGGCCGACCTCACCGGATGACGTGATCGCCGAGCAGCGCCGCCTGCGCGCGCCGGACTTCGTAGTGGGTCGCAAGGTCGGCCGCCACTGGCAGGTGCGCGAGAAGCTGTTCGACTACAGCGGGCGCTATCGCAAGGCTGACACGGCGGAGTAGCAAGCGCTATGTCCCCACAGGTTGATTCGCGAAGTCGAGAGGCTTGCCACCACCATAAAGTTAGTTAGAATAACTAACTTTATGGTGGTGGGGTGTATCATGGCGCTCGAAGCGGACTTGAAGGACTTGGGCTGGGAAATATGGAACCGCTGGCGGGAGCATGGCCGGCGCAGCGGCAGCATGGAGCTGACCGCTGCGGAGCTCGACTACCTCTATGCCTTGCTCTCGACGCCGGATGGGATGCGCCTCACGCAACTGGCCGCTTTGCTGCGGGTGAGCAAGGCCTCGGCGAGCACCATGGTCGGCAAGCTGGAGGCGCGTGGCTACCTCTACCGTTCGGCCTGTCCAGAGGATGGGCGCGCCGTGCTCTTGCATGCCTCGGACAAGGCGCGACACATCGAGAAGGAAGAACACGACGTCTATGCCGAAACCGCCGCTGCACTACGCCAGGGGCTGGATGAGCAGGAGCGGCGTGAGCTGGAGAGGTTGCTGGACAAGGCCTGCAAGGGGCTCAGGAGGGACGACTGATGCATTCCGGCTCGATTACCCGCACCTACTGGCGCTACACCCTACCTGCCGTCATGGCGCTGATGGTCAGCGGCCTGTACCAGGTGGTGGATGGCATTTTCATCGGTCATGCCGTCGGCGAGCCGGGGCTGGCCGGCATCACCATGGCCGTACCAGCCGTCATCGTGCTGCTGGCAGTGGGATTGATGCTGGGCGCTGGCGCAGGTGCCCAGTGCTCCATCGCTCATGGCCGCGGGGACGCGCCGCGGGCGGCATTGATGCTAGGGCAGGGCGGCTGGCTGCTGGTGCTGCTTGGGGCCCCGGTGGGCGTCATCCTGCTGTTTGCTGGAGAAGCCTTCGTGGCCTTCCAGGGGGCCACTGGAGAGGTGGCACAACTCAGCGGCGACTATCTGGCGGTGATGGCCTGGGGGGCACCGCTGGTGATGGCCAGCCTGGCCTTGCCGTTCTGGGTGCGCAACCTTGGCGCACCCCGCCTGGCGACACTGGCCATGGTCACGGGAGGCTTGGCCAATATTGCCTTCGACTACGTCTTTATCCTGTGGCTGGGCTGGGAGCTGCAAGGGGCGGCCCTGGCCACGCTGCTGGCGGAGAGCTTCACTGTCCTGATCTGTGTGGGCTTCCTGGTGAGTCGCAAGCCACCCATCCGGCTGAGTTGGCAGCCGTTGCGTCTCAGCGCTTGCCGATCCGTGCTGAGCACCGGGGGCGCCAGCATGGTGATGTACCTCTATCTCGGGGTGGTGACGGTACTGCACAACATGCTGCTGATGCACTATGGCGGTGCGGTGCAGGTCGCGGCCTATGCCATCACCGGCTATCTATTAGCCTTCTACTACATGTTCGCCGAGGGGGTGGCCAACGGCATGCAGCCCCTGATCAGCTATTTCCACGGTGCGCGACGGCGTCCCGATATCAAGCGAGTCTTTCGGCTCGGCCTTTATACCGGGCTGGGATTCGGTCTCGTGATGGTGGCGGCGCTGATGCTGTGGCCCGGGCGTATCGTCGGCATCTTCATCTCCGACGACGCCAGGCTTCTGGCGGCGACCACCAAGGGGGTTCGTCTGCACCTCTTCGCGCTGTTCCTCGACGGCTTCATCGTGTTGGCGGCCTGCTTCTTCCAGTCGATGGGCATGGGGCGCCAGGCGATGCTGATCACGCTTGGGAATATCGTGATCCAGTTGCCCTTTTTGGCCGTGCTGCCGCTGGTGATGGGGTTGAACGGGGTGTGGTTGGCACTGCCGCTCTCCAATCTGGTGCTGGCTTCCGTGGTACTGGCGATGGTGCGGCGGCGTTGGCAGCATCTCGAAGGAGTTGCCTAGCGGTGCCGGGTCCCCCGGCGCTGTCTGAGCCGGCACCATCTTGCTAGACTGCACGTTTGATTGATGCGCTGTGCCGAGAGTCGCTGCAGGAGCCGAGCCACGCGTGAGCGAGACACCCACCACCGTCGTCGAAGAGAACCAAGCGCCGCAGCAGGGCGAGCTCTTCGCGCGGGTGCTCGACGAGCCGGTCTATGCGCCACCGGAGGATCTGTATATTCCGCCCGAGGCGCTGCGGGTGTTTCTCGAGACCTTCGAGGGGCCGCTCGACCTGCTGCTTTATCTGATCCGCCGTCAGAACTTGGATATCCTGGCCATCGACGTGGCCGCCATCACCCATCAGTACATCGAGTACGTCGAGCTGATGCAGGCGATGGAGATCGAGCTGGCCGGTGAGTACCTGCTGATGGCAGCGATGCTGGCCGAGATCAAGTCGCGTACCCTGCTGCCGCGCCCCCCCAAGGGGGATGATGAGGATGACGAGGGCGATCCGCGCGCCGAGCTGATTCGTCGCCTGCAGGAGTATGAGCGGCTCAAGCATGCCGCCGAGACGCTGGGTGAGCTGCCGCGGCTGGGGCGCGACTGGTTTCCGGCCCAGGCCGGGCTGCCGCCACTGGAGTCGCGGGTCATCCATCCCGACGTCGAGCTCGACGAGCTATTGGCGGCGCTATCGGGTATTCTGCGCCGCGCCGAGCTGACCCAGTCGCACCAGATCAGCCGCGAAGTGCTGTCGACACGTGAGCGCATGCTGGCGATCATGGCCAGGCTCGAGCATCAGCACTACACCCCCTTCGAGGCGCTGTTCACCCTCGAGGAGGGGCGCGCCGGGGTGATCGTGACCTTCATGGCGATTCTCGAGCTGGCCAAGGAGGCAATGATCGAGATCGTGCAGAATGCGCCGCTATCGCCGATTCACGTGCGCGCGCGGCTGGCCAGCGATGCTGGCGAGGCGCCCGATGCCGCCGAGGACGAGGCGGGCGAGAGCCCGTTCGATGACCATGAGGAAGCGTTACCACCATCATGAACACGCGCATCAGCGATCCGGTAAGCCCCCTGGATGAGATCCTCGAGGCGGCGCTGCTGGCCGCCGGCGAGCCGCTCTCGCCGGAGCGGCTTGAGGCGCTGTTCGACGAGCATGAGCGACCGCCGCGGCGCGAGCTGCGCGAGGCGCTGGTACGCCTCGGCGAGCGCATGGAGCACGGCGCGCTTGAACTGATCGAGACCGCCTCGGGCTTCCAACTGCGGATTCGCTCGCGGCTCTCGCCGTGGGTGTCGCGACTGTGGGACGAGCGCCCGCAGCGCTACTCGCGGGCGCTGCTCGAGACCCTGGCGCTGATCGCCTATCGTCAGCCGGTGACCCGTGGCGATATCGAGGAGGTGCGCGGGGTGGCGGTGAGTAGCTCGATCATGCGCACGCTGACCGAGCGCGGCTGGATCCGTGTGGTCGGTCAGCGTGACGTGCCAGGGCGGCCGTCGGTGTATGCCACCACCCGGCAGTTTCTCGACGACTTCGGCCTCAAGACGCTGGACGCGCTGCCGCCGATGCACGAGCTCAAGGATTTCGACGCGTTGCATGCAGCCCTAGAGCAGGGCGCGACGGACGGCGCCGCACAGGAGCGCGAGGCAGCCGAACAAGAGGCACCACAGCAGCAGGCGACGACCGGGACGGTCGACGCCGAATCACACGCCGGGACGGCGTCCACGCGGCCTGGGCTGAGCTTCGCCGATCTCGAAGCCCGCCTGGCCGAACGTGCCCCCGAGAGCGTCGACGATGACGGACACGGGGACGCGAAATCCTCTACAGACGAGATGTCAGAAGACCCATGACGACTACCACTGAAAAATTGCAGAAGGTGCTGGCACGTGCCGGCCTTGGCTCACGCCGCGAGATGGAAACCGCGATCAGCGCCGGGCGCGTCAAGGTCAATGGCAAGTTGGCGACCCTCGGTGACCGTATCGAGATGCGCGACAAGGTCACCTTCGACGACCGGCCCGTGACCCTGCGCGGCGCCGACGAGACCCCGCGCAGGGTGATCATGTACAACAAGCCCGAGGGCGAACTGTGCACGCGCAAGGACCCGGAAGGGCGGCGCACCGTATTCGAACGGCTGCCGCGCCTCAAGGGCGAGCGTTGGATCGCCATCGGTCGCCTGGATATCAATACCAGCGGTTTGCTGCTGTTCACCACCGACGGCGAACTGGCCAACAAGCTGATGCACCCCTCCACCGAGGTGGAGCGCGAATACGCGGTGCGGGTGATGGGCGAGGTGCGTCGCGAGCAGGTGGTGGCGATGGTCGAGGGCGTGATGCTCGACGACGGGCCGGCGCGTTTCAGCGACGTGCAGGAGTTCGGCGGCGAGGGCATCAATACCTGGTTCCACGTGGTGATCCTGGAGGGCCGCAACCGTGAAGTGCGCCGGCTGTGGGAGTCCCAGGGCCTCACCGTTAGCCGCTTGAAGCGGGTGCGTTACGGCAATATCTTCCTCGACAAGCGCGCCAGGGCCGGTGAGTGGACCGAGCTGACCCAGGATGAGGTCGACGATCTCGCGAGCCTTGCGGGGCTTGCCAGCCGCAAAGTCCCGGAGCTGACCCCGGACGAGAAGAACCGCTGGAGCCGCGACAAGAACAAGCGGCGCCCGGTGCAAGCGATGCGCAAGCCCAAGGGCACGCGTAAGTCTTGAGGTAGGAACGAAACGCCCTGTGGTTGGCACAAAAAGGCTTGTCATCATGGGGCGCCATGGGTAATATGTGCGCCCTGTCGGGAGGGGAAACATGACGTGGCCCCTGTCGTCAGATGGCGGCGGGTCGTTAGCTCAGTTGGTAGAGCAGTTGGCTTTTAACCAATTGGTCGTAGGTTCGAATCCTACACGACCCACCATTATCCGCCGCCGCTGCGTAAGCGAGACGCTTACGGTTGCGGGTCGTTAGCTCAGTTGGTAGAGCAGTTGGCTTTTAACCAATTGGTCGTAGGTTCGAATCCTACACGACCCACCAGAACGTGTTCGAAACGCCCCGGTGCCTCAGGCATCGGGGCGTTTTCGCATGTGCAGACTTTCGTGCGCCGTAGGGGAGCAATGGCGGTGCATTGTGGTCTAGAATAGTGCGAGGCAGGTGTGGCGGGAGCCGCCGCACTTAGCCCATCTGGCGTGTGCCGCCGGGCAGAGAGCCCGTCACGGTGCACCTGGTACATGCAGGGGGAGCCCCTGCCAGTCACAGTGGTAGACACGATGACGATCATGACTTCCCGCGCCGAGGTGCAAGAGCACCTGGCCCGCGCCTACTGCCCAACGCGGATTCCCGCCGAAGATGAAGCGCGCGTCGATGAGATCAAGCGACTGCTCGAGGCACACAATGCCGTGCTGGTCGCCCACTATTATACCGATGATGCCATCCAGCAGCTCGCCGAGGAGACCGGTGGCTGCGTCGCCGACTCCCTGGAAATGGCCCGCTTCGGCGCCCGCCACGAGGCCGAGACCCTGGTAGTGGCCGGGGTGCGTTTCATGGGCGAAACCGCCAAGATCCTCTCTCCCGAGAAGCGCGTCCTGATGCCGACCCTGGAGGCGACCTGCTCGCTGGACATCGGCTGCCCGGCCGACGAGTTCGCGGCCTTCTGCGACCAGCACCCGGAGCGCACCGTGGTGGTCTATGCCAACACCTCGGCGGCGGTCAAGGCGCGCGCCGACTGGGTGGTGACCTCGTCCATCGCGGTGGACGTGATCGAACACCTCCAGGCACGTGGTGAGAAGATCCTGTGGGCGCCGGACAAGCACCTGGGCGGCTATATCCAGAAGCAGACCGGTGCCGACATGCTGCTGTGGGACGGTGCTTGCATCGTTCACGAGGAGTTCAAGGCCAAGGGCATCCAAGACTTGAAGGCGCTCTACCCCGATGCGGCGGTGCTGGTGCACCCGGAGTCGCCTGAGCCGGTGGTCGGCCTGGCCGATGTGGCCGGTTCTACCTCACAGCTGATCCAGGCGGCCAAGGAGCTGCCCCAGGACAAGCTGATCGTGGCCACCGACCGCGGCATCTTCTTCAAGATGCAGCAGGCGGTGCCCGGCAAGACGCTGTTCGAGGCACCCACCGCCGGTAACGGCGCGACCTGCAAGAGCTGTGCCCACTGCCCGTGGATGGCGATGAACGCCCTCGACAACCTGGCCGGTGCGCTGCGTCACGGCAGCGGCGAGATCTTCGTCGACGATGCGCTGCGCGCCGCGGCGCTCAAGCCGCTGGAGCGGATGCTGAACTTCAAGGCCTAGAACCTCTCAAGCGCCTCGCGGTACTCCATGAACGCTTCGCGGCGCTGGTCGATGCGGCTCTCCAAGCCACTATCACCGGCCTGGCGGGCGCTGTCGCGGGCTACCTGGAGCTGGCGGATGGCGCTGTCCATGCGCCCGGTCAGCTGCATATGCTCGGCGCGCGCCAGATGCCCCCAGCCGTCGCGACCGCTGCGCCCGGCGGCTTCGGCGAGTAGTGCAAACACCTGTGGATCTTCCTGGCGCCGCTCGCTCAGGTCGCGCAGCACCCGGTAGGCTTCTTCCGGATCGCGCTGCAGCAGCGCTTCACCGAGCACGCGGCTGGCCGGCGCGTAGTCGGGCATCAACCGCAACACGCGGCGGCTGCGCTCGATGGCGGCATCGTAGTCGCCAGCGTCATAGGCGACCTCGGCGGCCGTCACCGGCAGCATCGGCAGGTCGGGAAGCTGGTTGGCAAGGGTATCGAGGATCTCCAGGGCACTGCCGTGATTGCCGCGCTCGGCGGCGATCAGCGCCTCCAGGTAGCGACTGACCTGGGGGTCGGGGTTGCCCTGGGCGAGACGCGCCGAGGCCTGGTCGAGGCTGCTGCGGTTGACCGAGACCAGCGCGCGGGCACGCACCAGGTCGTAGCGCGGCCCGACCTCGCGGCGCTCGCGGGTACTCAACTGGCTGGCACGAGCCTCGGTATCGGTGATCCGCGACTCGGTGACCGGGTGGGTGAGCAGAAACTCCGGCGGATTGCCGCCCTGCAGCGAGGCCATGCGCTGCATGGCGCGGAACATGCGCACCATCGCCTGCGGGTCGTAGCCGGCCCGCGCCATGGCCTGCAGGCCCACGCGGTCGGCTTCCTGCTCGAAGCGTCGCGAATAGGCCAGTTGATCCTGAATAAAGGCGGCCTGGGAGCCCATTGCCACGCCGATGCCGGCATCACCGCCGCCGCCGGCAGCGATCAGCATGCCGGCCAGCATCGCCGCCATGGCCGGTACCTGGGTCTGCTCGGCGCGAGAGACCTGGCGCGCATAGTGGCGCTGGGAGAGATGCCCGAGCTCGTGGGCGATAACCGAAGCGAAGGCGTCCTCCTCCTCGGCAAAAGCGAAGAGGCCGGAATTGACGCCGATCACCCCGCCGGGCACGGCGAAGGCGTTGAGCAGGCGACTATCGACCAGGGTCACGCTGGTACGGTTGTCACCGAGGTCGCTGTGCGGCAGCAGCCGCGAGATCACCGATTCGACGTAGTCCTGGGTAATGGGGTCCTGCCAGGCGGGTGCGCGGGCACGGAACTGGCGCAGCCAAGCGCGACCCAGACGGTACTCTTCTGCCCCGGCGGCACCGGCACCGCCGCTGCCGAGCTGCGGCAGGCCGTAGTCGTCGACGGCGCTGGCAGAGGCCGGCAGCAAGCTGGCCAGTACCAGGCCAGCGGCGGCAAGACAGGGCTTCAAGGCGTGCAACATGACCATCCTCAATGATAGGGGCGGGCGCAATGCTGTTCATCGGACATTGATTCGCTCGGCAAAGTGCCTTTAAATCTCAGGGGTTTCAGACATTTTTCGGGAGAACGCATGGCCCTGCAACCAGATAATCAGCTCGACGCCCGAGGTCTGCCATGCCCCCTGCCGCTGCTCAAGGCCAAGCAGGCGCTGTCACGCCTCGCGCCCGGGCAACTGCTCGAGGTCCAGGCCACCGATGCCGGTTCCTGGCAGGACTTCGAGACGTTCGCCAGTCATAGCGACCACGAGCTAGTCTCCCGCGAGACTCGCGACGACGTCTATATCTACTGGATTCGCAAGGGACCAGGGGCCGCGTCGGTATGACCATGCGTGCGCTGTTCAAGAGCTGGATCGAGCGTTACTTCTCCGACGAAGAGGCGGTGATCCTGCTGATCGTGCTGGTCATTGGCTTTGCCGTGGTGATCTGGCTGGGCAGGATGCTGGCGCCGTTCTTCACCGCGCTGGTGATCGCCTTTCTGCTGCAGGGGGCGGTCAATGCCCTGACCCGTCGCCATGTACCGCACCTGCTGGCGGTGTCGTTGGTGTTCCTGGGTTTCATCGGTCTGCTGTTGGCGATTGCCTTCATCCTGATGCCGCTGATATGGAACCAGCTGGTGGGGCTGGTGCAAGAGACACCGCGAATGTTCGCTGCTGGCCAGCAGCTGCTTGATGGCCTACAGGAGCGCTATCCGCAGCTGGTGACGCCCGACCAGATCCAGAACTGGATCGGCGTGGCCGGACGCGAGATGACCCAGGTCGGCCAGCGCGCGCTGACCCTGTCGCTGGCCTCGCTGGGTAACGTGCTGTCGCTGATCATCTATTTGGTGCTGGTGCCGATTCTGGTGTTCTTCATGCTCAAGGACAAGGACCGTCTGGTCGGTTTCACACTGTCGCTGCTGCCCCAGAAGCGCCTGCTGATGACCCGTATCTGGAACGAGATGGACGATCAGATCGCCAACTACGTGCGCGGCAAGTTCATCGAGATCATCATCGTCGGCACCGTGGCCTTCCTGACCTTTGCCTTCTTCGGGCTACCCTATTCGGCGCTGCTGGCGGTGCTGGTAGGGTTGTCGGTGCTGGTGCCTTACATCGGTGCGGCGGTGGCCACGCTGCCGGTGGCGGCGGTGGCCGGCTTTCACTTCGGCATCAGCGATCAGTTCGTCTACGTGCTGATCGCCTACGGCATCATCCAGGCGCTGGACGGCAACGTGCTGGTGCCGATCCTGTTCTCCGAGGCGGTCAATCTGCACCCGGTGTCGATCATTGTCGCGGTGCTGTTCTTCGGCGGGGTGTGGGGCTTCTGGGGCATCTTCTTCGCGATTCCGCTGGCGACGCTGCTCAAGGCGCTGGTGGTGGCTTGGCCGCGGGGTATCGGCAGCCGCGAGCGGCACGAGGCGCTGGAGACGCTCTCCGAGGAGTGAGCCCCGCCGTGGCGGGGCCTGATGGCTCAGCCGGCGTGTAGCGCCTGGGCCGCCTCGAGCACCTCGTCGACGTGACCCTTGACCTTGACCCCGCGCCACTCCCGGGCAAGATTGCCCTCGGCGTCGATCAGGAAGGTACTGCGTTCGACGCCGAGGTGTTCCTTGCCGTACATCTTCTTGAGCTTGATGACGTCGAACAGTTGGCAGACCGCTTCATCCTTGTCGGAGATCAACGCGAAGTTGAAGCCCTGCTTGGCCTTGAAGTTTTCCTGGGCGCGGATGCCGTCACGGGAGACGCCGAGGATGACGGTGTTGGCGGCGTCGAAGTCTGCCTTGCGGTCGCGAAAGTCGCCGCCCTCGGTGGTGCAACCCGGGGTGCTGGCCTTGGGGTAGAAGTAGATCACCACCTGTTGGCCCTTCAGATCGGATAGGCTGACGCTGGTGTCACCGGTGGCGGTAGCGGTGAAGTCGGGCACGGGTTGGCCGAGGCTGACGCTCATGCAGATCTCCTGGAGGCTGAGTGAAAGGACACGTTACGATTACACGCAACCCGGCGCATGCTGTAAAGCGCTTCAGCGGCAAAGGCGGTCGACGCGCATCCGGTTCTGTACAGACTTTCGCCGCCTGAGTACCATCTAGCCCCTGAATGTCTGCCCCCGACGGGCGAAGCGCTGGCAGGCCACGGTTTTCGAGAGGAACACAGCATGATCACAGGCAGTATGGTCGCCTTGGCGACGCCGATGAAGGTGACCGGCGAGATCGACTGGCCGGCGCTGCGTCGCCTGGTCAACTTCCACCTGGAGAATGGCACCGACGCCATCGTCGCGGCCGGTACCACCGGCGAGCCGACCACCATGTCCTTCGCCGAGCACTTCGACGTGATTCGTACGGTGGTGGAAGAGGTAGCGGGGCGGATTCCGGTGATTGCCGGTACCGGCGCCAATGCCACGTCCGAGGCGGTGGAGCTGGCGCGCTACGCCAAGGAGGTCGGTGCCGACTACTGCCTGTCCGTATGCCCCTACTATAACAAGCCGACCCAGGAAGGCTTGTACCAGCACTTCAAGGCGGTAGCCGAAGGCGCCAATCTGCCGGTGATCCTCTACAACGTACCGGGGCGCACCTGTTCGGATCTCTATAACGAGACCGTGCTGCGCCTGGCCGAGATCGACAACATCATCGGGCTCAAGGATGCCACCGGTAACCTGGAGCGCGCCGAGGACCTGATCGGGCGCCTCGAAGGCAGCGATTTCAAGCTCTACTCCGGTGATGACGCCACTGCCTGCGACTTCATGCTGATGGGCGGCCACGGTGATATTTCGGTGACCGCCAACGTCGCACCCAAGGCCATGCATGAGCTATGCACCGCCGCGGTGGCCGGCGATACCGAGACCGCCCATTCGATCAATACCCGTCTGATGCCGCTGCACACCAACCTGGGAATCGAGTCCAACCCGATTCCGGTGAAGTGGGCGCTGCATCGGATGGGCTACGCCGAGGCCGGCATTCGCCTGCCGATGACCTGGCTGTCCGAGAAATACCACTCCACGGTCAGCGAGGCGCTGCAGCTGGCGGGCGTCATCGACGACTGAACGACGTACCGCTGACAGCTCCCGTGGACTCTCAACAAGGTGGATGCATGAACCCTGCGCTGAAATGGATGCCGCTCGTCGTATCGATCGCTCTGGTAACTGCCGGTTGCGCCCGCGATGGCTATTTTCACGACCGCAACATCGACTATGCCGAGGCGGAGCAGGGGCGGCCGTTGGTGCTGCCCGAGACCCGCGATCAGAGCCGCTATCGCGACATCATGCCGGTACCCGAAGCCCGCGGGGAGTTCGTCGCCAGCGACGGACGCTTCCGTGCACCGCGCCCCGATGCGGTGGCGCGTGGTGGCCAGCGCGACTTCGTCGAGCGCCGCGAGTCGGGTAGTGACCGCTGGCTGCTGGTCAACGCCGAGGCCGGCGATGTCTGGCCGCGGCTCGAGGATTTCAGTCGCCGTCAGGGACTGAGCGTGACCGAGAACAGTCCCCAGCGCGGCGTATTGGCCACCAGCGAGGCGACCTTCACCCTCCAGCCCGGCGTACGCAGCGGTGCTACCGAAGTGCGCTGCGAACAGGGCGGGGCCATTCACACTCAGTGTCTCGATGCCCTCAACGACTTCCTGACTGCCGAGAGCCGCACCGCGAGCGCCTCGGCGCTGGCCACTCAACGTGCCCAGCAGCAGGAGGAGAGCGTACGCCTGGAGCGCAGCGACGACAGCTGGCAGTTGCTGCTGGCCGCCGACATGGAGCGCACTTGGGCCGAGATGGACTACCAACTGTCGCGCAACTTCACCAGCGAGAACCGCGAGCTGCTGCTCGAGAGCGACGCCGCCAATCGCGACTTCCTGCTCGAGTACATGACCGCCAGCGAACGCAATCGCGGCGTGTTCTCCATCGTGTTCAGTCCCGACGTGCGTCAGACCGCCCAGTGGTTGCGCCTGAGCCTCGACCAGGCGCCCAGCGGCGAGACCCGGGTCCGGGTGATCAACGAGAGCGACAAGGAGCTCACCGCCGACGATACCCGCGAGCTGCTCGACCGCGTTGCCGCCCTGCTGCGCTAATGTCGGATGTGGAGGAGGTCGCTACGCAGCATGCTGCCTCGGGGCTGCGTTTCGCCTCGCTGGGCAGCGGTAGCAAGGGTAATGCGACCCTGGTGTGCGATGGCGAAACGCGGCTGCTGATCGATTGCGGTTTCGCTATGCGTGAGGCCGAAAAGCGCCTGGCGCGCCTCGATCTGCACCCGCGCCAGCTCGATGCGATTCTGGTCAGCCATGAACATGGCGACCACATCCGCGGTGTGGGGGCACTGGCGCGCCGCTATGGCGTGCCGGTCTACCTGACTCCGGGAACCTGGCGCAGCGCTCGGCTCGGTACCCTGCCGCAGCACCACTGGGTGACCCCGCAGCAGCGCTTTGCCATCAACGGCCTGGAGATCGACCCGGTGACGGTGCCCCACGATGCCCGCGAGCCGGTGCAGTTTCGCTTCCATGCCCATGGCCGCAGCTTTGGTGTGCTCACCGACCTTGGGCATCCTAGCGCGCATGTGACCGAGGCCTTCCACGGCTGCGACGCGCTGGTGCTGGAGTGCAACCACGACGTGCAGATGCTCGCCGAGGGGCCCTATCCCCCTAGTCTCAAGCGGCGCGTTGGTGGCGACTGGGGGCACCTGGCCAATGCCCAGGCCGCGGCGCTGCTGCCGCGGCTGGGGCTCGACCGCTTGCAGCGCATCGTCTGTTCGCATCTTTCGGAACACAACAACTGCCCCGAGCGCGTGTTGGAAACCCTGACCCCGCTGCTCGACGGCGACGACTCGCGGCTCTCGGTGGCCGCCCAGGACCACGGCCTGGCCTGGCAGCGCATCGCCTGATCGGCCGACCGACTCAACAGTGATTTTTGCGGAGACCGCTCCCATGGAAAAGCGTCAACAGCTCTACGCCGGCAAGGCCAAGTCGGTCTACTACACCGACGATCCCCAACGCATGATCCTGCACTTTCGCGACGACACCAGCGCCTTCGACGGCGAGCGCATGGAGTCGCTGGCGCGCAAGGGCATGGTCAACAACAAGTTCAATGCCTTCATCATGCAGACGCTCGAGGCGGCGGGCATTCCCACTCACTTCGATGGCCTGTTCTCGGACACCGAGTGCGTGGTCAAGAAGCTCGAGATGATCCCGGTGGAGTGCGTGGTACGTAACATCGCCGCGGGTAGCCTGGTTCGGCGTCTCGGGGTCGAAGAGGGCATCGAACTCAATCCGCCGACCTTCGAGCTGTTCCTCAAGAACGATGCCCAGCACGACCCGATGATCAACGAGTCGCTGGCCGAGAGCTTCGGCTGGGCGACGCCCGAGCAGCTCGCCGAGATGAAGGCGCTGACCTTCAAGGTCAACGATGTGCTCAAGGCGCTGTTCGCCGACGGCGGCCTGCTGCTGGTCGACTACAAGCTGGAGTTCGGCCTGTTCGACGGCCAGATCGTGCTGGGTGACGAGTTCTCCCCGGACGGCTGCCGGCTGTGGGACGCCAAGACCCGCGAGAAGCTCGACAAGGACCGCTTCCGCCAGGGCCTGGGCGGCGTGATCGAAGCCTACGAAGAGGTCGGCCGGCGGATTGGCGTCGATTTCGGCTGATCCGGGCGCTTGCTGCGGCTCCTGGCTAGCGAGGAGCGCCGGGGGCAGGTCGAAGCATAGGTCTGCGCCACGGATGCGAGAGCCCTGCAGGACTCAAGGTGGCGTTCTCGAGACCAGCACCGCTCGAGACTGATCCGTCGGCAGGCCTACGAGGGGGCGCTGTAAACCCATCCCTGGGCGCTACCTTGCGCCATCCATGGCGCAAACCCCCTCTCCGGCCTGCCCCCGGCGTCTCTCGCTAACAGCGTCTGCGATGGCTGCATAGCCTCTCAGCTGGCGTTGATCTCCACCACCCGAAATCCCTCCCCCTCGGCGCAGAAGCGCACGTCCATATCGCGTAGCCGCACGCCGTAGACACGCGCGGCATCGCCCTTGTCGCGGTGGTAGGCGGGGCGCGGGTCCTGGGCCAGCACCTGCTCGATCAGGGCGCGTAGCGCGCCGCCGTCGGGGCATCCTTCGAGGGTGGCCTCGGCCTCGGCGGAGAAGCGCACCGCATAGCGCGGCGGCGCTGCCGGCGCCACCCCGGCCCGGGCGTCGGGGAGTGCTTCTGCCCAGGGCAGGTAGGGCTTGATATCCAGCACCGGGGTACCGTCGACCAGGTCGCAGCCGTATAGCTCCAGGGCCACGCCGTGGCGGGTATCGATGCTGCCGAGGGTGGCCAGCGACAGGCCCAGGCGGTTGGGGCGGTGGGTGCTGCGGGTGGCGAAGACCCCTAGCTTGGCGTTGCCGCCCAGCCGCGGCGGTCGCACCAGCGGCGTCCAGCGCTCGGGGCTGTGGTGGAAGATAAAGGTCAGCCACACATGGCTATAGGCATCGAGGCCGCGCACCGTGAGCGGGTCGGCGTAATCGCCGTGGAGCACCAGCCGGGCGCGAGCGGCAGGGGCGAGTCCCGGCTGGCGGGGCACGCCGAACTTGTCCGGGAAGTCGCTCTCGATATGGCCGATAGCCTCGAGGCGGTAGCTTGCCAGTGGCTCGCTCACGCTCAGCGCGACTGCGTCTCGAGGATGCGCATCGACAGGTCGATGGCCCGGATATCCTTGGTCAGGGCGCCGCTTGAGATGCAGTCGACACCGGTTTCGGCGATGGCGCGCAGGGTGGTCTCGTCGACGTTGCCGGAGGCCTCCAGCGTAGCGCGGCCCGCGGTGCGGGCCACCGCGTCACGCATCGCGTCCAGGGTGAAGTTGTCGAGCATGATCACGTCGGCACCGGCGGCCAGCGCCTGGTCGAGCTCGTCGGCCGTCTCGACTTCGACCTCCACTGGGAGGTCACGGGCGATATCGCGTGCTTCCCTGACCGCCGCGGCGATCCCACCACAGGCGGCAATGTGGTTCTCCTTGATCAGGAAGGCGTCATACAGGCCGATGCGGTGGTTGTGGCCACCGCCGCAGGTCACCGCGTACTTCTGTGCCAGACGCAGGTTGGGCAGCGTCTTGCGGGTGTCGAGCAGGCGCACGCCGGTACCGTCGAGCAGGTCGACGTAGTGGCGGGTGCGGGTGGCAGTGGCCGACAGCGTCTGCAGCAGGTTGAGCGCGGCGCGCTCGCCGGTCAGCAGGCTGCGTGCCGGGCCTTCCAGCTCGAGGAAGGGCTGGCCGGCAGCGAGGCGGTCACCGTCGGCGGCCAGCCAGTGCAGACTGACCCTGGCGTCGAGGCGGCGAAACACCTCATCGACCCAGGCCACACCACACAGCACGGCGTCTTCGCGACTGATCACGTTGGCCTTGGCCCACTGGCTGGCGGGGATTAGCTGGGCGGTGATGTCGCCGGGGCCGACGTCTTCGGCGAGCAGCCGGGCGGCGGCTTGGCGGATCTCTTCGGCAAGGGCTTGCTGATAGTGCATGACGGGCCTTGATGAGGGTGAACGTGGTCGGTCGGGGTGTGCGACAATGCTGCCAGTATAGGCAATTCAGCCAGAGGAATCAGCCGTGATGCTTGCTGCCGCCGGCATTCGTGAGGGCTGGCTTGAGGCCGTCCGACAGGTGCCGTCACCCAACTGCAACGCGCGTCCCACAGGCGAGGTGTCAGCACTGGTGCTGCACTCGATCAGCCTGCCGCCGGGGCGGTTCGGCGGCGCCGACATCGAGCGGTTGTTCACTAACTGTCTCGACCCTCAGGCGCACCCGTACTTTGCGGCCATCGCCGGGCTCAGGGTCTCGGCGCATGTGCTGATTCGCCGCGACGGCGAGTGCACCCAGTTCGTGTCATTCGACGAGCGTGCCTGGCATGCCGGCCGTTCGCGCTGGTTCGATCCTCACAGCGGCTGCGAACGGGGTGAGCTCAATGACTTCAGCATCGGCATCGAGCTCGAGGGCGATGAGATATCGCCCTACCGTGAGGCGCAATATCGTGCCCTGGCGCGGGTCATCATGGCACTCTGCGAGCACTATCCGGCGCTGACGCCGGGGCGTATCACCGGCCACGCGCATATCGCGCCGCTGCGCAAGACTGACCCTGGTCCGGCCTTCGATTGGGCCTTTCTGCGGCGCTGTATGCTGGATTGCATGTAGTAACACTACATTGCCGGGCTTTTCGTCTAGGCTTGGGGTAAGTCGCGCAACGCCTTGTGTTGCGGTGCAATATTGGATGTGAAAACAATTTCCATGACGGTTACAATTGGCAGGAGCCAGGCTTTGCGGTATCTTCAACGGCCTGCGACGGGCTTTCTGCACGCCCCGCTGTAATCAAATTACAGCAAGATTTTCCGGAGATATGACCCATAGAAGGTCATGCCCGCACTGAAGAGCGCCACATGCCCCTCCACCAACGGCGGTGAGGGCAGACCGACACAATATCTTCATTCGGAGAGACGTCTATGAGTCTGGAGGCAAGAGAAGATTTCGATCCGGTCGAAACCACGGAATGGATGGAATCCCTGGAATCGGTCCTGGATCGCGAGGGCGAAGATCGCGCCCAGTACCTGTTGAGCCGTCTGGCCGACCGCCTGCGCCGCGATGGCATGCAGGTGCCCTTCTCGGTGACGACCCCTCATCGCAACAGCATCCCGGTGCATCGCGAAGCGCACATGCCCGGCGATCTGTTCATGGAACGCAAGATCCGCTCGCTGATTCGCTATAACGCCATTGCTCAGGTGATCCGTAACAACAGCGCTAACCCGGGGCTGGGTGGTCATATCGCCAGTTTCATGTCGGCGGCGACGCTGTATGACGTGGGCTTCAACCACTTCTTCCGCGCCCCCAATGGCGACTTTGAGGGCGATCTGGTTTACATCCAGGGCCACGTGGCGCCGGGCGTCTACGCGCGTGCCTTCCTCGAGGGGCGCCTCACCCAGGACCAGATGGACAAGTTCCGCCAGGAAGTCGACGGTGATGGCCTGTCGTCCTACCCGCACCCCTGGCTGATGCCAGACTTCTGGCAGTTCCCCACGGTGTCGATGGGGCTGGGGCCGATCCAGGCGATCTATCAAGCCCACGTCATGAAGTACCTGCACTCCCGCGAAATGAAGGACATGCATGATCGCAAGATCTGGTGCTTCATGGGCGACGGCGAGTGCGATGAGCCGGAATCGCTGGGTGCCATTCACCTGGCCAGCCGTGAGCGGCTCGACAACCTGATCTTCGTCATCAACTGCAACCTGCAGCGCCTTGACGGTCCGGTGCGCGGTAATTCGCGGATCATGGACGAGCTCGAGGGCGTGTTCCGCGGTGCCGGCTGGAACGTGCAGAAGGTGGTCTGGGGCCGCTTCTGGGATCCGCTGTTCGAGCAGGACAAGAAGGGCGTGCTGCAGAAGCGCATGGACGAGGCGGTCGATGGCGACTACCAGAACTACAAGGCCAACGGCGGCGCTTACACCCGCGAGCACTTCTTCGGCAAGTACCCGGAGACCGCCGAGCTGGTCAAGGACATGTCCGACGAGGACATCTGGAAGCTCAACCGCGGTGGCCACGACCCGTACAAGGTCTACGCGGCCTACCACGCGGCGGTAAATAACACCAACGGACGACCCACCGTGATCCTGGCGCATACCGTCAAGGGTTACGGCATGGGCGGCGGCGACGGTGAGGCTGCCAACGAGGCGCACCAGCTCAAGAGCATGGAGTACGATGCGCTCAAGCGCTTCCGCGATCGCTTCGGCATTCCGCTTTCCGACGAGCAGCTCAAGGAGATGCCGTACTACAAGCCCGACGACGAATCGCCGGAAATGAAGTACATGCATCTGCAGCGTGAGCGCCTGGGTGGCTACCTGCCGCAACGCCGCAACGACTTCGAGGCGCTCGAGATTCCGTCGCTGGAGGACAAGACCTTTGCCTCCCAGATGGGGGGCTCCAAGGGGCGTGAAGTCTCCACCACCATGGCTTTCGTGCGGGTCCTCAACGGTCTGGTCAAGGACAAGAAGATCGGCAAGCAGGTGGTGCCGATCATCCCCGATGAAGCGCGCACCTTCGGCATGGAGGGCATGTTCCGCCAGCTCGGCATCTACACCTCCGAGGGCCAGAAGTACGAGCCGGTGGATAAAGGCCAGATCATGTTCTATCGCGAGGATCAGAAAGGCCAGATCCTCGAAGAGGGCATCACTGAGGCGGGCGCCATGTCGGCGTGGATCGCCGCGGCCACCTCGTACAGCAACCACAACCTGCCGCTGCTGCCGTTCTACGTCTACTACTCGATGTTCGGTTTCCAGCGCATCGGCGACCTGGCGTGGGCGGCCGGCGATCTGCAGGCGCGTGGCTTCCTGGTCGGCGGTACCGCCGGGCGCACCACCCTCAACGGCGAGGGCCTGCAGCACCAGGATGGTCATAGCCATATTCTGGCCTCGACCATCCCCAACTGCCGCAGCTACGACCCGACCTATGCCCACGAGGTAGCGGTCATCGTGCATGACGGCTTGAAGCGGATGTTCGTCGACAAGGAGAACTGCTTCTACTATCTGGCAGTGATGAACGAGAACTATGAGCAGCCCGAGCTCGAGACGGTGCCCAGCGAAGACATCATCAAGGGCATGTACCTGCTGCGCGAGACCCAGGGCAAGAAGGGCAAGGGCCATGTTCAGCTGCTGGGCTCGGGTACCATTCTGCGCGAGGTCGAGGCAGCCGCCGAGATGCTCGCCGAGGAGTGGGGCGTCGGCTCGGACATCTGGAGCGTGACCAGCTTCAACGAGCTGCGCCGCGAAGCGCTCGAGGTTGACCGTCAGGCCTTCCTCAACCCCGAGGACGAGCCGGGCAAGCCGCACGTCACCACCTGCCTGGAAGGGCGCAAGGGCCCGGCCATCGCGTCCACCGACTACATGAAGTTGTTCGCCGATCAGGTCCGTGCCTGGGTGCCGACCGACTACCATGTACTGGGTACCGATGGCTTCGGGCGTTCCGACACCCGTGAGAAGCTGCGTCACTTCTTCGAGGTCGACCGCAAGTTCGTTACCGTGGCCGCGCTCAAGGCGCTGGCCGACCGCGGCGAGCTGGACCGCAAGGTGGTCAGCGAAGCGATCAAGAAGTACGGCATCGATCCCAAGAAGCCTAATCCGCTGATGGTGTGAGCCGTTGACCCGCTGATCTGGAACCGGCGGCTTGCCGCCCGATGGCCCGCCGGTTTCGAGCACGATTTGGAAGGAGCGCGACCTTGAGTAGCGAAATCATCAAAGTCCCCGACATCGGCGGTAGCACCGATGTCGAAATCATCGAGATCGCGGTGTCCGAAGGCGACGTCATCGAGGCCGAAGACACCCTGATCACTCTCGAGTCCGACAAGGCCAGCATGGATGTGCCGTCGCCCAAAGGCGGCAAGGTGCTGAGCGTCCTGGTCAAGGAGGGCGATACCGTCTCCGAAGGTGACGACATCGTTGAGCTAGAGGCCGAAGGCAGCGGCGACAGCGATGCCGGCAGTGCCGATCAAGGTGCCAGCCAGGCGTCTGACACTGGCCAGGCCGCGGCCGAGCCGGCACCTGCCAAGGACGACAAACCGGCGGCCAAGTCTGGCGGTGGTGGCAAGCAGACCGTCGAGATCAAGGTGCCGGATCTGGGTGGCTCCAGCGATGTGGAAATCATCGAGGTGGCGGTAGCCCCAGGCGACGAGGTCGCTGAGGAAGACACCCTGATCACCCTGGAGTCCGACAAGGCCTCCATGGACGTGCCCAGCCCGCATGCCGGCACCCTGGTCAAGCTCAGTGTCAAGGAGGGCGATACGGTCTCCGAAGGCGACGTGATCGGCACCATGGAGATTGCCGGCGAGGGAGGCGATGAGGCCCCCGCCGAGCCGGCTGCCGCCGAGTCAGCGCCGCAGGCCGCCGAGCCCGAACCCGCGCCCCAGGAACAAGCTGCGTCAGGCGAGCCGGAGCGCAAGGAAATTCGCGTGCCGGATCTATCCGGTTCCTCTGATGTGCCGATCATCGAGATCGGCGTCAGCGCTGGTGACGAGGTCGACGAGGAAGACCCGCTGATCACCCTTGAGTCCGACAAGGCCTCGATGGACGTGCCGAGCCCCTACAAGGGCAAGCTGCTGGAGCTCACCGTCAAGGAGGGCGATACGGTCTCCGAAGGCGATCTGATCGGTTATATCGAGGTGGCGGGTAGCAAGCCGGCACCCAAGGCCGAGCAACCTGCCCCCAAGGCTGACGCCCCCAAGGCCGACAAGCCTGCCCCCGCGGCGGCCGGAACGCCGAGCCCCGAAGCCCAGATGGCGGCCCACAAGCCGCGCGACGGCAAGCTGGTGCACGCCGGTCCGGCGGTGCGCATGCTGGCCCGCGAGCTGGGCGTCGACCTGGGGCTGGTCAAGCCCAGCGGCCCCAAGGACCGGGTGCTCAAGGAGGACGTCCAGGCCTACGTCAAGCAGGTCATGGCCGGCAAGGCCGAGACGCCGGCAGCGGCGGCTCCTGCCGCGGGTGGCAGTGGCATTCCGCCGATCCCCGATCAGGACTTCAGCCAGTTCGGCGAGATTGAAGAGAAGCCGATGGGTCGCCTGATGAAGATGGGCGCCACCAACCTGCACCGCAGCTGGGTCAACCTGCCCCATGTGACGCAGTTCGACGAAGCCGATATCACCGAGCTGGAAGCCTTCCGCAAGTCGATGAAGGCCGAGGCGGAAGCTCAGGGCGCCAAGCTCACACCGCTGCCGTTCCTGATCAAGGCGTGTGCCTTCGCCCTGCGTCAGTATCCGCAGTTCAATGTCAGCCTCAAGGACAACGGCGAGACCGTAGTGTGGAAGAAGTATGTCCACATCGGCGTCGCCGTGGATACACCGGACGGCCTGATGGTGCCGGTGATCCGCAACGCTGACCAGAAATCGCTGATCGAACTGGCCAAGGAGAGCGTCGAGCTGGCCAAGAAGGCGCAGACCAAGAAGCTCAAGCGTGAGGAGATGACCGGTGGCTGTTTCACCATCTCCAGCCTGGGCTCGATTGGGGGCACCGCCTTCACGCCCATCGTCAACGCACCGGAGGTCGCCATCCTGGGGATCTCCAAGGCGCAGATGAAGCCGGTATGGGACGGTGGAGCATTCCAGCCGCGGTTGATGATGCCGCTGTGCCTGTCCTACGACCACCGGGCGGTCAACGGTGCCGATGCGGCGCGCTTCACGGCGCTGCTGGGGCAGCTGCTGACCGATATCCGCCGCCTGCTGATGTAAAGCGGGCTGTGCGGTAGCCGAGACGGCGCCTACGGGCGCCGTCTTGCGTATGGGCCAGCGTCACGGGCCATGCCGTGCGCCAGACCAAAGTGCAATTTTTCATCTAACTGCATGTATTGAAATGGTTTTTATAAATGGTAGTAAGGTCGGCTGACGGATGGTCGGCTTGTCTGGGCGGGCCGCGCGGGGTATTGTCGCGCTAATTGTGCTTACCTATCGATGATTACCCACATTTATAAAAACGTTTTCAACTCGTTCAAGGAGCAGTACCCATGCGTTTGATCCTGTTGGGCGCCCCGGGTGCCGGCAAAGGCACCCAGGCCCAGTTCATCTGCGAGCGTTTCAAGATTCCGCAGATCTCCACCGGCGACATGCTGCGTGCGGCGGTCAAGGAAGGCAGTGAGCTGGGGCTCAAGGTCAAGGAGATCATGACCAGCGGTGGACTGGTGTCCGACGACATCATCATC
The DNA here is from genome assembly GCF_900102875.1 of Franzmannia pantelleriensis. Taxonomy (GTDB): domain Bacteria; phylum Pseudomonadota; class Gammaproteobacteria; order Pseudomonadales; family Halomonadaceae; genus Franzmannia; species Franzmannia pantelleriensis. The sequence continues at coordinate 108,169 of NZ_FNGH01000008.1, forward strand.
GCCCTGGTCAAGGAGCGCATCGCTCAGAAGGACTGCGAAAACGGCTTCCTGTTCGATGGGTTCCCGCGCACCATCCCCCAGGCCGATGCCATGAAGGAGGCCGGGGTCAAGCTCGACCATGTGCTGGAGATTGCCGTGGCCGACGAGGAGATCGTCAAGCGTCTGGCCGGACGTCGCGTGCACCCCGGCTCCGGGCGTGTCTACCACGTCGAGTACAATCCGCCCAAGGAAGACGCCAAGGACGATGTCACCGGTGAAGCGCTGATCCAGCGCGACGACGACCGCGAGTCGACGGTGCGCAACCGTTTGGCGGTCTATCACGAACAGACTGCCCCGCTGGTCGATTACTATCAGTCGTGGGCCGAGCAGGATCCTGCCACCGCGCCGGCCTATCATCGTGTGGAAGGGGTGGGCAGCGTCGACGATATCACCCGCCAGGTGATCGACGCCCTGGAAACCTGATCTCCGCCTGGCATCGATGATTGCAGCGGCCCGCATTTTGCGGGCCGTTGGCGTATAATCCCGGCGTCCGATCTGCCGACCGTGAGCGATACCCATGCCGACTCTGCTGGCCCTAGACGCCTCCTCGACCGCTTGTTCCGTCGCCCTCTGGCATCAGCCTGCCGGGCGTGAGGCCGAGGTCGTGGCGCGCTATGTCGAGGCGCCCCGTGAACATACCCGCCGGCTGATGCCGATGATCGACGAGGTGCTGGCCGAAGCGGGCGTGGCGCTGGCCGACCTCGACGCCCTGGCCTATGGCCACGGTCCCGGCTCCTTCACCGGGCTGCGCATCGCCGCCGGCACCGCTCAGGGACTGGCCTACGGGCTCGACAAGCCCCTGCTTGGCGTATCGACCCTGGCGGCTCTGGCGCTGGCCGCGCATCGCCGCCTGCACCTGCGCCATGTGCTACCGGCCCTCGACGCGCGCATGGGTGAGATCTACGTTGGTGCCTATCGCTGCCAGGACGGTGACATTACCCCGCTCGGCGCTGAGGCGGTGATGCCGCCCGAGCGGTTGACGCTGCCGCCTGGCCAGGAGGAGGTCGACTGGGTCGGCGTCGGCTCGGGATGGACGCTGTGGCCGTCGATGAACGCCAACCTGCAGGCCGGCGTCAGCCAGCATCTCGATGACTGGCAGCCCGCCGCCGAGGAGCTGGTGAGGCTGGCGGCCCAGCGCTACGCCGCCGGCGAGCGCACGGCACCTGCCCAGGCCCAGCCGGTCTACCTGCGCGACCAGGTGGCGTGGCAGAAGCGTCGTTGAGCACGATGCCTAAGACTGGCGTGGTGGTGTGCGGAGCGGGACTCGAGGAGCTCGCCGCGCGTTATGGGCTGCCCTGGCAGCGCGATGACGCGGCCGCGGGGCTGAGGCTGCTGCGCGACGGCGATACGCTGGTGCTGGCGGGCGATGAACGCCGCTACGGCAAGCCGCTCGAGGTCGACTTCGTGGACGGCAAGGCGGGCCATCGGCGCCGCTTCGGCGGTGGGCGCGGCCAGCTGGTGGCCAAGGCCTGTGGGCTTGGCAAGGCGGCGGCACCGTCGATCGTCGACGCTACCGCAGGGCTGGGCCGCGACGCTTTCGTCTTGGCCAGCCTAGGCGCGAGGGTGCTGATGATCGAGCGCGTCGCCGCGATTGCCGCGCTGCTCGAGGATGGCCTGAAACGCGCTGGCGCCGCGTCGGAGCTCGCCGAGATCGCCACGCGCCTGACGCTGACGCACGGCGACGCTGCCTGCGATCTGGCGTCGTTAATCGCCGGGGCGGGCGTTGCGCCCCAGGTGATCCACCTCGATCCGATGTTTCCTCACCGCGACAAGTCGGCGCTGGTCAAGAAAGAGATGCGGGTATTCCGCGAGCTGGCCGGCGACGATGCCGATGCGCCGCGCCTGCTCGAGGCAGCGCTGGACGTTGCCACTCACCGGGTGGCGGTCAAGCGGCCGCGCAAGGCGCCGCCCATCGATGGCCCCGCGCCGGGGCATACCATCGAAGGCAAGACCAGCCGCTACGACCTCTACGTTCATCGTTCGCTGTCGACGTGATCGTCACGCCCGGCGCCGAGCTGCATCAGGCGCTGGCGCAGTGCCGGGTCGAACAGCTCGCGGGCGCGCTGGGCGGCCTCGACCAGGCGGGCGTCGTAGCACAGACGATCCTCCTGCTGCCATAGCCAGCCCTCCTCGATCAGGCTGTCGACCAGCCCAGCGAACAGCCGCGGGTCGAAGAATTCCGGCGCATCGAGCCCCGACAGCAGCGCCAGGCGTTCGGCGAGCTGGCGACCCTGCTCGGCAAGATCATCCCGGCTCAGCTGGCCGCTGGGGGCGTCGAGCAGCAGGCTGAGCAGCAGATAGCCGCGCTCCAGGGTCGGCTGGATCAATTGGCTGAGCAGGCGCAGCTGCTCGAAGGCTTCGAGGTGGGCAGCCGGGCGCTGCCAGCGGTCACCATCGTGGCTCAGCAGTCCCAGCCTGGATAGCTGCGTCAGGCTCGCCTCCAGGGGCTCATCAAGGGCTTCGGGCACGGCCAGGTAAAGCTCACGGGCGATGATTGGCCAGCCCGGCGCGAGGCGTTCGAATACCTCCCCCTGCGACAGCGAAGCGTGATTGCGAAAGGCGAAGGCCACCAGCGCTGGATAGGCGAACAGGTGCAGCACATTGTTGCGATACCAGCTGAGCCGCTCGGCCTGATCGGCGCTGGCCAGCACCAGCTCGCCGAGGGCCTGCTCGCGTCGCTGGATCATGCCCAGCTCTGCGACCCGCGCGATCCAACTGGCGGGCTCGCCGGCGGGGCGCTGCGTGGCCGGGCAGCAGTCCACCAGCAGCGCCAACTGACGGATCAGCAGCCGCGTCTCGATGGCGCGATGCGGGGTGGCCAGCAGCACCAGCGCTACCAGGTTGACGGCGTTGAGGCTGGCGGCGGCGTTGATGCGCCCGGCCAGCTCATCGCCGAGTGCCGGTACCGCCTGGTTGAGCCAGTTGGGGCGGGCGCTGCGCTCGTGGCGCCAGCGCGGGGCGTGACGGTCGAGAAAGTCGCCGGCGATCAGCGGCTCGCCGATGCTGACCGCGACCCGTCCAAACGGCTCGCGCAGCTGCCGTGCCACCCGCAGCAGGCCCAGCGGCGACTCCTTGCGCTTCTTGCCGCCGTGCAGCTCGCGCTGATAGCTGCCGCCCTCGAGGATGCGCTCGTAGCCGATGTAGACCGGGATGAACGCCAGTGGTCGAGTCGGGTCGCGCTGGTGGGAGCGCAGTGTCATGGCCAGCATGCCGGGGCGCGGAGGCAGCATGCGGCCGCTGCGCGAGCGCCCGCCTTCGATGAAGTACTCGAGTGGGTGGCCACGCGCTATCAGGCGGTGCAGGTATTCATTGAACACCGCGCCGTAGAGTCGGTTGTCCTTGAAGCTGCGGCGCAGGAAGAAGGCGCCACCGCGGCGCAGCAGGCCGCCGATCAGCGGCATGTCGAGGTTGCGACCCGCGGCGACGTGGGGTGGCATCAGGCCGTCACGGTAGAGCACGTAGGAGAGCAGGAGGTAGTCGACGTGGCTGCGGTGGCAGGGCACGTAGACCAGAGTGTGGTCGCCGGCCAGCGCCTTGACGCGCTCCAACCCCTGCACGTCGACGCCGTCGTAGAGGCGGTTCCACAGCCGCGTCAGCAGCTGGTCCATGAAGCGCAGCACCGGATAGGACATGTTGGAGGCGATCTCCAGTCCGTAGCGTCGGGCGCGCCGCTCGAGGCGCCGGGTTGAGCGGCGCTGAGCGCTGGCCACCTCCTGAATGGCCTGGCGCACGGCGGGGCTTGCCACCACGCCGTCGACCAGCGTGCGGCGGTGGGACAAGTCGGGGCCCAGCACGCGGCTGCGCATGCGCCGGAAGTGCACCCGCAGCAGTCGTGCCGCCTTGCGGTTGGTGAGGGCATCGTCACGCCCATCGCGCAGTTCCGCGAGGCGTAGCGGTGCACCGAAGTGGACCTCGACGTTGCGGCCGTTGACCAGCACCGACCACAGGCGGCGCAAGCGCCCCACCAGCTGCCAGTCATCGTCAGCGAGCAGCTTGGCCAGCCCGAAGCGCTTGCCTGGCGCTCGGCTCCAGAAGATGCTTACCGGCACCAGCTGGACGTCGCTTCCCTGAGCATGATCGAGATGCTGCAGGGCGGCGAGGAACGGCGCCTGGCGCCTGGTACGCCGCCAGCGTTGCCGCTGTGGCGCGAGACTCAGGCGAGCAGGGTGCGGGCGACCGGCCAGCGTCAGCGTGGCATCGGCGTCGGGCAGGCCGTAGCGGCGGCACAGCTCGCCGAGCAGGGCGGCATCGGAGCTGGCGGGGTGGGGCAGGACGTAAAGGGTCGGCAGTGCCGGGTCGAGACCTAGGCTCGCCGGCTCGGGTTCGATCAGGCGCACCTCGACCCAGCGGGAGAGCAGCCAGCGCAGTGGGTGTCGTAGAGCGTTTGCGGCCATTCCTTTGCCTTGTCGCGGGATGTCGGCCCCAGTATAGCGGTGGCCCACGGCACGCTGCAGCTTTCGTTGGACCGGCAAACGTGCGTCAATGCCGACTGGTGACAGGGAGGATGCGCATGCGCGGGGTATGGCGAGAAGGCAACCGCTTCACGCTGCTGGCGGAGTCCAAGTGCTTCATTCCGGAAATGTTCAACGCCATCGAGGCGGCGCGCGAGTCGATACTCATCGAGCTCTACTTGATGGAGTCGGGGCGGCTCGCCAGCGGCCTGATCGACGCGCTGGGCCGCGCCGCTGAGCGCGGGGTCCGCGTGATGCTGATGCTGGATGGCTACGGTGGCATGGGGTTGTCCGATGACGACCGCCGTGCGCTGCGCGAGCGCGGCGTTGCGCTACGCTTCTTCAACCCGCTGGGCTTTCACTCGCTGGCGCGCAACCTTAGCCGCGACCATCGCAAGCTGGTGGTGATCGACGGCGAGGTGGCCTTTACCGGCGGCTTTGGTGCGGTGGATGAGTTCCTCGACGCCTGGTACGAAGTGGCGGTGCGCATCGAGGGGCCGGTGGTGACCGACTGGGTGCGGCTATTCTCGCGGGTCTGGGACTCGCCATTGACCCGCGGTGACGGGAAGGCCCAGCTGGTGCGCCAGTTGGCGGTCGCCCCCCACGATAGCGACGACTACCAGGGCATGCGTGGGCGCGTGGTGTGGGGCCAGGGCTATCGCTATCAGGCGATTCGTCACTCGCTGCAGCAGCAGGTCTCCTCGGCGCGTCAGCGTATCTGGATCTGTACCCCCTATTTCGTGCCGACCCTGTCGCTGCGACGACGGCTGGCGAGGGCGGCGCGGCGTGGCGTCGACGTGCGTCTGCTGCTACCCGGCGATGCTCACGACCATCCCGGCGTGCGCTACGCCGGACAGCGTTTCTACGGCCGGCTGCTGCGTGCCGGGGTGCGCATCTTCGAGTTCCAGCCGACCTTCATCCACGCCAAGTTTTCGCTGGCCGATGACTGGTGCACCCTGGGCTCGTGCAACTTCGACCACTGGAGCCTGCACTGGAACCTGGAGGCCAACCAGGAAGTGGACGATCAGCGCTTCGCCAAGGACGTGGCGGCGCTGTTCGAACGCAACTTTTCTGCCAGCCACGAGATCGATCCGGTGCAGTGGGGGCAGCGTCCGCGCTGGCAGCGCCTCAAGGAGTGGCTGTTCGGCAGCCTCGACGGGATGCTGACGCGACTGCGCTAACCCGGCTTCGCCGGGAGCTATAAGAGCGGCGCTTCGCGCCTGAAGAAGATCGCGGCTGCGCCGCTGGAAGAGTGAAGAAAAACCTTGATTAGGGGGTAGGGGCGCTAGGCTATTTTCCCTCTTCCCTCTTCCCTCTTCCCTCTTCCCTCTTCCCTCTTCCCTCTTCCCTCTTAACGCTTTCCACGTCCGCCGCGGGCCTTCTTGCGCGGGCTGGGCTTGGGCTTTTCCGGCGGCACCCGGTAGTTGAGGTAGAGGTCGAGTACCAGCTCGGGCAGTTGCTGGACCAGCCCCTCGAGGCGCGTCGGGTCGACCATCTCGGCCATGTCGGGCTCATCGTCGAACAGCCCGGAAAGCGCCATGAACGGCAGCAGCAGCGCCGCTGCACTCTCTTCATCGTCGTCGAACCATGCCGGCTCGTCGAGGAATACCGCCTCCATGAAGCCCGCGCACCAGTCGCCGATCGGCGTCTCTTCCGGTGCCAGGCCTCCCAGAGTCAGCTCAAAGGGCAGCTCTGGCAGCAGGCCCTGGTCGAGGGCGGCGATGGCGTTGGCCTTGAGCGCCTCGAGCAGGCCGAAGATCTCATCCCGCTCGGCGTCGTCGGCGAACGCGGGTTCGCCCTGGAACAGCTCACCGATCCACACTGCCGGGTCGAGTTCGCGCGGGGCCACCGCCAACGCCACCAGGTAGCCGTGGCTGCTGATCAGGTCGAGGGCGTCTTCGCCGACGCGCTCCGAGGCGAGGAAGTCATCGAGACGGTCGAGGGCGTCATCATCGAGGAGCGGCTGGGGGGGCAGCGTATCGGACATGGGGCTCTCAGGCTGGACGGTGGCGAATAGGCCGGTCATTCTACCACCCCATGACCTATTCAGCGCTCCCCGTTCCCACGCAAGACCACCTCGAGCGTCTCGACGCCGCCCAGCTCGAGGCTTGCCTGCTGGCGCAGGTCGAAGCCGCCTGGCAGCGCTGTCGCGAGGTGCATCCGGACTTGCCCCGGCCGCGGGTGTGGTGCGACCTGCGTGGCAAGAGCGCCGGGCAGGCCCACTTCGGACGCGGTGGACTGCGCTTCAATCCGCGGCTATATGCCGAGAACCGCTACGCCTTCCTGGCCGACGTGGTGCCTCATGAAATGGCCCACTGGCTGGTCCATCACCTCGAAGAGGGGCCGCGCATGCGACCCCATGGCCGCGAGTGGCAGACAGTCATGCGCCGACTGTTCGACTGTACGCCACACGTTACCCACCGCTTCGACATTAGCCGCGCAAGCCCCGCGCCTTATCGCTATCGCTGTGCCTGCCGTGACCACCACTTTACCCCTCGGCGGCACGGTCTGGTTCGTCGCGGCAGCCGCTATCGTTGTCGACATTGCGCTCAGACCTTGGTCTATGCACCACTAAATGATGACGAAAAATCGTCATAAGTTGTTGTTGTTAAATGGTTATTTGTTAATACCAATGTCTAAAAGGCGGGCGCTCTGGAGGGGTATATGCTGGGTGTGTTTTTAGGGTCGACGCGCTGCAGCAATCTTCGCCGTCGGCAACCGTCATTCCATAACCACTCATGGACAGGGGTTAATCGATGACCGAACAGCAGCATGTCTATCCGGTGCGCGAATCGTTCGCTGCCAATGCCTGGGCCGATAACGAAAAATACCTGGCGATGTACCAGCAGTCGGTCGATGCGCCCGAGGCCTTCTGGGCCGAGCAGGCCAAGCGGCTCGACTGGATCAAGGCGCCGACCAAGATCAAGAATACCTCCTACGCGTCCGACAATGTCGATATCCGCTGGTACGAGGATGGCACCCTCAACGCCTCGGCCAACTGCCTTGACCGGCACCTGGCGACCCGCGGCGACCAGCCGGCGATCATCTGGGAGGGCGACGATCCCAATCTGTCCAAGACCCTTACCTATCGCGAACTGCATGCGCGTACCTGCCAGTTGGCCAATGCGCTCAAGTCGCTGGGCGTCAAGAAGGGCGACGTGGTCACCCTCTACATGCCGATGATTCCCGAGGCGGCCATGGCAATGCTGGCCTGCGCGCGCATCGGTGCGATTCACTCGGTGGTGTTCGGTGGCTTCTCGCCGGATGCGTTGGCCCAGCGGGTCATCGATTCGCAGTCCAAGCTGGTGATCACCTCCGACGAGTCGGTGCGCGGCGGCAAGCAGGTACCGCTCAAGGACAACGTCGACGCCGCCCTGACCCGCGACGGCACCGACGTTGCCGAGAAGGTGCTGGTAGTCAAGCGCACCGGCGGTGACATCGAGTGGCACGACGGCCGCGACGTGTGGTTCGACGAGCTGGTCGACCAGCAGTCCAGCGACTGCCCGATCGAGGAGATGAACGCCGAGGATCCGCTGTTCATCCTCTATACGTCCGGTTCTACCGGCGCGCCCAAGGGCCTCAAGCACACCACCGGCGGCTACCTCACCTTCGCCAGCCTGACTCACCAGTACGTCTTCGACTACCAGGAGGGCGAGGTCTACTGGTGCAGTGCCGACGTCGGCTGGGTCACCGGGCATAGCTATATCGTCTACGGCCCGCTGGCCAACGGTGCTACTACCCTGATGTTCGAGGGGGTGCCGAGCTACCCGAGCAATGGCCGCCTCGGCGAGGTCATCGACAAGCACAACGTCAGCATCCTCTACACCTCGCCGACCGCGATTCGCGCGTTAATGGCTCATGGCGACAACGTCATGGATTCCAGTCAGCGCACCAGCCTGCGGTTGCTGGGCTCGGTGGGGGAGCCGATCAACCCCGAAGCCTGGGAGTGGTTCTACCGGGTGATCGGCAACTCGCAGTGCCCGATCGTCGATACCTGGTGGCAGACCGAGACCGGCGGCATCATGATCACGCCGCTGCCGGGCGCCACCGACCTCAAGCCGGGCTCGGCGACGCGGCCGTTCTTCGGCGTGCAGCCGGCACTCGTCGATAACGAAGGCAATATCCTCGAGGGCGCCACCGAAGGCAACCTGGTGATCCTCGACGCCTGGCCGGGTCAGGCGCGGACCATCTGGAACAACCACGAGCGCTTCGTTCAGACCTACTTCTCGACCTATGAGGGCATGTACTTCACCGGCGACGGCTGCCGTCGCGATGAAGATGGCTACTACTGGATCACCGGTCGCGTCGATGACGTGCTCAACGTCTCCGGGCACCGCATGGGCACCGCCGAGATCGAATCCTCGCTGGTCGCACACTCGGCGGTGGCCGAGGCCGCGGTGGTGGGCTTCCCCCACGACATCAAGGGCCAGGGCATCTATATCTACGTGACCCTGACCGACGGCAGCGAACCCAGCGATGCGCTCAAGAAGGAGCTTACCCAGTGGGTGCGCAAGGACATCGGGCCGATCGCGTCACCGGACATCATTCAGTGGGCGCCGGGACTGCCCAAGACCCGCTCGGGCAAGATCATGCGCCGTATCCTGCGCAAGATTGCCGCCAACGAGTGCGATGGGCTGGGTGATACCAGCACCCTGGCTGATCCCACTGTGGTCGACGACCTGATCGAGAATCGCGCAAACCGCTGAGCGGTGACCCGACCGGTGAGCGCCAGTTGAACAGCGCTGCCGGATAGAGAAAATGCCGGCCGTAACAAGCCGGCATTTTCGTGTCTAGCGGCGATGCCTGATGAAACCGCGTAGGGTTGAACGTGCGGGCTTGGGATTCTTCATCGCCATGGGGTAACATGCCGTGTAACAATGGCGAACCCGCCCCTAGGCGCCGAAGGGGCGGCCGCGCGTTGGCAATGGCCGCGCGTTCGCGACAAGAGGAACCGGAGGAGACTCAATGGCCTTTGCCCAGAAATTCATCGTCGCCGATGACCATCCGCTGTTCCGTGCGGCCCTGACTCAGGCGCTGCGACAGCTGGCACCCCAGGCCGAGATCGTCGAATCCGATACCATGGAGGCCACTACCGAGGTGGTCACGCGGCATCCGGACGCCGATCTGATCCTGCTTGATCTACATATGCCTGGTGCTCATGGTTTCTCTGGACTGATACAGCTGCGTGGCCAGATGCCCGATATCCCGGTGGCGGTGGTGTCAGGCAGCGACGAGCCCTACGTGGTTCGGCGCGCCATCGACTATGGCGCCTCGGGCTTCATCCCCAAGTCGTCATCGCTGACGCTGATCGCCGAGGCGGTGGGCGAGATTCTCGATGGCGAGGTATGGTTGCCGCCGGAGTTGGCCGATGCACTGGGGGAGTCCAACGAGGAGGAGACCAAGTTTGCCGAGGCCATCGCTTCGCTGACCCCGCAGCAGTTCCGGGTGCTCAATATGCTCACCGAGGGGCTGCTCAACAAGCAGATCGCCTACGAGCTCAACGTCTCGGAAGCGACCATCAAGGCCCACGTGACGGCGATCCTGCGCAAGCTGGGCGTGCACTCGCGCACCCAGGCGGTGATCGCTGCGCAGAAGCTCGAGGTCGAACCGCCCAAGGTCGAGTCCTGACCTTCGGTCAGCAGCGCCGAGCTGCAAGCGCCGAGCGCCCAGCCGCTCGGTAACGGGCGGCAGGTGCAGTGGACGAAGACAAGAAACCCCAGCGGATTCACAAACCGCTGGGGTTTCTTGTTGGTGCTGGCAGTGATGAGAGTAGCATCCTGCTCGGCGCTCGGCGCTCGGCGCTCGGCGCTCGGCGCTCGGCGCTCGGCGCTCGGCGCTCGGCGCTCGGCGCTACCGCCCCGCCCGGCTGGCCTGCAGGGTGCGGGTCAGCAGGGCGCGTAGTGCCGCCGGGCGCACCGGTTTGAGCAGCAGTTGGTAGCCGGCGCGACGTACCTCCTCGGCGACCTCGTCGGTGCGGTCGGCGGTGATCACGATGCCCGGCACCGCGCCGTCCAGCCGCTCGGCGAGGGCCTCCAGCGCCATCATCCCGGTGACTTCGTTGTCGAGGTGGTAGTCGGCGAGGATGGCGTCTGGGTCCCCCTCCAGGTGGCGCAGGATCGACTTGGCGCCGCCGATCGAGGTGGCGGTGAACACCTCGCAGCCCCAGCCGCTGAGCATCGCCTTCATGCCTTCGAGAATCAGCGTCTCGTTGTCGATGCAGATGATCTTGGCGCCGGCCAGCTTGTTGCCGCCGCGCCGCGACGGCCGCTCCTCGTCGCTATCACGTGGCGCCTGGGCGGCGACCAGGGGCACGCTAACCGAAAACACCGTGCCGACCCCTTCCCAGGAGCGCACCTGGATCGGATGGTCGAGGACCCGGCTCATGCGGTCGGCGATGGACAGCCCCAGGCCCAGGCCCTTCTCGCTCTCCTTGTGGCGCGAGGCCTGATCGAGGCGGCGGAACTCCTGGAAGATCTCCGAAAGCTTGGACTCGGGGATCCCAGGGCCGGAATCCCAGACCTCGATGGTGAGCCGCTCACCCCGCCGCCGGCAGCCCAGCAGCACGCGGCCATGCTGGGTGTAGCGAATCGCGTTGGAGAGGAAATTCTGCACGATGCGGCGCAGCATCTGGGCATCGCTGTCGACCCAGCAGCCGGTGGTGACCACCATCAGGTCGAGGCCACGCTCCTCGGCCATGACGTCGAACTCGGCGCGCAGCGGACGGATGATATCGGCCAGCGCGAAGTGGCTGCGCCGCGGTGTCAGGGCGCCGGCGTCGAGCTTGGAGATATCGAGCAGGGTGCCGAGCAGCTCCTCGGCGGCCTGCAGCGAGTTGTCGATATGCCCGATGGTGCGCTTCATGTCCTCGGCGTCGACCTCCTGGGCCAGTGCCGAGGTGAACAGCCGGGCGGCGTTGAGGGGCTGCAGCAGGTCGTGGCTGGCGGCGGCCAGGAAGCGGGTCTTGGAAGCGTTGGCGTCCTCGGCGACCTGCTTGGCCTGGCGCAGCGCCTGCTCGGCCTCGGCGCGTACGCGGTTCTCCTGGCGCAGCGCGGCGTTGGCCTCGGAGAGTGCCTGGGTGCGTTCGCGGACCCGCTCCTCGAGGTTCTCGTTGGTCTCCTTCAAGGCGATTTCTGCCAGGCGCCGCTCGGTAATATCCTGATACAGCGAGAAGAAGCCGAGGATCGAGCCGCTGTCGCCGAAGTGCGGCGTATAGGTGACCAGCATATAGCGGGTACCGCCGTCGCCGTCGTCCAGCGAGATCTCGAAGCTGACCCGTTCACCGGCCAGGGCGCGCTTCATCCACGGCGCGCGGTCGCGGGCGATATGCGCCGGCATCACCGCCTCGACGCGCTCGCCGATTACGGCGTTGCGGTCGATGTTGAAGGCCTGCTCGTAGGCGCGGTTGGTGAAGAGGTAGCGACACTCCTTGTCGAAATAGGCAATCAGCGCCGGCACGTTGTCGGTGTAGATGCGGATATTGTTCTCGGAGCGGATCAGCGCTTCCTCGATGCGCTTCTGCTGGGTGATGTCCTGGTAGGTATAGACGAAGCCGCCACCGGGCATCGGATTGCCCTGCACCTCGAGCACGGTGCCGTCCTGGCGGTAGCGCACGTAGCGGTGAGGGTGGCCCTGGCGAATATTGTCGATCAGCAGCTCGACGTGCTCCTCGGGGTCGCCGGGCCCGTACTCACCGTTATGGGCGTTGTAGCGGAAGATCTTGTCGATGGGGGCGCCGACCCGGATCAGGTGATCCGGGAAGCGGAACAGCTCCAGGTAGCGCTGGTTCCACACCACCAGACGCAGGTTCTGGTCGACCACGCTGATGCCCTGGTTGATGTTCTCGATGGTGGCCTGCAGCAGGGCGCGGTTGAACTCGAGCACCTGGGAAGCCTCGTCGACGATCGAGATCACGTCGGAAATGCCGATGCCGCGGCCCTGCAGCGCCGAGTTGACCACGATGCGCGCCGACGACGCCCCGAGTACCGAGGCCAGGAAGCGCTCGGTGAACTGGATCACGTCGATGGAGGCGCGAGTGGTATCCTCCAGCGGCTTGCCGGTCCGCCGGGCGTAGTCGTCGAAGGCCCGCGACACCTGGCCGGCGCCCAGGAATCGCTCGCACAGTACCTTGAGGTCACCCACCGTGGTGGCACCTGTCCAGGGCCGGTTGACCGAGGTCTGACGGGTCTCGACGCTATCGACGAACAGCGACGCCTGGATGCGCTCCACGACCCGCTGGGGCGTCATCTGCGAGACGAAGATGTAGAAGAACAGGTTGAGGCCCAGCGACAGCATCACGCCATGGGTAAAGCTGTCGCCGATATTGAGGCCGAACAGCTGGGTCGGTGCCAGCCAGTTGATGCCCAGCGGGCCGCCGATCAGCCACGCCTGGGGCAGCACGCCGGCGGTGATAAGGGTCGGAACCAGCAGGGTGTAAGCCCAGATGCCGAAACCGATATTCATGCCGACGATCACGCCCAAACGGTTGCCGCGCTTCCAGTAGAGGCCACCGAGCAGCGCGGGAGCGAACTGGGCGGCGGCGGCAAACGACAGCATGCCGGTGGAGGCCAGGGTGCCGTATTCGGCAATCAGTTGGTGGAAACCGTAGGCCAGCGCCAGAATGGCAACGATGGTGACGCGCCGGGCACGCAATACCAGGCGGCCGTAGTCGCGGGGCTTGGTGTCGAACCAGCGCAGCCGGAACAGCGCCGGAATCACGATCTCGTTGGAAATCATGATCGATACCGCCACCGCCGCCACGATCACCATGCCGGTGGCCGCCGAGAAGCCGCCGATGAAGGTCAACAGGGTCAACAGCTCGTTGCCTGTGGCCATGGGGATGGCCAGCACGAAGGTGTCGGGTTCGACGTCGCCGCCAGGGAACATGATCAGACCGGCGGCGGCCAGCGGCAGCACGAAGAAACCGATGGCAACCAGATACAGAGGGAACAACCAGCGCGCCTTGGTGGCGTCGTCGCGGTGGGTGTTCTCGACCACTGCGACGTGGAACTGCCGAGGCAGGCAGAAGATCGCCAGCATGGCCAGCAGGGTCTGGGCCCAGAAACTGCGGCCGAAATCCTGGGTGGCCAACTGCTGCTGCAGCTGCATCTGCTGATCTGCCTGCCCCAGCAAGTCGCCGAGTCCGCCGAACAGTCCCCAGGTGACGTAGGCACCGAGAATCAGGAACGCCAGCAGCTTGACCAGCGACTCGAAGGCGATGGCGTGGACCAGCCCCTCGTGGTGCTCGGTGGCATCGGTATGGCGGGTGCCAAACAGGATCGCGAACACTGCCATCACCGCCGCGACATAGAAGCCCGTGTCGGCGAACAGTGGGGTGCGGGTCAGGTCTGAGGTGTCGGTCAGCACCGTGAACGAGGTCGACACCGCCTTAAGTTGCAGGGCGATATAGGGCAGGGTGCCAATCAGTGCTACCAGGCTGGCGAAGGCCGCCAGCGACTGGGTCTTGCCGTAGCGCGAGGCGATGAAGTCGGCGATCGAGGTGACGTTCTGGTGCTTGGCGACGCGTATCATCTTGGCCAGTACCGGCCAGAACAGCAGGAACGTCAGGATCGGTCCGACGAAGATGCTGGCGAACGACCAGCCCGAGGTGGCGGCTTCGCCTACCGCCCCATAGAAGGTCCAGGAGGTGCAGTAGATGGCCAGCGCCAGGCTATAGATTACCGGGCGCCGACGGCTGGCGCCGTGCAGCCTGGCGTGGCGGTCGCCGCGCCAGGCGATGGCGAACAGCACGGCAATATAGGTCAGTGAAACGGCGATCAGCAGCCAGCCGGCGAACATGGGCCCTCCCTTTGGTCTGCGAGCATTCTAGGGCAACGGCGCCGTGGCTGTCGCCGTTGCCGTTTAACCGACCTCACACACAGCCCGGTAGAGCGGGTCATCGTCATCAAGGCTGCGCAGCGCCGAGAGCCGAGGCTGACGCGGCTCGCCGGCCAGCGGTACCAGTTCCTGAGTGGAGCAGTTCATCAAATAGGCCTGGGGGGTGACCAGGTCCACGTAATGGCGTTCGAAGCGGTAGCGGATGAATTCCACCAGTCGTTCACCGTCACTCTCCGTGACCGAAAGATTGGCCTGGTCGACCACCTCGAAGGCGTTGGCGAGGGGGAAGGCGTAGGTCCATGGCCGCCAGAAGGCGCTACCGTGCTCCACCGATACCACCTCGGCAGAGTCAGGCAACTGCTGCTGCTTATGGCTGTACCAGGTGTACTCGTGGTGGATCTGGTAGCCCAGCACTCCGAGCCCGGCGAAGGCCGGGATGATCCAGCGCGGCAAGCGTTTGCCGCTGAGAAAGCGCAGCAGCAGCCCGACACCGGCGGCGCCGAGGCCGGCAAAGGCAGCTGCAATCAAGTGCCATATCATAGAGAACCTTTCTGAAAGCAGTCGGGCTTCCCAGGGGGAAGCCCGACGTGTTGCAGTGAACGAGCCCCGGCGCAAGGCGCCGGGGGCCATTATGGCTTAGTGGTCGATGGCACCACCAGCACCTTTCGGATAGCGCACGCTCTCTACCAGGTCCTGGATCTCCTGAGGAGGCTCCTCGGTGGCATTGGAGACCGTGAAGGCGACGGCGAAGTTGATCATCGCGCCTACGGCACCGAATGACAGCGGCGAGATGCCGAGGATCCAGTTGTCCGGCGTATTGGGCAGCATGTTAGTGCCCGGAATGAACAGCCAGCCGAGGTAGGTGAAGATGTAGAGCAGGGTGGCGATCAGACCGGCCAGCATGCCGGCCACGGCACCCTTGCTGTTCACCCGCTTGGAGAAGATCCCCATCATCAACGCCGGGAACAGTGAGGCACCGGCGATCCCGAAGGCCAGGGCGACCGTCTGCGCGGCAAAGCCCGGGGGGTTGAGGCCCAGATAGGTCGCCAGCAGGATGGCACCGGCCATCGACAGGCGTGCTGCCAGCATTTCACCCTTCTCGGTGATATTGGGATTGATGGTGTTCTTGATCAGGTCGTGACTGATCGCCGAGGAGATCGCCAGCAGCAGACCCGCAGCGGTCGAGAGAGCGGCCGCGATGCCGCCGGCGGCAATCAGGCCAATGACCCAGCCCGGCAGGTTGGCGATTTCCGGGTTGGCGAGCACCAGGATGTCGTTGTTGACTTCCAGTTCGTTGCCTTCCCAGCCGCGTGCTTCGGCGGTCTCTTCGAAGTCCGGGTTGGCATCGTTGTAGACCTGGATGCGGCCATCATTGTTGAGATCGGTGAACTCGATCAGGCCGGTCTCTTCCCAGGTTCTGATCCACTCGGGACGCTCTTCGTAAACCAGGGCGTTGTCCAGGGCCTCTTCGTAGTTCTCAACCTGGCCGGCGGCGTCGGGATAGACGGTGGTCAGCAGGTTGAGGCGTGCCATGGACGCCACCGCCGGTGCGGTCAGATAGAGCAGGGCGATGAACACCAGCGCCCATCCCGCTGACCAACGTGCGTCGGCCACCTTGGGCACGGTGAAGAAGCGGATGATGACGTGGGGCAGGCCCGCGGTACCCACCATCAGCGACAGGGTAAACAGCACCATGTTGAGCTTGTTGTCGACATCGGCCGTGTAGTCGCGGAAGCCGAGCTCATTCAGCACTGAGTTGAGCTTCTCGAGCAGCGGCAGACCTGACTCGGTGTGAGTACTGAACATGCCGAACATCGGGATCGGGTTGCCAGTCAGCTGCAGCGCAATGAACACCGCGGGAATGGTGTAGGCGATGATCAGCACGATGTACTGGGCAACCTGGGTGTAGGTGATGCCCTTCATGCCGCCGAACACTGCGTACAGGAACACGATGAAGGCGGCGATCCAAATGCCCCAGGTGTTGCTGACTTCGAGGAAGCGCGAGAAGGCCACGCCGGCACCGGTCATCTGGCCGATGACGTAAGTTACCGAGGCGACGACCAGGCAGACCACGGCAACGATGCGTGCCGGCGTGCTATAGAAACGATCACCGATAAAGTCGGGGACCGTGAACTTGCCGAACTTACGCAGGTAGGGGGCCAGCAGCATGGCCAGAATGACGTAGCCGCCGGTCCAGCCCATCAGGAAGCTGGAGTTGGCATAGCCGCCGGAGGCCAGCAGGCCGGCCATGGAAATGAACGAGGCCGCTGACATCCAGTCAGCGGCGGTGGCCATCCCGTTGGTGATGGGGTGCACGCCGCCGCCGGCGACGTAGAAGTCCTTGGTCGAGCCGGCCCGGGCCCAAATGGCGATGCCGATATAGAGGGCGAAGGAAGCCCCGACGAATAGCAGGTTGATGGCAAACTGACTCATGTCTGCTTACTCCCCCAGGCCATACTGTGCATCGAGCTTATTCATTCTCCACGCGTAGAAGAAAATGATGCCGATGAAGGTCAGGATTGAGCCCTGCTGGGCGAACCAGAAGCCCAGGTCGGTGCCGCCGACCGGAATGCCAGACAGCAGGGGGCGAAGCAGAATGGCGAAGCCGTATGACACCAGTGCCCAGACAATCAGGCAGCCGGTGATCAGACGCACGTTGGCCTTCCAGTAAGCAGCGGCATTGGATTTATCATCTGCCATGGTGATGCTCTCCACGTGTGTTGGACGTATTGGTGTGGTGATCAGCGTTGATGTTGTTCAGCAAGACAATCGCACCTATCTAACGGCAGTGGCGTTGTCGTATCGATGTATATGACTAACGTCTAGCCTGTACTCTACGTGTGATTGCCCTGCACGATTCACGAATGAATAGTGGTCAATAGATGGCTAAAAATAAATCCCAGACTTTGGTATCACACCTTTCGTTCATGTTCATTGGTTAACAATATTTTCATATAAATCATATTGTTATTGTGTGTTCCGAAGCGTTGTATGGTGCTTTTGGGGTGATGTATAGGACGATGGTATAGCTCGCTAAGGAAGGTGGGTCGCCGAATGTAGGGAGGGCTGTTGAACGATAGTCTAGCTGTCAGGGGGGACGACGACTTTGTTACGCTTGAGGCATAAAAAAGAGTCAGTGCGGCAGGGTTAACCGAAAGTATACGAGCGGAAAGTCTTACGCGTCTTCGAGGCTGCTACCATGGTCGATGTCGATCTTTCCCAACCGCCTTTCACGTTGCTCGATGATGCCGGGCGTAATCGCGTGCGCGGTGGTGTCGACTTGGCCTATTTCGACAGCCAGGAGGTCATTCTCGATGCCGGACAGTCCGGCGAATTCGTGTTCATGATTCACAAGGGAGAGGTGGCCGAGCTCGACCCGACCATGCCGGCAGCGGCATCACGGATCGGCCACTATACGGCTGGCGATCTGTTTGGGGCGATCAGCATTCTCAATGGCAAGAGTCGCTACCGTTTCCAGGCCGAGCAGGAGAGCCTCTGTTATCTGCTACCCAAGGCGTTGTTTCAGCGGCTTTGCGACGACTATCCAGCCTTTGCCGAGTTCTTTCGCCAGAGCCTGACTCACAAGGCGCGCCTGCTGACCGAACGCCGCGCTGAGGGCGGAGTGACCATGGCCGGCTTCATGCTGGCCCGTATCGGCGAGTGCATGCGCGAGCCGCTGGTCGTCGACCAAGCCACCAGCATCTTCGATGCGGTGAGCACCCTCAATGCCAGTCATGCCGACAGCCTGCTGGTGTGCGACGGCGAGCGCTTCGGCATGGTCACCAAGACCGACCTGCTCAACGCGCTGGTCATCGAAGGCCTGACCCAGGAGCGTCCGGCCATCGAGGTGGCGCATTTCGAACTGGTTACGGCCAGCGCCGAGCAGTATCTGTTCGAGGCGCTGGTGCGCATGACGCGCCATGAGGTAGCGCGGGTGGTGGTAGTCGAGGACGGCAAGCCGGTGGGTGTGGTCGAGCTGACCGATGTGTTGAGCTTCTTCTCCAGCCGCAGCTATGTGGTCAGCCTGCAGGTCGAGCAGGCCGATAGCCTCGATGAACTGGCCCGGGCCAGTGCCCGCACCCCAGAGCTGGTGCGCGCGCTGATGGCTCAGGGCGTCAAGCTGCGTTTCGCCATGGGGCTGCTGGCGGCACTCAACGGCCGCATCATGGCCAAGGCGTGGGGCTTTGCCATCGATGAGGCGCATCGAGACGCCAGCTGCCTGGTGGTAATGGGCAGCGAAGGGCGCGGCGAGCAGATCCTCAAGACCGACCAGGACAATGCCCTGATCCTGGCCGATGGTCACGACTGGCCAGAGCGCGAGGCGCAGATGCGTGAGGTGACCGAGATATTGATCCGCCTCGGCTACCCGCCGTGCCCGGGCAATATCATGGTCTCCAACCCCGAGTGGGTGGGCAGCGTCAGCGAGTGGCGTGAGCGGATTGCACGCTGGGCGGCACGTCGCGACGGCGACAGCCTGATGAAGCTCGCCATCATGCTCGATGCCCACGCCGTGGCGGGCCAGACCGCGCTGCTGGATCAGGTCCGTGACGAACTCTTCGAGCGCTGCCGGCGCGATGAGATCCTGCTCTCCTATTTTGCGCGCACCGCGCTGCGTTTCTCCACCCCGCTGACGCTGTTCGGCTCGCTGAAGAAGCCGCAGCATGGGATCGACATCAAGAAGGGTGGCATTTTCCCCATCGTTCACGGCGTGCGCACCCTGGCGCTGGAGCGTGGGGTTCGCGCCACCTCGACCCTCGATCGGCTCGACGCGCTGGCCGAGGACGGGCGCTTGGAGGCCAGTTTCGCGGAGGACCTCGGCGAGGCACTGGCACTGTTTACCGAGCTGAGGCTACGTCAGCAGCTCGAGCGTGACGGCGAGGGCGAGGACGCCAATCGGGTGGTGGTCCAGCAGCTGTCATCGTTGGAGCGCGATCTGCTGCGCGAAGCCCTGCATATGGTCAAGGATTTCAAGCAGCGCCTGTCACAGCGTTTTCACCTGGAATACAGCTGAGGCTCGCCTCGGCCTGTAACGACAACCGAGCCATGGAGGTAACCATGCTGCGTGCCCTGCGCCGAGCCAGCGACCGACGACGTCATGCCGAGGGCGAGTATGGCTGGTTGTTTCACCCCTACACCGGCAACGAGATGGTGGCCATCGACTGCGAGACCACCGGCCTCGACACCCGCACTGCGGAGCTGGTCTCGATCGCCGCGGTCAAGGTCCGCGATGGCCGGGTGCTGACCAGCGAGTCGCTGGACCTGCGTCTGCAGCGCCCGGCCAGTCTCAGCGGCGATTCGATTCGTATCCATGGTCTGCGCGGCATCGACCTGGCGGGCGGTGACTGCGTCGAGGCGGCGCTGGACAAGCTGCTCGACTTCATCGGTAACCGGCCGCTGATGGGCTGGTGTCTGGACTTTGACATGGCGATCATCAACCGCCATCTGCGCCCGCGCTTCGGTTTCGACCTGCCCAACGCGCTGATCGAAGTGTCGCAGCGCTATGTGCGCGACCTGCGGCGCGTCCATCCCGAGATCGAGCCCAACCTGCGCTTCGAAGCGGTGGCCAAGGCCCTCGACGTGCCGGTGATTGGCCGGCATACCGCACTGGGCGATGCCGTGACCGCGGCGCTGATGTACCTGCGTCTGGAGAAGGGTGCGATGCGCGGCGACTGACGCCGCCGTGCGGCGATGGTAAGATGGCCGGCCATTTCCGGCCCTGATGCTGCGACCATGTCCGAGATAGTTTCCCCCCAGGCGGCGGGCGCCAGCGACGCCCGCGACAAGCGTGAGTTCAACAAGCTGCAGAAGCGCCTGCGCCGTCAGGTGGGCAATGCGATCATCGACTACGACATGATCCGCGACGGCGACAAGGTGATGGTCTGTCTGTCCGGCGGCAAGGACTCCTACACCATGCTCGAGATCCTGCGCAGCCTTCAGCGCAGCGCGCCGGTGGATTTCTCGCTGGTGGCGGTCAACCTCGACCAGAAGCAGCCCGGCTTTCCCGAGCAGGTGCTGCCCGACTACCTCGACGCCATGGGCGTGGACTACCACATCCTCGAGCGCGACACCTACTCGGTAGTCAAGGAGAAAACCCCGGAGGGCAAGACCACCTGCGCACTCTGCTCGCGGCTGCGGCGCGGCTCGCTGTACGGTTTCGCCGAGGAGATCGGTGCCACCAAGGTGGCGCTGGGCCACCATCGCGAGGACATTCTCGAGACGCTGTTCCTCAACATGTTCTTCGGTGGCAGTCTCAAGGCGATGCCGCCCAAGCTGCTCTCCGACGACGGCAAGAACATCGTGATTCGCCCCCTGGCCTACTGCCGCGAGGCGGATATCGCCGAGTTCGCCCGACGCATGGCGTTTCCGATCATTCCCTGCAACCTGTGCGGCTCGCAGCCTAATTTGCAACGTCAGGTGGTCAAGGAGATGCTTGCCGAGTGGGAAGCCAAGCACCCCGGACGGCTCGAGACCATGTTCAAGGCGGTCACCAACGTGGCGCCGTCGCAGCTCGCCGACCGCGAGCTGTTCGACTTCGCCGGCCTCGAAGACAAGCAGGCGCAGCGCCAGGCCAACCGCATCGAGGCTTTCGATCTGGCCAGCCGGGCGGGGTAGCACGCGGTCACCCCGGTTGCTGAACCGAAAAAGCGCAGCGCCCCCGTCGATCACTCGGCGGGGGCGCTGTCGTTGCGGTGCTGAGCGTGACTAGAGGCAGCCGTCGCCTTCGGCCAGGCCTTCGAGTGCCGCCAGGTCGAGTATATTGACCTCGCGGCCGGCCACCGACACCAGCTGCTGCTGCTGGAAGCGGCCGAGGATGCGGCTGACGGTTTCCACGGCCAGGCCCAGGTAGTTGCCGATATCGGCGCGGGACATCGACAGCCGGAAGCTGTAAGCGGAGTAGCCGCGGCGACGGAAGCGAGTCGATAGTCCGATCAGGAAGCTGGCCAGGCGCTCGTCGGCGGTCTTGCGCGACAGCAGGCGCATCATCCGGCGGTCGTCGCGCATCTCCTTGCTCATGCTGCGAAACAGCTGGGCGCGTAGCTCCGGTAGCTGCTCGGAGAGATGGTCCAGGCGGTCGAAGGGGATCTCGCACACCGTGGTGGTCTCGAGGGCAGTGACCGTGCCGGGGTACTGCTCGTCGTCGATGGCGTCGAGGCCGACCAGCTCACTGGGCAGGTAGAAATTGGTCAGCTGGTCTTCGCCGTTACCTTCGCTGGCCAGCTGCTTGAGGCTGCCCGAGCGTACCGCGAACACGCTGGTGAATGTCTCACCCTGACGAAACAGTGCTTCACCCTTCTTGAGCGGCGCGCGGCGGCGGATGATGGCGTCGAACTGGTCGACGTCGGAGAGCTCCAGGGCCAGCGGCAGGCACAGTGAACTCAGGCTGCAGGTTTGGCAGCGTGTCTCGTGCATGCGTGCACTTCGCGGGGCGGTAGCGGGAGCTGGCATGACCTCCTCCTGAGTAGTGGCACCTCCCTTAGTATGGCGGATCGCGCTGTCTCGGCAAAGGATACTTTCCGGCATGCTCAGAGAATCCTCGAGTAGCGTGGCCCCTGGCCCGGCGTGAGATGTGCGTCGAAGGCCATTGCCAAGTGGCGAATCAGCAGCTTGCCGACCGGGGTGGCGATCAGCGTTGCGCCGCGACGGATGATCAGACCGTCGCGTTCAGCGCCCTCCAACTGGCGCAGGCTGTCGGCGAAGTAGCGTTCGGCATCGATTGCGAAGCGGTCGCCGAGCGCTGCAAGGTCGAGCCGCATGTCGCACATCAGGCGCTCGATGGCATAACGGCGATACAGGTCGTCCTGGCTCAGCCGCACGCCCCGCTGGGTTGCCAGCTGGCCGGCGTCGAGCGCGGCCTCGTAGCTGGCCAGGTCGGTGGGGTTTTGGGCGTAGAGGTCGTCGATCCGTGAAATGGCCGAGACCCCGAGGCCCAGCAGGTCGCTGTCGGCGTGGCTGGAGTAGCCCTGGAAGTTGCGCTGTAGGGTGCCACGACGCTGGGCCACGGCGAGGCTGTCATCGGGGCGCGCGAAGTGATCCATGCCGATATGCACGTAGCCGGCGGCCTCGAGCATGTCGATGGTGGTGCGCAGGATGGCGAGTTTCTCCTCGGCGCTAGGCAGGTCGGCCTCGCTGATCCGTCGCTGCGGCGCGAAGCGCTGCGGCATGTGCGCGTAGTTGAACACCGACAGCCGTGCCGGGGCCATGTCGATGACCTGCTCGAGGGTCGCGGCGAAGCTATCGCGGGTCTGGTGCGGCAGGCCGTAGATCAGGTCCATGTTCAGCGAGCGAAAGCCCAGCCGCCGTGCCTCGTCGACCAGGGTTTCGGTGAGCACCCGAGGTTGCACGCGGTTAATGGCCTTTTGCACTCGCAGGTCGAGATCCTGCACCCCCAGGCTGATGCGGTTGAAGCCCAGCGCCTGCAGGTGGCGCAGGGTCAGCATGTTGGCTTCGCGGGGGTCGATCTCGATGGCGTAGTCGCGCTGGGGGTCGTTGCTCAGGCCGAAGCGGCTATCCAGACGGTCGACCAGGTCGCCCATCTGGTCGAGGGTCAGGAAAGTCGGTGTGCCACCGCCCCAGTGCAGCTGCTGGACCGGCCGCGAGGTATCCAGGTGCCGCGCAGCGAGTACCATTTCGCGATCGAGCCGCGCCAGGTAGGGCTCAGCGAGACGAGTGTTCTTAGTGGCGATCTTGTTGCAGGCACAGTAGAAGCAGATCTTGCGGCAGAACGGCACGTGCACGTAGAGCGACAGCGGCCGGCCGCCGGTGTTGCTGCGCGACAGCGCCTCGGCCAGCGCCTCGGCGCCGACGCCGTCGTGAAACGACAGCGCGGTGGGGTAGGAGGTGTAGCGCGGCCCGCTGACATCGTAGCGGCGAATCAGCGCCTCGTCCCAAGCAGAGGAGGCCGCCGGCTGGGGCGGCGCAATGGGCGTGGCGTAAGACATGGTGGGCACTCCTGACGAGGATCTTGCGCCCATGCTAGCGCCGGCGCGGCGCGGCTATCTTGCGTTGGGTCAAGTCGTGGCGGATTTAGTGGCCGGTGGCGCCGGGCAACAGCCGCCATAGCTGCCATAGCGCGAAGGCAATGATACTTAGCGCGGCTAGCGCGCGGGTGGCGGAGTGGCGGATCAGCCGTGCCAGGCTGTGGGCGGCGAATCCGGTGGACAGCACCGCGGGCAGGGTGCCGAGCCCGAAGGCGGCCATCAGCGCCGCGCCCTGCAGCGGGCTTGCCAGGGTCAGGCTCCAGGCCAGCATCGAGTAGACCAGCCCACACGGCAGCCAGCCCCACACCGCGCCCAGCGCCACCGCCTGGGGGATCTTGACCACCGGCATCAGGCGACGGCCGTAGGGCTCGATATGGCGCCACAGGCGCCGGCCCAGCCGCTCGACGGCGAGCAGGCCCTTCCACCAGTTAGCGATGTAGAGTGCCATCAGGATCAGCATGATCGCCGCCAGCACCTGGAACACCAGGCGTACTCCGCCGGCCAGGCCTCCAATCAGGGTGCCGAGCCCGGCGACCAGCGCGCCGGCGACCATATAGCTGGCGATGCGGCCCAGATTGTAGCCCAGCAGCAAGCCGGTAAGACGTGCCGGGTGGCGCATGCTGGGCGGCACGGCGAAGGTCAACGCGCTCATGATGCCGCCGCACATGCCGATGCAATGGGCACCACCGAGCAGGCCGAACACGAAGGCGGCGGCCAGCGGTGGGAGGTCGAGGCCGGTAGGGTCCATCAGCGCTGTCTGGTGTCGTCGTCTTGCTTGGACGACGCCTCTCGGGCGGCGGCCTGATCGCGGCGGCGCTGGCGCTCCTCGGGAGTGAGGTCGTTCTCGTCCTCGTCGAACAGGATGCGATGGGCGGGGCCTTCGAGGTCCTCGAACTGATCATTGCGCACCGCCCAAAAGAAGGCCCACACGGCCAGGGCCAGCAGGATCAGGGTCAGCGGAATCAGCAGGTAGAGAATCGTCATGCGGGCTCCGGATGTGGCGCGGGGAGCGCAGGGTTAGACGCTTGCATGCGGGTCAGGCGCAGGGCGTTGCCGACCACCACCAGCGAACTGGCCGACATGCCCAGGGCGGCGACCCAGGGCGGCACCACGCCGAGGGCGGCAATCGGCAGCGCCGTGGCGTTATAGCACACCGACCAGATCAGGTTCTGGCGGATGATGCGCCGGGTGGCGCGGGTCAGCTCGATGGCCTCGACGATACGCCCCAGCCGCGGGCTGAGCAAGACGGCATCGGCGCTGGTGCGTGCCAGGTCGGTGGCGCCGTTCATGGCGATCGAGACGTCGGCGCCGGCCAGTACCGGCACGTCGTTGATGCCGTCGCCGACCATGATGACCTGCTCGCCGGCGGCCTGGCGCGCCTCGATATGCGCGAGCTTTTCCTCCGGGCTGGCGCCGGCCTGCCAGTCGTCGATGCCGAGCTGGGCGGCAAGTGCCGCCACCGACGCCGGGGTATCCCCCGACAGCAGGCTCACCGCCAGCCCCTGGGCCTTGAGCCCGGCGATGGTGGCAGCGGCGTCCTCGCGCAGGTGGTCGCGCAGGCCGAACCAGGCCAGCGGTTCGTCGTCGGCGGCAAGCAGTAGCCACTGGCCGTCGCTGGGAGGGGGGAGGTCGTGCCCGGGTGCTGCGAAGTTCGGCTTGCCGAGACGGTAACGCTGGCCGTCGATGTCGCCCTCGAGACCCAGCCCGGGGCGGCTGACCACCTCGCCGGCACGCAGGGTGGAGAGCCGATGGGGGCGGAAGGCGCGGGCGATGGGGTGCTCGGAGTGGGCCTCCAGGGCCGCGGCCAGCTGGCGCAGTCGCTCGGCATCGAACTGCTCGGTCAGCGGGCGGGTATCGACCAGCTGCATTTCGCCGCGGGTCAGGGTGCCGGTCTTGTCGAAGATCACCCGGGTCGCCTGGGACAGCCCCTCGATGGCGTGGGCGCGGGTCACCAGCACGCCGCGCCGGCGCAGCTGGCCGTGGCCGGCGGTGAGGGCGGTGGGGGTGGCCAGGGCCAGCGCGCAGGGGCAGGTCACCACCAGCACCGAGAGGGTCACCCACAGCACCCGCGACGGGTCGATAAACCACCACACCGCGGCCACGCCGACCACCACCACCAGCAGTCGCAGCACGAACAGGTGGGCCATGCGCGCCGCGGCCTCGGCGATCTTGGGCCGGCTGGTGAAGGCGCGATCGGTGAGGTCGACGATACTGGCCACCCGTGCCTCGCGTCCGGCGTGGGTCACGCGCACGGTGAGCGGGCTCTCGACGTTCTGGCTGCCGCCGGTGACGCTGTCGCCGACGCCGCGAGTGACCGGCAGGTACTCGCCGCTGAGCATCGACTCGTCGAGGCTCGACTCGCCGACTTCGATGATACCGTCGGCGGGCACGCTATGGCCGGGCTTGACCAGCACACGGTCGCCGGCACTGAGCTGGTTGGCAGGCAGGATGCGCTCTTCGCCCTCTGCGGTAAGGCGGATGGCCGAGAGTGGCAGGGCGCCGGACATGGCGTTGCCGCTGTGGCCGCTGCGGCGCCGTGCACGGGCCTCGACGTAGCGGCCGAACAGCAGGAAACAGGTGAACATCGCCACCGAGTCGAAGTAGACGTCGCCTACGTCGAAGATCACCGCATAGCCGCTGGCCAGGTAGGCGCCGCCGATGGCGATCGACACCGGCACGTCCATGCCCAGGGTACGGGTACGCAGGTCGCGCAGCGCATTGCGGAAGAACGGCTGCGCCGAGAACAGCACCACCGGGGTGGTCAGGGCGAAGGAGAGCCAGTGGAACAGGGCATGCAAGTCGGCGCTGATCTGACCCGGCTCGGCGACGTAGATCGGCACCGAAAACATCATCACCTGCATCATGCCGACCGCGGCGACGATCAGGCGGCGCACGTTCATGCGCTCCTCGTGCTGAAGGCGCGCCTGGGCGGCGTCTGGCTCGTAGGGCTGGGCGCTATAGCCGATGGCGGCCATCTCGGCGAGGATCCGCGACAGCGACACCCGCGTCGGATCCCAGCTGACCCGCACGCGGTGATGAGTGAGGTTGACGGCGCTGGCAGTGATGCCGTCGAGGGCGTTGAGGCGATGCTCGATCAGCCACGCGCAGGCGGCGCAGGTGATGCCGTCCACCGCCAGGGTAGCGGCCACGTCGTCACCGTCGGGGTGCACGAACTGGTGCTGCAGGCCGGGATCGTCGAACACCGCCCAGGTCTCGGCCTTGGCCGCCTGGCGATCGTCGGGTCGCTCGGGCAGCTCGGTGCGGAAGCGGTAGTAACTGGCAAGGCCGCCATCGACGATGGCGTGAGCTACTGCCTCACAGCCCGGACAGCACAGCGGATGGTGGTGCTCATCGAGGCGGATCTGCCAGGGAGCGCCCACGGGCACCTCACTACCGCAGTGGTAGCAACTGCTGGGTGTCTCGACGGCGAGGGTGTCGCTCATCAGCGGCTCAACCGGCCCCGCCTGGGGCCAGCGAGGCGGTGTCGTCGAGCGGGAAGGTCGCTTCACCGTTCAGGCGCCACTCTGGTGTGTCGTGATCCGGCTGCAGCTGCAGGTACCAGCGGTAGGCGAGCCGCTCCTCGGCCTGGCCGACATAGCGGCCGTCGCGCACGTGCTCGAGGGTAAAGGACTGGTCGCGGTCGTCGCGGGTCGGGAACAGCAGCTTGAGGATCAGCCGTTCGGGGCGGTCGTCGCCGGCCAGGTCGAGGGTGATATCGCCGGTCTGGTCGTCGATGCGCAGGTCGCCGGCAAGTTCGAGCT
The DNA here is from genome assembly GCF_900102875.1 of Franzmannia pantelleriensis. Lineage (GTDB taxonomy): Bacteria > Pseudomonadota > Gammaproteobacteria > Pseudomonadales > Halomonadaceae > Franzmannia > Franzmannia pantelleriensis. The sequence goes on from NZ_FNGH01000008.1 coordinate 135,232, forward strand.
CGGCGGCACGCTGCTGCTTGGCGAGAATCATGTTGATGGCGCGACCGTGCTCGTAGTAGTCCTCCTGGACCATGCCGTCGGCGGAGCGTATCGCCAACACCGCCAGGGTCGAGCTGGCGGTGATCGAGGTAAACAGCAGGCCGAGCAGCAGCCATGGCCAGAACTGCTTGTACCAGGGGGTGACGGGGGCGGTGCTCAAGACTATCTCCTGATCTGTCCAATAAAGCGCGATTCACGCGTCTGACTGATGCTGGCGTCGGTCTCCGACACCAGGCGAATCTCGATGGGCTTGCTCGGCATGTCGATCTGCTCGGGGTCGAGGGTCAGCTCGATTGCCATCAGCCGCGAGCTGTTGGCGCCGATGCGCAGGGTGTCGTTGCCGACCAGCGTCAGCCCTTCGGGGCCGGATGCGTGAATGCGGTAGGTGTGTTCACGATCATCCAGGTTGCGTACGTTGAGGGTGTAGACGTTGCTGATGCGCCCGTCGCGGGTCTGCTGATAAAGGCTATGGCGGTCGCGTTCGAGGTCAAATTCGAGCGGCACGCGCTCGCCGAGAGCCCACACGAAAATGCCCATCATGACCACCAGCGCTGCCAGATAGCCGACCAGGCGCGGACGCAGAATGTGCGTCTTGCCCCCTTCGAGAGCGCGTTCAGTAGTGTAGCGTACTAGCCCGCGCGGGTAGCCCATGCGGTCCATGACGCTGTCGCAGGCGTCGATGCAGGCGGCACAGCTGATGCATTCATACTGCAGGCCGTCGCGGATATCGATGCCGGTAGGGCAGACCTGTACGCACAGCTCGCAGTCGATGCAGTCGCCGAGCCCTTGAGCCTTGTGATCGGCATTGCGCTTGCGCGAGCCGCGCGGCTCGCCGCGGTCGGTGTCGTAGGAGACGACCAGGGTGTCGCGGTCGAACATCACCGACTGGAAGCGCGCATAGGGGCACATGTAGATGCACACCTGCTCGCGCAGCCAGCCGGCGTTGAGGTAGGTGAACACCATGAAGAAGCCGACCCAGAAGTAGGACCAGCCATGGGCCTCGAGGGTCGGCAGCGCCACCACCAGCTCACGGATCGGTGTGAAGTAGCCGACGAAGGTCACCCCGGTGGCCAGCGCGATCAGCAGCCAGACGCTGTGCTTGGCGGTCTTGCGCCAGGCCTTGTCGAGGCTCATCGATTGCTGGTCGAGCTTGATGCGGCGATTGCGAGCGCCCTCCAGGCGATGTTCGACCCAGATATACAGAAAGGTCCAGACGCTCTGCGGGCAGGTGTAGCCGCACCATACCCGGCCGGCGAACACCGTGATCAGGAACAGTCCGAAGGCGCAGATGATCAGCAGCCACGACAGCAGGATGAACTCCTGGGGGTAGAAGGTGCCGCCGAGGATGTGGAACTCCCGCGACGGCAGGTCGAACCAGACTGCCGGACGGCTGCCCCAGGTGACCCAGGGCATGCCGAAGAACAGCAGCATCAGCGCCCAGTTGGCGCTGCGCCGCAGACGCTGGAACAGCCCCTTGATCTCGCGCACGTAGATATGTCGCCGGCTGGCATACATGTTCTGCTGCACACTGGTAGGCGGGTGCTGGCCGACCACCGGATCGGGCGTGACGTCTCGGCTGGGAATCCGCTCAGGCATGGCGATGTCACCGTGCGCACGGGGCGCTGAAACAGGAGGAGAGACAGATTGTAACCGTCAGCGGTGGGGCGATGCTGGTAGTGCGACCGCGGGCCGCACCCGCGTGTCGCACCTGCCGGACTGCTTACCGCTGGCACCGGACGGTGCCAGCCGCGGATCACTCCTCGTCGTCGAGATTGAGGCTGTAGACGTAGGCGGCTACCAGGTGCACGCGCTCTTCGCCAATATAGGCGGCCTGGGCCGGCATATGGCCGTTACGGCCGTTGCGCAGCGTCTGACGCACCGAGTCGGCGACGCTCTGCCCCGGCGCCTGATAGAGCCAGATGTCATTGGTCAGGTTAGGTGCGCCCAGGGCCTGATTACCCAGGCCTTCGCCGCCGTGGCAGGCGGCACAGGAGGCGGCATAGATCGGTTGCCCCTGGCTGGCGCGCTGTTCGTCGTGTTCGAGGTTGGAGAGCGCCAGCACGTACTGGGTGACGTTCTCGATATTGTTGGCCCCCAGCTGCTGCCACGACGGCATCAGGCCGTTACGGCCGCGTACCAGGGTGGTGACGATATCGTCCGGCTCGCCGCCGTACAGCCAGTCACCGTCGGTCAGGTTGGGAAAGCCGTAGCCGCCCTGGGCGTTGGCGCCGTGGCACACCGCGCAGTTGTTCTGATAGATGCGCTCGGCGACGCGCATTGCCTCGGCGTCCCGCGCCAGCTCGGGAATCTCGATCTCGTTGTACTGGGCGAAGATCGGCATGTAGCGCTCCTCGGCGCGGGCGACTTCGTCTTCCCACTGGCCGACTTGCGTCCAGCCGAGAATGCCACGGAAGTTGCCAAGGCCAGGGTAGAGTGCCAGATAGCCCAGCGAGAAGATGATGGTGCCGATGAACAGCATGAACCACCAGCGCGGCAGCGGATTGTCGTACTCCTCGATACCATCGGCGGCGTGGCCAGTGGTACCGACGTTGCCCTCGGCGTCCGGCACCTTGTCGGTGCGCCGGTTGGCGAACAGGATCCAGGCGCTGAAGGCGATGGTGCCCAGCGTGATGACGATGATCCAGGCGCTCCAGAAGCCGGAGAGGGAGTCATCCCAAAGATTGCTCATGTGTTCTTGTCTCCCTTGTCGGTGCGGGATTCAGCGTCGCGAGTGTCAGGCTCGCGGGCCGCAGCGCTGGCGTCTTGCGGCCGCTCATCGTCATCGGCGAACGGCAGGTTAGCGGCCTCGTCGAAGTCCGGCTTGCGGCGCTTCGAGTAGGCCCACCAGGTGATGCCGAGAAAGGAAACCAGCACCAGGAAGGTGATGATGCCGCGAAAGGTTCCGGTATCCATGATCAACGGGTGCCCTCAAGCACGGTGCCAAGTTGCTGCAGATAGGCCACTAGCGCGGTGATCTCCTGCTGGCCGCGCACTTCGGCGGTGGCGTTCTCGATGTCCTCATCGGTATAGGGCACGCCCATGCTGCGCAGCACCCGCATCTTGCGCGGCGTGCTCTCGCCGTCGAGGGTGCGCTCGAACAGCCACGGATAGGCCGGCATGATCGACTCGGGCACTACGTCGCGGGGGTTGTACATGTGGGCACGGTGCCAGTCGTCGCTATAGCGGCCGCCGACGCGGGCCAGATCCGGACCGGTGCGCTTGGAGCCCCACAGGAAGTTGTGCTCGTAGATGAATTCGCCGGCCACGCTGTAGTGCCCGTAGCGCTCGGTCTCGGCGCGGAACGGGCGAATCATCTGCGAGTGGCAGCCGACGCAGCCCTCGCGGATATAGATATCGCGCCCCTCGAGCTCCAGCGCCGAGAGCGGCTCGAGGCCCTCGACAGGCTCCGTGGTCTCCTCCTGGAAGAACAGCGGCACGACCTCGGCCAGGCCGCCAAAGCTGATCACCACGAGGATCAGCACGGAGAGCAGGCCGACGTTCTTTTCGACAATCTCGTGTTTCATGCTAACGACTTCCCCGGGTTGCTCAGGCGGTCTGCGGCAGCGGCTGCTGGGCAGCGGTGCTACGCTTGATGGTCATGTAGGTGTTCAGGGCCATCAGCAGCATGCCGGTGATCCAGAACAGGCCGCCGATCCAGCGCACGATGTAGCCGGGGCCACTGGCCTCTACCGATTCGATAAAGGTGTACATCAGGGTGCCGTCCGGGTTCACGGCCCGCCACATCAGGCCTTGCAGGATACCGTTGACCCACATCGCGGCGATGTACAGCACGGTACCGATGGTCGACAGCCAGAAGTGCACGGCGATCAGCTTGACCGAATACATATCGGTCTGGCCGTAGAGACGCGGCAGCAGGTGGTAGATCGAGCCGATGGTGATCATCGCCACCCAGCCGAGCGCCCCGGAGTGCACGTGGCCGATGGTCCAGTCGGTGTAGTGCGACAGCGCGTTGACGGTCTTGATGGCCATCATCGGCCCTTCGAAGGTCGACATGCCGTAGAACGACAGGGCCACCACCAGGAAGCGCAGGGTCGGGTCGGTGCGCAGTTTGTGCCAGGCCCCGGAGAGGGTCATCATACCGTTGATCATGCCGCCCCAGGAGGGTGCCAATAGGATGATCGACATGATCATGCCAAGCGACTGGGCCCAGTCGGGCAGGGCGGTGTAGTGCAGGTGGTGCGGGCCGGCCCACATGTAGATGATGATCAGCGCCCAGAAGTGCACGATCGACAGGCGGTAGGAGTAGACCGGACGCTCGGCCTGCTTGGGCACGAAGTAGTACATCATGCCCAGGAAGCCGGCGGTGAGGAAGAACCCGACCGCGTTGTGGCCGTACCACCACTGCACCATGGCGTCGATGGCGCCGGCGTAGATCGAGTACGACTTCATCATGGTGACGGGGATCGCCGCATTGTTGACGATGTGCAGCACCGCGACGGTGAGGATGAAGGCGGCAAAGAACCAGTTGGCGACATAGATATGCGGCGTCTTGCGTATCTTGATCGTGCCCAGGAAGACGATGGCATAGGTGACCCATACCACGGCCAGCAGGATGTTGATCGGCCACTCCAGCTCGGCATACTCCTTGGAGGTGGTGAAGCCCATCGGCAGGGTGATCACCGCAGCGACGATCACCGCCTGCCAGCCCCAGAACGTGAAGGCCGCGAGCTTGTCTGAGATCAGACGCGTTTGACAGGTGCGCTGGACCACGTAGTAGGAGGTGGCGAACAGCGCCGAGCCGCCGAAGGCGAAGATGACGGCGTTGGTGTGCAGCGGGCGTAGGCGGCCGAAGCTCGTCCACGGCAGCCCAAGGTTCAGTTGCGGCCAGACCAGCTGCGCGGCCAGGATGACACCGATGGCCATGCCAACGATGCCCCAGACCACCGTCATGATCGCGAACTGCCGAACTACCTTGTAGTTGTAGGTCGGGTGTTCAAATGCTGTGCTCATGTCAGGTTCCCATCGAACGCGTGTGGGGGAGACGTCCCGGGCACTAGTGTGCCCGGGCGCGACCGCCCGCATGATGATGCAGATCAAGATATCGGGTGGCGATTCTAGCGCAGCCGCCGCCTAAGCTGAACATCCAATCCACGCTTAAGCGTAGACCCTATCAGGAGAATAACGTGACGCGCATGCAGGGAGGTAACGAGGTGGGAGTGGTGCCAAAGCAGGTGGCGGAGTGGCTCCTCGAAGGCCGCCAGGGCACCCTCGACGTGGTGGCTCACGGGCGTCTGGAGGTGACCGGGGAGGTGCATCTGGGGCGGGTCATACTGGCCCACGGTGCAGGCGCTGGGCAGGATTCCACGTTCATGCAACGCTTGCGCGAGGCGCTCGCCAGGCACGGCGTTCAGGCGCTCGGCGTGGAGTTCGATTACATGCGCACAATGCGCCTGGAAGGGCGTCGTCGCCCGCCCCCGCGAATCGATAAACTGGTCGATGAGCTGGCCGCCTGGTGCGACATCGTGTCACATAATTCGCTGCCTACGCCCTGGCTGGGAGGCAAGTCGATGGGGGGGCGAGCGGCAAGCCTGCTGGCGGCTCGCGACGAGGCGCCCGGACTGGTGCTATGTGGCTACCCCTTTCATCCGCCGGGCAAGCCTGACACGACGCGCCTCTCGCACTGGCCACTGCTGGCCTGCCCGATCCTGGTGCTGCAGGGCACTCGCGATCCGTTCGGCACCCGCGAAGAGGTCACCGGGTATCGCTTGCCAAGTCAGACCCAGCTGCACTTTCTCGAAGACGGCGAGCACGACTGGAAACCGCGCAAGATGTCGGGCCGGACTCAGGCCTCGCTGATCGATGAAGCGGCCGAGACGATCGCTGAGGCCATGCGGGCAAGTCGATGAAAGCTAACCGAAAGCGTGGCTGCCTTGATGCGCATTGCAGGATACAAAAAGCGTTGACATCGCACCGCTGCACTGTAGAATGCGTCGCCACGTACCGAGGGGTGGTTAGCTCAGTTGGGAGAGCACCAGCCTTACAAGCTGGGGGTCACTGGTTCGAACCCAGTACCACCCACCATCAGATAGCGATGGTGCCTGAGACAGCAGGGTCGGATGCGTAGGAAATACAGCGGACCGGTAGTTCAGTTGGTTAGAATGCCGGCCTGTCACGCCGGAGGTCGCGGGTTCGAGTCCCGTCCGGTCCGCCACTTTTCCGCCCGGCAG
>NZ_FNGH01000008.1:141683-174522 GCF_900102875.1 Franzmannia pantelleriensis
CGGTATCACCCACCATGCGGACCGGTAGTTCAGTTGGTTAGAATGCCGGCCTGTCACGCCGGAGGTCGCGGGTTCGAGTCCCGTCCGGTCCGCCATATCGACACTTACGAATTCTGCAAACCCCGAGCTCCGGCTCGGGGTTTTTGCTGTCAGCCCTCCTCGAACCATTCGATCAGTAGTGGGAATATCTCCTGCATCGCCTGCGGGTGGGTGAGCATATCGAGGTGGCCGTAATCGCGGTCGAGCCCCAGGTCGCGCCCCAGCGTCACTTGGCGCTGGCGGTGTGGGCCGCACTCGGCGGCGAAGCGTGCCACGTCATCCGGGTGGCCCAGCGCACGATCCGCTGCTCCGGCGATATGTAGCACCGGTGGCAGGCCGCCGTCGGCCAGTGCAGTGGCATAGTCGAAGCCGTCGCGGCGGTCGATCCAGGGCCTTGGGCGTACCCAGTCGGCGCCCTGGCGATGGCTGCCGGCATACTCGTCGTCGCTGCCCCAGCGCAGCGCCCGCGCCGGCAGGTAGCCGCACAGTCCCCTCGCCAGCGGCGCCAATCCCTTCCAGATCAGATCCACATAGAGCAGCCGCTGTGGCGTCCAGCTTTTCACGCTACGCTTGGTACCGAAGTAGGCCTGGCGGCCAATGCGATCGCGCAGCGCCGGAAAGCGTGCCAGGCTCGAGGCAAACAGCACCCCGCCCCAGGAGTGGGCGATCAGATGCAGTCGCTCGGCGCCGGAGAGCGCCAGGCAGGCCTCGATGGCAGCGGGGATCTCATCGACGATGACATCAGTCTGATCCAACGCAACGCCTCGGGCGGGCCGCGGCGGCGCCTCGCCGCGGCCGCGCTGGTCGGCGACGAATACCTCGTAGCCCTGGCGCGCCAGCCATGGGGCCAGGCCCTTGCCCGAGCGGCTGTGAAAGATACGCCCCGACTCGATGGCGCCATGCCAGCACAGCACGCAGCCGCGCGGTGTCCCCGCCGGGCGGAAGCGGGTGAGGTGTATGGCGCCCTGCTCGAGGGGCACCGAGTGGCGTTCAACGGGGGTGACGGCAAGGTCGGACATGCGGGCTCCTTGGCGATGGCGGAATGCCGTTACGGCCTTGGTCGGGATTGAGTCCCTGGGCGGTTCGTCTACACTCTACCGCAGAACTATCATACAGTTGTTTGAATCTTGCCGAAAATGAGGCAGCCACCGTGACCGACTATCCACACCTGTTCCGTCCCCTCACCATAGGCAGTGTGACGCTGCCCAATCGCGTGCTGATGGGCTCCATGCACACCAATCTCGAGGAGGCGCCCGACGGTTTTGCGCGCCTCGCCGCCTTCTATGCCGAGCGCGCCCGCGCCAGGGTGGGGCTGATCGTTACCGGCGGCATCGCACCCAATCCCGAAGGTGCGGTGTTCCAAGGTGCCGCCCAACTGACCAGTGGCGAGGAGGCCGAGCGTCACCGGCCGGTGGTCGAGGCGGTGCACGCCGAGGGCGGGCGGCTGTGCCTACAGATCCTGCATGCCGGGCGCTACGCCTACTCGCCCGAGCTGGTGGCCCCCTCGGCGCTGCAGGCACCGATCAACCCGTTCATGCCGCGGGCCCTCTCCGCTGACGAGGTCGAGCAGCAGATCGACGACTATGTGCGCTGCGCCACGCTGGCTCGCGAGGCGGGCTATGACGGGGTCGAGGTGATGGGCTCCGAAGGCTACCTGATCAATCAGTTCCTGTGTCGGCGCACCAACCAGCGCGACGACGCCTGGGGCGGCAGCTTCGACAATCGCATGCGCTTCCCGGTGGAGATCGTGCGCCGGATTCGCGCCGCCCTGGGAGAGGACTTCCTGATCATCTTCCGACTCTCGATGATCGATCTGGTCGAAGAGGGCAGCAGCTGGGACGAGATCGTGACCCTGGGGCGCGCTATCGAGGCCGCTGGCGCCAGCCTGATCAATACCGGTATCGGCTGGCACGAGGCGCGGGTGCCGACCATCGTCACCAGCGTGCCGCGAGCAGCCTTTACCGACGTCACGCGGCGCATGAAGGAGGCGCTGTCGATTCCGATGATTGCCACCAACCGTATCAATATGCCGGAAGTGGCCGAGAGCGTGCTGGCCGACGGCCATGCCGACATGGTCTCCATGGCGCGCCCCTTCCTCGCCGACCCCGAGTGGGTGGCCAAGGCCGCCGGGGGGCGCAGCGCCGAGATCAACACCTGCATTGCCTGCAACCAGGCGTGCCTGGATCACACCTTCCAGGGCAAGCTGACCTCGTGCCTGGTCAACCCCCGCGCCTGCCATGAGACTGAGCTGGTCATCGAACCCGCTGCCGAACCGCGCGATATCGCGGTAGTCGGCGGCGGGCCCGCCGGGCTCGCCACTGCAGTGACCGCGGCCAGCCGCGGCCACCGGGTCACGCTGTTCGAGCGCGCCGCTGAGCTCGGCGGCCAGTTCAACCATGCGCGTAAGATTCCCGGCAAGGAGGAGTTCGACGAAACCCTGCGCTACTACAAGGTGATGCTCGACAAGCATCGCGTGCGGGTCCGCCTCAACTGCGAGGCCGACCCGTATGCGCTGCGCGATTTCGACGCGGTCGTGCTGGCCAGTGGCGTACGGCCGCGGCGTCTCGAACTGCCGGGCAGCGACCACCCCAAGGTGATGAGCTATGCCACGGCGATCACCCACCCCGAGCGGGTCGGTCGGCGGGTAGCGATCATCGGCGCCGGCGGTATCGGCTTCGACGTCGCCGAGCTGCTGACCCACGCCGATCATCCCGCGCTGAACCGCGATGCCTGGTGCGATGAGTGGGGGGTCGACCTGGGCGTCGCCGAGCGCGGCGGGCTCAAGCCGCGCCAGCGCCCCGAGGTGCCGCGCCAGGTGTACTTGCTACAGCGCAAGGCCTCCAAGCCGGGCAAGCACCTGGGCACGACCACCGGCTGGGTGCACCGTGCCGCGCTCAAGCAGCGCGGTGTCGAGAGCCTGGCCGGCTGCGAGTACCTGGGCATCGACGACGCTGGCCTGCATATCCGCCACGACGGTGAGCCGCGCCTGCTCGAGGTCGATAGCGTGGTGGTGTGTGCCGGGCAGGAGTCGGTGCGTGAACTGTTGGCACCGCTGCAGGCGGCCGGTGTGGCGGTGGAGATCATCGGTGGCGCTGATGAAGCCGCCGAACTGGATGCCAAGCGCGCCATCGATCAGGGGACGCGGCTGGCGGCGCGGCTCTAGGCGTCGGCGTAGCAGGCCATTGAGCCGGCCAGCAGCAGGGCGATCAAATCGGCCTGGCGGTGGGTGTCGGTCTTCTGGAACAGGTTGCGCAAGTGAAAGGCCACGGTGGTGGTGGCGATCGACAGCCGTTCGGCGATCTCCTCGGTGCGCCAGCCCTCGGCCAGCGCCACGGCGATGCGTGCCTCGCCGGGCGTCAGGCCGAACAGGCTGGCCAGCATTTGCTGGGAGAGCTGGCCGCGGTGCTCGGGGTCGGCCAGCATTATCACTACCGAAGGGGCCGTGACCATCGCCGTATCGGGATGAGGGAGCGAACAGGCCAGCAACAGCAGGTCACGGCGTTCGCCGGGGCGCGGCAGGCGTAGGCAGCGGGTCGTGTCCTCACCTGCCTGGCTAGCGGCCAGGGCGTCGTCGAGCATCTTCTTCAGGGTCCTGGAGTCACGCTTGCCGAGCGCCATCAAGGAGTCGTCCAGGCGCAGGCCATTCTGCTCACAGACCAGTTGCTGGGCCTGACGGTTGGCGAATAGGTGCTTGCCGTCGTGGTCGAGCAGCACCATGCCCGGTGCCACCAGGTCCAGCGCACGGGTGGCAGCGCCGAAGGCCTGCTGGGAGATCTCGTGGCGCAGTTGGCCCATGGCCCGGCGCAACTCATCGATTTCCTCGTGGGCCTTATGACGCATGCGCCGCACCTGACGCAGGCGGGCATCGACGGTGGCCAGCAGCAGGTCGAAATCCACCGGTTTGACCAGGTAGTCATCGGCGCCGAGACGCTTGCCGTCGATGATTTCGCTAGGACCGGAGAGGGCGGTGAGAAACACGAAAGGCGTATCGGCAAGGTCGGGTCGGCGTTGGCGGATGTCCTCGAGTATGCGGTAGCCGTTATGCCCCGGCATGTTGATATCGCACAGGATCAGATCGGGAGCCGCCTGCTCGAGCTGACGCATTGCCTCGTCGCCGTCGGCGGCTTCGATCACGCCGTAGCCGGCTTCCTTGAGCTCTTCGCAGATGTCGTGACGCAGGTCGTGTTGATCCTCGGCGCATAGGATCAGCGGCGATCGCGGGGCCGTGGTGGGTGTCATTGAGCCTCTCCCGTTTCAATAGCGGCCGTATCGGCATGCGGCAGTAGCAAGCGGAAGGTGGTGCCTGTGCCGGGGCGCGAATGGACGTCGATGTCGCCATGCTGGATGCGTGCCAGATGACGGGCGATATTGAGCCCCAGTCCGATGCCAGGCTGGTCGGTGGCATTGGAGGAGCGGAAGAAACGTGCGAACAGCTGCGCTTGATCCGCTGCGTCGATGCCGCGGCCGTAATCGCGAACGGCACAGTAGATGCCCGCCTCGTCATGCCCCAGGCAGACCTCGACGGCGCTGTCATCGGGCGAATACTTGAGGGCATTGGAGAGCAGGTTGGTGAGGATCTGCTCGACCAGCACGGGATCGCAGTAGGCCATGATCGGCGCGTCATCGCTGGGGCTCAGGTGGATGCGCGATGTGCCGCTGGCTTCGCCATGCAGGCGACAGCATTGCTCCGCCAGTTGGCGCAGGTCGCAGCGAGTCGAAGCGGCTTCGATCTGGCCGCCATCCAGGCGGGCGGCGGTCAGCGAGCTGCCTACCAGACGCGTCATGTGAGCGACCGCGTCGCGCAGGCGTCGGTAGCGTTGCTGTCGCTCCTCGCCACCCAGGCGCTCGCCGCGCCGCTGCAGGCGCTGCAGGCCGGAGTCGATCACCGCCAGCGGAGTGCGGAACTGGTGCGAGACCATGGCCGCGAAGCTGCGGTAGAAGTCGCTGACGCCGCGTTCGCGCTGCAGGGCGCGTTGCAGCGCCTCGGTGGCCTGCTTGTAAGGTGTGATATCGGCCAGCCGCATGACATGACCTCCATCGCGGCTAGCGCTCATGGTCAGCTGCAACCAGCCCAGCTCGGGGATATGCAGGTCGCAGCGTAGCGTACGTTCGCGAGGATCGTTGGCGGCGTCCTCCAATTCGCCGTTATCGTCGCACTCACGGAGTACCGCCAGGGCGTGTTCGAGGGAGCACCCCAGGGTAAGTGCGCGACTGGCCTCGGGCAGCATCTGGATCAGCTTGGGATTGACCAATGCCAGCCGTCCATCGGTATCGAAGGCGGCAAAGGCGTCCGGTGCCGTATCGATGGCAGCGGCCACGCGATGTCGCGCCGCCTCGAGATCCTGGGTGCGACGTTCCACTTCGACTTCCAACTGGTCGCGATGCTCGGCCAGCGCCTGTTGGGCGGCGCGGCGCTGACGCAGCGCACTAATGAGCAAATAGCCCAGGGCCAACCCGCAGAGCATCAGTCCCACCACCGACGCGATCACCTGCAGGGTGCTGTCGCGGTGCCGGTCGAGGCGTTCACCGGTGGTTTCCCACTCCTCGACCATCACGGCATTGGCAATGCGGTTGAGATCTTGCATCAATGGCTTGAGCTCGGCATGGATGCTATCGGCCACCGCCACTGCGTCTGACGCGATGGCGTCGAGTTGCGGTTCGATGGCCGCCAGGCGTTCGAAGGCGTCATCGACCCGTTCGGCGAACCCCAGCGCCGCCAGGTAGCGACGCTGAGGCCCCTCATCGAGCAATACCAGCCGGCTGGTCAGCACGTCATAACGGAGTGCCGGCCGGGCGGACGGGTCACCCAGCGTGAGGCGATGCACTTCTTCATCGAGCCGGTGGCTGGCCACCTGCGCCTGGGTGATAACCCACAGCATGTTTTCGCTGACGTTGCTGCGCATGTCCTGCTCGACCTGGATCAATCGCACCAGGGAGAACGTCAGCAGTCCGGCGAAGGCGACCATCGCCAGGGCCGGCAGGGCATAGGCCGGGCGGCGGCGCCAGACCATCAGCGAATCTCGAGTCGTTCGAGCTGCCACACCCACCGGTAGTCGTAGCGGATGTCCTGTAGCTCGCTGTGGTCGTCACGCGGGTAGACGATCCACAGCGGCCCCTTGTCCCGGGGGGTGAGCGTTTCGCCGTCCATGGTGTCGGCCAGCAGTACATCGTAATCGTGAAAATCCTGCATGGGGATGTCGATGATGTAGTCGTTCAGCGCCGTGGCGACGACTTCATCTCCCTGAGCGCCGACGGCATCGAGCAGGTCGCGCATCAGGACCCCTTCGAAGTGGCTGACGCCATCGGTGACAACGGTTGTCGTATCCAGCGTCTGGCGGGGCAGGCTGGCGAACAGGCTGCGGTCGATGTGCGCCTCCTCGCCAACATTGGGGGTGGCGATATCGCCGCTGACGCGGAGTAGAGGTGTGGTGTCGGGAGGCGGGAGTGCGGCGGCTGCGACAGGCAAGGCGATGCCTGCCAGCAGCCCAGCGGCACGCAGGCGAAAGGAGACGGCGGTAATGTCGGAGTCGTCGCGCGCTAGCATGATGGCCTCATATGGCGATGGGGGTAGGGTCACCATAGCGAATATTGTGACTCTCATCTTCCGGTGACGCCTGCGATCTGTCCCCGTCTGAATGAACGGGGGAAGCCTTGATGGTGTGCACTAGGCTGGGGTCAGACAAAAACAGCAGGGGAATCAGGATGCGAGTCGCAGGCCGAGCGGGTGTGGCGCTGCTGGCACTGGTAGTGGCGCAGGGTGTCGATGCTTATCCGCAAATGACGTTCTCACAAGAACCTAATGACACGCCTGAGCAAGCCCAGTCGGTTAGCGGCGAGGCGAGGCTGGTCGGCGAGGTATCCGGCGATGATCGTGACCTGTTCTGGTGGGGGCTGGATGACAACGACACCGACCGGGTGTGGCAGATCGAACTGCAGGGGGATACCGAGGCAGCCATCAAGGCGCGGTTCTCCTGGCCCGCCGAGGAAGAGGCGTCGGCGCCGAGTGGGGTCGCCCAGTTCGGTGAGGCAGAGCCCGAGGAGGCCGCCGCCGTGGAGACACGACTGCTGTCCCTCGAAGCCAGTGCATCCCAGCCCAGGCAGCGTCTCCAGCAGCTGATAGTTCCGCCAGGAGAGCACCTTATCAGCTTACTGCCCCAGGCGGCGGGGGGCGAGTACCAGCTGGCCCTGACCGAAGCCGGACGTTTGCGGGTGCGTGGCCAGGTGGGGCCCGACGAAGCAGATGACCTGGAGGTGACGCCGGATCGACAGTGGTTCTTCCATCTCGATGTGCCAGAGCACGAGATCCCCCTGCGGCCGGAAGAGGATGCCGAGGCGCTGCTATGGCGGCTCGAGCTGCTGGGTGAACTGGGCGTATCGCTGGACGCCTGGATCGAGAATGACGCCGGTGAGCGGATTGCCGAGGTACAGGCGGATTCACCGGTGCAGCACCACTGGGGGCAGTTGGATCTTGCCGGGGACGTTCGCCTGCACCTGCGCAACCCTGAGGGGAGCGCGATTGGTCGGGTCGGGCTGGCGCTGATCGAGGATGGTCAACGCCCCGCGCCTGCTGCGGATGAGCAAGACGTCGTGGCGGGCGAGGCCGCGTCGGAGGAGGAGGCACGGTGGTTCGGGCTTGGCGAGACGATGGCGCTGGAGCTGGTGCCGCGCGAGCGCCAGTACCTGGCCTTCTCCCTGGATGAGTCGGCGGTGGGTCAGCGCCTGGATGTGGTGGGCGACACGGATCGCGATATCGAGGTCTGCCTGAGCCAGCGCGATGACCGTGACCCGGTGTGTCGGGATGGGCCAGCCGAGGCGCTGTTCGATCAGATGCAGCTTGCAGCAGGGGACTACCTGCTGCAGCTGCGACTGTCGCGGCGGGCCGATGACCCGATACCCACCCAGGTGCGGCTGATCGAGACGGACTTGCCCGATCGGGAAGGCTGGGTGGATACCCCCAACGACGATCGCGACTGGGCTGCGGTGCTCAGGGCTGATGAGGTCCGCCAGGGCCGTTTCGCGGGGGCAGATACCGCCTGGTTCGAGCTCCTGGTCAGCGATGAGACTCAGGTCTGGGCGTTCCAGGCCGAAGGCGATCCCATCGAACGCCTGGCGCTCTACCATGATGGCGATCGTCGCCCCTTTCTCGACAGTGAGCAGTCCCGGCGCGGGGACCCGCTGCCGCAGCGGCGGTTAAGCCCGGTGCGTCTGCTGCCGGGGCGCTATCAGGTGCGCCTCGAAGGAGAAAACAGCGATTATCGTCTCGAGGCCCTGCCCCTGGGAGAGCCCCAGCCGGGCCGCGAGATGGAGCCCAACGACGAGCCGGAGGATGCCAATCCGCTATGGTTGGGCGCCTCCGTCGAGGGGCATTTCCACAGCGAGGATGATGAAGACCACTTCCACTTTCATCTGCCCGGCGCCAACCGGCTGGTGCTGGATGTCGAGCCACCGGCAGACGGGACGCTCGAGGCCCGGCTGTTCTGGCAGGGGGACGAGCTGCTGCGCACCCTCGACCTGGAGGAGGCCACGCGGATCAGTCGGATGCTGCCCCCCGGCGACTATGTCCTGCGACTCGAGGGGGAGTCGCCTGCGCAAGCGTCCTACACCGTTCGACTCGGCATCGGCGATCCCTGGCACCATCAGGGGGCGATCGGGTTTGCGCAGGACGTTGAGCAGGCGCCTCTGGTCCCCGAGGATGGCATCATCGATGCCGAGATGGGGGGCGTGGATGATACCGAGGGCTATCTGCGACTGCCCGTTACCGAGCAGCCGCGCACCCTGCATGTAGAGGCGCGGCGTCCTGGGGATCGACTGCGTTTCGTGGATGCCGCGGGCAGTGAGCTCGAGATCGAGGAGACTGACGAACGGCATCGTCATGCCGTGACCCTACCCGGGGGGGAGCAGTGGTATCTCCGGGCCTCACTGGGTCGTCGTCTTAGCAGCCTGACCCTGGAAGATCCAGCGCAGCCGTATAGACCGGACACGGCGCCCATCGAGATCGAGCTGGACAGCGAGAGCCGGCAAGTGGCGCCTTTCCAGCCGCACGCTCAGCGCATCGAGACCCGCCTGACAATCAGCCATCAGGATGAGACACCCCTGGAACTGCCGTTGAAAGCCCACGCCAGCCAGGCTGGCTGGTCGCTTGAGGGGCTGCCTGAATCCCTCACGCTGGAGGGCGGAGAGGAGCGCCAACTGACCCTGACCTGGACGCTGCCCCCCGAGCTGCTGGAGAGTGATCCGCCGTCGCTGTTCGTAGCGGTGGGGGAGCATACGGCGCGCCATGATCTGGACATCGATCCGTCGGCCGCTGCCCTGGATCCACAGCCGGTTGCCAGCGTGCCCGAGCCGCTCGACGGCAAGGTGGATCTGGCCTGGGAGGGGCTGGGTGCGTACTTCGTCGACACCGATAACGATGCGTTGGACAGCGACCTGGGTGGCATCGCCCGCGGGGGGAACTTCCTGATCGATGGTATGGCCAGTGCGGGCAGCTCCATCGAAGTCGATGCCGACCCGGGCGAGCCCCTGCCACCGATTCGTCTGGCCGGTGACGGGGGCCACGTGCATGGCCTGGCCTTCAATCAGCGCTCGCTGCATGCGCACAGCTATCGCTGGCAAGCGGTCGAGATCTCGCTGGGCGAGTCCCTTGATGATCTGCAGGTGGTGACGACCCTGGAGCTGGACAGCCGCGACGGCGAGCAGTTTTTCGCCTTCGATGAGCCGCTGGCGGCACGCTATGTGCAGCTGCGGCCGCTGTCGATATTTCTTGCCGACGGTGAGCGTCGGCGCTCTCGCCACGGCAGTGGCGAGCTGCGGGTGCTGGGGGAGCCTGGCGGGGAACTGGCCGAACGGCATCACGACCTGCTGGACCGCGACTTGGGCGGGCACTGGCTCTATACCCTGCCGGATATCGATCGCCTCTACGGCTTCCAGGGACAGCGCTACAGCCATCGCGGGTTGATGGGCGAGCGGCGCGCGAGTCGCGGCCAGCGCATCAACGGCGAGCGTATCGAGATGGTTTTCGCCTTTCTCCAGCAGCGAGCGGCGCGTATCGATGAGCTGCGCTGGATCGAGAACCTCGACTGGGACGGCCTGCCGGTGGAGGAGGTGGCGGTGTACTCCGCGATGGAATCACCGGTAGGGCCTTGGAAGCACCAGGCCGACTGGAGCCTCTCGCGTGACGCTGAGGGTGTGGCGACCCTGGTGCTATCCGACGCACCGCAGGTGCGCTACCTGCGTCTGGTCTTCGACGAGCCGGCCGTGCCGGAAGACGAGCGTCGGGCCAGTTGGCGAATTCCCGAAGCGCTGCAGGCACTCGAGGCAGACGCCCTGGGCAGCGGTCGCTCGATTCTCGGTCACTGGGGGCTGGATAGTCCCCGCGGCCCGCGGGAGGCGGAGCAACAGGATGGCCAGGTGCAGGCGCCTGAGGTCGAGGACCTCGATAGCCACGCCGAGGCCCCCTATGCCCTCGCCGAACGGGTCGTGGGGAGGGTCGACGAGCCCGGGGATACGCGTCACTACACCCTGACGCTCGAGGCGCCGGATAACACCCTGGCGTTTGAACTGGAAGAGCCGGCGCGCGATCGGCTGCGGGCCACCTTGCATGGCCCGCAAGGTGAGATCGTGCCGCTCGACTGGTCAGCGGCCGGCAGCGGACGCCGCCAGGCCGAGGCGGTGGATATTCCGCAAGGCGAGTATCGCCTCACGGTCACCGAGCCGCCGCGCTCCATCGTCTTCCTGTGGGATGGCAGCGGCAGCCTGTCCACTCACCAACCGGCGATTTACCAGGCGCTGAACCGCTTTGCCGAGAGCTTGGCGCCCGACAAGGAAGTCTTCAACATGCTGCCGTTGGGCGGCCCCCTGCTGATCGATGGCTGGGCCACCCAACCCGACCAAGTGGCCCAGACCCTTGCGGCCTATGACGGTACTTTCAGTAGTTCGAACTCGGAGCCGGCGCTGGCCCTGGCCAGCCGCGCGCTGGCGCAGCGCGAAGGGCAGCGGGCGATCTTCCTGATCACCGACGCCGAACAGACCGGTCGTGACCTGGCGGCCTGGGAGCCGCTTTCCGAGATTCGGCCGCGGATCTTCAGCCTGGAGATCACCCATGGCTCACGCAAGGACACTGAAGAGAACCGCTGGTACCAGAATCAGATGCTGAGCTGGGCCCAGGTGGCGGATGGTCGTTATCGCTATGCCGTCGACCGCACCGACCTGATTCGCGGTTTTGAGGCCGGCATGCGCGAGCTGCGCCAGCCCAGCGAGTTCATGCTGGCGGTGGAGCAGCGCTACCAGGAACCGCCTGAGCCGGGCAGCCTGGCGGTGGTCAACGCCGACTCGGCGCAGCCGGCGGTAGCCGGCGGTGTGGTGCACCTGATCTTCGACGCCTCGGGCTCGATGCTGCGCCAGATGCAAGGTGGGCGGCGCATCGAGGTGGCGCGGCGCATCGTCCAGCAGACCCTCGACGAACGCATTCCCGAGGAGGTGCCGGTGGCCCTGCGCGCCTACGGGCATACCCAACCCCACAGCTGCGAGACCGAGCTGCTGGTGTCGCCCAGTGCCGGCAATCACGACGAGGTGCGCGACGTCATGGCGGACATCCAGGCCATCAACCTGGCGCGTACGCCGCTGGCGGCCTCCATCGACGCGGTGCTTGATGACCTCGACGGCTACCAGGACCAGCCGCGGCTGGTGGTGATGCTCACCGACGGCGAGGAGACCTGCGACGGTGACGTGGCCGCGTCAGTCGATGCGCTGATCGAGGAGGGCGTCGATGTGCGCCTGAATATCGTCGGCTTTCATATCGACGAGATAGGCCTGCAGGCCGAGTTCGAGCGCTTCGCCGCCCAGGGCGGCGGGGAATACTTCGACAGCCACGACGGCGACGAGCTGATAGAAGGGCTCGCTCAGGCGCTGGCCGCCACCTGGCGGGTGCTCGACGCCGAAGGCGACGAGGTCGCGCTGGGACGCGTGGATGACGACCCCGTTGAGCTGGACGCGGGCGAGTATGAGCTGGTGGTGGAAACCCAGGCGGGTGAGCAGCGTCGGGCATTCAGCGTGGGAGCGAATCAGCACAAGACATTGGAGGTGGGGCGTGATGAGTAGGCTAGCCCTGTTGGGCCTCTCGCTGACGCTGGCGCCGATGGCCTCGGCAGCGATGATGTGCCCGGGTGCGCCCGGCATGAGCGAGAGCGACCAGCGCTATCTCGAACAGCGGGTGTTGAACCTCGACCGCAACGTGCGCGACGCCTACCAGGAACTGCCCTGGGAGAACCTCAGGGTGAGCGATGCTCAGCAGGCGGTGGGGAATCACCCCGATGCGCTCTTTGCCTGGGTGCGCGACGAGACCCGCTGGCTGCCCTATGCCGGAGAGCTGCGCGGGGCTCACGGGGTGATGCAGGATCGTATGGGCTCCAGTCTGGATCGTGCCCTGCTGCTGGCGGCGCTGATGGAGGAGGCCGGTCACACGGTGCGTCTGGCCCGCACCGCGCTGTCGGACGATGCGCTCGTACGGCTCGAGTCGGCTTGGTCCAATGAGCCGGTGGCCTGGCGGCCGGACGGCGCCGTCGAGATGGACCTGTCCAGTGCCTCTGTCGCGGCACTGGCCGAGCGGCTCGAGAGCGACCCCGGAGAGCTGGCCGAATCGTTGCTTGAGCAGCGGGCGTCGGCCGACGCACGGCAGACACGGCTGTTGGCCGACGGCCGACGCCAGGCCGAGGCGCTGACGGCGCTGCTGGATGGCTCCCTGGCGGCCGCCGACGCCTCGCAGGCTGTCCCGGCGGACCACTGGTGGGTGCAGCGACGCACCGACGACGGCTGGTTGGACTACGATCCGGCCCTCCCCGGGCATTCCGAGGGAGATCGTCTGATTGAGACGGGCGACGTCGAGCGTCACTATCCCGAGGCGCTTCCCGAGGATGCACGCCACTGGCTGACCATCGAAGTGGTGGCCGAGCAGCTCGAGGGCGATCGGCTAAACGAGACGGTGGCCTTCGCGCACCGGATGCCTGCCGCCGAGCTGCTGGGGCGGCAGCTGCACCTGGAGCTCTACCCCATGGAGATGCCGTCGCCCCAGTCGCTGCTTGACGCAAGCGTTGATCTCGATGCCTTGCCGCAGGCCCTGTTTGATCAGGAGCAGTGGGTACCCTACCTGCGCCTGGGCGACAGCCTCGAGCGCCAGGACGCCATCATGGCCGACGGCAGCGTGGTCGAGCTTGGCTCGGATGCCTCCATTGCCGGCGCCTTCGGCGAGGCCGGCAGTGCCCTGGGCGAAGTGAGCGTCGGCGGTTTGAGCGCCGGGGCGGCGGATACCCCGCCGGAGCTGACTGCGGTGATGGCGCGTTTCCACACCGAGGCGCCGGGCCGCAAGACAGATACCGTCGAACGTCCGGTGATGGATCTGATCGGTCCCGCACGGCGCAGCGCGGGTGTCGAGACCTTCGACGTCGACGATGCGCTCCGCGAGCAGCGCGCGGTCGAGTTGTTGAGCACCCTGGAGGTGCTCGGCCAGACGACCTGGGTGCAACCGGCCCAGCTGGCCGCCTGGCACTACGAGGGACTGATGGACAATCGCCAGGCGGCCCTGGCCGGGACCTACCTCGGCGCCCGGGGCGATGACAGTTTTATCGGCGAAGCCCTGGAATCGCGCAGCACCCGTCGCTTGGTGCTGGATCAGCTTGCCGCCATGCGACTGGCCTACAGCCCCTATCCCGAGCGAGTCGCGCTGACGCGACTCAATCTGCTGGGCTACGTGACGCTGATGGAGTTCGAGGCGGGCGAGCACCGGCGCCGCGAGGGCTTCGACATCCTCGACAATCGCGTCGCAGTGCCCGACGGCGAGGCGGTGGCGGAGACACGAATCGCTCAGGGGGCGCTGGACACCCTGCTGGAGGCCGAGCTGGCGGTGGAGAAGCGCGCCGCCCTGGGCAACACCGCCCAGGCCTTCCTGCATGACCTCGACGAAGGAGCCGAGTGGCGGCACGTCGTGAGCCTGGACGGCCTGCTGGAACTCGATTGGCAGCCGCACCCCGACCTCGAGGCGCACTTCGCAGCGCGTTTGGACCAGGGGCAGGCACTGCTTCTGCCCGACGCGCCGGCACGTGATGATGCGCAGACCTGGTGGGAGCTCGATCCCGCCACCGGCGACCTGCTGGGCTACGGGAGAGATCGCCGTGGTCAGTTCGTCGAGGGGATCCTGACCCTGATGAGTGCCGGCGACAACGCCATGGGCGCGGTGGGCATGGTGCAGAGCATCTGGGACTGCCTGTTTACCGCCAGCGATCCGCTGTGCTGCACCCAGGACGCCGCCGCCCAGGAGATGATCAGCAGCGCCGTCAGCGCCGGCCTGGGCGGTCTCGCCGAGGCCCATGACATCAATATCGTCATTGGGCGAGAGCTGGTGTCCGGGGGCGCCTTCGACCGGCTCAACTCGGCTGGCATCAGCCAGGCAGCTGGCGACGTGGCCGACGCCGGATCCGAATTCATCGTCGATTCCTGGGGCCGCTGCAACTGAGGAGATGCCAATGAATCAGCCACTCACGCGTAAGGCCGCACTCGGCATGGCGGGGCTGCTGGCCTTGCTCGGCCTGGGGGCGGCGACGCCGGCGGCGGCCCAATCGCCCTGCGCCGAGGTGGTGCGGGAGGGGCTGCCCGCCCTGGGCTGCAACCGTGCCTTCACCCTGCACGTCAAGGACATCGCCTTCAGCGACGAGCTGAACGGCCAGGCGCCGCCGCCCGGGCAGCGCTGGGCCACACTGGACGTACGTTTCGACAGCTGGATGCCCAGCGACCTGGTGTTCGGCCTGGGCTATCCCGAGCCATTGCTGGTGGCCTCGCTGGAGCGCCAGCTCTACCTGCTGGTGGATGACCGGCAGGTGGTGCGGCCGACCCTGACGGACGGTTCGGCCCTGGAGGATGAGTTCGTGCTGCCCCGGGCGGGGGCCCAGCGCCAGGGGGAGGTCGCATTCGCCGTGCCCGACGAGACGCTGTCGCAGCTGTCGCTGCACTACTACCACGACCAGTACGCGCCCATCGTGGTGCCGTTGCTGGGCGAGCGCGCCGACCCCGATGAGGGGCGCAACGCGGCGAGTTGGCAGGCGAGCCATGATCTTCTGTCGCTGGGCGTTCACGGCGTCGGCCGTCATGACCGCTGGCAGGGTGAGGTGTCGCCCGAGGGGATGCAGTGGCTGGTGGTGGACCTGCGCGGCCAAGGGGAGTGGCGCACGCCGGTGGATGCCCGGGCGCTGGAAGCGTCGGCCGAGCCCGATGCCGAGGCCGCGCTGCGACGCGTCATGGAGTATATCGAGGCGCCGGGACTGCTGCAGGCGGTGGTGGACGGTCGCCACGCCTATGTGCGTGACCTCGAGCTCAGCAACCTGGCGGATGATCCGGCGCTGCTGCCCGATGCCTGGGCCGGCGGCGAGGCGGTATTCCCGATACCCGATGACGCCGAGCACATCGAGCTGGTGGCCTATATGCCCCAGTTTGGCGGTACCGGTATCTCCTCCGAGATTCGCCCGGCGCTGCGCTTTGCACTGGAGGACGGCGAGCGCGAGCCGGACGCCGAACCGCGAGAGATGATAGAGGACGGTCCGATCCGCTTTCGGGTCCATGACCTGGTGCTGCATGACGCTTTCGCCGGCCACGTCGCCGAGGAGGGGGAGACGCTGGTCCGGATCGAGGCGGCGATGGCCAACCAGGGCGAGGTTGGCGGCATGATGGAAGTCGGCCACCGCTTGAGCCCGCGTGTGCCAGAGGGAGAGCTGCTGGGCGTCTACCAGGCCGGTCCATTGCCGCAGCCGGACCCCTTCTGGCTGCCGGCCGACGATGAGCCGCGTCACTTCCAGCTGCTCTATCGCTATCCCGCGGACGTCGAGACGCTCGAGTTCGAGTATGGCGGCGTCGCCGTCGTCGAAACGCTGTCGCTGCCGATGTCCCACTGAGCGGAATCAAGGCTCTCCGATGCAGGAGGTGAGGATGTTTCATCGATGGTCAGGTGTCTCTGATGTCCAGCGGCGGGGGTGGCGCTATGTCATTGCCCTTGGCCTGGCGGTGAGCGCCTCGTTGGCCTGGGCACAAGACGGTGGCTCGCCGGACTGGTCGGCCGCCGACATGCAGCATGAGCTCGAGCTGGAGGCGAGCGTTACCCAACTGGCGTTCTCTCCCGACGGGGCGCTTCTGGCCAGCGCCACCGAGTCGTCACTCAAGGTGTGGGACCTGGCGTCTGGCAGGCTCAAGCACCGGCTGGATGGCCATCGCTCCCCGGAGGTGGACCGCGCGCTGCCCGTCACCGGCCTGGCGTTCAGTCCCGATGGCAGTCTCCTGGCGAGTACCAGCTGGAACCCCGGCGTAATGCCCGATGCCTCGCTCAAGCTCTGGGACCCGGCAACCGGTGAACCGCGCCAGGCCCTGGCGGGTGGGCAGGGGTGTCGGGAAGTCGCCTTCTCGGCCACGGGGGACAGTGTATGGGCAGCCTGCGGCCGCGACGTGCAGCGCTACTCGCTGGAGACGGGCGGTGTGGCTGAGCGCGCCGAGCACTTCCCCAGTGGGCTGTTGCCCCAGGGGGACGCGGAGGCGGCGGCCGCTGAGCTGCCGATGCCCAGGCAGGGCCCCGCCACTGCGCTCGCTTTGAGTGAGGAGGGCATGCGACTGGCCTGGGCCGGCCAGCCGCCCACCTATCCCATGCCGATCCTGCGTGTTTGGCAGGCCGAGATGGCCGCCGAGGCGGACTATCTCGTCCTCGACCTTCCCGGCGTGACCACCACGCATGATCCCGTGGCCCTGGCCCGGGACCACTACAGCAGGGAGCTGCCCAACCCCGTGACCGAGGAGCGTATCGAGCAGTGGATGCGGGACTCGGGCGAGGTGCGCGTCATGCTCACTCTGAACAACCTGAAGGACGATGCCTCTCGGGCCTGGCGCTATCGGCTGACCTTCACGCCGCGGGAGGATGGCCGCTGGGAGCTGGTGCGGATAGAGCGCAAGCACCAGTGCCGGCGTGGGCCCACCGAGCCGGATGAGTGGACGACCCGACCCTGTGTCTAGTGGCCATGGCGGAACACTGCCGGGACGATCCAGTGGCCCCGTTCGTATGAAGGGGGCCACGGGGTCGATGCCCGTCTAGTCTGTCGGTACCTGATGATCTGCTCATACGCTAGGGGGACCCATGTGGGACTTTCGGATCGGTCAGTCTCTGGGGCTGATGGCCAAGACGCTACCTTTTATCCTATTTCGGCTGGCCGTCTATTTCGGCGTGGCGCTGGCCTATGTGTTGATGACCGGCGTTGGCGCCGGGGTCGGCTGGGGCATCGGCGGCTTCGGCGATGAGGGCTTCCGTGCCGCCAGCACCTTCTGGGGCGGCGTCGCCGGCTTCGGCATCGTCGGGGTCGTCATGTACGTACTGCGTGAGTATCTGCTCTACATGGTCAAGGCCGGGCATATTGCCGTGCTGGTGGAACTGCTCGACGGCCAGTCGCTGCCCCAGGGACGTAGCCAGATCCAGCATGCCACGGCATCGGTCAAGGAACGCTTTGGCCAGGCCAGCGCCCTATTCGCCGTGGACCAATTGATCAAGGGGGTGCTGCGTGTCCTCACCGGCCTGGTCCGTGGCATTTTCGGCTTGCTGCCGATTCCCGGCGCGCGCCAGTTTCTGCGGCTGCTGCAGATGTTTCTGCGCATCGCGGTGGGCTTCATCGACGAGGTGATCCTCGCCTATAGCTTTCGCACCCGGGCCGACAATCCCTGGGGAGCGTCTCGGGACGGTCTGGTGCTGTACGGCCAGAACCTCAAGCCGATGTTCAAGAATGCTGCCTGGCTGGCGCTGATCGTCTACGGGCTCTCCTTCGTCATCTTCCTGATCATGTTGGCGCCGGCGGCCCTGGTGGCCTATCTGATTCCCGGCGGCTGGTCGGCGACGGGGGTGGTGGTGGCGCTGCTGTTCGCCTGGAGCGTCAAGGTGGCGGTGCTCGAGCCTTTCGCCATCACCTGCATGATGCAGGCCTACTTCAAGACCATCGAGGGGCAGACCCCTGATCCCGAGTGGGAAGCCAAGCTGGATGGCCTCTCTGCCAAGTTCCGCAAGCTCAAGGGCAAGGCCGGCGAGGCGGCAGCGACCAGCGGCCATGCGCAGGGGGCCGAAGCCACACATTAGTAGCGCTGAGTGGGCCGGTAGCAAGTGAATAACACCGATGCGGCTAGGAGTTAAACGGACATGATCCAATTGAACAGTGGCCTCTGGCGGGTAGGCGTGCTTGTCGCCAGTCTGGGCTTGTTGGCGGGGTGCGATGACGCGTCCAATGCCCAGCAAGCAGGGAATGAAGCCGACACCTCCGGCGCTGGCAGCGGCGAGCTGGCAGGTTTGCTGGAGAGTGTGCCGAGCGGCGAGTCGACGCTGTCAATCAGCGGTGCCGCCACCTCCACGGGGGAATACACCACGGCGGATGACCCGCGCTACGGCGGGGTCAGCAACGATAACTTCCGGCCCGCCCGAGGGGGCGGGGCTTCCCGCCGGGGTAGCAATGCCGAGGGGCCCTACGCTATCTCAATTTATACCGACGCCACACACGAGGACGATCCCGACAATGTCGTGCGTGCCTGGGTGTCGCTGGTACTGCCCGAAGGCGCCGAGGCGGGTAACCGCTATCAGGTGGCGAGTTTTTCCGATGCCGATGACGATCAGGCCCAGGCCCATGTCCGGGGCGATGGCATGGCCTGGACCTTCTCGCGCCAGGTCTCGGGCAGCGTCTACCTGGATGAGTACGGAGAACACGTCAGTGCGGCTTGGCAATTGGAGGCCGCCGATGGGCGTGGCGAAGATGCAAGCCGAGTGGCGAGCGAGGGGGCGGTCAAGGATCTCCCGCTGACGCTGCAGTCCGAGGTGGACTATGAGATGACCGTCAACGGCGAAACCGAGTCCAGGTTTGCCCGGGCCAACAGCCGCGATAACATGCTGAACATGGGCAACGGGGTCTACTTCTACCTGCCTTCGGGCGCATCCGCCGGCAGTTATCCGGTCCAGGCAGGTCGCGATGATGATGCCGTGCGGGTCCGGTTCACCCAGCATGAGGTCGATGAGGTCAGCGGCGAGCTGACGCTGGTGGCCAACGGCGAGCGCTTCGACGCCGAGTTCAGCATCGATGCCAGCGGCGAAGATGATGTGCACCTGGCGGGTAACCTGCGCTGGTTGGCGTTGGAAGATGAATAGCCCAGTGACCTGCTTGGTTGCTGCGTTGAAATGCCACATGAAGGAGGAAAGCCACCATGGATAACAAACGCACGCTTGGTATTGCGCTCTTGGGCAGCGTCCTGACGCTGCCGGTCACCGCGACGGCGCTGGCCGATGAGGTGGTCGAGCAGATCGAACTGGGCCTCGAGCGCTATCAGGAAGAGGACTATGGTGGCGCCATCGCCGAGCTGGAATTCGCTATCAGCGATATCCGCAGCCTGGTATCCGGCCGCATCGCCGAGACGTTTCCCGAGCCCCCGTCGGGCTGGAGCGCCGAGCAGGCCCAGTCAGCCGGAGGCGGCGGGGCAGCCGCCTTGCTGGGGGGCGGTGGCGCCATAGTCGAGCGCCAATATCGCCAGGAGGGCGGTGACGGCCAGATGGAAGCGACACTGATGGTCGACAATCCCATGGTTCAGGGCATGGCGGCGATGTTCAACAATCCCGCACTGATTGCAGCCCAGCCCGAGCTCGAGCGCGAGCGCATGGGGCGCGAGACGGCCATCGTCAAGTGGGAAGCTGATCGCGCCCGGGCCGAGGTCTCCCTGCTGTTGGATAGCCGCATCCTGTTGCAGGTGAACGGGCAGAACCTGGACGCTCCGGACGTTGCGATAGAGCTGCTGCGTGACTGGGACCTCGACGCTGTGCGTGAGCAGGCTGCACGCTGAGGCCGCCGAGCGCTCGCCACGCTACGATGCAACGAACCGCACATTACGCCGGGGGCATCCCCGGCGATTCCTGCCTTCTGCAGTACAAGTCCCGCATACGATCAACGTTATTCAACGAACTTGCTCGAGGAAACGCGCTCTGAGGGGTAACGGGCCCTGTCGAGGCGATTAGCGTTGAATCGGCGGAGGCTGTGTCCATCCAGCGCCGTCTAATTCTGTCTACGCTGATAGAGTCACCTCGACCGGCATGAGGTTCGACGCCGCCGCCGAGGGTCCGCGCTTAAGGAGGCTTCGATGAGCATCTTCGATCATGTGCAGAACCGCTACGAACGCGTTCAGCAGGAAGAGATCAGCCTGCAGGAATACTTGGAACTGTGTCGCAGCGAGCCCACCGCCTATGCCACTGCCGCCGAGCGGATGCTGGTGGCCATCGGCGAGCCCGAGGTGATCGATACCGCCAAGGACTCCCGGCTGTCGCGGATCTTTTCCAATAAGGTGATCCGCCGCTACCCGGCGTTCTCCGAGTTCTACGGCATGGAGGAAGCGATCGAGCAGATCGTCGCCTATTTCCGCCACGCGGCTCAGGGCCTAGAGGAGCGCAAGCAGATCCTCTACCTGCTAGGGCCGGTAGGGGGGGGCAAGTCGTCGCTGGCCGAGCGCCTCAAGCTGCTGATGGAGCGGGTGCCCTTCTATGCCATCAAGGGCTCGCCGGTGTTCGAATCGCCGCTGGGGCTGTTCTCTCCCGAAGAGGACGGTGAGCTGCTCGAGAAGGAGTACGGCATTCCGCGGCGCTACCTGAAAAGCGTGATGTCGCCCTGGGCGGCGAAGCGGCTCAAGGAGTACGGTGGCGATATCTCGCAGTTCAAGGTGGTCAGGCTCTACCCGTCGCGGCTCAACCAGGTCGCGATCTCCAAGACCGAGCCCGGCGACGAGAACAACCAGGACATCTCCTCGCTGGTGGGCAAGGTGGACATTCGCCAGCTCGAGCTCTACTCCCAGGATGACCCGGATGCCTACAGCTTCTCCGGCGGGTTGTGCAAGGCCAACCAGGGGCTGATGGAGTTCATCGAGATGTTCAAGGCACCGATCAAGGTGCTGCATCCGCTGCTGACCGCCACCCAGGAGGGCAACTACAACCCCACCGAGGGCATGGGCGCGATTCCCTTCGACGGGGTGGTGCTGGCCCACTCCAACGAGAGCGAGTGGCAGACCTTCCGTAACAATCGCAACAACGAGGCCTTCCTCGACCGCGTCTATATCGTCAAGGTGCCCTACTGCCTGCGCGTCACGGAAGAGATCAACATCTACAAGAAGCTGCTCGAACACTCATCGCTCAACCAGGCGCCCTGCGCGCCGGACACCCTGCGCATGTTGGCGCAGTTCTCGGTGCTCTCAAGGCTCAAGGAACCCGAGAACTCCAGCGTCTACTCCAAGATGCGCGTCTACGACGGCGAGAATCTCAAGGACACCGATCCCAAGGCCAAGTCGATCCAGGAGTATCGCGACTCGGCGGGCGTCGACGAGGGCATGGACGGGCTCTCGACCCGCTTCGCCTTCAAGATCCTCTCCAAGGTGTTCAACTTCGACAACCACGAGATCGCCGCCAACCCGGTGCACCTGCTCTACGTGCTCGAGCAGCGCCTCGAGCAGGAGCAGCTGCCCAAGGAGGCCCACGAGCGCTACCTGCGCTATATCAAGGAGTACCTGGCGCCACGCTACGTCGACTTCATCGGCAAGGAGATTCAGACCGCCTATCTCGAGTCCTACTCCGAGTACGGCCAGAACATCTTCGACCGCTACGTCACCTATGCCGACTTCTGGATTCAGGACCAGGAGTACCGCGACCCCGAGACCGGCGAGCTGTTCAATCGTCAGTCGCTCAACGAGGAGCTGGAGAAAATCGAGAAGCCGGCGGGGATCTCCAATCCCAAGGATTTCCGCCATGAAGTGGTCAACTTCGTGCTGAGGGCACGTGCCCAGAACAACGGCATGAACCCCAGCTGGCAGTCCTACGAGAAGCTGCGCGGTGTGATCGAGCACAAGATGTTCGCCAACACCGAGGAGCTGCTGCCGGTGATCTCGTTCAACGCCAAGGCCTCGACCGCGGACCAGAAGAAGCATGAGGACTTCGTCGCGCGCATGGTCGACCGCGGTTACACCGAGAAGCAGGTGCGGCTGCTCTCCGAGTGGTACCTGCGGGTTCGCAAGTCGCAGTAGGCTGAAAGCGCCGAACTGCGGCTACCAAAACGAGCGGCGCCGGGGACAGGCCGTAGAGAGGGTCTTTTGCCATGGATGGCAAAAGTAGCGTATAGGGACATATTGACAGCGCCCTCTCAAAGGCCTGTCGCCGGATCAGCCACGAAAATGGGCTGCGAGGTGAGTGGCATGACCTATTTCATCGATCGACGAGCCAACGCCAAGCACAAGAGCGCGGTCAATCGGCAGCGCTTTCTCGACCGTTACCGCACGCATATCAAGCGTTCGGTAGAGGAGGCCGTCAACCGCCGTTCGATCACCGACATGGAGCGCGGTGAGAATATTTCGATCCCTTCTCGCGATATCTCGGAGCCGGTGTTCCAGCACGGTCAGGGCGGCAAGCGCAGTATCGTCGCGCCTGGCAACAAGGAGTTCGTCGAGGGCGATCGGCTGCGTCGTCCGGGCGGGGGTGGAGGCGGCGGCGCCGGTGAAGGCAACGCCTCCAATCAGGGCGAGGGCATGGATGAGTTCGCCTTCAGCCTGACCCGTGAGGAGTTTCTCGACTTCGTGTTCGACGGCCTCGAGCTGCCGCACCTGGAGCGCAAGCAGCTGATGGACCTCGAGGAGGTGCGCCCGATACGCGCCGGGATCTCCCGCGACGGCGTGCCGGCGCGTATCAATATCGTACGCTCGATGCGCGAGGCTCAGGCCCGGCGCATCGCCATGCGTGCGCCGATTCGCCGCGCCCTGCGCGAGGCACTGGAAGCGTTAGAAGCCGAGGAGCGCAAGGATGCGGTATTGCGCAATCCGACGCGCATCAACGAGCTCAAGGCCGAGATCGAGCGGCTCGAGAAGCGGCTCGAGGCGGTGCCCTTCATCGACACCTACGACCTGCGCTACAACAACCTCACCAATCAGCCGCAGCCCTCCAACAAGGCAGTGATGTTCTGCATCATGGATGTATCGGGGTCGATGACCCAGGCCCACAAGGACATCGCCAAACGTTTCTTTCTGCTGCTCTACCTGTTCCTGGAGCGTAACTACGAGAAGGTCGAGCTGGTCTTCGTACGCCATCACACCGCGGCCAAGGAGGTCGACGAGGAGGAGTTCTTCTACTCCCGTGAGACCGGCGGCACCATCGTCTCCAGTGCCCTGACGCTGGTCGACGAGATCATCGCCGACCGCTACCCGCCAGGGCAGTGGAACCTCTACGTGGCCCAGGCCTCGGACGGCGACAACTGGGATGACGACTCCACTACCTGCCGCGATCTGCTGCTCAAGTCGCTGATGCCGCGGTTGCAATATTTCACCTACGTCGAGATCACCCCCCACGCCCATCAGGCGCTATGGGAGGAGTACGAGACGGTGGCGGCGCGTTTCCCGTCGCGCTTCGCCATGCGTCAGATCGTCGAAGGCAACGATATCTATCCGGTATTCCGCGAACTGTTCAGGCGTCGTGAAGAGGCCTGACGGCATAGCGGGGAGGACAGTGCATGACATTACGCAAGCCGATTGCCAGCGGGTCCGACTGGAACTTCGACGTGCTCGATACCTTCGAGCGGGAGATCGCCAAGCTGGCCGACGAGTATCGCCTCGATACCTATCCCAATCAGATCGAGGTGATCACCTCCGAGCAGATGATGGATGCCTACGCCAGCGTGGGCATGCCGGTGGGCTACCATCATTGGTCGTTCGGCAAGCAGTTTCTGGCCGTTGAGCAGGCCTATCGACGCGGCCAGATGGGGTTGGCCTATGAACTGGTGATCAACTCCGACCCCTGCATCGCCTATCTGATGGAGGAGAACACCCTGATGATGCAGGTGTTGGTCATGGCACACGCCTGCTATGGCCACAACTCCTTCTTCAAGGGCAACTACCTGTTTCGCACCTGGACCGATGCCTCCTCGATCATCGATTACCTGGTATTTGCGCGTAAATACGTTGCCGAGTGCGAGGAGCGCTATGGCGTGCAGGCGGTGGAGCAGCTGCTCGACGCCTGCCATGCGCTGCAAAACTACGGCGTCGATCGCTACAAGCGTCCCTCGCCGATCTCGGCCGCCGAAGAGGCCCAGCGCCAGAAGGAGCGCGAGGCTTACCTGCAGGCCCAGGTCAACACCCTGTGGCGGACCATTCCCAATCTCGGCGAAAGTCAGGCCGAGGAGGCGCTACCCGACGACGATGACCCCCTTGGTCTGCATCACCACCAGCGCTACCCGCCGGAGCCCCAGGAGAACCTGCTCTACTTCATCGAAAAGAATGCGCCGCTGCTGGCACCCTGGCAGCGCGAGATCGTACGCATCGTGCGCAAACTAGCGCAGTATTTCTATCCCCAGCGCCAGACTCAGGTGATGAACGAGGGGTGGGCAACGTTCTGGCACTATACCCTGATGCATCGCATGTTCGACGACGGCCTGGTAGATGAGGGGCTGATGCTCGAGTTCCTGCAATCGCACACCGCGGTGGTCAATCAGCCCGGCTTCGATAGTCCCTACTACAGTGGCATCAACCCCTATGCGCTGGGGTTCGCCATGTTCTGCGACATCAAGCGCATCTGCGAGACGCCCACCGACGAGGATCGAGAGTGGTTCCCCGACACGGCCGGCAGCGACTGGCTGGAGACGCTGCACTTCGCGATGCGCAACTTCAAGGATGAATCCTTCATCCAGCAGTTCCTGTCACCCAAGGTGATTCGCGACCTCAAGCTGTTCAACGTGATCGATGACGACCAGGAAGAGATGCTCGAGGTCAGCGCCATCCACGATGAGCGCGGCTACCTCAGGGTGCGCGAGGCGTTGTCGGTGCAGTACGCCCTCTCGGTGCGCGAGCCTAATATCCAGGTCTACTCTGCCGATATCCGCGGCGATCGCTCGTTGACCCTGCGTCATATCCAGGATCGGCGCCGGCCGTTGGCCAAGAGCGTCTATCCGGTGATGCGCCATCTGCATCAGCTATGGGGCTTTGCGGTGCGTCTGGAGTCAGTGGAAGACGGCGAGGTGGTGCGTCGCTATCAGTGGCCGCTGCCAGACGAGAGTCGTCGCGAATCGGCCTGAGTCGGTATGCAAAGGCGAACATGAAGAACGCCGCGCTAGGCGGCGTTCCGGTCGGCTGATGGGAACGTCGATCAGCCCTGCATCTCGACCCAGGACTGGCACCAGCCAGCGGGCTCGACGCTGTTTTCCGGGAACAGCGAGCAGCCTTCATTGGCTTCGGTATAGAACATGCAGTTGTCGCAGCGCTCGCCCTCTTCGTAGGCGGGGTGATCGCTGGCATCGCTGGCGTCTTCGACGTAGTTGAGGGCCTCGGCCTCAGGGGCGTCCGGGTCCAGACGCGGCAGGCTGTCGGCGAAAGCGCTCTTCGACAGAATACCCGCGCCCAGCGGCAGGGCGGCCATGCCCAGCAGACTGTTACGCATGAAGTCACGACGACTCTGGTTAGCCATGGTATCTCCTTATCATCCTTTTGGGGGTTTCGCGTGCCCTGCCAAGGGCCTCGAAGACTCCCTTCACGGTCTTCACGGTTGACGATGGCGACCCTGGGTCGGCCATGCTCGGGCGGTATTCCGCCTCTGGTGTGGGGTCAGCGTTGGCTGCCCCTCTGTGTGCGCGCCTCGAATCTTGCGCGAGACTAGCGCTATCCTACAACGAGCGAGCCCGTCATCGGCCAGCTTATGACAGCGGCCACGTCGTGCAGTTCGCTCCATGCTAGTGCATCTGTCCGGCGATTCGCGAATCTGCGTCGAGATGTCGCGCCAGCCGCAGTGTCATGCAACATCAGCACAAGGAGACGTCATGCGGTATACCCAGTTCGCCTCGCCATTGGGCGAGATCCTGCTGGCCGGCGATGAGCGAGGCCTGGCGCGTCTGGTGCTACTCGACGGCGAAGCGAGCCTTGAGGTCGACGAGGAGTGGCAGCGCGACGATGACGGTTTTGACGCCGCGCGTGAGCAGGTGCTGGCCTATCTTGACGGGCGCCGGCGTAGCTTCAGCCTTGCGCTTTCGCCCCAGGGCAGTGATTTCCAGCGCCAGGTGTGGGCGGCCCTGCTGCGTATCCCTTACGGCGAGACGCGCACCTACGGTGAACTGGCCAGGCGGCTGGGGCGTGACGGGGCGGCCCGTGCGATTGGCGCGGCCAGCGGTGCCAATCCGCTACCGCTGCTGATTCCCTGCCACCGCGTCGTGGCCGCCGACGGCATGGGGGGCTATAGCGGCGGTGCAGCGCTGAAGGCCCGACTGCTGGGGTTGGAGTCTCCACCGTGACGTCGGCGCGTTTGGCGCCCGAGGCGGGGCTGGGGTAGGGTGTATGACATAACGACCTGATTTAGATCGCTACGCAAGGATGCCGCCATGCCGTGGATCAAGTTCGTGCATATCGCCGCACTGGTCTGCTGGTGCGGTGCGCTGCTCTACCTGCCCGCTCTGCTGATGGCCAGTGTGCGTCAGCGCACAGACGGGGGGTTCGATCATGATGCCCCGCCGATGCCCCGCTTCCTGTTCAATAGCGCCGCGACCCCAGCCGCGCTGCTGGCGATCGCCTCCGGCACGCTGCTGTTTCTGGTCCACGGCCTGGCCGGGGGGTGGCTGGTGCTCAAGCTCGCTGCGGTTGTCGGCATGGTGCTGTGCCACGCGCTGTGTGGCTGGCTGATCCTGCGCGTCGAGCAGCAGCGCCCCGCTGGGGTCTGGACACTGAGCGCGTTGATTGCGGCATTGGCGTCTGGCTTGATGATCGCGGTCATCTTCCTGGTATTAGCCAAGCCGTTCGCCTGAGGCGCATATCATTGATGAGGAGACGCCGAATGCAGCAAACGCCAGGGAGTCGGCCGCACTCAGTCGTCGATGTCGACCCCTACCGCATGCTCGTAGACCAGCTGGCCGCCGAGCCAGCCGGCCAGGGCGATCATCGCGGCGGTCAGCAGCGACAGCGCCAGTCCCCAGGGCAGCAGGTAGCTGGGATCGTCGAGCCGGAACAGCCAGTTGAGCGAGGCCAGCGAGAGCATCATCACGGCGATGATGGCGTGGCTCCAGCCGGTGATCAGGCGCCGGATGCCCTTGACGGTGACCAGATCGATGATGCCTGCCACGCTGGCGATCCAGCCGCCGAAGGCGCCGACCCCGGCCAGCCACAGGCTGGCGCGCGCCCAGAACGGGTCGCCACTGTAGAGGTAGCCCAGGTCGCTGGCCACCAGGGCCATCAGCGCGGCCACCGGGAAGTGGATCATCACCGGGTGCAGCGGGTGGCCGGCAAACGAGGCGCGGCTCTTGATCGAACGCTGAGGAGTCTTGGGGGAAGAGGTCTTGGCCATGGTCGCGTCCTTTGCGCCAGCGATGCGGTATCTGGCATTCAACGCGTCCCGCGGCGGTGGGTCAACCGTGGTGCGCGCTACCTGGCGGCTGGGCTAGGGCTGACGCTTGCCGGTTGCAGCGGCGACCGCTCGATTCTCGACCCGGCGGGACAGGCCGCCCGCGAGGTGGCCTGGCTGTGGTGGGGCATGTTGGCTTTCTCGACCGTGGTGCTGGTGGTGATTACCGCGCTGTGGCTGTATGCCTTCCGCGGTGGGCGGCGGGTGGACCGCTCCAGCCGCGATGAGCAGCGCATCGCGCGGCGCTGGATCATTGGTGGTGGGCTGCTGCTGCCGGGCCTGTCGATCGTGGTGCTGCTGGCCTTTGGCGTGCCGGCTGGGCAGCGCATGCTGCCGTTGCCGCTGCCCGACGGCCAGCAGGCGGAGCGCATCGAGGTGATCGGCCACCAGTGGTGGTGGGAAGTGCGCTACCCGGAGGCCGAGGGCGGTGAGGTGGTGACCTCGAATCAACTGGTGATGCCGGTGGGCGAGCCGGTGGACTTCCACGTCACCGGCGAGGACGTGATCCACGCCTTCTGGATCCCGCGCCTGGGCGGCAAGATCGACATGATCCCCGGGCGCACCAATGTGATACGTCTCGAGGCCGATTTCGCCGGCGTGTTCGGCGCCCAGTGCGCCGAGTTCTGCGGCGCCCAGCACACCAATATGCAGCTCCACGTCGAGGCCATGCCGCGAGATGACTTCGAGGCCTGGCTGGCCGAGCGCCAGGCGCCGCCTGAGCAGAGCGATGATCACGCTGCGGCCCGCGAGACCTTCGTCGAGCACTGCGCCAGCTGCCACCGTGTGGCCGGCGTGAGCGACGGCCAGCTGGGCCCGGACCTCAGTGATATCGGTGATCGTGTCAGCCTTGGCGCCGGACGTCTGGCCATGGAGGAGGGCGCCATCAGCTACTGGCTGCGCCACCACCAGCAGCTCAAGCCCGGCAATCGCATGCCGTCCCATGACCACCTCGATGCCGAGACGCTGGATGCGCTCGGCGCCTGGCTGGAGACCCTGAGCCCATGAGCGAGACCGCCCACACGGCGACGCCGCAAGATCCCCAGCGCTTGCATGAGGAGATGCAAGAGGTGTGGGGCAACCCGCGCGGACTCAAGGCGCTGACCATCGTCAACCACACCACCCTGGGCCTGCGTTTCATGGTCACCGGGATGGTGTTCTTCCTGATCGGCGGGATCCTGGCGATGCTGGTGCGCACCCAGCTCGCCTTCCCCGACCAGGAATTCATGTCGCCGGAGATCTATAACCAGGTCTTCACCATGCATGGCACGGTGATGATGTTCCTGTTCGCCATCCCCATGCTCGAGGGCCTGGCGATCTACATGATCCCCAAGATGATCGGCGCCCGCGATCTGGTGTGCCCGCGCCTCACCTCGCTGGGCTACTGGTGCTACCTGTTCGGCGGCATCATCCTGGTCTCGAGCCTGTTTCTGGAGATGGCACCGGACAGCGGCTGGTTCATGTATACCCCGCTGAGCAGCGGCGAATTTGCGCCGGGCCCGGGGTCCGACTTCTGGCTACTGGGTATCACCTTCATCGAGATTTCGGCGCTCTCCGCCGGGGTCGAACTGGTCGTCTCGATTCTGCGCACCCGCACCCGCGGCATGTCGCTGGACAAGATGCCGCTGTTCGCCTGGTACATCCTGGCCATGGCGCTGATGATCGTGGTCGGCTTTCCGCCGCTGATCCTCGCCAGCATCATGCTCGAACTCGAGCGCGCGGTGGGCATGCCGTTCTTCGAGGTCGCCGCCGGCGGTGACCCGATCCTCTGGCAGCATCTGTTCTGGCTGTTCGGCCATCCCGAGGTCTACATCATCTTTCTGCCCGCCGCGGGCATCGTCTCGACGCTGATTCCGGTCTTCGCCGGACGCCCCATCGTTGGCTACCGCTGGGTGGTGGTGGCGATCATCGTCACCGGCTTCATCAGTTTCGGGCTCTGGGTGCACCACATGTTCACGGTGGGCATTCCACAGCTCGCCCAGGCGTTCTTCTCCGCGGCTAGCATGCTGGTCGCGGTGCCCACGGCGATCCAGGTGTTCGTGTGGCTGGCCACGCTATGGCTGGGCCGGCCGGTGATGAAACTGCCGATGTTGTGGATCCTCGGCTTCCTGATCATCTTCGTGTGCGGCGGCCTGACCGGGGTGATGCTGGCGCTGGTGCCGTTCAACTGGCAGGTCCATGACACCCACTTCGTGGTCGCGCACATGCACTACGTGCTGGTCGGCGGCATGCTGTTCCCGCTGATGGCCGGCCTCTACTACTGGCTGCCGCTGTTCTCCGGGCGCATGCCCTCCGAACGCCTGGGCCGCTGGGGCTTCTGGCTGACGTTCCTCGGCTTCAACGCGACCTTCCTGATCATGCACTGGACCGGCCTGTTGGGCATGCCGCGACGCATCTACACCTACGAGACGGTGATGGGCTGGGAGATCTTCAACCTGCTGTCGTCGATCGGTGGCTTCGTGATGTCGGCGGGGATTGCCATGGTGCTGCTGGATATCGCGCTGCATTTCCGCTTTGGCCGGCCGGCACCGCGCAATCCGTGGAATGCCGATACCCTGGAGTGGGCCAACACCCTGCCGCCGAGCCCCTACAACCTGGTCAGCCTGCCGACGGTCCATAGTCGCCATCCGATGTGGGATGACCCTGACCTGCCGCGCAGTACCGCTGCCGGCGAGCACGGTCTGCCGGGGGCGCCCTTCGGCCGTCGGGAGCTATGGGGCAGCGACCCTCTGACCGGCAAGCTACGTGAGGTGATCCACATCCCCACCAGCAGCTGGTGGCCCTTTCTGGCGGCCGCCGCGCTGGCGGTGGTGTGCGTATGCCTGCTGGTGCGGATGTACCCGCTGGCCGGGATTGCCACGTTGACGGCGGTGGGCTTGCTGCTGCGCTGGTCGTGGGAGAACGGCGCACATCCCAGGGCCGCGCCGGACGCTCGCGTCGCGCCGGGTGAACCGCCGCTGCACTCGCGCACCATGGACGGGCCGGGGCTATGGGCGATGTCGATCGCGCTGCTCGCCAACGGCTCCTTCTTCCTATCGTATCTGTTCGGCTGGTTCTACCTGTGGACGGTATCGCCTGAGTGGCGTATGCCCGACACGTCGCCGCTGTCGCTGCCGATGATGCTAATGGCCGGGGTAGCGCTGAGTGCCGGGGCAGTATGGCTGGAGAAACTGGTGAACGGCCTGCGTCGGCAGGATGACCGCGGCCTGGCGTCAGGGATGTTGGCGATCACGCTGCTGGGCGGTGCGCAGGTGGCACTGCTGGTCTGGGTGATCTGGCAGGCCGATCTTGCCGCCACCGAGACGGCCCATGATGCGGTGCTGCTGCTGGGCCTGATCTATGTGCTGCTGCACGGCGCCCTGGGTGCGACATTGACGCTGTTGCAAGCACTGCGGGTCGGTTACGGCTACGTCAGCGCCGAGGTGCCTTTTGAGCCGGCCGTGGTGGCAAGGCTGTGGCGCTACAACCTAGTGGTCTACTGGATCGTGTTGTTCGCCGTGGTGGTGATGCCGATGTGGCTGGGGGGTGGGGCATGATGCGCCTGGCATTGACCCATCCGCTGCATTTGGTCATCGGGCTGACGCTATGGAGCCTGTGGTTCGTGGCCATCTACGGCGGGCTGTCGGTGGCCTGCGCGGTGGCGCCGCCGGCCCCGGCGCAGGGTGCGCTGACCGCCATCAACGGCGTGCTCGGCCTGCTCACTGCGGCGACCACGGCGCTGCTGGCGTGGTTGGCCTGGGCCTGCTTGCAGGCGGCCCGCGACGAGCTGGGCAGGCCGCGCTTCGTGGCCGCGGTATCTGCCGGGCTTTATCTGTTTTCGGCGGTGTCGACGCTGTTCGTGGGGATTCCGGTGATTGGCGTGCCGCCGTGTCTCTAGCGGGGCATCTGGCTGGGCGACGGCAGCGACCATCGCGAGGACGCTGGGCCTGCCACGCTGCTATACTCCCGCCAGCGCTTTTCCCCCTATGTTAGGAGCGATCCCATGCAGAACGCCGTGATTCTGATCAACGCCGAGAAGGGCAAGATCAAGGCCGTGGCCGAGCGTCTGGCCGACGTCGAGGGCATCAGCGAAGTGTTCTCCACCTGTGGCCGCTACGACCTGGTGGCGATTGCCCGGACCCGCGATTTCGAGGGCCTGGCGCAGCTGGTCACCGAGCGCCTCGATCAGGTCGAGGGGATCCGCGAGACCGAGACCCTCAATGCCATGCAGGTTCACTCGCGTCATGACCTCGAGACGATGTTCTCGGTGGGTTGGTGAGTACTCACTGGGGCGTGTCGGTAGCCTGATGCTTTACCAGCGCGGCCCGGTTTCACGGATGATCGAGAGTCAGCAAGTGTTCACTACATGAAGCGACGCATATCACGCTGGCGCCGTCAGGCGCGTGGCATCGGCATCAGCCTGGTATTCGTGCTGGTCGGCACCGGCCTGTGGTACACCCAGGAGCAGGAGTACCGCGACCAGCTGGTATGGATGGGCGTGCCGACCTGGGAGTCGCCGACGCCCACCAGCCTGCATCGGGTGCTACGCAACGACGGTTTCCTGGTCGGCTGGTCGGATCTGCGTGTCAATCCGCTGTGGGTCAGCTATAGCCTGCACGCTGTGGACGAGCCGAGTGCCGGCCCAAGACCCAATTTCCAGCGCGACTGGCGCACCCTGTGGCCGATCGCGCCGGACAGCTACTTCGGCAGTGGTTACGACCGCGGCCACCTGGCGCCCAACTATGCCATCGCCGTGGTGCACGGCGCCGAGGCCCAGTCGCAGAGTTTCCTGATGAGCAATATCTCGCCGCAGCGGCCCGATCTCAATCGGCGTCTGTGGCAGCGCCTCGAAGAGGCGGTGATCGACCACTTCGTGCCACGCTTCGGGGTCGTGCAGGTGATCACCGGCCCGGTGTTTCCCGAGCGCTTCATGGACAACCTCTTCAATCGCGTGGGGCTGGTCGAGATTCCCGAGGCCTTTTACAAGATTCTGCTGGTGCCCGCCGAGCAGCCGCTGGCGCTAGCCTTCATCATGCCTCAGGAGGTCGCCGGCGATGAGCCCCTGGGCGACTATCTGGTCAGCATCGACGAGGTCGAGGCGCGCACCGGACTGAACTTCTTTCCCAATCTGCCCGCGGCCGAGGCGCAACGCCTGGAGAGTCGGGTGGTCACCGATGGTTGGGGGCTGGAAGAGGTGGCCAGGTTGCCGGGACGCTTCGAGTAGCCATTGCAAGCTATCGGAAAGCATAGATCACCGCCCTGACGCTGATCGGGGTGGTTGATGGAAGATAAGCAGTGCGGGGGGGATTGACGATGGTGCCCAGAAGAGGACTTGAACCTCCACGTCCTTACGGACACTAGCACCTGAAGCTAGCGCGTCTACCAATTCCGCCA
>NZ_FNGH01000008.1:174787-234697 GCF_900102875.1 Franzmannia pantelleriensis
AGAGGACTTGAACCTCCACGTCCTTACGGACACTAGCACCTGAAGCTAGCGCGTCTACCAATTCCGCCATCTGGGCAAGTGGCGTGCATCATACCGATTTCGTCTCTTATTGCAAGCCCTGAACGGCGGCTTGCCGCGCTTTCAAGACCTTGACCTCCACACCATCAAGGGTTTCGCGCCGGCAATGGGTTGGGTGTGGAGAGCGGCGGCGCTATACTGCCGCCATGACATTGACAATTCGACCGAATATTGCCTCCCGCCCGCAGTGCCTCGCGCGCATCTCTTCAAGGACGCCCCTCGCATGACTCATTGGACGCTCAGCGACGACCCACACGCGGAACGTGAAGCCCACAAGTACGATAACCCCGTCCCCAGCCGCGAATATCTGCTGGCTCGCCTGGAAGACTATGGCAAGCCGATCACCCACGAGAACATGAGCCGCATGCTGGGACTCGAGGATGAGAACCAGCTGGAAGCGGTACGCCGCCGCCTGGCGGCCATGGAGCGCGACGGCCAGATCCTGCGCGACCGCCGCGGTGCCTATGCGCTGATCAACAAGCTCGACCTCATAAAGGGCAAGGTGCTCGGCCATCGCGATGGCTTTGGTTTCCTGGTCCGCGATGATGGCAAGAAGCCCGACCTGGTAATGCCGCCGCGCCAGATGCGCCGCGTGTTCCACGGTGACCACGTGCTGGTCAGGGTCAGCGGTCGCGATCGCCGCGGCCGCGACGAGGCGACCATCGCCGAGATCATCGCGCGCAATACCCAGACCATTGTCGGCGTCTACCGCCAGAACAACGACGAGTTCGGGGTGCTGATCCCCGAAAACTCGCGCATCTCCCAGGAAGTGATCATCCCCCACAGCGCCTGCGGCGGTGCCCAGGACGGCCAGGTGGTCTCGGCCAAGATCGTCAAGCAGCCCGAGACTCGGGTGCAGCCGGTGGGCGAAGTGGTCGAGGTGCTCGGCGAGCGTATGGACCCGGGGATGGAGATCGATATCGCCATCCGCAGTCACGATATCCCCGCCGACTTTCCCCCCGATGTGCTCGATCAGATCGCCAGCATGTCAGCCGAGGTGGCCGAGGACGACAAGGCGCACCGCATCGACCTGCGTGACGTGCCGCTGGTGACCATCGACGACGAGAGTGCCAAGGACTTCGACGACGCGGTATGCGCGTGGAAGACCAAATCCGGCAGCTGGAAGCTGCTGGTGGCGATCGCCGATGTCTCTCACTATGTACGCCCCGGCAGCGCGCTGGATCAGGAGGCCCACACCCGCGGCAACTCGGTATATTTCCCGGGCCAAGTGGTGCCGATGCTGCCGGAGCTGCTCTCCAATGGACTCTGCTCGCTGAACCCGGACGTTGATCGTCTGGCGATGGTCTGTGAGATGAATATCTCCCAGAGTGGGGCGATCAGCCGCTACCGTTTCTATGAGGCGGTATTCCGCTCCCACGCCCGTCTCACCTACAACAAGGTGGGCAAGATTCTCGAGAGCGACGAGAGCCCCGAGCGCAGCGCGCTGCGTGAGGAGTATCGCGAGCTGTTGCCGTCGCTGGAGAATCTCCACGCGCTCTATCACCTGCTGCGTGAGTCGCGCAGCGAGCGTGGTGCGATCGAGTTCGAGACGACCGAGACGGCGATCCTGTTCAACGAGGAGCGCAAGATCGAGAATATCGTGCCGCGCTCACGCAACGACGCCCACAAGATCATCGAGGAGTGCATGCTGGCTGCCAACGTGGCCACTGCGCGCTTCCTCGACAAGCACGATCTGCCGGCGCTATACCGCATTCACCAGCCGCCCTCGCCGGAGCGCCTCGATAAGCTGCGGCTGTTCCTCAACGAGCTCGGCCTGTCGCTAGGCGGCGGTGACGACCCGACGCCCCAGGACTACCGGGCGCTTTCCGAGGTGATCAAGGATCGTCCCGACGCCGACATCATCCAGACCGTGATGCTGCGCTCGATGAACCGTGCGGTCTACTCGCCGCATAATGAAGGCCACTTCGGTCTGGCCTACCCGGCCTACGCCCACTTCACCTCGCCGATCCGCCGCTACCCGGACCTGCTGGTACAC
Organism: Franzmannia pantelleriensis; assembly: GCF_900102875.1. Lineage (GTDB taxonomy): Bacteria > Pseudomonadota > Gammaproteobacteria > Pseudomonadales > Halomonadaceae > Franzmannia > Franzmannia pantelleriensis. The sequence continues at coordinate 176,862 of NZ_FNGH01000008.1, forward strand.
CGTGCGATTCGCTCGGTGGTGCGCGGGCCGCGCCAGACCGCCACCGTACTGCGTGCCGAAGGCGCGCCGGTGGATCCACCGAGCAACTGGTGCCCCTACACCTTCGAGCAGATGATCGAGCTCGGCGAGCATTGCTCGATGACCGAGCGCCGCGCCGACGATGCTACCCGCGACGTCGAGGACTGGCTCAAGTGCGAGTTCATGTCCGACAAGCTCGGCGAGGTCTACGATGGCACCATTGCCTCGGTCACCCAGTTCGGGATCTTCGTGCGCCTCGACGATATCTACGTCGAGGGCCTGGTCCACGTGACCTCGCTGCCATCCGACTACTACCACTACGAGGCCGAGAAGCATCGTCTCAAGGGCGAGCGCTCGGGGATTGCCTACCGGCTGGGTGACGGCGTCACCGTGCAGGTGGCGCGCGTGGACCTCGACGATCGCAAGATCGACTTCGACCTGGTCGACGACAAGCCGCGGCCGCAGCGTCCGCCCAAGCGTCGCAAGCCGTCGGCTGACGCGCCTGCGGCCAAGGCCAAAGCCGGCAAGGGCGATAAGCCGGCTGGCAAGCCGCGGCGCCGTCGCGGACCGCGTAAGCCCAAGGGCGGCCAACACTGATGGCGATCCACAAGCGTCGCAAGGGGCCGGCAGGGGGCAGGAAATCCCCGGCCCCTGGTGGCCTGGACGCGGTGTACGGCGTGCATGCGGTGCGTGCGCTGCTCGATCGCGGTGAACGCCCCCGCGAACTGTGGGTGCAGGAGGGCGGCGCCGCGGCGCGTCTCGCCGAGCTGGTCGACACCGCCCAGCAGCGTGGTGCGCGGTTGGTCAGCCAGCCACGCGACGTGCTCGATGAGTTGGCTCAGGAAGCCTCCCACCAGGGCATCGTTGCCTTCTGCACGCCGCTGGCCGCCGAAGGCGAGGCCTCGCTATGGCTGCGCCTCGAGGCTTGGCCCGAGCGGGCAGCCGCGCCGTTGCTGCTGATCCTCGACGGCGTTACCGATGTGCACAACTTCGGGGCCTGCCTGCGTAGCGCTGATGCAGCCGGGGTCGACGGGGTGATCGTGCCCAAGGACAAGGCCGCGCCGCTCAACGCCACGGTGCGCAAGGTGGCCTGCGGGGCAGCGGAGAGCGTGCCGGTCTATCAGGTCACCAACCTGGCCCGGGCCATGGCCAAGCTCAAGTCGCTGGGGGTGTGGATCACCGGCACCGCCGGCGAGGCCGATGCCAGCCTGTTCGAGGCCGACTTCCGCGGCGCCACGGCGCTGGTGATGGGCGCCGAGGGCAAGGGCATGCGGCGCCTGACCCGCGAGGCCTGCGACGGCCTGGTCAAGCTGCCGATGGCCGGCAGCGTCTCCAGCCTCAATGTCTCGGTGGCCACTGGCGTCTGCCTGTTCGAGGCGGTGCGGCAGCGTCAAGCTAGCGCAGTGCCTGCTAGCGAGGGACGCCGGCGGTAGGTCGAAGAGGAGGTTTGCGCCATGGGTGAGGAGGATTCCTCCGAACGGGCTGGCCATGGATGGCCAGCCCCGGTCCTGCAAGCGGAGCAGGATGCGAGAGCGCAGCAGGGCGCAAGGTAGCGCCCAGGGAAGGGTTTACAGCGCCTCCTCGTAGGCCTACCGGCGGATCAGTCTCGAGCGGTGCCGCACTGTGTCGCCTTGCCTTTAGCTTGCGATGTCGGTGTTTAATCCCTAAAATACTGGCGCCCGTACGTCCTTCGTGCGGGCATTAGTATTTCTACTATCACCTCCTTGCTTCCCCTGGTCATGCCGCGTCAGGCCTCAGGAAGCTGTCAAACCGAAAGGAGCTAGCATGCGCCATTACGAAATCGTGTTCATGGTCCACCCGGACCAGAGCGAACAGGTTCAGGCGATGGTCGAGCGCTACACCTCTCTCGTCACCGAGGGCGGCGGTACCGTGCATCGTCTGGAAGATTGGGGCCGCCGTCATATGGCCTACCCGATCAACAAGATCCACAAGGCTCACTACGTGATGATGAACGTCGAGTGCCGCGGCGAGACCCTCGAGGAAATCGAGAACATCTTCCGCTTCAACGACGCGATCATCCGTAGCCTGGTCGTGCGCTGCAAGGAAGCCATCACCGAAGCATCACCGATGATGAAGCCGGCGGAAGAGAAGCGTCCGCGCCGCGAGGACAAGCCCCGCGAGCGTAACGAAGAAGAAACCGCCGAAGCTAACTGATTTCCGCACGTCCATAGGAGACTCGACATGGCACGCTTTTTCCGTCGCCGCAAGTTCTGCCGTTTCACCGCCGAAGGCGTGAAGCAGATCGATTACAAGGATATCGATACGCTCAAGGCCTACGTCACCGAGACCGGCAAGATCGTTCCGAGCCGTATCACCGGCACCAAGGCCCGCTACCAGCGTCAGCTGTCCACCGCGATCAAGCGGGCACGCTACCTGGCGCTGCTGCCGTACACCGATAGCCACCAGTAAGCCATTGGCGTGATGCTGTCCGTCGCCCGCTGGCTGATGCGCGGTACCCCCTACGCGGTGGGTGCCGCGGCACTCGCCTCCGTCATACCCTGGCTGTTCTGGTTCGGTGCTGCCATCGCTGCGCTGGTGACCCTGCGCCGCGGGTTGGCGCCGGCCACGCCGGTGATCCTCGCCGCTGCACTGCCCTCCGGCTGGTGGTGGATGCAAGGGGATGCCATCCCGCTGGCCACGGTACTGCTGGTCACCTTGATGGCCAGCGTGCTGCGGGCCCGCATGCGCTGGAGCGAGGCGTTGATCGTCGGCGCTCTGGCCGCTGCGGCAATGGTTCAGTTGGGACTGTTCGTGCCCCCCGGTGGGGCGGGTCCGTTGCTGGAGCAGGTGCGGCAGAATTCGGCGGAAGTCGACCGGATGCTCACCGAGTTCGCCAATCAGGGGCTCGATACCGAGCGCCTGGCGGTACTGCTGATCGGCGGGGTGACCGGCCTGATCGTGCTGGTGGCTGCGGTGGCTTGCCTGGCGCTGGCGCGCAGCTGGCAGGCCGGGCTCTATAATCCCGGCGGCTTTCGCGAGGAATTCCACGCGCTGCGCGTCGCACCCAAGGAGTTGGCGGTGCTGGTGGTGCTGGGGGTGATCGGCATGCTGCTGGGAATCCCGGCGCTGGCGATGCTCAGTTGGGTGCCGCTACTGGTGGCCGGCGTTGCGCTGGTACATGGTTTTATTGGTGTAAAGGGGATGAACGGGCTGTGGTTGGTGGCCTTCTACGTATTGCTGATAACCACCTGGCCCATGATTCTGATTGTGCTGCTTCTGGCCTTCATCGATTCGCTTGCGGATTTCCGTGGGCGACTGGCCCGAAGCGACTGACAAGAGGTTAACGAGATGGAAGTCATTCTGCTCGACAAGATTGGCAAGCTGGGTGGCCTGGGTGACAAGGTCACCGTCAAGCCCGGTTATGGCCGCAACTACCTGGTGCCCTACGGCCTCGCCGTGCCGGCCACCAAGGATAACGTCGCTGCTTTCGACGCGCAGCGCGCCGAGCTTGAAGCGCAAGCCGCTGATCGCAAGGCCGAGGCCGAGGCACGCGCCGCTCAGCTCAGCGAGATCGAACTGTCGCTGGTCTCCAAGGCCGGTGACGAAGGCAAGCTGTTCGGTTCCATCGGTCCGCGCGACCTGGCCGAAGCGATCGCCTCTGCCGGCATCGACATCGCCAAGAGCGAAGTGCGCATGCCGGAAGGTCCGATCCGTGCCACCGGTGAGTACGACATCGACCTGCAGCTGCATGCCGAAGTCGCCACCACCGTGCGCGTCGTCGTCGTCGCCGAGTAAGCGATACGCCGCGCGACGGCGCTTGCCGTCGCAGGACGCCAGCGTCCGTGCAAACAAGCCCCCGTAGCCCTGCTGCGGGGGCTTGCTCGTGTCTGGCGGGCGCAAGCGCGTGGTGGCGCTTGCCAAAATGTCAGACATTTAATAGGCTGGTGCTCCGTTCTTCAGGAGATGCGCCATGCCGCTCGATCAACTGCCTCGCCATCACGGTGGCGCCGATGCCTTGGCGCGCCTGCTGGGCCAAGCGCTGCTGGCCGGCGAGTGGCAGCCGGGCGAGGCGTTTCCTCGTGAGCTGGACCTCTGCCAGCACTTCGACGTCAGCCGCAATCAGGTGCGCAACGCCCTGGCCAGCCTGACTGCCACCGGCTTGATCGAACGCACCGCGGGCCGCGGTACCCGGGTTTGCCCCATCAGCGATTGGCATCTTCTCGACCCGCTGATGAGCGACTGGCTGGCCGGGCTGAATAACCCCGACCCGCAACTGGTGCGCGAGATCTTTGCCTTCCGCTACTCCGCCGAGCCGGTGGTCGCCGGCCTCGCTGCCAGCGCCGCCGAGCCGCGCGATATCGCCGAGATCGACCGGGCATTTCAGGGCATGCGCATCACCGCCAATGCCGGGCAAACCGAGCAGCACGTCGAGCACGATCTGGCCTTCCACGAAGCCATCTACCGTGCCAGTCATAATCTGGTATGGCGGCAGATGGGGCATCTCCTGAGGCCCTCCATCGTGGCGCTGATTCAGCGCTCACAGCACAGCGTCGCGACCCTTGACGATAGCCTGAGGCGCCACGGCCGCGTGCTCGAGGCAATCCGTACCGGCCGCCCGATGGCCGCCGAACAGGCCGCCCGCGACGTACTCAAGCGCACCGCTATCGACCTGGGTATTGTCGCCGAGGCGATCGACGCCTGATTCACTCTTAGGAGTCCCATATGAAGATCACCCGACTCAAGACCTGGCAGGTGCCGCCGCGCTGGCTGTTCCTCAAGATCGAGACCGACGAGGGCTGCTACGGCTGGGGCGAACCGGTCATCGAGGGGCGTGCCGCCACCGTCGAGGCGGCCGTGCACGAGCTGTCCGACTACCTGATCGGCGAGGACCCGCACCGCATCGAGCATCTCTGGAACATGCTCTACCGCGCCGGCTTCTATCGCGGCGGCCCGATCCTGATGAGCGCCATTGCCGGCATCGACCAGGCGCTGTGGGATCTCAAGGGGCGCGACCTGGGCGTCCCGGTGCATCAACTGCTGGGCGGCGCGGTGCGCGACAAGATGCGCATGTACGCCTGGACCGGCGGCGACCGCCCCAGCGACGTGGGCGCCGGAGCCCGGCGGCTTGCCGAGCAGGGCTTCACCGCCTTCAAGATGAACGGCACCCCTGAACTGGCGATCGTCGACTCCCACCACAAGATCGACGAGGCGGTGGCAAGGGTCGCCGAGGCGCGCCAGGCGGTGGGGCCAGCAGTGGGCATCGGCATCGATTTTCACGGCCGCGTGCATCGCCCCATGGCCAAGGCGCTGCTGCGTGAGCTGGAGCCCTTCCATCCGATGTTCGTCGAGGAGCCGGTAGCCCCCGAACACTTGCCGTGTCTCAAGCAGATCGCAGGTGGGCTCGGCTATCCGCTGGCGACCGGTGAGCGACTGCACACGCGTTTCCAGTTCCGCGATCTGTTGGCCGACGGCATGATCGATATCGTTCAGCCCGATCTCTCCCACTGTGGCGGCATCAGCGAGGGGCTCAAGATCGCCGCCCTGGCCTCGGCGCATGACGTGGCCTTGGCGCCGCACTGTCCGCTGGGCCCGCTGACGCTGGCTACCTCGCTGCAGCTGGATGCCGTCTGTCACAACGCTTTCATCCAGGAGCAGAGCATGGGCATCCACTACAACCGCGACAACGATGTCCTCGATTATCTGGTCGACAAGTCGGTGCTGGCCATCGACGACGGCTTCTGCGGGATTCCCCAGGGGCCGGGGCTGGGGGTCGAGATCGACGAGGCATTCGTCGAGGAGCGCGCCAAGGTCGGGCACCGCTGGCGCAATCCGGTGTGGACCCACGACGACGGCTCGATCGCCGAATGGTGAGTACCACGATGCCGATTACCGACCACGTCGGCTGGATCGCCGTCGATTGGGGCTCCAGCAACCTGCGCGCCTGGGCCGTTACCGCCGCCGGCCGCGTGCTGGCTCATGGAGGCAGTGAGCGGGGCATGCTGTCGCTCGCCTCTAGCGACTACGAAACGGCACTGCTCGAGGTGGTGGGCAACTGGCTGCCCGCCTCCAGGCGAACGCCGGTGCTGGTATGCGGCATGGCGGGGGCCCGCCAGGGCTGGCGTGAGGCTGCCTATCTGCCGCTGCCGGCGCGGCTGGACGACCTGGCCCGCGGGGCGGTGTGCCCGCCAGTCAACGATGCGCGCCCGGCGGTGCGGCTACTGCCGGGACTCTGCCAGAGCGCTGCGGGGGCGTTCGATGTGATGCGCGGCGAGGAGACCCAACTGGCCGGCCTGGTAGCCGACGATAGGCGCTTCTCGGGTCTGGTCTGCCTGCCGGGTACCCACGCCAAGTGGGCGCGACTCGAGCAGGGGGCGGTGACCCGGTTCACCACCTGCCTTACCGGTGAGCTGTATGGCCTGCTGGCCCGCCAGTCGGTGCTCAAGCACTCCATCGGTGCGGACGACCTCGCCGCCCCCGGCGATCGCGAGGCGTTCGTGTTCGCGGTACGCGACATCCACGCCAATCCGGGGCGCTATACCGCCCGCCTGTTTGGCCTGCGGGCCAGCGACCTGCTGGATGCCGGGCTGCCCGCCGGCGACGCGCGAAGTGCGCGCCTGGCGGCTCGCCTCTCGGGGCTCTGCGTGGGCCTGGAGCTGGCTGGAATGGGCGACGAACTGGCGGATAGTGGCCCCATCACCCTGGTGGGTAACGCAGCGCTGTGTACACGCTATGCGCTGGCGCTGGAGGCGCTCGGCCATGAGAGCCAACGCCTGGACGGCGACGCGGCGGTGCTGGCCGGGCTGGGCCTGGCGTATCAGGCGTTGCCTGCCTTGTGATCCCCCTCTCGCTGGAGACTGTGCTATGACGCTACCCCTGATCGGTATCCTGCGCGGCGTCACTCCCGACGCCGCAGTAGCCATAGGTGAGGCGGTGCTCGCCGCCGGTATCACCACCCTCGAGGTGCCGCTCAACTCGCCGCAGCCCCTCGACAGTATCGCCCGGCTGCGTGAGGCGCTTGGCGAGCGCGCACTGGTCGGCGCGGGCACCGTGCTGAGTGCCGCTCAGGTGCGCGACGTGCATGCTGCCGGCGGCCAATTGGTGGTCTCGCCCAACTGCCGCACGGCGGTGATCGAGGCGACGCGTCGGCACGACATGCACAGCTGGCCCGGGGTGGTGACGCCCAGCGAGGCCTTCGAGGCCCTCGACGCCGGCGCCAGCGGCCTCAAGCTGTTTCCCGCGGTGCAGGTCGGGATTGCCGGTATGCAAGCGCTGCGCGCGGTGCTGCCGGTCGGTACCCGGCTCTATGCGGTGGGCGGCATCGGTGCCGATAACTTCGTTGACTGGCGGGCCGCCGGCGTCGACGGCGCGGGGCTCGGCAGTGCACTCTACCGGCCCGGGCAAGAGGCGGGCCAGGTGGCCGAGCAGGCCCGCCGCCTGGTGACGGCGTGGCAGGCGGCGGAGCCAGCCCAATGAGCGGGGCCGATGGAGGGCCGCAGGCCAGACTCGCCGTCGATTGTCGCTGCACGCTAGGTGAGGGGCCCCAGTGGCATGCCGAGGCGCAGCGGCTCTACTGGTGCGACATCCTCAACGGTCGGCTGCACTGGCTGGACCCTGTCAGCGGCGACGCGGGTACGCACGACGTCGGTCAGCTGCTATCGCTGGCAGCACCGCTGGCGACGGGTGGGCTGCTGTTGGTCGGTGAGCAGGGCTTGAGCCGCTTCGATCCGGCTTCTGGCGACGTCGCACGCTACTGCGATGTCGAAGCCGACAATCCGCGAACGCGCAGCAACGACGCCCGCGTCGACCGCCACGGCAGCCTGTGGTTCTCGACCATGGGCAAGGCCGCCGAGCCCGGCGCCGGCAGCCTCTATCGGCTGCATCGAGGGACGCTGTCGCGGCTACGCAGCAACCTGACCATCCCCAATGCGATCTGTTTCTCCCCCGATGGCGACTGGGCGTGGTTCACCGATACGCCGAGTGGTGTGGTGATGCGCTGGGCCCTCGACGCCGATGGCTGGCCGCTGGGGGAGCCCCAGGCCTGGGCCGATTTCACCGGCGTTTCGGGCAATCCGGACGGTGCCGTGGTCGACGTCGAAGGTCATCTATGGCTGGCGCTGTGGGGAGCGGGGCAGGTGGTGCGGATAGCGCCGGACGGTCGCCTAGTCGCCAGGCTCCAGCTGCCAGTCTCGCAGCCCTCCTGCCCGGTCTTTGCCGGCCGCGATCTGGACACGCTCTACGTGACCACCGCTCGCGAGGGGCTCGCAGCCGACGCGCTGGCCGATCAGCCGCAGGCGGGAAGCCTGTTTGCGGTTCGCCCGGGGGTCAGGGGGCTCGCTGAGCCCGCGCTGCGGCTTGGGCAGGGGAGTGTTACCGGTGCCTAGGCGCTGGTCTCAGCATGACACCTGGCGTTTTGCCGCCATCGCATCGGGGATTTTGGTGTTCGACTCGGAGTGGCCGCATCGGTTGGGGTAGAATGCGCCTTGGCTCGGCGCCAGCCATTGTCGCCAGCCAACCCGATTTCCCCTCAGGCCGTGAAGCGTCATGAACGACATCGTCGAAACCGATCAGGAAACCGCCGCGCTCAAGGTGCCGCCCCACTCGCTGGAAGCCGAACAGTCGGTGCTGGGCGGCTTGATGCTCGACAACCAGGCCTGGGACACCGTCTCCGAGCAGCTGGTGGGCGGTGACTTTTACCGCTACGAACACCGGCTGGTGTTCAACGCCATGCAGGGGCTGGCCGAAGGCGGGCACCCGCTGGACGTGGTAACCCTCTCCGAAGCACTCGAGAACCGTGACCAGTTGGAGACCGTCGGCGGGCTGGCCTATCTCGCCGAACTGGCCCGTAATACGCCTTCGGCCAGTAATATTCGCGCCTATGCCGATATCGTGCGCGAACGGGCCACGCTCAGAAAGCTGATCCAGGCCGCCAATCAGGTCGCCGAGAGCGCCTTCGCCCCCCAGGGGCGGCCCGCCGATGAACTGGTCAACGAGGCTGAGCGGCTGGTGTTCCAGATCAGCGAGGAGCGCCCCAAGAGCGGTGGCCCGATCGGCATGAGCGACCTGCTGGCCAAGGCGGTAGATCGCATCGACGAGCTGTTCAACATGCAGGGCGAGATGAGCGGCCTGTCGACCGGCTTTCGCGATCTCGACGACATGACCTCGGGCCTGCAGCCCTCGGACCTGGTGATCATTGCCGGACGGCCCTCGATGGGCAAGACCACCTTCGCCATGAATCTGGTCGAACACGCGGTGATCTCCAGCGACAAGCCGGTGGTGGTGTTCTCGATGGAGATGCCCGCCGAATCGCTGATGCTGCGCATGCTGTCGTCGCTGGGGCGTATCGACCAGACCCGGGTGCGTACCGGCCAGCTCGAGGATGAGGACTGGCCGCGCCTGACCTCGGCGGTCAATCTGCTCAAGGACAAGCAGCTGTTCATCGACGACACTGCAGCGCTGTCACCCAACGAGATGCGCTCGCGGGTGCGGCGCATCGTCCGCGAGCACGGCAATATCGGCCTGATCATGATCGACTATCTGCAGCTGATGCAGATCCCTGGCTTCTCCGAGAACCGCACCGGCGAGATCTCCGAGATCTCACGCTCGCTCAAGGGGCTGGCCAAGGAGTTCGGCTGTCCGGTGGTGTCGCTGTCGCAGCTCAACCGCTCGCTGGAGCAACGCCCCAACAAGCGCCCGGTGATGTCGGACCTGCGTGAGTCGGGGGCCATCGAGCAGGACGCCGATGTGATCGCCTTCGTCTACCGCGACGAGGTCTATAATCCAGATAATCCCGACAATCAGGGCCTTGCCGAGCTGATCATCGGCAAGCAGCGTAACGGTCCCATCGGCACCGTGCATATGGCGTTCATCGGCAAGTACACGCGCTTCGAGGACCTGGCCCCGGACAGCTACGGCCAGCACTTCGGCGAATAGCGAGGGTGGCGGCCTTGAGCCACGCCGCCCAGCCCGTATAATGCCGAGCCCCACGCAACCCGCAACAGGAGGCCTCATGGCAGGCGGATTTCGACGCGGTAACCGCAAGCGCATTCCCAAACTGGAAGGGCGCGGCGAGCTTCAGGAGCTCGAGCGTGAAGGCCCATTCAAGGAGTGGCTGGGCATGCCCGACCTGTATCGCTACCGGCTGGTGGTCGACGGCGTAACCTACAGCTACCAGACCGAAGACGCCGAAGTACCGGTTAAGGTCGGCGACCGAGTCGTGTTCCGCTACAAGGAGACCAAGGCGGGCAACTGGGTCGATCGCAATTCGCTGGGCAAGGCCATCGACCCCTCGGACTATCAATAAACGGGCTGCGCCTGGAACTTGACGACTTGGACAGGGTCACAGATCTGTCGTCGTAGGGACACGACGCTGTCATCTGGGGAAGCCATGCTGACCCTATTTCCCTCACGCTTCGTCGTCTTTTTCAGGAGCAATATCCATGGAGTTCGACCATCTCAAGGCGTTCGTCGCCGATCATGACAATTTCGAGATTCGCGTCATCAGTCACGCCGGTAGCCGCTACTACCAGCTCGAGCTGGAGGACGTCGAAGGTCAGCGGCATATGCTGTGCCGGCGTGGCAAGCCGGTGATGTTCCGAGCCCTCGATGATATCTACCTCGAGCTCAAACGCGCCGGCATCCATCGCGCCTACCTGGTGCAGTACGTGGCCCACGACGAGATGATCGGACGTGATGCCCACTACAACGACCCGCTGTCATCGCGCATGCCGCTGGTGTTCTAGCGCCGCGGCGAGCTCACTCTGTGCCCCCGCGGCGTGCCAGCCACCAGCGTCCCAGCCGTACCCGGCGACGCGCAAACCAGCGATATACCCCATCCAACCCGCCTGCCAGTCCCGGTAGGCAGCTGATCCACACCAGCCGGCGGTAGCCGAGCACCGCATACAGCGCGCGGCTGGCGTCCATGCCCACGTACCACTGGCCTGCCGCATCGCGCAGATGCAGTCGCCCCATCATCGCTTCGAAACTGCTGCCCATCGCCTCGGCGTTGAAATCGTCGGCCTGGATATCCACCAGCTGTACCCGATCGCGACGTGGATGCCGTGCCAGCCACGCCACTTCGCGCTGACACAGCGGGCAGTGCCCATCGTGAAACAGCGTCACCGGTGAGCGAGCGGAGAGGGGGCGGTGCCGTGTCATCAAGGTATCTCCTGGTAGTAGCCATCGACATGTGCCTGGCGCTGATTGCCGCTGCCGTAGCCTTCCTCGCCATCGAGACGGGCCAGGAAGGCGTCGGCCTGCTGGCGAATGGCATCGCGCTTGGCATCATCCATGCGCCTTAGCGAGCCGTAGATCAGCGCCATGCGCGGGTTATCCGACAGGCTGTCGGCGTGGCGCTCGAGGAAGTGCCAGTAGAGGCTGTTGAGTGGGCAGGCGTGGGTGCCGGTGATCTGCTTGGGATCGTAGCGGCACTGACGGCAGTGGTCAGACATGCGATCGATATACTTGCCCGAGGCGCAGTAGGGCTTGGATCCCATCAGACCGCCGTCGGCGTGCAGCACCATGCCCAGGGTATTGGGCAGTTCGACCCACTCGCAGGCGTCGGCATAGACCGCCAGGTACCAGTCACATAGCGCCTCCGGCGCGACACCGCAGAGCAGCGCGAAATTGCCGGTCACCATCAGCCGCTGGATATGGTGGGCGTAGGCGTTGTCGTGGGTCATTTCGATGGCGCGTTTGAGGCAGCGCAGGTCGGTATCGCCGCTCCAGTAGCTGCTCGGCAGCCCGCGCTGAGCGCCCAGGTGATTACCTGTCTTGTAGGCGGGCATCTGCGTCCAGTACAGCCCGCGCACATATTCGCGCCAGCCGAGGACCTGGCGGATAAAGCCCTCCACGGCGTTGAGCGGGGCGCGCCCCTCGTAGTATTCCCGCTCGGCGCGCTGGCACACCTCCTGCGGCGTCAGCAGGCCGAGATTGAGCGCCGGCGCCAGCCGCGAGTGGAACAGCCATGGCTCGGCGTCGCTGATGGCGTCCTGAAAGCGGCCGAAGTCGGGCAACGCGTGATCGAGGAAGTGGCGAAGATCGGCCAGCGCCTGGCGGCGGGTCACCGGCCAGTTGAACCCCTCCAGGCTACCGAAATGGTCGGCAAAGTGCTCGGCCACCAGCGCCAGCACCTCCTGAGTGATGGCGTCGTGACGATGACGCGGGGGCTCCGGGGGGCTGGCGTTGGCGGCGAGGGGCTGACGATTGTCATGGTCGAAGTTCCACTGGCCGCCGGCCGGCTGGTCGGCTTCCATCAGCAGGCCGCTGCGGCGACGCTGCTGGCGGTAGAAGTGCTCCATGCGCAGCGTCTTGCGGCCCTCGGCCCAGGCGGCGAAGTCGTCGGGGGTGGTGAAGAAGCGGGTGTCCTCGTGCAGCTGCCAGGGCAGGGTGGCGTTGCGGCGTGCGCGCATCGCTTGCCATAGTCGCCATTCACCCGGACGCACCGCCTGTATGCTATCGCAGTCGTAGCGTTCGGCCAGGCGCTCCGCCTCGGCGAGCAGCGACTGGGCGTTGTCGTCGTCGTCGAGCCGGCTGTAGTGCACCCGGAAGCCCCGGGCCCTCAGTGCCTCGGCGAAATGACGCATGGCCGCCAGTATCATGGCGATTTTCTGTGGGTGGTGCGGTACGTAGCGGCCCTCGTCCTCGACCTCGCACATCGCCACAACGGCGTTGGCGGGGGCGTCTTGCAGGATCGCGAGATCGAGGCTGAGCTGGTCGCCGAGCACTAGCAGCAATGGCTTGGACATAGGTTGACCTGAAGTTATACAAATAATGCTGATAGTATAACGTGATTCTCCCCGGCGACGAGTCGGATGCTAGAATCGCTCTACGACTTCGACCCAACCTAGGCCTACTGCGGCTGCCGACAAACAAGTCCTAGGTTTGTACGAAAAGTCGGCGAGCGATGGCCAGACAAGGCAAAAGACGGCGAAAACGGACCGGGCTCGCGCGCGAGTTTACGGGGTGTAAATGAGTACTTTGAGCCGAATTTTAACGCCGTATGGGCGAGCGCAGACAGTTTTCGTACAGAGCCTAGCCTGCGGTAGCGCGGCGACCCAATTAAAAGGATGCCTCTGCATGTCAGCAAGTGATGTGGAACTCGACCAGCCTGGCCAAGGCCGGCTGGCCCATGCCGGACCCGACCACCCGCCGGTGACTCGCGCCAAGGTCGGCGTGGTGCTCGCCAATCTGGGCACGCCAGACGCCACCGACTACTGGTCGATGCGCCGCTATCTCAATGAATTTCTCTCCGACAAGCGGGTCGTCGACTACGCCTCCTGGAAGTGGCAGCCGCTGCTGCAGGGCATCATCCTGACCAAGCGCCCGTTCAGTTCCGGCAAGGCCTATCGCAGTATCTGGAACGAGGAGAAGGATGAGAGCCCGCTGCTGACCATCACCCGCGACCAGACCGCCAAGTTTGCTGCACGGCTCGAGCGTGAGCTGGGCGACAAGGTAGTGGTGGACTTCTGCATGCGCTACGGCAACCCCTCCACCGATAGCGTGCTGCGGCGACTGCAGGCCCAAGGCTGCGAGAAGATCCTGTTCTTCCCGCTCTACCCGCAGTACGCCTCGCCCACCTCGGCGACGGCCAATGATCAGGCCTTTCGTACCCTGATGAAGCTCAAGTGGCAACCGGCGATCCGCACCGTGCCGGCCTACTTCGAGCACCCGGCCTACCTCGATGCGCTGGCGGCCTCGGTCACCGAGACCTATACGGCCGCCGAGTCGCGGCCGGACATCCTGGTGGCCTCCTACCATGGCGTGCCGAAGCGCTACCTGATGGAAGGCGACCCCTACCACTGCCAGTGCCAGAAGACCACGCGCCTGCTCAAGGAGCGGCTGGGCTGGGACGACAGCCAGATCGTCACCGCCTTCCAGTCGCAGTTCGGGCCAGAGGAGTGGGTGGGGCCGCAGACCGTCGATCACGTCGCCGAGCTGGCACGCCAAGGCCACAAGCACATCGCGGTGATCTCGCCGGCCTTCGCCTCCGACTGCGTGGAGACCCTCGAGGAGATCAACGAGGAGATTCGTGACAGTTTCCTGCACGCCGGTGGCGAGCACTTCACCTATGTGCCCTGCCTCAACGATCGCGACGACCATATCGAGGCATTGGTGCAGGTGGCGCTTAACGAGCTGGGCGGTTGGATCTAACGCCGCAGGCGCCAGCGGCGCTTCTGCCCCTCGCTGGCAGGGCGCCGCGGCCGCGGCGGACGCTCTACCCGGCCTTGGCCGACGTCCTCATCGCGCAGCTCGGGGGGCGAGCCGCGGGTGTCACGGGTGTAGCGCAGGTGCATGTGCAGGCCGGTCTTGGCCAGCATATGGCCGGTGACCGGGGCAGTGATGAAAAGAAACAGCGTGATCAGCAGCTCCTGCACATGAATCCCCGGCTGCACCACGCTGAAATAGACCATCGACGCCATCAGGATACAGCCAATGCCCAGGGTGGTGCCTTTGGTCGGCCCGTGCAGGCGCATGAAGAAGTCCTTGAACTGCAGCATGCCCAGCGAGCCGACGAAGGCGAACACGCCGCCGGCGATCAGCAGCAGGCTGATCACCCACTCGAGTAATACATAGAACGCCATGCCGTGCCCCCCTATTCGATGATATCGCCGCGCAGCAGGTAGCGGCAGATCGCCATGGTGCTGACGAAGCCGAGCATGGCGATCAGGATCGCCGCTTCGAAGTACACCTTGGTGTTGAGCCACAGCCCCAGCAGCACGATCAGGGCGATGGAGTTGACGTAGATGGTGTCGAGGGCCAGCAGCCGGTCGGGAATGTCGGGCCCGCGTGCCAGGCGTGCCACGTTCATGGCCAGGGCGGCGACGATCAGCGCCAGGCTGATCCACAGTGCCGTGTCTAGCATTCGAAGATCTCCTTGAGCGGCCGCTCATAGCGGGTGCGAATCGCCTCGACCAACGCCTGCTCGTCGTCGAGGTCGAGCACATGGATCAGCAGCGTTGAGCGGTCGAGGCGAATGTTGGTCGAGACGGTGCCGGGGGTCAGGGTGATGGTATTGGCCAGCAGGGTAATGGTCAGCGGCTCGCGCACCAGCAGCGGATACTCGACGAAGCCCGGGCGTGGCGCCCGCCCGGGCTTGAGAATCAAATAGCTGACCTCGAGGTTGGCCTTGAGGATGTCCCACAGCACCCGGGCGACGAAGCGGCACAGCGTCCAGGGGTGACGCACCCTCGGCAGCGGTTCCCACAGGCGTCGTGTCAGTAGCGGTATGCCCATCGCCAGCAGCACGCCCAGCAGCAGTTGGCCGGGGGCCAGGCTGCGTACCAGCAGCAGCCAGATGATCAGTAGCACCAGCGATAGAGTAGGGGTCGGCAGTAGGCGGCCCAGCGATGTCATGGTCGGGCTCCTGGGTCGGCGGCCAGCGGCGCGGTCTCGGGTACATCCAGCGTGGCGTCAGTGCGGGCCAACTGCGCAGCGGTGGCCTCGGCGTAGCCGCTCACCGGCCCGGCGAACAGTGTCAGCAGTGGCAGGCTGGCCAGTAGCCAGAGTACCCCGACGAGCTGCGCGGGATGCGCGCGCTGGGTCCCTGGCTTGCCCTGGTGGCTGGCCCAGAACAGCACCGACCCGGCTCGCGACAGCGCGATCAGGGCGGCCAGGGTGGCCAGCAGCAGTAGTGCCCACAGCCACAGCCCCTGTTCGTCATCGGCCGCCTGCAGCAGCCACATCTTGCCCAGCGCGCCGGACAGCGGCGGCAGGCCGACCATGCCGATGGCGGCGATCATGAACAGCCCGCCGAGCAGGCGCTGCTGGTTCAGACGCCGACCGCACACCAGTCGCGTGCCGGCCTGGCCGCGCTGGCGGTCAATCAGCTCGGCGATCAGGAACAGCGCAGCGGCGACCAGCGTCGAGTGCAGCAGGTAGTAGAGCAGCGCTGCATCGCTGGCGCGCTGGTCCATGCCAACGGCCGCCAGTAGTGCCCCCACCGAGATTAATACCAGGTAGGCCACCAGCATACGCAGGTCGCGGGCGCCCAGTGCACCGATCATGGCCAGCGCCATGGTGGCTAGCCCGGCGACCCATAGCCAGGTCTGGATCGGTGCACTGGCGGGGGTATCGGTGAAGACCAGCGACTCGACGCGCAGCAGTGCATAGACGCCGACCTTGGTCATGATCGCGAACAGCGCGGCGACCGGTGCCGGGGCAGCGGCATAGGTGCGCGGGAGCCAGAAGTAGAGCGGCAATGCGGCGGCCTTGAGGCTGAACACCACCACCAGCAGCAGTGCACCGGTGGTGGCCAGCGCCGCCTGATCGCCGTCCAGGGCGGCCATGCGTTGGCCCATATCGACCATGTTGAGGGTGCCGGTGGCGCCGTAGAGGACCCCTAGCGCAATCAGGAACAGCGCCGAGCCGATCAGGTTGAGCACCACGTAGTGCAGCCCGGCGCCCACCCGGGCCTTGCCACCGCCGTGCATCAACAGCGCGTAGGAGGCCAGCAGCAGGATCTCGAAGAACACGAACAGGTTGAACAGGTCGCCGGTCAGGAAGGCGCCGTTGAGCCCCATCAGCTGCAGCTGAAAGAGGCCGTGGAAATGGCTGCCCTGGGCGTCTTCGCCGGCGCAGGCGAACGTCACGCAGCCCAGCGCCAGCACTGCGGTGAGAACGACCATCAGGGCCGCCAGGCGGTCGAGGGTCAAGGCGATGCCGAATGGCGCCTGCCAGTTGCCCAGCGCATAGTGGAGTATCTGGTCGCTGCCGGCCTGGTCCAGCAGCAGTGTGGAGATGCCGACCAGCAGCAGCGTGGCGGTGATGCTGACCAGACGCTGGCGTGCGTCGTCGAGGCGCAGGCCGAGCAGTACCAGTGCCGCCAGCATCGGCAGCAGGATCGGCAGTATCGGCAGATGCTGGGCCATCATCGCGGTGGCTCCTCGTCGCCCTGTTTACCATCGACATGGTCGTTACCCAGCTCGCTGCGTGCGCGAATCGCCAGGATCACCACGAAGGCGGTCATGGCAAAGCCGATCACGATAGCGGTCAGTACCAGCGCCTGGGGCAGCGGATCACTGGGTGACAGCGACTCGCCGATCACTGGGGCGGCGTGGGTGT
The DNA here is from genome assembly GCF_900102875.1 of Franzmannia pantelleriensis. Taxonomy (GTDB): domain Bacteria; phylum Pseudomonadota; class Gammaproteobacteria; order Pseudomonadales; family Halomonadaceae; genus Franzmannia; species Franzmannia pantelleriensis. Next base: position 193,899 of record NZ_FNGH01000008.1, read on the forward strand.
TGAGCCCGCCCATCGAGAACAGGAACAGGTTGACCGCATAGGAGAGCAGCGTCAGGCCGACGATCACCGGGAAGGTGCGGCCGCGCAGCATCAGGAATAGTCCGCAGGCGGTCAGGGTGCCGACCACCCCGGCGAATAGCGCTTCCATCAGTTCTCCTCCTCGATGCTGGGGCGGTGCACGGTGGTCACTCGGCCAAGGTTGACCAGGATCATCAGGGTGGCGCCAACGACGGCGAGGTAGACGCCGAGATCGAAAAGCAGCGCCGAGGCCAGCTCTAGCTCGCCGATCAGCGGCAGTTGGAAATGCCCAAACGTCGAGGTCAGGAAGGGGTAGCCGAACAGCCAGCTGGCGAGTCCGGTGGCGGTGGCGAGTGCCAGCCCCGATACGGCCACCAGCGGGTAGGAGAGCGGTAGCCGCTGGCGGGTCCAATCGTAGCCGCGTGCCAGGTACTGCAGCAGCAGCGCCACGGCGGTGATCAGGCCGGCGATGAAGCCGCCGCCGGGCTGGTTGTGGCCGCGCAGGAAGATATACGCCGACACCAGCAGCGCCAGCGGCAGCAGGATCTGGGCGATCACCGCCAGGATCAGCGGATGACGATGCCTCGACCAGTGAATGCCCTCGACGTTACCGGCCGGCATGAACAGTTTCATACGATTGAGCAGCTTGTAGGTGGCTAGCCCGGCCAGGGTCAGCACGGTGATCTCGCCGAAGGTATCGAAGCCGCGGAAGTCGACCAGGATCACGTTGACCACGTTGCCGCCGCCGCCGCCGGGTACGCTCTCGCGCAGGAAGAAGTCGGCAATGCTGAGGGTCTCGCGGGTCAGCAGCGCGTAGTTGAGGCTGGCCACCACCAGGCCACACAGCCCGGCCACCAGCAGGTCGCGCAGGATACGCCGGGTCGACACCCAGGGCGGCGGGCGCTGGGGCAGGAAGAACAGTGCCAGCATCAGCAGAATCATCGATACCACCTCCACTGATAGCTGGGTCATGGCGAGATCAGGCGCCGAGAAGCGCACGAAGGTCAGCGCCACGGACAGCCCTACCACCGACAGCATCAGCAGCGATACCAGCCGCCAGCGGTGGCTCAAGGCGCTGCCGACGGCGCCGAACACCATCAGCGCCGCGCCCAATACCAGCATGCCGTCCAGCGGCTGCACGCCACGCTCGCCGGTGAGCCGCTCGACCTGGGCCAGGCCGAGTCCGGCCATGGCCACGGCGGTCAGCAGCAGCAGGGCCAGATAGCGCTGCAGCGAGCCGTTCTCGAGCCTGAGGGTCAGCCACAGGCTAGCCTTGGTCAGGCGGATGACACCGGCCTCGAATAGCCACCGCGCATCGCGCCGCGGGAACAGGGCGACGATCCGCGCCAGCTGGGGCTGGCGCAGTGCGGCAACCAGCCCGCCGAGCACGGCGACCACGCTGATCGCCAGCGGCAGGCTGGGGCCGTGCCACAGGGCCAGATCGAGCGTCGGCGTGGCGCTGCCCTGCACCGCCCGGCTCGCCAGCGTCACCAGCGGTGCCGCCAGGGTCATCGGCAGCAGGCCGATCAGCAGGCACAGCGCCGCCAGCAGCAGGCCCGGGGCCAGCATGCTGCGGGACGGGTCGTGGGTCGCTGGCTCATCGGGTCGGCCAGCACCGAAGAACACGCCGACGGCCAGGCGCAGCGAATAGCCCACCGAGAGCAGGGCGGCCAGCCCTACCAGCAGCGTCACTGCTGCGCCCAGGCCACCGAACAGTCGGCTGTCGAGGGTAGCGGCGAGCAGCAGCTCCTTGGACAGGAAACCGTTGAACGGCGGTAGCCCGGCCATGGCGGCAGTGGCCATCAGCGTCAGGGTGGCGGTCAGTGGCATGGCGCGGGCCAGCCCGCCAAGGCGCTGAAGGTCGCGGGTGCCGGTCTGGTGGTCGATGATACCGGCACTCATGAACAGCGCCGCCTTGAACAGCGCATGATTGAGGATATGCAGCAGTGCGGCGGCGATCGCCAGCGGGCTGCCCAGCCCCAGCAGCAGGGTGATCAAGCCCAGGTGACTGATGGTAGAGAAGGCCAGGATGCCCTTGAGGTCGCGCTCGAAGAGTGCAAACCAGGCGCCATAGAGCAGGGTGGCAAGGCCAATCAGTGACAGTGACAGCGCCCACAGCGACGTGTCGCCGAGTGCCGGGGTCAGCCGCGCCAGCAGAAACACGCCGGCCTTGACCATGGTCGCCGAGTGCAGGAAGGCCGATACTGGGGTCGGTGCGGCCATGGCGTGGGGCAGCCAGAAGTGCAGCGGGAACTGCGCCGACTTGGCAAAGGCGCCGAACAGCACCAGCGCCACGATCAGCGGGTAGCGGGACGAGGCGCGCAGCGTCTCGCCGGCCGCCAGCACATCGCCAAGCGCCAGGCTGCCGACTTCCTGGCCGATCAGCAGGATGCCGGCCAGCAGCGCCAGGCCCCCGGTGCTGGTCACCACCAACGACATGCGCGCGCCACGCCGCGCGTCGCTCAGTCGCGACCAGAAGCCGATCAGCAGGAAGGAGGCGAGTCCGGTAAGCTCCCAGAACAGCCACAGCAGCAGCAGGTTGTCGGACAGCACGATGCCCAGCATGGCGCCCATGAACAGCAGCAGGTAGGCGAAGAAGCGTGCATCGGGCTCGTCGCGATGCAGGTAGTGGCCGGCGTAGACGATGATCAGGCTACCCAGGCCGAGGATCAGCAGCGCGAACAACAGGCTCAGGCCGTCCAGGCGCAGCGCAAGGTCGAGGCCCAGGGCTGGCATCCAGCTCAGCTGCACGCGCGGCAGGCCGCCGGCCAGCAGCTCGGGTAGCGTCAGGCTGAGCAGCAGCAGGGCCAGCAAGGGGGGAATCAGGGCGGTCAGGGTCAACCAGCGACGGTTGCGGCGACCAGCGGCCAGCGGTAACAGACTGCCGGCCACGGGGGCGAGGAGAGTCCACAGCAGTGACATCGAAGATGGGTCCCGTCGCAGCGGGGCACGCTTGGGGCGTTGCCGTTGGGTTATTGTCGTGGCGTGGCGACACTGGGAAACCAGTGCGTCAGGCGATGAATTTCCAGAAAAAACAGGGAGTAAGCTCGGAAAGTGCCGGTCTTTTCCGATGCGGCGGACCGCTATTTCTTGCCAACTATCACATTGATTCTATAGGCTTTACCTCCACCATTGTAGGCTTGCATGTCGCCCCGCGGTTAATCATTAGGCGTAGGAAATTTATAACATTGCGCCATCCACCGCCCTGCGTGCGCGGGTGACGACGACGACAAGGAGAGACCCGCGTTATGCAACTTGCCGTGCTTTCAGGCTTCGTGCTGGCCGCCTTCGCTCCGCTGCTGCAGCGTTGGTGCGCCGCACGTACCAGCCTGGTATTGGCGCTCTATCCCGCCGCGCTGGCGCTGTGGCTGTTGACCCAGCTGCCGGCCGTGATGGGCGGTGAGGTGCTGGTGTTCAGCCTGGAGTGGGTGCCGTCGCTGGGCATGAGCCTGACCTTCGTGCTCGACGGCCTGTCGATGCTGTTCGCGCTGCTGATCACGGTGATCGGCACCTTCGTGCTGATCTATGCCGGCGGCTACCTCAAGGGTCACCCCGATCTGGTGCGCTTCCACGTGGTAATCGTCGCCTTCATGGTGTCGATGCTGGGGCTGGTGCTGGCCGACGGTCTGATGACGCTGTTCGTGTTCTGGGAGCTGACCAGCATCACCTCCTACCTGCTGATCGGCTTCAACCACACCGATCTCGAGGCGCGCAAGTCGGCCCGCCAGGGGCTGTTCGTCACCGTCGGCGGCGGCCTGGCGCTGATGGCGGGCCTGGTGATGTTGGCCATCGCCGGCGATAGCTGGTCGCTGCAGGAGCTGCTGAGCAGTGGCGATGTGCTGCGTGATCACGCGCTCTATCTGCCGATGCTGCTGTGCCTGCTGGGCGGCGCTTTTACCAAGTCGGCGCAGTTCCCCTTCCATTTCTGGCTGCCCAACGCCATGGCCGCACCGACCCCGGTATCGGCCTATCTGCACTCGGCGACCATGGTCAAGGCCGGTATTTACCTGCTGGCGCGTCTGCACCCGGGGCTCGGCGGTACCGAGGCCTGGATCGGCATCCTCTCGGTGGTCGGTGCCCTGACCATGTTCACAGGTGCTTTCCTGGCGCTGCGCCACACCAACATCAAGAAGCTGCTCGCTTACTCGACGATCATGGCGCTGGGTACCCTGACCATGCTGCTCGGCATCGGCACCGAGGGGGCGCTGATCGCGTTCGTCACCTTCCTGCTGGCCCACTCGCTGTACAAGGGCGCGCTGTTCATGATTGCCGGTATTCTCGACCATGAGACCGGCACCAAGGATGTCACCGCCATGGGCGGGCTGCGCCGGCTGATGCCGGTGACCGCGCTAGTGGCGTGTATCGCAGCGCTGTCGCTGGCCGGGGTGCCACCGCTGTTCGGCTTCATCGGCAAGGAGCTGATGTTCGAGTCGGTGCTCGAGGCCGGCAGTTTCCGTGCCATCATCTTCCTGCTCAGTTTCTCCGCGGCGATCTTCACCATCGCCGTGGCCGCCATCGTGGTGCTGCGGCCGTTCTTCGGCGAGCGCCGCGAGACGCCCAAGGCCGCCCACGAGGCACCCAGTGCCATGCTGGCAGGACCGGTGGGGCTGGCCATCCTGTCGCTGCTATTCGGCCTGGTGCCGGTGCTGGCCGGCACCGGCCTGCTCACCGCGGCGGCGTCGGCGGTGGCCGGTGAGTCGCTGTCGGTGTCGCTGTCGCTGTGGCATGGCATCAATCTGCCGCTGATCATGTCGCTGATCAGCCTGGCGCTCGGCTACCTACTGTTCCGCCACTGGGATCGCGTGCGTGGCAACCTGTCGCGGCTCGACCCGCTGTTCGCCCACGGCCCGGAGGCCGGCTACGAGAACCTGATGGATGGCATCGTGCGGATCTCCGAGTGGCAGACCCGTGTGCTGCAGAACGGCTATATGCGCAACTACATCATGGTCATGGTAGTGGTATTGATCGCGCTGGTGGGCAATTCGCTGCTGCTGCGTCATGCGCCCGCCTTTGCCATCAGCTTCGACGTGCAGTTCCACGAGGCGGTGGTGACCGGCTTGATGGTGGCCGGCGCGCTGTTTGCCTGCATCTCTCGCTCGCGGCTCGGTGCGGTGGCCTCGGTGGGCATCATGGGGTTCTGTATCGCCCTGACCTTCATTCTGTTCAGTGCGCCTGATCTGGGTATCACCCAGCTGCTGGTCGAGACGCTGACCGTGATCCTGCTGATTTTGGTCCTGTTCCGGCTGCCGCGTTTCGCCAGCCTCTCGACGCCACTCGAGCGCGTGCGGGACCTGGTGGTGGCCGGCTCCATGGGGGTGCTGATCATGTTGTTGATCCTCACCGTGGTGGCCAGCAACCAATTCGTGCCGGTGTCCGGTTACATGATCGAGAACAGCGTTCCGCTGGCTCATGGTCGCAATATCGTCAACGTCATCCTGGTCGACTACCGCGCACTGGATACGCTGGGCGAGATCTTCGTGCTGGCACTGGCGGCGATCGGCGTGATCGCGATGCTCAAGCTACGCGCGCCCAAGCCGGAGGCCAAGGGCGCCGGCAAGGGCCAGGGAGCCAAGGAGTCTGCCGATGGTTAAGTCGGGTACCATCATTCTGAATACGGCGGCGCGGCTGCTGATGCCGCTGCAGCTGCTGTTCTCGGTGTTTCTGCTGCTGCGCGGCCACGATGAGCCGGGTGGTGGGTTCATCGCCGGCCTCGTCGCGGCGGGGGCCTTCATTCTGTACCTGTTTGCCTTCGGGGTGACGGCGACCAAGGAAGTGCTGCGCATGGTCGATCCCCGCGACCTGATCGGCATGGGGTTGCTGCTGGGCACCCTGTCGATTCTGCCGGCCTGGTTCGTTGGCGAGCCGTTCTTTACCGCACAGTGGTGGGAGATTCCCGGCATCGACTTCAAGGCCTCGACGCCGCTGATCTTCGATATCGGTGTCTACCTGGCGGTGCTGGGTACCCTGCTGGCAGTGATCATGACGCTGATGGAGGTGGACAAGGATGAGCCCTGACCACGTGACCCAGGCGCAAGATGTGATGCCTACGCCCATGATTCAGGAGGTGCCATGGAACCGCTGATGGCGCTCGCCATAGGCCTGCTCTACGCCACCGCGATCTACATGATGCTGCGGCGTTCCATCGTCAAGCTGGTGATCGGCTTGATGCTGCTGTCCAATGCCGCCAACTTGCTGATCTTCACCTCGGCGGGGATGACCCGCGGCGCACCGCCGCTGATCCCCGAAGGGGCCCTGGCGCCGGCCGGTCAGGTCGCAGACCCTTTGCCTCAAGCGCTGGTGCTGACGGCGATCGTGATCGCCTTCGGCGTGCTGGCCTTCGCCGTGGTACTGATTCGACGCGCCTATGAAATCGTCAAGGCCGATGATCTGGACAAGATGAAGGATACCGACACGTGAGGCCCGAAGTCGCACTCCCCGTTATCATTCCGCTGCTCTGTGGCGCCGTATCGCTGCTGTTCTGGCGTTCGCGGCCCATGCAGCGCTTCATCGCCGTGGCGGGCACTCTGGCGCTGCTGGTGGTGGGGCTATGGCTGATCACCAGCGTGTCACGCGAGGGCTATGTGGTGATCCACATGGGCAGTTGGCAGGCGCCCTACGGGATCAGCCTGGTGGCCGACATGCTCAGCGCGATCATGATCCTGCTGACCGGTATCATCGGTCTCGGGCTGGCAATCTACTCACTGGCCTCGACCAGTACCCAGCATGAGAAGTTTGGCTTTTATCCGCTGATGCATCTGCTGCTGGCGGGGGTTGCCGGCGCCTTCCTCACCGGCGATATCTTCAACCTCTATGTGTGGTTCGAGGTGATGCTGGTGGCCTCCTTCGCACTGCTGATCCTCGGCGGGGAGAAGGCGCAGATGGAGGGGGCGATCAAGTATGTGACGCTCAACCTGCTGGCCTCGGTGATCTTCCTCACCGCTATCGGCCTGGTCTATGGGATGGTGGGCACGCTCAATATGGCCGATATTGGCCAGCGCCTGGCCGAGGCCGAGAACCAGGGGATGGTCGAGGTGCTGGCGATCATGTTCATGATCGCTTTCGGCATCAAGGCCGCTGCCTTTCCACTGTTCTTCTGGCTGCCGGCTTCCTACCACACGCCAGCGGTGGCGGTGTCGGCGCTGTTTGCCGGTCTGCTGACCAAGGTCGGTGTCTACTCGCTGTTCCGGGTGTTCACCTTGATGTTCGACCAGACCATGCCTTACGTGCAGGACATCCTGCTGTGGGGGGCGGCCTTCACCATGGTCACCGGGGTGCTGGGCGCGGCGGCGCAATATGAGTTCCGGCGTATCCTGTCGTTCCATATCGTCAGCCAGATCGGCTACATGATCCTGGGTCTCGCTCTGTTCACGCCGCTGGCACTGGCCGGCGGGATCTTTGCGGTGATGCACAACATCATCGTCAAGACCAATCTGTTCCTGATCAGCGGCATTACCAACCGGCTGCAGGGCACCTACCAGCTCAAGAAGATGGGCGGGCTGTTCAAGGAGCGTCCGTGGCTGTCGGTGGCGTTCTTTCTGTCGGCCTTCTCGCTGGCCGGGATACCGCCGCTGTCGGGGTTCTTCGCCAAGTTCGTGATCGTCCGTGCGGGCATCGAGGCCGAGGCCTACGTGGTCACTGCGGTGGCGCTGGCGGTGGGGCTGATGACGCTCTATTCGATGGTCAAGATCTGGAACGAAGTGTTCTGGAAGTCGCTGCCAGAGGATAATCTGGTTCCGGAAAGCAGTACCCCCAGCGGTGACGAGGGGCGTCTGGTCAAGAGCTCGTTGGGGCTGATGTACCTGCCCGTTGCGATCCTGGCGCTGTTCGCAGTACTGATCGGCGTCTTCGCTCAGCCGCTGATGGAGATGATGCTGATGGCCGGTGAACAGCTGATGGACCCCCAAGGCTACATGGATGCGGTGCTGGGGGAGGAGCGGACGGTACTGCTGCGTGATGCTCTGGAGGTGAGTCCATGACCGGTGCGATCTGGAACCTGCTGCTGGCGCTGGCCTGGGTGATCCTGGGTGGCGAGTTCACCGGCATCAATCTGGTGGTGGGCTTGATCTTCGGCTACGTGACCCTGGTGCTGATCGAGCCGCAGGTGCCTGCGCTCAAAGGCTACCCGGGGCGAATTCCGAGGATCCTGATGTTCATCGGCTTCTTCATCAAGGAACTGATCCTCGCCAACCTGCGCGTTGCCTTCGATATACTCACTCCCCCTTGGCACATGCAGCCGGGGGTGATCGCGATGCCGCTCAAGGCCGAAACCGAGCTCGAGATCACCATGGTGGCCAACCTGATTTCGCTGACCCCGGGCACCCTGAGCCTGGATGTCTCCGACGACAAGCGGGTGCTCTACATTCACGCGATGTTCCTCGACAACGAAGAGGAGCTGCGCCAAAGCCTGCAAGAGATGGAGAGTCGCGCATTGGCGCTGTTCCGCTGACCGCTCGACACCCTGTGAGGAGTGACCTTGGATACCGTGATCCTGATAAGCCAGGTATTGATGGGCCTGGCGATGATTCTCGCCTTCGTGCGCCTGGTGCGTGGCCCCAGTCTGCCCGACCGGGTGGTGGCGTTGGAACTGTTTGCCAGCATCATCGTCGGGCTGGTTGGGGTGCATGCGATCAGTTCCGACCTGTCGAGTTTTCTCGATGCCGCAATCGTGATTGCGCTGATGGCGTTCCTGTCCGCTATCGGTTTCGCTCGTTTTCTGGAACGTGGAGGGCCTCGCGATGATTGAGGTGATCAAGGGCACACTGATCATCGTCGGTGCGCTGTTCATGCTGCTGGCGTCGCTGGGCATCCTGCGTCTTCCGGATCTGCTGACGCGCATGCACGCCACCACCAAGGCGGCGGCCCTGGGGGTGATCCTGGTCATGCTGGCGGTGGCCATGCATTTCGCCGAGGTGGGCGTGGTGGCGCGAGCCTTCGCGATCATCACTTTCATTCTGATGACCGCCCCGGTGGCTGCGCATGTGATTGGTCGCGCCGGTTACTTCGTCGGCTCCAAGCTGTGGAGTGGTACGGTCAAGGATGAACTCAAGCCTAACTATGATCCGCTGACCCATGAGCTGAAAAGCGGCCTGGAAACCGAGGCCAATGCTGCGCGTCAGCCCAAGCACACCGACAAACCCTGACGGCAGGTCGAACATGCGGCGATGACAGGGCCACCCCAGCGGGGTGGCCCTGTTGCGTTGGTGGCTACGGCACGATGAGGCTGTTCTTTCGTGTACATAGGGTGTAGATTGATATCATTATTGTATAGGTATTGAGGCCCGTCTGATTCAGGCGGCCAGTCCTTGGGCACCCTGGGTGCAAGTGAGAGTGAGCATGCGTCGTACCGGCGATCTGCCTATCAAGCAGTGTGAGCAGTGCCAGCGGCCTTATCGCTGGCGACGCAAGTGGGCGCGCTGCTGGAATGAGGTGCGCTACTGCAGTGAACGCTGTCGCCGTAATGCGCGACTCGCCAGGAGGCGGGCATGAGCACCACGATTGTGTGGCTGCGTCACGATCTACGGGTGTCTGACAATCCGTTGTTCAGTTCACTGGAGGGCACCGCGGCCTTGGCCTGTGTCTATGTGCTGGATGCCCGTGAGCTGCGTCAATGGGCGCCTGAGCAGAGCGCTAGCCGCTGCGGTCCGGCGCGACTGCGCTTCCTGTGGCAGAGTTTGATGGCGCTACGAGGAGAATTGCTCAAGCGTGGCAGCGACCTGCTGGTGCGCATCGGTGACCCCGTCGACATCATCGCCGAGCTGGCCCTGCGGCTGCAGGCCGATCACGTTCTGGTGCGTGAAGAGCCTGGCCCTGAAGAGCGTGCTCAGCTCGAGCGCCTGACGCACTCGTTGGATCAGCGCTGCCGGCTGCAGCCGGTAGAATCGGGCATGCTGTTTGAGCGAGGACAGCTCCCCTTTGCGCTGGACGAGTTACCGTCGTCGTTTTCGGCCTTTCGACGCCGGTTGGAACACGACTGGCAGGTAACGGATCCTCGGCCTGCCCCACTGACCCTGCCGCTGTGGCCGGATGGCGCCCCACGCGGCCTGCCTCCTCTGGATCAGGTCTGTCCGCGTGCTGCGGCATGGCGGCCGAGCGATGCCACCAGCCTAGACATGCAAGGGGGTGAAGAAGCGGCTCGTGCCAGGCTTGATCACTACCTCTGGGACAGCAACGCGGTGGCCACCTACAAGACCACCCGCAACGGCCTGCTGGGAGCTGACTTTTCGACGCGCTTCTCTCCGTGGCTCGCCCACGGCTGCTTGTCAGCGCGTCAGGTTCACGCGGAAGTGCGCGCCTGGGAGGCGGAGCACGGTGCCAATGCGTCAAGCTACTGGGTCATCTTCGAGCTGCTATGGCGTGACTACTTTTACTGGGCCGCCTGGCAGGAGGGGGCCGCACTGTTCGGTGCCGAAACGCTGCCGGCGCCCGATGCAAACCTGGTGGCATGGTGCGAGGGCAGCACCGGCGTGCCCTTCATTGACGCCGCCATGCGTGAGCTCGGCACCAGCGGCTGGCTTTCCAATCGTGCTAGACAGAACGTGGCCAGTTTTCTGGTCAAGGACCTTGGCGGCGATTGGCGGCTAGGCGCCGCCTGGTTCGAGCACTGCCTGATCGACTACGATGCCTCCAGCAACTGGGGCAACTGGCGCTACGTGGCCGGGATTGGCCGCGATCCACGCCAGCACCGCTACTTCAATGTGCTCAAGCAGGCGCGCCACTATGATCCTCAAGGGGACTATGTGGCGCACTGGCTGCCGGCACTCCAGACGCTGCCCCAAGGGGCGTCCCGCCACCAGCCCTGGCAGGCGGCTCCCGCGCGCTTCGCGGCGCCGCTTGTCGAGCCACCGGCATGGCGTGAATGGCGCATCCCAGCGTTAGGCGGTGTCGAACCGGTAGGGCCGGATGAGTAAGGGGCGTGGGATGCAGTTGCCAACCCGATTGACCACACGGCTGGGTGCCGCCGGCCTGCTACCGTTCGCCATGACGCTGACGATGGCCTGGGTGGCACCGTCCGATTGGCAAGCCTGGGCGGTCAGTGCGTTTCTCTTCTACAGCGCGGTGATTCTGTCGTTTCTCGGCGGCGTCCAGTGGGGCGTGGCAATGAGCCTGGATGCGCCAGAGGATGCAGCGTTTGCCGCACGAATGCTGCGCAGCATGCTGCCCAGCCTGATTGCCTGGCCGGCGCTGCTGCTGTCGGATCTGGCCGCCACGGTAATCCTGCTGGCGGGATATCTGTTGATCCATGCCTATGAAAGTCAGCCTGTCAGCCGGGCGCGACTGCCAGGATGGTACCGGTCGCTGAGGCGCTCTCTGACGCTGTGCGTCGTCGGCGGACATGGGCTGATGATACTGCGTCTCGTGATGGGCTGAACGCTGGCAAACGGGGCTGGCTCCGAAGGCACTTCTGGGCGATGATCCCGGTCACAGACTGACTCATTTCGGAACTGCTGACAGGGATTGCCATGCGTAAGCTTTTCTTCACTTCGCTCGTATTCACTATGCTTGCCGGCTGCCAGTCGGGTGCCCAGCTGGCACCGCCGGCTGCCGCCGACGAGTCCGATTCCCACGCCAGCGATGTTGCAACCGATAGTGCCGTCGAATCCGACACGACTGCCTCGAGTGGCGGCGCTGCCAGCAACGACAATGGTGCCGAGCGACCCGCCAGCTTCATGGCCTGGGTCGATGACTTCCGCCGTCATGCGCGCAGCGAAGGTATCGCCAGGTCGACCCTCGATGAGGCCTTCAGCAATGTGCGCTATCAGCCACGCATCATCGAGCTCGACCGCTCGCAGCCGGAGTTCGTGCGACCCATCTGGGAGTATCTCGACACCGCGGTCTCCTCGACGCGGATCAATCAGGGCCGTGACAAGCTCGCCGAGCATCGTGACACCGCCCGAGAAATGGAGCAGCGCTATGGCGTGCCGGCCGAGATCGTGGTGGCGATCTGGGGCATCGAGAGCAACTACGGCGGCAATTTCGGCAGCTTCTCGACCATTGATGCCCTGGCTACCCTGGGCTATGACGGCCGCCGTCAGAGCTTCGCCCGCGGCGAGCTGATGGCAGCGCTGCGTATCATCGAGCAGGGCGATATCGCCGCCGAGCGGATGATCGGCTCGTGGGCCGGCGCCATGGGGCACACCCAGTTCATCCCTTCGAGCTTCGAGGCCTACGCCGAGGATGGCGATGGCGATGGGCGCCGTGATATCTGGGGCAGCATTCCCGACGTCATGGCGTCGACCGCCAACTACCTGGCGCGAGCCGGCTGGCAGCGCGGGCAGCCGTGGGGTGTCGAAGTCGAACTGGGCAGTGGGTTCGACTACTCCCAGGCCGACGATACCCGCCTGAGCAGCCGCCAGTGGGCCGAGCGCGGGGTGCGCCCGGTGAACGGCGGCAGCCTGCCGGACTTCAGTGACGCGGCGGTGGTGGTGCCGGCGGGCGCTAACGGGCCGGCGTTCCTGGTCGGCCCCAACTATCGGGCGATCCTGCGCTACAACAACGCCACCAGCTATGCGCTGGCGGTGGGCACCCTGGCCGATCAGATCGCCGGGCGCAGCGGCGTGGTCCAGGGGTGGCCGCGTAGCGAGCAGCCGCTGACCCGCAGCCAGGTGCGCGAGCTACAGGAGCGCCTCAACGCCGCCGGCTTCGATACCGGCACGCCGGATGGCGTGTTTGGCCCCAACACTCGCAGCGGCCTGCGCAGCTATCAGCGCGCCGAGGGGCTGGTACCGGATGGCTTTGCCACCCTCAGCCTGCTGGAGCGCCTACAGCGCCGCTAGCCAAGCCGGGCCAGTAGTGCCACCACCGCGGTCTCGACGCGCAGGATGCGCGGGCCGAGATGGATGCCCTCGCAGCCGGCCGCCAGCAGCTGTTCGACCTCGTAGGGAATGAAGCCGCCCTCGGGGCCGACCAGCAGGGTGGCGGGTCCTTCAATGCCTCGCGGGCAGGCCGCCGGCATGCCGGGATGCGCAAGCAGCGCCCGACGCCCGGCGATCTCGTCTGCCAGACTATCTTCGACGAAGGGTTTGAAGCGTGTGGCCAGGCGCACCTCGGGAAGCACGGTGTCACGAGCCTGCTCGAGGCCCAGCACCAGATGCTGATGGATCTTGTCGGCAGCCAGCTCCGGTGACTGCCAGTAGCTCTTCTCGACGCGGCGGGTGTGCAGCAGGGTGATGCGCTTCACGCCCAGCGCGGTGACGTGCTCCAGGCTGCGCGCCAGCATGCGCGGGCGCGGCAGGGCCAGGATCAACTCGATGTCCAGTGCGGGGGGAGGCGATTGATCGAGGGCATCACACTCGAAGCGGGCGCCCTGGTCGTCGAGTCGCGTCAAGCGGCCGCGACCGATGCCGCCGCCCAACCGCCCCAGGGTCAGTTCGTCGCCGGGGCTGGCGCGGTGCACCTCGCGCAGGTGGCGCAGGCGCCGTGGATCGTCGACATGGGCCTGGCCGTCGGACCGCCATTCGTCTTCTGCGAGCAGTATCAGGTTCATCGCGTCTCTTCGTTACGGCGGGCGGACAGCCGATAGTCTACCCCAGCGTGGGCGAGTTTCGTTTGCATGGTTGGCCAGCCGGTGCACAATACGGGCAACAATGGATAAAGGAGTAGCGCTGTGCGCGTGATTCGCAAGTATGCCAACCGTCGTCTCTACGATACCGAACAGAGCCGCTATGTGACCCTCGAGGACCTACGCGGGCTGATTCTCGACGAAGTGCCGTTTCGCGTCGAGGATGCCAAGAGCGGTGAGGATCTGACGCGTACCATCCTGCTCTCGATCATCATCGAGCAGGAGCAGGCCGATGGCGAGTCGGAGGTGTTCTCCAACGACCTGTTGGAGCAGTTGATCCGCGTCTACGCCATGTCTCAGCCGCTGCCGCTGGCGCGCTATCTGGAGCAGGGCACGCGGCTGATGATGGAGCAGCAACAGCGCATGCAGGATCAATGGCAGCAGGCCATGCGCCACTCGCCGATGGAGCTGATGCGCGAGCTGGCCGAGGAGAACATGCGCTTCTGGCAGCAGACCATCAACCAGGGGCAGGAACGCAAGGACGACGAGGAGTAATGGCGGCCGACAGGCGGCCGGGCTTTCTGGCATACTGTCGACCCGAAATTTTTCCCATCCTGCGTATCAATCTGTCGAGCAAGGTCTCTAGATGAAGGTTCTGATCATCGGCGGCGGTGGCCGCGAACACGCCCTGGCCTGGAAGGTCGCCCAGTCTGCTGCGGTGGAGGGGGTCTTCGTGGCGCCCGGCAATGCCGGAACGGCCCATGAGCCCAAGCTCGAGAATGTTCCGGTGGCCGCCGACGACCTGGCCGGGCTCGAGGCCTTTGCCCGCGAGCAGGGCGTCGAGCTGACCATCGTCGGCCCCGAGGCGCCGCTGGTGGCGGGCGTGGTGGACCGTTTCCAGGCCGCTGGGCTGACCATCTTCGGCCCCACCCGGGCCGCCGCCCAGCTCGAAGGGTCCAAGTCCTTCACCAAGGACTTTCTGGCGCGTCACGCCATCCCCAGCGCTGATTACGCCACCTTTACCGAGATCGAACCGGCACTGGCCTACCTGGCCGACAAGGGCGCACCGATCGTGATCAAGGCCGACGGCCTGGCGTCCGGCAAGGGCGTGATCGTGGCCATGAACGAAGCCGAGGCCGAGGCGGCGATCCGCGACATGCTCGAGGCCAACGCCTTTGGCGATGCCGGGGCACGCGTGGTGATCGAGGAGTTTCTCGACGGCGAGGAGGCCAGTTTCATTGTCATGGTCGACGGCCGGCACGTGCTGCCGATGGCCACCAGTCAGGACCATAAGCGTGCCTACGACGGTGACACCGGCCCCAACACCGGTGGCATGGGCGCCTATTCGCCGGCCCCGGTGGTGACCCCGGCGGTTTATCAGCGCATCATGGATCAGGTGATTGTGCCCACCGTCGAGGGCATGGCCGCCGAGGGCCATCCCTATGTCGGCTTTCTGTATGCCGGCTTGATGATCGACGCCGAGGGTAACCCCAAGGTGATCGAGTACAACTGCCGCTTCGGCGATCCTGAGACTCAGCCGATCATGCTGCGCCTGCAGTCCGACCTGGCGGCCCTGTGCCTGGCCGCCACCCGCGGTGAGCTGGACGCAGCGAACTGCGCGTGGGACCCACGCGCCGCGGTTGGCGTGGTGCTGGCGGCCGGCGGCTATCCCGGCGACTACCGCAAGGGCGATGTCATCGACGGCCTCGAGGATGCCGCGGCCACCGGCTGCAAGGTCTTCCATGCCGGCACGGCCATCAACGCCGAGGGTCGCGTGGTGACCAGCGGGGGCCGCGTACTCTGCGTCACCGCCCTGGGAGATAGCGTTTCCCAGGCGCGCGATCTGGCTTATTGTGGGGCTGCGGCCATCGACTGGCCCGAGGTACTGCTGCGCCGCGATATTGCCCATCGGGCGATTGCCCGGGAGACGTGATTGGCGTCATCCTGACACGGCTGCCTGTCGGTCTTCCCTTCGCCGCTGACAGCAACAATCGGAGAGACCCATGATGTTAACAGTCATCCGGCGCCATTGCCGTCAGCCCTGCGCGGGGCGCGACTGATGTCCCGCGAGTATCCGGTGATTGCGGTGACCGGCTCGTCGGGCGCCGGGACCACCACGGTGCGGCGGACATTCGAGCGTATGTTCGCCCGTGAGGACGTGCATGCCGCCTTCGTTGACGGTGACGCCTTCCACCGCTACACCCGCGACGAGCTGGCACGGATGTTCCGGGAAGAGCCGGAACGCACCGACGAGCTGTCGCACTTCGCCGTCGAGGCCAATCTGCTTGACCGCCTCGAGGCGCTGCTGCAGGAGTATGGCGAGCAGGGTACCGGCACCTATCGGCACTATATCCACGCCGAAGACAAGCGCATGATCGAGGGCGGCCACCAGATCGGCACCTTCACCGATTGGCAGCCGCTACCCTGCGGCACCGACCTGCTGTTTTACGAAGGGCTGCACGGCGGGCTGGTCACCGCCGACCTGGATATCGCCCGCCACGTCGACCTGCTGGTCGGCGTGGCGCCGACCATGAACCTCGAGTGGATTCAGAAGATCGACCGTGACACCAAGCTGCGCGGCTATTCCCAGGAAGCGGTGATCGATACCATTTTGGGACGCATGCATGACTACGTGCGCTACATACAGCCGCAGTTCTCGCGTACCCATATCAACTTCCAGCGCGTGCCTACCGTGGACACCTCCAACCCCTTCGAGGTGCAGGACATTCCCACCGACGCCGAGTCGTTCGTGGTGATCCGTTTCCGTGACCCCTCGGCGGTGGACTTTCCCTATCTGCTGGCGATGATCCAGGATGCTTTCATGAGCCGTCCGCACACCCTGGTCGTGCCCGGCTCGCGGATGCCGCTGGCCATGGAGTTGATCCTCGCCCCACTGGTACGCCATCTGCTAGCCCAGCGGCGCTTTCGTTGACCGCATCACCCGTGAGGAGTCGTCATGTCTACGCTGTTCAGCAAGATCATCGAGCGGGAAGTCCCGGCCGACATCGTCTATGAAGACGACCAGGTGCTGGCCTTTCACGACATCAATCCCCAGGCCCCGACGCATATCCTGATCATCCCCAAGAAACCGATCGCCACGCTCAATGACCTCACCGAGGAAGATCAGGCGCTGGTAGGGCGGTTACCGCTGATCGCGGCCAAGCTGGCCAAGCAGCTTGGCTTCGCCGATGAGGGCTATCGAGTGGTGATGAACTGCAATGAAAATGGCGGCCAGACCGTCTACCATATACATATGCACCTGATGGGCGGTCGCCGCTTTACATGGCCGGCTGGCTAGCTGGCGCTCTGCGAGTTTCGCGCAACCACCAAGTGCTGCGACGCATCGGTGCATACTCTTTCCACTCTAACAGCGCAGTAACGGACGGCCGCCTACGGGCGGCCGTCTGCTGCGTGGCCACGTCGTTACCCGTGCCAGGAGGCGCCGCCATGTCACGCCAACTCTCTTCCAGCGATCAGTGGATCGGCCAGTTCGATCGCCTGCTGCGTACGCTGGTGCCGCATGCGGCCCAGGCGTCGCGGCCGTCGCCGGCCGGCGATCTGCCCGAGGCGTCACTCAGCGAAGCCGAGCGTGAGCATGCGGTGGGGCTGATGCGCATCAATCATACCGGCGAGGTGTGCGCCCAGGCGCTCTATCAGGGCCAGGGGCTGACCGCCAAGCTGCCCGATACGCGCGGGCAGATGGAGCGTGCCGCGCAGGAGGAGATCGACCATCTGGCCTGGTGCGATGCTCGGCTGCAGGAGCTGGACGGCCGCACTAGCCTGCTCAATCCGCTGTTCTATGCGGCGTCGTTAGGGCTGGGTGCGCTAGCCGGTGGGGTGGGCGATCGGATCAGCCTGGGGTTCGTGGCGGCTACCGAGGAGCAGGTCGGCAAGCACCTTGACCTCCATCTGCAAGCGCTGCCTGCGGCGGATCAGCGTTCGCGGGCGGTGCTCGAGCAGATGCGCGAGGATGAAGCGCATCACGAACGCTGGGCGCTGGAAGCCGGTGGAGCGCGGTTTCCGCTACCGGTCAAGCTGGGCATGCGCCTGGTCTCCAAGGTGATGACCCAAAGCGTCTACCGGCTGTAGCGCCAAGCTGCAAGCGCCTAGCAGCTTGGCACCACCCTGTGGCGCTCGGCGCTACTCCTCGACGATGGTATAGGAGTGGCTGATCTCCACTCCGCCCTGGGCCAACATGATCGAGGCGCTGCAGTACTTCTCGGCGGACAGCGATACTGCGCGCTCTACCTGTTTATCCTTGAGCCCATGGCCGCTGACGGTGAAGTGCACGTGGATCTTGGTAAAGACACTGGGCACGCTGTCTGCTCGTTCGGCCTCGATGCTGGCCACGCAGTCACTGACCGGCGCGCGGGACTTTTCGAGGATCTCCAGCACGTCGAAGGAAGTACAGGCGCCGAGCCCCATCAGCAGCATTTCCATCGGGCGTGGGCCGGTGTTGCGGCCGCCGTGGTCGGGCGGACCGTCGATCACCACGCTGTGGCCGCTGCCGGCTTCGGCAACGAACTGACGACCATCGGTCCATTTGACACTGGCTTTCATATTGCGGTCCTTGTGGTTCATTGAGCGGAGGCTGAGCGCCGCAAGTGGGCGTCGAGTGTATACAGACGCTGCGGAGTGCCAACGTCGACCCAGGCACCACGATGGTGGTGCCCGCGCACCTGGCGAGCATCCATGGCACGCTTGAGCAGCGGTGCCAAGGCAAAGGCACCTGGCGGCTGGTCGCTGACCAGCGCCGGGTCGAGCAGGCTGAGGCCGGCAAAGGTCAGGCGCGGCGAGCCCTCGACGTGAACCGTGCCGGCATCGTCGAGGTGGAAGTCGCCGGCCGGGTGATGGTCGGGGTTGTCGACCAGCCACAGGTGCGCCAGGGCGCCCTCCAGCGTCGGCAGCGCGCTGAGCTCGGCATCACACCAGATATCGCCGTTGATCAGCAGGAAGGGCGCGTCGCCGAGCAGCGGCAGGGCTTGGCGAATGCCTCCGCCGGTCTCCAGCGGCGCCTCCTCCCGACTCCAGGTAATGTGTACGCCGTAGTCACGGCCATCACCGAGCGCCTGGATGATCTGCTCGCCGCGATAGCTGACGTTGATCACGATATCATCGATGCCCGCCGCTGCCAGCCGCGTCAGATGGTGGCCGATCAGCGGCTTGCCGGCCACCGGTAGCAGTGGCTTGGGGCAGTGGTCGGTGAGCGGACGCATGCGGGTGCCGAACCCGGCGGCCAGGATCATCGCCTTCATGGCGCGGTGACCTCGACGTCACGTGCCTGCAGGG
This sequence comes from Franzmannia pantelleriensis, assembly GCF_900102875.1. GTDB lineage: Bacteria > Pseudomonadota > Gammaproteobacteria > Pseudomonadales > Halomonadaceae > Franzmannia > Franzmannia pantelleriensis. Next base: position 212,704 of record NZ_FNGH01000008.1, read on the forward strand.
CGCGGGACAGCGCCGGCGCGAACTGCGCCTGCAGCCAGTCGCCGAGGCCGGCGAACTCGGCGTGTGGCGCCAGGCTATCCTCGAGATGGGCGAGAAAGTGCGGCAGGCGCGCCAGGTAGCCGCGCTTGCCGTCGCGCAGCGTGAGCCGGCAGAAGATGCCTAGCACCTTGAGGCTGCGTTGGGCCGCCATGGCATCGACCTGGAGGCGAAACGCCTCGGTCCCGGTATCCGCCGGCAGGCGCCCATCGGCGACGGCGCGCTGGCGAAAGGCCTCGCAGCGCCGGCCAAAATCAGCCAGATCGAAGCGCCGGTAACGACCGCGCAGCAGTGAGATCAAGTCGTAGCTGAGCGGTCCGGCCACGGCGTCCTGAAAGTCGATCACATACAGCTGGTCGCGATGGAGCATGAGGTTCATGGCGTCAAAATCGCGATGCACCGCGACCCGTGTCTGGGCCAGCGCCATGTCGATCAGCCGCTGGCGCCAGGTCGCCCACCGGGGCGGCGGTGCGAGGTCGACCATCCGTGCCAGACACCAGTCGGGGAACAGGTCGAGTTCGCGACCCAGCAGGGCAGCATCGTAGGCCGGGAGATCATCCAGCGGCGCGTCACTCTGGAGCTGGTCGAGCAGTGCTTCGGCAGCGTCGTAGGCGGCGTCGCTCAGGCGCTCGCTGAGCGGGGTATCGCCAAGGTCCTCGAGCTCCAGAAAGCCCTGTTCGAGATCGGCAGCGTGAATGACGGGTACCGGTAGGCCGGCTCGCTGCCACTGTTCGGCGATGCGCACGAAGGGCGCGCTGTCCTCCTGCTCGGGAGGGGCGTCCATCAGTATGCGCGTATCACCGTGGGGCAGGGTCAGACGGTAGTAGCGACGAAAACTTGCGTCGCCTGCTGCCAGCCGCAGGTCGACGCTGCCGGCTGCAAGGCCGTGGCGGGCGGCGCTCCACTGGGTCAAGGCGGCGAGGCGCGGCGTAGGGGGCATGTAGACTCCTGGTCGAGAGGCTGTGGGGCGCCAGCGGTTGACGGACCGTGGGCACCGCCGCATGCTGAGCCAGACGCTACCGGCGACGAGCGCCAGTCGCGGGACGACAGCCGTAGTGCGCTCTGTATAATACCGATTTCACTCGCCAAGGACATCGAGAAACATGGGCAAGCGACTCTACTGGACTGCCCTGGCCGGGCTCGCCAGTGGCTCCGGCCTGTGGGTCATGACGGCCCACGCCGCACCGCCACCGCTGCCGGCCGAACGGCTCGACTGGCAGCCATGGGGGGAGCAGGCCCCGGCCGATGCGCTGTGTCGCGGGCGCTATGTGATGCCAGACTATCGTATCCAGGCAGCCCCCACCCCCGAGCAGGTACGCTCGGAGTCGGACGACGCCAGCTACGGCGAAGATGGCGAGACGATTCTCGGCGGCGAGGTGGTGCTGCGCCGCGGAGAGAGTCAGCTCGAATCACCGCGGGTACGGGTCAACGCCGAGCGTGACCGCGCCTTTGCTTCGGGGCCGGTGACGCTGCGCGATCGAGGCTTGCTGCTGCGTGGCGACGCCGCCGAGTTATCATTGGTGGATGACCAGGCGCAGGTCGATACTGCCCACTACGTGCTGCATGACCAGCATCTGCGCGGCGGGGCGCAGCGCCTCGAACGCCTCGAAGACGGTCGCTACCAGATGACCGAGGCCAGCTTTACCACCTGTGACCCGGGCGACAACCTCTGGCAGCTGGTGGGCAACGACGTGGTGCTCGACGAAGAGAGCGGCTTCGGCACGGCGCGTCATGCGCGGCTCGAGGTCGCCGATGTGCCGGTGTTCTACTGGCCCTGGGTGCGTTTTCCCATCGATGATCGCCGTCAGAGCGGCTTTCTATGGCCGACCTTGGGCATCTCCAGCGACTCGCTGGACTACTCACAGCCCTACTACTTCAATCTCGCCCCCAACTACGATGCGACCCTGACGCCGCGCTGGATTACCGATCGTGGCCTGCTGCTCGGCGGGGAGTTTCGCTACCTGTTCGATAGCGACGAGGGCCAGATCGAAGGCGCTTATCTGGCCGATGATCAGGGCGGCTCGGCGCGCAACCCCGAGGACGCCAGCCGACGCTTCGAAGGCCACGACCGCTGGTATATCGACTATCAGCACCAAGGGCGCTTTTCTCCCGAGCTGCGCTATCAACTGCGCTATGGTGGCGCCAGCGATGGTCGCTATTTCGAGGACTTTGGCGGCGATTTCGGCGAGCAGGAAACCGAGAACATGCCACGCCTGGCACGGCTCGACTACCGCGGCAGCCTATGGCGGCTCGAGGCGCGTGCCCAGGGTTTCCAGAAGCTGGAGGACCCGCTACGCGACCGCGACAAGCCCTTCTACAGGCTCCCCAGCCTGACCGCCAATGCCACCTGGCGGCAGGATAATGGCTTCTACCAGCAGTGGCGTTCCAATGCGACCTACTTCTGGCGTGATGTCGATGAAACCATCGTGCCGCTGCGTGAGTCGGCGACTGGCGGACGTGTACATCTTGCGCCGGCACTCGGCTGGCGTGGCGAGCCCAGTTGGGGCTTTCTCGAACCGCGGGTGGAGATGCTGCATACCGCCTACGAGGTCGACTACGGCGATCGTCAGACCGACCGTGATACCCGTCTGACACGCACCGTGCCGGTCACCTCCGTGGACGCCGGACTGATCTTCGAGCGCGAGCTGGAGGTGCGCGGCAACGGTTATCGCCAGACCCTTGAGCCGCGGCTCAACTATGCTTACGTACCGGCGCGAGATCAGAGCGACTTCCCCGAATTCGACACCAATGAGCGGGCGTTTTCGTGGAATCAGCTGTGGTCGCCGCACCGCTTCTCCGGGGCGGATCGGGTCGGCGATCTCAATCGCCTGTCGTACGGCCTCAGCACTCGCTTCCTGGCCGATGACAGTGGCCGCGAGCGCTTGTCGCTGGGTGTCGGGCAGGCGACCTACTTCGACGACCGCACCATCGATATGAATGGCGATCCGGATACTCTACCCTCCGAGCGGAACTTCGAGCGGCGATACAATGCCATTCGTGATCGCTCGCCGGTTGTCACACGGCTGGACTGGCAGGTGACAGATCGCTGGAGTGCCGGCTATGAGCTGCTTTACGATGAGCAGCGTCGCTTGACCGAGCGCAACTCGGTGGATCTGCGCTACCGTGATCCGCGTGGCCATGTGTTGAACCTTGGCTATCGCTGGGAACTCGAAGGGTTCGATCCGTCGCAGGACGAAGAGGATCGGCTCGACTATAACCGCGAGGAGTACGATATCTCCGGTGCCTATCGCATCAGCCCGCGGGTGGACATGATCGGACGCTTCACCTATGACCACACCAATAGCCGAGCGCTGGAACAGCTGGCCGGCGTGCAGTGGAACGACTGCTGCTATGGGCTGCAACTGGTGTGGCGGGAGTGGGTCGACGATAACGATACGGCCAGAATCGACGATGATTTCACCGACCGCGGCATTTTCCTGCGCTTTGTGTTCAAGGGCTTGGGTGGCGTAGGGCGCGATGCAGATAGCTACTTCGAGGAAGCGATCCCCGGCTATCGTGCAACCCAATTTTAGTGATGCGGCCGTTGTCGGGACAATGGCGCCAAACACATCGTGTTCCGCCCCTGGGTGGTACACCGATCAGAGAGTCAATGATGAGAGCAGATGAGGTAGCTATGCGCAGTCGATCCCCCTCCCTACGGTTCGCGATGGCGAGCTGGCTGGTGCTGGCCATCGGCCTGCTGCTGGCGCCAGCCGCCTGGGCGCAGTCGATTCAGCCACTTGATCGTATCGTCGCGGTGGTCAATCAGGGGGCGATCATGGCCAGCGAGCTCGAGCAGCGGGTAGAGCAGGCGCGCAGCCAGCTCACCGGCCGGGGCATCGACTCGCCCCCGGATCAGACGCTGCGTCGTCAGGTACTGGAGCAGATGATCAATGAAGAGATTCAGCTTCAAATGGCGCGCAGTGCCAACCTCAGCGTCGACGACACCGAGCTCAACCGTGCGGTACGTTCGATCGCCGAAAGCAACAACATGACCCTCGACCAGTTTGCCGATGCCGTAGAGGCAGATGGCCTGACGCTGGCATCGGTGCGCGAGGAAGTGCGTCGCGAATTGATCATGCGTGAAGTGCAGCAGCGCCAGGTGGGCAGCCGGGTCAACGTCAGTGAGCGTGAGGTCGATCGCTACCTTGAGCAGCAGGGGGCGACCCAGGGCGTACGCTACCGCCTGGCACATATTCTGGTGGCACTGCCGCAGTCGCCGACCAGCGATCAGGTCAACGAGGCCCAGCAGAAGATCCAGCGTCTGCTCGGTGAGCTACAGCAGGGCGCCGACTTCGCCCAGCTGGCCGCCGCCGAGTCCGATGGCGGACAGGCCCTGGATGGCGGCGAGATCGGCTGGCGTGAGGCAGGTGAGGTACCCAGCGTATTCGCCGAGACGGTGCCACAGCTGGACGTGGGTGAATTCAGCCAGCCGCTGCGCAGCCCCAGTGGCTTCCATATCGTCAAGCTGCTTGACCGTGAGCAGAGTGGGCAATCGGCCAGTGGTCAGGATCAGCGTGCCCAGGCGCGGCAGGCGCTTTTCCAGCGCAAGGCCAATGATGAACTCGACATCTGGCTGCAGGAGATTCGCGCCGACGCCTTCGTTGAGGTGCGGCTGTAAGCATGTCTCCCTTGGTGATCACCGCCGGTGAGCCCGCTGGCATTGGCCCCGATCTGATCCTCCAGCTGGCGGCCGAGGGCCACGAGGTGGCCCGGCCCTGGCTGGCAGTCGGCGATCCTGCGTTGTTTCGCCAGCGCGCTGCACGGCTAGGCCTCGCGGTCGAGGTTGTCAGCCTGGCTGATGGCGAGACGCCGGTGATGGCCCCGGGCAGGCTATCGGTGTGGCCGGTCGCGCTGAGGTCGGCCTGTCAGCCGGGGAGGTTGGCGACCGCCAATGCCGACTATGTGCTCGAGAGCCTGGACTTGGCCATCGCTGCCTGCCGCGAGGGGCGCGCGTCGGCCATGGTTACCGCACCGCTGCACAAGGGGGTCATCATCGAGGCGGGACACGCCGGTTTCACCGGCCACACCGAGTACCTGCGTGACGCCTGCGGTGTCGACGACGTGGTGATGATGCTGGCTACCGACGACGCGCTGCATGCCCGCTCACCGAGCTGGCAAGGCAGCCCGGGGCTGCGCGTGGCCCTGGCCACGACGCATCTGCCGCTGCGCGAGGTGGCCGATGCCATTACTCCGGCGTCATTGGGCCGGGTGCTGCGGATTCTCGACCACGACCTGAGGCACGATTTTGGCATTGCCCGACCGCGTATTGCGGTGTGCGGGCTCAACCCCCACGCCGGCGAGGATGGTCACCTGGGGCGCGAAGAGCTCGAGGTGATCGCCCCGACCCTCGACGCGCTGCGCGGCGAGGGGCTGATTCTGGATGGCCCGCTACCCGCCGATACCCTGTTCACTCCGCGCCATCTGGCCGACGTCGATGCGGTGCTGGCGATGTATCATGACCAGGGGCTGGCGGTGCTCAAGTACGCCGGCTTCGGTCGCGGTGCCAATCTTACCCTGGGCCTGCCGATCGTGCGCACCTCGGTGGACCATGGCACTGCCCTCGATCTCGCCGCCAGCGGGCGCGCCGATGCCGGCAGTCTCGCGGTGGCACTCAATCTGGCTGCCGAGATGGCCGCCGCGCGGGCCGCTAGCGCCTGATCCATGATTTTCGCCTGACCCATAGAGGACGCCAACCCGCATGTCATCTCGCCCTCCCGTACACCGGGCCCGCAAGCGCTTCGGCCAGAACTTTCTGCGCGACCCCGGCATCATCTCGCGCATCGTGCGCGCCATCGGCCCCCGTGATGGCGAGCGCCTGGTCGAGATCGGCCCCGGTCAGGGTGCGCTTACCGAGCCGCTGCTGGACGCCGCTGGCGGGCATCTCGAGGTCATCGAGCTCGATCGCGACCTGATCCCCGGGCTACGCGTGCAGTTCTTCAACTACCCGCACTTCACGATCCACGAAGGCGACGCACTGAAATTCGACTTCGCCGCGCTCAGGGCCGAGGGCCCGCTGCTGCGGGTGGTGGGCAATCTGCCCTATAACATCTCCACGCCGCTGATCGTGCACCTGCTCGAGCAGCGCGAGGCGATCGCCGATATGCACTTCATGTTGCAGAAGGAAGTGGTTGAGCGCCTGGCCGCGACGCCTGGTGGTCCCGACTGGGGGCGCCTGGCGGTGATGGCCCAGTACCGCTGTCGGGTCGACTCGCTGTTCGTGGTGCCGCCGGAAGCGTTCGTGCCTCGTCCCAAGGTCGATTCGGCGATCGTGCGCCTGACGCCACATGCCGAACTGCCGCACCCGGCGCGCGATGAGCGTCTGCTGTTCGAGATTGTCCGCGAGGCCTTCGGGCAGCGTCGCAAGACGCTGCGTAACAACCTCAAGGGCCGCATTGCCGCCGAAACGCTGACGCAGCTGGAAATCGATCCGGCGCGCCGGCCGCAGACGCTGCATATCGAGGAGTTCGTGCGTATCGCCAACCATCTGGCCGAGGTGAACTCATGAGCCGCCAGCCGCTGCCTGAGGGCGTGCATGTCGACGTCGAGCCGCTGTACCGCGAGGATGAGTCCTCCCCCGAGGAGCGGCGCTTCGTGTTCAGCTACACCATCACCGTGCACAATCACTCGCCAACCAGCGTGCAGCTGCTGGCGCGCTACTGGAAGATCACCCAGGGCAGCGGCAAGGTGCAGGAGGTGCGCGGCAAGGGCGTGGTCGGCAAGCAGCCGATGATCGGCCCGGGCCAGACCTTCCGCTATACCAGCCGGGCGATTCTCGATGGCCCGGTGGGGGTCATGGAGGGGGCTTACACCTGCGTCGATACCAATGCGCAGCGCGCCTTCGACGTGGCCATCGCGCCCTTCCGCCTGGCCGGACCCAATCAGGTACACTGAACGCCGAGTGCCGCCGCTGGCCGGCAGCGCCAAACCCGATAGCAAAGCAAGGAGAGCACCATGGCGCACTACGCCGTTGGCGACCTGCAGGGCTGCCACCGCGAATTCGTCACACTGCTCGACCGGCTGGCGTTCGACCCGGCTGTCGATCGGCTGTGGCTGGCCGGCGACCTGGTCAACCGTGGCCCGGGCTCCCTCGACTGCCTGCGCGAAGTTCATGCCTTGGGTGACGCGGCGCGGCTGGTGCTGGGCAATCACGATCTGCATCTGCTGGCGGTCGCGCGGGGCGGTGCGCGGCTCAAGCCCAGCGACACCCTGGACGCCATCCTTGCCGCTGCCGATCGCGAACCACTGCTCGACTGGCTTCAGCAGCAGCCCCTGGCGGTGGCCGAGGGCGAGCTCGTGATGGTGCACGCGGGGCTGCTGCCGCAGTGGTCCTGCCCGCAGGCGCTAGCCCTGGCCGCCGAGGTAGAGGCGCGCCTTGCCGGTCAGGGCGCAGGCGCCTTTCTCGAGCAGATGTATGGCAACTGGCCGGCCTGCTGGCGCGACGATCTCGATGGCATCGAGCGGCTGCGGGTGATCGTCAACGCTTTTACCCGCATGCGCTTCATCGACGTCGACGGCTGCCTGGACTTTGCGGCCAAGGAGGGGCTCGACTCGGCGCCAGCAGGTTTTGCCCCCTGGTTCCGCTATCCGCGTCGCGACGACCCGCATATCATTTTTGGGCATTGGGCGGCGCTAGAAGGCTGCACCCCAGACGCCCAGGTGCGCGCCGAGGCGCTGGATACCGGCTGCGTGTGGGGTGGCCGGCTGACCGCCATGAACCTCGACAGCGGTGAACGCATCAGTGTGCCCAGCCAGCGGCGCTGAGCTGCCGTGCTTGCCAACGCCACAGGAGATACCGATGAGCGATACCGCCTTCGACCACCTCGACCCCGCGACGCTTGCCGACTGGCTGGATGCCGAGGCCTCGTTGCAGCTGGTCGATATCCGCGACCCGATGAGCTTCGCCCAGGGGCATATTCCGGGCAGTCGCCACCTCGACAATGCCAGCGCCGGCGCGCTGCTCGACGAAACCCCCTATGATCGACCGCTGGTCGTCGTGTGCTACCACGGGCACTCCAGTCAGCAGGCCGCCGCCTGGCTGGCCGGGCAAGGCTATCGGCACGTCTACAGCCTCGACGGCGGTTTCAGCGACTGGGCGCATCGCCACCCGACCCGGGTCGCGCACTGAAATGGCCCCCGCCGCCGATCGCTATACGGCCGGGCTCAATGTCTATCGGGTAGGCGGCGCGGTGCGCGATGCACGGCTGGGTTGGCCGGTATATGACAACGACTGGGTAGTGGTCGGCGCCACACCGGAGGAGATGCGACGGCGCGGCTTCAAGCCGGTAGGGCGCGACTTCCCGGTCTTCCTGCATCCCCATAGCCACGAGGAGTACGCCCTGGCGCGCACCGAGCGCAAGGCCGGTCACGGATATACCGGCTTCGTAGTGCATGCCAGCCCCGAGGTGACCCTCGACGAGGACCTGGCGCGGCGCGATCTGACCATCAACGCCATGGCCGAAGACGCCAATGGACGGCTGGTCGACCCCTTCCACGGCAGCGATGACCTGGCCGTTGGCCTGCTGCGCCACGTCTCGCCAGCGTTTGCCGAAGATCCGCTACGGGTGCTACGCACGGCGCGCTTCCTGGCCCGCTATCAGGGGCTCGGCTTTTGCATCGCCGACACCACGCTCGAGCTGATGAGCGAGTTGGCGGCTAGCGGCGAACTGGCCCACCTGGCTGCCGAGCGCGTCTGGGGAGAAACCGAAAAAGCCCTCGCCGAGCCGCATCCTGAGGCCTATTTTGCGACTCTCGATCGCTGTGGTGCGCTGGCGCGGCTGATGCCCGAGCTCAAGGGTGAACCGGCAGCGTTCACCGAGGCGCTGGCGCGTCTCGAACGGGTGCCGGAAGAGCCGCTTGACGATCTTGTCGGAGCGCTGCCGCGCTGGCGCTGGGCGCGGTTGGTCGAGCATCTCGACGACGCCGAACGCGAGGCCCTGGCCAAGCGTTTGCGCCTGCCCAACGCCTACGTCGATCTGGCACGGCAGGTGGCGCTGAGCCGCGCGCTATGGCGCCAGGCGCATCCGGACGCGGCGGCTATCCTGGCCTGGTTGGACGCCATCGACGCCTGGCGGCGCAGCGTTCGCGTGGTGCCGTTGATCTCGCTGGTCAGCCTCGAGCGGCCGGCGCTGGCCGACGATCTGGCGCTGGCCTGGCGGTTGGCCCAGCAGGTGGTCCCGCGGCTGCTGCTCGAAGAGGGCTATCGCGGCAAGGCGTTGGGCGAGGAAGTGCGTCGGCGGCGCTATCAGGTGATCGCCGACGCCTTGATATAAGGCGTGTCGGACACGTCAGCGGGCGCGTGAAATGGGGGTGCCCCGCCAGCAAAAGTCCACCGGCCATAGCGGCTGCCGGCGGGCCGGCTCGCTCTCGGCGAAGCGTGCCCAGAGGGTCGTGTAGCGCTGGCCGTTGCACGGGTGGCGGTGGTCGGGCAGCAGCTCGGCCAGCGGCCGTAGCACGAAGGCGTGCTTGTCGATCTCGTCACGCGGCAGGGCCACTCCGTCGACCACTCCGCAGGCATCGCCCACCGTGAGCAGGTCGATGTCCAGCGTGCGCGGACTGAACTTGGGGCTGTCCTGGCGCCGTCCGTTGGCGTACTCCAGGGTCTTGCACCAGCGCTGGAGCTCGCCCACGCCCAGCTCGGTCTCGAAGGCCGCCACCAGGTTGTAGAAGTTACGCCCGTCCTCGAACCCCACCGGCTCGCTCTCGAAGACGCGTGATATGCGCAGCGCAGTGAAATGCTCGGCGAGCGCGTCGAGGCATGCCCGCACGTGATGGTCGCGCTGGATATTGCTGCCGATGCTGACCGTCACCAGGGCCATCACGACCACTCCCGCTCGATGCGTACGCCCACCGCGGCGGCGGCGGCGACGGCACCGGGCTTGCGCACCGTCAGCCGCAGCCAAGCGATGGCGAACTCCTCATGCAGCAGGGTGGCCAGCCGCTCGGCGAAGGTTTCGACCAGTGCAAAAGCCTGCTCGTCGGCGAAATGCGCAATACGCTGACTGATGGCAGCATAGTCAAGCGTCAGGGAGATATCGTCGTCGGCGGCGGCGGCACGGATATCCGTGGCCAGCTCGAGATCGAGCAGCAGGCGCTGCTGGATATCACGCTCCCAGTCATAGACGCCGATCACGGTCTCCACCGCCAGCGCTTCGATGATCACTCGATCACTGTGCATCCCTGTCCCCCATACCGCTGGCTCATGACGAAGCGGCGATTGTACTGTAGCCATGCTGCCAACGATAGGAAGGCGCGGCTACCGCTGGGACCGCAAGGCTGGCAGAATCGAGGCATCCTTCGCCGCGGTGCGCTTGCCATGTCGTCAGTCGAACTGCTGCTCGTGACTCTGCTGTTGATGGCGCTGGCCTACGCCTGCGGCGGCTGGCTGGGGGCGCTCAGCGTGTGCCGCTGGGCCGGCGTGCGCGACCCGCGCCTGGCCGGATCGCGCAACCCGGGCTTCTCCAACGTGCTGCGGCTGTATGGCAGCCGCCTGGCGCTGGCCACGCTACTACTGGATGCTGCCAAGGGCATGCCGGCGCTGTTGCTGTCCAAGGGGGTGGGGTTGCCGGCCTGGGCGCAAGGGTTGGTCGGGTTGGGGGTGCTGCTGGGCCACAGCTATCCGCTGTGGCACCGCTTTCGCGGTGGTAAGGCAGTGGCCAGTGCCTTCGGCGTGCTATTGGTGCTGACGCCCTGGGTGGCGCTGCTTTGCGCGCTGCTATGGGCGCTGCTGGCGTGGCGGGTGCGCACCGCGGCGGTGGCCTCGTTGGCCACCGCCTGCCTGGCGCCGATGGCCAGCTGGTGGCTGGCGCCGGACTTCGTATGGGTGGTCAGCGCCTTTGCGCTGTTGGTGGTGGCCCGGCATGTCTGGAGCATCCGCCGTCTGGGCGGTGGGGGAGAGCTGCGATTTCGGCGGCGCGGCGTCAGGCCGCCGGAGGAGTGAGGTGGTCGAGTGGCCAGCGCGGCACCGCGAGCATGCTGGCGGCATCGCGCTCACCGGCTAGCAGGCGCTGGGCTCCCGCATACGCAATCATCGCGCCGTTGTCGGTGCAGAAGCGCCCGCGCGGGTAGTAGGCGCGGGCGCCGCGCTTGGCGCACTCGTGCTCGAGGCGCTCACGCAGGCGTCGATTGGCGCTGACGCCGCCGGCCACCACCAGACGTGTCTGACCGCTGGCGTCAAGCGCGCGGCGACACTTGATCACCAGGGTATCCACCACCGCTTCTTCGAAGGCGCGGGCCACGTCGGCGCGGGCCTGGTCGTCGAGCGCACCGGTCGCCTCGAGTTGGCGAATCGCGGTCAGGGTGTGGGTCTTGAGCCCCGAGAAGCTGAAGTCGAGCCCCGGGCGGTCGGTCATCGGGCGCGGAAAGCGCAGCCGCTTGGGGTCGCCACGCTCTGCCAGGCGGGCGATATGCGGGCCGCCGGGATAGTCGAGGCCGAGCATCTTGGCGGCCTTGTCGAAGGCTTCGCCAGCGGCATCGTCCACCGACTCGCCGAGCAGCCGGTAGCGCCCGAGCCCGAGCACTTCGACCAACTGGGTGTGGCCGCCTGAGACCAGCAGCGCCACGAACGGAAAGTCGGGGGCCTCGTCCTCGAGCATCGGCGCCAGCAGATGCCCTTCCATATGATGCACGCCGAGCACCGGGATCCCGAGGGCGCGGGCCATGCCGTGAGCCGTGGCAGCACCGACCATCAGTGCGCCAACCAGGCCGGGGCCAGCGGTATAGGCGATGCCGTCGAGGTCGCGGCGGCCCAGGCCTGCCTCACCGAGCACCTCGTCGATCAGCGGCAGCAGACGCCGGGTATGGTCGCGGGATGCCAGTTCCGGCACCACGCCCCCAAAGTCGGCATGCATCGCCACCTGGCTGTAGAGGGCGTCGGCGAGCAGGCCGCGCTGGCTGTCGAACAAGGCGACACCGGTCTCGTCGCAGGAGGTTTCGATCCCCAGTACGCGCATCTTGGCGGGCTTCCATGGTCGCTGTGGGGCGCTCATTCTACGTGCTTTACGAGGTCGGGGGCAGGGTCCTGGCCGGGAAATTTGCAAACCGCGGAGACGACGACTAGACTACTGTGCGCTGTAAGACTGGGTCGTGCGCCCGGGATGCACTTTTTCTTTCGCTTCTCCCTTTCGCTGACACGCCTGTTCTCACGGCGACGTCAGCCAGTGACGAAACGCGTAAGGGACGTGGTTCCCTAGGCGTGCGTTCAAACCGAACTCATGATTCCAAGGTAGGTGAGTGCTTAATGCCTTCTGTCAAAGTACGTGATAACGAGCCGTTCGACGTTGCTCTGCGTCGCTTCAAGCGTTCCTGTGAAAAAGCCGGTGTTCTCTCCGAAGTGCGTCGTCGCGAGCACTATGAGAAGCCGACTGCCGAGCGTAAGCGCAAGGCCGCAGCCGCTGTCAAGCGTCACGCCAAGAAGCTGCAGCGTGAGCGCAAGCGTTTCGAACGGTTGTATTGATCCGTACTGGGAGCGGTCGCCGTCGCGTTGACTGACCGTTCCAAGAGGGACGCCAAGCGGCCGCCAATTCGGTGGCCGCTTGTTTTTCACGCGCCGCTAATGCTCATGCGAGCCTTGGTGGGTGCGTTTCAGGATCGCTGAGGTTCATGGCCGGGCAAATTCCGCAACGCTTCATCGATGATCTGCTGGCTCGCGTCGACGTGGTCGAGGTGGTGGGTGAGCGCGTGCAGCTCAAGAAGAGCGGCCGTAATCACTCGGGCCTGTGTCCATTTCATCAGGAAAAGTCGCCTTCCTTCACCGTCAGTCATGACAAGCAGTTCTATCACTGCTTCGGCTGCGGGGCACACGGCAATGCGCTGCGTTTCCTGATGGAGTACGACAATCTACGTTTTCCTGAGGCGGTCGAGCAGTTGGCTGCCCGGCAGGGCATGGAAGTCCCCCGGGAAGGTGCCGACGACCCCCATGCCCAGGCGCGGGAGAAGAAGCGCAAGCAGGGCGTCAACCTGCTCGAGCTGGCGGCGCGCTTCTTCCGCGAGCGAATGAAGATGGCCGAGGGGCAAGCGGCACGCGGTTACCTCGAGCGCCGCGGCTTGTCGCCCCAGGTAGTCGAGGAGTACGGGATTGGCTTTGCGCCCAACGACTGGGAGGCGCTCAAGCGCCACCTGGGCGAGCAGGGCATCAGCGAGGCGGTGCAGGTCGAGTACGGGTTGCTGATACACCGCGAGGATAGCGGCCGTACCTACGATCGCTTCCGTGACCGGGTGATGTTTCCGATCCGCGACGTCAAGGGCAACACCATCGCGTTCGGTGGGCGGGTGCTCGGTGACGCCAAGCCCAAGTACTTGAACTCGCCGGAAACGCCGGTGTTTCACAAGGGGCGTGAGCTGTATGGGTTGTACGAGGCGCGTCAGGCCCATCGCCAGCTGGAGCGGGTGCTGATCGTCGAGGGCTACATGGACGTGGTGGCGCTGGCCCAGTTCGGCATCCGCAATGCAGTGGCGACCCTGGGCACCTCGACCAGCGAGGACCACCTGACGCGGCTGTTCCGGATGGTCGACGAGGTGGTGTTCTGCTTCGACGGCGACCGCGCCGGGCGGCAGGCTGCGACCCGAGCGCTGGAAACGGTGCTGCCGCTGATGATCGATGGTCGCCAGGCGCGCTTTCTGTTCCTGCCCGAGGGCGAGGATCCGGATACCCTGGTACGCAGCGAAGGGACGGAGGCCTTCCAGGACCGCGTGACCTGCGCCAGCCCGCTGTCGGAGTTCCTGTTCGATCAGGCGGCAGCGGGGCGCGACCTGGCACGCATCGAGGAGCGCGAACGCTACGCCAGTCAGGTGCTCAAGGCGCTGGCTCGGCTGCCGGAGGGGGTGCTCAAGTCGCTGCTGCTCAGTGAGTTGGCCAAGCGCACCGGCGTCGAGCAGGCCCGCTTCGAGTCGCTACTGGCCGTGCCGGATCCCGTGGCAGCGCCGGTGGCCGAGGCGGCTGCCGAGGCACCGCGTGGCGAGCGCCCCGCTGCATCGCATGGCGCTCTGAGTCTGGCGGCGCGAGCGCTGCAGCTGCTGGTGCACGAGCCGGGCCTGGTAACAAGGCTGCCGGAGCACGACGACTGGTGTCCCGAAGGTGACCCGGATGGGGCACTGTGCCGCGAGGTGATCGCACTGATTCGCGCCGGTGGCTACCGCAGTGCCCAGGTGCTGCTGGCACACTTTCACGGCACCCAGGACGGTGAGCGACTGGCGGCGCTGGCGCGCCGTGAGCTGCTGATTCCCCGCGCTAATCGCGGTGCCGAGCTGGATGGGCTGGTGAGTTACTTCATGCGCAATCGCCAGCAGCCCACTCGCCAGCAGGAGATCGACACATTGTTGGAAAGAAAGCGTCAGGGAGAGACGTTGACGGCCGAGGAGCGGCAGCGCCTCATGAGCTTGTTGTCAGAGGCAGAAAAATGATCGGTTGAGGCCTTTATTGGCGTCAGGGTTGAATTGTTGCCCAGCATCACCATCTAAGGGGGAGCAAAGCCACCGCTGGCGTGAGCCTAACCGAATAAACTAACACACCTGAACGTCGGCGCAAACGCATCACTGGCGGACCCCTATGGCGAGCAGCTATACTGGTCGGCTTCACGATTTTCTTCGCCTACCCGTTTGGGTGCTTCATTCTTCTTCGTCGAGATAGGGTTTCTATGGCTGGAAATGCGCAGCAGCAGTCACGTCTGAAGGAGTTGATCGCGCGCGGCAAGGAGCAGGGCTTCCTGACCTATGCCGAGGTCAACGACCACCTTCCCGAGGATATCGCCGACCCGGATCAAGTGGAAGACATCATCGGCATGATCAACGACATGGGTATCAGCGTCGTTGAAGAAGCCCCCGATGAAGACACCTTGATGATGTCCGATCACTCCACCGATGAGCAAGCCGCCGAGGAAGCGGTAGCGGCACTGGCGGCGGTGGAAAGTGACGTGGGCCGTACCACCGACCCGGTGCGCATGTACATGCGTGAAATGGGGACCGTCGAGCTACTGACCCGCGAGGGCGAGATCGAGATCGCCAAGCGTATCGAGGAAGGCACCCGTGAAGTGATGTCGGCGTTGGCCTACCTGCCCGGCGCGGTGGAATCGATTCTCGAGATTTACGATGGCACCCAGGACGAAGAAGCCCCGGGGCGCTTGTCCGATCTATTCTCCGGCTTCATCGATCCCGACGAGGGGATACCCGGTGTGGCCGAGGCCGATGTCCCGGAGGTAGAGGAGTCCGCTTCCGTCGATGACGAAGATGACGACGCTGCCGAGGAGGACGATTCTGGCGGCGGCCCGGATCCTGAGGAGGCGCGCGCCCGTTTCGAGCAGATCCGCGAGCAGAACGCGCTGGTGCAGGCGGCCATCGCCAAGCACGGTCGTACCTCCAAGCAGGCGCACGACGAGCAGGCGCGGCTGGCCGAGCTGTTTTCGCCGATCAAGCTGGTGCCCAAGCACTTCGAGCGTCTGGTAGGCCAGGTGCGGATCAGCGTCGAGCAGGTCCGCGAGCAGGAAAAGGTCATCATGCAGGTGTTCGTCAAGCGCGGTAAGGTGCCGCGCAAGACCTTCATCAAGTCGTTCCCTGGCAACGAGTCTCGCAAGGACTGGATGGACGACTTCCTGGCCGCCAACGCCAAGTTCAGTGATCGACTCGCGCCGTTTCGGGGTGATATCGCGCGTGCCCAGCGCAAGATCGCCTTCGAGGAGGAGATGGTCCAGCTGCCGGTATCCGAGCTCAAGGAGGTCAATCGTCGGCTGTCGATCGGTGAGGCCAAGGCGCGCCGCGCCAAGAAGGAGATGGTCGAGGCCAACCTGCGCCTGGTGATCTCCATCGCCAAGAAGTACACCAATCGCGGCCTGCAGTTCCTGGACCTGATCCAGGAGGGCAACATCGGCCTGATGAAGGCGGTGGACAAGTTCGAGTATCGTCGCGGCTACAAGTTCTCGACCTACGCCACCTGGTGGATTCGTCAGGCGATCACCCGCTCCATCGCCGACCAGGCGCGCACCATCCGTATCCCGGTGCACATGATCGAGACCATCAACAAGCTCAATCGTGTGTCGCGCCAGATGCTTCAGGAGATGGGCCGCGAGCCGACTCCGGAAGAGCTCGGCGAGCGCCTCGAGATGCCCGAGGACAAGGTGCGCAAGGTGCTCAAGATCGCCAAGGAGCCGATCTCCATGGAGACGCCGATCGGCGATGACGACGACTCGCACCTGGGCGACTTCATCGAGGATGGCACCATGCTGCTGCCTATCGATCTGGCCACCGGCGAGGGGCTGATCGAGGCCACCCGTAACGTCCTCGGTGGCCTGACTGCCCGCGAGGCCAAGGTGCTACGCATGCGCTTCGGCATCGACATGAACACCGACCACACCCTCGAGGAGGTCGGCAAGCAGTTCGATGTCACCCGCGAGCGCATTCGTCAGATCGAGGCCAAGGCGCTGCGCAAGCTGCGCCACCCGAGCCGCTCCGAGCCGCTGCGGTCGTTCCTCGACGAGTAACGCCACCCGCGGTCCAGACCAGACGCCCGCCGCCGAAAGGTTGCGGGCGTCTTGCGTTATGTCGTGCAGGGTCATGCCTCTGTCGGCACGCTGCGTCGGGCTTCTTCCACCAGCCAGTCGTGCACCGCAAGGACGCGGCGATCGTCGAGGGCGCCCGGGGCGTGCACGATGCCGTAGCGCTTGCCAGTCGCCACGCGCTGGGGGAATGGCGCGATCAGGGCGCCGCTCTTGAGCTCGCCGGTGATCAGCGTCTGGCGGGCGATGGCCACGCCCATGCCGGCAATCGCTGCCTCCATGGTCAGCTGGTTGCGATTGAAGGTGTAGCCACGGCGCACGTTGACATGCGGAGCGTCGATGGCATTCAGGTAGTGCTCCCACTCGGCATGGTCGTGGCTGCCGCGCCAGGCGGTGACGTCGTGCAGCAGTGGGTACCAGGCCAGGTCTTCCGGGGTAGATAGCGATGGCTTGCCGCGTAGCAATGAGGGGGCGCAGACCGGGAAGATCACCTCATCCATCAGCGGCGTGATGGCGAGGCCCGGGTAGTGGCCGTCATTGAGGTCCAGGGCAAGGTCATAGTCGCCGTCACGCAGCGAGATGTTGCTGTCCTCGGCGACTACCTGCAGTTCGATGTCGGGGAAGCGCGCCTGCAGCCGCGGCAGGCGCGGCATCAGCCATTTGGCCAGAAACGATGGCACGCTGCGCAGGCGTAGAATGCCGCTCATCACGCCGCTGCGCAGGCGCCTGACCTCGAGGCCCACCGACTGGTAGGCGTCGTCGACCACTGCTGCCAGTCGGCGGCCTTCGTCGGTTAGCTCGAGCTGCCGCGGCCGGCGCCGGAACAGCTTGAAGCCGAGGCGCTCTTCGAGCTGCTTGATCTGCTGGCTGACGGCGCCGGTGGTGACGTGCAGCTCCTCGGCGGCGCGGGTGAAAGAGAGGTGTCGGGCGCTGACCGCGAAAACTTTAAGCCAGGCGTGTGTCTGGGCGTTAAGTGAACGGCTCATGGTTTAGTTTAAGTAAATCCAAAGCAAGATATTCTCGATTGTCGCCTATCTCATCCTGATTGAACATGGTTCCAACCCATGAGCTATCCTTGTTTTGGCGACGAACGCTGAACAAGGTTTAGTCAAACTGATTCAACGGCGCTGGGTGATGCCTAGTGGCCAAACCGGGAGCCGGATGATGTCCATCAGCGTGTTCGACCTGTTCAAGATCGGCGTTGGGCCGTCGAGTTCACATACCGTAGGGCCGATGCGTGCCGCCTGCGACTTCGTCGCCGACCTGCGTGAGCGTGAGCTGCTCGAGCGGGTAGCGCGCATCGAGGTGCACCTCTACGGTTCGTTGTCGGCCACGGGCGAGGGCCATGGCACCGACCGCGCGGTGATAATGGGGCTGATGGGCGAGCAGCCGGATCGCATCGACCCCAGTGTCATCGCGCCCTGTATCGAAGAACTGCTCGAGTCGCATACCCTGATGCTCGACAATCGCCTGGCGATTCCCTTCCTGTGGGCCCGCGATCTGCAGTGGCACGACGAGTGTCTGCCACACCACCCCAACGCCATGCGACTGGTGGCGCACGGCCACAGCGAGACGCTGTACCGCAACACCTACTACTCGGTGGGCGGTGGCTTCGTCATCGATGAGCGCCAGGCGCAAGCCGGTGAGCTCGACAGCGATACCACCGCACTGCCCTATGATTTCAACTCGGCGGCGGAGCTGATGGCACTGTGCCGCCTGCACGATATGCGTATCAGCGAGCTGATGCTCGAGAACGAGAAGGCGTGGCGCAGCGAGCAGGAGATCCGCGACGGCCTGTGGACGATCTGGCAGGCGATGTGTGACTGCATCGATACGGGCTTTTCCCACGAGGGCGTGCTGCCCGGCGGGCTCAACGTCAAGCGCCGCGCCGCTGCTCTGCATCGCCGCCTGGTGGCCATGGAGGGCAGCCACAGCCTGATCGCCTCGACTTTCTCCGCCATGGATTGGGTCAATGTCTTCGCCCTGGCGGTCAACGAGGAGAACGCCGCCGGTGGGCGCATGGTCACCGCGCCCACCAACGGCGCCGCGGGTATCATCCCGGCGGTGCTTAGCTACTACATGAAGTTCCAGCCCGAGGCCAGCGAGCGCGATGTGGTCGACTTCCTGCTGGCTGCCGGGGCGGTGGGCATTCTGTGCAAGAAGAACGCCTCGATCTCGGGGGCCGAGGTGGGGTGCCAGGGCGAGGTCGGCTCGGCCTGTGCGATGGCCGCCGCTGGGCTCGCCGAGGTGATGGGCGGCAGCGTCGGGCAGGTGGAGAACGCCGCTGAGATTGGCTTGGAGCATAACCTGGGGCTGACCTGTGACCCGGTGGGCGGGCTGGTGCAGGTGCCCTGCATCGAGCGTAACGCCATCGCCTCGGTGAAGGCGATCAATGCCGCGCAGATGGCGCTGCGCGGTGACGGTGAGCACTTCATCTCGCTGGACAAGGCCATTCGCACCATGCGCGACACCGGTGCCGATATGCAGGACAAGTACAAGGAGACCTCCCGTGGCGGGCTGGCGGTGAACGCCATCGAGTGTTGATCGGGGGCGCTGCGTGGCGCCTTTCGGCATCCTCCTGACGTCGCTTGCGTCGACGTCCTGTAGGCTTGCCCGTGCATTGGTTCACAACGCCGCTTGACGCTGTCCTGTCCAACAGGCGGGATAGCAGTCGGCGACATGTAAGCATTAGGGTATAGTGGTTAGGATGCTAGCGCTGGCGTTAGCAGATTACGACTACCTAAGGCTCAAGCATCAATGTCACTGGCAGAGCGCCCGTCAGCCACCCCGGTCACCATCAGCTGTGCCGACTGCAGTGCTCGATAGCGTCATCAAAGGGAGAGGCGTTCGTGGACTATAAAGACAGCTGTATCATTCGGCACTTCAATCACTACTGTGCACTGTCCGAGGATGATAAGCAGCTGCTCCATGAGCTGGAGCAGAGTCCGACGGAGGTCAAGGCCGGTGCCTCGCTCTGGGAAGAGGGGGATCGCGCCAACGAGTTCTGCACGCTGCGTACCGGCTGGGCCTACTCCTATCGGCATCTCGAGAACGGCAACCGTCAGATCCTCGAGGTCTATCTGCCGGGGGACATCATCGGCCTGCGCGAGTTTGCGTTTTCTCAGCGCCTGGCTGGCGTACAGATGATCGAAGACGGTGTCGTCTGCCACTTCCCCCATGCTCGGATGCTCGAGCTGTTTCGCCAGTCGACGACCCTGACGTCGGTGCTGTTCGCGATCTCCAGCCGTCAGCAGGCGCTGTTGACCGAGCGGCTGGTCAATCTGGCACGGCGCAGCGCACGCCAAAAGATGGCGCATTTCCTGCTGGAGATGTACGTGCGGCTGCGCCAGACCGAGCCAGACGGTGGCGCGGCGTTCCGATTACCGCTGTCCCAGGAGCAGTTGGCTGACATCCTCGGCCTCAGCCCGGTGCATGTCAGCCGCACCTTCAGCGCCTTGGGTGAAGACGATCTGGTCCACCGCGACCGTCATCAACTGTTGATTCCGGATATGGAAGAACTGGCGCTCGAGGGTGAGTTCGACCAGTGCTACCTGACCGACAACGTGCGCCCCCTGTTCGACGAGGCGGGCTAGGCGCGCCCCGGTGGCTGGAAGCCGACCCCGGGGTGGTCATGGCAGTGCTGGATACGTTCACCGATATTGGCGACCAGATGGTCGACCAGCAGTCTGACCTTGGGTGAGAGATGGCGGTGGCGCGGGTAGACGGCCCATACGGCGGTATCGGTATGCTGAAAGGCATCGAGCACCGAAATCAGCTCACCGGACTGCAGGTAAGGCTCCACGTAGTAGTCCGGCAGCTGCGCCAGCCCCAAGCCCTTGAGGGCGGCGTCGAGCAGCGCCGGTCCAGAGTTGGCCTGCCAGCGCCCCTGAACCCTCACCTCGCGGCGTGAACCGCGCACATCGAACAGCCAGAAATCCCGTGATCCCAGCAGGCAGCGATGGCTGGCCAGCTCCGCCAGTGAGTGAGGGCGGGCGTTTTGCTCGAAATAGTCCCGGGACCCTACGACGTACTCGCGGCGTTCGCACAGGCGCCGTGCGATCAGCGTCGAATCCTTGAGCACGCCCATGCGGATGGCGATATCGTAGCCCTCGTCGATCAGCTCCACCTGGCGATTGGTGAAGTGCATATAAACCTCCAGCTGCGGGTAGAGACACTGGAAGTCATTGACCAGCGGCGCCACGAAGCGCTCACCGAAGGTCGTCGCCGAGGTCAGCTTGAGAATGCCCTTGGGGCGTCGCTGGAGGTCGTCGATGGCTGCTTCAGCCTCGCGGAAACCGTCGAACAGATGGTGGCAATGTTCGTAGTAGAGCGCGCCGGCATCGGTCAGGCGAATCTGTCGGGTGGTGCGATAGAGCAGCTGCGTGCCTAGCTGGTTCTCCAACTGTCCGACCAGGCGGCTGACGTGTGAATTGGACACCTTGAGGTGGCGCGCGGCGGCAGAGAAGGTGCCTAGCCGGACGACCTCGATAAACGCCTCGATGCGATCCCAGCGTTGCATAGCGGTGGTTTCCCCGTCGGATTATTGCTTAGTGACAATAATCTTATGAGCCTAGCCCAGTTTATCCAATGCGGACGCCTGACCTAGACTGACAAGACATTGGTGTAGCGCTCGGCGGTTGCCGACGCACGCCTCGACGCATGGGTCTACAGGAGTTAGCTAATGAAGTCACGCGCCGCAGTTGCACTTGAAGCCGGCAAGCCGCTGAAGGTCACCGAGGTCGACGTCGAAGGGCCCAAGGCCGGCGAGGTGCTGGTGCGCATCAAGGCCACCAGCGTCTGCCATACCGACGCCTACACCCTGTCCGGCGCCGACCCCGAAGGCAACTTCCCCTCCGTCCTCGGCCACGAGGGCGCCGGCATCGTCGAGGAGGTCGGCGAGGGCGTCACCTCGCTGGCCGTCGGCGACCACGTCATTCCGCTCTATACCGCCGAGTGCGGCAAGTGCAAGTTCTGCCTCTCGGGCAAGACCAACCTGTGCGGCAGCGTGCGCGCCACCCAGGGCAAGGGCCTGATGCCCGACGGCACCAGCCGCTTCTCGCTGGACGGCAAGATGCTGCACCACTACATGGGCTGCTCGACCTTCTCGGAGTACACCGTTCTGCCCGAGGTGTCGCTGGCCAAGGTCTCCAAGCAGGCGCCGCTGGACAAGATCTGCCTGCTCGGCTGCGGCGTGACCACCGGCATTGGTGCGGTGCTCAACACCGCCATGGTCGAGCCGGGTTCCAGCGTGGCGGTGTTCGGCCTCGGCGCCATCGGCCTGGCGGTGATCCAGGGCGCGCAGATGGCCAAGGCCAGCCGCATCATCGCCATCGACGTCAACCCCGACAAGTTCGAGCTGGCGCGCCAGTTCGGTGCCACCGAGTTCGTCAATCCCAAGGACTACGCGGACCCGATCCAGCAGGTGATCGTCGACCTCACCGACGGCGGCGTCGACTACTCCTTCGAGTGCATCG
>NZ_FNGH01000035.1 GCF_900102875.1 Franzmannia pantelleriensis
GTAAGCGCTCCACAAACCCCATCTTCTGCAGCTGAGTAGCGCCCGTCAGACTGGTGTCATCCGATAGCAAGGAGGGCATCATGACTGACCTGACCTCGACACAGGCCTTCTGGCTGGGCCACCTGTTCCATGCCTCCTCCCGGCAGATGGCGTTGAGCGAGTATGCCGAGGAGCAAGGATTGGAGCTGGCGTCACTGCTGGCGTGGGAGCAGCGCCTGGTGGTGCAGGGTGTGCTCGTGCCACCTCGCCATCGGCCGCTGCGCTTCGTCGCCGTGGAGGTGGCTCGATGATCCGGCCGGATACCCGGCTGCGCGTCTACCTGTGCCGCGAGCCGGTCGACATGCGCAAACAGATCGATGGACTGGCCCTGCTGGTTCAGGAGGCCATGGAGCTCAATCCCTTCGAGGAGGCGGTCTTCGTGTTCGGCAACCGCCAGCGCGACAAGGTGAAGCTGCTGTTCTGGGAGCGTAACGGCTTCGTGGTCTGGTACAAGCGCCTGGAGCGGGAGCGCTTCAAGTGGCCGGATCGGCTGGAGGGCGACACGGTTACCCTCTCTGGCCAGGAGCTGAACTGGCTCCTAGATGGCTATGACCTCAGCGCTATGCGTCCCCATAAGGCGTTGGATTTTCAGTCGGTTGGCTGATTTTCTGCTGCTTCCAGCAGCACCGCTTGGTAAAATGCCGGCATGACTTCCACGGCCTCGACTCCCTCTGCCAGCGTCTCCCAGCTGCAGCGCCAAGTGCGTACTCAGCAAGAGGAGATTGCGCGTCTTCATCAACTGATGGAGAAGAAGGAGGCGGAGTGGGAAGCCGCCAAGGCTGCACTGTTTGAGCAGTTCCGCTTGGCCATCGAGCGTCAGTTCGGTCCCTCCACCGAAAAGTATCGCGTCGCGCAGGGTGACCTCCTCATCAACGAGGCCGAAGTGGCAGTCGACGAGGAGGACGCCAGCTCCCACGCCGAGGATGACGCTGTTGACGTGCCGGCCGAACCCCCTCAGCCGGCCAAGCGCCGCACCCGTGGTGGCCGCGTGGCGCTACCCCCCGAACTGCCCCGCGTCGAAATGATCCATGAGCTCCCCGAGGATGCCCGGCATTGCCACCACGACGGCACCGAGCTCAAGGAGATCGGCAAAGAGATCAGCGAGGAGCTGCACGTCGTGCCGGCGCGGATCGAGGTGATCCGCCATGTGCGCCTCAAGTACGGCTGCCCAGACTGCGAAGAGGGCGTGCAGATCGCCCCGGCACCGGCCAAGCTGCTGCCGAAGAGCAATGCCAGTGGCACGCTGCTGGCCTATGTGGCCACCGCCAAGTACCAGGACGCCTTGCCGCTCTACCGGCAGAGCCAGATCTTTGCGCGTCACGGCGCTGATATCCCGCGCAACACCCTGGCCCGCTGGATGGTGCAGGTCGGCGAGCGGCTGATGCCGCTGGTCGAGGCCCTGCGTCAGCACCTGCTGCAGGCCCCGCTGATCCACATGGACGAGACCACGCTGCAGGTCAACGCCGAGGCCGACCGGCCCGCGAGCTCAACGTCCTACATGTGGTTGCAACGCGGGGGACCGCCGGGTCAACAGGTGGTGCTGTTCGACTATGACGCCAGCCGAGCCGGACGGGTGCCCGTGCGCCTGCTGGGTGACTATGCCGGTCGCCTGGTCACCGATGGCTACGAAGGCTATGCCGAGGTGGTGCGGCAGAACGGCATCACCCATGCCGGCTGCTGGGCGCACGCGCGACGCAGGTTCGTCGAGGCGCAGAAGATGCAGCCCAAGGGCAAGACCGGCAAGGCCGACTGGGCGCTCAACCAGATCCGCAAGCTCTACGCCGTGGAGAAGCAGGCCAAGGCCCTGGAGCCCGAGGCCCGCCGGGTACTGCGGGAGCAGAAGAGTCGCCCGCTGATCACCCAACTGCGCACCTGGCTCGACAAGTCGCTGACGCAGGTGCTGCCAAAGAGCGCGCTGGGCAGAGCGCTGCACTACCTGGATGGTCAGTGGAAACGACTGACCCGCTTCCTCGATGACGGGCTGATTCCCCTGGATAACAACCCGGCCGAGAACGCCATCCGCCCCTTCGTCGTCGGTCGCAAGAACTGGTTGTTCAGCCACACGCCGAGCGGTGCCCAGGCCAGCGCGGCAATCTACAGCCTGATTGAGACCGCCAAGGCCAACGGCCTCTCACCCTACGAGTACCTGCAGTTCGTGTTCGAGACCCTGCCAACCCTCGGCGAGGATGACGACCACGGCACGCTGCTGCCCTGGCGCTGGAAAGACACGCTGCCGGTCTAACTCAGGCCGCAACAGGTGGGGTTGGTGGAGCGCTTACC
>NZ_FNGH01000006.1 GCF_900102875.1 Franzmannia pantelleriensis
GATATATAGCCATCGAATGTCAGTGGTGGAGCCGGTATTCGGCAACATCGGCACCACGAAACGTTTGAACCGATTCGGGCTTCGTGGCAAGAAGAAGGTACAGGGTCAGTGGCAGTTATACTGCTTAATACACAACATTGAGAAGCTCGCCAATTATGGTCGGTTAGGCACGTGATAAAGGGGCTACAAGGCCTAAATGTGGCCGCCAAATGCTTGTGATGAGTGACTTTGACATCATCCAGGTACCGAGATGGTCAGCTAGGCCCCTTGACCCAAAAAATTTGTCTATTTGGTGGGCGGTACACAAAATCAGAAAACAGGCGGTGGGGAGGACTCAGAATCGAGTTTTTCTACAGCCTCGTTATGAGGATTAACATGATCCGTGATTTTATCGCTTCAGATATGGATAGTGTGCTTAGTATCTGGCTAGAATCCTCGGCCGAGGCGCACGACTTTGTCGACCGCGCATTCTGGGAATCCAAGCTGGATGATATGAGAAACATCTATATACCAGCCTCAGAGACTTACGTGTACAAATCGGGCAGTGAGGTGAAAGGCTTTTTCTCGCTGCATGGCGATACGCTGGCGGCTATCTTCGTGGCGCCTGGCTGCCAGGGAGAAGGCATTGGTCAGGCTCTGATGGCAAAGGCAAAATCGCTGCGTGAGCGTATTACATTGGATGTCTACAAAGAGAATAAGAAGACCGTGGACTTCTATAAGCGTTGCGGCTTTCGGGTAGTGTCCGAAAAAGCGGACCCACATACAGGTTGCGCTGAGTTGGTCATGGTGTTCAACTCGTAAAACAACCATGGGGTCATAATATTTCGTGTGTCAGACCTGGTTATGCTTGGCATTTATGGCTGGCGCTATGCGCAAAAGGGGGAGGCTTGCATCAAGCAGCAGTACAATGGATCGTGGCGTTACTGAGAGATAGGAACATTCCTTTTCTGATTTGCGGGGGGCTCGCCGCAAAGGGATACGGCTCTGAACGTGTTCTGAACGACATTGATCTCTTCGTTCCCGGCGAATATTTTTCGTCAGTGGTTTTGGCTGGCCAAGAGTATGTGTCCAAGGCCGCTAGGCACTACCGGGAGGAAGGCTGGGATCTAACATACGTACAATTCATGTATGGGGGTATCAAAGTGGAGGTAGGTAACGCTGATGGCCCGCGAATCTTTGATATATATAGTCAAATTTGGGTTCCGCTAGACATAGATTTTTCTCGCCATAAAATAGTGCAGTTGCTAGGTGTGGATTTGCCCCTTATGCTTAAGGAAGATCTGGTAAGATATAAATTGGCGCTCTCAAGGCCAGTAGATATCGAGGACATTCATGCTATTCGTCAGAGTACATGATCAAGCCATGTACCGGATGCGAAAACCTCTGCTTTGCGCCGTTTTTGCCATCGGTGATGGCGGGTATTAAGCCAAATCAGTCACGGAGGAGCCTGTGAAAGTCAAGTGCATTGCCGGTTTTGCTTCCATAACAAAAGATCCGGCAGCAAGTGCGTCCTTGTACCAGAAGGCACTGGGTCTGCCGCTTGAGGCGATGGACGATTATCGTTTCATGGATAATTTTCCTGGAGCGCACCATTTTGGAGTATGGCCCTTATCAATGGCCGCGCAGTCCTGCTATGGGCAGGATGAATGGCCAGAGAGTGTTCCTGAGCCCACGGCTACGATTGAGTTCGAGTTGGAAGATGCCGCTGCTGTGGAGGCGGCAGTGCAGGAAATGAAAGAGAATGGTCAGGCCTTCATCCACGAGGCCCGGACAGAGCCGTGGGGGCAGACCGTCGCAAGGTTCATGAGTCCCGAGGGTGTACTGGTGGGGCTGAGCTATGCGCCATGGCTTCATGTAGAACGTTCGTAACTCCTGGAATGATAGTTACTCTAGCCCTCGAGCCGTTCACCTGGCTCGGGGGCTTTTCGTTTTTACCATCTGATTATTTCGCCGCCAGCGCCACGCCTACCTTCGAGCGGTTCGGTCGGCCGATGGTCTGGGTGATCCAGGTGCCGGTCTCGGCGAGCGTGTTCAGGTCGATGCCGGTCTCAATGCCGAGGCCGTTGAGCAGGTAGACGACGTCTTCGCTGGCGACGTTGCCGGAGGCGCCCTTGGCGTAGGGGCAGCCGCCGAGGCCGGCGACGGAGCTGTCGACTACGCCGACGCCTTCTTCCAGTACGGCGTAGAGGTTGGCCAGCGCCTGGCCGTAGGTGTCGTGGAAGTGAGCGGCGAGTTGGGCCATGGGGATGTCCCTGGCCACGGCCTCGAGCATGCGCTTGGCCTTGAGCGGGGTGCCGACGCCGATGGTGTCGCCGAGCGAGACTTCGTAGCAGCCCATATCGAACAGCGCCTTGCTCACCTCGGCCACCTTGGCCGGGGCGATTTGGCCTTCGTAGGGGCAGCCGAGCACGCAGGAGACGTAGCCGCGCACGCGTACGTTGGCTTCTCTGGCTCGCTCCAGCACGGGGGCGAAGCGCTCCAGGGATTCGGCGACGGAGCAGTTGATGTTCTTCTGCGAGAAGGCTTCACTGGCCGCGCCGAATACCGCCACTTCTTCCACGCCGCACTCCAGCGCCGCTTCCAGCCCCTTGAGGTTGGGGGTTAGGGCGGCGTAGGTCACGCCCTGGCGGCGCTTGAGACCGGCCATCACCCCGCGATGGTCGGCCATCTGCGGTACCCACTTGGGCGAGACGAAGCTGGCCGCTTCGATATACTTGAGCCCGGCGGCGCCCAGGCGGTCGATCAGCTCCAGCTTGGTGGCCGTGTCGATCGGGTTGGGCTCGTTTTGCAGCCCGTCGCGGGGGCCGACCTCGACCAGGCGGACGTGTGTTGGGAAGGGCATGGCGGCCTCCTGGTAACTGGCTTATGACGGGCAGCGCTGCGCGCTGCAATCGCGAATGAATTCGCTCCCACAAAGGGGGGGTTACCCGCTTGGTGTGAACTCGAGGAGCACATCCCCTTGGCCGACGGTATCGCCGGCGGCGAAGTGGAAGCTTGCCACCTGGCCGTCGGCGGGGGCGGTGAGGGTGTGTTCCATCTTCATGGCTTCCATGACCATCAGCGGCATGCCTTTCTCCACCGGCTGGCTTGGCTCCACCAGCAGCGCGACCACGATGCCGTGCATGGGCGCGGTGAGGGTCGATTCGACTTCGTGGTGGCCATGGTCGATGGCGTCGATGCGCCGCCAGAGCAGGCGGGTTTCGCCGGCGGGATCGACCATGACGATGATATGACGCTCCCCCTCCCCAACCAGCCGTGCCTGCAGGCGGCGGCGATGGCCATCGAGGGTTATCGCCACGGCGTCGCCTTCCAGTGGCTGCAGGCTGGCGGTGAGGGTCTCGCTGCCGATGGTGAGGCACCACGGGTCGGCGTCGCTCTCGCGGGTGCCCTCTACCACGACGGCGCTGGCTTCATCCTGCCGGTCGCACAGGGCGATGCGGATGCCGTGCGGAGCGTTGAGGCGGAAGCCGTCGTGGCGGTCCCAGGGCGAGTCGCTTTCGCGTTCGCGGCCCAATTGGTCCAGGGCGATCAGCGCGGCGCTGGCGTACTCGTCGATGCTGCAGGGCGTGGCGGCGAACAGGGTGGCGTGGTGGCGCTCGATAAAGCGGGTATCCAGCTCGGCGGCCTTGAACGCTGGGTGGGTGGCCAGACGCTGCAGGAAGGCGCGGTTGGTCACCACGCCCTGTACGTCGAGCGCGGCCAGCGCTCGGTTGAGGGTGGCCAGGGCCTGATCGCGGTCGTCGCCGTGGGCGATCAGCTTGGCGAGCATCGGGTCGTAGTGCATGGACACGACGTCGCCACTCTCCACGCCGCTATCCAGGCGCACTCGCTGAGGGTCGAGCCCGGCGCCTTCGAGGTCCATGGCGAAGCGCGCCAGGGTGCCGGTGGCGGGCAGGAAGTCCTGGTCCGGGTCTTCGGCGTAGAGCCGCGCCTCGAAACTGTGGCCGCTGATGGTCAGTTCGTCCTGGGTGCAGGGCAGGGCTTCGCCCATGGCCACCCGCAGCTGCCACTCGACCAGGTCCTGGCCGGTGATCATCTCGGTGACGGGATGCTCCACCTGCAGGCGGGTATTCATCTCCATGAAGTAGAAGGCTCCGCTCGCATCCAATAAAAACTCGACGGTGCCGGCGCCCACGTAGCCGATCTCCTGGGCGGCGCGCACCGCGGCGTCGCCCATCTCGCGGCGCAGTTCGGCGGTCATGCCGGGGGCGGGGGCTTCCTCGAGCACCTTCTGGTGGCGGCGCTGCACCGAGCAGTCGCGCTCGAACAGGTAGACGCCGTTGCCGTGGCGGTCGCAGAACACCTGGACCTCGACGTGACGCGGCTGGATCAGATACTTCTCGATCAGCATACGGTCGTCGCCGAAGGCGGCGCGGGATTCGCGGCGGCAGCTGTCTAGCGCGGCCTGGAAGTCGGCGCTGGACTCCACCACCCGCATGCCCTTGCCACCGCCGCCGGCACTGGCCTTGAGTAGCACCGGGTAGCCGATCTTGTCGGCTTCGCGACGCAGCAGGACGTCGTCCTGGTCGTGCCCGTGGTAGCCGGGCACCAGCGGCACCCCGGCGTTGGCCATGCGCGCCTTGGCGGCGGACTTGTCGCCCATGGCGGCAATTGCCGCGGCGGGCGGGCCGACGAAGACGATGCCGGCGGCGTCCAGCGCTTCGACGAAGGCGCCATTCTCGGAGAGGAAGCCGTAGCCGGGGTGAATGGCGCCGGCGCCGCTGCGCCGGGCGGCCTCCACCACCGCCTCGATGTTGAGGTAGCTGTCGCGGGCGGCGGCGGGGCCGATGCGTACGGCTTCGTCGGCCTCGCGCACGTGGCGGGCATTGGCGTCGGCATCCGAGTAGACGGCCACGGTGCGCAGGCCCATGCGGCGAGCGGTGCGCATCACGCGGCAGGCGATCTCGCCGCGGTTGGCCACCAGCAGGGTATCGAAGCGGGCGGTGGTCATGGGGTGTCGTCCTGTGGCGGGCGCCAGCACGGGGCGCGCTTGTCGAAGAAGCTGGCCAGGCCCTCCTGGCCTTCGTCGCTTACGCGCAGCTCGCTGATCACGCGGCAGCTGTGCTCGCGGGTGGCATCGCTGTCGGGCTCGCGGGCGACCTCGGCGAGCAGCGCCTTGGTGGCACGCTGGGCTTGGGGAGAGCCGGCCAGCAGCGTGGTGAGCATCGCGTCGATCTCGTCATCCAGGTCGTCATGGCCCACCACCTGGTGCACCAGACCGAGGCCTAAGCTGGTGGCGGCGTCGATCTCCTCGGCGCTGAGCGCGAAGCGGCGCATCTGGCGCGGGCCAATGGCGCGCTGCACGTAGGGGCTGATGACTGCCGGCGAGAGGCCGATCTTGACCTCGGAGAGGCAGAATCTGGCCTGCTCGGAGGCGATGACGATATCGCAGCAGGCGGCCAGGCCAACGGCGCCGCCGAAGGCCGCTCCCTGCACCCGGCACACGGTGGGGCAGGGCAGGGTGTCGAGGCGCTGCATCATCTCGGCGAGCTTGCGCGAATCGGCCAGGTTGGCTTCGATGTCGTACTCGACCATGCGCTGCATCCAGCCAAGGTCGGCGCCGGCGGAGAAGTGCTTGCCTTCGGAGCCCAGCACCACCACGCGCACCTCGCCGCGGGTGGCGGCCTCATGCAGGTGTGTCAGGTGCGCGTTGAGTTCGGCGATCAGGCGGTCGTCAAAGGCGTTGTGGACCTCGGGGCGGTTCAGCGTTAGCCAGGCGACGCCGCGTTCGTCGATGATCATCTGGGAATAAGACGTTGCCATGGTGAAATATCCCTCCTGTATGGGAGCGAATTTATTCGCGATGGGGTGTTTGCCCGGTAG
Organism: Franzmannia pantelleriensis; assembly: GCF_900102875.1. Taxonomy (GTDB): domain Bacteria; phylum Pseudomonadota; class Gammaproteobacteria; order Pseudomonadales; family Halomonadaceae; genus Franzmannia; species Franzmannia pantelleriensis. The sequence goes on from NZ_FNGH01000006.1 coordinate 5,824, forward strand.
GGCTACTACGCCCTGCATCGCGGTTGAAACCGCTCCCACATTTGCCTCGGCACCATTCCCCTGTGGGAGCGAATGTATTCGCGATGGGGTGTTTGCCCGGTAGGGCTACTACGCCCTGCATCGCGGTTGAAACCGCTCCTACATTTGCCTCGGTGCTACATCCTGAAAACACCAAATTTGGTGTCTTCTATCTCGGCGTTCATGGCGGCGGCGAGCGCGAGCCCCAGCACGTCGCGAGTCTGGGCCGGGTCGATCACGCCATCGTCCCATAGCCGCGCGCTGGCGTAGTAGGGGTGCCCCTGGTGCTCGTACTGCTCGCGGGTGGGCTGCTTGAAGGCTTCCTCATCTTCGGCGCTCCACTCGCGGCCCTCGCGCTCGTGCTGCTCACGCTTGACCTGGGCGAGGACTCCGGCGGCCTGCTCGCCACCCATCACCGAGATGCGCGCGTTGGGCCACATAAACAGCAGGTTGGGCTCGAAGGCGCGGCCGCACATGCCGTAGTTGCCGGCGCCGAAGCTGCCACCGATCAGCACGGTGAACTTGGGCACCCGGGCGCAGGCTACGGCGGTAACCAGCTTGGCGCCGTGCTTGGCGATGCCTTCGTGCTCGTACTTGGAGCCGACCATAAAGCCGGTGATGTTCTGCAGGAACACCAGCGGAATCTTGCGCTGGGCGCACAGCTCGATAAAGTGCGCGCCCTTGACCGCGGATTCGGAGAACAGCACGCCGTTATTGGCGACGATGCCCACCGGGTGGCCGTGAATATGCGCGAAGCCGGTGACCAGGGTGTCGCCGTAGTAGCGCTTGAACTCGTCGAAGTCGGAGTCGTCGACGATGCGCCCGATCACCTCGCGCACGTCGAAGGGCTTCTTGAGGTCGGTGCCGACGATACCGTAGAGCTCGGCGGGATCGAGGCGCGGCGGCTTGGGAGGCTGCATGGCGAGCCGGCCGCGCTTCTGCCAGTTGAGCCGCGCCACGCAGGCGCGGGCCAGCTGCAGGGCGTGGGCGTCGTTCTCGGCGTAGTGGTCGGCCACGCCGCTGAGCTTGGCGTGGACGTCGGCGCCGCCCAGCGCCTCGGCGCTGATGCTCTCGCCGGTGGCGGCCTTCACCAGCGGTGGGCCACCGAGGAAGATGGTGCCCTGCTCGCGGACGATGATCGACTCGTCGGCCATGGCAGGTACGTAGGCGCCGCCGGCGGTGCAGGAGCCCATCACCACGGCGATCTGCGGGATGCCCTCGGCAGAGAGGGTGGCCTGGTTATAGAAGATGCGGCCGAAGTGGTCGCGGTCGGGGAATACCTCATCCTGAAGGGGCAGGTAGGCGCCGCCGGAGTCGACGAGATAAATACATGGCAAGCGATGCTTGCGGGCGATCTCCTGGGCGCGGAGGTGCTTCTTCACCGTGAGCGGGTAATAGGTCCCGCCCTTGACGGTGGCGTCGTTGGCGACGATCACGCACTCCACGCCCGAGACGCGGCCGATGCCGGTGACGATGCTGGCAGCGGGCACCGCATCGTCGTAGACCTCATGGGCGGCCAGGGCCGAGAGCTCGAGGAAGGGCGAGCCCTCGTCGAGCAGGTGGTCGATGCGGTCGCGCACGAATAGCTTGCCGCGAGACTCGTGGCGGGCGCGGGCCTTGTCGCCGCCGCCCCGGCGGATCGCCGCGCTCAGCTCGCGCAGCGCCAGCACCTCCCGGCGCATGGCCGCCTCGTTGGCCTGGAACAGTTCGCTGCGCGGATTGATCTGGGTTTGCAGAATAGCCATCTCTCGGTTCCTTGGCTGACTCGCGTGGCACGGCACATGAGGTGCTGGGATTTGGCAAGGGTGAAGAGAGAAGACGGCACTTCGTGCCTGGAAGAGGGAAGAAAAGCGCTTCCTTACTTCCCTCTTCATTCTTCGTTCTTCCGTCTTGTTCAGGCCGATTCGTTGAAGATTTCGCGACCGATCAACATCCGCCTTATCTCGCTGGTGCCAGCGCCGATCTCGTAGAGCTTGGCGTCGCGCAGCAGGCGGCCGGTGGGATACTCGTTGATATAGCCGTTGCCGCCGAGCAGCTGGATGGCGTCGAGCGCCACCTGGGTAGCCTTCTCGGCGCAGTAGAGGATCACCCCGGCGGCGTCCTTGCGAGACACCTTGCCGCGGTCGCAGGCGCCGGCCACAGCGTAGAGGTAGGCGCGGCAGGCGTCGAGGGTGGTGGCCATGTCGGCGACCTTGCCCTGCACCAGCTGGAACTCGCCGATCGCCTGGCCGAACTGCTTGCGCTCGTGGATATAGGGCACCACCACGTCCATGGCGGCCTGCATGATGCCGATGGGCCCGGCGGCGAGCACGGTGCGCTCGTAGTCCAGGCCGCTCATCAGCACCCGCGCGCCCTTGTTCACTTCGTCCAGCACGTTCTCGGCCGGCACCTCGCAGTCCTGGAACACCAGCTCGCAGGTGTTGGAGCCGCGCATGCCAAGCTTGTCGAGCTTCTGGGCCGTCGAGAAACCGGGCATGCCTTTCTCGATCAGGAAGGCGGTGATGCCCTTGGCGCCGGCGCTGGGGTCGGTCTTGGCGTAGACCACCAGCACGTCGGCGTCGGGGCCGTTGGTGATCCACATCTTGCTGCCGTTGAGCACGTACGTGTCGCCGCGCCTGTCGGCGCGTAGCTGCATGGAGACCACGTCGGAGCCGGCGCCGGGCTCCGACATAGCCAAGGCACCCACGTGCTCGCCGCTGATCAGTTTGGGCAGGTACTGGGCCTTCTGCTCGGTCGAGCCGTTGAGGGCGATCTGGTTGACGCACAGGTTGGAGTGGGCGCCAAACGAGAGCGCCACCGAGGCGCTGGCGCGGGAGATCTCCTCCATGGCGATGCAGTGCGCCAGGTAGCCCATGCCGCTGCCGCCGTCGGCTTCCTGCACGGTGATGCCGAGCAGGCCCATGTCGCCGAACTTGCGCCACAGGTCGGCCGGGAAGTCGTTGCTGGCGTCGATCTCGGCGGCGCGCGGGGCGATCTCGTTGCGGGCGAAGGCGTTGACCTGGTCGCGCAACATGTTGAGCTCGTCGTCGAGGCCGAAATCGAGAGGCGTGTAGGGGCTATGCATGGCGGGCTCCGAAAGCGTCTGGTGCTGGCTGTCAGCCTAGGCAAAGTTGACGTTGACGTAAAGTGCACGTGGCGAGGGTTAGACGAAAGGTCCAGAACAATGTCAGTAGCGAACGCGAGGTGACGATGGACGAAGGCTGCTACTACTGATGGTGTGAGAGAACGTCACGAAAACGATGGTGGGCACCTGCGGGTCGCTCGCCCGTTGGCGTTGCCGCTTGGCGGCGACGCCTTGGTTCCGTCATGCGGAGAGACCGTCATGAATCAGACTGGACAACCCGCCAGCGAATATGTCGAATTCTGGAACGATACCTTGGCCGAGAAGTTTACTCGCTACCAGGACATCCTGATGAACGGCTTGAGCTATCACAGCCGTGTCCCCCTCGAACACCTGGACGTGCCCGCTGGCGCAGGCATCCTCGATGTCGGCTGTGGCTGGGGTGACACTGCCATCGCACTGGCGCGCAAGGCCGGCCCCGAGGGGGAGGTGCTGGGGCTGGATTGCGTCGAAGAGTTTCTTGAGGATGCGCGACGACGGGCCGACGAGGCCGGCGTCAGCAATGTGCGCTTCGTGACCGCTGACGTCGAGCGCTACCCCTTCGAGCCGCTATACGACCTGTGCTTTTCGCGCTTTGGCATGATGTTCTTCGAGCATCCGGTGGTGGCCATGCGCAACGTGTACAAGGCACTGCGCCCCGGCGGGGAGCTGATGTTCATCGTCTGGCGCGATATCCAGGACAACCCCTGGCTCGGCCTGCCCAAGCAGGTGGTGCTGGACTTTCTGCCGCCGCCGGGGGAGGACGCCCGCACCTGTGGCCCAGGCCCCTTCTCGATGGCCAATCCCGAGGTGGTGACCCAGCAGCTGGAGATCGCCGGCTTCGAGGAGGTGGCCTTCGAGCGTAACGATGGCCCGGTGGAGGTGGGCGATTCAGTCGAGAATGCCATGCGTTTCCAGCTCGCGCTGGGGCCGGCGGGGGAGGTATTTCGCGAAGCCGGGGAGGAGGCGGAGCGGCAGCGACCCCAGATCGAAGCGGCGCTGCGTGACGTCCTGGCGCCCTTCGAGCAGGATGGCAAGATCGTCATGGACTCCAGCTCCTGGACCATCACGGCGCGCAAGCCGGCGGCGCCAGCGATGGCCGGCTAACTCGTCACTAACTGGATCAGTCCTTGGTAGAGGGGGATCCCCACGATCACGTTGAGGGGGAAGGTAAACCCCAGCGCAGCGAGCATCGCCAGGCCGATATTGGCCTCGGGGATGGCGCTGCGCATGGCCGCCGGGGCGGCGATATAGGAGGCACTGGCGGCAAGCGCGGTGAGGATCAGCAGCGAGCCGCTGGGCAGGCCCAGCAGCAAGCCGACGCCCAGGCCGGTCATGGCCAGCAGCGGCGGGGCGACCAGGGCGAAGGTCAGCAGCCGCCAGTGGAACCAGGGGATGGGGCGCAGGGTTTCGGCGGCGGTCAGGCCCATCTGCAGCAGGAACAGCGCCAGCACCGCATGGAAGGCGGTGGTGAACAGCTCGGTGACGTTGCTGCCCTGGGCGGGGCCGTACATGGCGCCGATCACCGCGCCGCCGGCCAGCAGGATCACCCCGCGATTGGTCAGGGTCTCGTGCCAGATGCCCTGCAGGGCCTGGCTGGAGTCGCTGCCCTTGTAGCGGCGGTAGAGGGCGATGGCGACCATGATCGCCGGCAGCTCCATCATCACCAGGTAGAGGGTGACTTCTGCACCGATCGCCAGGCCGCGCCCCTCGGCGAAAGCCAATGCCACGGCGAAGGTGCCGGCGCTCACCGAGCCGTAGTGGGCGGCGATGCTGGCGCTGTCGGCGGGTGACAGGCGCACCAGGCGCCGCAGTAGCGGCATCAGTGCCAGGGGAATCAGCGCCCCCAGGGCGGCCACTGCGAGCAGCTCGGGCAGCAGTGACCAGCCCAGGTTGCCGTACAGCGCCATGCCGCCCTTGAGGCCGATGGTCAGCATCAGCAGCAGGCTCAGGGTGTCGTAGGCGGCCTTGGGGATGGCCAGGTCGGATTTCACCACGCCGGCCAGCAGGCCAAGCAGGAAGAACATCACCACGATATCGGGCATCAGGACATCTCGGGCTGGGAGAAGGTGCTGCGCATTCTGCAAAGGTAAGGCTATTGCGGCTAATCAAAATTTGAGCAATCCTTTATAGATATTTATCTATATGGGGGCTGGGATGAATATCCGCCATCTCACCTTCCGCCTGCTGCAGGTGTATGTCGCCGTGGTCAGGAGCGGCACCATGAGCGAGGCGGCGCGGCGACTCCACCTCACCCAGCCGACGGTATCGATGCAGCTCAAGCGGCTGAGCGAGGCGGTCGGCGAGCCGCTGCTGGAGAGCCGCCAGGGGCGCTTGCTGCCCACCGAGGCGGGTAGCGAGCTCTATCGCGCCAGCCGCGAGGTGCTGGGACGCTTCGACGACTTCGATGACTACCTCGCGGCGCTGCGCGGCGGCGAGCGTGGCCGCTTCTCGATTGCCCTGGTCAATACCGCCCAGTACGTGCTGCCGCGGCTGCTGGGGCCGCACAGTCAGGCATTTCCCGAGGTCGAGATCACCGTGCATATCGGCAACCGCCGCCAGATGCTGACCCGCTTCGAGCGCCAGGAGGATGACCTCTACGTGTTCAGTCATCCGCCGTCGCTGGCCCACGCCCAGGCCGGGCGCTTTCTGCGTAATCCACTGGTAGCGGTGGCGCCGCGGGGCCATCCGCTAGCCGGCCGTGAGCGCATCGATATGAGCGAGCTGCTCGGCGAGCGCATGCTGCTGCGCGAGCCGGGTTCGGCCACTCGCATGCTGTTCGAGAGCTGGCTGCAGGAGCAGGGGCTGACGCTCGGGGCGACCCTGCAGATGGCCAGCAATGAAGCGATCCGCGTCGGCGTGGCGTCGGGGCTGGGCCTTGCCGTGCTATCCGAGCATGTGCTGCCGGCGGAGCACCCGGATATCGTCATCCTGCCGGTGACGGGGCTACCCATCGAGAGTCACTGGCAGTTCATCGTACGCCGCGACCGGCGACTCTCCCATGCGGCGCTGGGCTTTCTGCACTTCGCCGCCGGCCACCTGGACGAGTGCGTCGAGCCGCGCTTCTTGAGCAACGAGCTGGAAGGGCTGCTGGCGCGACTCGCGGAAGTGCGCCCGGAGCTTGACGACTCGGCGAACTGAGCCATAGTAAAGAGTAGACCGGTCGGTCTACGGGGAGCGTGCATGACGGCTGAAGCTAAGGAAATGTCCACCAAGGATCGCCTGCTCGAGGCGGGACTCGCCATGTTATTGAAACAAGGCTACAACCACCTGGGTATCCAGGCGCTGCTGGCGGAAACGGGGATCCCCAAAGGGTCCTTCTACCACTATTTCCGCAGCAAGGAGGATTTCGCTCTGCAGGTAGTGGACCGCTATATGCAGCAGGTTCACCAGGGGCTGGATATGAGCCTGGGCAATCGTGCCCTGCCACCTCTGCAGCGGGTGCGTCGTTTCTTCGAGCTGTCGCGGGAGAAGTACCGCAGCGAGGGTTACCTCGGCTGCCTGTTGGGTGGGCTTGGCCAGGAACTGTCCGGGGTCAGCGACACCTTTCGGCACAAGATCGAGGGCTGTTTCAACCTGATCGCCGAGCGGATTACCGACTGTCTGGAGGAGGCACGCCAGTGCGGGGAGCTGGCGGCGGAGCAGGACCCACGCCAATTGGCGGACCGGCTGCTGGACTGCTGGGAGGGGGCTGCGCTTCGCAGTCGCCTGCGTCGTGACCCCGGCCCGCTGGGGGCCATGCTCGACTTCTATTTCGCGGCCGCAACGCGTTAAGCGTTTTTTTGCGCCGAGGGGTAGACCGACCGGTCTGTTCCGGACGGCTGCCAGCCGTCCCTCACGAGTGGCAAGGGTCGGCTCCATGACCGGCCCGGGAGGTATCAGATGACAACCACAAGCCTCTACCAGCGTCTGGGCGGCGAGCAGGGCATTGCCTTGCTGGTCGACGATATTGTCGAGGCGCATATGCAGAACCCGACGGTTCAAGCCCGCTATCTGCCCGCGCTGGACGATCCAGAGCATCTCGAGGAGTTGAAAGGGCACCTGCGGGACTTCCTCTCCGCCGGCAGTGGCGGCCCTGCGGAGTACCGCGGCAAGAACATGCTCGAGGCGCATCGCGGCATGAACGTCGGCGAGGCCGAGTACATGGCCGTCATGGATGACATCCTCGGCGTGCTCGATCGTCACGGCGTCGATCCACAGACCCGTCAGGAGATGCTGGGCATCGTCTACTCACTGAAGGAGGAGATACTGCACGTTTGAGCCAACGAGAAGGCGGAAAGCGCAGACGTCCGGCAGGCCCGGACGTCTGCGATGGTGCTGTTGGTTGGATAATCTCGGCGAGGGCAGCGCTACTTGCTCGTCCTTACGAATGCTGTTGGGAACGCCAGGCCCTCCACGCCTGGGAGAACAGCACCGCGGTCAGCAGCGCCACGATGCCCAGTGAGATCGGTCGGCTGAACAGCACCGTCCAGTCGTTCTGGTAAATCAGCATGGACAGGCGCAGGTTCTGCTCGGCCATGGGGCCCAACAAGACACCGAGCACCACGGGCGCGAGTGGAAAGGCGAGGCGGTTGAGCAGATAGCCGAGCATGCCGAAGGCCAGCATTACGTAGAGGTCCACCACATTGCCGTTGACGGTGTAGATGCCAATGGCCATCAACACCAGGGTAGTGGGTACCAGCAGCGCGGTAGGCATGCGCAGTATCTGGGCGAACAGGCGAGTGGCGATCATGCCACCCAGCAGCAGTAGCAGCATGGCCGTCAACAGCAGCTGCCACATGAAGCCGAACACCACGTCCGGTGAGCGGGTGAACAGTTGTGGACCGGGCTGCAAACCATGGATCATCAATGCGCCGAGCACCAGGGCAGCAATCAAGTTGCCGGGAATACCCAGCGTGAGCGAGGGAATCATCGCCGAGGCATTGTCGGCACTGTTGCCGGATTCTGCCGCGGCGACGCCGACGGGGTTGCCGGTGCCGAAGCTATCGGGATCGGACGCTCTGCGCTTGGCCTCGTTGTAGCTCAGCAGAGCTGCCAGATTGCCGCCTGCTCCGGGCAGGATGCCGACACAGACACCGGTCAGCGATGAGCGGGCCCAGGTCGGCCAGTAGCGGCGTATCAGCCCGAAGCCACCATCGCCAGCCGAGACACGAAAACTGTCGGCATTGAAGTAGGAGGCATTGGGCTTCTCCGCCATCTCCAGCACCGGTGGTATGGCATACAGGCCGATCAGCACGATCAGCAGTTCGAAGCCACCCACCAGATAGAGGGTGCCGAAGGTATAGCGCTCGGCGCCACTGATGGCGTCGACGCCGACCAGACCGATGATGACCCCGAGCAGGGCACTGAGCATCCCCTTGCTAGCCTCCTTGCCCACCAGCACGGCAATGCTGACCAGGCCGAAGACCGCCACCCAAAAATACTCCGAGGGGCCGAAGGCCAGGGTCACCTTGGCCAGCATCGGGGCTAGCGTCATCAAGGCCAGTGCACTGACGATCCCGCCGATGGCCGAGGACCAGCATGCGGTTTTGAGGGCGAGGCCGCCCTGTCCCTTACGCGTCATCGGGTAGCCATCGAAGGTGGTGGCAATGGCCGCTGGCGTGCCCGGGATATTGAGCAGAATGGCTGGAATGGAGCCGCCGTACATGGAGCCGTTATAAATGCCAGCCACCAAGCCCAGGGCGATCACTGGGTCGAAGCCATAGGTCAGCGGCAGCATCAGGGCGATCGCCATGACCGGGTTGAGCCCCGGCAGAGCACCAATCAGAATGCCGACCAGGGTGCCAACCACGAGGCTGACCAGCGATCCGAGTTGCAGCGCTACCGGGAGCGCATTCAATAGTGATTCGAACATGGGGACACCCTGTTACGAAGCGAGGAAGAACTCGACGGGCAAGGGGCGCCTCAACACCATGGCGAACAAGCCATATAGCAGGGTGATGAAGACCACGGTAATACCCACGACGACCTTGGGGCGCCTTTCTCCCAGCACCGCGGCCAGCACCAGGACGAACACCGCACTGGTGGTATAGAAGCCGATGTGTGGCAGGGTCACGTAATAGACCAGGCAGCAGCCAAGCGTGGCCAGGAAGCGACCGGGGTGATCCACCAGCGCCGTTGCCACGGCCTGTCCCCCGGGGCTCCCGACCAGCAGGCGTCGCGAGCTTCGCCAGATAAGCGGCAGTGCGAACAGGCTCATCAGGCTGCCTGCCCCAAGGGGGACATAAGCGGCATCGTCATAAAAATCCTTCCCCATCCAGGCGGTGATGGCGCCGATGATGAGGAAGGCGAGGCCAGAGAAGAGGTCTCTGTAAGTCATTGACATGATGGCTCCCCTGCAGACGCGGGTCAGTGTTGCTTGAGGCCAAGCCCTTCCAGGGTCTCGCCAATGGCCTGCGCTTCCTGCTGCAGACGCTCGCGTAGCGCTTCTCCTCGCACCAGATTGAGGGTTTCGCCCTGGTCGGCGAGGAACGCCTGGAACTCCGGATGCTTTACGGCACGCGCCACGGCGTCGGCAATCACCTCGGCGCGTGCTTCATCCATGCCCTCAGGCCCGAGCATCATGCGCCATAGCACGGTTTCCAGCTCCGCATGGCCCAGTGCGGCGAGCCCGGATGCCTGGGGCAGGGCATCGTTGTCATCGGCGGAGGTCACCAGCAGGCACTTGGCCTGGCCGTCCTCGACATACGGCAGCACAGGCGTGATGGAGCCGCCGTAGATGTCTACGTGGCCACCGAGAAAGTTCTGCAGGGTCTCGCCGGCACCGCCGAACGGAATCGGGCGGGCGGTGATGTCGAAGGCATCGAAGATCCGTTCGGCGGCCAGGCGCATGGTGCCGCCGACGCCATCGTTGCCGTAGGTGTAGCGACCGGGATTGGCCTGCAGTTCGGTGAGTAGCTCCTCGGCGTTGTCTGCCGGGAAATCAGGCGATACGCAGAGGGTATAGGCACTCTGCGAGGTGCTGGTAATCGGGGTCAGCGTCTCGTAGGAGTACTGCACGCGCTGCATATGCGGCACCGTGGTGATGGGGCTGTTCCAGGTCGACAGCAGGGTGTAGCCATCGGCGCGTGAACGCGCCAACTGGTTGACCCCGATGGCACCACCGCCACCGGCGACGTTGAGTACCGCGGCGGCCTGCCCGAGCTCCTGCTCGAGATATTGATTGAGCATACGGGCGACGTTGTCGGTGCCGCCGCCGGCGGGGGCCGGCACGATGATCTCGATGGGGCGGTTGGGGTAGTCGCTTGCCAGGACGGGAGCGAAAGCCGCGGCGGACATGGCAGTGGCAGTAATGAGCAGCGTGGTTTTCATTTGTTGTACCTATCGTTTTACGTCGTTTGGCGTGGTGGCGCTGTGCCGGGGCATCAGGAGGTGTGTTCACCGAGGTTGACGCGATAACGGAACCGCTCGGGGCGACCGTGTACGCGGCGGTACTCGATCACGCGGCCCACAGGGTTGCGCGCAACGCGCTCTATGACGGCGACCGGTGAATCGGCGGGAAGCGCGAGGTGCCTGGCGCTGGCCGACGTGGCGGTACCGAACGAGAGCTCATCGGTGGCAGACGAGATGAGGATCCCGAGTGTCTGCAGGAATACCGGATAGAGCAGCGGCCCCATCTCCTTGGGATCGAGTGTCATCAGTCCATCGAAGTCGGGTAGGCGCAGGAATATCTCCTCGAACAGCAGTGGATCTCCTGCCCAGAGACGGACACGTTCCAGCTTGAGGCAGCGTGTGCTGCCATCGTCGCCGAAGGCTTGCTTGACCGCGGGAGGCAAGTCGACCTCCTGACGCGTCAGGATACGGCTCTCGGGGATCACCGGACGGTCAGGATCCTCGACATCGTGAACATGAAAGAAGCGGAATAGGTCAGCGCGGAATGCCGGTTGCTTGACGAAGGTACCGGTGCCGCGGCGGCGCTCGAGCAAGCCCTCGTCCACCAACTGCTTAAGGCCCATACGCATGGTCGCCAGCGCTACGCCATACTCCTCGGCTAGCCGATTCTCGGACGGCAGCATATCGCCAGGCGACCATTCGCCATTGGCGATACGCGATGCCAGCTGATCGCGTAGCCGTGCATAGAGCGGTAGACGTCCATCGCTGCGTGGGGTGTGTAGCGCTTGCATCGGGGGCTCCTGGCAGATTCCGCTGTCTGGTTGATGTCACTAAAGACCAGTGTATACTTCTAGTCAATCAGTTCTCTAGAGAACTAGACTTATGTCTAATTGGCGTGTCGAGTATGGATGGCGGCTCGCATGGCCGGAGAGGGAGGAATCCAGAGTGACGCTAGGCTTCGACTGTCACGCCCACGTCTATGCGCAAGTGGTTGAGAACAACGGTTCCAATTACCGCCCTTCGCGGCCGGCGCCACTGCATGAGTGGCAGGCGCACCTGATGGCCTGTGGGCTGCGTGGTGGTGTGCTGGTGCAGCCGAGTTTTCTCGGTCACGACAATCGTGAGCTGCTGCGGATTCTCGGCCAGCTGGGTGAGGACTACCGCGGAGTGGTGCAGCTTCCCAAGGATACGAGCCTGACCGAGATGCGCCAGCTCGATGCGGCCGGCATCGTCGGCGTGCGTTGGAATCTGATCGAGCGGCGCCGCGAACTTCCCGACCTGAACGATCCTCAATGGATCGACTTCCTCGACCGGCTGAAAGTGATGGCGTGGCACCTGGAGCTGCACCTGGAGGGAAATCGTCTGCCAGAACTCTTGCCCGCGCTGCATGAGCATGGTGTCAACCTGGTGATCGATCACCTGGGGCTGCCGAACGAGCCACGGCCATCTGCTGATGACGGCTTTCGCCTGCTGTTGCAGACGGCCACGTCCGGTCGCACCTGGGTCAAGCTGTCGGCGCCATATCGCTCACCAGTGCGCGATCTCAGACCACACGTGGGTGCCCTGCTCAATGAGTTGGGACCAGATCGGCTGGTATGGGGCAGCGACTGGCCCTGGACTCGCCATGAAGGCAAGCACGATTACCCGGCTACTCTCGACTGGCTGGCTGGCTGGGTCCACGATGACGATGACCGGCGCGTTATCCTGAACGATTCTCCGCGGCGGCTATTTCGTCTCGATTGACGATGGTTCGAGAGGGACTAGGGCGGACGAAGACCCCGGTCGCTCTCATCGAGCGGCTGGGGCCGTGGCGTTTCAGGATGCAGGCGAAGCTGCCGTGCGGTGTTTTTACCTTGGCCAGCCGTGGACGATGGCTCAGGCTCAGGCGTCCAGGCTATCGAATAGCCACGCCAGTCCGAGTGGAAAACGAGCCGTTAAAAAGAGCCCACCAGCGAGCCCACCAGAATCAGCAGGCGCAAACCGCGATAGGCCAGATATATCAACAGCAGCAGCGCAACGCCGATGGCCAGAATGCCGCTCATGCCGTGTCTTCCTCGGCGTCGGTGCCGGTCACGCCGCCAAACGATATGCTGGCTTTTTCCTTGGTCATGTCAGCTTCTATATCATTCATGTTGCGATGCAGTATAGCGGTTCGTGTTTGATTTTCCTCCCCTCGGCGAGGATCTCTCGTCGCCTGACTTAAACTAAAGTCTAATCCCGTGCATTATGTTGGAAAATATTTCCACTAAATAAAGGAGGCGGTCTGCACGGACCGTTATGACTCATGGCAACTCAACTGCTTACCCTGATCCGCGACCTGCTGGCTACACCGCGTAGCGAGGCCGAGGATACCCCGGCCACGAAGGAACGGTTTCCCACCATCTGGGATGTGTCGTTGCCCACCAAGCAGGCAAAGTAAGATCGCGCGGTTATCAATTCAGGGCGCCCATGTCGTATGACATGGGCGCCCTGTCAGTTTGTGAGGATCGACGGCGACCGCTGGCGCAGAGCCAACTGGGCAACCAGATGGGCGCTGAGTTCGGCGGCGTCGTCATCGGCGCCGTGGATGGCGCCCGACTTGCGCCTTCGCATGAAGGGCAGACCCATGGCGTAGAGGCCGGGAGCCACCACCCCGCCTTCGTGGCGCAGGCGCCCTCGGGCATCGAACACCGGTACCTGCAGCCAGCGGAAGTCGGGACGAAAGCCGGTGGCCCAGAGCACCGTCTTGATCTCACCGGCAGCCAGGTCGAGGCCCAGGCAGGGCCGCGGTGGCACCCGGGTGGGCGCCGGGCGCTCCGGGGCGGGCAGGGCCTCGTGCCAGCCGTGGGCGATGGCCCAGGCGTCCAGGTTGTCGAGCAGCCGCGCCAGCTTGAGATCCGCCGCGGTGCAGTGAACGGCCAGCGAGCCCGAGAACTGCAGGCGGGTGCCGACCAAGCCGGCCAGACGCCCCACCAGGCGCACGCCACGCTCGCTCAGGGCGTTGAGGTCGAGATCCTCGGGCGTGGCGCTGCCCAGCAATTGCGGCGAGGGCTGACGCCGGGCGCGGGCGAGATCTTCCACCTCGTCGAAGCGCTGGTCGAGCAAGCCGGCATGCTCCAGCCACCATTGAATGTCACGGCCGCGGTAGCGCCGCGGCAGGCGCAGGTGCTGCCCCACGGCCAGCGTGACGCTTCGACCGCTGCGCTGAAGCTCGTCGGCCAGCTGCACGCCGGTGGCCGAGGCGCCTATCACCAGCACGCCGCCTTCTGGCAGCTGCTCCGGTCGACGGTACGCATGTGGCGTCAGGCTCATGATCCATGGCGGCAGGGCTGCCGCCATGGCAGGCACGACGGGAAGCTGGCAGGCACCGGTGGCGATTATCGCCGCGTGGCAGCGCCATTCGCCCCGATTGGTGACGATCCGGTAGCCTCCCTCCACCTGGCGCAGAGTGAGCACTTCGGTCGCGGTATGCAGCGGGGCCGAAAGGCCCCGTGCATAGTCATCGAGAAAGGCGATCAGCTCCGGCATGCTCATGAAGCCTTCCGGCTCCGGGCCGGCATAGGACTGCCCGGGCAGGCGACACTGCCAGTTGGGCGTGAGCAGGTGCAGCGACTCCCAGCGCTCGTGGCGCCAGGCGTTGGCCACCTCGCCGCGTTCCAGCACCACATGGTCGATGCCGTGCCGGGCCAGATGATGGCTCATGGCGAGCCCGGCGTGGCCGGCGCCGATGACCACGGCGGTCACACGCTTCATTTCAGCTCGACCTTCACGTGGGTGGGATTGGTCAGCAGGTCGTACACGGCCGAACGCTTTTGCGATTGGGCGACCAGCGCCTCGATATCCGCGCGGCTGGCGTCGGCGTCGATCTCGAACGTCACGCGGATGTCGTCGAAGCCGTTGCGCACCTCCGGGTCCATCCCGAGGATGCCCTGGATATCCATGTCGCCCTCCACCATGGCCTTGACCGAGCGCAGCTGGATGCCGCGATGCTGGGCCACGGCTGCGACACCGGCGGTGAGACAGGCGGCCAGCCCGACCAGCACATACTCCACCGGAGTGGGGCCTTGGTCTTCGGCGGCGAACACTTCGGGGTGGTCCGCCTGGTAGGTGAAGCGTGAGCGATGCCGCTGTGTTTCGCCGAGGCCGTGGAAATCCTCGACGGCGATCTGGCTGTGCGTGCCGCGAATCCAGTCGCAGTGAGCGCGCCAGGTGAAGCGGGCGGCCTGCGGTGCCTGGGCCAGCGCTTCGCGGGCGCCCAGCAGGGCGGTGACGTTGACGCCGTTGTCGATCTGTTGAGTAGTGGTGTGCATGGAGCTCTCCTCGTATTGTTCTGGAAACACTGCACAAATGTCTGCGCGAGCGAATCACTGCGTTGCGCGGTGCTCGGAATCCTCACCTATACCCCATAGGCTCCGGTTCCTGTGCTCCGTGCGCCTTGCGCTTCATCTCGCTCGTCAATTCGTTCAGCGTTTCCTTTCTCGTCGTGGGTGACCGTCAGCGGTCAGCTGCGAGACTCGCTGGGGCACGTGAGACCCAGCGTGGGAGAGGGCGTGGTTTTTCAGGGCTGCGCCGTGGTATCGGCCGGTGCGATGCGTTGAAAGGCCCAGATGCGGTTGACCGGCATGCCGGCCTGATGCTGGGCCAGGCGTACCGATTCGGCATCGGGCGCTTGGTAGAGGCAGTGCATGTGCTGCCGGTCGAGGGAGAAGTGGCTGCGCAGGAAACGCACGTGATGGTTGGACAGACAGGCGGCCCCGGCGTTTTCCAGGGCCTGGATCGCCTCGAAGGTGACCGGGGCGGCGAAGTGACGTTCGACCAGCACGTTGCCTTCCGCCAGCTCTGAGTCTTTCAGGCCCGGTGCAGCATGCACGGTGCCGCCCCACAGTGAACTGACATCGGCCCCAGCCTGGCGCAGGCCGATACGCGCCGATTCCACGTCGGGCGCCTGAAAATGACAGACCAGGCGTTGCCCATCTCGTGCCAGCAGGCTTTCCTGCCATTGGATCCGATGCAGATCGAAGCATGGCTGTCCTTCCAGGGTCAGGGCACGCACCAACTTCGATCCGAGAGGGCGCGGGAGGCGGCGCTCCAGGAACACGTCGATCATGCTTCGTCCTCGGCGGCAGGTTGCTCCAATAGCGTGTGACAGCGTCGCCTGACCCAACCCGCAATGGGCTCTTGCAGCAGACTTTCGGCGGCCTGGGCATGCTCACGCCGTTCGTCTTCGTCACCCAGGCGGCGGGCGCACTCGGTCAGCAGGGCGTGGGCCAGCAGCTGCTCGCTGCGACGTTCGAGCACATGGGCATGCTCCAGGGCCTCGCCGGCGCGCTGCCTAGCCGTTTCGGTTCGAGCGCGAGCGAGATCGAGCCGTGCCGCCTGCAGCAGCAGCGTGGCCAGGCGATGGCGGGCATCGGCGTGGCGCAGGGTGACGAGCGCGACGCCGAAGGGGGCGGAGTCGTCCTCGAGGGCATACGAACACAGGGCCGCGGCAGCGTCGGCATATGGCGCCTCGCTGCCGTCGCGCAGGCGTTTGCCGAGTTCCTGCAGCTGGACGCAGCGCTCTTGGGCCTGCTGGTAATCGTCCCGCTCCAGGTCGATCAGCAGCAGCGACTCCTGAGCCTGGAACTCGCCCAGTCGGTCGCCCATGGCCTTGCACAGGGTACGCGCCTCGCGAAAGTAGCTCGCCGCCTTGTCGAAGCGGTCCTCATGCAGGCTGAGCAGGCCTTGTGCCAGGGGAATGGCGGGATGGCCGATGTGTTGGCGAGTGGCCCGTTCGCGCGCCTGCTCGAGCAGCTCGGCCGCCTGGCCCAGGTCGCGCTCCAGCATGGCCAGACAGCGCGCGGTTTCCGCCATGGCGATGACCTGCTCGCGGTCGTCGCCGCAGCGGGTTGCGCGCTCCGCCTGGAGCGTCTGCTCATGGGCGTCGCTCCACTGGCCGTGAGCCCAACGGATATGGCTGGCCAACTGATAGCCGAGCCGGGCATGGGCCAGGGCGCCGTGCTCCAGCGCCTGCTCGGCCAGCGCCACCACTGCGCCGACACCGGCCTCCCAGTCCGCCAGTGGGGCGGCGCTGTAAAGAACCTCGTGCAGTTCGATGGCGAGACAGACACGCCGGGTGCCGGTCATGCCATCGGTCAGGGCCAGGCCCTGCTGGGCGAAGCGCTGGGCTGCTTCGTTGGCGAAGTTTCGCAGACAGAAGCGCCCGGCTTCGATCATGGCCCGGGCTGCCAGGTCGAGGTCGCCGCTGGCCTGGGCGTGGTGAACCAGGCTGGTAGCCTGGCACATGTCGTTGAGGTGGCTTGCGGCCAGCCATTCGGCGATGCGCCGGTGCATGGTCTGGCGGCGTACCGGGGAAATGGCCTCGTAAAGCTCGGTTGCCATGGCGTCGTGCGTAAAGCGCAGCCCCTCGGCGCTGATGGAGAGCCACTGATGGCGTTCGGCTACTTCCAGGGCGATACCGAGACGATTGGTATCGAGCCCCGAGACCTGGCCCAGGGTGGTGAAATCGGGATCCGGTGCCAGCAGCGCGGCCCAGCGCATCACTTCCAGGGTGTCGCCCGTCAGCTCCGGATGGATTTCCCCCGTGCCCACCGCTCCCGAGGCGTGTGGAGTCGCGGTATCGACATTCTCCGGCAGGGGAGGCAGTGAGGACTTCGGCTCCCGCCAGGCACGCAGCAACTGGCCGTTGAGCGGCAGGCCCGCCTCGCGGATGAGCCGCACGCCCAGTTGCAGCTGCTGCTCGGCCTCGCGCGGGCGGTGCAACGCCAGCAGCAGACGCACCAGCTGCGCACGCGCCGTTTCATTGAAGGGCGCCAGGCGTACCCAGGCATGGGCGTGGGGCAGGGCATGCAGCGGAGAGTCGGCCAGACGCTCGACCAGGGTCGTCAGCAGGGTCGTCTGGGCGCGTACGGCCGCTTCGCGTTCGGCCAGGCACCAGCCGTGGAAATCATGAAAGCGGTCCAGCACCAGCCCCTCCAGAAAGGGGCCACGGTAGCGGTTGGCCGTATGATCCAGCGCTTCGATGTCGGCCTCGGCCAGGCCGCCGTTGCACAGCGCATGCAGGCCGGCCACGTCGATGTCGATGTCGGAGGTATCCAGGCTCACGGCGAGGCGGTCGGCTCGCAGTCGTGGCCGACCTGGTGTGTCCACCAGTCGGCGCAGCTTCGACAGGCTCCAGCGCAGCGAGCCCCGGGGATCGTCGGGAAGCTCCCACAGCAGATCGCACAGGTGCTCGCGGCTCAGGGGGCGCGAATGACGGGCCAGGTAGGCGAGCAGGGCGCGGGTCTTGCGCGAGGGCGGCAGCGACAATACCTGCCCGTCCCGAATGACTTCGAGATCGCCAAGCAGGTTGAGGGTCAGCGTGTTCATGTCCGGACCCGATGTTGTCACGTTAGCAGTATAGTCCGCGCCGAGCGTTCGGTTTCGTCTCTGCGATGCTAAAAACCACGCTGGCTCACACGCCGGCTTCCTCGGCATGGGGCAATGCTGTCGGCATACCCATCCGAGGAGACTCACCATGACCCGCTACGCCAGCATTCTGGACACCATCGGCCGCACTCCGCTGGTGCGACTCGCCCGGCTTGCGCCGCCGACGGTGAACGTGCACGTGAAGGTGGAGGCCTTCAATCCCATGGGCTCGGTCAAGGACCGTATGGCGCTGGCGGTGATCGAAGCGGCCGAGCGCAGCGGCGACCTGCGCTCGGGCCAGACGGTCATCGAGGCAACTAGCGGCAATACCGGCATCGGCCTGGCCATGGTCTGCGCACGCAAGGGCTACCCGCTGGTGGTGACCATGGCGGAAAGCTTCAGCCTGGAGCGGCGACGGCTGCTACGCTTCCTCGGTGCCCGCGTGGTACTGACGCCGGCCGCCGAGAAGGGCAGCGGCATGCTGGCCAAGGCGATCGAACTGGCAGAGAAGCACGGCTACTTCCTGTGCCACCAGTTCGAGAACGAAGCCAACGCCGAGGTGCACAGCCGCACCACGGCAAGGGAAATACTCGACGACATGCAGGGCGAGCCGATTCATGCCTGGGTCAGCGGCTTCGGCACCGGCGGCACGCTCAAGGGCGTGTCGCGGGTGCTCAAGGCGGCCGATCCGCGTATTCGCATCGTCGTTGCCGAGCCCGACAACGCCCCGCTGCTGGGTAGCGGCGAGGCGCAACCGGCTGGCACCAGCCATCCGCGTTTCCGTCCGCACCTGATGCAGGGCTGGAGCCCCGATTTCATTTCGCCGCTGACCCAGCAGGCGGTGGCCGCCGGCATGGTGGACGAGATCGTGCCGGTGGCCGGGGAGGAAGCGCTGCGGCTGGCCCGTGAGCTGGCCCGCAAGGAGGGCATCTTCGTCGGCATTTCCGCTGGCGCGACCCTGGCCGCGGCGCTGGAGGTGGCAAGGCGAGCGCCGGCCGGCAGCCATATCGTCTGCATGCTGCCCGACACCGGTGAGCGCTACCAGTCCACTCCGCTGTTCGAGGGCATCGAGGACGAGATGAATGAGGAAGAGCTGGCCCTGTCGCGCTCAACGCCCGGCTGTCGTTTCGATGTGCCCGCGCCACGTCCGGCGGCCGTTGCCGCACCCCGGGCCGTACAGCCGGTGGCTACGGCGTACGATGTCGAGGCCGAGCGATGCCTGGAGGCGTGCCTGGCCCAGACGCCGGTGGTGATGTTCTCCCTTGCCTGGTGCGAGTTCTGCTGGGCGGCGCGCAAGCTGTTTGCCCGGCTGGGGGTCGACTACCTGAGCGTGGATCTCGATTCACCCGTTTATCAGGCCGACGACATGGGCGTGCGCCTGCGCCCGGAGCTAGCGCGGCGTTGCGGAGCGCCGACCATCCCGCAGATCTTCATCGGTGGCGAGCCCCTCGGCGGCTGCAGCGAGCTGTTCGAGGCATGGCACGACGGCAGCCTGGGGCGGCGACTCGCCGCCTGCGGCGTCGCCTTTGATGCCGAGGCCGTCATCGACACCGGGCTGCTGCTGCCGGCCTGGCTTCATCCGCGTTCCGCCACGGCCTGAGGGAGAGAGACCCATGAGCTATATCGCAACGACGCCACCCGAGCAGGCCGAAGGCGAGGTGCAGGCCATGTATCAGCGCCAGCAGGCGCACTTCGGCTACCTGCCCAACTATGCCCGGCTGTTCTGTCATCGCCCCGAGGTGATGAAGGCCTGGGCGACGCTGATCGCCACCATCCGCCGCCCCATGGAGTCGCGCCGCTACGAGCTGGTGACCGTTGCCGCCGCCCGGGCCCTGGGCAACTCCTACTGCTCGTTGGCCCATGCCAAGTTCCTGGCGGAGCTGGTGGGCATGGCGGCCACCCAGGCGATGCTACTCGGTGAGGAAGGCGCGCCCGACCCGGTCGAGCGCGACATCATGGCCTTTGCCGCCAAGGTGGCCTGCCGCGCCCAGGAGGTCGGCGCCGAGGATATCGAAACACTGCGCGCCCATGGGCTTGCCGACGACGACATATTCGACATCGTCGCCGTGGTCGCCGGGCGCGCCTTTTTCACCCGTATTCTCGACGGCTTGGGGGCCGAACCCGATGCCGCCTACCGCGAGCTGCCCACCGAGCTGAGTGAGGCGCTTTGCGTGGGCAGGCCCATGGCTTTGAGCTGAGCCGGTCGTGAGCCAGAATAACGGACACCCCATAGGCATGGAGGAGATGCCGTGAGCGAATACACCGATTCGCTGCGCGACGTGTTCGAGTTGTTCGGCCCCATTACCGTGCGGCGCATGTTCGGCGGCCACGGCATTTATCACGATGGCCTGATGTTCGCGCTGGTGGCCGACGAGACGCTCTATCTCAAGTTCGATGAGTACAACCTGGGCGACTTCGAGCGCGAGGGGCTCGAGCCGTTCGCGTACGACAAGGGCGGCAGGGTGGTGCAGATGTCCTATTACCAGGCGCCGGAGGAGCTGTTCGAGGACCGCGAGCTGGCCGCAGCCTGGGCACGCCGCTCCTTCGAGGCCGCCCTGCGCGCTCAGGCGGGCAAGCGCAAGACGAAATCCTGAGGTCTGGCCGGTGGCGTTCAGGTGGTGGGCGGCCCCTTGAGTTCGACGGTGTTGCCTTCGGGGTCTGCGAGGTAGAGCGAGGGACCCGAACCCTCGGCGCCGTAGCGCTGCACGAGTTCGCCGGCCTCGATGTCGTGCGTGGCCAGGTGTCGGCGAATCTCCTCCTCGTCGAAGGGCTCCAGCGCTTGAGTCACTTCCACCTGCCACGCCCTCGCTCCGATACCATGCGGCCGAAGTAGAGCAGGCCGAAGTTCAGCCAGGCCAGGGTGAGTATCAGCGTGAAGCCAAGAATGGTGGGTGCGCCGAACTGGGCGATGAGCGGCAGCGCATTTGGGTCGCTGCCTGCCATGCATTACGTGGTTCAGCTTAGCTGAATTCGGCCACCGTCCAAGGATGCGATACGTTATCCTGTTTCGGTCGTAGCATGCTCGATACGGGACCAGAACCCATTACCCGACGGTTCTAGAAGCACTACCATAATGCCTGGACATGTCATGGACAGCCCTCTTGTCGAAACCCGCAGCTATCCCGATCGCGAACTGAGCGATCGCCACGGTTTTCACCAGTTGCTGCTGGGGCTAGACGGTGCCCTGGAGCTGGAAGCGGCAGGGCGGCTCATTCACGTGACCCGCGGTGTGCTGGCCCCGGTAGCCAGCGGCGACCTGCATCATTATCTGGCGCCGGGAGACAACCGCGTGCTGGTGCTCGACTTGCCCGAGGGGTGGTGCGAGGCGCTGGTCCTGGATGGCTTGTTCGAAGGCTCGGCGCGGCGTTTGCCGGAGCCGCTGGTGGCCCAGGGGGAAAGGCTTGGCGGTACCGACCAAGCGCTGGCCCGCTGGCTCGAGCTGGCGCTTGGAGCCGGTGGGCGTCGGCTGGTGCCGCCGCGGATCAAGCTGCTCGATCTGCTGCCTGCCATGCGCGCCGACCTGGCGCACCCCTGGCGCGTGGCCGAGATGGCCCGCCGCTGCCACCTGGCCGAGGCCGTCTTCGCCCGCCAGTTCCGCGCGCTGACCGGCCAATCGCCCCACGAGTGGCTGGTGCGGGAACGATTGGCACTGGCCCGCGTGCTGCTGTTGAGCGATGCCATTTCGCTGACCGAGCTGGCCCAGACCTGCGGCTTTGCCGACAGCGCCCATTTTTCTAAGAGTTTCCGCCAGTGGCATGGGGTGTCGCCCGGCGAGTGGCGGCGTAGAGGTCAGGATTCGACAAGCGACAGCCTGGCCTGAACGGCATGCTGAAGCCTCGACGTTGTTGATGAGGCTTGCGCAATGTTATCGCTCTCCCGCCGTCAGGCCACGGTAATCGGGGCCACCACCGTTCTCAACTGGGCATTGCTCGCCACCCTGACCCAGCTCTCCGGGCCGGTGCCGCCGTTCCAGCTCACCGGGCTGGCGTTCTGCATTGCCTTCCTGTGCTTTCTTGCCTGGAGCCTGGGGCGACGTGAGTCGTTCGTCGCGCCGTTGCGCCAGGCGCCTTCGGTGTGGGCACTTGGTGTCGGCGGGTTGTTTGGCTATCACGCGCTCTATTTCGTCGCCCAGCAGAACGCACCGCCGGCCAATGCGGGGTTGATCAGCTATCTGTGGCCGCTACTGATCGTGCTGTTCGTCGGCCTGCTGCCGGGGGAGCGGCTGCTGCCTAGGCACGTGGTGGGTGGGCTGCTGGGCTTTGCCGGAGCGGCGCTGTTGATCGGCGGCGACCTGGGCGCTGGCGGCAGCGTACTGGGCTATGGGGCGGCCTTCGCCTGTGCCCTGGTGTGGAGCGGCTATTCAGTGCTGTCGCGAACCAAGAAGGCGGTTCCGACCAGCGCCGTGGGCGGTTTCTGCCTGGTCACGGCGCTGTTGGCCTTCGCCTGTCACGGCCTGTTCGAGGCCACGCGCTGGCCCCAGGGCATCGAGTGGCTGGGTGTGATCGGGCTGGGGTTGGGGCCGGTGGGTAGTGCCTTCTTCACCTGGGACATCGGCGTCAAGCACGGCGAGCTGCACCTGCTCGGGCTATTGGCCTACGCCACGCCGCTGCTCTCGACACTGGTGCTGATCGTGGCCGGCTACGCCGAGGCCACGCCGTTGCTGGCCCTGGCGGCAGGCGTGATCACCCTGGGCATGCTGGTTGGTAGCGGTGCGCTGGTACGTCGCAAGCGGCGGGAAGTCCCCGTGCGCTCCGCCTGAGACAGGCGCACGGGTGAGCGGAGCATTGAGAGCGAGCCGTTAAAACGAGTCGCTCATAACGAACCTCTCAAAACGAGCCCACCAGCGAGCCCACCAGGATCAGCACAATCAGCGAGATGATCGGCCCCACCACGGCCACCGCGGCGATGTCCAGGTAGGCCTGGCGGTGCGTCAGGCCGCAGATCGAGAGCAGGGTGATCACTGCGCCGTTGTGGGGCAGGGCGTCCAGTCCGCCGGTGGCCACCGCGGTGACCCGGTGCAGAAGATCCGGTGAGATGCCGGCCGCCTGGCCCATGGCCAGGTAGGTGTCGCCGAGGGTGGAGAGCGCGATACTCATACCACCGGAGGCGGAGCCGGTCATGCCGGCCAGCAGATTCACGGCGATGGCCAGCGAAATGAGCGGGTTGTCGCCGCCAGCGGTGGTCACCCAGGCACTGATGGCGTCGAAGGCCGCCAGCGAGGCGATCACCGAGCCGAAGCCGACCAGACTTGCGGTGTTGAAGATCGGCAGCAGCGAAGCACTGGCGCCGCTATCCAGCGAGGCGGTCAGCTGCTGCAGTCGCGGCCAGTTGAGTGCAATCAGCACGAGTATGGAGAGCACCAGGGCGGAGATCACTGACCATACCCCGCGCACCGATTCGATACTGGTGGCGCCGTAGACCGGGTCCGCCAGGTAGCCGGTGTCCATGGCCGGAATGACAACCGCGGTGAACAGCAGGTTCAGTGCGATCACCAGCACGATGGGAAGCAGTGCCAGAGGCAGGCTAGGCAGTCCGCCGTGTGGCTGTGGCTGGACCTCGGCCAGGTCGAAGCCTTCGCCGGCGGCGTGCTCGCGCAGGTGATCGGGGGGCGTGGGATCGCTGTCATGCTTGCCGTAGCCCTCGCCCGCTGCCCGGGCCTGCCGGGCGCGGTAGCTGAGCCAGGCCTGGCCCAGGCCCAGCATGATCAGCCCAGTCATGATGCCGAGCCCCGGGGCGGCGAAGGGCGAGGTGCCGAAGAAGGGCATGGGGATGGCGTTCTGGATGGCCGGTGTACCGGGCAGAGCGGTCATAGTGAAGGTGAAAGCGCCCAGGGCGATGGTGCCCGGGATCAGCCGCTTGGGCAGGTCGGCCTTGCGAAACAGTGCCGCGGCGATGGGAAACACGGCGAAAGCCACCACGAATAGCGACACGCCGCCGTAGGTCATCACCGCGCAGGAGAGCACCACGGCGAGAATCGCCTGGCTCTCGCCCAGGCGTTGGACGATGGCGCCGGCCAGTACCTCGGCGCTGCCGGAATCCTCCATCAGCTTGCCGAAGATCGCCCCGAGCAGGAACAGCGGGAAGTATTGGACGATGAAGCTACCCGCCGAGCCCATGAACACCTGGGTGTAGCTGGCCAGCAGCGGGGTATCCACCGACACCAGCGCCACCAGGGCAGCCAGCGCCGGGGCCAGAATCAGCAGGCTCAAACCGCGATAGGCCAGATATATCAACAGCAGCAGCGCAACGCCGATGGCCAGAATGCCGCTCATGCCGTGTCTTCCTCGGCGTCGGTGCCGGTCACGCCGCCCAACGATATGCTGGCTTTTTCCTTGGTCATGTCAGCTTCTATATCATTCATGTTGCGATGCAGTATAGCGGTTCGTGTCTGATTTTCCTTCCCTCGGCGAGGATCGCTCGTCGCCTGACTTGAACTAAAGTCTAATATCATGCATTATGTTGGAAAATATTTCCACTAAATAAAGGAGGCGGTCTGCACGGACCGTTATGACTCATGGCAACTCAACTGCTTACCCTGATCCGCGACCTGCTGGCTACACCGCGTAGCGAGGCCGAGGATACCCCGGCTACGAAGGAACGGTTTCCCACCATCTGGGATGTGTCGTTGCCCACCAAGCAGGCGAAGTAAGATCGCGCGGCAAGCTGACGGTCGTTATCGCGTCGCACAGGTATTAACGACAAGGGGGCCCATGCCATCAGGCATGGGCCCCTTGTCACGTTAGGATGGGCGCCGGACGAGGCGTGTGGGAGCCTCAGTGGTGCCCGGCGTTGGGGAAGAACAGCTGCTCGCCGTCGATGGCGTAGCCGGCAATCGCCGCCTGGCCCTCGTCCGAGACCAGCCACTGGTGCCACTGCTCGGCGAGGTCGTGCTTGAGGTGCGGATGGCGCTCGCGGTCCAGCAGCAGGCTGCCGTACTGGTTGAACAGCGCTTCGTCGCCTTCGAACAGAATGGCGAGATCCTGGCGGTTGTCGAAGGCCAGCCAGGTGGCACGGTCGGCGAACACATAGGCGTCCATGCCCGCCGCGGTGTTGAGGGTCGGGCCCATTCCGCTGCCCAGCTCGCGGTACCAGCCGCCGGTGGTATCGACCCCGGCCTCTTCCCAGAAGCGCTGCTCGGCGCGGTGGGTGCCGCTGTCGTCGCCGCGGGAGGTGAACGGTGAACCGCTGGCGGCGATGCGGCTGAAGGCATCCAGGGCATCGTCGGCGTCGGCGATGCCGGCCGGGTCGTCGCTGGGGCCGATGAGCACGAAGTCGTTGTACATCACGTCGAGGCGCTCGCTGGCATAGCCGTCGGCGACGAACTGCTCCTCGCCCTGTGTATCGTGGACCAGCAAACTGTCGGCATCGCCGCGGCGGGCGATCTCGAAGGCCTGGCCGGTGCCTACTGCGACGACCCGGACGTCGATGCCGGTGGTCTCGCGAAACTGCGGCACGATATCGGCGAACAACCCCGACTGCTCGGTGGAGGTGGTCGAGGCCAGGGTGATATAGCGCTCGTCATCGGCGGCAAGTGGCGCCGAAAGGGCGATGCCGAGGGCGAATGTCGAGAGCAGATGGCGACGTTGCATGTGGAACTCCTTGTTGTCGTAGTGATGTTGCTACTGGGGTTACCAGGGCAGCTCGCCGCGCACGAAGGCGGCGGCCTCGCTGCTCTCGGGGGCAGCGAAGAAGCGCTCGGCAGGGCTGTGTTCGAGCAGCCTGCCGGCATTGAGGAACACCACGTCGTCGGCCAGGCGCCGCGCCTGATTGAGGTCGTGGGTGGTCATGACGATCTTGGTACCGCTGTGATGGAAGTGATCGACGGCCTCTTCGACGGCGCGGATCGCGGCGGGATCCAGCGCCGAGGTGGGCTCATCGAGAAACAGCACGTCGGGTGCCAGCAGCCAGGCTCGGGCCAGCGCCAGTCGCTGCTGCTCGCCACCGGAGAGTACGGGGGCCGGTCGCTGGGCGAGCTGGGCCAGGCCGAAGCGCTCCAGCGCCGCCTGGGCGCGGGCCTTGCGCTGGCGTCGTGGGCAGCCGCGGATCGCCAACACGTAGGTGAGGTTGGCCAGGGCGCTGCGCTTGAGCAGTACCGGGCGCTGGAAGACCATCGCCTGGCGTAGTGCCAAGGGCGGATTGGGCACCCGGCCGTTCCAGCGGATCGTTCCGCTCGTTGGTGTCAGCAGGCCGTGGCAGAGGCGCATCAGTAGGCTCTTGCCGGCGCCGTTGGGTCCCATGATCAGGGTGCGTCCGGCGCCGAGACGGAGATCGATGTCGTGCAGCAGGTGCTGGCCGCGATGCGCGAAGCCGACGCCCGCAAGGGTCAGCGGCAACATCGGGTCGACCGCGGTGCGTGGCATGCCGGGCTGGGTCAGGTCGTTCATCCCATCTGCCTCCGCGCGCGTTCGCCGAGCAGGTGGGCGGCCGCGTTGACGCAGGCTACCAGCAGCAGCAGCACCAGCCCCAGGCCCAGCGCCAGCGCCAGGTTGCCGCGGTTGGTCTCCAGGGCGATGGCGGTGGTCATCACCCGGGTGACGCCGTCGATATTGCCGCCCACGATCAGCACTGCGCCGACCTCGGCGCTGGCGCGGCCGAAGCCGGCCAGCACCACGGTGGTGAGGGCCACTCGGGCATCCCACAGCAGGGTGGGCATCATGCGTGCGCGGCCTAGCCCGAACGAGGCCAGTTGCTCGCGGTACTCGCCAAGCAGCGCTTCGATATGCTGGCGGCTCAGGGCGGCGACGATGGGTAGCACCAGTACCACCTGGGCGATGACCATGGCGGTGGGGGTAAACAGCAGCCCCAGCTCGCCCAGCGGTCCTGCCCGTGACAGCATCAGGTAGACCATTAGACCGGCCACTACCGGCGGCAGCCCCATGAAGGCGTTGAGCACCACGACCACTGCGCCGCGCCCGGGAAAGGCCCATAAGGCCAGCGATGCACCCAGCGGCAGGCCGATCAGCGCGGCGATCAGCACTGCACTCAGCGACACTTGTAGCGACAAGCGCACGATATTCAGCAGTGTCGGATCGAGAGTAACGATCAAGGTTAGTGCGGTGGCGAAGGCGTTATCGGCGATTGGCATCTCGGGCTCCCTGCAAGCTCTTGCATGATGTGGCGTTATGCGACTCTATGCATCCTGTGCTGTAATCAATGCAGCCATACGCAGCTGAATGCCACCTTGACGCGCGAGAACGCTTGCCATGACCGCCCACGCCTACCTCACCACCCGCGAGGCTGCCGACTACCTGCGCCTCAAGGAGCGCAAGCTCTACGATCTGGTGCGCCAGGAGCTGATCCCCTGCACACGGGTCACCGGCAAGCTGCTGTTTCCGCGCCAGGCGCTGGACCTGTGGCTGATGAATCACCTTGAGGGGGACCAGCGTAGTCGCGCGCCGCTGGCGGCGATCCTCGCCGGCAGTCAGGACCCGCTGCTGGAGTGGGCGGTGCGTGAGTCGGGCTCGCAGCTGGCGACGCTGTGCCACGGCAGCGGCGACGGCGTGCGCCGGCTGCTGGCGGATCGGGCGTTGGTAGCCGGCGTGCATCTACTCGATGCCGACACTGGCCGCTACAACGACCCCCAAGCGCTGGGGCTGGGCGGCATGCGTGACCTGGTGGCGATCCGCTGGGCACGGCGCCGCCAGGGGCTGATGCTGGCCCCGGGCAACCCGCTGGGCATCGAAGGGCTTACCGATTTGGCGCGTCCCGAGGTGGTGCTGGCCCATCGCCAGCCGGACGCCGGCGCCGAGCGGCTTCTGTCGCTGCTGCTTACGCGCGCAGGGATGCGCCTGGAGACGCTTAACCTGAGCCCCGACGTGGCCTTGAGCGAAGATGACCTGGCGCTGGCGGTGCGTCGTGGCGATGCCGATGCGGGGCTCGGCGTGGAGGCGGCGGCCCGTCGCCATGGGCTGGATTTCATCGGCTTGCACGACGAGTGCTTCGACCTGCTGCTGCGCCGTCGCAGCTATTTCGAGGCGCCGCTACAGCGCCTGATGCGCTTCGCCCGGGAGCCGCGCTGCCAGGAGTGGGCGGTGAGGGCGGGCGGCTACGACCTCAGCGAACACGGCACCGTGGTCTATAACGCCTGAACTCGGTCAAGCACCACATTGTTTCCATATTCTGGGACCAGAGGCGTGGCGGGCGTGAGGTATAGTAATTAGTGAACGCTGTTCGAGCCTGCCCGCCCATCAGAGGCGCGGGATGCCCTTGCCGGGCATCGCTGTGATGCAGGCCGAACCGGGAGCGAAGGGGATAACGGGCATTACCTTTATCCTCATGAGGCAAGACCATGCGACTGTTACCCCTGATGATTGCTGCCGTGGCGCTGACCCTGGCCGGCTGTAGCTATTCGCCGGCGAGGATCACCCCCGAACCGCTGATCGAAATCGATGGCCGTGATCACCGCCATCATCGTAGTGGCCGCCACAGCCATCACTACTATCACTACGACGACCGCCGTCGCGGTGGCTTCTGCCCGCCGGGGCTGCGCAAGCAGGGGCGCTGCTGAGAGAGTGACGCCCTGTTCAGCGCTGCTGCAGGGCCTGCTCGAGTATCGCCAGTTGCCCCGGGGCCAGGGCGTTCTCCACTGCGGTGACGCGCAACACGTGGCCTAGCGCCGGGTCGGCAGGGCGGGCAATCAGCTTGCCGGCTTCGAGCATCTCGCGATGCACGCGTCCGGCGAGTTCGGCGCTGGGCAGGCGCAGGCCGACGAAGTTGGTGGCACTGGGCA
This sequence comes from Franzmannia pantelleriensis, assembly GCF_900102875.1. Lineage (GTDB taxonomy): Bacteria > Pseudomonadota > Gammaproteobacteria > Pseudomonadales > Halomonadaceae > Franzmannia > Franzmannia pantelleriensis. Next base: position 34,389 of record NZ_FNGH01000006.1, read on the forward strand.
GCACGTCGGCGCCCAGCGCACGGAAGTGCTCGCTGAGCCGTGCGCGGCGCTTACGTACGGCATCGACGTGAGCGGCCGTCTCCCCAGGGGCGTCCAGCACCACCTCGGCGGCGGCCTGGGTCAGCGTCGAGACCGCATAGTGAATCCGCACCTTCATCAGTACTTCCAGCGTCTGCGGCTCGGCGATGGCGTAGCCGACCCGCAGCCCGGCCAGACCGTGGGCCTTGGAGAGGGTGCGCAGGCGAATCACCCCGGGCAGTACGCGGCGCCCGAACTCGCCGTCGGCATCCTCGCGGAAGTCGTGGTAGGCCTCGTCGAGCAGCAGCCAGCAGTCGTCGGGCAGGGCCGCCTGCAGCGACAGGATGGCGTCGTCGCCGTGGAGGTGGCCGCTGGGGTTGTCGGGGTTGGCCAGATACACCAGCCGCGCATCGTGGTCGTGGGCGGCGCGGGCCAGGGCGTCGAGATCCGGCGCCAGGCGGCCAGGTCCCTCGTCGTAGGAAACCTCCTCCACTCGGCAGCCCTGACCGCGGGCAAAATAGCCGAAGGTGGGGTAGGTGCCGGCAGTGCCGACCACGCATTCGCCGGGCATCACGGTGGCCCGCAGCGCCAGGGCGATCAGGCTGTCGGCACCGGCATCCACCAGCATGGCGTCCAGCGGCATGCCGTGACGAGCGGCCAGGCGCTGGCGAATGCCCAGCGCCTCGGCGTCGCCGTAGCTGTAGACGTGCTGTGCCATGGCATCGCCGAAGTGCTGGCGCAGCGCTCGATGGGGCATGTCGAGGCCCTCGTTGGAGCCTAACTGGTCGGGGATGTCTCGGCCCAGGCGGCGTTCCAGCACGCGGACCCCGGGAAAGGGGTTATGGGGGCCGTCGCCGGTCAGGTGTTTGGGGAATCTCGGCATTGGGTCCTCCTCCATCATGATGATTTTTGGCCATGTAGCATGACAATGGCGACGGCGGCCAGGGTCAATAGCAGGGCGATCAGGATCCTCGGCGTCAGCGGTTCGCCAAGCAGCAGGATGGCGCTGGAGACGCCCACCGTGGGAATGATCAGGGTACTGATGGTGGATTGCGCCACGCTCAGCCGTTTTACGTTCATGAACCACAGCATCTGCGCCAGGCAGATCGAGAACAGCAGATGATAGCCCAGTGCCAGCCAGGTACTGGCCTGCCAGCTGGCCGGCGGGGGCGGTGATTCCAGCGCCAGCATCATCACGATCATCGGCAGCGCACAGAGCGCGAACTGCCAGCCGGTCACCACTACCGCGTGGCTCTGCCAGCTGCCGCGCTTTTTGATCAGCACTGTGCCCAGTGCCCAGGAGAGTGCCGCCCCGAGCATGATCAGCGGCCCCGCCAAGCCCTGCACGCCGCCGGCCAGGGCCGCCGGGCCGAGCAGCAGAAGTAGGCCCGCCTGGCCGCACGCCAGCCCCCAGCCCTGGCGGCGAGTGACGCGCTGGCCGAGCAGCCACCAGGCCAACAGCAGCGCCCAGCAGGGCATGCTGAAGGCGATGATGGCGGCCTGGGAGGTGGGCATCCGCAGTTGGCCGAAGGCCGTGGCCAGGTTGAAGCCGAGAATGGTGAACAGCCCCGTGGCGGCGAGCCAGGGCCACTCGGCCGCCGGCACCGCCAGCGGCAGGCGTCGCCAGCGCGCCCAGGCCAGCAGCAGCACCGCCCCGGTGGTAAAGCCGATGGCCCTGAGCGTGAAGGGCGGCAGCTCCATCAGGGCGAAGCGCACCGCCGGCCAGTTGCCACCCCAGAACAGGCCGATCGCAGCGATCAGCAGAACGGCCGCGAGGCGCGGTGAGGCTCGCAGGCGCGCGCGGGCCAGGGCCAGGCTCATCCGCTAGCGTCCATCAGCACCTTGTAGCGGTTGAGCAACCCCAGGGGGTCCATGGCGTGCTTGAGAGTGCGCATCAGGGCGAGCTCTTCACGGGTCCGGGAGAGCGGCAGATAATCGCGTTTCTCGATCCCGACGCCATGCTCGGCGGAGATCGAGCCGCCGAGCTCGGCCAGCGGTGAATAGACGTGCTGTTCCACCGCGCGCCGGGTGGCCGGTGCGTCGCTGCCGACCCCGACGGAGAGGTGCAAGTTGCCGTCGCCGAGATGGCCGAAGGTGACCACCCGGCCTTCGGGCCAGTCGCGGCGGATCGCCGCCTCGACCCGGTCCACGTAGCCCTCCATGGCGGCGATCGGTAGGCTGACATCGAAGGTGAACAGCGGCGCCAGGCCCTGGATCAGTCCTTCGATATCTTCACGAATGGCCCATAGCCCCTGGCGCTGACTGTCGGACTGGGCCAGTACGGCATCGCTGATCAGCTCCTGTTCGAGGGCCGTCTCCAGGGCGTGGGCAAACTGGGCGGCATGGCTGTCAGGATCGCTGCCCAGCGACTCGACGATGGCATAGTAGGGCGCATCTGGCGCCAGCGGTGGCGCGTGGCGATCGCTGTCCACGGTGAGCAGCCGGAAATGGCTCTGCCACATCGCCTCGAAGGCGGCGAGGCTGCCGCCCAGCGAGCGTCCGAGGTGGCCAAGCAGGGCGGTCAGGGCAGCAAAACTCGGGCAGGCGACCATGGCGGTCTGCACCGCTGTCGTTGGTGGATGCAGGCGAAGCACGGCGCGGGTGACGATGCCCAGGGTCCCCTCGCTGCCGATGAACAGCTGCTTGAGGTCGTAGCCGGCGTTGTTCTTGAGCATGTGGCTCATCGAACTGACCACGCTGCCGTCGGCGAGTACCGCCTCCAGCCCCAGCACCTGCTGGCGCATCATGCCGTAGCGAATCACCCGGATGCCGCCAGCGTTGGTGGCGATATTGCCGCCGATGGTGCAGCTGCCGCGGGCCCCGAGATCGAGGGCAAACTGCAGCCCGACCTGTTCGGCGGCCTCCTGGACTCGCTGCAGCGGCGCGCCGGCCTGCACGGTGAGTGTCGCGCCCACCGGGTCAAGGGCCTCGATGGCGGTCATGCGCTCCAGCGAGATCACCAACTCATCACTGCCGGCCTCGGCGCCGTGCACCAAGCCGGTCAGGCCGCCGTGGGTGACCACCGGCTGGTGGGCGGCATGGCAGGCGCGCATCACCGCAGCCAGTTCCGCGGTATCCGCGGGGCGGACGATCGCCGCGGCCTGACAGGGCGCGCCGGTCATCCAGTCCACCGCGCGGGCAGTGACCGCCTCGCCGGTCAGTACATGGGTGTCGCCGACGATGGCGGCGATCTCTTCGAGCAGGGCATCCATTCGTTGCGTTGTCTCCTTGTCAGGCGTCGGCGAGCTCGTGCTCGCGCCCGGGAATGGCGTCGAGCAGCTCACGCGTGTAGACCTCCCGGGGCGCCAGGAACACCTCCCTGGCCGGTCCCTGTTCGACGATGCGGCCGTGCTGCATGACGATGATGCGGTCGCAGATCTGTGCGGCCACCCTCAGATCATGGGTGATGAACAGCAGCGACAGCGATAGCTTCTGCTTGAGCTCCTCCAGCAGTTCGAGGATCTGCGCCTGGATCGAGACATCCAGCGCCGAGACCGCTTCGTCGGCGACGATCAGCTCGGGCTCCATGGCCAGCGCCCGGGCGATGCCGATGCGCTGGCGCTGACCACCCGAGAACTCGTGGGGGTAGCGGTCGTCGGTCCCGCCCAGGCCCACCAGCGCCAGCAGCTCCTTGGCCTTGGCGAAGGCCTGGGCCTTGGACATGCCGTTGGCCATGGGCCCCTGGGCGATGGCATAGCCGACCCGATGGCGCGGATTGAGTGAGGCGTAGGGGTCCTGGAAGATCATCTGCACGCGGTGGCGCTCGCGGCGCAGCGACTCGCCCTGCAGGTGCATGAAGTCGGTGCCGGACAGGCTCAGGGTGCCGCTGTCCGGGCGCTCCAGACGCACCACGCAGCGCCCGAGGGTCGACTTGCCGGAGCCCGACTCGCCGACGATGCCGATGGTTTCGCCCTTGACCAGCGAGAAGGAGACGTCCTGCAGGGCGTGTACTTCCCGCGCCGATTTGAATAGCCCCCCCTTGGAGCGGAATACTTTGCTGAGCCCTTTGACCTCGAGCAGCGCGGTATCGGTTTCGGCGCCGCGGGCTTCGGGGATCACATTACTGGGAATCGCCTCGATCAGCGCCCGGGTGTAGTCGTGCCGCGGGTGCTTGAGCACCTCGTCGGCCTCGCCGAGTTCGACGATCTTGCCGTGGCGCATCACGCAGACCCGGTTGGCGACTTCGGCGACCACCCCGAAGTCATGGGTGATGAACATCACTGCCATGCCGCGGCGGCGTTGCAGGTCGCGGATCAGCTCGAGGATCTGGGCCTGGGTGGTGACGTCCAGCGCCGTGGTGGGCTCGTCGGCGATCAGCAGCTCCGGTTCCAGTGCCAGGGCCATGGCAATCATCACCCGCTGGCGCTGGCCACCCGAAAGCTGGAAAGGGTAGGCGCGAATCGCCTTGTCGGGCTGCGGGATACCCACTTCGGTGAGCAGCGCCAGGGCCTGCTGCTGGCGCTCCCGGCCGCTGAGCTGGCCGTGGGCCTCGAACACTTCGGCGATCTGGTCGCCTACCCGCATCAGCGGATTGAGCGCGGTCATCGGCTCCTGGAAGATCATGCCGATGCGCAGGCCGCGCAGCGTGCGATGCTGGTGCTCGGAGAGCTTGAGCAGATCCTGGTCATCGAAGATTGCCTCGCCGCCGCTGGCGTATACCCCCTTGGGCAGCAGGCCCATCACCGCATTGGCGGCCATCGACTTGCCGGAGCCGGACTCGCCCACCACGCACAGGATCTCACCGCGAAACACGTCGTAGCTGACATCCTCCACGGCCAGGGCGCGGTCGGCGCCCTTGGGTAACGAGATGCTCAGGTGGCGCAGGCTGAGCAGGGGCGTCTGGGTATCGGTCATGGTGGTGTCCCCTCAAGAGCGCTCGCGGGCGAGTTTCGGGTTCAAGGCATCGTCGAGCCCTTCGCCCACCAGGTTGAGGGCCAGCACGGTGAGCAGGATCGCCACCCCCGGGAAGAAGCTCAGCCACCAGGCCTGGCGGATCACGGTGCGCGCCGCGCCGATCATGTAGCCCCACGACATCACATTGGGATCGCCAAGCCCCACAAAGGAGAGCGCGGATTCCAGCAGGATGGCGGTGGCCACCATCAGCGAAGCCAGCACGATGATTGGCGACAGGGTGTTGGGCAGAATCTGGCGCACGATGATAGTGGCGTTGGACTGGCCGACGAGTCGCGCCGCCTCGACGTACTCGCGGTTACGCAGCGACATGAACTCGGCGCGCACCAGGCGCGCCACCGGCGGCCAGCTGACGATGGCGATGGCCAGCACGATGGAGGTAATGCTGGGCTGCATGATCGCCACCAGCACGATCGCCAGGGCGAAGTTGGGGATGGTCTGGAAGAACTCGGTGAAGCGCATCAGGCCGTCATCGATCAGGCCACCGTAGTAGCCGGCAACGGCGCCCAGCGGTACGCCGATCATCAGTGCCACCAGGGTCGAGACCAGCCCGATCATCAGCGACACCCAGGCGCCGTGCATCAGCCCCGCGGCCACGTTGCGGCCCATGGTGTCGGTGCCCAGCAGGAAGCCGTCGACCTCCATGGGCGGCAAGAAGGGGCGCTGGACCATACGCCAGGGCGACTCGGGAAACACCAGCGGTGCCAGGATCGCCATCACAATGATGCCTAACAGAATGATCAGCCCGAACAGGGCGCCGCGGTTCTGGGCGAAGCGAGCGAAGAAACTCATGAGCCCTCCTTGATGCGCGGGTCGGCCAGTCCGTAGACGAGATCGGTGATGATGTTGAACACGATCACCAGGGCGGCGGAGAAGAAGAAGATCCCCAGCAGCAGGTTGTAGTCACGCTGTTGGAGTGCCTCGAACATCAGCCGTCCGATGCCAGGCCAGGCGAACACCGTCTCGGTGAGGATGGCGCCGCCCACCATCTGCCCGGCCTGCAGACCGGCCAGGGTGATGATCGGCAGCAGCGCGTTGCGCAGGATATGGCGTCGTTGGATGACGCTATTCTTGAGCCCCTTGGCGCGGGCGGTCTTGACGAAATCCTGTTGGCTGGCTTCGAGCATCGAGGCGCGGGTCATGCGGGTGTAGATCGCCATGAAGAACAGCGCCAGGGTCGTAGCAGGCAGGATCAGATGTTTGCCCACGTCGAGCACCAGGGCCAGGCCGGTATGGCCGGCACCCACGGTGTACATGCCGTAGGCGGGGAGCAGGTCCAGGTAGACCGAGAACAGTACCACCGACATCAGCGCCACCCAGAACAGCGGGGTGGCATAAAACAGCAGCGCCAGGGTCATGATGATCGAGCCGGAAGGCTTCTTGACCCGCGCCGCGGCCAGCGAGCCGGCGACAATGCCGAGTGCCAGGGAGAGCACGAAGGCGGTGCCGGTGAGCAACAGGGTCGCCGGCAGACGCGCCAGGATCAGGTCGAGTACCGGCACGCCCTGGCGGTAGGAGAAGCCGAAGTCGAGCATGGCGATGCCCGAGACATAGCGCCATAGCTGCACGTACATGGGTTGGTCGAGGCCGAAACGTTCACGCAGCTGGCGCAAGAACTCTTCATCGGTGGCGCCAGCCTCGCCGGCCAGGATGGCCGCGGGATCGCCGGGGGCAAGCTGGATCAGCACGAAGTTGAAGATGATGATCATGAACAGCACGACCACGGCCTTCAACAGGCGCATCGTGATCAATCGGAGATAGAGCATGCGAAGGCCTCAGGCTGGAGGAAACGCCTTGCCCCGGGGCGATTCACCGCCCCGGGGCAATCTGGTGGAGTCGAATCAGCGATCGAGCCAGGTGTCCTTGAACCCGTCGTTGACGCCCACGCCGGAGGTCACCAGATCCTGGACATCGCAGCGGTAGAGGGTCGGGAAGCCAAGTTCCAGCAACCAGCCCACCGGCACGTCCTCCTGGAGGATCTCCTGGACCTCGTGGTAGAGCGCTTCGCGCTCTTCGTCGGGGAAGGCCGTGGCCGCCTCGTTGAAGAGTTCGTCGACACGCTCGTTCTCATACCCCTCGACGTTGTTCCACGGCGAGCCGCGCTCGATGTTGGTGGAGAGGTAGGTACGTGAGATGCCCAGCGCCGGATCGCCGTACTGGAAGAGGTAGGTGAAGGCGAGGTCATAGTCCCAATCGCCGAGACGCTGGTTCCAGCCGCCGACGTCGGTGGCTTCGGTGCGCACTTCGATGCCCACCTCGCGCAGGTTCTGCTGTACCGCCTCGGCCCAGCGCGTCCAGGTTTCGCCGTAGGGCAGCGGCAGCAGGCGCACCTCCTCGCCGTCATAGCCCATCTCGTCGAGCAGCTCACGGGCGCGCTCGGGATCGTGGTCGTAAGGATCGAGATCGGGATTCTGGAAGCGCGCGTTGGAGCCGAAGGCGCCCAGCGGCACGTTGCCCAGGCCGTTCCACAGCACGTCACGGGCGAACTCGCGATCCATGGCATACATCACCGCCTGGCGGAAACGCTTGTCGGCGGTGGGGCCTTCGCGGTTGTTCATCCACAGCATGGCGAAGGGGCTGAAGTACTCGTGCCCCGCCTCTGTCATGCAGGTGTTGTCGAGCTCGGAAAGACGCGGAATATCGAAGTTTTCGACGGTGCCATAGGGCAGCACGTCGACGGTGCCATTCTCGTAGGCCACGGCGCGGGAGGCACCGTCGGGGATGATGTGCCAGTTGATGCCGTCGAGATAGGGCAGGTCATCCTCGTAATAGTCGTCGTTGCGCACCAGTTGGATCACCGTGCCGCGATCCCAGTTCTCGAACTTGAACGGGCCGGTGCCGATGGGGTGGTTGTTGTGCTCGTTGTCGCGGAAATCGGTCCCCTCGTAGAGGTGCTTGGGGATCATGGTGAAGGTGCCGGCCTCAAAGGAGATCAGGAAAGGGCCGAAGGGCTCGTCGAGGGTGAATTCGACGGTGTAGTCGTCAATCGCCTCGATGGAATCGATGTGCTGAAGCACGGCACGGGCACTGGGATTGAGTTCGCGATGGAAGACATCGGCGGAGAAGACGACATCGTCGGCGGTGAACGGCTCGCCGTCGTGCCAGGTCACGTCGTCGCGCAGATGGAAAGTCCAGGTACGACCATCCTCGCTGACCTCCCAGTCCGTGGCGAGCTGCGGCATGGGCTCGAGATCGGTGGTGTAGCGCAGCAAGCCCTCATAGATATTGCCGGCCACGGTGCGCGTCGGGGCATTCTGGATCATGCCCAGCACCAGACCAGGGGGCTCGGGCTGGATGATGGTATTGATGGTGCCGCCATGGCGGGGCTCATCGGCATGAACGGCGGAGACGGTTAGTGCCGCGGCGGCAATGGCCAGGGCCAGAGGAGTTTTCATAAGGTACGTCCCTTGTTGTTGGTCTTGGTACGTCTAGTTTCTTTTGGTACGTCTTGTTGCTGTTGTACGTCGATGGCAAATCATCGGTCGTCTTTGAACATAGCAATGACTCTCTGAACTGTCGACAGTCGGTGGTCGACATGGCGCGACGATTGGCCATACTGTCATCATAGTAGTGTCATCCGCGCCTGGAGCAGGACGATGTCGATGCCAACCGATAGCCCCCCCGCAGCGCCGCGATTGCAGCAGACCAACCTGGTCGAGCAGGTGGCCGACTACCTCACTGAGGCGATCATTGCGCGCCACTTTGCCCCCGGCGTGCGGCTCTCGGAGGTGCAGCTGTCCCGCGACCTGGGCGTGAGTCGCGCACCCGTGCGCGAGGCGGCAAGGCTGCTTGAGAGTCGCGGCCTGCTGATATCGCGGCCCCGCAAGGGCTTCTTCGTGCGCGAACTCAACGGCGATGACCTGGCCGACGTCTTCGATCTCAGGCTCTGCTATGAACGCCACGCTTTCGAACTGCTGGCGGTGCGCTTCGACGAGGCTGCCCATGCCCAGCTGTCGCAGCAGGTGGAGACGATGTGCGAGCTGGCCAAGGGCAGCGATGACGGGCGCAAGATCGAGGCCGACCTGCGCTTCCATCGCCTGGTATTCGACATGGCCGGCAACCGGCGCCTGCTCAAGGCCTTCGACGACCTGTCCCACGAGCTGAGGCTGTGCATGGCGCTGAACGAGCGCACCCACGCCGAGCCCGGACGCATCGCCGCCAATCACTGGCCGCTGATCGAGGCGCTGGCGAGCGGTAAGGCGCAGCGCTGCCGCGAGGCGGTGGACTACCACATCGGCGTGGCGCGGGACTATGTGATCCAAGGACTTGGGGGCGCTTCAGGCACTGAACGCCCGATGAGCGGGGCTGGTGCAACAAGCGAGGAGGGGCGATGTTAAGCGATCAGGAACAGCAAGTACTGGCGCAGTGCGATGCCTGCCTGGAGGAGACGCTCGCCTTGACCGAGACGTTGGTGCGCGAGTACAGCGTGCTGGGTGAGGAGCAGGGCGCGCTATCGGCGATGGAGGCGGCGTTCGAGCGGCTCGAGCTACCGGTGGAACGGGTGCCCATGGATGATCCGAGCCTGCTATCGCACCCTCGGCACGCGCCGGTACCCTGGTCCGGTGCCGGACGCTACTGCCTGGTGTCGGCGCTGAACCGTGATGCCCCTGGGCGGCATCTGGTGTTCAACGGCCATCTCGACGTGGTGCCGGCAGAGCCCACCGATACCTGGACCCGTCCTCCATGGGAGCCCTGGCGGCAGGATGGCTGGCTCTACGGGCGCGGCGCTGGCGACATGAAGGCCGGGGTGGCGGCCATGATCATGGCCGTGGTCGCGGTGCGTCGTGCCGGCGTGGCGATCGAGGCGCCGCTGACGCTGCAGACGGTGATCGAGGAGGAGTGCAGCGGTAACGGCGCGCTGGCCTGCGTCAATGCGGGCCACGGCGGCGATTTCGTGCTGATCCCCGAGCCCTTCGGGCCGCGCCTCTACACTGGCCAGACCGGCGTGCTGCGCTTCAGGATTCGGGTCGACGGAGTGCCGGCGCATGTGCTCGATACCACCGCCGGCAGCGACGCCATCGAGACCATGCAGCGGCTGATTCCGGCGCTCAAGGCGTTCGAGGATGAACTCAACGCCGAGCGTGAGCCGCCCTACGACGCCTACGAGCACCCCTTCAACCTCAACATCGGCCGCTTCGAGGGCGGCAACTGGGCCTCCAGCGTGGCGGCTCATGCGGAAATCGAGGGGCGCATCGGCTTCGCGCCGGGGGTGGCGCCGGAGCAGGTCATGCAGCGCTTCGAGGCCTGCGTCGCACGCGCGCATCGTGAGCTGGCGCTACCCGGCGCGGCGCCCAACGTCGAGTTTCATGGCTTTCGCTCGCCGGGGCATCTGGTCGATCTCGAGGCGCCGGGTATCGGACTGCTCGATGAGTGCCATCGGGCACTGACTGGCCGCGCTCCTGAGCACTATTTGTCGACCTGCATCACCGACCTGTGCGCGTTTCACGTCGCAGGCGGTGTGCCCGGCACCTGCTACGGGCCGGTGGCGGAACGCATCCATGGCATCGACGAGCGGGTCGAGATCGAGTCGATCCGCGATACCCTCAAGGCCTATGCGCTGTTCGTGTGCCGCTGGCAACGCGGCTCAGGGTGACCCTGCGGGCTGCTCCCGTTGTTAGCGCGTCGGCATGGGATAGCGGCGGTCGGCCTTGCCGGCCTTGACCACCTGGCCCGGTGTCTCGTGTCCGATGAGGGGGGGCAGGCGGGCAGAGACGTCAAGCAGGGCGTCCAGGTCGACACCGGTGGACACGCCCATCTCCTCGAACATATGCACCAGATCCTCGGTGCAGACGTTGCCGGTGGCGCCGGGCGCATAGGGGCAGCCGCCGAGTCCACCCAGCGATGCATCGAAGCGAACGATGCCGGCCTGCCAGGCGGCCATGGCGTTGGCCAGGCCCATGCCGCGAGTGTTGTGGAAGTGCAGGGTGAAGGGGACCTCGGGGAAGCGCTCGAGCACCGCTTCACACAGCCTTGCGACCTGGGCCGGGTTGGCCATGCCGGTGGTATCGCACAGGCTCACGCCCTGGACCCCCAGGGTGAGCTGCTGTTCCACCAGATCGAGCACCTGCGCCTCGGGCACCTCGCCCTCGAAGGGGCAGCCGAAGCTGGTGGAGAGCGAGGCGTTGATGAAGACGTCGCGCCCCTGCGGGTGGGCGCGGACGGTGTCAATAATGGCGGCGAACTGCTCGAGGGACTGCTGCGGTGTCATGCGCAGATTGGCCACGCCGTGGGAATCGCTCGCCGACATCACCAGATTGATCTCGTCCACGCTGCAGGCCAGCGCCCGTTCGGCGCCTTTGACGTTGGGCACCAGCACGGTGATCCCTACCCCCGGTCGGCGCTGGATCCCGGTTACCACCTCGGCGGCGTCACGCAGCTGGGGGATCGCCTTGGGCGAGACGAAGCTCGTCGCCTCGATCCGCGCAAGGCCGGTGGCGGAAAGGGCGTCGATCAGGCCGATCTTGTCGGCGGTGGGCACGAACTCGGTTTCGATCTGCAGGCCGTCGCGGGGTGCCACCTCGTTGATCTGTAATGAAGACATGGGAGCTCCTTGGGGTCAGATGATGCCGGCGCTACGCAGCTTGGTGCGGGTCTCGTCATCGATGCCCAGCTCGTCGAGCACCTCGTCGGTGTGCTGGCCAAGTGCCGGGCCGCCATTGCCCAGCCGGCCCGGGGTGGCGCTGAGGCGGGGCAGAACGCCGGGAACCTTGAGCGGACGACCGTCGGGTCGGGTGATGGACTGGATCATCTCCCGGGCCAGGTAGTGCGGGTCGCTGGCAATGTCAGCAGCGGTATAGGGGAAGCCGGCGGGCACCCGGGCGGCGTCGAGTGCCGCGAGGATGTCGTCGCGGCCGAGCGTGACGCTCCAGGCTTCGATGGCGGCGTCGATCTTCGCGGCGTGTTGGCTGCGGCCATCGTTGTGGGCCAGCGCTGGATCCTCGGCCAGGTCGGCGCGGCCGATGACGTCCATCAGGCGCTTGAAGATGCTGTCGCCGTTGCCGGCAATCAGCACGAAGTCACCGTCTCGGGTGCGGTAGGCATTCGACGGGGTGATGCCGGGCAGGGCGCTGCCGCCGGGTTCGCGTACCTGGCCGGTGGCGTCGTACTCGGGCAGCAGGCTCTCCATCATGGCGAACACCGATTCGTAGAGCGCCACGTCGATCTCCTGGCCGAGTCCGCTGCGTTGGCGCTCTTGCAGTGCCAGCAGGGTGCCAATCACCGCGTACAGGGCGGAGAGGGAGTCGCCGATGCTGACCCCGACTCGCACCGAGGGCTCCCCGGGCTGGCCGGTGAGGTAGCGCAACCCACCCATGGCTTCGCCGATGACCCCGAAGCCGGGCTTGTCGCGGTAGGGGCCGGTCTGGCCGTAGCCGGAAACGCGCACCATGATCAGCCTTGGGTTGAGAGCGGCAAGCGCGTCATAGCCGAGCCCCCAGCCTTCCAGCGTGCCGGGGCGGAAGTTCTCGACCAGCACATCGGCCTCGCTGACCAGGCGGCGCACCAGGTCCTGCCCCTGGGCGGAACGCAAGTCGAGTGACACCGACCGCTTGGTGCGGCTCTGGACATGCCACCACAGCGAGGTCCCGTCCTCTATGATTCGCCATTTGCGAAGTGGGTCGCCGGTGCCGGGGGGTTCGATCTTGATCACGTCGGCGCCAAATTCACCCAGCAGCTTGGTCGCGAAGGGTCCAGCAATCAGCTGACCCAGTTCCAGCACCTTGAGGTCCTCTAGCGGGAGCTGGCGAGTCTCCGCAGTTGTCATGGCAGCACTCCTCGGCAGTTTGTGTAACAGAATGGCGCCTGGCACAGGGGGGAAACAATTAGGCGATGGGTAAGCCGGGCTTCGTCGTTGGCGAACACTTCGCTAGGATAAGGCTCTACTCACCTCCTCGAGAGTCACCATGCGCCGTTTCGACTTGGTTACCCTGAAGTTGTTCGTCTCCATCGCCGACGAGGGGCGGTTGACCGCCGCCGCCGAACGCGAACATCTGGCCTTGGCGGCGGTCAGCAAGCGCGTCCGGGACCTGGAGTCGCTGGTCGGGACCACGTTGCTCTACCGCCGTTCCCGGGGGGTGGAGCTGACTCCCGCGGGTCACGCCTTCCTGCACCATGCGCGCCGGATCCTCGAGAATATCGAGCGGCTGCAGGCGGAACTCAGCGAATACGGCGAGGGGATCAAGGGCCATGTGCGCATCCACTCCAACACCTCGGCGATCATCGCCTTTCTGCCCCAGGATCTGAGTGCCTTCTCGCGGCGCTATCCCGAGGTCAAGATCGATCTGCAGGAGCGGGTCAGCGGCGAGGTGATCGCGGCCGTGCGTGACGGCCTGACCGATGTCGGGATCTTTGCCGGGCATGTCGCCGCGCCCGAGTTGCAGGTGATGCCCTATCGCAGTGATCGACTGGTACTGATGACCCCGCGCGATCACCCCCTGGCGGGTCGCGAGACCCTCGATTTTCAGGAGGCCACCGCCTACGATTTCATCGGCCTGCAGCAGGATACCTCCCTGCAGTCACTGCTGCATGAGCAGGCGAGTCGTGGCGGGCGCAACCTGCGCATGCGCATCCAGGTGCGCAGCTTCGACGCCATCTGCCGGATGATTCACCACGGCATGGGGGTCGGCGTACTGCCCCAGCGCACCATCTACCGCGACCTGCGCGACCTCGAGCTGTGCAGCATTCCCCTGGCCGATCCCTGGGCGCGACGCGAGCTGGTGATCGGCATGCGGCGCTACGACACCCTGCCGGTGATCGCCCGTCATCTGGTCGATCACCTGGTCGGCGAGGAGGCGTGATCCCTTAAGACGTTGAAGGGCGCCCACTGCTGGCAGAGAGGAGCCACTTCCAGTCGCGTGATGTTGACGTGAGGAGGCAGTTCGGCGATCTGCACGGCCTGCACCGCCACGTCATCGGGCTGCAGAGGCTGGGTGCCACGGTAGTAGTCATCGGCCACGCCGGCATCTCCCTTCATGCGTACCAGGGTGAACTCGCTTTCGGTCATGCCCGGTGCCAGGTCGGTGACCCTCACGCCATGCGCGCTGACGTCGCAGCGCAGGTTGTAGCTGAACTGTTCGACGAAGGCCTTGGTGGCACCGTAGACATGGCCACCGGGGTAGGGCGTGCGGCCGGCAATCGAACCGATATTGATGACGGTGGCGCCGGCACCGCTCTCGATCAGGCGTGGCAGCAGCTGGCGCGTCACGCTCACCAGGCCGGTGATATTGGTCTCGATCATGCGCTGCCAGTCGCCCAGGTCTGCCTCCTGGGCGGGCCCTTTGCCCAGCGCCAGGCCGGCGTTGTTGAGTAGTGCGTGAGGGGTGGCAAATCGCTCCGGAAGGCTGTCAGTGACGCGGACGATGGCGTCTGGGTCGCTGACGTCGAGCACGGCGGTGTGAACGGGGACCTGGTCACCCAGCTCGGCGGCCAGCTCATCGAGCCGCGCCTGCCGCCTGCCGGTCAGCACCAGCGCCCAGCCGGCAGCGGCGAAACGCAGCGCACAGGCGCGGCCGATACCGGAGGTGGCACCGGTAATGAAGACGACGGGGCTGGCTTCGTGCATGGTGAAATCTCCTCAGACGTAGTCGGCCAGTGGATGGCCAGTCGCCCTCCATTGAGATGCGCGCTGATGGCGTTCGGGTATTAATCTTTAGTCGTGTCGAGACGCGCTGGTGGCGGGAAGCCTGGCTGTCATGGGGTAGGCTCTGACATCGCCATTGACGAAGGCCCCCTTCATCAACGTCGATTTGAGCGTGGCCTGCGCTTGTACCAAGATCGAGTTCACGACACGCCATCCTCAACCATAACCACAACATATAAGGGAGAGTCTGATGAAAAAATCACTGCTCGCTACCCTGATCGCTGCCGGCATGCTGGCAGCTGCCCCCCATGCCATGGCGGATACCATCGAGATCCAGGTCAACAACACCATGAGTGAAGGCGGCTCCGAGAGCGATGCCGTCGAGCGCTTTGCCGAGTATCTCGAGGAGCATGCCCCTGGCCGTTTCGATGTGCGTCCCTTCCTCGCCGGCTCTCTGGGCGGTGAGAACTCGGTGCTTGAGCTGCTCAATCTCGGCCAGACCCAGATATCGATCACCGGCGGCAACTGGCGCCAGCAGTACGCCGAGGAGTATGACGCCATTACCGTGCCGTTCGTCTTCGCGACCTGGGAGGAGGTCGATGCCTTCATGGAGAGTCCTTCTGGCCAGCGGTTGATCGAGCAGGCCGAGGAGCGAGGCGGGCTGAAGTACTTTGGCACCCAGCACCGCGGGCCGCGCCACATGACCGCCAACCAGGCGATTCACTCACCGGATGACCTCGATGGATTCCGCCTGCGTCTGCCGTCACTGCCGGTGTGGCTGGAAGTCTGGGAAGAGATCGGCGCCCAGGTCGTCAATGTGCCGGCACCCGAGATCTACCTGTCGATGCAGACCGGTCAGGTCGATGGCCATGAGAACTCGCTCTCCTCGCCTTACACTCGCCAGCTGTGGGAGGTGCAAGACCACATCATTCTCACCAGCCATGTGCAGTTCCCCTGGAACTGGGTGGCCAGCAGCCAGTGGTGGGACGGTCTCGACGCTGAAGACCAGGAGGTCATTACCGAGGCGATCCATGTCGCCCGCGAGTACGGTACCGAGCGCGAACGCGAACTCGATGAGTACTACCTGGAGCAGCTCGAGGAACGGGGCATGACCATTATCGAGCCCGATATCGATGCCTTCCGCGATGCCGCCATGCCGGCCATCGAGCGACTGCTCGAAGAGATGGCCGATGGGGTGATGGACGATGCCCTCGGCGATGATGCCTGACGCGTTTTCGTCATGACCGGCAACAGCGGCGACCCTACGGGGCGCCGCTGTTGCATTGTGAACAACCTCTGAGGAGGAGTCTGCCGTGTCCCGTTCTCCAACGCCGCCCGCCGCCACCGTGGACCGGGTGGCCTTTTATCTTCTGCGGGGGCTGACCTTGGGTTGCGATCTCCTGGGGGTGCTGCTGCTGGCGGGTGTATTGCTGCTGCTCTCGGGCGCCGTGGTGGCTCGCGATCTGCTCGGTCTGGGGATGCCCTGGTCCGAGGAGGTTGCCTCGCTGCTGGCTATCTATGCGATCGGATTCGGCTCGCTCTCTGCCTGGGTGCGTGGCGAACATCTGGTGGTGGATCTCTTCAGCCACCGACTCTCCGGCGTGTCTCGGGGCTTGCAGTATCGGCTCGTGGCGCTGCTTTCCTGCGGCTTCTTCGTGCTCGCCGCCTGGGGGGCCTGGATCATGATGGGCGCCAGCGCCAACAACCGCACCGTGTCGCTGGGGATCAGTTTTAGCTATCTCTACCTGGGCATCCTGATTGGCTTCGCCGGTATGACGGTGCTCTCCGCCTGGCAGGTACTGAGAGGGCCGGTCGAGTGGCGACCCGTGGCGGACATGAACGAGGAGGGTGCCTGATGCTCGAGCTGGTGATCTTTGTCGGCGCCCTGTTGCTGTTGATGGCCATTGGCCTACCGGTCGTCGTGGCGATCGGGATTACCTCCTTCATTGCCCTGGCAGTGACCAGTGCCACGGGGTTGTCGGTGGAACTGATGTCGCTGCGCATGGTGCAGACCCTGAATAACTATACCTTGCTGGCGATACCGCTGTTCATCCTGGCGGCCAATATCATGAATTCGGGCTCGACCACCTCGCGGATCTTCGACTTTGCTACTGCCCTGGTCGGTTTTACCAAAGGCGGGCTGGGGCACGCCAATGTGGTGGCCAGTTCGCTGTTCGCCACCATGTCGGGTACCGCGGTAGCGGATGCCGCAGGTCTTGGCAGCGTCGAGATCAAGGCGATGAAGGAGCGCGGCTACGATCTGGGCTATTCGGCGGGGATCACCGCGGCGTCCAGCGTGATCGGTCCGATCCTGCCCCCCTCGATTGCCCTGGTGGTATATGGCTGGCTGGCCAATGTCAGCATCGGGGCGCTGTTCATGGCCGGCCTGGTGCCGGGTGTCCTGATGGCGTTGATGCTGATGGGGTTGACCGTAGGGTTGGCGGCCACCAATCGGGTCAAGATGCCGGCACCGACACCCTTCTCGGGCAGCGAGGTGGTGCGTACCGGGCGTCGGGCGATTCTGCCGTTGGTGATGCCGGCGATCATCGTCGGCGGTATCTGGAGCGGTTTCTTCTCGCCCACTGAAGCCGGTGCAGTGGCCTCGCTCTATGCGCTGATCCTTGGCGGCTTGATTTACCGCGACCTGAGTCTGCTCGATGTCTATCGTGCCTTCCGCCGCACGCTGATGTTCAGCGCGGCGATCCTGCTGATTATCGCGGTATCGAGCTTCTATGGCTGGCTGCTGGTGCGGATAGGCATTCCGCAGGCGTTGGCCGGTGAGGTGGCCGGGCTGGAGGTGTCGACCCTGGTGCTGCTGCTGGGCTTTGCGCTGTTCTTCCTGCTGATCGGCTGTTTCATGTCGGTGATCGAGAGCATCCTGATCTTCACGCCGATCGTGGTGCCGGCGGCGTTGGCGGCGGGGCTCGATCCGTTGCACTTCGGTATCGTGATGGTCATTACCCTCTCGGTGGGTGTGGTGACCCCTCCCTTCGGCACGGTGCTGTTCCTGATGGTGGGGATTACCCGGCTACGCTATGGTCAGGTAGTCATGTCGGTGCTGCCCTTTCTGGTGCCGATTTTCACCACCATCCTGGTCCTGATCGCGTTTCCCGGACTGGTGACTTGGTTACCGGCGCGATTGGGCTATTGACGAGCGACGTATATGCAACTCTATTACCACCCTGATCAGGCACGCCACGCGCCGCCCAGCTTTCTTCTGCGCGGCCGTGCCGTGGCCTCCCCGGAGGGGCCGGTACGCGCCGAGCTGCTGTCAGCGGGTGTGGCGGAGTGTGGATTTACCCTGTCGGTTCCCGCTGCGGGGGATGGCGAGCGCCTGCGCGAGCGGCTCGCGCGGGTGCACTCGCCACGCTATCTCGAGTTCCTCGAGACCATTCATGCCCGCTGGCAGGCGCTGCCGGATGCCGCCGAGATCGTTGCGCCCAACGTGCACCCGTGCGGCGGCGGCCACCACTACCCACGCCATGCGGTGGGGCAGGTTGGCTGGCACATGCACGACATGGCCTGTCCGATGACCGCGGAGAGTTTCACCGGCATCCTGGCCAGTGCTGCCACCGCCGAGGCCGCCGCCGAGTCGGTACTGGCAGGCCAGCGCCACGCCTATGCGCTGTGCCGTCCCCCGGGTCATCACGCCGGGCCGGAGCGGGCCGGCGGCTTCTGCTTCCTGAACAATTCGGCGCTGGCCGCTACGGTGCTGCGCGAACAGCATGCGCGGGTGGCGATTCTCGACGTCGACCTGCATCATGGCAACGGCACCCAGGATATCTTCTACGCCCGGGGCGATGTCTGGACTGGCTCGCTGCACGCTGACCCGGCAGATTTCTATCCGTTCTTCTGGGGCGGGGCCGACGAAACCGGTGACGGCGAAGGGGTTGGCGCCAACCTCAATATTCCGCTGGCGTTGGGCAGCGACGGGGCTGCCTTCATGGCGGCGCTGGAACGCCTTATCGACGCGATGCAGGCGTTTCGGCCCACCGCGCTGGTGGTGGCATTGGGGCTCGACGCCCACAAGGCCGATCCGCTGGCCGGTCTGATGCTGGAGACCGAGGACTTCACGCCCCTGGGGCAGCGGCTGGCAGCCATCGACCTGCCGACGGTGATCGTCCAGGAGGGGGGCTACCCGACCGAATGGCTGGCGGCCAACCTGGCCGCGTTCATGCGCGGCTACTGCCAGTCCTGATCGTTGTTTCACCTGGTTGGCCTCGTTGGTCAACCCATCATGAGAGAGCGTCACCTATGAGCATCCAGTATCACGACAGCAATACCCGCATGAGTCAGGCCGCCGTGCACAACGGTACCGTCTACCTGGCCGGCCAGGTGCCGGACGATGCCAGCGCCGATATGCGCGGTCAGACCGAGCAGGTATTGGCCAAGATCGAGCGTCTGCTGGCCGCCGCCGGCTCCTCCAAGGAGCAGCTGCTCAGCGCCCAGATCTGGGTGACCAGCATGGCCGAGTTCGATCAGATGAATGCCGCCTGGGACGCCTGGGTCGTGCCCGGACGCCCGCCGGTGCGTGCTGCCGTCGAGGCCAAACTGGCCAAGCCCGAATGGAAGGTCGAGATCATGGTCACGGCGGCGATTCCGGAGGCGTAACATGCGCGTGGTATCGGCCGAAGAGGTAGCCGCGTCGCTGCCGTGGCAGGCGCTGGTGGAGCGCCTGGGGCAAACCTTTCGTGACGGTGTGGAATCTCCGCCACGTCACCACCACGCCATGCAGCGCCCCGACGGAGAGGCGACGCTGCTGCTGATGCCGGCCTGGGAGAAGGCCGGCTACATCGGGGTCAAGATGGTCAACGTCTTTCCCCAGAATGCCGACCATGGCCTGCCCGCTATCGCCGGGGTCTATCTGCTCAGCGAGGGGGCACACGGACGCCCGCTGGCGTGCCTTGACGGTAGCGAGCTGACCCGGCGACGCACCGCGGCGGCGTCGGCACTGGCGGCCCGCGAGCTGGCCCGTGACGATGCCGAGACCCTGCTGGTGGTGGGGACCGGAAAGCTGGCACCGATGGTGATCGAGGCGCATGCCGCAGTACGCCCGATCAAGCGCGTGCGGATATGGGGGCGCAACGTCGACAAGGCCGAACGCTTGGCGGCCGAGTATGCCGGGCGCTTCGAGACCGCCGCGGTCACTGACCTCGAGGCGGCCACCCGCGAGGCGGATATCGTCAGCTGCGTAACGCTGTCGAGCGAGCCGCTGATCCGCGGCGCCTGGCTCACTCCCGGCACCCATCTCGACCTGATCGGCGCCTTTCGCCCGAGCATGCGCGAGACCGACGCCGACTGCCTGGCGCGCAGCGAGGTGTTCGTCGACACCTACGCCGGGGCCAAGGGCGAGGCGGGCGATATTCTCCAGGCCATCGACGAGGGGCGTTTCCAGCTCGATGCCATCGGCGCCGAGCTGGCAGAGCTGCTGCGCGGTGAGAAGCCGGGGCGCAGCAGCGACCAGGCGATCACCCTGTTCAAGTCGGTGGGTGCTTCGCTGGAGGACCTGGCGGCGGCCATTGAGGTATGGGAACAGCTCGAGGGGCGCGGATGACGCGGCCCACCGGCTTCTTCTGGCATGAGCGCTGTTTCTGGCACGACCCCGGTGCGATCGGTGTGTTTTCTGCGCCGGGGGCGTTTCTGCAGCCGCAGCCGGCCTCGGAAAGCCCCGAGAGCAAGCGGCGTCTGAAGAACCTGCTCGAAGTCTCAGGATTGATCGATGAACTGGCGGTTCGCAAGCCGCTGCCAGCGAGCCGCCAGGACCTCGAGCATTTTCACACCGCTCGCTATCTCGACGCGCTGGAACGCGGCGATGCTGCACGCGGCGGCGATGCCGGCGAGGCCGCGCCTTATTCGTACGGCAGTCTGGGGGCGGCCCGCCAAGCGGTGGGGTTGGCCATTGCCGCGGTCGACGCGGTGGCCAGCGGCGAGCTGACCAATGCCTATGCGCTGTGCCGGCCACCGGGGCACCACGCCGAGCCGGATCGCGGGCGTGGCTTCTGCCTGCTGGGCAATATCCCGGTGGCGGTGATGCGTGCCCGAGCCGAGGGACGACTCGGGCGGGTGGCGATTCTGGATTGGGATGTTCACCACGGCAACGGCCAGCAGGTTGCCTTCTACGACGATCCAGACGTGCTGACCATTTCGCTGCACCAGGCTGCCAATTACCCCCTCGAGAGTGGCGGTTTCGACGAGCGGGGTGTCGGGCCAGGGGTAGGCGCCAATCTCAATCTGCCGCTGCCGCCGGGCTGTGGGATCGGCGCCTACGACTACGCCATGCGTGAGTTAGTGGTGCCGGCCCTCGAGGCCTTTGCCCCCGAGCTGATCGTGGTGGCGTGTGGCTATGACGCCGGCGCCAAGGATCCGCTGGGCAAGATGCTGCTCAACAGTGCAGCCTTCGCGGCGATGACGAACCAGGTCATGGCGGTGGCAGGTCGCGTCTGCGAGGGGCGCCTGGTGATGGCTCACGAAGGGGGCTATTCGGAAGGCTATGTGCCGCTGTGCGGGCATGCCGTGATCCAGACGCTGGCCGGCAGCCGGATCGGCGTGGCCGACCCGCAGAATGACGAAATCGCCGCCTGGGGGTATCAGGCGCTCCAACCTCACCAGCAGGCGCTGATCGACGACTGGCGGCGCCAGGCGATAACGCAGTAGGCTGGTGGCAGCAAGGCATATCACTATAACAACCAGTGTCGGGGAGAGACGTCGTGGAGATTGCGGTGATCGGAGCCGGGGTGGTGGGTGTGACCACCGCGCACGCGCTGCAGCAGCGCGGTCACCGGGTCACGGTGGTAGAGAGTCACGCTGCCGCCGGGCTCGAAACCAGCCGCGCCAATGCCGGCCAACGCAGCTATGGCTATGTTTACCCCTGGGCCTCGCCGGCCATGCTCAAGAAGGCCTTGCCGTGGTTGGTCAAGCGTGACGGGCCACTCAAGCTGCAGCTGCCGCCATCGCGGGATACCCTGCGCTTTCTGGCGGCGACCTGGCGGTTTGCCCAGGCGCCCGGCCTGTTCGAGGCCAACAAGCGTGCCATGCTGCGCCTTGGTGCCTACAGTCGGCAATGTTTCCAGGCCCTGGAAGACGATGCGACGCTGGCCTTCGACGGTGGCCACGGCGGACTGATCGATCTCGCCAGCGACGTCGAGTCGCTCAAGGGGCTGCAGGTCAACGCTGGGCTGCTGGACGAGATGGGTATCGAGCATCAGTTGCTGACCGCCGCTGAGGTTGCCGAGCACGAGCCGGCCCTTGCCCACAGCCAGCCGCTGGTGGGGGGGATCTGGTTGCCTGGTGACGGCACCGGCGACTGCTACCGTTTCACCCAGGCGCTGGCGGCGGTCTGCCAGGCCCGCGGGGTACGCTTCCTGTTCGATACCCAGGTGACCGGCGCGCAGCGTGATCAGGGGGGGCATCTGCGAGCGCTGACGCTGGCCGCCAACGACGGCGAGGCGCTTGAGCCGTTGGCCGCCGACGCCTTCGTGCTCTGCGCCGGTACTGCCTCGCATCGACTCGGGGAGCTGTTTGGTGCCCGCCTGCCGATCTATCCGGTCAAGGGGTATTCGCTCACCATGCCGCTGCGCGATGCGTCGCGGGCACCCCGCTCGACGGTGATCGATGATCGCCATAAAGTCGTGGTTACGCGGCTTGGCGAGCGTCTACGGGTCACCGGCTTTGTCGAGCTGGCGGGGCATGATCGTGAGATCCCGAGCCAGCGGCTGGCGACGCTGCGTCACGCCTTGGCGTCGCGTTTCGACGGGGCCGCCGATTTCGATGCCGCAGAGCCTTGGACCGGGTTCCGACCGATGACCCCGGACGGGCCGCCGGTGATCGGCGAAGGCAAGCGCAACAACCTGTTTCTCAATACTGGCCACGGCACCTTCGGCTGGACGCTTTCAGCGGCCAGCGCCCAGTTGATCGCCCAACTGATCGATGGCGATAAACCGGCGCTGGCACTTGAGGCGTTTCGCCCCGGGCGCTTCGGCTAACGGCTCATTCATTTGGCAAGGACGCGACCATGACGCCCCTTTACGACCGCGACGGATGGATCTGGCAGGACGGTGAATGGTTGGCCTGGCGCGAGGCTACTACCCATCTGTTGAGCCACACCCTGCACTACGGCATGGGCTGCTTCGAGGGCGTGCGCGCCTACGCAGGCGCAAAGGGGACCCATCTGTTCCGGGCCGCCGAGCATACGCGCCGTCTGCTGGACAGCGCCCACTCGCTGGATATGCCGCTGGCCTGGGACGCCGCAACGCTGATCGAGGCACAGCGCGAGTGTCTGCAACGCAACCAGCTCAGCAATGCCTACCTGAAGCCGACGGTGTTCTTTGGCGCCGAGGGATTGGGGTTGCGTGCCAAGGGCTTGACCACCCACGTGATGATCGCCGCCTGGGATCTTGGCGACTACCTCGACCCGCGCGCTGCGCGCGTCGGTCTGCGGGCGTTGACCTCCTCCTGGGCACGCCACCACGTCAATATCAGCCTGTGTCGCGCCAAGACCAACGGCCACTACGTCAACTCGATTCTGGCGCTGAATACCGCGGTCAAGGCGGGCTTCGACGAGACCATCATGCTCGACCCGGAGGGTTATGTCGCCGAGGCCTCCGCGGCCAATGTCTTCCTGCTGCGCGATGGCGTACTGCACACCCCGGAGGTCACCTCCTGCCTGCAGGGCATCACCCGCGACAGCGTGATTCAGCTGGCGCGCCGCGAGCTGGGCCTGGAGGTAGGCGAGCGGCGCATCACCCGCGACGAGCTATATACCGCCGACGAGGCCTTTCTCACCGGTACCGCTGCGGAGATCCTGCCGCTGCGTGAGCTCGACGGACGGCGCATTGGCGCCCGTGGCGCCGATGCCAACCAGGCCCTTGAGGAGATCGACCCGGAGAGCGTGACGGCGCGCCTGCAGGGGCTCTATCGACGCCTTACGCGGGGCGAGCTGGCTGGCTACGAGGCGTGGCTGACACCGGTCACACAGAGCCAGTAGCCGTCCAAAGAAAACGCCATGAAGCCCGACGCTTCATGGCGTATTCCCTCCTCCCTGGGCACCGTCCGGGTGCCATGGCCGTGGCCATTTCCTGTTGGCGCTCCCTGCGCCGTCGCATCCTTGACGAGGTAGAAGCAGTGTCCGTTGCGCCCACCCAACCCGTTATAGGCCGGTTAGATGACAGTCTAGTCACGATTGCGTGAACTTGCCTTGTCACTGAGCAAGTCAGCGGGCAAATGCTGCTCCAGTGCGCTGAGCAGGCCACGTAGCAGCGAAAGCTCGCGACGCGAGGGTTGGGCGCGGGCGAATAGCGCTTGCAGCTGCTGCTCAGTGTTGGCATGGGGCTGGGTCAGGAAACCGCTGGTGGTCATGACCCGCGAGAGATGCGCCTGAAAATGGCCGACTTGCTCGCGGGTCGGTAGCGCAGCCTGAGGCGGAAGCTGGTAGCGATAATCTCCCGCAGGATGGCGCCGCCAGGCGCGATGCACCTCATAGGCCAGCACCTGCACCGCTTGGGAGAGATTGAGGATGCCGTAGTCAGGATTGGCCGGGATGCTGACCTGATGACTGCATAGCCGAATCTCGCCGTTGGTCAGCCCCGAGCGCTCGCGGCCGAAGACCAGTGCTACCGGCGCCTGGCGAGCGTGCTCAACCACTGCCCCGGCCATGGCGTCGGGTTCATCGTAGTGGGGGAGCGGCAGGCTGCGCAGACGGGCGCTGGCACCGACCACCTGTACGCAGTCGCCAAGCGTTTCGCTCAGCTCGTCGACCACCCGGGCGCCGTCGAGTACATCCTCGGCGCCTGCGGCCAGCCGCGAAGCGTCCGGGTCGGGGTAGCAGCGCGGCCGGACCAGCACCAGGTCGCTTAGCCCCATGGTCTTCATGGCGCGGGCGGCCTGGCCGATGTTGCCGGGATGAAAGGTCTGGACGAGGACGATGCGGATATTGGAGAGCATGGAAGACAAGACGTTAGAGGGAAGATTAAAGACCGGCACTTCGTGCCTGAAAGACGTCATTCTACACTGCTTGGTCTTCCTACTTCCCACAAAATAAAACCCCGCCGGCTGTCACCGGCGGGGTCTGTCTCAGGCAGTGCCTGGGGCGGGGGGCTGGCTTACATCATGCCGCCCATGCCACCCATGCCGCCCATGTCTGGGGCGCCACCGGCCTCTTTCTCGTCCGGGTCATCGGCGATCATGGCTTCGGTGGTGATCATCAGACCTGCCACGGAACCGGCTGACTGCAGCGCAGAGCGGGTTACCTTGGCCGGGTCCAGCACACCCATCTCGAACAGGTCACCGTACTCGCCGGTCTGGGCGTTGTAGCCGAAGTTGCCTTCACCGTCCTTGACCTTGTTGAGGATCACGGAGGCTTCCTGGCCGGCGTTGGTGACGATCTGACGCAGCGGGGCTTCCATGGCACGCAGCGCGATGGCGATGCCGTGGGTCTGGTCCTCGTTGTCGCCCTTGAGGTCCTTGATGTTGGTCAGGACGCGCACCAGGGCAGTACCGCCGCCAGGCACCACGCCTTCCTCGACCGCGGCACGGGTGGAGTGAAGGGCGTCTTCGACGCGGGCCTTCTTCTCCTTCATTTCAATCTCGGTCGCGGCACCGACACGGATCACGGCGACACCGCCAGCCAGCTTGGCGACACGCTCCTGGAGCTTCTCACGATCATAGTCGGAGGAGGTGTCTTCGATCTGGGTGCGGATCTGGCCGACGCGAGCTTCAATGTCAGCCTCGTTGCCGGAACCATCGATGATGGTGGTGTTTTCCTTGGACATGGTGATGCGCTTGGCGCTGCCCAGGTGATCCAGGGTGGCCTGTTCGAGGGTCAGACCCACTTCCTCGGAGATCACGGTGCCGTTGGTCAGGATCGCGATGTCCTGCAGCATGGCCTTGCGACGATCACCGAAGCCAGGTGCCTTGGCGGCAGCTACCTTGACGATGCCACGCATGGTGTTGACCACCAGGGTTGCCAGGGCTTCGCCTTCGATGTCCTCGGCGATGATGGCCAGCGGCTTGCCAGCCTTGGCGACGGCTTCCAGCACCGGCAGCAGTTCGCGGATGTTGGAAATCTTCTTGTCGACCAGCAGCAGGTACGGGTCTTCCAGTTCCACCGCCATGGTGTCCTGGTTGGTCACGAAGTAGGGCGACAGATAGCCACGGTCGAACTGCATGCCTTCGACGACTTCCAGCTCGTCTTCGAAGCCACGGCCTTCGTCGACGGTGATCACGCCTTCCTTGCCGACTTTCTCCATGGCATCGGCAATGATCTCGCCGATGCGCGAGTCGCCGTTGGCGGAGATGGTGCCGACCTGAGCGATGGCCTTGGCGTCGGTGCAGGGTACCGCCAGGGATTCGATTTCCTTGACCGCGGCGATGACTGCTTGATCGATGCCACGCTTGAGGTCCATCGGGTTCATGCCGGCAGTAACGCCCTTCATGCCCTCGTTGACGATGGACTGCGCCAGCACGGTGGCGGTGGTGGTGCCGTCGCCTGCCACGTCAGAGGTCTTGGAAGCGACTTCCTTGACCATCTGGGCACCCATGTTCTCGAACTTGTCCTTGAGCTCGATTTCCTTGGCCACGGATACACCGTCTTTGGTGACGGTCGGCGCACCGAAGGACTTTTCGATTACCACATTGCGTCCCTTGGGGCCCAGGGTCGCCTTGACGGCGTTGGCCAGGACGTCAACGCCTCGCGCCATGCGCTTGCGGGCATCATCGGAGAATTTGATCTGTTTCGCTGACATTGTTAACGCTTCCTAATCTGAGTTCGTGAATCTAGCGCAGTGCAGTAACGGGTATGGGCTTAGCCTTCAACCACGGCGAGAATGTCGGACTCGCTCATGATCAGGACTTCTTCGCCGTCGATCTTCTGCTTCTCGACGCCAAAGCCATCCTTGAAGATCACCGTGTCGCCGACCTTGACGTCCAGCGGACGCACTTCGCCGTTGTCGAGAATCCGGCCGTTACCGACGGCGAGGATTTCGCCACGAGTCGGCTTTTCCTGGGCATTGCCCGGGAGCACGATGCCGCCAGCAGTTTTCTGTTCTTCTTCGACGCGACGGACGACGACGCGATCGTGCAAGGGACGGATGTTCATTGCTCACGTTCTCCTGATGGTTTGCTGTGTCGTGATTGTGCACGACGGGTCCATAACAGCTCCGGAAGCGAACTCCCGGGAAGGCGGATGCCTTCATGTCATTGGTGCCGAGGTGGCCTCGGCAACCGAAGCTCGGCTACTAGCCCCAACAGTGGGGGCTGGAGGAAGCCTTTCAAGGCCGCCAAGAAAAAAAATTTACGTTTATCAGCCACTCAGCGGCGAGCGTCGTCGCGGCTGATGAAATCGCCTTCGATAGGGCCCTGAGTGCTGCCGGTATCGCCGTTCCGATGTGGCTGCCAATCGTCGCTCGGGCGCTGTCCCGCGGCCTGGTGCCAGTCATCGGGACGCGGTCCCGGCTGCTGCTGAAAGCTGAAGCCGCGAGCCTTGACGCCGACCCGCCCGAAGGCCCGACCAAGCAGCTGGCGGGTGCCGGGAATCAGGCACATGAATCCCAGCGCATCGGAGACGAAACCGGGGGCCACCAGCAGGGCGCCGCCGAAGATCAAGGCCGCGCCGGTGATCAGTTCCGCGGAGGGGAGTTCTCCCTGTGCGAAGCGCTGTTGGGCGCGCTGTAGAGTGGCAACGCCCTGGCGCCGTACCAGATGTAGCCCGATGAAGCCGGTGGCGAGTACCAGCAACAGGGTGGTGAGCAGACCGATCTGGCTGCCCACCGAAAACAGGATGACGAAATCGAGCAGGGCGAAGAGGGTAAAGAGCAACAGGAAGGGCATGATGACTCCTGGTGTAGTTTGATCCTGATATGGAGGTGGCACAGGCGTTTTCAAGTCGAGTGGCAGCTTGGCCGATAACCGGGGGAGGCGGCGTCGTTTGCGGGCCTTCGCCGATGGTTGGCTGGGCGAAGTCGGCGACTCGTGCTAGGGTACTTTATGTTGCGATGCACAACGGCATCGGTCACCTCGGGCCGGGCATGACGAGTGGCGGCGCGAGCGCGCATTTAGCGAGAGGGTCAGGCGCACTGGCCCCATCAGGAGATATCCATCATGCAGTGGAACGATTCGGTAGTGGCGATTACCGGCGGGGCGCGAGGACTTGGCCTGGCCATGGCCGCGGTACTGGGGCGCAAGGGCGCACGGATCGCCTTGCTCGATCTCGAACGCGAGGCACTCGACAATGCGGCCAACGCGCTGCTTGATCAGGGCGTGCAGGCGACCGGCTTCGTGGTCGACGTGGCCGACGAAACCTCAGTGCGCCAAGCCTTTGCCGATATTGCCGCACAGTTGGGCCCGGTCAGCGGGCTGGTCAATAACGCCGGTATCACCCGCGACGGCCTGCTGGTCAAGGCTCGCGACGGCAAGGTGGAAAGTACCCTGTCGCTGGAGCAGTGGCGCCAGGTGATCGATGTCAACCTGACCGGGGTGTTCCTGTGTGGTCGTGAGGCGGCCAGTCAGATGGTCGAGGCCGGTCAAGGCGGGGTCATCGTCAACATCTCGAGCATTTCCCGCGCCGGCAACATGGGCCAGAGCAACTACTCGGCGGCCAAGGCCGGGGTCGCCTCGTTGACCGTCACCTGGGCCAAGGAGCTGGCGCGTCACGGTATTCGCGTCGGTGCCGTGGCGCCGGGGTTCATCGAGACCGAGATGACCTCAGCCATCCGGCCTGACGTGCTGGAGAAGATCACCAAGGGGGTTCCGCTAGGGAGCCTGGGGCAGCCGGAAGATATCGCCGAGAGCGTCGCGTTCATCTTCGATAACGCTTACTTCACAGGGCGGGTGATCGAGTGCGATGGCGGCTTGCGGATCTAGCCTGATGTTTGCCATCAAGAAGCCGGGCGCCCCAGATAGGGCCGCCCGGTGAGCTCAGCAGGGTGGGAGGGAGAAAGTCGAGCTCCAAGGCCGGACACACCGGTTAGGTCTTCGCGGTACCTGTCAGAAGCTGACCTGGTCGCGGAAACCGTCTATCGTAGTGGCGCCGATGCCGCTGACTCGGGTCATGTCATCAGCGCTCTCGAAGGGGCCGTTGGCTTCACGCTCTTCCACGATCGCCTGGGCGCGGGTTTCCCCGATGCCCGGCAACTCTTGCAGCAATTCCGCGTCGGCGGTGTTGACGTCGATGGGGGCCATGTCCTGAGCCAGGGCGGGTAGGGCAAACGTCAGCAGCAGGCTGAACGCGAGTGCCTTGAAGAGTCCTTGCATGTCGTACTCCTTCTACAGGTATCGAGTGGGTCGTCGCCGCCGGGCGATGATTCTGCCTGGGCCCTGCGTGCTCCTTAACCATAGGCGGGGGTGAGGACGTTGTGGTGTGAGTCATTTCGCCATTTCCTGTAAGACTTATATAACACGTGATGACAGCCATGGCTTACCCGCGATAGCTCCCATTGGGCTGATATACTGAGGCCATATTCATCAGCCCGGCCGGAGCCCTACTCGAGCATGTCGACTTCCTCTCCTTTGATCATCGCCCTGGACTACGCCTCCCTCGACGCTGCCCTGTGCATGGCCGATCGCCTCGATCCACGTCGCTGCCGGGTCAAGGTGGGCAAGGAGCTGTTTACCCGCAGCGGCCCCGATGTTCTGGATGCCTTGCACGGCCGTGGTTTCGAGGTGTTCCTGGATCTCAAGTTCCACGACATTCCCAACACCGTGGCCGGCGCCGTCGAGGCTGCCGCCCAGCAAGGCGTGTGGATGGTCAATGTCCACGCCGGCGGTGGGCGGCGGATGATGGAGGCCGCGCGTGAGCGGCTCGAGGCGGGGCGGCTGGAAACGCACTTGATCGCGGTGACGGTGTTGACCAGCATGGCCGCCGCCGACCTGTTGGAGGTAGGTATCACGGCCAGTCCTGCCGAGCATGTCGAGCGGCTGGCGCAGTTGACCCACGCTAGCGGCTTGCACGGCGTGGTGTGCTCTGCCCAGGAGGCCGAGCGGCTACGTACGCTGTGCGGCGAGGACTTTCTCAAGGTCACCCCAGGCATTCGCCCGGCCAGCGCCGAGGCTGGCGATCAGCGCCGTGTCATGACCCCGCGAGCGGCGATGACAGCGGGTAGTACGCACCTGGTGGTGGGGCGTCCGGTGACCCAGGCCGAAGACCCGATGGCGGCGCTAGCGGCCATCGAGGCGGAATTGGCGGCCAACTGACGACAGTGGCTACTCGCCGCGCAGGCCGGTAATCGGCCGGGTGGTGCCCCAACTGCGGCAGCTGGGGCACTGCCAGTGCAGTTGGCGGCCATCGAAACCGCAGCGTTGGCAGCGGTAGTGGGGGCTGACGTCGAGCAGCGACTGGGTGTGCTGCTTGAGCAGCGCCATCGGCTCGCTCTCGGCGAGTCCGGGCTGGTGGCGGTAGAGATCGACCAGGTAGTCGATACCGCGCAGGTTGGGCGTCTGCTGCAGCTGCTGGCTGACGAAGTCGGCGGCAGCCTGGCTGCCTTCGCGCTGCTGCAGGCACTCGGCGAG
Source organism: Franzmannia pantelleriensis (assembly GCF_900102875.1). GTDB lineage: Bacteria > Pseudomonadota > Gammaproteobacteria > Pseudomonadales > Halomonadaceae > Franzmannia > Franzmannia pantelleriensis. The sequence continues at coordinate 64,393 of NZ_FNGH01000006.1, forward strand.
CATGATGATGGTGCTGGTCGACCGGGTGGTCTCGACCAGCACCTGCAGCGCTTGCTCGAGGCCAGCGGGGTCGTCTCGCCGCAGATAGGCATCGCGCAGGGGGGGCAGTATCAGGGCGGTGAAGTCGGGGTCCTGGTCGGGAATCCGCTTGAGCAGCTTGATTTCGGTCTTGTAGTGGCCGGTGTCATGCTCCATGCGTGACAGCATCCACGTGGCGCGCACACAGGTCGGGTCGGTTTTCAGCGCCTGCTTGAGTCGCTTGCGCGCGCGTGACGGGCTCGCCGAGTCCAGTTCCTGCTGGGCCAGTTCGCACCACCAGTGCGCAGCGGCCCGTCGCAGGCCTTGATCTTCGCGAATCAGCGGCTGGGCTACGTCGAGGGCCGCCTGCCACTCCTTTTCACGCTCCAACAGGTCGGCCAGCAGGCGCTTGGCGTGGCGCCGGGTCTCGTCGAGATGGGCGTCGTGAATCAGGCCCTGCAGTAATTTTTCGGCGCGATCGAGCAGGCCGAGGTGAAAGAAATCGCGGGCTAGCTCGAGCTGTACGCTGTCGCCCTGATGGGCACTGAGGGTCGGGCGGGCCAGCAGGTTCTGGTGGATCTTGACAGCACGATCGGCCTCGCCGCGGGAGCGGAACAGGTTGCCCAGGGCGATGTGGGTTTCGATGGTATCGCTATTGACTTCAAGGGCCGCAACGAAGGTCTCGATGGCGCGGTCGGGCTGCTCATTGAGCAAGTAGTTGAGGCCCAGGAAATAGTCACGCGTCAGTGACGGCTGCGGCGAGGCGTCGTTGGGAGGGCGCTGGCGGCGGCCCAGCCACCAGCCGATGGCGACCGCTGCCAACACCAGTGCCAGCAGCATCGGGTCGAGCATTTAGGGCAGTTCCTTAAGCTCCTGAACGCGCAGGCGGTCGAGTTCCTTGCGCTGCTGCTGATTGTGGCGTTGGGCGCGCGTCAGCAGGGCGCGCAGACGCAGGTAGACGCCGCTCATCGCCAGCATGCCGAGCAGTACCCCGCAGGCCAGTGCGCCGAGTAGCCATACGGAGAGCGACGCGGCGGGAAGCTCGAGCCAGATCAGGTTGAGCGGCATGGCCTGCTGGTTGTTGACGGCAAACAGGATGCCGACCAGCAGCACGGCCAGCAGGATTATTGCCAGGATCACGCCTTTTAGCCAACGCATGGTGATGGATTCCTTCAGTCGTTCAATAAAGCCGGAGCGAGGCGTCAGTAACCGAGGGCACGGCTGGCGTTGACCTGCTCACGAAGTTCCTTGCCAGGTTTGAAGTGTGGCACGAACTTGCCGTCCAGTTCGACCGGATCGCCGGTCTTGGGATTACGCCCTACCCGCGGTTCGCGGTAGTGCAGGGAGAAGCTGCCGAAACCGCGAATCTCGACGCGCCCGCCGTCAGCTAGGGCGTCGGTGATATCGTCGAGAATCAGGCGCACGGCCGCTTCGACTTCCTTGATCGACAGCTCGGGCTGCCGCATTGCAATCTGCTCGATGAGTTCGGACTTGGTCATTGCTCGTCTCCAATGCGGTCTACGCCATATCCGGCTTGTTGTTTGTCTTCAGCATACTGCGCAAACCGTGATAAAACAACGCACTAGACTGCGACCATTCGCTACCTGTCGGCACTATCGTGTGCCGCAGGTGGCGCTCGGGTATACTGCGTCTACATCCACACAGAGTTTCGAGGTTCCCTTGAGCGAACAAGCGTCTGCCGAAGAGATCACCCGCAAGCGCCTATATTGGCACTCCCGGCGTGGCATGTGGGAGCTCGATCTGCTGTTGATCCCGTTTCTCGAGCATCGCTACGACGGCCTCGATGTCGCCGACCAGGCGGCTTATCAGGCGCTGATCACCGAAGAGGATCAGGACCTGTTCGTATGGTTGATGCGCCGCGAGTGGCCCACTGAGCCGTCGAAACGGCGTATCGTGCAGATGATCGTCGAGTATGCCGAAACCACCGGTAACGATCAGTATCGCACCCTCTAGACTGGCATTGGCTGCTCAGACAGGCCTGGCACTGGCAGTCAGTGGCGTGTTGGGCTGGGTTGCAGCGCCGTGGCTAGCCGCCGCGGCGCTGCTGTGTATGGCGATGGTGATCGGTCACTGGTGGACGATGCAGCGGACCTGGTCGCTGCGCCACGCAAGCGGCGAGGGCGGCTGGCAAATCGCCGGGGCTGGTGGTGAGTGGCGCGGGACAAGGGTTGCCGTGGTCTATCTCGGGCCGTGGCTGATCGGGCTCAGGCTTGATCAGCGGCCGGTGTGGCTGTGGCCCGATAGTGCCACGCCCGCAGCGCGGCGCGAGCTGCGCCGCTGCCTGTTGGCCGGCCAGCGCGCCGTCTAGCGCGTGCTGAGATCGTCGAGCGTCAACCGCGAAGCAAGCGCCAGTGGCGCCTGGAAGGGGCAGTCGCGGTTGAAGTTCAGGCCACGTGACTCGCGCCGCTGGCGGGCCGCCATGACGCTGAGGCGAGCCAGTCTCAGGGCGTGCTGAAGACGCGCCAGGGGCACGCTGACAGAGTGCTGGCGGGCATCGTGGCGCACTTCGTGTTCGAGCGCGGCGAGCGCCTGCTCGGCATTGGCGAGCCCGGCGTCGCTGCGCACGATACCCACTTGGCGGCTCATGACCCGGCGTAGCGTCGCAAAGCGCTCGGCGACCCATTCGGGGCTATCAGTCGTCGCGGCTTGCTGTTCCCACGCGCCTTGTATCGCGGTTGTTGTCGGCTGGCTGCCTTCGGATGAGGCGCCGTCGAGCAGGTGCTGTGCGGCAGCACGGGCGAACACCAGGCACTCGAGCAGTGAGTTGCTGGCCATGCGGTTGGCGCCGTGCAGACCGGTGCAGGCACTTTCGCCGATGGCGTAGAGGTGCGGTACGCTGCTGGCGCCATGCAGGTCGGTGGCGATGCCGCCGCAGCTGTAGTGGGCGGCCGGCACCACGGGGATTGGCGCCTGGGTAATGTCGATGCCCCGCGACAGGCAGTGGGCATGGATGGTGGGGAACTGGCGGCGAATGTCGTCGGCGGGCAAGTGACTGATGTCCAGCCAAAGGTGCTGGCCTCCTTCGCGCTGCATCTCGGCATCGATGGCACGCGCCACGATATCTCGTGGCGCCAGTTCGCCGCGCGGGTCGAGCGACGGCATGAAACGCTCACCGGCGAGATTTTTCAACACGCCCCCTTCGCCACGCAGCGCCTCGCTAATCAGAAACGGGGCGCCCCCCGGGTCGTACAGGCAGGTGGGGTGGAACTGCTGGAACTCCAGGTTCATCAGCTCGGCGCCCAGTTCGGCGGCCATCAGCATGCCCTCGCCGCAAGCGGGTTGAGGGCTGGTGGTATGCTGGTAGAGCCCGCTGGCACCACCGCTGGCGAGTACGGTGTCACGGGCCGGCAGCGTCAGCGGCTTGCCGCTGGCGGTCAGGCAGTGGGCGCCGCAACAGCGACCGTGGCTGTCGCTGGCCAGGCGTACCGCGGTCAGGTCGTCGCGCAGGGTAATGGCGGGATGGCGGGCCGCTTGGGCCAGCAGAGTGTCGATCAGGGCGCGGCCAGTGGCGTCGTCGGCGTGGATGACGCGACGTACCCCATGGCCGCCTTCGCGGGTCAGGTGATAGGGGTAAGGCGCGTCGGGGCTGGTGTCCGGCGTGAAGGGCATGCCCAGTTCGAGCAGCCAGTCGATGGCGGCAGGGCCGTGAGTGACGGTGAAGCGCACCGCTGCAGCATCACATAGACCATCACCGGCGGTCAGGGTGTCGGCGATGTGGGCCTCGATATCGTCCTGGGGCGATAGCACTGCCGCGATTCCGCCCTGGGCCCACTGGCTGGCACCCTGATGGTCATGTAGCGGGCGCAGCAGGGTAACCTGGCGATGCTCGGCCACGCTGAGGGCCAGGGTGAGGCCGGCCACGCCGCCGCCAATGATCAGTACGTCACGCATAGGGGCTTCCTTGTCGGACGCGTGGCCGTGCGCCAGACATCAGGCAGCGGCACTCGCATATGTCGAAGCAGCATAAGGCGTTGGGTGAGCGGGGCAAAGCAGAGGTTGGCTAGGCAATGGTGCCCGGAGCCGGGCTCGAACCGGCACGGTGTTGCCACCGAGAGATTTTAAGTCTCTTGCGTCTACCAATTTCGCCATCCGGGCGGGGTTCGAGCGGGGAGATAGTGAGTCACTCAAAGATGGAGGCTGGAGTCGGAATCGAACCGGCGTACACGGAGTTGCAGTCCGCTGCATAACCACTCTGCCATCCAGCCTCACACGTCAGGACCAGAAAAATCTGGAGCGGGAAACGAGATCCGATCGGACCGGCGCACCGGGTCGCGACCTTGTTCGCTTCTGACTTGTCCCATGTTGAATCATGGAGCGGGAAACGAGATTCGAACTCGCGACCCCAACCTTGGCAAGGTTGTGCTCTACCACTGAGCTATTCCCGCCTGACTCGAGTGCGTATTCTACGGATAACACGCTACTTGTCAATCGTTTATTGCTTGCTGCGGGGCGGCACGGCCCCGCCGGATTACATCGCGCGGCTCAGGTGTGGCCAGGCGGCACGCAGGTACTGGATCATCGACCAAAGCGTCAGGCTGGCGGCGACAAACAGCGTGAACACGCCGAGATTGGCGACCAGCGAGCCGGGTGAGAAGCCCAGTAGCAGGAAGATCGACACCATCTGCAGGGTCGTCTTGTACTTGCCGATCCAGGAGACCGCCACCGTGCCGCGCTTGCCCATCTCCGCCATCCACTCGCGCAGCGCCGAGATCACGATCTCGCGACCAATGATGACCAGGGCCGGCAGGGTCAGCCACACCACGTCGTAGCGCTCGATCAGCAGCGCCAGGGCCACCGCGACCATCAGCTTGTCGGCGACCGGGTCGAGGAAAGCGCCGAACGGGGTGCTCTGATCCCAGCGTCGTGCCAGGTAGCCATCCAGCCAGTCGGTGATTGACGCAACCGCGAAAAGTCCTGCGGCCAGCGGCATGCTCCAACTGAAGGGCAGGTAGAACACCACCACCAGCAGCGGAATGAAGGCGATACGCGCTAGTGTCAGGATATTGGGTATATTCATTGGGGCGTCGCAGGTCCTGGCGGGTGGACGGAAGGCCCTATCTTAGCGGTCTTGGCATGATTCATCCATGCGCTCAGCCATGTAACGCCTGATGAATAGCGCCAGCCAGGCTGTCGCTGATCCCGGGCACCTTGGCGAGATCCTGGCGGCTGGCCTTGCGTACCCCATGCAGGCCGCCGAAATAGCGCAGCAGCTCACGGCGGCGTTTGGGACCCACGCCGGGAATGTCCTGCAGGGTCGAGGTGCGGCGTGCCTTGTCGCGTCGCGTGCGGTGGCCGGTGATGGCAAAGCGGTGCGACTCGTCGCGTATATGCTGAATCAGATGCAGTGCCGGGGAGGCGCCGTCCAGCGCCAGGCTGCGCTCCACGGTTTCGATGAACAGTGTTTCGAGGCCCGCCTTGCGGGTGGTGCCCTTGGCGACCCCGAGCAGTCGAACGTCGGTGACGCCGAGTTCCTCGAAGACCTCGCGGGCCATGTTCAGCTGGCCCTTGCCACCATCCACGACCAGCACGTCGGGGCGTTTGCCCTCGCCGTCCTGCAGGCGTTTGAAGCGTCGCGTCAGCGCCTGGCGCATCGCGGCATAGTCGTCGCCGGCTGCCACTCCCTCGATATTGAAGCGTCGGTAGTCCGACTTGACTGGGCCCTGGTGGTCGAACACCACGCAGGAGGCCACCGTGGCCTCGCCGTGGCTGTGGCTGATATCGAAACACTCCAGGCGCTGTGGGGTGTCGGGCATCTCCAGCGCGTCGCGCAGCGCCGCGAAGCGCTTGGCCAGTTGCTGCTGGTTGGCGAGCTGGCTGGCCAGCTGCTGCTCGGCGTTGGTGCGGGCCAGCTGGAGCCACTGGGCGCGATGGCCACGCACCTGATGGGTCAGGCGAACGCGCTTGCCAGCGTGGGTGGACAGGGCGTCCTGCAGCAGGTCGCTGTCGGGCAGCGGATGGGTGGTGATGACCTCGCTGGGCACCTCGCGGCTCTGTCCCAGGTAGAGCTGGCTGACGAAGTCGCCGAGCAGTGCCTCGCTGCTCAGGTCGAGGCCATTGCTGGGCGCGTGGTGGTTGGCGCCTAGCATGCGGCCCTGGCGGACGCTGAGCACCGACACGCATAGCGCGCCGGGGCGCTCGGCGAGCGCGATGATATCGGCGTCGCCGCCTTCAGTGTCGACGAACTGGCGAGCCTGGAGTTGGCGAAGATGCTGGATCTGGTCGCGCAGGCGGGCAGCTTCCTCGAAGGCCAGCGCCTGGCTGGCATGTTCCATGGCGGCGGTCAGCTCATCGGTCACTTGCTCGCTCTTGCCCTCCAGGCACATCACCGCGTGCTCGAGATCGCGGCGGTAGTCGTCCTCGCTGATGTAATCGACGCAGGGCGCGCTGCAGCGCTGGATCTGGTACTGCAGGCAGGGGCGGGTGCGATGGGCGAAGACGCTGTCCTCGCAGTTGCGGATGCGGAATATCTTCTGCATCAGCGACAGGCTCTCACGCACTGCGCCGCTGCTGGGATAGGGGCCCAGGTAGCGGCCGTCATCGCGGCGTGCCCGTGCTCGCTTGTACTCCAGCGCCGGGTAGGGGTGACGGTCGCTGACGAACACGAAGGGATAGGACTTGTCGTCGCGCAGCAGGATGTTGTAGGGCGGGCGCAGCTCCTTGATCAGGGTCTGCTCGAGCAGCAGCGCCTCGGTTTCGGTACGCGTAATGGTGACCTGGACGTCGGCGATCCGGCTCACCAGTGCCTGGGTCTTGGCATTCAGGGTGCCGCGGAAATAGCTGGCCAGGCGCGACTTTAGGCGCTTGGCCTTGCCGACATAGAGGGTCTCGCCCTGAGCGTCGAGCATGCGATAGACGCCGGGGGCGGCGCTGACCGAGGCGAGAAAGTGCTTGGAATCAAAACTCATGGGGAATCACTGGCCGTCACTGCGGCCAGCATAACAGATCGCTGTACTTCGCTCAGGCCTCTTCGCTGCTGCGGTAGCCGTCGACCAGGCCGTGTCGCAGGCCCAGGTGGGTCAGCTCGACATCGGAGTGCACGCCGAGTTTCTCGAAGATCCGGTAGCGGTAGGTGTTGACCGTCTTGGGGCTCAGGTAGAGCCGGTCTGAGATCTCGCTGACCTTTTGACAGTTGACGATCATCATCGCCACCTGCAGCTCGCGGTGAGAGAGATTGTCGAAGGGGTTGTCGCTGGCCTCCATCTTGGTGAGCACCAGGCGCTGGGCGATATCGGGGCTGATGTAGCGCTGGCCGGAGAAAACATTGCGGATTGCCAGCACCATGTCATCGAGCTCGGCCCCCTTGCTGATGAAGCCGCTGGCACCGGCGTCAAGCAGGCGCTGGGCAAAGGTCTCCTCGAGAAAGGCGGTCAATACCAGTACGTGGATATCGGCCATGCCCTTGGCAATCTTGCGCGTGGCCTCGAGGCCACCGATCCCTGGCATGCGTATATCCATGAGCACGATGTCGGGGCGAAGCTGGCGCGCCATGCTGATGGCCTCTTCGCCGTCGATGGCTTCGCCAATCACGGCAATACCGTCTTCGCCGTCGAGTAACCGGGCTATGCTGGTGCGCACCAAGTGGTGATCGTCTGCGACGAGGACCTTGATCAAGTCAGCTCCCGTATCTATCCGAGTGGTCGGCGGCGTGCGAGCGATTCGCCCGGCCAAGCTTAGCTTTAATTAGCATGCCGATCCATAGCGTTATCGTTACTGGCGATGGTGCTATCGTAACTCGCGATGGCAAGCCGCCGTGAGGTGTCGCTTGACGCCATCCAACCCGTTGTATAATATGCGCTTCGTCTTGTCAGGAGAGATCCATTACAAGGCTTGAAGGCGCATATTGATTGCCTATGTGGGGCCTTAGCTCAGCTGGGAGAGCGCAACACTGGCAGTGTTGAGGTCAGCGGTTCGATCCCGCTAGGCTCCACCACATAATTCCCGAATCAGCCGCTTGTCGTACTGCGATAAGCGGCTTTTTCGTGTTTTGAATAATTGTCGCGGCAGGCAGCGTGGTGGTTGCCGCGCCCCCGCTTGCAGCGGGGGCGGCGCCGCTCAGTGTTCTACACGGCCCAGCAGCAAGAACTCCAGCAGGGCCTTCTGGGCGTGCAGGCGGTTACCGGCCTCCTGCCAGACCACGGCGCGCGGGTCGTCGAGCAGCGTCGCGCTGATCTCTTCGCCGCGATGCGCCGGCAGGCAGTGCAGGAACAGTACGTCCTTGGCGGCGCGGTCGAGCATCGCCTCGCTGACCTGAAAGCCTGAGAAATCGGCCTCGCGCTTGGCCTGTTCCTCTTCCTGCCCCATAGAGGCCCACACGTCGGTGGTGATCAGGTCGGCGTCCTGAGCCGCCTGCTGCGGGTCACGCAGAATGCTGACTCGCTCACCGGCCGCGTCGAGAATGTCCTGGCGGGGCTCGTAGCCCTCGGGGCAGCACACCCGCAGTTGGAAGTCGAACTGGCGTGCGGCATTGATCCACGAGTGGCACATGTTGTTGCCGTCACCGATCCACACCGCGGTCTTGCCGCGAACCTGGCCGCGCAGTTCGGTCCAGGTCATGACGTCGGCGAGCAGCTGGCAGGGGTGGTAGTCGTCGGTAAGGGCGTTGATCACCGGCACTTCGCTGGCGGCCGCAAAGGCTTCCAGTCCCTGATGGGAAAAGGTACGGATCATGACCGCATCAACCATCTCCGAGAGTACCCGTGCGGTGTCCTCTATCGGTTCGCCGCGTCCGAGTTGGGTATCCCGCGAGGAGAGAAACAGCGCATGACCGCCGAATTGGGCCATGGCGGTTTCGAAGGAGACGCGAGTGCGGGTCGAGGACTTCTCGAAGATCATCGCCAGGGTGCGGTTGGAGAATGGCGTATAGGTCGGGCCGTGGGTCTTGAGGCCGTTCTTGATGGTGATCGCACGGCGAATCAGGTAGCTCAGTTCGTCGCTCGAGAAATCCAGCAGGGTCAGGAAATGGCGAGTCGCCATGATGTCGCTCCGCGAGAAAAAACAATCATCCTAGCCATCCCTCCGCTGCGGCGCAATGCGCGCTCCCCAGCATCCAGCGGCAGGGGTGTTTTCGATGCGCACTGATCAGTAGAATGGTCGGAACGCCAAGCCAACCGAACAGGATTGCTCATGAGCACTACCGTAGAGAACATTCAGCAGCAGATCAGTGAAAATCCGATTCTCATCTACATGAAGGGCACCCCGCAGCTGCCGCAGTGTGGCTTCTCCGCCCAGACCGTGCAGGCGCTGATGGCCTGCGGCGAGCGTTTCGCCTTCGTCAACGTGCTCGACAATCCCGATATTCGCGCCGAGCTGCCCAAAGTGGCCAACTGGCCGACCTTCCCGCAGCTGTGGCTGAACGGTGAGTTGGTGGGCGGCTGCGATATCGTGGTCGAGATGTACCAGAACGGCGAGCTCGAGAAGTTGGTCAAGGATGCCGCCGCCAAGCAGCAGGACGACGCGTAACCCGCACCGAGCTGCAAGCGCCCAGCGCCAAGCTGCTGGGTGACGGGCAACTGGTGCAGTGAGAGCAAACATCAGCCCCGCTGGAATGATTCCAGCGGGGCTTTTGGCTTGGTGCCAGCTTTCACGGTGGTGTTATCATGTGGCGTTCGGCGCTAGTCCTCCTCCATCCCCTGTTCGCGCTGAGCAAGATGCCAGCCGCCAAGGTCCTTGTAGCGGTTGACCATGGCGCAGAACAGCTCGGCGGTGCGCTCGGTGTCGTAGCGTGCCGAGTGCGCCGATGAGTTGTCGAACTCGATGCCGGCGGCACGGCAGGCGCGGGCCAGTACCGTCTGGCCGTAGACGAGGCCTGCCAGTGAGGCGGTGTCGAAGCTCGAGAAGGGGTGGAAGGGGTTGCGCTTGATACCGCAGCGGGCCACGGCAGCGTTGAGGAAGCCGTGGTCGAAGGCGGCATTATGGCCGACCAGCACCGCACGGGTGCAGCCGTTGGCCTTGATGGCCTTGCGCACCGGGCGAAAGATCTCACCCAGTGCTTCCGCTTCGCTTAGGGCCACCTTCTGGCGCAGCGGATCGTCTAGCTTGATGCCGGTAAAATCCAGCGCCGACTGCTCGACGTTGGCGCCCTCGAAAGGGGCGATATGAAAGGCATAGGTGGCGTCGGGCGCGAGTACGCCATCCGCATCCATGGACAGTGTGACCGCGGCAATCTCGAGGATTGCATCTCCCTGGGCGTTGAAGCCGCCGGTTTCGAGGTCCACCACTACAGGCAGGAAACTGCGAAAACGCTTAGCCATCAGATCGCAGGCGATTGCCTCGCTCATGCACCTCTCCACTACCGATTAACAAATTCCCTGGCGGTCACCCGCATTGGCTGAATGAGAGTTTATCAGCTTTGCCAGCCCTTTGCCGCGGTGCGGCGGTATTCGTGGCTGCCCATCGGCGCTATAATCGTGCGGTTTCGATGTTCATCAAAAGGAGCCCAGAATGTCCGATGTCAAGAAGGTCGTCCTCGCCTACTCCGGCGGCCTGGACACGTCCGTCATCGTCAAGTGGTTGCAGGAAACCTACGGCTGCGAAGTCGTGACCTTCACGGCCGACATCGGTCAGGGCGAGGAAGTCGAGCCGGCACGTACCAAGGCTCAGGCGCTCGGGGTCAAGGAGATCTACATCGAGGACCTGCGTGAGGAGTTCGTGCGCGACTACGTGTATCCGATGTTCCGCGCCAACACCATCTATGAGGGCGAGTACTTGCTGGGCACCTCCATCGCGCGCCCGCTGATCGCCCGGCGGCTGATCGAGATCGCCAACGATACCGGCGCCGACGCCATCTCCCATGGCGCCACCGGCAAGGGCAACGATCAGGTGCGCTTCGAACTCGGCGCCTATGCGCTCAAGCCCGGCGTCAAAGTGATCGCGCCGTGGCGCGAGTGGGACCTCAACTCGCGGGAGAAGCTGATGGCTTACTGCGAGCAGCATGAGATTCCGGTGGATTTCTCCACCAAGAAGAAGAAATCCCCTTATTCCATGGATGCCAACCTGCTGCATATCTCCTATGAGGGCGGCAACCTCGAGGATCCCTGGGCCGAGGCCGAGGAGGATATGTGGCGCTGGAGCGTGTCGCCCGAGGCGGCGCCGGAGCAGCCCACCTATGTCGAGCTGACCTATGAGCAGGGCGATATCGTGGCCATCGACGGCCAGCCGATGAAGCCCCATGAGGTGCTCGAGAAGCTCAACAAGCTGGGCGGCGACAACGGCATCGGCCGTCTCGATATCGTCGAGAACCGCTATGTGGGCATGAAGTCCCGCGGCTGCTACGAGACGCCCGGCGGCACCATCATGCTGCGCGCCCACCGCGCCATCGAGTCGCTGACCCTCGACCGCGAGGAAGCGCACCTCAAGGACGAGCTGATGCCCAAGTATGCCGAAGTGATCTACAACGGCTACTGGTGGAGCCCGGAACGGCGCATGCTGCAGGCGGCCATCGATGAGACTCAGAAGAGTGTCAACGGCGTGGTACGCATGAAGCTTTACAAGGGCAGCGCTACCGTGGTGGGTCGCAAGTCCGAGCAGTCGCTGTTCGATGAGTCGATTGCCACTTTCGAAGACGACGCCGGTGCCTACGACCAGAAGGATGCCGAAGGCTTCATCAAGCTCAACGCCCTGCGCCTGCGGATTGCTGCAGGCAAAGGCCGTAAGCAGGATTGAGCGCTCGCTGGGCGAGGAGGCTTAGATGCTCAAGAAGTTGTTTTCCGGGCTGCTCGGCGGAGGTGGCGACAAGGCCGCTGCCGAGGCCGAGCCGGTCGAGTACAAGGGTTACCTGATCGTGCCTGATCCGCAGGATCGTGACGGCCAGTATCGCGTCAGCGGATGGATCCGTAAGCCGGTGACGGAGGGTGAGACCCTCGAGCACCGCTTCGAGCGCTCCGACGTGGTGTCCGGTCGCGAGGCCTGCGAGACGCTGATGATCAGCAAGGCGCAGCGCTTCATTGATGATCTGGGCGATGCCATCTTCGAGAAGTAGCCTGCCATCGCTCCCAACGGCGCGGCGCCCCCAGGGGCGCCGCGCGCGTATTCAGCGTCAGGTACCATGCGCCCTTTGGCCAAGCGCGCCACCGCCGGACAGGGCGCTACACTGGGGGCACCACCAAGGAGCCTGCCATGCGTCTGCTGCATCGAGCCTCGCCTTGGCGCACGCTGTTCGCCAGCGACGCGCCTCCCGATTCCAGTGACTGGCCGCCGCTGCTGGCTCCGCTGGCCGATGCCATCGCCGCCCTGGGACCGGCGCCGAGCCTCGCCGCTGCCAAGGCCTGGCAGCCGCAGCTGGTCGAGGCGCTGCAGCGTCTCGATCTGCCTGCCTGGCGGATCAGCCAGCTGCTCAGTGATCACAACGACTGGCTCTACCGCCAGGCCATAGAGCGGAGCCTGAATGCCATGCGCGCAGCGGGCTGGGGCGAGCCGCCGGCGCGGTGTTGCGTATTGACGCTGGGTTCTGGCGCCCGCCATGAGAGCCTGTTGGGGCCGGATCAGGACAACGCCATGATTCTCGAGGATTACCCGGACAGTGCGCATACCGAGATCGATGGCTACTTTCAGGCGCTTGGCGAGCGCATGACCGATGCGCTGGATGACGCCGGTATTCCACTCTGCAACGGCCACGTAATGGCGCGTTGGCCAATGTGGCGTAAACGACTTGGCGAGTGGGGGCGACAGCTGGATATCTGGACCGCTGAACGCCGCGTCAAGCGCGTGCAGCAGGCCAATATCCTGCTCGATTTTTACCCCGTATACGGCGACTCTGCGCTGGCAGAGTCGCTGCATGACGTGGTCGCGGCACTGGTCCCTCGCTCGGCGCTGTTCCTCGACGAGATGGCCAGCCTGCTGGACGAGACGCCGGTGGCGCTCGACCGTCTTGGTCGCCTGGCAGGCGACGACGATGGCGCCCCGCACGAGCGCGCCATCAATCTCAAACGTCAGGGGCTGCTGCCGCTCAGCGGGGCCGTGCGTCTACTGGCGATGCGCCAGGGCTGCAGGGTGCCGGATACCCGCGGCCGGCTGAGCGAGCTGGTGATGGCGGGGGTGCTGGATGTGCCGCGTGCCGCTGCGCTTGGCGACGCACTGGGCCGCCTACAGGGCCTGGTGCTGGATGCCCAGCTGACCAGCCTGTCCGCCGGCCGCAGTGCCGATGGTTGGGTCGATACGGCGCGTCTCGATGCGGCGCAGCAGTTACTGCTGCGCCACGATCTTCAGGAGATTCGGCGCCTGATCAAGACGGCGAAAAGCATGAATAGATAACGCTGCCTTATTGCGATGTAGATAGTGTCGTCAACAGCGCGAGTGCATCTTGATGTGCCTGCTGGTAGATATTGAAGAGCCGCAAGTCTTCACTCTCCGACGACCACTCCCGCATGGCCAGGCATTTCTCGGTGATTTCGATACGCTGCAAGACCTTGCCGTAGGGACCTTCGCGACCTAGCGTGGCGGCCATGGTAGATGAATCGAGTCCAAGGCTGGTTAAAAATTCTTCGCCGGGAATGCCAAGGAGTAACTCGGCCGAGGAGAGCAGCCCGATAAAGTAGGCGTCCTGGCCGTTCAAGCCATCCCGCTTGGCCAACAGCTCGCAGGCTTTGGCCCGGGTCAATGCCAGTTCGCTATGCGCTGAGCTGGCACTACCCAGCAGGCCAAACAGGGCGGCCCAGCTGGAGAGCTGCTGGAAGCCGATCCTGGCCACCACATCGCGCAGCGAACTAATGGGGGCGTGTTGATTGAAGTAGGCGCTGTTGGCAATGCGAGTTAACTTGATGGCGAGCTCAGGATCGGCCTGTATCAATGCGATGATGGCATCAATGCTTGGTTCGCTATGACGGAGAGTCTTGAGCAGCTGCGTGGCGTATAGGGTGGTGGCGGGAAGTTTCTTGCCATACACGGGTTGCGGCCGTGCATAGTAGTAGCCTTGGAAGAGCTCAAACCCCATTTGGCGGTACGCGTCGCGCTCCTCTCGGGTCTCCACGCGTTCAGCGATCCACTTGAGATCCAAGTGCGATAATCGTTGTTTGTGTCGTGCCACTTTTGACGCCTCGACCGAGGAAATATCGACCTTGAGGTAGGATGACAGCTCGAGCAGAGGCGCCCATTCGGGGGTGAAGTTGAAATCGTCTAAGGCGAAGCGGTAGCCCTGATTGTGTAGGCATCTAACTGCATCGATCAAGGCCTGGTCCGGTGTGGTGCGTTCGACGAGTTCGATCACCACCTGATCAGGGGAAACGGGCAGGAAGTGTGGTGACAGCAATAGTGCTGCAGAGACATTGATAAAGGTCGGCACCTTGGAAAAACTGATGCGCTGCATGATTGCAGTATTAAGATGGTAAACGACTTCGGCCGTGGCCACTTCATCACCAACGTCAAGCGCTCCTAGTCCGGTGTCGCTTCGGTAGAGAAGTTCCACCCCATGAATCGCATCATGGCCATCAAAGATTGGCTGCGACGCCAGTAGCAGAGAATTAACGCCAGTCGTTGATTTGGACATTCCGTTGGCCTCAAGTTAGGACGCAGAATGATATATCGACGCTGCCAGCATCTTCTTTAACCTGAGCTAGCCAATTGCCTGGTTCTGGAGAGGCAGTTAGCGCTCTTCTGGGTGTGCCTCCGGTAGCTCCATCACCAGGCAGGCGCCGCCCAGAGTGGGGGCCTCCTCGACCCATAGCCGGCCGCCGAGGTGGGCGACGATGCCGCGGCTGATAGGCAGGCCCAGGCCGCTGCCGCGTGGACGGCCGCGGGCCTTGCCACTGTCGTGCTGCTGCTTGATCTGATGGAATTTCTCGAACACCCGCTCGCGCTCTTCGGCGCTGATACCGGGACCGTTGTCCTCCACGGCCAGGCACCACTGTTGCTTGTGACGCCACAGGTGCAAGCGCACGCGCGGTGCCTGCTCGTCGGCGAACTTACTGGCGTTATCGAGCAGGTTGATGATCACCTGTTCGAGGCGATCCGGATCGCCGACCACCCAGGCCTCCTCTGCCTCGAGGTCGACGCTCAGGGACACGCCGCGCTGCTCCTGGACGCGCTGCACCGCGGCCACGCTCTGGTGGGCCAGTGCGGCGAGGTCCAGCGGCTGGGGATTGAGGGTCAGGCGCCCGCTCTCGAGGCGCGCCAGGTCGAGGATTTCCTCGATCAGCCGTGAAAGACGCTGACTCTCCAATACCATCACGTCGAGGAAGTGCGCGCGCTTGTCGTCGGGCAGCGACTGGCCGTCGCGGAGTATCTCGGCAAAGGCGCGAATCGAGGTCAGCGGCGTTCGCAGCTCGTGGCTGACCATGGCCACGAACTCATCCTTGAGCCGGTCGAGCTCGCGCAGCCGCTCGTTGGCGGCACGCAGCTCCTCGCCGATGCGTGCCAGCTCGGCGGACTTCTGCTCCAGGCGGCGGTTGTACTCGAGGGTCTGCGAGGTGGTGTCGAGAATGCTCAGCACTGCCTCCAGATCGAGCGCCTCGCCGCGCACCACCGAGTTGATCAGCACCCGCGCCGAGGCGCTGCCCAATGCCCCGGTCAGCGCCTGCTCGGCGCTGGCAATCACCTCCGGGGGCACCGCCTGCTGGTCGCCGTCGTCACGCTGGCCGGCAAACACTCGAGTCGCGGCGCCGGCGCCCAGGTAGCGCGCCAGCAGCGCTTCGAGTTCGCCGCGGGTGGTCTGACCCTGCCACAGGCTGGCATAGCTAACAGCAGAATCCAACGCACCGGCGAACAAGGCTGCCTGAGTCTGCTCGAGACGGCTCTGGCGGGTGAACAGTGACACGCCCACCAGCACCCCGACGTTGGCCAGCAGGCTCCACATCAGCGAGTGGCTGTAGATGTCGGCATTCTCGAGGCCGAACAGGGCGTAGGGGCGCAGCCAGGCGATGCCCAGCGGGCCGGACTCGACGAAGCTCGGATCCAGCCAGCCGGACTGGGCGAAGCCCGGCAGCAACAGGGTGTAGACCCACACCAGGAAGCCGGCGATCAGGCCGCCGGTAGCGCCGAGCCGGGTGGCGCCGCGCCAGTAGAGACCGATCAGCAGCGCCGGGGCGAACTGGCAGGCGGCGGCGAAGGAGACCAGCCCGATGGTCACCAGGCTGTAGGAGTCGCCGACCAGCGCGTGGTAGAGATAGCCGAGCAGCAGGATCAGCACGATCGCCACGCGACGGATGCCCAGCAGCCAGCCGGTGAGCTCGCCTCGAGAGCCCAGGTGCAAGCGCGACGAGCGCAGCAGCAGCGGCATCACCAGATGGTTGCTGACCATGGTCGAGAGGGCGATGGTCTCGACGATGACCATGCCGGTAGCCGCCGAGAGCCCGCCGATGAAGACCAGCAGCGGCAGTCCCTCGAGCCCCGCCGAGAGGGGCAGGGTGAGCACGAAGCTATCCGGGTCGCTGGCACCGTTGCCGAGCAGCATACCGGCCATGGCGATGGGGATCACGAACAGGTTGATGGCCAGCAGGTAGAGGGGGAACAGCCAGCTGGCACGCTTGAGGTGGCGTTCGTCGACGTTCTCCACCACCAGTACCTGAAACTGGCGGGGCAGGGTCAGAAACGCCAGAAACGCCAGTGCCAGGGTGCCGACCCAGCCCAGCGCGCCGCCGGGCACGGCGTCGAGGCTCAGCGCATCGACCAGCGCCGGATGTTCGGCGGTGCGCGCGAACAGGTCGGCGGGCCCGTGGAACAGTACGAACACGGTGAAGATGCCCACCGCCAGGAACGCCACCAGCTTGACCAGCGACTCGAAGGCGATGGCCGCGACCATGCCCTCGTGGCGCTCGCTGGCGTCCAGATGGCGAGTGCCGAACAGGATAATGAACACCGCCAGCACCAATGCTACCCAGAACGACTTGTCGACCCAGAAACTCTCCTCGGCCAGCCTCAGTTCCGGTGCTGCCGGGTAGTTGACCAACACCGCATGACTCAAGGTAATGGCCTTGAGCTGCAGGGCAATATAGGGGGTGATGCCGATCAGGGCGATCAGCGCGACCAGCGCCCCGAGGCTGCCACTCTTGCCGTAGCGGGCGCTGATGAAGTCGGCAATGGAGGTGATGCGCTGGGCACGGGCGATGCGCACCATCTTGCGGATCAGAAACGGTGCGCCGAGCATCGCCAGGGTCGGCCCCAGGTAGATCAGCAGGAAACTGGGGCCGTACTCTGTGGCGCGGCCGACGCTGCCGTAGAAGGTCCAGGCGGTGCAGTAGACGGCAATCGACAGTGCGTAGATGGTGGGTGAGCCGATCAGCGATCGTCCCTGCTCGGCGCGGCGGTCGCCCCAGGCAGCGATCACGAACAGCAGCGCCAGGTAGCCGAAGGCCACCGTCAACACCACCGGATCGGTTCTCACTGCGAGCCTCGCGACGGCGGCTCGGACATCTCGTCAGCGCGGGTGGCGGGCCGCCGAGACGTGTCGTCGTGGCCTCCTGCGGGGTCGTGGCGATACTCGAGCAGCCAGGCTGCCAGCGCGATCACCAGCGCCCAAGCGACGAACAGATAGAGTGCCAGCCACGACAGGCCGTTGGCGGCGGGACGATCGGCGATCAGGATCAGCGGCGGGCTGAACAGCACCAGTGCTACGCCGATCAGGGCGACCAGTCGTTCACCGAGACGCGGTGTCTTCATGCGCTGGCATCCTCACGGTCGAAGGCGCCGGCCTGCAGGGTCAGCGCTTCCTGTAGCGTGACCACGCCTCGTGCCTCCAGGCGCGGCAGCAGTGCCAGCCACAGCTCGGCGGTCAGGCGGGCATCACCCAGCGCGGTATGCCGGGCGCCCTCGGGTATGTTGAGGTCGAAGCGACTGGCCAGGCTGTCGAGGTCGTGACCGTCGAGGCTGGGGTCCAGTGCCCGGGACAGCAGCAGGGTGTCGAGTACCGGCAGCTGGAAGTCGACGCCGGCGCCGGGGGGCTGGATCGCCAACAGGTCGAAGGCGGCGTTGTGGGCCAGCAACACCGCTTCGCCGACATAGCGGCGAAAGCGCGGCAGCACCAGATGCAGCGGTGGGGCGCCGGCCACATCGGCATCGCGCAGGCCGTGGATCACCGTGCTGGCCGGGGGAATCGGGCGGCCCGGATCGACCCGCATGTCGAAGGTGTCGTCGGCCAGCAGGCGGGCGTTGACCACCCGGCAGGCCCCGAGGCTGATGACGGTATCGCCGCGGCGAAGCTCGAGCCCGGTGGTCTCGGTATCGAAGGCGACGATCTCCAAGGCACGCAGCGAGCAGGCAGCCAACTCGGCATCCGGTGGTGGCAGATCGGCGATGCCGAAGTCATGGAACTCCGGACGTGGGGTCTTGTGGGCGGCGGGGGCGCCGACCCGCTCGACGGCGGGGAGCGGCAGGCGCAGGCGGGCGTGCTCGCCGTCGGCATCGGCCAGACTCCAGGCGTCACTGCCGTGCTGCAGGAGCAGCTCGCCGATGCTGGGCGCCAGCGGGAGGCTCTCGAGGTGCTCGGCGTGCCATTCGGCAAGGGTGCGTTGGGGCAGTGGCCTCCCGCGCCAGATCAGGTCGAGGTAGACACGGCGGTTGCCCAGGCACAGCTCGCCTTCGAGGGCGTGACGACCGGTGGTCTGATGCAGCCGCTCGAGCAGTGCCTCGAGCAGCGCCAGCAGCGCCGGGGCATCGCCCTTGAACCAGGCCGGCATGCCGATCGGCGTGACACGGGGCAGTTCGGGCAGGTGGTCGAGGCGTTCATTGAGCGACTGCCAGAGATCGTTGGACCACAGCGGCACCAGGCGCTCCCCCTGCTGCTGCAGGTCGTCGATACGCTGGCTGAGTCGCTCGATTTCGGTAGTCAGCGCGCGACTCTCTTCGTCGATGGCGGCGGTAATGCGCGTGCGCAGCGGATGACTGTCGCTGGCTGCCTGGTCAGCAGCGAGTCGTGACAGGGTCTCGGCGGCGCTGGCCAGGCCGGCGCCGTGACGCCGCAGCGAGGGCAGCAGCTCGCCGAGCGCGGCGCGAGTATGACTCTCGTCGGTGAGGCTGGCAGTGGTGTCGGTCAGCGTGATCAGGGTCTCGCCCTGGCTCTGGGGAACCCGCTTGAGCAGACAACGCAGCCAGCGCTCGTCGCTGGGTACCAGCAGCTCGCGGGGGGCGCCGTCGTCGGGCAGCCGTGCCAGGGCATCCTGCAGGCTGGCCACGCCGATGAGCCCCTCCAGTCGCTTGCCCAGGCCCAGCCCGGGGTGGCCGTCGAACAGCGTCTCGGCGGCGTGATTGAAGAGCAGAATGCGGCGGTGCTGGTCACACAGCAGCAGCGGCGTCTCCAGCACCTGTAGCAGCGACTCCAGCTCGAGGCGAATGCGTGCCGCGCTGCGTGCGCCCTCGGTATGGGCGGTGGCCAGCTGCTGGCGGTCCTGGCGCCAGCCGTCGCGTAGGCGTGCCAGGTCGGGGCCGAGGCCCTTGAGCCAGCCTTCGGGGGGGTAGTCGTCGCGGGCGTCGGGGTTGGCCGCCAGGCGTGCCATCTGTACTTGCAGATGGCGCAGCGGGGTGAACAGGCGACGTTCTAGCACCAACCCCAGCAGCAGGATCAGCACGCCGCCGCCGAGGCTACCGGCCCACAGCGCGATCCGCTGGATACCACTGGGCGCCAGCTCGGCATCCAGCCACAGCGCCAGCAGGGCGCCGCTGAAGAAGGCCAACCCACTGACCAGCAGCCAGGCGCCGACCAGCCGCTGGCGGCGGGGCAGGTGACCACGGGCGGGACGCGGCGCCATCAGCCTGCCTCGCCGAGCAGGCCCTGTACCTTGTCGACCAGCGCCTGGGTAGAGAACGGCTTGGTAATGTAGTCGTCGGCGCCCAGCGCCAGGCCCTTCTCGCGCTCCACTTCACGTCCGTGGGCGGTCAGCATGATGATCGGCAAGTCGGTATGGGCGGGGTCGGCGCGCAGCTGCTCGAGCACGTCGAAGCCGCTGATGCCGGGCAGGCTGATATCCAGCAGGACCAGGTCGGGAGCGCCTTCGGCCACACTGGCCAGGGCGCTTTCGCCATCCTCGGCGGTGACCACATCGAAACCCGCCTGCTGCATCAGAAACTCCAGTGACAGGACGATGTTGGGCTCATCGTCCACCACCAGTACCTTGGCCATGGCGGCTCTCCCTTCTGCGATGGCGTGTCTGTTGACTGCAGTCTAGTGGGGCAGGCAAGGGAGGGGAAAGACGACCTTGGCAGGAGGTGGTAGGGTTTACGTTCCTCTTTCCATCGACATGGAGCGCTCGATGATCAAGGTTCACCATCTGGAAAACTCCCGTTCACAGCGGGTGGTCTGGCTGCTCGAGGAGCTGGGCGCCGAGTATGAGATCGTCACCTACCGCCGCGATCCCAAGACCATGTTGGCGCCGCCATCGCTCAAGCAGGTGCATCCGCTGGGCAAGTCGCCGGTGATCACCGATGAGGCGCATGAGGGCCGGGCAGTCGCAGAATCCGGCGCGATCATCGAGTACCTGCTGGAGCGCTTCGACGATGGGCGCCTGGTGCCAGCAGTGGGCAGCGACGAGCACCTGCGCTATCGTTTCTGGCTACATCATGCCGAGGGCTCGGCGATGCCGCCGCTGGTGATGAGTCTGGTCTTCTCAATGCTCGGCAAGCCGCCGGTGCCGGCCCTGATTCGGCCGATCGGCAAGCTGCTGGGGCAGGGCGTGCAGCAGAAATTCCTCGATCCGCAGATCAAGGATTTGCTGGCGTTGTGGGAGGCCGAACTCGAGCGCTCGACGTGGTTTGCCGGCGACGCCTTCAGTGCGGCGGATATCCAGATGAGCTTTCCGCTGCTGGCGGCCGAGAGGCGTCGCGGGCTCGAGGGGTACCCGTCGCTGCGGGGCGCACTGGCGCGTATTCGTGAACGGCCCGCCTACCAGCGTACGGTGGCGCAGATAGGTGAGTTTTCGTCGCCGGGGCGCTGACGCTTCGACGCCTGGTGCGCCATTTCATCGACTCCCTTCATGGCCTGACTGCAGGAGGCCGATCTCCTGTGCTTGAACCCTGGGAAGCCCAAAGCAGCTCAACCGAAAAACACCGCGCATCAGTACATTGCTGCCGATTGAGACGTTATTCGTAGCGACGATCATGCGCAGGCGTCGCCGCGAGATCTTGACCTGTTCACCGGCCGTATAGCCGGGGTTGTCGGCAATGTTGCGCAGCGTTGCGAGCGCCATGCCGATCGACCAGCTGCAGAACCGTCGAATACCGACCTCGGCAGCCGGAATACGTAGCGTGTAGTCTTGTGCCAAGCGCAGATGATGGTGGGCAACGGCGACCAGAAAGCGGATGCCGTCGCGATAGCCTGGATGATCCTGCCAGTCATGCGCCTGCATCAGGTCAACGCCTCGCGCCATGAAGACGTCACGCGGGAGCCAGCAGATGCTGCGCTGGCGATCCTCCCAGACGTCTTTCAGAATATTGGTCAACTGCAGCCCCTGACCGAAGGCCAACGACAGCCGCTGAAGCTCGTCGCGCTGGTCGTGGATGTGTGGATTGATGTCGGCGAACAGACGGGTCAGCATTTCGCCAACGCAGCCAGCCGCCACGTAACAGTAATCGCGCAGGCAGCCGCTGTCCTCAAGGCCATGCGGGTTCTTCAGGCGCTCGAACTCAGCCATGCCGAGGCACATGGTGGAGACGCACTCGCGCAACGCTCCCTGCTGCGCGTCCGGCAGTTCGCGGAAAGCGCGCAGCACGCCGGGTGTCTGGACTATGAGGTCTCGTTCCAGAGGGTCTTGTAACAATCCGGTACCGAGCAGTGCCTCAGAGAACTCTCGGGCGGCGCTGGCATCACTCAGACCTGCCAGCAGGCGCCGGTAGTGAGCGTCTTTGTCGTCGGGCGCTATGGCGGTGCTATCTTCCACCGTGTCGGCAATGCGACATAGGAGATAGGCATTGGTGATCGCTGGGCGCAGGCGGGACGGTAACTGAGGGATGGTCAGGGCAAACGTCCGCGAGACACCGGGCAATAGCTGGTTCTGCAGGGCGAGCGAGGCAGGCCTCATGGCAGCATCATCTCCGGTGTCGGGAGCAGGTGAGTGTCCTGCTCAAGCCAGATCATGTCGAATGTGTCAGATCTCTCGGGATTGACGGGATTAGGACCATGGGCGATTTGCAAGGTGAATTCTTTTTACGAATATGCGGACGGGTTTTCCGCATCACCTAGTGTGGCCAGTCATGCGCTGATGAAAGGGTACCGGCCTGACTGCCGGGCCGCAACGGCTTGTCGGGACGCTCGGCTATTTGCTGTCGCCGTTGGCCTGGGTGAAGCGCGGTGCCAGCGGCCCCAGCCATAGCCACACCTGCAGTACCACCAGCAACGGCATCAGCCAGACCGGTGCCCCGGTCACCGCAAGCAGGATACGGTAGATGAAGAAGGCCGTTATGCCGGCCAGCAAGCCGACCAGCGGGAACAGGAAGGGACGCCGGTAGCCGGGACGGCGGCTAAGCCGGAATAGCGAGCCGGTGAAGGCGCCGAAGGCGGCGGACATGGCCAGGGGCGTCCAGAATGTCTCCATGGGGCAAGCCTCTTCGCGGTGATGGCGGGCCATCGCCGACGGCGGTGGCCATGCTGGCAGCCTATCGCCGACCAGCCCCGGCTGCCTTTCGACCTTCGATGTAATTTGCCCAGAAACGCCTTGTGTGCAATGGATTTATCGTCATTCACACGCCATCATTAGCCGGCGTACCACTGCCCGATAAAAATGAGACGACGGAAAATGACCGCGTGGCATTTTCCCTGTGCTAGGAGCCTGCCTCATGAGTGCTATCGTTCTGCTGGTGCTAGGTCTTGCCGGGATGGCCGGGGGGTACTTCGTGTACTCCAAGTTCATCGCCGAGAAGATTTATCGCCTCGATCCCGACTTCAAGACGCCTGCCCATGAGTACGAGGACGGCGTCGACTTCGTGCCCACCAACCGCTTCATTCTCTGGGGCCACCACTTCACCTCGGTGGCCGGTGCCGCGCCTATTGTCGGGCCGGCCATTGCGGTGATCTGGGGCTGGCTGCCGGCCTTCCTGTGGGTGGTGTTCGGCACCATCTTTTTTGCCGGGGTGCACGACTTCGGCGCCATCTGGGCCAGCGTGCGCAACAAGGCCAAGTCGGTGGGGGCCCTTACCGGCGATGTGGTAGGTAGCCGTGCGCGTAGCATCTTCATGATCGTGATCTTCCTGGTGCTATTGATGGTCAACGCGGTGTTCGCGGTGGTCATCGCCGGGCTGATGATGAATTTCTCCAGCGCCGTGGTCCCGGTGTGGGGTGCGATCCTGGTGGCATTGATCATCGGTCAGTTGATCTATCGCCGCATGCTGAGCCTGCCGGCGGTCTCGGTGATCGGGGTGATCGCGCTTTACGCGCTGATTGGCCTCGGGCCGTCGGTGCCGCTGCAGATGCCCGCTGAGGTGGCTGGCCTCTCTGGCAATGCGGTATGGATCCTGATTCTGTTTGGCTATGCCGCCATCGCTTCGCTGCTGCCGGTTTGGGTGCTGCTGCAGCCGCGCGATTACATCAACGGCCTGCAGCTGTTTATTGGCCTAATCGTGCTCTATGGCGCCATTCTGCTGCTCAATCCGAGCGTTGTCGCGCCGATGGTCAACAGCGACGTACCGGCAGGAACGCCGTCGATGTTGCCATTGCTGTTCGTGACCATCGCCTGCGGCGCGATCTCCGGCTTTCACGGGCTGGTCTCGTCGGGTACCACGTCCAAGCAGCTCAACAAGGAAACCGATGCCCGCTTCGTCGGCTACTTTGGTGCCGTGGGTGAAGGCATGCTGGCGCTGGCCGCGATCCTCGCCGCCACCGCTGGCTTTGCGAGCCTGGCCGACTGGCAAGCCATGTACACTGCCTTCGGTGCGGGCGGCGTGAATGCCTTCGTCGAGGGCGGCGCCTTCATGATCCACAATGGCCTGGGGCTGCCGGAAGCCACCGCCGCGACCCTGCTGACGGTAATGGCGGCGCTGTTCGCCGGTACTACCATGGATACTGGCCTGCGCCTGCAGCGCTATATCTTCCAGGAGTGGGGCGAGATCTATCAGCAGCCATGGATGAAGAAGTCGGCCCCGGCGACGCTGCTGGCGGTGGGTAGCTGCCTGCTGCTGGCCTTCGGTGCCGGCGGTGCCGATGGCACCGGTGGCATGATCATCTGGCCGCTGTTTGGTACCACTAACCAGCTGCTGGCGGGTCTGACCCTGCTGGTGATCACGGTGATGCTGGTGCGCCTGCGTCGGCCGATGTGGTACACCCTGGTGCCGCTGTGCTTCCTGCTGGTGATGACCATTGCCGCGCTGCTGATGCAGCTGCGCACCTTCTTCAACGACGGTAACTACTTCCTGCTGTTCCTGGATATCGTGGTGCTGATTGCTGCGATAATGGTGGCCATGGAGTGTGCGGCGGCGCTCAAGCGCGCCCGCACGGAAATGGCCGAACAGGGTGAGGGGTGACTGACGCCCCAAGGAGCGACTGATGCACGACGATCATGACACCGGGCATGATCCTCGTCGCGAAAAAATCCGGGCCTGGCTTAGCCAGGCCCGTTTCTTCGCCGAGGAGGTCTACTCCTCGCGCTATCGCGGGGCGATCGCTCGCGCCCGTCGCGATGAGGACGATCTGTTCATGCTGCTGGTGTTTTCGGAGATGATGGGCGTGCCCAATCCGGCCGCCTATTACACCCTGGAACTGCAACCGCTGCTGCTCGAACGCTTCCACGACTGGCATAAACGGATGGGGATGGAGCGCTCGCCGCTGGATCACTTCAGGTGCTGTTAGCGGCAGCTGCTTCGACGCACGAGCGTACCCATTAGCATTGCTTGAGTGGTAGTGCTCGGGGCTGATCCGTCGACAAGCCTATGAGGGGGCGCCATGAACCCCTCCCTGGGGGCTACCTGGACCATCCCTGGTCCAGAACCCCCTCTTCGGCTTGTCCCCGGCGCCCCTCGCGGCAGGCCCTTGCGATAGCCCCGTGACATTGGGATTAGTGCATGATGAAAGATTTACTGCAGAAACGCCTGCTATGGGTCGGCGGCAAGGGTGGGGTGGGCAAGACCACCGTGGCCGCCTCGCTGGCGGTGTTGGCCGCGCGTCGCGAGCGGCGCGTGCTGGTGGTCTCCACCGACCCGGCGCACAGCCTGGGCGATGTCTTCGACCGCGAGCTGAACGATACCCCGCGGCGCCTGTTACCCAACCTCGATGCCATGGAGATCGACCCCGACATCGAGGTCGAGGCGCACCTGACGAGGGTCACCGAGCAGATGCGCCGCTACGCAGCACCGGAGATGATGAAGGAGCTCGAGCGCCAGATGCGCCTCACCCGGCAGTCGCCCGGGACCCAGGAGGCGGCGCTGCTCGAGCGTCTGGCACGGCTGATGACCGATGACCAGCTGCCCTATGATTTGATTATTTTCGACACCGCACCCACCGGCCACACCCTGCGTCTGCTGACACTGCCAGAGGCGATGGCGGCGTGGACCGATGGACTGCTGGCACACAATCGCAAGTCCGAGGAGCTGGGCAAGGTGCTCCAGCACCTGACCCCGAAGCGCGGTCGCGACGTTGCCACGCCGTTCGATGATCCCCAGGAAGACGCCTTCAGTGATCTCGACGAGCGGACCCGCGACGTGGCCCAGACGCTGCTCAATCGACGTCGCCTGTTTCATCAGGCCCGGCGGCGCATCGAGAATCCCGATGAGAGCAATTTCCTGTTCGTGATGACCCCGGAGCGGCTGCCGATTCTCGAGACCGCCCGCGCCGTCGAGGCACTGGAGGCGGCCAAGGTCCCGGTGGCCGGCACCCTGGTCAATCGGGTGATTCCGGCGGACGCCGGCGGCGACTTCCTGCGCGCGCGGCGCGATCAGGAGTCGGTCTATCTGGCCAGCATCGACCAGACCTTCAGCCACTTGCCCAGGCCACATTTGCCGTGGTTGCCCACCGATGTACAGGGCATCGAGATTCTCGATGACCTGGCCGACCGCCTCGATGCCTTAGGGTTCTAGCTCGAGGCGGCGTGGGTGTCGAGCAGGTCGAGACGCCGCGTCGGCCAGTGCACGACGGCGGTGTGCCGCACCATGCGCTCGGCAAGCGCCGGGTGCTCGCGGCTGATCACCTGGCTGGCAAAGTCCGACAGGAAGCGTGCTTTGAGCTCGGCACGGGCGCGATCGACACCGATGTCCTGATAGGGCGTTGACGCTAGCAGCATGAAACCGTCGTCGGGAATCCGTCCGGCGCGCATATTGGCGTCGATGATGCTCGCCGCGGTGCCCACCGGTTCCGAGAGGTTGGGGCTGTAGGGACCGACGATAAGCGCGGTATTGGGCACATGCAGGAAGTCGAAGCCGCGGCCGACGCAGATCACCCATTCGCGATGCTCGATATCCAGCGCCCGGGATACCCCGCGCAGCGACTCGACGTGTGCCAGGTTGCCCTCCAGCAGTGGCAACAGGTCGCGCAGCGTGGCCGCTGGCATATCGGGGCACAGCGCGGTTATACGCTGGGTCAGGCCATTGGCTTGATGGGCATCCAGCGTGCTGATGTCGAGCACGCTGCCGTCGTCGCCGTGAACGATCAGGGCATCGTTGTCGGTTTCGAAACCGCACACCAGCGGGTAGACGTGACGGTGGTCAGCGCCGAACAGCTGCTCGGCCTGGGCGCGGATCTGGTAGGCATGGGCCAGCGCCGCCTGAGTGTCGCAGTCGAACCCGGCGCAGCCGCGGGAGCGCTCTCCGCGGGAGAAGTGGTAGGTGATCAGCATCAGTACGCCATGACCGGCGCGGGCGGCTTCGCTGACGCTCTCGGCAAGCATCTCGCCCAGGTAGGGCCAGCCGAGGTGGAAGATGCCGCCAAGGTTGCGAAATGGACGAATGATGCCCAGCGGCGTGCGCGTGGCGTGGGGCAGATGAATGCGTCCGTCCATGCACTTCATCGCCACGATACGCGTAGGGTGCGCGGCCAGATAGCGCTCCCGGGCCAGCCACGCCGAGGGGCTACCGAACGTCTCGGCGTGATCACGGGACAGGGTCAGCAGCCACTCGATGCGCTGTGTCAGGGGGCGGTCGTGAATCTCCATGGGCGGCTCGTTCGGCGTTGTTAGAGGTCGACCTTGTCCTTGAACTCACACAGGTCCTCGATCACGCAGCTGCCGCAGCGCGGCTTGCGTGCTAGGCAAGTATAGCGGCCGTGGAGTATCAGCCAGTGGTGGGCATCCTGGCGAAACTCCCTGGGCACATGGCGCATCAGCTTCTTCTCGACCTCGACCACGTCCTTGCCCGTGGCGATGCGGGTGCGGTTGGAGACCCGGAAGATATGGGTGTCCACAGCGATAGTCGGCTGCCCGAAGGCGGTATTGAGGATCACATTGGCCGTCTTGCGGCCCACGCCTGGCAGCGCCTCCAGGGCCGCGCGTGTCTGCGGCACCTCGCCGGCATGCTTGTCGACCAGGATGTGACAGGTCTTCATCAGGTTCTCGGCCTTGGTGTTGTAGAGCCCGATGGTCTTGATGTGCTGTTTTAGGCCGTCGATGCCGAGTTCGATGATCGCTTGGGGGGTGTTGGCCACCGGGAACAGCCGTGCAGTGGCCTTGTTGACGCCAACGTCGGTGGCCTGCGCCGAGAGCAGCACGGCCGCCAGCAGTTCAAAGGGCGTGGTCCAGTTCAGCTCGGTGGTGGGCTCGGGCATATGCTCGCGTAGCCGGGTAAATATCTCATGGCGTTTGTGGGCATTCATGAGGGTTGGCCCCGTGACGGTGATTGAGAGGCGAGGGCGGCGCGGGCCTGTTCGAGCATCGCGCTGGCCCGGTCGATCTGCTGCTGGGCACTGGCCTTGGCGGCCGGGTCATGCTGACGCTCGGCGTGAGCCAGCTGTTGGTGCGCCTTGCGCAGCGACTGCTCGGCGGCATTGACCGCCATGCGCTTCTGATGCGGCCCCGGGTCGCGAGGCGCTGTGGCCTGGGATGCGTGCTGGCCCAACTGCCGATCGAGGGCATCTAGCTGAGCCTGGTGCTCGGCGATACGTGCCGCCAGGGCCTGACGTTGCGCGACGTCACTGGCGTTCTGCTGCTGGCGGGTAAGGCGCTTTAGGGCGGCCGCAAGGCGTACACGATTGGCACGCAGGGCGCTGGGTGACAGCGCTGGCGTTTGCGCGGCGCTTGCCGGTTGGTGCTCGGTCCGGGCCAGCCGCTGGGCGCGGCGCTGGCGCTTGGCCTCGGCCTGGGCAGCCAGACGTCGCTGGCGCGCTTCGAAACGCTTGCGGCCCTGGTCTGCACGATAGGCCAGATAGCGCTGCTGCTGTGGTTCGCTGGTGGCGGCCTGCCACTGCGGATGCGGTAGCAGATCGATACAGTCGACCGGGCAGGGGGCAACACATAGCTCACAGCCGGTGCACTGGTCGACGATGACGGTATGCATCAGCTTGGCGGCACCGAGGATGGCGTCCACCGGACAGGCCTGGATGCACTTGGTGCAGCCGATGCACTCATCTTCGCGAATATAGGCGGTCAGCGGTGGCTGGGCCGGCTGCTCGAGTGCGATCTCGGGCCGCCCAGTGATCGCTGCCAGCCGCGCCACGGTGCGCTCGCCGCCTGGTGGGCAGCGATTGATGGCCTCACCTTGGGCGATCGCCTCGGCGTAGGGGCGGCAACCCGGCTGGCCGCACTTGCCGCACTGGGTCTGGGGAAGCTCGGCGTCGATGGCGTCGATCAAGTCGTGCTGGCCCGTCACAGTGGCTCCTCTTTGGGCGTCTCGGCAGGCAGATATTGTACGTGCTTAGCGCGAGAGCGGGTACCGCCTGCCATTGGGCTACTGTGAAGGGGCCGTGGTAGTCGCGTGGCGATGGCCAGGGATGGTTGCGACCCGATTTCTGCCACTCTCCTTGGCGCGGTAGAGCGCCTGATCGGCGGCCTGCATCAGCGATACGGCGTCGTCCAGCCCAGTGGGGTGACAGCTGGCGACGCCGATGCTGACCGTCAAGTGGGGGGCGGTGGGAGACGTGGCGTGAGGAAGCGCACGCGCTTCGATGGCCAAGCGCAGCGACTCTGCCTGGAGCATGGCCGCTTGGAGAGAGGTGTCCGGCATCAGTACGCTGAATTCTTCGCCGCCAGTGCGGGCCGCCAGGATACGCTTGCCGCCTAGGTGCTGCTGCATGCATTCGGCGAGTGCAATCAGGCAATCATCGCCGGCAAGATGACCGTAGTAATCGTTGTATAGCTTGAAATGGTCGATATCGATCATCAATGCCGAGACCTGATGGCCCGAGGCCTGGGCGCTGTGTAACGCCTGTTCGAGGCGTTGATCGAACAGTCGACGGTTGGCAAGGCCGGTCAACGAATCGTGCTGTGACAATTCGAGTAGCAGCGACGACTGCTGGTAGTGGTGGTCGACCAGGTCGCGAAATTCCTGGGCCAGCGTGCCGATTTCATCGCGACGCGCCAGCAGGTGCGCAGGCATTGGGGGCGGTGCTGCCTCGAGGTGTACGCGCTGAGTGAATCGCGAGAGCTGGCGAATCGGTGCCAGCACGATGCTCTCGAGCAGCCACAGGACGATCAGCAGGGTCACGATCAGCACACCGCTGGTCCAGTAAAGGGCGAACCGAAAGGTCTCCAGGCTGGCCTGATAACGCTGGCGGGGGAGCAGTGCGTCGACGCGAATCAGGTGATCGTCGGGCATGGCGTCGAGGGTGCGGCTGGCGGCCATGCGGGTCGATGATACCCGTCTCAGATTATCGTTGGCGTCGGCGTTGCTGTTCGAAACGCTGTTCACGTCCAGTTCAATGCCGGTAGTGTCGCGCAGCTGCTCGATCCACGACGTCGAGAGCGGGCGTACCATCAGCAGCGAGCCGGCCGAGGGGGATGTCTCGTGACTGCGGTAGATGCCTGACATGGACGCCATGGCCATGTCAGGACTGGCCAGCAGCCAGGTCTGAGTCTCGTCGCTCTGGCGCTCAAGCTTGGATTGCATGGCGTCGATATAGGAAACGACCCAGTGGCAGGGCGTTTTCGACCCATTACATGAGGTGAACTCGCCGTCCTCGTCGAAGCCCGCTACCCAGACGGGGCGGTGCTGAGCATCGAAAAAGATCATCATCTTGAGGTCGAGGGTTTCCAATGTGCTCTGATACAGATTGGAGTCGACATACTCGGGCCGTTCTCCGAGCACGAACTGGTAGGTGTCGTCCCACCAGGCCCAGTCCTCGACCACGCGTCTCATGTGGCCAAGCTCGCTGCCGATGGCGCGCTCGGCCCTGTCGAGTTCGCTACCGGCGAACTGCTCTTCGTCCTCGAGCAGGATCGGCATGATCTGATAACGGGCGACCAGCACCAACGCCAGCAGCGCAAGGCACAGTACACCGCCCAGCGCGAGCAGGAAACGAAGGCGTAACGAGGCGAAGGTGCGTGGCATCAGGCTCCCCGGCGCTAAGTGGCCTGGTTATGTACGAAATATCCTACAAAGCCTATCGGCGAGCACTAACGATTCTTTAGTTCAGGACGCATAAAAAGCGGGCGCCTGGATATGCCAGGCGCCCGCTGTGCGATCCCCGCTGAGGTATTAAACCACGCGCTGGCCCGGTTCGGCGCCGGAGTCAGGCGAAAGCAGGTAGATACCGTCGTCGTTGCCGGCGGCCAGCACCATGCCCTCGGAGACCCCGAAGCGCATCTTGCGCGGTGCCAGGTTGGCGACCATCACCGTCAAGCGTCCCTCGAGTGCCTCCGGCGCGTAGGCGGAGCGGATGCCGGAGAAGACCGTGCGGGTCTCGCCGCCGAGGTCGAGGGTCAACTGCAGCAGCTTGTCGGCGCCCTCAACGTAGTCGGCCTTGGCGATGCGGGCGATGCGCAGGTCGACCTTCATAAAGTCGTCGAAGGCGATCTCGGCGGCGATGGGGTCATCGCTCAGCGGCCCCTTGGGGGCGTCCTTGAGTTTTTGCTCTTCCACCAGGTCCTCCTTGGATGCCTCGATCATGGCATCGATCTTGTCGCGCTCGACGCGAGTCATCAGCGGCTTGAACTTGGCGACCTCGTGATCCAGCAGCACCTCGTGGCGGCTATGCCAGGCGAGGCTGTCGAGTTTGAGGAATTCACGCGCGCCCTCGGCCATGGCCGGCACAACCGGGGCCAGATAAACCATCAGTTGGCGGAACAGGTTGACGCCCACCGAGCAGATATCCAGCACTTCCTGCTCGCGGCCGGGCTCCTTGGCCAGCACCCACGGCGCCGTGTC
Organism: Franzmannia pantelleriensis; assembly: GCF_900102875.1. Classification (GTDB taxonomy): domain Bacteria; phylum Pseudomonadota; class Gammaproteobacteria; order Pseudomonadales; family Halomonadaceae; genus Franzmannia; species Franzmannia pantelleriensis. The sequence continues at coordinate 95,560 of NZ_FNGH01000006.1, forward strand.
GGCGATATAGGCGTTGGCCTCGTCGGCGAGCTCCATCACCTTGCGCATGGCACGGCCAAACTCACGTGCCTCAAAATCGGCGGCAATGTTGTCGCCGGCAGCAATAAAGCGGGCCACCAGCTCCGGCTCGGCGCAGTGGGCCGACAGCTTGCCGTCACCAAGCTTTTTGACGAAACCGGCACAGCGGCTGGCGATATTGACCACCTTGCCGACCAGGTCCGAGTTGACGCGCTGAGCGAAGTCCTCGAGGTTGAGGTCCAGGTCGTCAACCCCAGACGTCAGCTTGGCCGCGAAGTAGTAACGCAGGTACTCGGGATTGAGATGCTCAGCGTAGGTTGCGGCCTTGATGAAGGTGCCACGCGACTTGGACATCTTGGCGCCGTTGACGGTGACGAAGCCGTGGCAGTTGACCCCGGTTGGGGTGCGGAAGTCGGCACCCTCGAGCATCGCTGGCCAGAACAGCGCGTGGAAGTAGACGATATCCTTGCCGATGAAGTGATAGACCTCGGCGTCGCTGTCGCGTTTCCAGTAGTCGTCGAAGTCGATGCCCTCGCGGTCGCAGAGGTGCTTGAAGCTGGCCAGGTAGCCGATCGGCGCATCGAGCCAGACATAGAAGTACTTGCCCGGTGCGTCGGGGATTTCGAAGCCGAAGTAGGGCGCATCACGGGAGATATCCCACTCGTTGAGCCCCGACTCGAACCACTCCTGCAGCTTGTTGCTGATCTGGCTCTGGACGTGGTCGCCGCGGGTCCAGCGCTTGAGGAAGTCGGCGAACTCCGGCAGCTTGAAAAAGTAGTGAGTAGAGCTGCGCACCTCCGGGGTGGCACCGGAGATCGCCGAGACCGGATCGATCAGCTCGGCCGGCGTATAGGTGGCACCGCACGCCTCGCAGTTGTCGCCGTACTGGTCCTCGGCCTTGCACTTGGGACAGGTGCCCTTGATGAAGCGGTCGGCGAGAAACAGGCCCTTGACCGGATCGTACATCTGTTCGATATCGCGGGTGGCGATATGGCCGGCATCGCGCAGGCGGGTGTAGATCAGCTCGCTGAAGGTGCGGTTCTCGTCGGAGTGGGTCGAGTGGTAGTTGTCGAAGGCCACGCCGAAGCGCGCAAAATCCGCCTGGTGCTCGCGGGACACTCGCTCGATCAGTGCCTCGGAGGTAATGCCCTCCTGCTCGGCACGCAGCATGATGGCGGTGCCGTGGGCGTCGTCGGCGCAGACATAGTGGCACTCGTTGCCGCGGCTCTTCTGAAAGCGTACCCAGATATCGGTCTGGATATATTCCAGCAGGTGGCCCAGATGAATGGCGCCGTTGGCATAGGGCAGGGCGCTGGTAACGAGAATCTTGCGCGCGTGGTGGCGTGGCGAGTTGGACATAGTGGCGATGACGTTCCCCAAAAAATCAGACCCCCGATTGTAGCCATCTTCGCGCGCCGCTGCATCCGTGCCCTACCTCAACTGGTGGCTTGACGACAGCAGCGCCCCTAGCGCGTAACATCCCAGCTTGAAACCAACTGGCGGAACATCACGGTGGCGCAGCAGGGCTTTCTACTCACCCGGCACTGGCGAGATACGCCGGAAGGCTGCGAGGTGTCATTCTGGGTGGCGAGCGACGCCGGCCCGCGGCATCTGGTGCTAGCGGCGCGGCCCGCGGTGGCATTCGTCCCTGCCGACGCGCGGGCGCGGGTCGAGCGGCTGCTCGAAGGCGCCCCCAGCGTGACGCTGCGAGAGCTGGCTCTGTGTGATTTTCAGCAGCGCCCGGTGCTGGGGCTCTACTGCACCTATCAGCGGCAGTTGATGCAACTGGAAAAGCGCCTGCGCGACGCCGGCATCGCGCTGCTCGAGGCGGATATTCGCCCCCCGGAGCGCTACCTGATGGAGCGCTTCATCACCGCGGGCGTGCGCTTCAACGGCACTGCACTGGATGATGGGCGGTTACCCGAAGTCGAGCTCACGCCGGACGATGACTACCGTCCCACGCTCAGGCTCTGTTCGCTGGATATCGAGACCAGCGAGCGCGGCGCGCTCTATTCGATCGCGCTGCAGGGCTGCGGCCAGCGTCAGGTCTATATGCTCGACGAGCAGGGGAGCGCGGCGCCAACGCTCGAAGATGTCTGTCTGCGCTACTGCGCCACCCGCGCCGAGCTACTGGAGCGCCTCAACGACTGGATCGCCCGCCACGACCCGGACGCCATCATCGGCTGGAACCTGGTGCAGTTCGATCTGCGCATTCTGCAGCGGCATGCCGAATCCCTTGGCGTGCCGCTGCGGCTCGGTCGTGGCGGCGAGGCGATGAGCTGGCGTGCCCATGGCAGCCAGTCCAACCACTACTTCGCCTCGGCACCGGGGCGGTTGATCATCGACGGTATCGAAGCGCTGCGCCAGGCGACCTGGCAGTTTCCCTCCTTCAGCCTCGAGCACGTGGCCCAGACGCTGCTCGGCGAGGGTAAGGCCATCGACAATCCCTACCAGCGAATGGACGACATCAACCGCATGTTCGCCGAGGATAAGCCGGCGCTGGCACGTTACAACCTCAAGGACTGCGAGCTGGTCACTAGGATTTTCGCCAAGACCGAGCTGATGGACTTCCTGCTCGAGCGGGCTGCGGTGACCGGCCTGCCCGTCGACCGCATGGGCGGCTCGGTGGCGGCCTTCTCCCACCTGTACCTGCCGCGCATGCATCGCCTCGGCTATGTGGCGCCCAATCTCGGCGAGCTGCAGGGCGACAACAGCCCCGGCGGTTTCGTGATGGACTCGCGCCCGGGGCTATACGATTCGGTGCTGGTGCTCGATTTCAAGAGCCTCTACCCATCGATCATCCGTACCTTCCTGATCGATCCGGTCGGCCTGGTGGCGGGCCTGGCCGAGGAGCAGGCTCACCCCGGCACCGGTCTGACAGTACCCGGCTTTCGCGGTGCCCAGTTCTCGCGTACCCGGCACGCGCTACCGCAGATCGTGGCACGGGTATGGCAGGGCCGAGAGGCCGCCAAGCGAGACGGCAATGCGCCGCTTTCCCAGGCGCTGAAGATCATCATGAACGCCTTCTACGGCGTCCTCGGTTCCAAGGGCTGCCGTTTTTTCGATCCACGGCTGGCCTCATCGATTACCCTGCGCGGCCACCAGATCATGCAGCGCACTCGCGAACTGATCGAGGCCGAAGGCTATACGGTGATCTACGGCGATACCGATTCCACCTTCGTGTGGCTCCAGGGCGCCCACGATGGCGCTACGGCCGAGGCCATCGGCCGCCGTTTGGCGGCCGGGGTCAACGCCTGGTGGCGCGATCATCTACACGCGACCTATGGCCTGGAGAGTGCCCTGGAGCTGCAGTTCGAGACCCACTACCGGCGCTTCTTGATGCCCACCATTCGCGGCGCCGAGGAGGGTAGCAAGAAACGCTATGCGGGGGTGATCGACGATGCCGAGGGGCAGCCGCAGCTGGTATTCAAGGGGCTCGAGGCGGTGCGTGCCGACTGGACGGGGCTGGCCAAGACCTTCCAGCAGCGCCTCTACCGGCGGATATTTCTCGCTGAGCCCTACCGCGACTTTGTACGCGACTACGTGCGCCGCACCCTGGCAGGGGAGTACGACGACCAACTGGTGTACCGCAAGCGGCTGCGCCGCAAGCTTGGCGACTACCAGCGCAACGTGCCGCCCCACGTTCGCGCTGCCCGCATGGCCGATGAGCTGAACGAGCGTCTTGGGCGTCCGCGTCAGTACCAGCATGGCGGCTGGATCCATTACGTGATCACCGTAGCCGGTCCCGAGCCGCTGGAGCTGCGCCGCTCGGCTATCGACTATCAGCATTATATCGAGCGACAGCTGCAGCCGGTGGCGGATGCCATTCTGCCGTTCGTCGGCGATGATTTCAGCGCCTTGATCGACCAGCAGCTGGGCCTGTTCTAGGCATGCCTAGGCGTGGGACAGTGCTTCTCCGTTCATCACGGCACGGCGCAGGCGGTCCAATCGGGCCGTGGCGAAAGGCTCCCCGCAGTTACGGTATACCTCCTCGAGGAATGCCTTGCGGCGCCCGCGCAATGGGCCGACCAGCACCGCTGCCAGGCCGAGGATATCCAGTAGCCAGCGCCGTTCGGCCTCGCTCAGCCGGTCAAGGGAGCGCGCCTGGCGAGGCCAGTCGATATCGAGCCTGTGGCTTTCCCAGGCGAAGGCGTCGAGCAGCCGCGACAGCAGATAGACGTGGTTGGCGTGGGCGTCCTGGTGGCGCATGAGCATTTCGCCAACGCTGTGCAGGATCGCCTCGCGGGCGCTATCGCCAAGGCGCTCTAGGTGCTGCTCGAGGTCGGCTATCAGGCTGTCGATGGCGAAGGGGCCGAGCGCATTCTCGCGCGCCTGCTGCATGATCCAGTAGCTGATCAGGCCGTTCCATACGGCATACAGCGGGCCGGTGATCAGTGGCAGTAGGCCGCGCAGCGCCATGCGGCCGAAGATCCGCCGCATCAGGATGCGCAGCACGAAGCTGGTGACGCCGACCTTCATGCGATACAGCAGGGCGCGGGCGGTGAGTTTCCAGCGCTGCATCTGGGCGTAGGGATCGATACCGTAGACGCGGTCGCGGGGGCTGGGAAACTCCAGCGCCACCCGCGCCAGGCCACGCTTGATCAGCAGCCCATGAGGGCCATGCTGCAGCGGCACCTCGGCGATGCGGCTCACTGCCAGCACCCCGCGCAGCGCATTCCAGTACAGGAACAGGATCTCGATGGCACTCACGACCCCGGCCACGGCAAGAAAGCCGGCCCAGTAGGGCAACTGCTCGGTGAGTGACATGTCCTGCAGGCCGCCGGCAACGGCCTGACGCATGTACCACTCCATGCCGCCGATCACGGCGCCGGAGAGGATGCCGGCCAGGGCGGCGTAGAGCACGGTACGTCGGCAACTGCGGGACAGCGCCCGACGTTCGGCATCGCTGCGTGCCCGCGATGGCAATGCCCGGCGGGGATGGCGCTGTGCCAGGTAGTCGCCGGCCCAGCGCTCGAGCATGCTGGGTGTTGTCACATACTCTCTGTCCGGTGACGGCGGGCTCACACCCTGCCTCGGTCATCGCCCCGGTAGACGCCGAAGTGGGCAAGGCCGCGGTCGGCGAGATGCAGTGCCTGCATGCGGCTCATCACGCCCTGCTCGCAGTAGAGCAGGTAGCGCCGGCGTGGCAAGGAGGGCGCGCGTTGGGCAAGCTCGAAGAACGGAATCGCCAGCGGTTCGCCCCGAGGTAGCGTGAGCGGCGCAGCCTCGCGTTCATCGGGGTGGCGGATGTCGATCACGGTGGCGTCAGGTGCATCGAGCAACGCACCGGGGGTGGCGATCTCGTCGATCTCGGCAAGCGTCGGGGCGCTCTCCAGCAGGCGGTCGCTGCGGGTCATGCTCGCTGCCGCGATGGCCGCCTCGAGTATGGCATCATCGAAGCCTGCTTCGGCGGCCTCGATCTGAGCCGGGCTGGGGCGCACGTGGGGGCGATGCGACATCACGCCGCAATACTCCGGCAGTGCCTCGGCAAAGCGGGCGGTACCGATGTGCCGGGCGTCGGCGATGATCGTCTGCTTGTCGCTGGCGACCAGTGGCCGCAGGATCGGCCGCTCGCTGACCGCATCGATCAGCCCCAGGTTGGCCAGGCTCTGGCTCGAGACCTGCGCCAGGGCGTCGCCGGTGACCAGCGCCGGGAGCCGGGCGCGGGCAGCGACGCGGTTGGCAGCGCGCAACATCATGCGCTTGAGCACCACCCCGGCCAGGCCGGCAGGTACCTGACGCTGAATCTCGTCGACCACGCCGTCGAAGGGCACGCTGATGAAATTGACACGATGCGAGGCGCTATACTGCTGCCAGAGATGGTGGGTGACCTCGCGAACGCCCTGTTCATGGGCCGGCCCACCGAGATTGAAGAACACAAAGTGGGTCTTGAGACCGCGACGCATCAGGCGCCAGGCGGCCACCGGAGAATCGAAGCCGCCAGAGATCAGCGCCAATGCCTGGCCCTGGGTCCCCAGCGGATAGCCGCCGAGTCCCGGCAGCCGTCGGCTGACCAGGAGTAGCCGACGATCCTTGAGTTCCAGGCCAACGTCGATCTCGGGATGGCGTAGGTCGACGCGTGCACTGGGCACGGCATCGAGCAGGGCGCTGCCCAGGTAGCGTTCGAGGTCTTCCGAGCTGAAGTCGTGCTGGCCGCGGCGTTTGACACTGACCCGGAAGCGTCGGCCCGGGAGGGCTTCGCGCCATAGCGGTACCAGCCGCTCGGCCGCGGTGGCAAAATCGGTAAAGGGATGCGCCTCTACCACCTGCACTTCATGAATGCCGGGGATGCGGGTCAGGCTGGCCTCGATGGTGGCATGTGCCGCGTCATCGAGCGGCGCCGAGGGGCGAATCTCCAGCGCGTCCCAGTGATCGGCGACCCGCACCGTCGGGTCGATATCACGCAGCGTATTACGGATATTGGTGCGCAGGCAGCGCACCATCTCCTTGCGCACCGAGCGCGACTTGATGGTAATTTCGCCAAACAGCTTGATCCGATAGCGCATGCGTTTCACTTCGACAGGTCACGAACGGCTATGGTAGCAATCCTCCCCCATGGCGTAGAACCTCCTCTTCGACCTACCGCCGGCGCTCCTCGCTACGGCGGCAGAAACGCGTGATTCAGGGCAGTGGAATCTCGTTGACCTTGTGCGGGCTGTGGTAGCCGCGCTGTACCGCCGCGCGGGCGGCGATCTCGAGGTACCAGCGTTTGACGGCGGGATAGGCGTCGAGGTCGATGCGCTGCCACTCGAAGCGCGAGACCCAGGGCCACACCGCCATGTCGGCGATGGAGTAGTCGCCGGCTAGATAGGCTCGCTCGTCGAGGCGGGTATCCAGCACTCGATAGAGGCGCTGGGTCTCGTCGAAGAAGCGCGTCTCGGCATAGGCCGCCTTGCCGGGATTGAAGTGCAGGAAGTGATGCGTCTGGCCGAGGATCGGCCCCAGGCCACCCATTTGCCACATCAGCCACTCCATCACTCGGTAGCGTGGCTCGCCTTCGGCAGGCAGGAAGCGCCCATGGCGTTCGGCCAGGTAGTACATGATCGCTCCCGACTCCATCAGCGTGACCCCGGTTTCCTCATCGCGTAGCGCGGGAATCTTGTTGTTGGGGCTAACGGCGAGAAATCCTGGCGTATGCTGCTCGCCCTGGGTGAGGTCGACCGCATGGGTGCGGTAATCGAGCCCCAGTTCCTCGAGCAGAATCGAGACCTTGCGGCCGTTGGGGGTGGTCCAGGTCCAGAAATCGATCATGCGCGCAGCCTCGTGGCGAAGGGGATCGATTAGCCAGCGTCGCATAGATGCGGTGAGCTGTCATGGTGATGATGTCAAACGCTGTTCGAAAAGTGTTGACGCGGATCTGAAAGCGGTGATATCTAGCGCTACCGGCAATCTGTGCCGGGCCTATCAACGCTCTTCGAGGGTTCGTGAACATGCCTCTGCGCCGCTGTTTACCCATTCTGCTGGTGGCTGCCTTCGCCACCGGCTGTGCCAGCAATACCATTGCGCCACGCTATACCACCGACAATCCCGATGTCCTGAGGATTGGCGGTGAGCGTCCGGCCAACCCGGATCGGCGTACCGAAAATGCCGGCTCCTTCTGTCTCGAGATTACCGAGCGCTGGAGTGAGCATGGCAAGACGCCCGATGGCCAGACGCTCTGGGCCAAGGACACCATGCGCAAGGTGGTGCCCTGCCGCTGATCCCCGCGGCTGGCCCCATCACAGCGACCCCGGTGTGTCTCTCACACCGGGGTCGCTGCGTTTAGTATGCTATTACTCCCTCGATCTCGGCAGGAGCAACGTCCATGTCCAAGACGCACTTCGGGAACCAAGCGATGTGGCATCAGATCCTGCCTTCGTCGCGGATGTGGCTGCGACTGGTGGCGTCGCTAATGCTAATAGTGGCGATGACAATCAACTTGAGCGGCTGTGGCGGCGGGGACGACCGTGAGGTGCCGCTGTACGTGCTGGCCGGAGAGGGCAGCGCCTATGATGGCCAGCGCGTGGTCACCCAGGGCGTGGTGCGGCGCTTCGATGACCCGCTGCACTACTGGATCGAGGATCAGGATCTCAACCGCGTCGAGCTGTTTCCCCATGACGCTGTGGTCGAGCAGCTTGGGCAGCGGGTGCAAGTGAGCGGCACCTTCCGCCTCAGCGAGCGCGGCGGCCGCCGTTTGACGGTGTCGAGCCTGGTCGTGTTGGAAGAGTAGCCGATTGGCTAGTCGTCCGACGCGCGTGCGCTGGCCGATCCTGGGGCGACACGATGCTCGGCGACCAGCAGCTCCTGACCGCTGCCCGGCAGGCAGCCGTCGCCTTCCTGGGCCAACAGCGGTCGCAGGATCTCCTGCATGCCCTTGAGTACCTGCACCGGCAGCGCCGAGGTGAAACGGAAGTTATCCGCGGTGCTGCCCGGGACGAAGGCGGTTAAGGTGCCGAAGTGGTCGTCGCCCAGGTAGAAGACGAAGGTGGCGGTGCGGTTGCGCGCCTGAGAGCTGAGCACCTGGCCGCCACGCCCCACGGTTTCGAAGCGGTTATTACCGGTGCCGGTCTTGCCACCCATCACCAGCGGTGTCTCCTCGTCGAGGCTGAAGCTGCCTTGCAGGCGGCGGGCGGTGCCGCCTTCGACCACCTCGGAGAGCGTCTCGCGCAGTACCGCGGCCACCTCGGCTTCCATGACCCGCTGACCGCGGGTGCCGGCTGGCACGAAGCGGGTCTCATAGGGGGTGTCAGCGGCGAAGTGCAGGTCATCGATGCGCAGCGTCGGCAGGCGCACGCCGTCGTTGAGAATGATCCCCATCAACTCGGCCAGCGCCGCCGGACGGTCCCCCGAGCTGCCCACGGCGGTGGCCAGCGATGGGACCAGGTGCTCAAACGGATAGCCGAGTCGCGCCCAGCGCTGATGGATGTCGAGAAATGCCTCGACCTCGAGCATGGTGCGGATGCGCACGTCTCGCGCATTACGGTGGCGGGTCTTGAACAGCCAGCCGTAGACTTCCTGGCGCTCACTGCGGCTGGCGTGAGCGGCTTCGCCGAAAGTGGCCTCGGGATGATCGAGCAGGTAGCCCAGCAGCCACAGCTCAAGCGGATGTACCCGCGCGATATAGCCCTGATCGGAGAGATCGTAGCTGCCCGGTGCATAGTTGCGATAGAGCGACGCGATGCGCTGCTCGCTAAGCACCTCGTTGGGCAACCGTTCGCGGATGAAGGCACCAAAACTGGCCTCGTCCGCCTCCGGGAACAGGTAGCGATGCACCGCCGACAGGCGTGGGGCCGTGGTGCGCAGCCCGTCGAGGAACAGCGCCAGTCGCTCGTCGCTCTCCTTGTCGCGGTACTTTCTCCAGAAGCGCTGCAGGAAGACCCGGCCTTCGCGATCGGCGAAGCGCTGCAGGTAGTCCTGGCGGCGCGGGTCCTGATCATCCTCGAGCAGCTGGCTGCGGCGCTCGTTCTGGTGAATGCTGTAGCGCACCAGGTCGCGTAGCAGGCGTACGAAGGGCAGGTTGAGAGACTCTTGCATCGACTCGCTGAGGGTCGGGTTGCGGCCGTTGTCCTCGCGCCGGAAGTTGCTGAAGGTGTGACGTCCGCCACCGGTGAAGAAGGCTTCGTGGGGGCTAGCCGAATAGCGGCGCTGCATGGCCGCGTCGAGCAGCTCGCGCAGTGCCAGCTCGGGGTGGGTGGTCAGCTGGTCGATGACCCAGCGGCTCAGCGCATCCTGACGGTCGACCTCGATGGCGCGCAGTGCGTCGATCGGTTTCCCTGCATGACGCTGGTGGAGCTCGGCGATGACTTCCAGGTAGGTGGCGAGCACGCGCAGCTTGGCGGTGGAGCCGAGCTCCAGCTTGCTGCCCTCGTTGATGTCGAAGGGCTGGCCGGTGTTGTCGGTCTGAATGCGTACGCGATAGCCGTCTTCGCCGCGCTCGAACAGCGTGAAGCTATAGTTGACCTCGGCAGTCTTCTCAGGTGACAGCAAGCGCTCGCCGATCAGGCCGATCTCGTCGGCGAATTCGGGGTCGGCAAGGCGATAAAGGTAGTCGGTGACCTGACGCTGCAGGCCGCCGTGCAGCGTGGTGCGTGCCGAGAGATCGAGGCGGTCGAGGTCATAGAAGGAGCTGCCGAGCAAGCCGCCGAGCTGACCACGGGCAACCTGCAGCCCCTTGTCACGCTCGACCTGAAGGCGCACCGGATCGCGAGCGAAGTCGCGGAAACTCAGCTGCTGGGCCAGCGCCGCGTCGCGCAGCAGCGGGTCGATGACGTCGGCCTCGGCGAGGATTCGCAGGTAGCTGTCGGTGAGTCGTTCTAGACTCTGGCGGCCGGTGGTGAGGTACCAGGAGGGGCGGCGTTGGGCGATCATCAGCGCCACCACCTGGCGCAGCGCGAGCCCCTGCTGCTGCAGGTTGGCGGGTCCGTTGAAGCTGGGGACCAACAGCCGATTGAGGGCATCGAAGTCGGTATCGAACCACACCCACAGGCCGTCGCCGATGCCGTGCACTTCACCGTAGCCCGGTGCGGCCGAAAGCGGCACGCTGTTGAGGTAGTCGAGTGCCACGTCCTGACGAGCGGCCAGGGTCTGTGGCCCCTGGCGGTAGCCGCGTACGCTGGCAGAGATCATCTGGCGCAGCTTCTCGCGGGCCGAGCCGGTCATGCCCTGCGGGGAATGGCGATACTTCTCTACCTGGGTGGCCAGGGTACTGCCACCGGATGATTGCCCCGAGATATCCAGGGCGCGCCCCACCTGCGACATCGCCGCCTTGGCGAAGCGCGGCCAGTCCACTGCCGGGTTGGCGTAGGGCGAGCGGGCGTCGAGCAGTTCGCGGTTCTCGATGAACAGCAGTACCTGCAGCACCAGCGGTGGGACGGCATCGAAATGCGGATAGTGGCGTTGTGGGTGGCGGAAGGTGTATAGCGTCTCGCCGCGGCACTCCTGCAGCGTCAGCCCGGCGCGGGTCTTTTCGGCGTAGGGTGGGAAAAACCCCCGTTGGGTGTAGTCGAGCAGTGCCGGTGAGAAGCGTGCCTGGCGCTCGACCACGAAGTCGCGGGCGCGCAGGCGTGCCTCGAACTGCGGCAGGCGGGTATAGCCGAGGCGGATGTCAAAGGGACCGTACTGCGGAAACACGATGCGTTCACTGGGCCCCGGCGATAAGGTATAGGTGAGGGTGCCGGCATAGCGTGATAGTTCTTGAGCCTGGAAGTGCGAGGTGCGCGCTTCAGCGACCAATAGCGTGACCAGGCTGATCGACATCAGCGCCAGTAAGATCAGCAGGGTATTGCGCAGCCAGTGGCGGCGCTTGACCGGCTGCGGCAGTGGCACCAGCTCACTGTGGCCCGCTGACGTCTGCCCTGCATGAGACGAGACGGTTGCGCTCATGTGCCACCCCCAGCGCATACGTAGCCCGATAAGGTGATTTCGGCATAAGCTTCGCCTTACTTTGTAGCGTAGTCTGCGTACGCAAAAGTGGATGCCTTTATTTATTCTTTCTCATGGTCGACACAGGGACGAGTTCCATGACCCACACTACCGCCGAGTTGCCGCGCGCTAGCGCGGGTGTGCGTTGGCATCTCCTGCGCGAAGCGCCGCGGCTGCCGCGTGCCGAGGGCCGTATCGCGGCCATCGACCTGGCACGTGGCGTGGCGATCGCGCTGATGATCGTCAGTCACGCCGTGAGTGGACTACTGGGCCTGCGCCTGGTCCCGGATTGGGGCATGGTGCCGGTGCATCTGCTCACCAAGTTCTCTTCATCGCTGTTCATTCTGGTGTTCGGCATTGCGCTGGCGGTGGCTTTCCTACCCCATGCGCGTGGCGCAGACTGGCCGCGACGTCGCCTCAAACTGTGGCTGCGCGGGGTGGAGGTGCTGTTCTGGTACAAGGCGCTGACCGTCGTCGAGATGCTGCCGCTGTATGCGCCTGAGGACATACTCGACACCCTGCTGTGGCATAACTTTGCAATCTGGGTCGAGATCCTCGGTTTCTATGCGCTTGCCTTGGTGTGGGTGCCGCTGGTGCTGCCGCTGTGGGCGCGGGCCCCGCTATGGGGGCGTCTGGCAGCGATGTTTCTGGTTACGGCGCTGGCTGCCTGGCTGCAGGGCATCGATTTTGGCGACCTGGAGATTCTCCAGGCCTTGCTGGTCGACCACGAGGATCACTATGCCTGGGGGCAGCTGTCCCGTGCGCCATTGATCATGGCCGGGCTGTTGATCGGCGAAGCGCTATTGCGCTGCTACTTTGACCCGATATGGCGGCGTCGGCTGTTGGTGACGCTGATGGGGCTGGGCGTTGCCATGTTGGCAGGGTTCTTTGTGATCGCTACCCTCGGCGGCGATATTTACGCTGCCTTGGTGGCAGTGGCGCGCAATGTCGGCAAGCATCCACCGGGGCTGGCCTTCATGCTGTTCAGCATTGGCGGTGCGCTGGTCATCCTGGCGGCGGCGCTGGCCGGCGGCGAGCGGCTGTCACGACTGCTGTTGCCGATCACGTTGGTCGGTTCCGATGCCCTCAAGGCGTTCATCTTTCATATCGTGGCGATCTTCCTGGTGCTGCGTTTCCTGCTCGACAGCTGGCAGGTCTACAGCTACCCCCAGGTACTGGGCATCGGCGTTGCCCTGGTGCTGGGTGCGGCAGGCTGGATCGCCCTGACCCGCTGGATAGGAGCCAACAAGTGATATACCGCGCTTTGTGCTGTATGACGCTGCTGCTGGCGAGCGTCGCTGTCTACGCCGACGAGATGCACGGCGACTGGTACTACCAGGTCGACAAGCGTAGCGCCTGGCAGACCCCGCTCGAGGGGCGTCTGGCCGAGCTGGAGCGTGATTTCGCCGGTGAGCTCGGTGTCTACGTCCAGGACCTGCACAGTGGCGAGGCACTGTCGTGGCAGGGAGAGCGGCAGTGGTACCTGGCCTCGTTGATCAAGGTGCCGGTGGCGGTGGAGGTCTTCGCGCGACGCGATGAGGGTACGCTGAGCCTCGACGAGCGCATGACCCTGACCCGCAGCGACTACGTCGACGGCGCCGGCCAGACCAACTGGCAGGAGCCCGGCAGTCGGCTGACGTTGGGCTTTCTGCTCGACGAGATGTTGACCGTCAGCGACAACACCGCAAGCGACATGCTGATTCGCCGAGTGGGGCTTGCCGCCAGCAACCGTCGTGCTCGTGAGATGGTGGCCGCCGCGGGGGGCGACCCCGACCAGCTGGGTGAGATCACCAGCCTGCTCGAGGTGCGGCGGGCGCTGTTCGGTGAACTTCATCCCGACGCCCGCGAACTCGGTGGCATGGACTATATCGCGCTGCGCCACAATGATGATCTGGGTACGCGGGTGGCCGCCTTCGCCGAGCGCCTCGGGCTGGCGCCTGGCGAACTGGCGCTGGATGGTTACGATGCCGCCTTCGACGCCTACGAGGCCGGCCGTCTCAATACCGGCACGCTGGCGGCCTTCGGCGATTTGCTTGCCACCCTGGTCCGCGGTGGTCCGGCACAGGCCGGGCTGAGCGATGCCAGCCGCGAGGCGCTGCTAACGATCATGCAGCGCACGAGCTCCGGTGAGGCGCGACTCAAAGCGGGCTTTGGCGACGACGTTCGCTTCGCTCACAAGACCGGCACCCAGCATCGCCGTACCTGCGATGCCGGCATCGCCCACCGCGGCGAGGCCCGTGAGGTGGCGGTGGTGGCCTGTACCCGTGGCCCGATTGACGTAGTGCCCCATGAACGGCTGCTGGCCGAGGTAGGGGCGGCCATCGAGGCCAGTGGCGTGCTAAGCTTGCCAGTCCCATCCGTAGACTGATGTCAGGAGTACCGAACCATGGCAAGCGCCAGCGCACGTCACATTCTGGTCGACACTGAAGAGAAGTGTCTCGCCCTCAAGCAGGAGATCGAAGACGGCAAGGATTTTGCCGAGGTCGCCAAAGCCCACTCGTCCTGTCCCTCGGGCCGTCAGGGCGGCGATCTGGGTCGCTTTGGCCCGGGCCAGATGGTGCCCGAGTTCGACAAGGTGGTATTCAGTGCCGAGCTGAATCAGGTCCAGGGCCCGGTCAAGACCCAGTTCGGCTATCATCTGCTGGAAGTCACCGAGCGCACTTGAACTACTGACAGGGAGTCCATCGGTGCGCGTCGGTGGGCCTCCTTTGTCCTAGGAGTCTGTCATGAACGAAGAAGCCTTCAACCTGAGCCTGCGCAAGTTTCTCAAGACCGTGGGTGTCAGTTCGCAGCGTGAAATCGAGCAGGCCGTCGACAAGGCCCGCGCCGAAGGGCGTCTCAGCGGTAACGAGTCGCTGCCGGCGACCATGACGCTCAACGTCGAGGGCCTCGATCTCACCGTCACCTTCGATGGATCCATCGAGCTTGAATGACCTGCATCAGGCGTCGCGGCTCAACGACCCGGACGCGAGCCGTTCAGTCGCCGAGCCGGTGATCAGCATAAGCGGTCTCGACAAGGTTTATGCCGGCGGTTTCCATGCCCTCAAGGCGGTCGACCTCAGCATTCGTCGCGGCGAGATATTCGCCTTGCTTGGCCCCAACGGTGCCGGCAAGACCACGCTGATCAGCGTGGTCTGCGGGCTGGTCAATCCCTCCGGCGGCGAGGTGCGCGTCGACGGCTTCGACAACGTGCGCGACTACCGCCAGGCGCGCGCGCTGATCGGTCTGGTGCCGCAGGAGCTGACCAACGAGGCCTTCGAGACGGTGTGGAACACGGTCAGCTTCAGCCGTGGGCTATTCGGCAAGTCGCCGGACCCGGCTCACATCGAACGGGTGCTCAAGTCGCTGGCGCTCTGGGACAAGCGCAACAACCGCCTGATCACCCTGTCCGGCGGCATGAAGCGCCGGGTGCTGATTGCCAAGGCGCTGTCCCACGAACCGCGCATCCTGTTTCTTGATGAGCCCACCGCGGGGGTCGACGTCGAGCTGCGCCGTGATATGTGGGACGTGGTAAGACAGCTGCGTGACAGCGGCGTGACCATCATTCTGACGACTCACTATATCGAGGAAGCCGAAGAGATGGCCGATCGCATCGGCGTGATCAACGGCGGCCAGATCGTACTGGTGGAAGAGAAGGCGGCGCTGATGCGCAAGCTCGGCAGCAAGCAGCTGACCTTGCACCTGCATGCACCGTTGGCCGAGGTGCCGGTGGCCCTGGCGGACTACGATCTGCAGTTGGCCGCCGACGGCAGCGAGCTGATCTATACCTACGACGGCACTCGCGATGGTGATGAAGGAAGCAGTATCACTGCGCTTCTGGGTGATCTCGACGCTGCCGGCATTGCCTTCAAGGATCTGCATACTCGTCAGAGTTCGCTGGAGGATATCTTCGTCGATCTAGTCAAGGAGCGGACATGAACCTGTTCCCGGTACGCGCCATCTATGCCGCCGAGATGGCGCGTACGCGTCGCACGCTGCTGCAGAGCATCGTCTCGCCGGTGATCTCCACCTCGCTCTACTTCGTGGTATTCGGTGCTGCCATCGGCTCGCGCATCAGCGAGATCGAAGGGGTCAGCTACGGTGCCTTTATCGTGCCGGGGTTGATCATGCTGATGCTGCTGACCCAGAGCGTCTCCAATGCCTCGTTCGGGATCTTCTTTCCCAAGTTCTCGGGGAGTATCTATGAACTCCTCTCGGCGCCGATCTCGCATGTCGAGATCGTCATCGGCTATGTTGGTGCCGCGGCCACCAAGTCGATCGTGCTGGGGCTGATCATCCTGGCCACGGCAGGCTTCTTCGTGCCCCTGGAGATTGCTCATCCGCTGTGGATGCTAACCTTCCTGGTGTTGACCGCAGTGACCTTCAGCTTGCTGGGTTTCATCATCGGCATTTGGGCTGACGGCTTCGACAAGCTGCAGCTGGTACCGCTGCTGGTGATTACCCCGCTGACCTTTCTCGGCGGTAGCTTCTACTCCATCGACATGCTGCCACCGATATGGCAGACCCTGACCCTGTTCAATCCGGTGCTCTATCTGGTCAGCGGGTTTCGCTGGAGCTTCTACGGCATCAGCGATGTCAGCCTGATGGCCAGCGTCACCATGATTTTGGTCTTCCTGGCCCTGTGCCTGGCGGTGATCGCCTGGATGTTCCGCACCGGCTACCGCCTCAAGCCGTGAGCGCTGGCGCTCACGGCTGCCTTTTCCCACTTGCTCAAACGTGACCTATGCCCGTACTGCAAAGTATCGTCCATCGTCTCGAACCCAGTAGTGACAACGACCGCCTGGTGGTCAAGGCGGCTGCGACCGCGCACCCTGACAGTGCGGTCATGAGTGAGCTGGTGGCCGCCATCAGCGATGCCTACAACCCCAAGCCCAAGGGCTGGGGCCAGTTCGCCGAGGGTGAGGGGGCAAGTCCGCTGGCCGGCTGGCTGGCAGCTTACCTCGACGGCGAACGCGACTTCGCCGATATCACCCAGGCGATTGCCGAGCGACTGGCCGGCCTACTCGAGGACCGTCTGTCGGTAGGCGGCTACCTCATCTTCGACCACAGCCGCCGCGGTGAGGCGGAGAGCCTTAGCCTGGCGCTGGTGCAGCAGCGCCAGGGTATTGGGATCGACGACAATCATCAGGCGGTGCCAGCCGCTCAGCTCAACCTCGGCCAGCTGACGCTGGCAGCACGCATCAATCTCAGCCAGTGGCGCAGCGAGTCGCCTGGCACTCAGTATGTCTCCTTCCTCAAGGATCGCGGTGGCAAGAAACTCGCGGAAAGCATGCTCGAGCTGCTCGGCGTCGCGGAGAGTATCGATGCGCCCAGCGAGACGCGCACCCTGCTCAAGGCGTTCAGCGACTACGTCGAACAGAGTGACTTCGACGAGGACACCAGTCGCGAGAAGACCGATACTCTGGTCGACTATGCCAGCGAACAGCTTAACCGCGGCGAGCCCATCACCCTCGACGAGCTCTCGGCGCTGGTCGATGAACAGCAGCCCAAGGCGTTCTATGAGCATATCCGGCACGCCGATTACGGGTTGGCGCCGGAAATACCTCCGGACAAGCGCACTCTCAACCAGTTTCGTCGTTTCACCGGGCGCGCCGCAGGTGTCTCGATCAGTTTCGATTCGCACCTGCTGGGATCGAGCGTCGAGTACGATGAGACCCGCGAACGGCTGATCATCAAGACCCTGCCCAGCCAACTCCGCGAACAGCTCAAACAGCGTCAGAAGGGAACGTAATCTCGACTATACTTGTCGCTAGTAAGAGACACATGGGGTTGAACGCCGAGGCGGACGCCTCGGGGATCGCTAACAAGGAAGGGGAGTATCATCATGCAACGCCTGTATTTTCTGACACCCAATGCCAATATCACCTCGGATATCGCCGACGAGCTGAGTCAGATGGGCTTGACCAAAGACGACCTCCACGTGGTGGGGCGCAACTGGAAGCCGCTCGAGCGTGAGGGTGTGCCGGTGGCCACCGTGCGTGAGACCACTGATGTGATGAATGCTCCCAAGCGTGGGGTGCCGGTTGGCGCCGGGCTGGGCGCGGTGCTGGGTGTCATCATTCACCTCGTACTGGGGCCGAGTCTGATCATAATCGTGCCGGCGATGGCCGTGTTTGGCGGTCTGTTCGGTCTGTGGACCAGCACCATGGTGGGTATATCCGTCAAGGACGTGAAGGTCGACAAGTACAAGAAGGCGCTTAATCGCGGAGCGCTGATGATGATCGCCGATGTGCCTAGCGACCGAGAGGAAACGGTGAAAGAGATGGTGCGCCGTCATCACCCTGAGGTGGTCATTGATCAGATCACACCTCGCGACGAGTCCAAGCCGGTCGGCCAGGGCCACTGAAGGAGTCGTTAACGCATGCTCGATGCGATACAGCAGTTCTTTCAGCGCACCCTGGCCGAACCCGAGGCCAGGGAAGATCGTGGCCTGACGCTGGAGCTGGCGACGGCAGCACTACTCTGCGAGGTGATGCGCGCTGACTACGACACCAGTGACGCGGAGCTCGATACTCTGCGTCGCATGCTGGTTGAGCGCTACCACCTCACAGATGTCGCCGTCGACGAGCTGATGACGCTTGCCCGGCGCGAGGTCGAGGAAGCCGTCGACCATTATCAGTTCGTCAGCCTGATCAAGGAGCACTATGGCTACCCGCAGCGCTGCGAGCTGGTGCAGCTGATGTGGCAGCTAGCCTGGGCCGATGGCAGCATCGACCCACTCGAGGAGCACCGAATCCGGCGTTTGGCGGATCTGCTCCACGTCGGGCACAGCGACTTCATACTCGCTAAGCTTGCGGTGCAGGACGCGCGAGGATCCGACGAGGAACCTGCATGAGCGGGAGCGACTCGCCGCCGCAGACACTCGGCGAGATGCTCGAACGCCTTGAGCACATTGATAGGCCTGATGGGCGCGTCAGTCTCGAGGATGTCATGGAAACCCTGGGGCGGCGGGCCTTCGGTCCGCTGTTGTTGCTTGCCGGTATCGTCACCGTGGTGCCGGTGATCGGCGGCATTCCCGGCGTGCCCACCCTGATGGCTGGCCTGGTGCTGCTGGTCGCCGTGCAGCTGCTGCTGCAGCGGCGCGCTATTTGGCTGCCACGCTGGCTACTGACGCGCAGTGTGGCCCTCACGTCGCTGCACAAGGCGAGCCGCTGGTTGGCCCCGGTGGCAAGACCGCTCGACGCGCTGCTGCGGCGGCGCTGGCAGGCGTTGGTCGGCGATCACGCCGTCACGGCCATGGCGATCTGCTGCATTGGGGTGGCGTTGATGATGCCGCCCATGGAGTTGGTGCCGTTCTCGGCTAACGGCGCCGGGCTTGCGCTGAGCGGTTTCGGCCTGGCACTGATGTCCGAAGATGGCGTGGCGGCGCTGTTCGCCTTTACGGTCAGCGTTGCTACGCTGGTCGCTATCGTTGCAGGGCTCGGCTGAGTCGAGCCCTGGCCTGGCCTCTCTCGAAAGGACGCTTGCCATGGACAAGGTATACCTGATTCTCAAGATCCTGATCACGCTGATCATCGTGGTGCTGTTCGTGCAGAACATCCGCGTGGTCGAGGTCACGTTCCTGACCTGGAGTCTGTCGCTGCCGTTGGCGCTGTTGCTGGTGGTGATCTATGTGCTGGGCATGGTCAGCGGCAAGAGCCTGATGGCATTGATCAGGCGCCTGCGCTCGCGGGAGCATCGGCGCTGAGCCGCTGGCTACTCCACGGTGGTGATCACCGCGTGGCGCGGGTCGACATGCCAGGCAACACCGACCCGGTCACTGTGCTCGAGTTCGGCGATGACCTGCCCGCCCAGCAGTAGAATGATGGCGCCGATTTCGAGGCTCAGCAGTACCACGATCAGGGTGGCAAGTGAGCCGTAGACCACGTTGACGAATGAAATCTGCGCGAAGTAGACCACCAGCAGCAGCCTGACCCCCTCCCATAGCAGGGCGGCGACGAAGCCGCCGACCAGCGCCCGGCGCAGCGCAATACGCACCACTGGCAGTACCTTGTAGACGGCGCTGAACAGTGCGAATACGCCCACGAAACTCAACAGGTTTAGCGCCGCCCAGGAGAGGCCCGCCAGCGGCAGTTCACGGCCGAGTATCGCCAGCCACAGATCGTTGATGGCGCTGGCCGTCGATACCAGTAGTGTCAGGCCCAGTATGCCGCCGCCGAGCACTAGCATGAACGCATAGGGCAACAGTGCCGAGACCCAGGCGCTGCGGCGGCTGGGGTTGTCGGGCTGATGGAAGATGATCGCCATGGCGTCCTCGAGCATGCGAAAGGCGAACGAGCTGAACAGCAGCAGCACCAGCAGTCCAAGGGTGCCGATGGCATCACGCGAGTCGATCAGCGCGCGCACTGCGTCGAGCAGGATATCGGCATGTGCCGGTGCCAGGTGTTGAGTCTGCACTGCCATCACCCCGAGCAATTGCTGCTCGTCGACGACGCTTGCCAGCAGCACCCCAAGCAGGGCCAGCAATGGCACCACCGACAGCATCACGTTATAGCCTACCCCGCCTGCCAGCAGGATGCCGCGGTTGCGCATGAAGGCCGTCACCACCCGCCAGGCGAAGTGGGCCAGGCGAGGCAGCAGCGTGGCGTAGCGGTGGCGCCTGAGTTGCATCCATGTCTCCTGATGAATATAGCGGCTATGCTATCCGTAGCCTCGCGGTTGTCGTAACCTGCGTTCCAGCCTGAGACTCAGGGTACGCTTCGCCGCACTGGCCATCCATTCTGCAGGGAGCTCGACGATTGCACGACGCAGGACACATCCCCGGTACCTGGCGCCACACCCTTGCCTTTATTCTCACTTTCACGCTCCTGCTCGGCCTCGGCTGGCAGGGCATGCGCGTCCAGCAGGCGCTGCTGGATGCCAATGCCGAGGTCAATCACAGCCTCGAATTGATCACCGTCATTCAGGATCTGCAGCTGACCCTGCAGGATGTCGAAACCGGCGAACGCGGCTATGTTATCACCGGCCAGGCGGCCTACCTTCAGCCTTATCATCAGGCCCTTGAGCGGGTCTCCGCCGAGCGCGAATCGCTCCAGCAGCTTCTGGAGCAGCGCAGCGTCGTCGATCAGGCGGCGCTTGCCGAGCTGGATGCCCTGATCGCGCGTCGCCTCGAGATCAGCGAAGCCAACATTGCCGTGCGTGACAGCGACGGCATGGAAGCCGCCGCACTGAGGCTGCTGGCGGCCGGTGGGCGCCAGACCATGGATCGCCTGCGTGGCAGCCTCGAACAGCTGGAAGATGATGAACGTCGTCGCCTGGGCGCGGATACGCAGCGTGCCGCCGATCAAGCCGAGCGGGCCCGCTGGCTAGGCCTGGGCGGCGCTTTGTTGGCCGGCGGGCTGCTGTTGGCGGCGTTTCTATCGGTCAATCGTAACCTGCGCTTGCGGCGTCGGCTGGCGCTCGAGGCGCTGCACCGTGAGGCGCGCATGGAGGCGCTGCTCGAAGCGGTGCCCGATGAGCTCTACCGCATCGTGCCGGGGCAGGGGGTGAGCCGTCTGCTGCATAGCCAGCAACCTCCATCACCCGTCGACGCAGCCTTTGCCGAGGAGCTGGCAGGGCGCCTGGGCGACGAGCAAGATCTGCAACACAGCTTCATGTGGCACGCCGACAGCGGTGATGAGTTTGAAGTGCGCATGCTGCCGACCCGCGATGGCGAGTACCTGGCGGTGTGTCGCGATGTCACCGACCGGCTGCGCAGCCGTCGGCGGCTGCGTGACCAGCAGACCTTTCTGCGTAGTATCGTCGATGCCGATGAAAACCTGATTTTCGCTCGTGACGTCAGCGGCCGTTTCCGCATGTGTAACCAGGCCTTCGCGGCTTTCCTGGGCGTCACTCCCAATGAATTGGAGGGGCGCAGCGCCGCCGAGTTGCACCACGGACAGCGCCTGCTGCCCATGATGGCCGGTGACAGCGAGCTGCTGGCAGGCAAGCCCGAGCAGCGCGCCATGGCGCTCGAGGTGCAGGACGCCGATGGACGGACCCGCTGGCTGCAGCTGCTAAAGCGTCCGCTGACGCTGTCCGACGGCAGCCGCTACTTGCTGGCCGTGGCGGTGGATATTACCGAACGGCGCGCCATGGAGCGCATGAAGGCCGAGTTCATCGCTACGGTCAGTCACGAACTGCGCACGCCCTTGACCGCTATCCGTGGCGCCGTGAGCATGCTCAATAGCGGGATGGCGGGTAGGCTGCCCGAGGATGCCGCACCGCTGTTGGAGATCGCCGACCATAACAGCGAGCGGCTGGTGCACCTGATCAACGACATCCTGGATATCGAGAAGCTGGAGTCCGGCCGCCTGTCGTTTCAGTGGGAAACGCTGCCGTTGGCGACACTGGTCGAGGCGGCACTACGCGACAATACGCCGGTGGCCACGAGTTTCGAGATCACCCTAGTGGCCGAGGGGCAGCCGGTCGAGGGGCTGGTAGAGGTCGATCGCCACCGTTTCGCCCAGGTCATGGCCAACCTGATCTCCAACGCCTGCAAGCACTCGCCGTCGGGTGAGCGGGTTATCGTCACTCAGGCCGCCGATGGGGCAGAGTGGCTCGAGGTGGCGGTGACCGATCATGGTGCCGGCATCCCCTTGGCATTTCAGCCGCGGGTCTTCGAGCGCTTTGCCCAGGCCGATGCTTCCGACCGGCGGCGCACCGGCGGTACCGGGCTGGGCCTGGCCATCACCCGCGCGCTGGTCGAGGAGATGGGCGGCGAGATCGATTTCACCTCGACGCCGGGTGAGGGCACGTGTTTTCGGATACGGCTGCCGCGTCGAGATTTATCGTCAGTCACTCAAGGTAAGGGGACCCTATGAGCGAAGCCGCCGCTGGCGCCAAGGCGCCGCGAATCCTGATGGTCGAAGATGAGGAGGACATTGCCTTCCTGATCCGCTTTCTGCTCGAGCGCAATGGCTATGCGGTGGAGCATGCCGCGGACGGGCGCCAAGCGCTGGAGCGCCTTGGCCTGTCCGCCGCCGGTAGTGATATTCCTGATCTGGTACTGCTGGACATCATGCTGCCCTATCACGACGGCCTTGAAATCCTCGAGCGGCTGCGTGACCAGCCGGCCTGGCAGGCGGTGCCGGTGCTGATGTTGACCGCCAAAGCACGCGAAGCCGATATCGTGCGGGCGCTGGAGCTTGGCGCCGACGACTACGTGACCAAACCCTTTCAACCCGACGAACTGCTGGCGCGGTTGCGTCGCTTCATGAGGAGACGTTGATGCGTGGGGCAAGACTGGGCCGTCCGCTGGCGCTGGCGTTGTTGCTGATCGGTGCCGAGGCCGTGGCCGAGGAGCGGCGCCTGGAAGGGGAGATCTCCTACCGCTATGACAGCCTCGACAGCGGCTTCGATGATTGGCAGACCCAGCGACTCGATCTGCAGTCGACCCGCCCTGGCGACACGACCTGGTACGGCGCGGCGCTGCGCGAGCGGCGCTTCGGCACCTGGGACGAAGGCCTTGAGCTGGGGGCGGCCGTGCCGCTGGATGACAACTGGGTACTGCAGCCCGAAGTAGGCCGCACCTTCGGGGCCGACTTCTTGCCCGAGTGGTATGCCGATCTGCGCCTGCAGCGACGCCTGCCACAGGGATTCGTCGGCAGCGCGAGCCTGCGCCGCACTCGGTACGATGCCTCGCGGGTGGATCGCCTGGCGCTCGGCGCCGAGCGCTACTGGGGTAACTGGCGCGCGGCTTACACGCTCAATGTCAGTGATGTACAGGGGGCCGGCAACCCGGTGGGGCATGCCGTGGCGCTGGATCGCTACTACCAAGAGCGCAGCGTGATCGGCGTGCGTGCCAGTGTAGGGCGCGAGGAGGAGGGCTTGCCCGGTGGTCGGGTGGTCACCAGTGACGTCACCGCGTTGGCGGTGCGCGGGCGTCACTGGCTGGATGACGACTGGGCAGTGTCATGGGAGCTGGGCAGCCTCAGCCAGGGCGATCTCTATGATCGACACGGCATTCAACTGGGCGTGCGACATGCCTTCTGAGGTGGCAAGCCTGGTGGCACTGCTCATGTCGGGATTGGCGCAGCTGACGATCCTGCCGGACGATCGGGTGCTGCGCCTGGCGGTGTATAGCGCCTTGGCCCTGGCGCTGTTGACCCTGGTGGTGATGTCGCAGGTGGTAGTGCTCTCCGAGCTGGCGTCGCGCCGGGAAGCCCGACGCCGGGGGTTTATCGCCGCCTGGCGACCACACCTGGCAGCCTGGAGCCTGGAGGCCGAGGACAAGGCGTTGCCCGCCCCGCCACGAAGCCGTCAAGAGCGGATATGGTTCCTGCTGCTGTGGAGCCGCGTGCAGCGCCAGCTGCGCGGCACCGCCCAACAGCGGCTCAACGTCTTGCTCGAGCGGCTCGGCATGATCGCCCCGGTGCTCGGCCTGCTCGAGAGTCGCGCCGTGCATCGCCGCTTGGTGGCCTTGGCCTGTCTTCGCCACCTGGCGGATGTCGCCCACTGGTCGGCGGTATCGCCACTGCTCGACTCACGCAACGTTACGATCTCCCTGGCCGCCGCCCAGACCCTGGTGGCAATGGACCCGGAGCGCGCTATGCAGCGCATCATGTCGAAGCTGGAGGAGCGCCGCGACTGGGCGATGCCACGCCTCGAGGCGCTGTGTCAGCAGGCCGGACGCCAGGCGGTGACAGCGCCACTACTGGACCGGTTGAGCGCACCGAGGGGCGGCACAACAAGAGCAGTGGCGCTGCTGTGGTGGGCCGAGCCCGGCCAGGCGGCGCCCTGGGCTCGCCGCTTGCTGGCCGATCAGTCGGCGAGCCATGAGGTGCAGGAGCTGCACGACGAGTCTCGCTGCGCGGCACTGCGCAGCCTCGGTGAGCTGCGTGATCCGCGCGACCGCGACCTGCTGGTCGCCCACCTTGATGATGAGGCACCGGCGGTGAGGCTGGCGGCACTGGCGGCGCTGCGTCGTCAGGCCAGTGTTGCCGACCAGGCGCTGATTGCCTCGCTGCTCGCCGACCCCAACTGGTGGGTGCGTCAGGCTGCAGCGGATGCGTTGGTGGCGCTGCCGGACATGGATGATGCCGCCTTGACGACGCTGCTTGCGTCGTTGACCGATCGATATGGCCAGGATGCCCTGCGCCGAGCCATGGCCGAGGGGAGGCGCTGATGGATATCCTGGCTGCGACTGCGGCGATCGACTGGGTGTGGTGGGGGCAGGTCGGCTTCATCGGTTACTTTGTGCTGCTCAACGGCGGTTATCTGGCGCTCAATCTGCTGTCGATGATCAGCCTGCGGCGCTATATGCGCCAGCGTGCCGAGCTCGGCGAAGATGCCCCTTATCTCGGCGTCGAGCCAGCCGTTTCGGTGCTGGTGCCGGCGTACAACGAGGCGGCGACCATTCGCACCTCGGTGCTGTCGCTGCTCCAGCTGCAGTATCCGGAGTTCGAGGTGGTGGTGGTCAACGATGGCTCCAGGGACGAGACCCTGGCGGTGCTGATCGAGGCCTTCGAGCTCGTACCCTATCCCGAGCCGCTGCGACGCACGGTGCCGCATCAGGAGGTACGGGGGGGCTACCGCTCGCGTCGCTATGCCAATCTCAAGGTGCTCGACAAGGCTAACGGTGGCAAGGCCGATGCCCTCAATGCAGGGATCAATGCGGCGCGGCACGGCCTGTTCTGCGCGGTAGATGCCGACTCCATCCTGCAGCGCGACAGCCTGCTGCGTGTGGTGCAGCCGTTTCTCGAGGACGAGCGTACCGTGGCGGCCGGTGGCACCGTGCGCATCGCCAATGGTTCCAAGGTGCGCGGTGGCTTCCTGCTCGAGGCGGGGCTGCCTACCAGCCTGCTGGCACGCTTCCAGATCGTCGAGTACCTGCGGGCTTTTCTGTTCGGACGGCTCGGCTGGTCACCGATGAACGCGGTGCTGATCATCTCCGGTGCCTTCGGGCTGTTCGACCGCGAACGCGTCATGGCCGTGGGCGGCTACAGCACCTCGACGGTCGGCGAGGACATGGAGCTGGTGGTGCGGCTGCACCGCTATCATCGCGAACGACGCTTACCCTATCGCATCCGCTATCTGCCCGATCCGATCTGCTGGACCGAAGCCCCTGAGGACCTTGGCACCCTGGGGCGTCAGCGCAGTCGCTGGCAGCGTGGGCTGGCCGAGAGCCTGAGTCGCCATGCCAGGCTTGCCACCGGCCCACGCGGTGGCGCGCCGGGGCACCTGGCCTGGCCGTTCATGACGCTGTTCGAGTGGTTGGGGCCGCTGGTCGAGGTGAGCGGCTACCTGTTCATGATTGTCGGATTCAGCCTGGGCATCATCTCGCCGCTGGCACTGACGGTGTTCCTGCTGGTGGCCATCGGCATGGGCATCCTGTTGTCGGTCAACGGCCTGCTGCTGGAGACGCTATCGTTTCGTGTCTATCAGCGCCGACGCGACATGCTGCGGCTGTTTCTGGTCGCGATCCTCGAGAACGTTGGCTACCGCCAGCTCAATACCCTATGGCGCTGCCGCGGACTGTGGCAGTGGTTTGCCCGCCGCAAGCACCAGTGGGGCGCGATGAAGCGCAGCGGACAGTGGGGCAATGAGTGAGCGTTACTCGGCGGCGAGGAGAGTCTCCACCAGCGCATTGAGGCGCTGCTGGAACTGACCGCCGGGGGAGGGCGGATTGGGGTTCGAGGTGATCGCAATCGTCAGTTCGCGCTCAGGAATCACGTACAGCGCCTGACCGCCAAAGCCGCGCCCATAGTAGGCCGCCTCGCCCGCCAGGGTGGTGACGAACCAACCGTAGCCATAGCCGTCGTTGGTCCAGGGTGAGCTGCCGCGGGCACGCCAAGAGCGCTCCACCCAGTCGGCCGGCAGGATGCGCTGGCCGTTGAGCTGACCGTCGTGACGATACAGCTCGCCAATCTGTATCAGCGCCAGCGGTGACAGCAGCATGTCGTTACCACCGAAGTAGATGCCCTGGGGGTCGCGAGCCCAGGCCGGAATGCTGATCGACAGCGGTTCGCCGAGCAGCCGCCGGGCGAGTGCCAGGGTCGACTCACCGCTGGCCCGAGTCAGCGCCGCCGACAGCAGGTGGCTGGAGCCAGTTGAGTAGAGCATGCGTCCGCCCGGCTCGTCGACGAACGGCCGGCGCAGGGCGTCGGCGACCCAGTCGGCGCTGGCGACCCAAGCGCCGTAGTTACCGCCGGAGGTGCGCTCGAGTCCGGCCTGAAGTGCCAGCAGGTGGCCGACGGTGATGTCATCGACGCGCGGGTCGGCATCGGCCGGCACGCGGTCACCGAGCAGCTCGGCCAGCGTCTGATCGTCGCTTTCGATCACGCCAGCATGAATCGCGGCCCCGGTGAGGGCGGCCAGCACCGTTTTCGATAGTGACTTGACGTTGGTCGGCTCGGCGGTACCCGGGCCGCCCTGATGGTGATCGAGCACGATCTCGCCGTCGTGGGCGACCACTACCGCATGCACTCTGTCGAGCCGCTCGGCGGCTTCCTGCATGGCGGCGAGCGCCTGTGCGGAAGGCGTGTCGGCGGCCGCGCTGGCAGCCACCAGCCCACTCAGTGCCAGGCTTGCCAGCGCGATGACCAGCGTTCGCGTCCATCCCTGAGCCGAGACGGGCATAGGCGGATCTCCTTGTGGGGTTGGCCAGGCTTCGAGCCCTGCCGGTCGCGGTTGGTTCCCATGGTTAGGGCGTGATGCGCCAGGTGGGCAAGGTCACGGCAGACTGCTAGGCTGGAAGCGTCAGCGTGGCAAACGCTGATCGATCAGGGCAATGGCGTGCCGTCAGGAAGACGCCGCATTGTCCTTTACCTACCCAGCTGCAAGGAGTGCTGCAATGCGAAGCATCATCTATATCATCGGCCTGATCGTCGTGGTCATGTTCGTGCTGTCGCTGCTCGGCATACGCTGAGACAGCGGCAGGGGGTGGCCATGTTCGGTACGTTCCGCTATCGGCTGCTGCTGGCGATAGGCGTGATGCTCGTCGCAACGCTGCTCAGCGGATGCGCCGCACGCGTCACCCCACAGGCCCAACTCGAGGCGCCCCAGCCGGTCTATCTGGTCGACCACAGCCGCCATGCCAGTCTGGTGATTCCCCACGAGGATGGCCTGACGCGCTACTCTTACGGGGAGTGGGGCTGGTACGTGGAGGGCCAGCGCGGAACCCTGGCGGGGCTATCGGCGCTGCTGTGGCCGACGCCGGGCGGGCTTGGGCGCAAGGAGCATGCTGCACTCGAGGTGCCGCCGCTACCGGCTCGGGTCACCCCCGAGGGGCGCCAGCGGGTACATGCCCTCGAGGCGGAGGCCGAGCGGGTCGAGATGCTGCGTCAGCGACTCGATGCCTACCACGCCGAGGCCGCATCGCCAGCGGTGTACAGCGAGACGTATGGTCTCTATTTCGTCCCGTATTCGCGTGACTACTGGGCCGCCCATCAGTCCAATCTCAAGGTCGTCGAGTGGCTCCAGGAGTTGGGCATGGAGGTACGAGGCTCGGCCTGGCTATCGCGCTGGCGAATCACGACGAGCTCGCGAGATTGAGTTTCTATCACCTGGGTAATGGCAGAGCGTCATGCCTGGGTATGACAATTTGTGGCAGTGGCTTTTCTGGTTGCCGCGAGTGTGTATGCTGAATGGTGAGCCTTACCCTAACGCCGTAGCGGCGATGGCGGCGTAAACGCAGTTGACCAAGGGGAACTGATAAATGGCACAACAATCGATGAGTGAACTCTCCCGAGATAACCGGGTACGCATCCTGGCCGGGGTGGCGGTAATCGCGCTGGTCTATGCGTTGATTGCCAGCTCGGGCGCCAGCTCGGCGCGTGAGGAGCGTGATAGCCTCGAGGAGCGCGTGGCGGTGCTGGAGAGCGAGAACGATGCGCTGCGCAGCGAAGTCGATACCTTCGCCGAGGCCCAGGGCAGCGTCGAAGACGCCCAGCAGGAGCTGGCCGCTCTGGAAGCCGAGACCGAAGATGCCCGTGAGCGTCTGGCGGAGGTCGAGAACGAGCTGGCCGATAGCGAGGCGCGACTGGCCGAGCAGGAGGCCGCCTTCGAGGCGCGCCAGGCCGAGCAGGAAGAGGAGCTCGAAGCACGTCGCCAGGAGCAGGAAGACGAGCTTGCCACGCGTCGCGATGAACTCGAGGGGCAGATCGACGAACTCGAGCAGCAGGCCCAGTCCCTGGATGAGCAGGTTGCCCAGCATGAAGCCGAGCTCGAGACGCTGGAGACCCAAGCCAGCGAGGCACGTGATGCGCGCGACGCTGCCCGCCAGGAGTTCGAAGGTCTCGAGGAGCAGATCGCCGAGGCCGAAGGCCGCCAGGCCGAGCTTACTAGCCAGATCGATGCCGATCAGGACCGCATCGCCGCCCTGCAGGAGGAGATCGACACCCTCGACGGGCATGTCGAGGAGCGCGAGGCAACGCTTGATGAGCTGGACGCCCAGATCGCGGCATCCCAGCGCAGCTTCGACCATGTCGAAGAGGGCCTTGAAGCAGCGCTCACCGAGTATGAGGAAACCCAGGCACAGGTCGACGAGGCAGAAGCACGCCTCAACGAGCTCTCCGAGCAGACCAGCGCGCGGACTCAGCAGCTTGAGCGGCTCGAGGCTCAGCTGGTCAGTTGGCGCGATGAGCTCAGCGAGCTCGAAGCCGGTCTTGAAGCAGCCGCTGCCGATCAGGAAGAGGATGAATGACCTGACGCCTGGCGTGTAGATGCCCTGATGCGGCGGCGAGGCTCCTGGCTCGCCGCCGTTTTTCATGGGCAACGCTAAAGTTGAGTGCAGTGCTTGGTTATACCGCCCGCTGCCGGGTTATACTCGCCGCTACACCGACCGGCCATGACCGGTCACCATGATTGACCAGCAGGAGTGAACCGTGATTGAAGGGGTAAAGCATATCGTTGCCGTGGCCTCGGGCAAGGGGGGCGTTGGCAAGTCTACCGTGACCGTCAATCTGGCGCTGGCGATGGCCGCTGAAGGCTACCGCGTGGGACTGCTCGACGCTGATATTTATGGCCCCAGCCAGGCTCAGATGCTGGGGATCGGCGAGGGCGTGCGGCCGCAGCAGGCCGGTGAGAACCAATTCCAACCGCTCGAGGCTCACGGCATCCAGGCGATGTCGATGGCGTTCATGGTCGACATCAATGAGCCCATGGTGTGGCGTGGTCCGATGGTCGCCGGGGCCTTCCAGCAGATGCTCAATCAGACTGCCTGGAACGATCTCGACTACCTGTTCATCGATATGCCGCCGGGTACCGGCGATATCCAGCTGACCCTGGCGCAGAAGGTGCCGGTGTCGGGGGCGGTGATCGTCACCACCCCACAGGACATTGCGCTGCTCGACGCGCGCAAGGGCATCGAGATGTTCCGCAAGGTCAATGTGCCGGTGCTCGGTGTGGTCGAGAACATGAGCCTGCACGTCTGCTCGGAGTGCGGGCACAGCGAGCCGATCTTTGGCGCCGGCGGCGGTGAGCGTATCGCCGAACAGTATCAGACCAAGCTGCTCGGTCAGCTGCCGCTCACGCTGTCGATTCGCGAACAGTCAGACGGTGGCCGGCCGACGGTGATCAGCGATCCTGACAGCGAGGCGGCAGCGACATTCCGCGGCGTGGCGCGCGCAGTGGCCGAGGGCGTTCAGGGCCAGCAGAGCGAAGGCCCAGCCATCAGCTTCGGCGACTGAGCGCGATAGCAGCAGCTTTGTATTCCTCTAGCGGGCCGTTATCATAACGGCCCGATTTCTTTGTGCTGGCGCGACGGCGCGGCAGCTTTGCCCTATCAAGGACGCCCCGATGAGCATCAAATCCGATAAGTGGATCCGCCGCATGGCCGAGCGGGAAGGCATGATCGAACCGTTCGAGTCTGAGCAGGTGCGCTACGTCGACGAGCGCCGGGTGATCTCCTACGGCACCTCGAGCTACGGTTACGATGTGCGCTGCGCCGATGACTTCAAGGTGTTCACCAACATCCACTCGGCGGTGGTCGATCCCAAGGCGTTCGATGAGAAGAGCTTCGTCGACATCAAGGGTGACGTCTGCGTGATTCCGCCCAACTCCTTTGCGCTGGCGCGCACGGTGGAGTATTTCCGCATTCCGCGCAGCGTGCTGACCATCTGTCTTGGCAAGTCGACCTATGCGCGCTGTGGAATCATCGTCAATGTCACGCCGCTTGAGCCCGAGTGGGAAGGCCATGTGACGCTGGAGTTTTCCAACACTACCAACCTGCCGGCCAAGATCTACGCCAACGAGGGCGTGGCGCAGATGCTGTTCCTGGAGTCCGATGAGGTCTGCGATACGTCTTACAAGGACCGTGGCGGCAAGTACATGGGGCAGCGTGGCGTGACCCTGCCCAGGACCTGAGCGCTACTCCTCGTCCAGCTCTTCCGCCGCATCGGCATGCGACAGGCGTAGACCTTGCGGCGGCAGCGGCATGCCGTCGAGGGTCGGACCCTGCTGCCCAAGCTGCAGTCGGCCCTCGAGGAACCACTTGATGGCGATGGGATAGATGAGGTGCTCGCGGAGGTGGACCTTGTCCTTGAGCGAGGCGGCGTCATCCTCGGTATCCACCGCAACCGCAGCCTGTACCACCACGGGTCCGCCGTCGAGCTCCTCGGTGACGAAGTGCACGCTACAGCCGTGCTCGGTGACGCCATCGGCCAGCGCCCGGGCGTGGGTATCGAGCCCCTGATAGGCGGGTAGCAGTGAGGGGTGGATATTCAGTAGGCGGCCGTAGAAACGCTGAACGAACACCGGGGTGAGGATGCGCATAAAGCCGGCCAGCACGATCAGGTCGGGCTCGTGGCGCTCGATCACCTTGATCAGGGCGCCGTCGAAGGCCTCGCGGCTGTCGTACTCGCGATGCGGCAGCGCTACGGCGTCGATGCCGGCGTCGCGGGCACGCTTGAGGCCATAGGCGTCGGCCTGGTTGGAGATCACCGCGACGATCTCACCGCCCAGCTCATCGTAGGACTGGGCGTCGATCAACGCCTGGAGGTTGCTGCCGTTGCCGGAGATCAACACCACCACGCGGCGCGCCTGACTGGCCTCGGCGCTGAAGTCGTTGAGGGTGTCGCTGGCCGGGGTGGGGGCGTCGCCGCTGCTGCTCATGCCGAAAGGTTCTCCAGTTGGACCTGGGCTTCATCGCCGTGCCGAGCGGTGATCTCGCCGAGCCGATAGACGCGCTCGCCCTGCGTCTCCAGATGCGCTTGTGCGGCCTCGGCCTGATCGGCGGACACCACCACCACCATGCCCACGCCGCAGTTGAGCACGCGATGCATCTCATGCTCGTCGACGTTGCCCTGCTGCTGTAGCCAGTCGAACACTGCCGGACGGCGCCAGCGCGTCACGTCGACGTGGGCGGTGAGGTTGTCGGGGAGTACGCGGGGGATGTTCTCGAGCAGGCCGCCACCGGTAATGTGTGACAGCGCATGTACCTCGACGCCGCTCTCCTTGATCAGCGACAGCAGCGACTTGACGTAGATGCGGGTCGGGGCGAGCAGCGCCTCGCGCAGCGGCTGGCCGTCGAGCTCGGTGTCCAACGGGACCGCGGCGACGTCGAGAATCTTGCGAATCAGCGAATAGCCGTTGGAGTGTGGGCCGGAGGAGGCCAGGCCGAGCAGCACGTCGCCGGCGGCGACCTTGGTGCCGTCGAGGATCTCGGATTTCTCGACCACGCCGACACAGAAGCCGGCCAGGTCATAGTCGCTGCCTTCGTACATGCCCGGCATCTCGGCGGTTTCGCCACCGACCAGGGCGCAGCCGGCCTGGAAGCAGCCTTCGCCGATGCCGGTCACCACGTCGGCGGCGATGTCGACATCCAGCTTGCCCGTGGCATAGTAGTCGAGAAACAGCAGCGGCTCGGCACCGGCCACCACCAGGTCGTTGACGCACATCGCCACCAGGTCGATGCCGATGGTGTCATGCTTGTCGAGGTCCATGGCCAGGCGCAGCTTGGTGCCGACGCCGTCAGTACCGGACACCAGCACCGGCTCACGATAGCCGCTGGGCAGTTGGCACAGCGCCCCGAAGCCGCCGAGACCGCCCATTACCTCGGGACGAGTGGTACGCTTGGCAACGCCCTTGATGCGCTCGACGAGCGCATTGCCGGCGTCGATGTCCACGCCGGCGTCCTTATAGCTGAGGGACGTCTGGGACGGCTGGGAGGAGTCGGACGAGCTGCGGGTCATGACCAATCCTGTCGAAATGCGGCGAGAAAGATAGGGTGAAAATGCGGCGTGAATTGTAGCATCACCTGACAGCGCTCGCACCGCCGGTGCGTGGCAAATGCATGGGGTAGCGCCCACAGGAGTGGCGGATCTGCACCAGGGAGTCGAGGATGCGCAGAGAGTGGTGGTTGCTGGCCGTTGCGGTCGGCTTGGTATGGCTGCTGATGCAGCTCGAATCGATGTTGATGCCGTTTATCGCCGGGATGATCATCGCGTACCTGGGCGATCCACTGGCCAATCGCTTGCAGCGCTGGGGGCTGTCGCGGCCGATGGCGGTCAGCGGGGTGTTTCTGGTGATGATCCTGGTGCTCGGCATCAGTCTGCTGATCCTGATTCCGCTGACGGTGCAGCAGACGCGGCAGTTTGGCGAGGTGGTGCCGACCATCTTCGCGTGGTTCGAGACGGTACTGGCACCCCAGCTGCAGGCCTGGACCGGCTACGACCTCAGCGCCGAGCTCGACAACCTGCAGGAGACCCTGGCCGAGCACTGGCAGGAAGCCGCCGGCCCCGCGGCGGAGATACTCGGGCGCGTCGGGCGCTCCGGGCGCGCGTTCCTGACCTGGATCACCTACCTCTCGCTGGTGCCGGTGGTGGCGTTCTACCTGCTGCTCGACTGGGAGCGCCTGCTGCACAACATCCGCAGCCTGCTACCGCGACAGTGGGAGCCGGATGTGACGCGTCTGGCCAAGCGCTGCGACGAGGTACTATCGGCCTTTCTACGTGGCCAGCTGCTGGTGATGCTGTGCCTGGGGGCGATCTATGCGCTGGGCTTGACCTTGATGGGGGTGCGCTTCGGCCTGTTGATCGGCCTGATGGCGGGCCTTGCCAGCATCGTGCCGTTTCTGGGCTTTATCGTGGGTATCAGCGTGGCGCTGGTGGTGGCGTTTTTCCAGTTTGGCAGCTGGCTGGCGCTGCTAGGCGTGGTGGCGGTGTTCAGCATCGGCCAGGCAGTGGAGAGCACGGTGCTACAACCCAAGCTGCTCGGCGACAAGATCGGGCTGCACCCGGTAGCGGTGATCTTCGCCGTGCTGGCCGGTGGCAATCTGTTTGGGTTTACCGGGGTATTGCTGGCGTTACCCGCCGCCGCAGTCATCATGGTACTATTGCGAGAGGTCAAGGAACGCTACAAAAACAGTACCTTATATGATGCCGCGCGGAATGGCGGCAGTGACGAGGAGCCCCCATGAGCCCCGCCCCTGCGCAGTTGCCGTTGGGCGTAGGATTGCGTGACGATGCGACCTTCGCCAACTTCCTGCCGGCAGCTAATACCAGCCTGGTAGAGACGCTGCGCGCCCAGTGGCAGCCGGACGGTGAGCCGTTCCTGTTTCTGTGGGGGGCGGAGGGCGTTGGCCGCAGTCATCTGCTGCAGGCTGCCTGCCACGCCGCCAGCGACCACGACAAGCGTGCGCTCTACCTGCCCCTCGCCGAACTCGGCCATTTCCCGCCGCATATGCTCGAAGACCCTGAGCGTCTCGACCTGGTGGCCATCGATGACCTCGACAAAGTGCTGGGGCGCCGGCGCTGGGAAGAGGCGCTGTTTCACGCTTTCAATCGGCTGCGCGATGCCGGCAAGCGGTTGGTGATCGCCGCACCGGCGGCGCCGCGTCAACTCGACGTGGCGCTGCCCGATCTTGCCTCACGCCTCACCTGGGGCACCACCTTTCATGTTCATCCCCTCGATGACGAGGGGCGTCTGGCAGCGCTAAAGCTGCGTGCCGGCGTGCGGGGAATGCAGCTGCCCGACGAAGTGGCGCGCTATCTGCTGCACCGCGGGCCGCGGCGTCTCGGCGACATGTGCGAGGCCCTGGACACCCTCGATCGCGCCTCGCTCTCCGCCCAGCGCAAGCTGACGATTCCCTTCGTCAAGCAGGCGCTGGGCTGGTAATGCGGCGGGGTCTCAGCGCGACAGATTGACTTTGACGCGCTGGCCGTTGCTGAGCCTGACCTGGTTGATGATG
Source organism: Franzmannia pantelleriensis (assembly GCF_900102875.1). GTDB lineage: Bacteria > Pseudomonadota > Gammaproteobacteria > Pseudomonadales > Halomonadaceae > Franzmannia > Franzmannia pantelleriensis. The sequence goes on from NZ_FNGH01000006.1 coordinate 130,085, forward strand.
ATCCGCGGCCGACCGTCGGCCGGCGTCACGCTGCCGGAGACATAATAATCGCCTGCCGGCAGGCCGTTGACCGTGAAGCGCCCGTCGTCGTCGGTACTGGCCTGGCGGGTGTAGGCCTGGGCGCGGGGATCGGCGGGTTCCACGGCCTGGCCGGCCAGTGCCTTCTCGGCGGCTTCGGCGGAGTAGGTGGTGACCGGCGCCACGGATACCCGACTATTGCGCCCAACCACGGTGCCCGAGCCTGTCTGCAGGGTCAGGCGGCCGCTGATCGAGGCGTTGCCGTGTTTCTCGAGTGCCGCATACTCGGCTTCGGGAAACGCCACCTCGCGGGCTACCCGGCCCGGCGGCGGGCCTTCATCGGTAGGTCGTTCGGCCTGGGTGCCAACGTCTGTGACGTCAATGCGTTCGGGTGGTGGACCGGGCGTGGTATCGATCAGCTGGCAGCCGCTCACGGCGAGGGCGGCAGCACCCATCAGCAGATATTTCAGCAGCCCGTGTTGCATTGCGTGTCTCCTACATCCGTGTGTCAGCTGAGTGGCCGTCGCCCTTGAGTCTAAGCTGCGCGCATCGAGCGTGCCACTGTCGCTTGAAAGCCACGCGCCCCGCTACCATGGTAGTGATAGTGGCTCACCGACAGGGAGACGAGCATGGTCAATACACGGCGCGAACGCGACAGCATGGGGGAACTGGAGGTGCCGGCTGACGCCCTCTACGGTGCCCAGACTCAGCGTGCGGTGAATAACTTTCCGGTCAGCGGCCAGCACATGCCGACGGCTTTCATCCACGGCGTGGCTTACGTCAAGCTGGCGGCGGCGCGGGTCAATGCCGAACTGGGCCTGCTCGATAAGCCCCGAGCCGAGGCGATCGCTGCTGCCGCCCGAGAGATCCTCGATGGCCGCCATGATGACCAGTTCCCGGTAGATGTCTTCCAGACCGGCTCCGGTACATCGACCAACATGAACGTCAACGAGGTGATCGCCCATCTGGCCACGCGTCAAGACCTGCCGGTGGGGCCCAATGACCACGTCAACATGGGCCAGTCGAGCAACGACGTCATTCCCACCGCGCTTCATCTCTCAGCGGCCCTCGAGGTCGAGCGGCGGTTGCTGCCGGCCCTGGACCACCTGCGCACCACCATCGAGGCGCGTGCGGTCGAACTGGACGCTGTCGTCAAGACCGGGCGCACGCATCTGATGGATGCCATGCCGGTGCGCATGAGCCAGGAGCTGGGGGCCTGGGCGAGCCAGGTGGCGCAGGCCGGTGAACGCTTGGTGAGCGGTCAGCAGCGTTTGATGCGACTCGCCCAGGGAGGCACCGCGGTGGGTACCGGGATCAACGCGCATCCCGAGTTTGCCGAACGCATGGCGCGCGTGCTCTCCGAGCAGACCGGGCTTGCGCTGACCCCCAACGATAGCCTGTTTGCCAGCCTCGCGTCCCAGGATGCCGCCGTCGAGCTCTCCGGCCACCTGCGCGGCTACGCCTGTGTGGTGATGAAGATCGCCAACGATTTGCGCTGGATGAATTCGGGGCCGCTGGCCGGTCTCGGTGAGATCGAACTCGAAGCGCTGCAGCCGGGGAGTTCGATCATGCCGGGCAAGGTCAATCCGGTGATTCCCGAGTCCGCGGCCCAGGTCGCGGCCCAGGTGATCGGTCTGGATAGCGCGGTGACGGTGGCGGGGCAGAGCGGCAACTTCCAGCTCAACGTCATGCTGCCACTGATTGCCAATAACCTGTTGACCGGCATTGCACTGCTCAGTAACACCAGTCAGCTGCTTGCCGATCGCGCCATTGCCACCTTCAAGGTCCGCGAAGCCAATTTGCGTGAGCCGCTGGCACGCAACCCGATCCTGGTCACGGCACTCAACTCGGTGATTGGGTATGACGCTGCGGCAGCGATTGCCAAGCAGGCCTATCAGGCGGGGCGACCGATACTCGATGTGGCCGAGGAGCAGACCGAGCTGTCGCGCCAGGAACTAGAGCGGCTTCTTGACCCGGCGGCACTGACGCGTGGTGGCATTCCTGAGTGACGTTCGCAAGCGAACATGGTGTCAGGCGATATGCAGCGTGACGTCGTGGTTCTCCAGTAGGCGGCAGATGGTCTCGGACGGTCGCCGGTCGGTGAACAGGGCATCCAGCTGGGAAATGTTGCCCTGGCGCACCACCGGGTTGCGATGGAACTTGGAGTGGTCGGCGGCCAGAAAGACCTGCCGGGAGTTGCGGATGATCGCCTGGGCGACGCGTACCTCCTGGTAGTCGAACTCGAGCAGCGAGCCGTCTTCATCAATGCCGCTGATGCCGATAATGCCGAAATCGACCTTGAACTGGTTGATGAAATCGATGGTGGCTTCGCCGATGATGCCGCCGTCCCGGGCGCGCACCTGGCCGCCAGCGACGATCACGTTGAAGTCTTCCTTGTGCTGCAGGGTGGCGGCCACATTGAGATTGTTGGTGATCACCTCGAGCCCTTTGTGATCATCGAGGGCCTCGGCGATGACTTCGTTGCTGGTGCCGATATTGATGAACAACGAGGCGTTGTCGGGAATCTTGGAGGCCAGCAACTCGGCGATGCGGCGCTTGGCATCCAGATTGAGCGTCTTGCGGGTGCTGTAGGAGGTGTTGACGGTGCTCGATTCCAGCCCGGCACCGCCGTGAACCCGACGTATCAAGCCTTCCGCGGCCAGTGCGTTTAGGTCGCGGCGAACGGTCTGGGGCGTCACGTCGAAGTGGCTGGTAAGTTGTTCGATGGCGGCGTAGCCCTGGCGTTTCACCAGTGCCACGATGGCGTCCTGACGTTCCCGCTGATTCATGCGACCTCCTTGATGTTGTGATGAGTTTACGTGATTTCGTCAATATGAAACATCAGGTATGCGCAATGCTCGATGGAGGTGCGCAGTACGGCGTGCGACTAAGGTGCAAGGCCGAGTCGCCTGCAAAGGTTTGAGCCGTTACCGTGAGTAGTTTAGTCTCCAATTATCGAAAACGAACATGAATTCAGCGAAAACGAAAACTCAAAGCCAATGATATAGAGGACAACGCCATGCCTGCCTACCTGCTTGCCATCGATCAGGGTACCACCAGTTCGCGGGCGATCCTGTTTGACCGTCAGGCCAACGTCATTGAAGTGGCTCAGCAGGAGTTCACCCAGCACTTTCCCGAAGATGGCTGGATCGAGCACGATGCCGAGGACATCTGGAAGACCGTAGAGCAGACCTCCCATCAAGTGCTCGAGCAGGCGGGGGTTGGCGCCGACGAGGTGGCCGGGATTGGTATCACCAATCAGCGCGAGACCACCTTGCTGTGGGATCGCAACACTGGTGAGGTGCTGCATCGGGCAATCGTCTGGCAAGATCGCCGTACGGCGGATTATTGCCAGCGCCTGCGTGATGCCGGCCATACCTCGCTGGTGCAGGAGCGTACCGGGCTGCTGATCGACCCCTACTTTTCCGCCACCAAGCTGGCCTGGCTGCTGGAGAATGTCGAGGGCGCGCGCGCACGTGCCGAGCGCGGCGAGCTGGCCTTCGGCACCGTCGATACGTTTCTGATCTGGCGTCTTACCGGGGGCAAGGTGCACGCCACCGACGCCACCAACGCCTCGCGTACCGCGCTGTTCAATATTCACCAGCAGCGCTGGGATGATGAGCTGCTGGCACTGTTCGACATTCCGGCCTCGCTGTTACCGGAGGTCAAGGACTCCAGCGACGACTTCGGCCATGCCGATGCGTCCTTTCTGGGTGCAGCGCTGCCGATTGCCGGCGTGGCCGGCGACCAGCAGGCGGCGCTGTTCGGTCAGGCCTGCTTCGAGCCGGGCATGGGCAAGAGTACCTATGGCACCGGCTGCTTCATGATTCTCAATACCGGCGACAGCGCCGAGACGTCGCGCAATCGGCTGTTGACCACCGTGGGTTACCGGCTGAACGGCAAGCCGACCTACGCCATGGAGGGCAGCATCTTCGTGGCCGGGGCCACAGTGCAGTGGCTGCGCGACGGCCTCAAGCTGTTCCACGACGCGGCCGAAACCGAGGCGCTGGCCAGGAAGACCCGGGAGGGGCATCATGTCTATCTGGTCCCGGCGTTCACCGGGCTCGGGGCGCCGCACTGGGATCCCCAGGCACGCGGTGCCATCTTCGGTCTGACCCGGGACACCGGGATCGCCGAGATTGTCGCCGCGGGGCTGCAGGCGGTCTGCTACCAGACCCGCGATCTGCAGGTATGCATGAACGATGATATGGCGGCCAATACCGGGACGCTGCGCGTCGATGGCGGCATGGTGCGCAACAACTGGCTGATGCAGTTTCTGGCCGACATGCTTGGCGTGCCGGTGGATCGACCCACGGTGCTCGAGACCACCGCGCTGGGGGCCGCCTATCTGGCCGGCCTGCAGATCGGCTGGTATCGCGATCTGGACGAGATCGCCGAGCTGTGGCGCTGTGAACGCACCTTCGAGCCGCGGATGCCCGATGATGAGCGCGAACGTCTCTACCAGGGCTGGCAAGACGCCGTGGCGCGCGTCAAATCCTGACGCCGGATGTGGCCAAGCGGCTGATCGCCAAGAATTTTTACGCCGCTATTGCATTCCCGGGGCGGATGCGTAAAATACGCATCCGTTGCCAGGCAAGCCATCTCCTGGAAGGCAGTAGGACCATAGCTCAGTTGGTTAGAGCGCCACGTTGACATCGTGGAGGTCAGCGGTTCAAATCCGCTTGGTCCTACCATACTGCGACTCGCGGTATGTGCATAGGCAAAGACAGCAGGACCATAGCTCAGTTGGTTAGAGCGCCACGTTGACATCGTGGAGGTCAGCGGTTCAAATCCGCTTGGTCCTACCAGATTCAAGAGCGGCCCCGCAGCTACTTAGCTGCGGGGCCGCTTTGCATCTAGGGCGGGGTTAGCTGTCGCTCTCGAGGTCGCTGCGAGCGACGAATACTGCCACCAGTCGTTCGATCCCCGCCTGATCAGTGGGCGTGAAGCGGGCCGGAAGTGGGCTGTCGAGGTCGAGTACGCCCCACAGTCGTTCGCCACTGAGTATCGGCACCACCAGCTCCGAGCGCGAGTCCGCGTCGCAGGCGATGTGGTCGGCGATCGCGTGCACATCATCGACGCGCTGGGTGTCGCGGCTGCGTGCGGCGGCGCCGCAGACCCCCTGGCTGAACGGGATGGGATGGCAGGCCGGCTTGCCCTGGAAGGGGCCCAGTGAGAGTTGCTCCGGCTGGCGTTGCAGATAAAAGCCGGCCCAGTTGAGGTCGGGCACGCTGTGCATGATAAAGGCGCTAGTCTGGGCGCTATTGGTCAGCCAGTCACGGTCGTCGAGCAGCGACGCCAGCTGGCGCGCCAGAGATGAATAGTCGGTTGGCATGGGGCCTCCTGACGACAACAGGCCGGCATGGCCGGCCTGTTGTCGGTGGCGTTGCAATGGCGGTGTTACTCCCAGCCGGGAATCGCGCCGCCGTCGAACAGTTCTTCGGCCTTGGCGGCCACTTCGTCGCGCTGATAGGCGCTGACCAGCTGGCGGATCTCTTCGCGCTCTTCATCGCCGGCACGCACCACGATCAGGTTGACGTAGGGCGACTCGGGGCCTTCGCGAACCAGCGCATCGTCGAGGCTGAGGCCGGCGGGCTGGGCGAAGGTGTTGTTGATGAAGGCCATGTCGACGTCGGGCAGTACCCGCGGCAGCTGGGCCGCCTCGATCTCGCGGAACTGGAAGTCGCGCGGGTTCTCGATGACGTTGACCGGCGTGGCTTCGAGGTTCTCCGGGTCGTCGAGTTCGATCAGGCCCTCGTTGTGCATCAGGATCAGCGAGCGACCCTCGTTGGACGGGTCGTTGGGCAGGGCGATGATAGCGCCATCGGGCAACTCGTCGATGCTGGTGTGGCGCTCGGAGTAAGCGCCGATCGGGTAGACGAAGCTGCGTCCGGCGGCGACCAGCTCGTAGCCGCGATCGTCGACCATGCTCTGCAGGTAGGGCTCGTGCTGATAGGCGTTGGCGTCGAGGCTACCGTCGGCCAGTGCGGCGTTGGGGGAGACGTAGTCGGTGAATTCGACGATCTCGACGTCGAGATCGTACTCCTCCTTGGCGATGCGCACCGCGACTTCCATGACTTCGGTCTCGGGGCCGGCCACGGTGCCGACGCTGATCGAGCGGCTCTCGGTGGCATCGTCGCCGTTGCCGCAGCCGGCCAGTGCCAGGCTGCCGGCGAGCATCAAGCCGCCGAGCAGGCGCGACGGGGTGAACTGACGGGAGAGGGTGTCATTCATGAGCGCAGTATCTCCTTGATGCCTCGAAGCGAGGCGGTGGAAGGCGCCGCTATTCCAGGTGCGGCGCCGAGTGAAAACGGATCACTTGTGGTCGGTGCGGCGCACCAGGTGGTCGCCGAGACTCTGGAAGCCCTGGACCATGACCACCAGGATCGCCACGGTGATCAGCATCACCGTAGGGTCGAAGCGGTTGTAACCGTAGCGGATGCCGAGGTCGCCCAGCCCTCCGCCACCGACGGCACCGGCCATCGCCGAATAGCTGACCAGGGTGACTACGGTGATGGTCAGCCCGGTGATGATGCCGCCGAGTGCCTCGGGCAGCAGCACCTTGGTGATGATCTGTAGCGGTGTGGCGCCCATCGACTGGGCGGCTTCGATCAGGCCCGGCGAGATCTCGTTGAGCGCACCTTCGACCAGGCGTGCCACGAACGGAATCGCGGCGATGGTCAGCGGTACGATGGCGGCGTTGGTGCCGATGGAGGTGCCGACGATCATTCGTGTAAAGGGAATGATCGCCACCATCAGGATGATGAAGGGCACCGAGCGGCCGATGTTGGTCACTACGCCCAGTACCCGGTTGAGTGCCGGCTGGGCAAGGATCTGGCGTGGCCGGGTCACGTACAGCATTACGCCCAGCGGCACGCCCAGCAGCGCCGAGATCAGACTCGATACGCCGACCATATACAGGGTGTCGAGTGTCGCCTTGAGAATCAGGTCAAGCATCGCGCTGGACATGGCCGAGCACCTCCACGTGAAGATCATGGGTTTCGAGGTAGTCGATGGCTTCGCGGGTCTTGTCCGACGGCCCGATCAGCTCGGCGATCATCAGCCCCAGGGTGCGATCCTGGATCGACTCGACCTTGGCCTGCAGGATGCTGACATCGATCTGGCAGTCGCGAGCCAGGCGCGAGATCAGCGGCGTCGATACGGCATCGCCGGAGAATGCCAGGCGGACGACCGGGTGCGAGTGGTCGCCGGGGTCGGCGTCGAGCCGTTCGACCAGTGCGCGGGGCGGTTCGAGCTTCAGGAATTCGGTGATGAACTCGCGGCCCAGTTGAGTGCGTGGTGCGGTAAAGAAATCGCCGACCTCGGCTTCCTCGACCAGGCTGCCAGCCGAAATCAGGCCGACCCGGTGGCAAATCCGCTTGACCACTTCCATCTCGTGGGTGATCAGCAGAATGGTCAGGCCCAGGCTGCGATTGATCTCCTGCAGCAGTGCCAGGATCGAGCCGGTGGTCTGCGGGTCGAGGGCCGAGGTGGCCTCGTCACACAGCAGCACCTTGGGCTTGCTGGCCAGGGCGCGGGCAATGGCCACCCGCTGCTTTTGGCCACCGGAGAGCTGCGCCGGATACTGGTTGGCCTTGTCGCTGAGGCCGACCAGCTCCAGCAGTGGGGCGACCCGCTGGCGTATCTCGGCCCGCGGTACGCCCATCAGCTCGAGCGGTAAGGAGACATTGGCGAAGACCGTGCGTGATGCCAGCAGGTTGAAGTGCTGGAAGATCATGCCGATGCGATGACGAGCCTGGTTGAGGGCGTCACCGCTGAGGGTGGTGAGTTCCTGACCGTCGACGCTTATGCTGCCGCTGGTGGGGCGCTCGAGGAGGTTGACGCAGCGGATCAGCGTCGACTTTCCGGCACCGGAGAGCCCGATGACACCGTAGATGGTGCCTTCGGGAACGTGCAGGTCGAGCGGCTTGAGTGCCTCGACGGCGGCGTGGCCCTGGCCATAGGTCTTGGAGACGTTGGAAAGTGTAATCATGGTCCTGTCGCGTTGCGGCGCTGGCGGGCGGGGCAGTGGGGGCAAAAAAAAGGCCACCCTTGCGGGTGGCCATCAACGCTGGACACACCCTTTTAGCTGCACTTCTCCTTCCCTGGGGGAAGGAGGGCGCCCGCAATCCGGGGTCAAATCGGCGCCTGAAATATGTGGCGAGAATTCTAGGCGCCTCGCTCGGATAATGTCAACGACTTTAGTTCAAGATAAAGGCCGCTTGCCAGTGGCGTGGTAAATATTCCTGCATTATTGCATTTTTCAGACATTTCGTCTGATATGGGCGAAGCCCTGACAGGACGCTCCACATGGACGCCTGGCACGCCGATTCATTACACTAGATGGCTTTCCAGCGCCTGGCACGACTGTCGGGTGTGGGTCGGCCAGCGTCAGGAGAGAGCATGTTCACAGGCATCGTACAGGGAACGGCCGCGGTCACCCGCGTCATCGAAAAAACCGAGTTTCGCACCCACGTACTCGAGCTTGACGCAGCGCTGCGCGAGGGACTGACGCTGGGGGCGTCGGTGGCTCACAACGGCGTGTGCCTGACGGTCACTGCGCTCGATGGCGATCAGGTCAGCTTCGACTTGATGCGCGAGACCCTGCGGCTGACCAATCTTGGTGCGCTGAAGGAGGGCGATCGCGTCAATATCGAGCGTGCGGCGCGATTCGGCGACGAGATCGGTGGTCACGCCATGTCGGGCCATGTCATCAGCATGGCCGAGCTGGTCGAGCTGGATGAAGCCCCCAATAATCGCCGGCTATGGTTCGAGCTGGACGCCGAGTTCGGTCGCTTCATCTTCGACAAGGGCTATATCGGGGTGGACGGTATCAGTCTGACCATCGGCGGCTTGGCCGACGCTACGCCAGGGCGGGTGCGCTTCTGCGTCAATCTGATTCCCGAGACCCTGGCGCGCACCACCCTCGCCGAGCGCCGGCCCGGTGATCGCGTCAATATCGAGATCGACCCCCAGACCCAGGCCATTGTCGAGACCGTCGAGCGGGTGCTGGCGAGTCGGTATGCGCACTAAAACGCTTGCTTTGACCGCTCCGTCAAGTTTTCGTTGGTGGTGAGAGTGGTCAATGGCGCAAGGCTTGCTTATAGATAGACGGGACCGGCGCCTTGCCGGCCATCACAACAATCAACGCAGGTCGCCATGCCGCTCGATACGCGTCTCGCATCCGCCGACGCCTTTGGGTACCATGTGCGGCTTTTCTCGCACCTCGGGCGCTGAGCGCCCACGCGCAGGACTAAGCCGATGAAACGACTGCTGGACAACCACTTCAAGCTGTCTGAACACAATACCTCCATCAAGACAGAGGTCATTGCCGGGATCACCACTTTCCTGACCATGGCCTACATCATCTTCGTCAATCCCAGCATCCTCTCAGAGACAGGCATGGACTACGGCGCGGTGTTCGTCGCCACCTGTCTGGCCGCCGCGGTGGGCTGTCTGATCATGGGGCTGTGGGCCAACTATCCGATTGCCCAGGCGCCGGGCATGGGCCTCAACGCCTTCTTCACCTACGGCGTGGTGCTGGGTATGGGTTACACCTGGGAAGCAGCGCTCGGCGCGGTGTTCTTCTCGGGCTTCATCTTCTTTCTGCTCAGCGTGTTCAAGATCCGCGAATGGATCATCAACGCCATTCCGCTTTCGCTGCGACTGGGCATCGCCGCCGGTATCGGCCTGTTCCTGGCAATGATCGCGCTCAAGAACGCCGGTATCGTGGTCTCCAATCCGGCCACTTATGTGGCGCTCGGTGATCTCTCCGAGCCGGCAGCGATCTATGCGCTGGTAGGTTTTTTTGCGATCACCGCGTTGGCCTATCTCAGGGTCACCGGTGCGGTAATGATCGGGATTCTGGGCGTCACCGTGATGGCCATTCTGCTCGGCCACAACGAGTACGGCGGCCTGGTCTCTGCGCCGCCGTCGATCGCCCCGACCTTCATGGCGCTCGATTTCGCCGGGGCGCTGGACGTTGCCATGCTCAGCGTGATCTTCGCGTTCCTGTTCGTTGACCTGTTCGATACCTCCGGCACCCTGATCGGGGTAGCCCACCGCGGCAAGCTGCTCGACAAGGACGGCAAGCTGCCGCGCATCGGGCGTGCGATGATGGCCGACAGTGGCGCCTCCATGGCTGGCGCGGTGATGGGCACCTCCACCACCACCAGCTACATTGAATCTACCGCGGGTATCGCCTCGGGTGGCCGCACTGGCCTCACCGCAATAGTGGTGGCCGGGCTGTTCCTGGTCAGCCTGTTCTTCGCCCCGCTGGCCGGTTCGATCCCCGCCTATGCCACCGCCGGGGCGCTGCTCTACGTGGCGGTGCTGATGGCCGGTAGCCTGGCTCACGCCGACTGGGAAGATGTCACCGAGGCGGCCCCGGTGCTGATTGCCGCACTGGCCATGCCGCTGACCTTCTCGATCGCCGAGGGCATTGCGCTGGGCTTCGTCAGCTATGTGGCGATCAAGGCATTGTCGGGCCGTTTTAGCGATCTCAACCCGGCGGTGATCGTGCTGGCGCTGCTGTTTGTCCTCAAGTTCCTTTTCCTCGACTGACCCGATGAGACCGATCCGCGATGAGCATATACGGCGACTACATCAAATCCGTGATTCGTACCGTCCCCGACTGGCCGCAGTCGGGAGTCAACTTCCGCGATATCACGCCGCTGCTGCAGAACAGTGCGGCCTTCCGCAAACTGATCGACAGCTTCGTGCACCGCTATCAGGAAATGGATCTGGACGCGATCGCTGCCATCGATGCGCGCGGGTTCATCATCGGCGCGCCGCTGGCCTACGAGCTGGGCTGCAGTTTCGTGCCGGTACGCAAGAAGGGCAAGCTGCCGTTCCGTACTGTCAGCGAGACCTATACCCTGGAGTACGGTAAGTCGGAGGTCGAGCTGCACTCCGACGCCTTTCAGCAGGGCGACCGGATTCTGGTCATGGACGACCTGATCGCCACCGGCGGTACCATGCTGGCCGCGTCCAAGCTGATCACGCGCAGCGGCGGCCAGGTGGTGGAAACCGCCACTATCATCGATCTGCCGGAACTCGGTGGGTCGCAGAAGATTCGCGATGCCGGTTACGGCGTTTTCGCGGTCTGTTCTTTCACCGAGGACGAGTAATAGCGTCTTCACCCTGTCGTTTACCGGTATCCGATCATGAGCGCCAACCGCTATCAGCAGCACTTTACCGTTTCCTGGGACCAGCTCCATCGCGATGTGCGCGCGCTGTGCCATCAACTGGTCGAGCGGGACTTCAAGGGCATCATCGCCATCACCCGGGGTGGGCTGATTCCCGCGGCCCTGATTGCCCGCGAACTCAACGTGCGGCTGATCGACACCGTGTGCATCAAGAGCTATGACCATATGGACCAGGGCGGCCTCGATGTCATGAAGGGCGTCGAGCACGATGGTGACGGCTGGCTGCTGGTCGACGACCTGGTCGATACCGGCAAGACCGCACGGGCGGTTCGCGAGATGCTGCCCAAGGCGCACTTCGTGACCGTCTATGCCAAGCCCGAAGGGCGTCCGCTGGTCGACCAGTGCCTGACCGAAGTCGCCCAGGACTGCTGGATCCAGTTCCCCTGGGACATGGGCATCGCCTATGTCGAACCGCTTGTCGATCAGGTGCGTGGCCAGACGCCCTGAATGTCTCGCGTCAAGGAGGCCATGATGCCGGAATCACCGCTTCCCGAGAGTTGGCAGGCGCCGCTTGGCGATGAGCTGCAGGCGCCTTACATGCAGGCACTACGCGATTTCCTGGCGGCCGAGAAGGCCGCGCGCAAGGTGATCTATCCGCACTCGGCCCACTGGTTCCGCGCTTTTCAGCTGACTCCGCTGGATCAGGTCAGGGTGGTGGTGCTTGGGCAGGACCCTTACCACGGACCCGGTCAGGCCCATGGATTATGCTTCTCGGTACGCCCGGGGGTGCCTACGCCGCCGTCGCTGCAGAACATCTACAAGGAGCTGGCTCAAGACCTTGGCACCACCCCGGTCAGTCACGGCTTTCTCGAGCACTGGGCGCGCCAGGGCGTGCTGATGCTCAACAGCGTGCTGACCGTGGAGCAGGGCAATGCCGGCTCGCATCGCGGTCGCGGCTGGGAGACCTTCACCGACCGCGCCATTGCCGCGGTCAACGAGCAGTGCGACCACGTCGCCTTCCTGCTGTGGGGCAGCTACGCCCAGAAGAAGGCCGCCTTCGTCGATCGCAGCCGTCACCTGGTACTGCACTCGCCGCACCCCTCGCCGCTGTCGGCGCACCGCGGGTTCTTCGGCCAGCGGCATTTCTCCCAGGCCAATGCGTTCCTGGCGGCCCGCGGGCGCGAGCCCATCGATTGGCAGCTGCCCGCTGCCCCTGACGCCGTCGGGCCTTAACCTGAACGCCTGATCAGGCTAGAATTGCGCGCAATTTGTTCATCCAATAGACGTCAGCCTGACGAGGGAGCCTTCCGCCATGAGCGTTCACGCCATCGACCATCCTCTGGTACAGCACAAGCTCGGGCTGATGCGCGAAGCGGGGATCAGTACCAAGAGCTTCCGGGAGTTGGCTGGTGAGCTGGCCAAACTGTTGACCTACGAGGCGACCAAGGATCTCGAGCTGCAGACCCAGGAGATCGACGGTTGGAGCGGTGACAAGATCCCGGTGCAGCTGCTCAAGGGCAAGAAGGTCACCATCGTGCCGATCCTGCGCGCCGGGCTGGGCATGCTGGACGGCGTCACCGACCTGATACCCAGCGCGCGGATCAGCGTGGTGGGGCTCTATCGTAACGAGGAGACCCTCGAGCCGGTGCCCTATTTCGAGAAGTTCACCAACGATCTCGACGAGCGCCTGGCGATCGTCATCGATCCGATGTTGGCCACCGGTGGTTCGATGCTGGCCACCCTCGACATGCTCAAGGCCCGCGGCTGTCCGCTGATGAAGGTGATCGTACTGGTGGCTGCACCGGAGGGCATTCGCCGCGTGCAGGAGGCCTACCCCGAGGTGGAGATCTACACCGCGGCGATTGACGAGCGCCTCGACGAGAACGGCTATATCGTGCCCGGATTAGGAGATGCTGGGGACAAGATCTTCGGCACCCGCTGACGTCAACATGCATTCTGCGCCCCTTTCGAGGGGCATTTTTTTGTTCACAACAATTTGATGACTAGAGGAAGCAACCCATGAGCGACTCGACTGCGGCCCCAGTGGAGCCGTCGCCCAGCCTGCCCAAGACGCTGCTGACCGGCGCCCAGATGCTGTTCGTGGCCTTCGGCGCGCTAGTGCTGGTGCCGCTGCTGACCGGCCTCGATCCCAGCGTGGCGCTGTTTACCGCCGGGGCGGGCACGCTAGTATTCCATGCCGTGACGCGGCAGAGCGTGCCGGTATTCCTGGCCTCGTCGTTTGCTTTTATCGCACCCATACAGGGCTCAGTCGCCAGCTTCGGTGTCTCCGAGACCCTCGGCGGGTTGCTGGCGGCGGGGCTCGTCTATGTCGCCATGTCGCAAGTGGTGCGTGTCAAGGGCACCGATTGGCTGCATCGGGTGCTGCCGGCGGTGGTGGTGGGCCCGGTGATCATGGTGATCGGGCTGGCATTGGCGCCGGTGGCGGTCGATATGGCCAGCGGCGAGACCAGCGAGCATATCGGCTACGGCCAGGCCATCACGCTGTCGATGATCAGTCTGATGGTGACCCTGGTGCTGGCGGTATTTGGCCGCGGGCTGCTGCGGTTGATTCCGATCATGGGCGGTATCGTCGTCGGCTATCTGCTGGCGCTGGCCATGGGCGTTGTCGATTTCTCGCCGGTGCGAGAGGCGAGCTGGGTGGCGCTACCCAGCTTTACTGCACCGAGTTTCCACTGGGCGGCGATCCTGTTCATGATTCCGGTGGCGATAGCGCCGGCGGTGGAGCATATCGGCGACATGGTGGCGATCGGCTCGGTGACCCGCAAGAATTACCTGGAGAAACCCGGCCTCCATCGCACGTTGCTCGGGGATGGTCTGGCCACCTCCACTGCGGCGCTGTTCGGCGGCCCGCCGAATACCACTTACTCCGAGGTGACCGGGGCGGTGACCCTGACCCGCGCCTTCAATCCGCGCTACATGATCGTTGCCGCCTGCTTCGCCATCCTCTTGGCCTTCGTCGCTAAGCTCGGCGCCGTGCTGCAGACCATTCCCGGGCCGGTGATGGGCGGCATCATGGTACTGCTGTTCGGCTCCATCGCGGTGGTCGGCATGAACACCCTGGTGCGCGCTGGCCACTCGCTGACCGCGCCGCGTAACCTGGTAGTGGTGTCGTTGATTCTGGTGTTCGGCATCGGCGGAATGCAGTTCGGCGGCGGTCAGTTCACCCTGCAGGGCGTGAGTCTGGCGGCAGTGGTGGGGATCGTCCTCAACCTGATCCTGCCGCCGGCACGCGAGGGCGAATGACCCTTTAATGGTGGTGGTGCTCGCCACTGCCATCAGAAAACGACGGTGGGTTGTTGGCACTGACGATCACGCATTCGTTGTCGCTGACGTTGCGAAAGCGGTGGGGTAGCCGCGAATCGAAGTAGTAGGCGTCGCCGGCGGTCAGCAGGCGCGCCTCGCCATCGACGGTGAGCTCGATGGTACCGGCCACCACCACGCCGCCTTCCTCGCCGTCGTGCTCCAGCATGTCGTCGCCGGTGTCGGCACCGGGCGGGTAGCGCTCGTGGATGATCGACATGCTGCGGTTGGGTCGCCGCGCACCGACCAGCCGCCATGATAGCTGGCCATCGCCGATTTCGGTCAGTTCGCTGGCGCGGTAGAAGACCTTCTCTTGGCTGCTCTGTTCACCAGCGAAGAACTCGCTGATCGAGGCCGGCATGGCATCGAGTATCTTCTTCAGTGAGCTGACCGACGGGCTGACGCTGTTTTGCTCGATCAGCGAGATGGTGCTGTTGGTCACTCCGGCACGCTTGGCCAGTTCGCGCTGCGAGAGCGCTGCCCTTAGTCGCAACTGCTTGAGGCGTGCCCCGACGTCGAAACCACTCATGCGCTGTCCTTGTTGAAGATCCTTGACGGCATGATAGCGTGTCCCCGCTACAAAGATAAGCCGATGAATCGGCTATGACTTTAGGCCTGTATAGCGCCTCTGACGGTCGCAGTGATAGCGCCCATGGGGTAGTCTTTAGACAAAGACTTACAACGCCTGTCGGGTTTGATCATTTGGTCAATATGAGACAAGGTCAAGGAGCGGACAATGGGCTGCCGCGAGGCGAAGATGGTATGACGAGGGGCGTGGAGATGAACCAGCGGCTGCCGCTCAGCGGCGTGATTCTCGCCGGTGGCGAAGGCCGGCGCATGGGCGGCTGCGACAAGGGGCTCAGCACCTTCCTGGGGCGGCCGCTGGTCGCTCACGTGCGCGAGCGCCTGGAGCCCCACGTCGAGGAGGTGGTGCTCAACGCCAACCGCCACCTGGAGGATTACCGGGCGTTGGGCTGTCGTGTGGTGTGCGACCGCGAAGCGGGCTACCAGGGGCCGTTGATGGGTATCTGGAGCGGCTTGCTGGCCGCGCGCCAGGACTGGGTCGTGGTGGTGCCCTGCGATACCCCGGCGCTGCCCATGGCGCTGGTGCCGCGGCTGTGGCAAGGCATTGGCGCGCACGACATCGCGGTAGCCCACGACGGCGAGCGAGCCCACCCGGTGGTGGCGCTGATGCGCCGCGATCTGGCCGACGATCTCGCCGCCGCACTGGCCGATGGCGAGCGCAAGATCGACCGCTGGTATGCCCGTCACAACGATTGCTACGTCGACTTCAGCGACTGCCCCGAGGCCTTTGCCAATCTCAATCGCCCCGCTGAGCGCGAGGCGCTCGAGCGGCGCCTGGCGGCGAACACGCCAACGGTATCCCGATGACGCTGACCTTCGATGCGCAGCTGCCGCTGCTCGGCATTGCCGCCTGGAGCGGCACCGGCAAGACCACCTTGCTCGAGGCCCTGTTGCCCCGGCTACAGGCCTGCGGGATCAGGCCCGCGGTGATCAAGCATGCCCATCACGCCTTCGATATCGACCAGCCAGGCAAGGACAGCTACCGCCTGCGCGAAGCCGGCGCCGCGCCGATGCTGATCGCCTCGCGGGCACGCACTGCCTTGATGTTCAATACGCCCGATGCCGGCGAACCGGACCTGGCGCAGCTGCTTGCCCAGCTGGCGCCGCTGGCCCCCGACCTGGTGCTGGTCGAGGGCTTCAAGGCCTGGCCGCTGCCCAAGCTCGAGCTGCATCGCGCAGCGCTGGGCAAGCCGCTGCTGGCACATGACGATCCCTGGGTGCGAGCGGTCGCCAGTCCCGATGCGCTGGACCTGCCGGCGGAGGTTGAGGGGCTCGATCTGGACGATCATCAGCGGCTTTGTGACTGGATACTGGCCTGGCAGCGGGATTGGCCCCATCAGGCGCGGCCACGGGAGGTGACGTCATGAGCCTGTCGTGCTTCGAGCTCGGCGAGCGCATGCTCAGCGTTGGCGAGGCCCGCGCCGCGTTGGACGGCCTGTTCGCGACGCCACTCGAGACCCAGCAAGTGCCCCTCGAGGCGCTACTCGGGCGGGTGCTGGCCGAGCCGTTGGTGTCGCCTATCGATGTCCCCCAGAACACCAACGCAGCGATGGACGGGATCGCGCTGGCCTGGCCCGAGCACCCGCTGCGTCGCTGGCCGGTGGTGGGCGACGTACTGGCCGGCCAGCGCTGGTCGCAGCCACTGGCGGCCGGTACGGCGCTGCGCATTACCACCGGCGCGCCGCTGCCCGACGGGGCGGACACCGTGATCATGAGCGAACAGCTCGCGGCAGATGGTGACCGGGCGGTCGAGATCAGTCGCGCCGAGCGCGTGCGGCGTGGTCAGAACGTGCGCCAGGCCGGCGAGGACATCGCTCGCGGTCAGCGGGTGCTGGACGCTGGCACGCGACTGCAGCCTCAGCATCTCGGTTTGCTGGCCTCGCTGGGATTGGCAGGTGCCAGCGTCCATCGCCGGCCGCGGGTGGCGATCTTCTCCACCGGCGACGAAGTCACTGCGCCGGGACAACCGTTACCCGAGGCGGGCATCTATGATGCCAACCGTTTCACGCTGCGCGGCATGCTGACCCGGCTCGGCGTCGAGGTGGTCGATCTGGGGATACTTGCCGACTGCCGTGAGCGGGTGGTCAGCGCGCTGGCCGCGGCCGCCGGTGACCACGACATGCTGATCACCAGCGGTGGGGTTTCGGTGGGGCAGGCCGACTGGATCAAGGCGGCACTCAATGAGCTTGGCGAGCTCGGCTTCTGGCGGATTGCCATTCGCCCTGGTCGCCCGCTGGCCTGTGGACGCCTGGGGCCGCGGCAGGTGCCCTTCTTTGGGCTGCCCGGCAATCCGGTGGCGGTCATGGTGACCTTCCTCGAATTCGTGCAGCCGGTGTTACGGCGCCTGCAGGGTGAGCCGGACTGGCAGCCGCCGCGCTTGACGGCGCGTGCCGAGGGGGCGCTTGATAGCCGCCTGGAGCGGGTCGACTTCGTGCGTGGCATCTACCGCTGCGACGCCGATGGCCAGCTGTGGGTGCGCAGTACCGGCGCCCAGGGCTCTGGCATTCTGTCGTCGATGAGCGCCGCCAACTGCCTGATCGAGATCGACGCCTCGCGTGCCGGGGTGGCCAGTGGAGAAGCGGTCACCGTGCAACCCTTCGACAGTCTGATATGAGGCATGCAACGCTATGAGCCTGACCCATCTAAACACCCGCGGCGAGGCCCACATGGTGGATGTCGCCGACAAGCAAGAGAGTCGCCGCGAGGCGGTGGCTGGCGGCAGTATCACGATGCGTCCGGCAACGCTGGCGTTACTGGCCGACGGCGGCCTGCCCAAGGGCGACGTGTTGGCCACTGCGCGTATCGCCGGCATACAGGCCGCCAAGCGGACCCACGAGCTGATTCCGCTATGCCACCAGTTGGCACTGTCCAAGGTCAGCGTCGACTTCCGCCTCGATGAACAGCGTAGCTGCGTCGAGGTCACCGCCAGCTGTCGCTTGAATGGCCGTACTGGCGTCGAAATGGAGGCGCTGACGGCGGTGTCGGTGGCCTGCTTGACGCTGTATGACATGTGCAAGGCGGTCGACAAGGATATGCTGATCGGCGAGATTCGCCTGCTCTCCAAGCAGGGCGGAAAGTCCGGCGATTATCGGCGCGGCGAGATGCCGTCGAGCACAGGTGCCCAGATCGTGACCGATGACTGTTACAGTGGCGAAGTAAGCCTCGGTCCGCACGCCGATTCGCGCAGCGTGCGCGTCAAGTGTCTTGCCGAGTTGCGTGAGCGGCTCGGCGTCAGTGAGCTGGAAATTCCCGTTGCGTCGTTGGCGCGGCCGGATGTCGCAGCGCTCAAACTGGCCCTCAAGGCGCGCGATGCCAACTTCGTGTTACTCGAGGAGGGGCGCATTCTGTGCGCCGTCAATCAAGTCATGGGCGGCGACGACACGCCGCTGACCGAAGGTGACGAGGTGGCCTTCTTTCCCCCCGTCACGGGAGGCTGATGATGATTCGAATTCAGCAGGCGCCTTTCGATGCCGGTGCCGAGCAGCGAGCGCTGTGCGAAGGCCGCAGTGATATCGGCGCGGTGGTGTGTTTCACTGGCCTGGTGCGTGACTTCAACGAAAAACCCGATGTGGAAGCGCTGAGCCTCGAGCACTATCCAGGCATGACCGAAGCGGCGTTGTCGCAAATCGTTAGCGAAGCCGAGCAGCGCTGGCCCCTCGACGGTGTGCACCTGATTCACCGCGTAGGCCGGCTCGCACCGGGCGATCCCATCGTGCTGGTCGCGGTGGCCAGCGCGCATCGGCGTGCGGCCTTCGAGGCTTGCGACTTCATCATGGACTATCTCAAAACCCGAGCGCCGTTCTGGAAGAAAGAGCATACCCGGCACGGTGCTTATTGGGTGGCCGAACGAGCCACCGACACTCATGCTGCACGCCGCTGGGAGAGCATATGACGACGCTGATCGATGACTTCAATCGCCGTGTGCGCTATGTGCGCATTTCGGTGACCGATCGCTGCGACTTCCGCTGTGTCTACTGCATGAGCGAGGAGATGACCTTTTTGCCTCGCGCCCAGGTGTTGACCCTGGAAGAGCTGTCGATGGTGGCGCGTGCTTTCGTTGAACTCGGGGTAGAGAAGGTCAGGTTGACCGGTGGTGAGCCGCTGGTACGGCGCGGTATCGAGCAGTTGGTGTCTGAGATTGGCACGCTGGGTTTGAAGGATTTTGCCATGACCACCAACGGTGCCGGGCTGGTCAAGCATGCCCGGACCCTGCGCGATGGGGGGCTCCAGCGGCTCAACGTGAGCCTCGATTCGCTGGATGCCGACAAGTTTCGCCAGCTTACCCGTACCGGGGACCTGCACAAGGTAATCGACGGCATTCGTGCCGCGCGTGAGGCCGGTTTTGAACGTATCAAGCTCAACGCGGTGATACTCAAGGGGCGTAACGATGACGAGGTCCTCGATCTGGTTGAGTTCGCGCGGCGCGAAGCGCTGGACATCAGCTTCATCGAGGAGATGCCGCTAGGCGATGTCTCAGATCACTCGCGGGCCGAGACTTTCTGCTCCAGCGACGAGGTCCAGGCGTTGATTGAGGCGCGTTACCCGCTGGTGCCCACCACCGAAAGCACGCTCGGCCCATCGCGCTATTTCCGCATGGCCGATAGCGACTCGCGGGTTGGCTTCATTTCTCCCCACAGCCACAACTTCTGCTCGACCTGCAATCGCGTACGGGTCACGGTGGAAGGGCGCTTGCTGCTATGTCTGGGGAATGAGCATTCGGTGGATCTTCGCGCCGTGCTGCGCCGTCATCCGGGGGATATGGAGGCGCTCAAGACGGCCATTATCGAGGCCATGCCGCTCAAGCCCGAGCGCCATCATTTCACCACCGACGGTGATGTTCAGGTGGTTCGCTTTATGAATATGACCGGCGGATAGTATTCAACCCCCTCAGCTCATCCTGGTTTGTGATGTGTCAATGACCGCCATATCGATTGAGAGTGGCGGTTTTTTTCTCTTGTCTTTTCTTGCCAAGTTGTAATATCTGCTTATACTTTTTAACCAGGTATCGCGTGTTCGTATCCCTTGACTTTCGACATGGAGGAGGCCGATGTCTTCCGAATCTCTGGAGCGTATCGCTCGCAATAAGAACGTTGCTCGTGCCGCCGCGCGTCAGCTGAGCATGGAGCAACTGCATAAGCTCGCCGAGGTCATCGGCGAAGTGATCGAACAGAAGCAGGATGAGGACAAGCAGCGCCAGCAAGAGGAAGCCATGAAGGAGCGCAAGCTGGCCGAGATTCGTGAGGCCATCAATGACGCCGGGCTTTCTCTGGATGACCTGGTGGGTGAACAGCCCAAGCGTCGTCGGGGCCGTCCACCGAAGAACGCCAATAAAAGCTGAACGAAAGTTATTCGGGTATGTTGAAAGGGCGGGCCTAAGGGTTCGTCCTTTCGTTGTAGGGCGGGCGGTGAAACGAGCTATGGTTCGACGCGTTCCCCCGCCAGCAGTTGCAGATGGACGGTGGGTAAATGGCGCATGCGTTCGCCGAGATAGTCGATCATGCGTGGTTGCAACCGACGACGCAGGTCGGCCAGATCGTCGGCGTAGAGTGCCGCCAATTGATCGTCCAGCCAGTCGCCGAGCTCGTCTTCATCGAGGTGTGAAGCGGCGCTGGCATCGACCACCAGGCGACCGATACGAGCCCAGCCATCGCCATCTGGCATTACCGTGATCGCCAAAAACAGGCTGCCGCGACGCGTCGTGTCACTGCCGTTTAGTCCCGGCGCCGGGGTCACGGCATTCTGGCTGACGATGCAGGGAGGCTGCGGATGACGGCTTTCGAGCGCCAGGCCATCAGCGTCGAAGCGTATCAGATCGCCGTCGACCGGAATCAGCGGGGCGGCGATGCCGAGGCGCTCGGCCAGCGCCGAATGCGCTTGCTGATGGCGCTGTTCACCGTGTACCGGCAGCAGGTGGCGAGGCTTGATCCAGTCATAAAAGATCGCCAATTCATCCTGGGCGGGATGCCCGGAGGCGTGGAGCTCAGGGTGCTGATGCTCATCGAAGAGGGCGACACCTAGCCGTCGCAGGCCGTGCTGGAGGCGCTCGATCAGGCGCTCGTTGCCGGGGATCGCCTTGGCGGAAAAGATCACGCTGTCGCCGTCGACCAGCTCGAAGTGGGGGTGGCGGTTCTGCGCCAGCCGCGACAGCGCAGCGCGCGGCTCGCCCTGACTGCCGGTGGCGATCACCAGTACCTCCTCGGGCGGCAGGTAGCCGAGGTCGCGCACCGGCACCAGCGGTGGTAGGTCGTCAAGATAGCCTAGCCCGCGAGCCACGCCGACCATGCGCTCCATGGAGCGCCCCATCAGGCAGACGCGGCGGCCGGTATTCGCCGCTGCGCGACCCACTGCCAGCACCCGCGCCAGGTTGCTGGCGAAGCAGCTGACGATCACGCGGCCCGGGCAGGCAGCAAGCGTGCGTTCTAGCGCGCGTGCCACGTCGCCCTCGCTGCGCGAATGGCCGGGCAGGGTGGCATTGGTGGAGTCGCCGACCACCAGGTCGATCGGTGCCAGGGCCTGGAACAGCGCCGGGTCCATGGGGGCCCCGATCAGCGGCTCGGGATCGAGCTTCCAGTCGCCGCTGTGCAGTACCTTGTGGTGTGGCGTCATGATCAGCAGTGCACAGCTCTCTGGAATCGAGTGGGTCAGCGGCAGGTAGCGCAGGCTGAAGGGCCCGTTATCCAGCGCTTCGCCCGGCTCGATCACCTGGATGGCGTCGCTGGCCAGGCCGCGCTCGTGAAACTTGGCGCGTAGCAGCCCGGCTGCCAGCGGGGTGGCGTAGATCGGACAGCCCCAGCGCGGCCATAGCCACGCGGCCGCGCCGATGTGATCCTCATGACCGTGGGTGATCACTAGCGCCTGGGGCGTGATCTCCTGGGTGGCGAGGGTCGTCAGGTTGGGCACCTGCAGCGGCGTGTCCGGTAGGTCCTGGCGAATCATCATCCCGCAGTCCACCGCCAGCCAGTGCTCCTGATAACCGTAGAGCGTGAGGTTCATGCCGATCTCGCCACAGCCGCCGAGAGGCAGCAGCTTGAGTGGCGGGCGCTGGCGACGGCGAACGGTAATGCGGGGTTGCGACATGACTGGCTGGGGCCTGATGGAAGCGGACTTTCATCATACGGTAAGGCTCGCCGGCCCCACAACGCGCGTATTCCGATGCCGTTGAATTCGTTACACTATCGTCGAGTCCAGTGGGGCTTGGAGTATTTGTTTTCTTACTGATGGTTACCCGATGTCCGATTACTATCGCCTGGTAGTGTCCTGCCCCGACCAGGTCGGGATCGTTGCTCGTGTGTCTGGCTTTATTGCGCGTCAGGGCGGCTCGATCACCGAGGCCAGCCAGCACTCTGACCTGGCTACCGGTCGTTTCTTCATGCGCTACGAGATTCTCGCCGACTCGGTGGGGCTGAGCGCTAAGCAGCTTCGCGAGGCGTTTACGCCGATCGCCGACGAGTTCGCCATGGACTGGGCGCTTACCGATACCACCAGGCGGCCCAGGGTGGTGCTGATGGTGTCCCGGGAGAGTCATTGCCTGGTCGATTTGTTGTATCGCTGGACCGCCGGTGAGCTCGACTGCGAGATTCCCTGCGTGATCTCCAATCACGACGACCTGCGCGCGCTGGTCGAGTGGCACGGCATTCCCTATCACCAGGTGCCGGTGACTCCGAACACCAAGCCCCAGGCATTCGCCGAGGTGGAGCGCCTGGTGGAGGAGGCCGGCGCTGACAGCGTGGTGCTGGCGCGCTACATGCAGATCCTGCCGCCGGCGCTTTGCCAGCGCTATGCCGGGCGGGTGATCAATATTCACCACAGCTTCCTGCCGTCCTTCGCAGGCGCCAAACCCTACCATCAGGCCTATGAGCGCGGCGTCAAGCTGATCGGGGCGACCTGCCACTATGTCACCGAAGAGCTGGATGCCGGGCCGATCATCGAGCAGGATATCCACCGCGTCAGCCACTGCCACACTGCCAATGATCTGGTGCGCTTCGGGCGTGACGTGGAGAAAGCGGTCCTCGCCCGTGGGCTGCGCTGGCATCTCGAGGGCCGAGTGCTGATTCACGGCAACAAAACGGTTGTCTTCGCCTGAGCGATCACGGAGCGCGCCATGACCTTCGCCGAGGTAGTGCTGATGCCGTGGATGCTGGGCATTGGCTGGTTGATCAGTGCCGCAGTGCTGGGGCTGGCACTTGCGCAGCGTCCGTGGCGGGCGCTGCTGGTCGACGTTGGTCTGCAGCATCGCTGGCTGGCTGCGCTGGTTGCCGTGCTGCTGCTATGGCAGCTGCGCGCTCAGGCGGTGGACTGGCTGACCCTGCACCTGGTGTTTACAGCGCTGCTGACGCTGATTTTCAAGGCACCGCTGGCGCTGCTGATCTGCGTGGTGGTCAACTTCGCCATGGTGCTGCTGGGGCGTGTGGCCTGGCCGCTGCTGGGTGTGAATGTACTGGTCAGCGGGGTGGTGCCGGCACTGGTGATGGTGATTGCCTGGCGACTGGTGGATCGCTGGCTCGCCGACAATCTGCCAGTGTTCGTGTTCGTCTGTGGCTTTTTCGGCACGGCGCTGGCCACCCTGGCCAGCGGCATGACCGCAGTCGCTATCGTGGGGCTGGGGGCCAATGATCCCGAGGCGTGGTTCCTGGCCTCGGAGTATGCACGCTTCCTGCCGCTGCTGATGCCCTCCGAGGCCTTTATCAGCGGCATGCTGCTCAGCGTGCTGGTGGTCTATCACCCTGAATGGGTCGCGACCTTCAATCCCCAGCGCTACATCGATACCAAATAGCGGTTGGTCAGCGCCGTGATCGCTCACCCCTCGTCGAATAGCGTCAGCTGGCGCTGAGCGTCCTCGGGGACCAGCCGGACCCCGACCCCGAGCAGCCTCACCGGGCGCGCGCCGCGCTGCCAGGCCTGCTCGAGCAGATGCTGGAAGCCGTGCGGGTCGCTGGCGGTTCCCATACTCTCCATGCTGGTTAGGCTGAAGTCATCGAAGCGGACCTTGACGAAGCGTTTGTCGCTGGGCGGGTGGTCATGACGTGCCAGGCGCTGCTGTAGCTTGTCGAACAACGGCATCAGCGCCTGCCGGCAGGCGGCGAGGTCGGGCAGGTCGTGGTCGAAGGTGGTCTCGACGCTGACCGACTTGCGCTCGCGGGTGATCTTGACCTCGCGCTCATCGATGCCCCGGGCGAGTTGATAGAGGTGCCGGCCGAACTTGCCAAAGCGTTCCAGTAGCTCGGCCAGCGAGCGCTGACGCAGATCGTCGCAGGTGTGAATGCCCAGCGTCTCGAGCTTGGCCGTGGTGGCAGGTCCCACCCCGTGCAGCTTGGCGACCGACAGGGTACGCAGAAAGCCGTCCACGTCAGCGGGGGTAATCACCGTCAAGCCATCGGGCTTGTCCCAGTCGCTGGCGATCTTGGCCAGGAACTTGCTCGGCGCCACGCCCACCGACAGGGTGATGCCGGTGCGTGCCAGGGTCTGCTCCTTGAGCCAGCGTGCCATCCAGGTGGCGCTGCCGCGGAAACGCTCGACCTCGCTCACGTCCAGATAGGCTTCGTCTAGCGACAGTGGCTCGATCAAGGGAGTGAGCTCGGTAAATAGTGTCTGGATCTGCTCGGAGACGGCCCGGTAACGCGCGAAGTCGGGAGGCAGCACTACCAGCTCGGGGCACAGGCGCAGCGCCTTGGCGGTGGGCATGGCGCTGCGCACGCCGAAAGCGCGGGCGGGATAGTTGCAGGTGGCGACCACACCGCGGCGCTCGGCGCTGCCGCCCACCGCCAGCGGTACCTCGCGGAGCGCAGGCTGGTCGCGCATCTCTACCGCGGCGTAAAAGCAGTCGCAGTCAGCGTGCAGGATCTTGCGCATGGAGCGGGTGAGGCTTAGCCCAGTGCCTGGCCGTTGCCGCCGCGAATCACCCCGACGCCGATGCCCTCGATCTCGAGTTCCTGATGGCGCAAGTCAATCTCGATGGGGGCGAAGTCGTCGTTCTCCGCGCTCAGCCACACCTGATGCCCCTGGCGCTTGAAGCGCTTGACGGTGACTTCGTCGTCGAGTCGCGCCACCACGATCTGGCCATCGCGGATACGCTCGGTGCGGTGCACGGCGAGCAGGTCGCCCTCGAGAATGCCGATGTCCTTCATCGACAGGCCGCGCACACGCAGCAGATAGTCGGCGCGTGGGGTAAAGTATTCCGGCGGCAGTGGGCAGTGACGATCGATATGCGCGGCGGCCAGGATCGGGCTGCCGGCTGCCACCTCGCCGATGATCGGCAGGCCGGGCTGGGGGCTGGCATCGGGCTCTGGGTCCTGCTCCTGCGCGGGCAGGCGGATCCCCCTTGAGGTGCCAGCCACCATGCGAATCACGCCCTTCTTGTTGAGCGCACGCAGGTGCTCCTCGGCGGCATTGGGCGAGCGAAAGCCCAAGGCCCGTGCGATCTCGGCACGGGTTGGCGGATAGCCCAGCTCGGACATGGTCTTGACGATGAAGTCGTAGACGTTCTGCTGGCGTGGGGTGAGAGGGCGGGTCATGTGACCTCCGCAAGTGGGTGGCGGTGTTTGGTTAAGTATACAGTATGGCTGAGTATCCAGTAAAAGTGTTGCAGCGTTTAAAACGCCAAGTTTGTGACGAACTGTCATCTTGCGTAGAATGTAATTACGTTTAAAACAGCTGTTTACCAGCTCGGCAGGGGGGTAGGTATGGCGCAACCGGATACCGTGACGCGCATTCTCGACACCGCAGAGGTGCTGTTTGCCGAGCGAGGCTTCGCGGAGACCTCGCTACGCAACATTACCAGCAAGGCCAAGGTCAACCTGGCGGCGGTCAACTATCACTTTGGCTCCAAGAAGGCGCTGATCCAGGCGGTGTTCGCCCGCTATCTCGATCCCTTCACCGAGCGCTTCCATGCGGCGCTGGATGCGCTTGAGGCGGAGTATGCCGGGCGCGTCATCCCCCTCGAGGTGCTGCTGGAAACCATGGCCAAGACCGTGCTGGATGTGCCCGCCGAGCGCAACAGCCTCAAGGTGTTCATGCGCCTGTTAGGGTTGGCTTACAGTCAGGCCCAGGGCCATCTGCGTCGCTATATACAGGATCACTACGGTAGCGTATTCAGTCGGTTTACCGACCTGGTACGCCAGGCCACGCCTGAGTTGCCCGAAGCGGAGCGCTTCTGGCGGCTGCACTTCGTGCTCGGCACGGTGATCTTTACCCTGTCGGGGTTGGATGCGCTGCGCGACATCGCCGAGAAGGACTATGGCGAGCACGTCAGCGTGCGCGACCTGATTCGCCGCCTGCGCCCGGTGGTGGTGGCGGCCATGAATGCACCGCTGCCTGATCCGGCCTCCGACAGCTTGCCGGCGGCGGTGTGATGGCCATGACACCGCGTCTCGAACAGTTGCCGCCAACCGCCGGTCACTGGTTGGAAATCGACCTCTCGACCCAGCGCCTATGGTGCTGGGATGGTCAGCAGCGGGGCGCCGACTACGCGATCTCGAGCGGCAGTGCAGGCATCGGGCAGCGCGACGGCAGCGGCCAGACCCCGCTTGGCTGGCACTACGTGCGTGCGGCGATCGGCGCAGGCCAGCCACTGGGCGCTGTTTTTCGCGGTCGTCGCCCGACCGGCGAGGTATTCGATGCTACCCTGGCCGCCGAGTACCCGCAGCGCGACTGGATCCTGACCCGCATTCTGTGGCTATGTGGCCTCGAGCCAGGCGTCAACCGTGGCGGAAACGTCGATTCCCAACGACGCTATATTTACCTGCACGGCACCCCCCCGGACCAGCCGATGGGCACGCCGGCCTCGCACGGCTGCGTGCGGCTGCGCGACGTGGCACTGCTCGAGGTATTCGACTTCGCCCCTCCCGGTACGCCGGTGTGGCTTCACGACTGACCATTCACCATGCCCTGTTGTCGGCCTGGTGGTTGGTCTAGAATCGGCCCCTTCTCAGCCAAGGAAGATGATCATGACGCAACCTATCGGCCCGGTGATGCTGGACCTCGAGGGGCCCCGGCTTAGCCGAGAAGAAGGTGACATGCTCAAGCGTCCCGAGGTGGGTGGCGTGATCCTGTTTTCCCGTAACGTCGAGGATGCCGCCCAGGTGCAGGCGCTGTGTGCGGCGATCCGTCGAGTACGTCCGGACCTGCTGCTGGCCATCGACCAGGAGGGTGGCCGCGTGCAGCGGCTGCGTGATGGCGTCACCCGACTGCCGTCGATGGCCCAACTGGCGGCGGGCTACGATGACGATCCGCAGGCGGTGCTGCAGCAGTGCCAGGATGCCGGTTGGCTGTTGGGCATGGAGATGGCGGCCTGTGGTCTCGACCTCTCCTTCGCCCCGGTGCTCGACATCGACGACGGCGACTCGGCGGTGATCGGCGACCGCAGCTTCTCTGCCGACCCCCAGACCGTCAGCCTGCTCGGCGGCGCCTTCATCAGCGGCCTGCACGATGCCGGGATGGTCGCCGTCGGCAAGCACTTTCCCGGTCACGGCGGCGTGGTGGCAGACTCGCACCACGAGCTGCCGGTGGATCCTCGTCCGCTTGCGGCGCTGCGTGAACACGACATGCGCCCCTTCGCCGAGCTGGCTTCACGCCTCGATGGAATCATGCCCTCCCATGTCATCTATAGTGCCTTTGACGACAAGCCGGCGGGGTTCTCGCGCAGCTGGCTGGGCCTGTTGCGCGAAGAGCTGGGCTTCAAGGGGGCGATCTTCTCCGACGATCTGTCGATGGCCGCTGCCCGCGTGGCCGGCAGTCCCGGTCAGGCCGCGCTGGCGGCGCTCGACGCCGGCTGTGACATGGTGCTGGTATGCAACGACCGCGCCGCGGCGCTGGAGGCCCTCGATGCCAGCGCCGGACGCGCTAGCAAGCGCCAGGCCAAGTTACGCTATCGGCGCGCCCGCCCCAGCCTCGACGCGCTGCCGGCGCTGTCACGCTGGCGGCGGGTACATGCCCGCCTCGAGGCCCTGAGCGGCAACAACGAGTCCTGACATGCTCGAGCTGCTGGCGCCCCTTGAAGCCTTCGCCAAGGACCATCTGGGGTTGCCCCACTGGTTACTGGCGCCGCTGCTTATCCTGGCGGTTGCACTGCTGGCGGACCTCACGGCCTGGCTGATCACCTGGCGTCTGGGGCCGCTGCTGCAGCGCACCCGCAGCCGCTGGGATGACGCAGTAGTGATGGCCTTTCGGCGACCGCTGCGGGTGTGGATCTGGGGCTTCGCGCTACTGTCGGTGGCAGCCTTCCTGGTGGCTCGCTTCGAGCTGGACTGGTCTGACGGCGAGGCAATCAAGATACGCAGCCTGTTCACGCTGCTGATGCTGGCCTGGGTCGGACTACGCATGGTCAAGCAAGTCGAGCAGCGGCTGTTGTTCCCCCCGCCGGGGCATCCCGCCAAGCCCATCGATGCCAGCAGCGCCTCGGCGATCAGCAAGGTGGTGGGTGCCAGCGTACTGGTGGTGGTCAGCCTGCTGGCCCTGGAGCGTTTGGGGGTACAGCTCTCGGGTATTCTCGCCTTCGGTGGCGTGGGCGGGATCATGGTCGGTTTCGCCGCCCGCGACGTGCTGGCCAATTTCTTCAGCGGCCTGGCGGTGCACCTCGACGACCCGTTCAAGGTGGGTGACTGGATTCGCTCGCCTGATCGCGAGATCGAAGGCGTGGTCGAGGACATCGGCTGGCGGCTGACGCGTATCCGGACCTTCGATTCGCGGCTGCTGTTCGTGCCCAACTCGGCGTTCAGCACCATCACCGTCGAGAATCCCTCGCGCATGCACCATCGGCGTATCTTCCAGACGCTGGGCCTGCGCTATCAGGACATGACCCAGGTGCGTGCCGTGGTAGCGGCGATTCGTGAGATGCTCGAGTCCCATGAATACATCGATCATGACCAGCCGATGCTGGTCAACTTTACCGGGGTGGGGGAGCACACTCTCGACGTGATGCTGCACGTCTACACCGCGACCACCGATTGGGCTGAGCACCAGGACATTCAGCAGGATGTGCTGCTGCGGATCGCCGACATTCTTGATGAACACGACGCCGCCCTGGCGCTACCGGTGCGCGAGCTGACCCTCAACCAGGCGATTGCTCTGGAGGCCAGCGAGCATGACACCTCCAGCAGCGACAACGCTGCGGCCGAGCGGCCGCCAGAGCCGGGCGGCGACCAGCCCAAGGGACAGGGCAAATTACGCGGCGACGAAGCCGCTTCCTCTTCCAGCAATGCGACCCAGGATAACGATGCATAACCTCGATCCGCACACTCATGAGTCTCTCACCACCATGCGCGAGGTGATGGACAACGCCGACTGCCTGATCACCCAGTCCGACGTCGAGCGCGCCCTCGACCGCATGGCCGACGAGATCAGCGCCGACCTGGGCGACAAGCTGCCGGTGTTCTACTGCGTGATGAACGGTGGCCTGATCACTACCGGCCACTTGCTGACCCGGCTCGGCTTCCCCCTCGAGGTGGATTATCTGCACGCTACTCGCTACCGCGGAGGCCTGCGCGGCGGCGAACTGTTTTGGCGCGTCTCGCCGGAGATCCCCATGGCCGGACGTCACGTGGTGATCGTCGACGATATCCTCGATGAGGGCGCGACCCTGGCGGCAATACTGCGCTACTGCGAAGAGGCCGGTGCGGCGAGCATCTCGACCGCGGTACTGGTCGACAAGCGCCACGACCGCAAGGCGGTGCCGGGGCTGACCGCCGATTACTGCAGCTTGGAAGTGGTCGACCGCTATGTATTCGGCTTCGGCATGGACTACAAGGGCTATTGGCGTAACGCGCCGGGAATCTTCGCGCCCAAAGGGCTTTGAATGAAGGGGGCTGAGCAAGCGACCGTGAACAAGGGCGAAAGCCGCACGCGCGCTTGAGCGGACGAGGGCTGACCCGTTGGGTCAGCCCTCGGTGTTTTCAGGCAGCGCCTCCAGCGCCTCGCGGCAGCGGCCCTCGACGTCATCCAGCTCCCTGCGCATCAGCCGGATGTCCTCCTCCTGACGCTGCAGGTTGGTGCGCTTCTCGGCGAGCAGTTCGAGCAGCCGCCGCAGCTGGCGGGCGTTACCGTCGGGCAGGGCGTCGTAGAGTTCGATCACCTCGCGGATCTCGGCCAACGAAAAGCCCAGGCGCTTGCCGCGCAGGGTCAGCTTGAGGCGCACCCGATCCTTGTCGTGGTAGACACGCGTCTGGCCGCGTCGCTGAGGCTCGAGCAGTCCTTCCTGCTCGTAGAAGCGGATGGTACGTGGGGTGACCTCGAACATGCGCGAGAGCTCACTGATCGAGTAGGTGCGGGCGCCATCGGATATCATGCGAGATAGGATACCCAGAGTTGACGTTAACGTAAATCGCCGATCATGCTGGGGGACATTCGCGACCCTGCCTGGAGGCCCGATGACCACTCCTTCATCCCCCGTGCGTTTTAGTGACTGGCCAACCCGCGACGGTCGACGTATCGGCGTGGCGACCCTCGATGCCGAAGCCTCCCTCAATGCCCTGACGCTTAGCATGATCGAGGCCCTCGACCAGCAGCTGACCGCCTGGCAGCACGATGACAGTGTGGTGGCGGTGTGGCTGGAAGGGGCCGGCGACAGGGCATTCTGCGCCGGCGGCGATATCGTCGCGCTGTATCGTGCCTTGCAGGGTGATGCCCAGACCGCCAGGGACTACGTGGTGCGCTACTTCAGCGCCGAGTATGCCCTCGACTACCGCTTGCACACCTATCCCAAGCCGTTGCTGGCATGGGGCGACGGCATCGTCATGGGCGGCGGCATGGGACTGCTGGCCGGTGCTCGGCATCGGTTGGTCACCGAGCGCACGCGTCTGGCGATGCCCGAAATCAGCATCGGGCTCTACCCGGACGTCGGTGCCAGTTGGTTTCTCAACCGCATGCCGCCGGGTATCGGGGCTTACCTGGCGCTGACCGGCGCCCAGCTCAACGCCCGCGACGCGCTCGACCTGGGCCTGGCCGATCAGTTGGTGCCTGCCCAGCGGCGTGAAGCGCTGATCGGGGCGCTGTGCCGCGCCGACTATGGGCCAGGCAGCGACGCGCTCCTGAATGAGCGCGCCATCCATGCAGCGCTGGCCGAGGTCGCCGACCGCAACCTGGCGCCGCCTGCTCAACTATGGCCGTGGCGTGACCATATCCAGCGTCTTACCAGCGCCGCCGACGCCGGCCAGGCCTGCGCGGCCATCCTCGCCGACCCCGAGCAGAATGACTGGCTGGACGCCAATCGTCGCCGGCTGGCCGAAGGTTGTCCACTCACCGCCCAGCTGGCCTGGGGCATGCTCCAGCGCCATCGTCATACCAGTCTCGCTCAAGCACTGCGCGATGAGCTGAGTCTTTCGCTGCGCTGCTGTCTGGAAGGTGACCTGGCCGAGGGCGTGCGGGCCCTGTTGATCGACAAGGACAAGCGCCCGCAGTGGAGCCACGCGAAGGTTGCGGCAGTTCCCCCGGCGCAGATCGAGGCCATGTTGCAAAGCGTCTGGCAGGGTGACGATCACCCGCTGGCGGCGCTCGGGCGCGAGAAGGGCTAGCCTTTCTAACGTTTTTATTCTACATTCTATAAAAATGTAGAAATTTTTAACGTCGCGACTCCGGAGCCACCATGAGCCAGATTACCCCGATTACCTGGGACGACCCGTTCCGTCTCGTCGACCAGCTCAGCGAAGACGAACGCATGGTCCATCAGACCGCCCATGACTACTGCCAGGACAAGCTGCTGCCGCGGGTCCTGGAAGCCAATCGCCACGAACACTTCGATCGCGAGATCATGAATGAGATGGGCGAGCTGGGGCTGCTCGGCGCGACCATGGAGGGCTACGGCGGCGCCGGCCTCAACTACGTCAGCTACGGCCTGATTGCCCGCGAAGTCGAGCGCGTCGACTCCGGCTACCGCAGTGCCATGAGCGTCCAGTCGAGCCTGGTGATGTACCCCATCCACGCCTTCGGCAGCGACGCCCAGCGTGACAAATACCTGCCCAAGCTGGCCAGCGGCGAATGGGTGGGCTGCTTCGGTCTCACCGAGCCCGATCACGGCTCCGACCCCAACGGCATGAGCACCCGGGCCACCAGGATCGAGGGTGGCTACAAGCTCAACGGCACCAAGAGCTGGATCACCAACTCGCCGATTGCCGACGTGTTCGTGGTGTGGGCCAAGGACGACGAGGGCGACCTGCGCGGTTTCATTCTCGAGAAGGGCATGGCCGGGCTCTCGGCGCCCAAGATCGAGGGCAAGTTCAGCCTGCGCGCCTCGATCACCGGCCAGATCGCCATGCAGGACGTGGAGGTCTCCGACGACCAGATCCTGCCCGGCGTGAAGGGGCTCAAGGGGCCGTTCTCGTGCCTCAATCGGGCTCGCTTCGGGATTGCCTGGGGCACCATGGGCGCCGCCGAGGCGTGCTGGCACGCGGCGCGCCAGTACACCCTGGATCGCAAGCAGTTCGGCCGCCCGCTGGCCGCCAATCAGCTGATCCAGAAGAAACTCGCCGACATGCAGACCGAGATTGCCCTGGGGCTTCAGGCGGCGCTGCGCGTCGGGCGGATGATCGACGACGGCCAGCTGGTGCCCGAGGCGATCTCGCTGATCAAGCGCAACAACTGCGGCAAGGCGCTGGATATCGCGCGGGTGGCGCGAGACATGCACGGCGGCAACGGCATCGCCGACGAGTACCACGTGATTCGCCACGTTATGAACCTCGAAGCGGTTAACACCTACGAGGGTACCCACGATATTCACGCGCTGATCCTGGGCCGGGCCCAAACCGGCATTCAGGCCTTCAGCGGCTGATCGAGCGGATTAGCCTGAGGGGGGGATGGCAGCCAAGCGAAGGACGCCGGGGACAGGTCGAAAAGGAGGTTTGCGCCATGGGTGAGGAGCACTGCTCCGAACGGGCTGGCCATGGATGGCCAGCACAGGTCCTGCAAGCGAAGCAGGATGCGAGAGCGCAGTCAGGGCGCAAGGTAGCGCCCAGGGACGGGTTTACAGCGCCTCCTTGTAGGCCTGTCGTCGGATCCGAGCAAGCGGTGTTGCCTATCTCGATAGCCCTGTCCGAGTGATCAAGGAGACAAGATGAGCGGACCGCTTGAGGGACGTCTGGTGCTCGATATGTCACGCGTGCTGGCCGGCCCCTGGGCCGGCCAGCTGCTGGCCGATCTGGGCGCCCAGGTGATCAAGATCGAACGCCCCGGCAGCGGTGACGACACCCGCAGCTGGGGGCCGCCGTGGCTGGAAGACGCCGCCGGTGACCCGCTGGAAGCCGCCTATTTCCTGTGCGCCAATCGCGGCAAGCAGTCGCTGGCGGTGGATATCACCCGCGCCGAAGGCCAGGCGCTGGTGCGCGAGCTGGCCTCCCGCGCCGATATCCTGCTGGAGAACTTCAAGGTCGGCGGCCTTAAGAAATACGGCCTCGACTACGCCAGCCTGAGCGAGCTCAACCCCGGGCTGATCGGTTGCTCGATCACCGGTTTCGGCCAGGACGGCCCCTATGCCCAGCGCGCCGGCTACGACTTCATGATCCAGGCCATGGGCGGCTTGATGAGCGTGACCGGTGACGCCGATAGCATGCCGATGAAGACCGGCGTGGCCATCACCGACGTCATGACCGGCCTATATGCCTGCGTCGGCGTGCTGGCGGCGCTCGACGAGCGCTCGCGCACCGGTCGCGGCCGGCATGTCGACGTGGCGCTGCTCGACGTGCAGGTGGCGACCCTCGCCAACCAGGCGCTCAACACCCTGGTCTCCGGGCAGGATCCACAGCGTCACGGCAATGCTCACCCCAATATCGTGCCCTACCAGGCCTTTGCCTGCGCCGACGGACATCTGGTGGTGACGGTGGGCAACGACAGCCAGTTTGCGCGCTTCGCTACGCTGCTTGGCCACCCCGAGTGGGCCAGCGACCCGGCCTACGCCACCAACGGCGCGCGGGTCGCCCACCGCGAAACGCTGGTGCCATTGATCGCAGCCTGCCTGGTGACCCGCACGCGGGATGCCTGGCTGGCCGACTTCGAAGCCCATGGCATTCCCGCCGGGCCCATCAACACCATCTCCGAGGCGCTGCACGATGCCCAGGTGCTGCACCGCGGCATGGTCACCACCCTACAGCGCGACGGCAGCGCCGTGCCGCAGGTCGGCAATCCGCTGCGCTTCGACGGCGACAGCCAGACCAGCCGTCGAGCGCCGCCGGGGATCGGCCAGGACAGCGACCGTGTGCTCGGCGAGATGGGCCTCAACGCCGAGCAGATACATACGCTGCGGGAGCAGGGGATCATTGGGTAGCGCCCAGCGTTAGCCGCTAGCGCGGCGAGAAGCGCCGGCTGAGGCCGGTCTCGGCAATCATCCGCGTCGAGATCTCCTCGATCGAGAAGCGCGTGGTATCGATAAACGGCACATGCATCTGGCGGAACAAGCCCTCCGCCTGCTGAACCTCCTGCATGCACTGATCCATCGAGCAGTAGCGGCTGTTGGGTCGACGCTCACTGCGGATGGCCGCCAGCCGGCGGGCGTCGATGGTCAGGCCGAACAGCTTGTGGCGGAAGGGCGCCAGCGCCGGCGGCAGCTTGAGGCTACCATCCTCGTCGAGGTCGTCGTCGGTGAGTGGGTAGTTGGCGGCGCGAATGCCGAACTGCAGCGCCAGGTAGAGCGAGGTCGGCGTCTTGCCGCAACGCGACACGCCGACCAGGATGATATCGGCCTTGTCGTACTGATGGGTGCGCGCGCCGTCATCGTTGTCGAGGGCAAAGTGCACCGAATCGATACGGTTCATGTAGGCGTCGTCGCGGCCGATCGAGTGGGTGCTGCCCACGCTGTAGGTAGAGCGCGTGGCGAGCTCCTTCTCCAGCGGCTCGAGAAAGGTCGAGAAGATATCGACCTTGAAGCCGGTCGCCTGGCTGATCACGCTACGGACGTCGGCATCGACGATGGTGTCGATGATGATCGGCTGGGCACCGTCGCGCACTGCGGTGGCGTTGATCACCTCGACCAGCCCCTCGGCCTTGTCGACGCTATCGATATAGGGCTTGGTGAGCATACGGATCTCGACGCTCTCGAACTGGGCCAGCAGGCTGCGGCCGAGGCTTTCGGCAGTGATGCCGGTGCCGTCGGATATGAAGAAGGCGGTGCGGGTCATGGTGATCTCGTCTGGTCGCGGTGGGGCGATTACTACACAAAACCCCCCATGTTGTAAAAATCCTCCAGTGACTTCGCTGTTAGACCAATGGCGAATACGACCCTGGCTTGGTAGGGTGAGCCACACTTTGCTAGCGGCATTGCCGCGCCTTGCGTCCATACCGCCACAAGCGGTATCCCGCACCTGAACAAGGGGGTCTCGTGGAAGAGTACATTCTGTGGTTTGACCAGCTGGGCATGAATGACGTCGAGCGCGTCGGAGGCAAGAACGCCTCGCTCGGTGAGATGATCTCCAATCTGACCGGTGCCGGCGTCAGCGTGCCCGGCGGCTTCGCCACGACCGCCCACGCCTACCGCGAATTTCTCGCCCACGAAGGGCTCAATGAACGCATCAATCAGGCCCTGGCGCGGCTCGATGTCGACGACGTTGCCGAGCTGGCCCGGGTCGGTGCCGAGATCCGCCAGTGGGTGATCGACACGCCGCTGCCGCCGGCCTTCGAGGCCGCACTGCGCGAGGCCTATCAGCAGATGGAAGCCAAACACCCCAGCCTCAAGGCTGCGGTACGCAGCTCGGCCACTGCCGAGGATCTGCCGGATGCCTCTTTCGCCGGCCAGCAAGAGACCTTCCTCAATATCGAAGGCTTCGACAACATCAAGCGCGCGGTTCACGAGGTGTTCGCTTCGCTGTTCAACGACCGCGCCATCTCCTACCGCGTGCACCGCGGCTACGCCCACGAGAACGTGGCGCTGTCCGCCGGGGTGCAGAAGATGGTGCGCTCCGAGACCGGCGCCAGCGGGGTGATGTTCACCCTCGACACCGAATCCGGCTTCCGCGATGCGGTTTTCGTCACCGCCTCCTGGGGGCTCGGCGAGACGGTGGTGCAGGGCGCGGTCAATCCTGATGAATTCTACGTGCACAAGCCCACCCTGGCCGCTGGGCGGCCGGCGGTGCTGCGCCGCAACCTGGGCTCCAAGCTGATCAAGATGGTCTACACCGACGACACCAGCGCTGGCAAGTCGGTAGAAACCGTCGAGGTCCCGCTCAGCGAGCGCGGCCGCTTCTGCATCCATGATGCCCAGGTCATGGACCTGGCGCGTCAGGCCGTGATCATCGAGCAGCACTACCAGCGCCCGATGGATATCGAGTGGGCACTCGACGGCGACGATGGCAAGCTGTATATCGTTCAGGCGCGGCCCGAGACGGTGGTCTCGCAGCAGGAGGGCGGCAAGCTCGAGCGCTTCCAGCTCAAGGAGAAGGGCCGCACCCTGGTCAGCGGCCGCGCCATCGGCCAGCGCATCGGCCAGGGCGACGTCAAGGTGATCCTGACGCCGGATGAGATGGACAAGGTCAAGGATGGCGACGTGCTGGTCACCGACATGACCGATCCCGATTGGGAGCCGATCATGAAGCGCGCCTCGGCGATCGTCACCAATCGTGGTGGTCGTACCTGCCATGCGGCGATCATCGCTCGCGAACTGGGCATCCCGGCGGTAGTCGGCTGTGGCGATGCCACCGCGGTGCTCAGCGACGGCCGCGAGGTCACCGTGTCCTGCGCCGAAGGCGATACCGGCAACGTCTACGAAGGGCTGCTGTCTTTCGATCGCAAGATCTCCAGCGTCGACGCCATGCCCGAGATCCCGTTCAAGATCATGATGAACGTCGGTAACCCGGATCGCGCCTTCAGCTTCGCCGGCCTGCCCAATGCCGGTGTCGGGCTGGCGCGGCTGGAGTTCATCATCAACCGCATGATCGGCGTGCACCCCAAGGCGCTCATCGACTACGACACCTTGCCGCTCGATCTTCAGCAGAGCATCGACCTGCGCACCGCCGGCTATAGCGACCCGGTGAGTTTCTACGTCGACAAGCTGGTCGAGGGCATTTCGACCCTGGCCGCCGCCTTCTATCCGCAGCGTGTCATCGTGCGGCTGTCGGACTTCAAGTCCAATGAGTACGAGAACCTGATCGGTGGCAAGCTCTACGAGCCGGGTGAAGAGAACCCCATGCTCGGCTTCCGCGGCGCCTCGCGGTATATCTCCGACGCCTTCCGGCCATGCTTCGAGCTCGAGTGTCAGGCGCTCAAGCGGGTACGCGACGAGATGGGGCTCGACAACGTCGAGATCATGGTGCCGTTCGTGCGTACCCCGGACGAAGGCAAGGCGGTCGTCGACCTGCTCGCCGCCAACGGACTGAAGCGGGGTGACAGGGACCTTCAGGTGATCATGATGTGCGAGCTGCCGGCCAACGCGCTGCTGGCCGATGAGTTCCTCGCCCACTTCGATGGCTTCTCGATCGGCTCCAACGACCTCACCCAGCTGACCCTGGGCCTGGATCGCGACTCGGGTATCGTCGCGCACCTGTTCGACGAGCGTAATCCTGCGGTCAAGAAGCTGCTGGCGATGGCGATCCAGGCCTGCAAGGCCCAGGGCAAGTACGTCGGGATCTGCGGCCAGGGCCCCTCGGATTATCCCGAGCTTGCCAAGTGGCTGATGGAGCAGGGCATCGACTCGGTGTCGCTCAACCCGGACGCGGTGCTCGAGACCTGGTTCATGCTCGCCGGCGAAACGCTGAGCTAACAGCCTGCACCCCCCGGGGTAAGCCACCTTGGTTGCTATTAGCGAGGGACGCCGGAGGTAGGTCGAAGAGGGGGTTTGCGCTATGGGTGAGGAGCACTGCTCCGAACGGGCTGGCCATGGATGGCCGGCCCTGGTCCTGCAAGCGAAGCAGGATGCGAGAGCGAAGCAGGGCGCAAGGTAGCGCCCAGGGATGGGTTCACAGCGCCCCCTCGTAGGCCTACCGCCGGATCAGTCCCGAGCGGTGCCGCTTTAGGCGATGTCCCTACTAACGCCCGCTCGACGACTGCCGTCGAGCGGGCGCTTTTCGTCTATGCTGTCAGTTTCCCCCCACGCCTGCGACAAGGAGCCTGTCCGATGCCTGTTTCATATATTCCCTTCCGCCGCTGCCTGCTGCCATGGGCCGTAGCCCTGACGCTTGGCGTATCGGTCGCAGCCAACGCCGAGGTGGCCTTCGACTACGATGTTCCGGCGATCGCCCCCGAGGTCAGCTCGGGAAGCGAAGAGAAGCCCGGCTGGGCCACTCAGCGCTTCGCTGTGGCCGCCGCCAACCCGCTCGCCACTGACGCCGGCTACCAGGTACTCAAGGCCGGCGGCAGCGCGGTCGACGCGGCGATTGCCGTGCAGATGGTACTGACCCTGGTCGAGCCGCAGTCCAGCGGGATCGGCGGCGGGGCCTTCCTGGTGCACTTCGACGGCGAGGCGGTGCAGGCCTATGACGGCCGCGAAACGGCCCCAGGCGACGTCGATGGCGCGCTATTCCTCGATGACGACGGCGACCCCCTGGCGTTCATGGACGCAGCGGCCAGCGGACTCTCGGTGGGTGCCCCTGGCACCGTGCGCATGCTCGAACTGGCCCACGAGCGCCACGGTGAGCTGCCCTGGGCGGCGCTGTTCGAGCCAGCGATTGCCCTGGCCGAGCAGGGCTTTGCGGTCAGCCCGCGCCTGCACGCCAGCCTGGCCGGCGAAGAGCGGCTGCGCGATGACCCGTTGGGAGGTGCGTTCTACTACCCTGACGGGGAGCCGCTGGCCGAGGGCCACGAACTCAAGAATCCGGCGCTGGGGGCGATCCTGCGCGAAATCGCCGAGCGCGGCAGCAAGGCGTTGCATACCGGCAGCATCGCCGAAGACCTAGTGTTCCGCGTCCAGGACCACGCCGAACGGCCCGGCAGCCTGAGCCTCGAGGACCTGGCCAGCTACTCGGCCAAGACCCGCACGCCGCTGTGCAACGACTGGCAGGCCTATCGCGTCTGCGGCTTCCCGCCACCGTCCTCGGGGCACCTGACCATCATGCAGATCCTGGGGGTCCTCGAGCACCTGCCCGAGCTCGAGGCGCCGCTCGAGGACGACCGCCCCAGCGTCGACTGGCTGCACCAGTTCCTCGAAGCCTCGCGACTGGCCTTCGCCGACCGCGGCAAGTACATCGCCGATCCCGACTTCGTCCAGGCGCCTGGTAACGACTGGAACAGTATGCTCGACCCTCACTATCTTGCCGGACGTGCGGCGCTGCTGGGCGAGGAGAGCCTTGGTAGCGACGGTGCCGAGCCGGGCAATCCCGGCGAGCTGAGCACGGCCTGGGCGGTGCAGCCGGATCAGCCCGAGTACGGCACCAGCCATATCAGCATCATCGACGAGCAGGGCAATGCCTTGGCCATGACCACCACCATCGAGTCCGCCTTCGGTTCACGCATCATGGCCGACGGCGGCACCGGCTTGCCCGGGGGCTACTTGCTCAACAACGAGCTCACCGACTTCTCCTTCACCCCGGAAGACGCCGACGGCAACCCCATTGCCAATCGCGTCGAAGCGCGCAAGCGGCCGCGCTCGAGCATGAGCCCGACGCTGGTGTTCGACCGCGACAGCGATGCGCTGGTGGCTAGCCTCGGCTCGCCGGGTGGTGCGGCGATCATCCACTATACCGCCAAGGCGCTAGTGGCGATGCTCGACTGGGGGCTGGACGCGCAGCAGGCGCTTAACCTGCCTCACGCCATCACCCTGGGTGGGCCGGTCTTCCTCGAGGAAAATGCGTTTCCGCCGGCAGTACTGGAAGCGCTCAATCAGCGCGGTCACGACGCCAGCGAGCGCGAGCTGGTCAGCGGCCTGCAGGCGCTGCAGGTGGTCGACGACGGCTTCTACGGTGGTGCCGATCCACGCCGTGAAGGCGTGGTGATGGGGGAGTAGCAGCGAACTGAAAGCGCCCAGCGCCCGGCCATTCA
Source organism: Franzmannia pantelleriensis (assembly GCF_900102875.1). Lineage (GTDB taxonomy): Bacteria > Pseudomonadota > Gammaproteobacteria > Pseudomonadales > Halomonadaceae > Franzmannia > Franzmannia pantelleriensis. The sequence goes on from NZ_FNGH01000006.1 coordinate 170,035, forward strand.
GCTCGGCGCTCGGCGCTAACTCAGTTTCTCAACCAGTTCCTCAGCTTGACCAGCAGCAGCGCACCATCGCTGAGCTCGCGGCGGTCGTGAAGCAGTTCGGCGAGCAAGTCGGGGCGGTCGGTGATGATATTGTCGACGCCCATGTCGATCAGCTGCGACATGCGTGCACGGTTATTGACCGTCCAGGTGTGTAGCTCATAGCCGTAGTAACGGGCCGCGCGGATCTCGGCGTCACTGACCCGGTTGTGACGAAGTCCCAGGGCGTCGAAGCTGCTTCGGTCGAGGGTGCCTGGCAGCACGAACTGTGCCAGCAGGGTGGTGCGTAGCTGCGGCTCGCGGGCCTTGATCTCGCGCACCAGCGACGGCGACATGGTCGCTACCAGCACGTCGTCGTGGACGTCGTCGCTGCCGCAGCCCTCAGGTGGCTGTGATTCCTGCTCGCGGCAGTTCTGGCGCGCCTGGTTTTCCTGCGCCAGGCTCTCGAGTACCGCGTCGACCAGATCCAGCTCACGGCCCGGGTCGGGTTTCAAATCGATCATCAGCGGGCTCTGGGTGCGGGTGCGTGCCAGCGCTTCGTCCAACGTCGGCATGTGTTCGCCGACGAAGGCATCGCCGAACCAGCTACCCACATCAAACTGCTGCAGCTCCTCGAGGGTCAGGTCGCGTACATTACGTGGATCGCCGGTCAGGCGCTGCAGGGTGCGATCGTGGTAGAGAATCACCTGATCGTCAGCGGTGAGACGGACGTCGATTTCGGTAAAGTCGGCACCATCCAGTATCGCTTGCTCAATGGCGGCCATGGTGTTCTCCGGGGCCGCCATTGAGCTGCCGCGGTGGGCGGTGATCATCACCTCGTCGCGTAGTTCGAAGCTGTTGACGATCAGCCATGCCTGGCTGATCGCGAAGGCGATCACCCCCAGCTCAACGGCCCAGGCCCAGTGCCCAGGGTGCGAGTCGGCGCCGGGTCGGGGCGGGCGTGGCTCGCGGTGCACCAGGCGCAGATAGAGGCACGCCGACAACAGGCTGTTGGCGGCAATCCCCACGAAGGTCACTGCCAGTGTCAGCAGCACATAGCCGCTGAGATAGGCGAGCATGGCCGGTATCAACACTGCGTTGCGTTCCGGCAGCCACCATAGCATCGGGGTGAAGATGCGATCGAACAGCGCCGTGATCAAGAAAGGCAGTGCCACGATGGCGATCAGCAGCAGGATCACCGCGGCGGCAATCGGCCGGCGGCGGCTGCGGGTCAAACGATGGCTGCGCTTCAGGGCGCGCATCGGGCCAAGTGCTTCGAGCACCACCAGTGGCAGGGCCAGGATCCAGCGGAAATACAGCGTCGCAGCGATGCTCGCCCAGACCAGTGCCAGTGGCAGACTAACGGCCAGGAACTGCCACATGGCCGGCGGGCGGACCCGCTGCACATAGTAGGGGTCGAGGCCGCCAAGGAAGATGCCGTAGAGCCAGCTTATCGCGAGTACTGGCGGCAGGATCAGCAGCAGGTGAGCGCCGACCTGTACGACCACCAGCCCGGCCAGGGCCGGTAGCCGGCCCAGGCTGCCCCAGAAGGCCTCCCAGGCCAGCCGATAGTGATTGTCGCGGGGGCGAACCGCGACCAGGATCATGCCGGCCTGCTGCAGGTAGAGCACCAGGAAGGTCAGGCCGATAGCGGCCAGTAGCCACAGCACCCCACCGGGCGAGATCAGGATGTCGAGCAGCTCGGCATTGCTGATCACCGGCCGGCCAAACTGGCCGAGCAGCGAGGTCAGGGTCCAGGCTACCGAAGGCAGCAGCACCGCCGAGGCGAGGACGGTGAAGAACAGATGGTAAGCAAGCAGGGGGCGAAAATGCTCACGCAGCGAGCGAAGCACGTCACCGTTTAGCTGTGACAGTGACAGCATGGCAGTCCATTTGGTTGAGCATCCTGTATCTAGCCTGTCACCATGGCGCGCGCTTGGCAATTCCCGCTGCCTGGCAGCTCGCCCGACCTTGTGTGTGTCACGCCTCCAGCGGTAGCCGCGTCGCGGCGATGACGATGCCGTTGTTGTCGGCGTAGAGCCACTGACCCGGCACCATGTTGGCGCCGGCAAACTGCACGCCGACATCGCGCTGGCCATCGCCGTTGCATTGGCCGCGCCGCGGGTGCACCCCCAGCGCTTGCACGCCAAATTCCATTTCAGCCAGCACGTCGACGTCGCGCACGCAGCCGTAGAGGACCACACCGCCCCAGCCGTTCTCCAGGGCCTGCTCGGCAAGACGGTCGCCCAGCAGCGCGCAGCGCAGCGAGCCGCCGCCGTCGACGACCAGCACGCAACCATTGCCGGGTTCCGCGAGGGCCTGCATCAGCAGGGCGTTGTCCTCGAAGCACTTGATGGTGCGCACCGGACCGCAGAACGTCTCGCGGCCGCCGACGTTAGCGAAGATAGGGTCGAGCACCTGTACTTCGGGGTGAGCGTCGCAGATATCCGGCGTGACGATATGACTCATCATACGGCTCCTTTCAGGATGAACGGTGGAGGGTGTCTTGAGCATAAGTCATAAGCGCGGCGAGCTTGTCGCGCCAATAAAAAACGCCCCGCACGTGGCGGGGCGTTTCGGTCATCGGCTATGGCGTTTGCTGCCGGGCAGCATGGCCATCGATGTTGCGAGCATCGGCGACGATAGGTGTGATGCGGTCGATCAGGCTTCCTGGGCGACCGGAATCACATTCGAGGCAGCCTTTTGGTACTGCTCGATTTCATGGAAGTTCATGTAACGATAGATCTCAGATGCCATCGCGTCGAACTGTCCCATGTAGCCTTGGTATTCTTCCACGCTTGGCAGGCGTCCTTCAACCGCGGCCACGGCCGCCAGCTCGGCGGAAGCTAGATAGACGTTGGCACCATCACCCAGACGGTTGGGGAAGTTACGCGTCGACGTCGAGACCACAGTGGACTTGGCGGCCACGCGCGCCTGGTTACCCATGCACAGCGAGCAGCCCGGCATTTCCATGCGTGCACCGGCACGGCCGTAGATGCCGTAGTAGCCCTCTTCGGTGAGCTGGTGCTGGTCCATCTTGGTGGGCGGTGCCAGCCACAGCTTGGTCTTGAGGCTACCGGCCGGCTGCTGCTCGAGCAGCTTGCCCGCGGCGCGGAAGTGGCCGATGTTGGTCATGCACGAGCCAATGAAGACCTCATCGATCTTCTCGCCGGCCACGTCGGAGAGCAGGCGGGCGTCGTCCGGATCGTTGGGCGCGCAGAGGATCGGCTCCTTGATCTCGTCAAGGTCGATCTCGATCACTTCGGCGTACTCGGCGTCTGCATCGGCGCGCATCAGGCTCGGGTCAGCCAGCCACGCTTCCATGGCCTGGATGCGGCGACTGATGGTGCGCTCGTCGCCGTAACCGTTGCTGATCATCCACTTGAGCAGGGTGATGTTGGACTTCAGGTACTCGGCGACGCTGTCCTCACCCAGGGTGATGGTGCAGCCGGCGGCGGAGCGCTCGGCGGAGGCGTCGGAGAGCTCGAAGGCCTGCTCCACGGTGAGGTCCTCGAGGCCTTCGATCTCCAGTACGCGGCCCGAGAAGGCGTTCTTCTTGCCGGACTTCTCGACGGTCAGCAGGCCATGCTTGATCCCGTAGTAGGGGATGGCATGGACCAGGTCACGCAGGGTGACACCGGGCTGACGCTTGCCCTTGAAGCGCACAAGGATCGATTCCGGCATATCCAGCGGCATCACGCCGGTGGCGGCGGCGAAGGCCACCAGGCCGGAGCCCGCCGGGAACGAGATGCCCATCGGGAAACGGGTATGGGAATCACCGCCGGTACCCACGGTGTCGGGCAGCAGCATGCGGTTCAGCCAGCTGTGGATGATGCCGTCGCCGGGGCGCAGCGAAACACCGCCGCGGTTCATGATGAAATCGGGCAGGGTGTGCTGGGTCTCGACGTCGACCGGCTTGGGGTAGGCGCTGGTGTGACAGAACGACTGCATCACCAGATCGGCCTGGAAGCCCAGGCAGGCCAGGTCCTTGAGCTCGTCGCGGGTCATCGGCCCGGTGGTGTCCTGGGAGCCCACGGTGGTCATCTTCGGCTCGCAGTACATGCCCGGGCGCACGCCCTCCATGCCGCAGGCCTTGCCGACCATCTTCTGGGCCAGGGTAAAGCCCTTGCCGGTGTCGACCGGCTGTTCCGGGGTCTTGAACACCTCGGAGGCTTCCAAGCCCAACTCGTTGCGCGCCTTATCGGTCAAGCCTCGGCCGATGATCAGCGGAATACGGCCGCCAGCGCGCACTTCGTCGAGAATCACCCGGGTCTTGAGTTCGAAGGTAGAGAGCACCTCGTCGCTGCCGTGCTTGCAGACCTTGCCCTCGTAGGGGTAGACGTCGATGACGTCGCCCATCTCGAGCTTGGTGACGTCGAACTCGATCGGCAGGGCGCCGGCGTCTTCCATGGTGTTGAAGAAGATCGGCGCGATCTTGCCGCCAAAGCAGTAGCCGGCGGTGCGCTTGTTGGGCACGTAGGGCATGTCGTTGCCGAAGAACCACAGCACCGAGTTGGTAGCCGACTTGCGCGAAGAGCCGGTACCCACGACGTCACCGACGTAGGCGACCGGGTAGCCCTTGGCCTTGACCGCCTCGATCTGTGCCAGCGGGCCCTTGGTGCCGGGCTGCTCAGGCTCGATGCCGTCACGCGGGTTCTTGAGCATGGCGTTGGCATGCAGCGGAATGTCGGGGCGCGACCAGGCGTCTTGCGCCGGCGACAGGTCGTCGGTGTTGGTTTCACCGGGCACCTTGAAGACCGTCAGGGTGACCTTCTCATCGAGCTTGGGCTTGGCCAGGAACCACTCTGCGTCGGCCCACGACTGCAGCACGTCCTTGGCCACGGCGTTGCCGTTCTTGGCGCGTTCGGCCACGTCATGGAAGGCGTCGAACATCAGCAGGGTGTGCTTGAGCTGCTCGCCGGCTTCGCGGGCCAGCTCGTCGTTGTCGAGCAGCTCGACCAGCGTGGCGATGTTGTAGCCGCCCTGCATGGTACCCAGCAGCTTGACGGCATGAATCTTGTCGATCAGGGGAGAGCTGGCTTCGCCCTTGGTGATGGCGCTGAGGAAAGCGGCCTTGACGTAGGCAGCCTCGTCGACACCCGGCGGTACGCGGTCGGTGATCAACTCGAGCAGGAACTCTTCCTCGCCCGCCGGCGGCGCCTTGAGCAGTTCAATCAGCGCTGCGACCTGTTCGGCGTTAAGCGGTTTCGGCGGAATGCCCTCGGCGGCACGTTCCTCGACATGTTGGCGATAAGCTTCAAGCACGATAGGGCCCTCATCAAGTGTCTAAGCCAGGACGTTGCCTGGTCGCCGTATGCAGCTGATCCGCTGACGGCGCCAGTCGCATGTCGCCCCGGTTCTCGCGGTAACCATATGAATGGGTGCTGCGGACTATACGTGAAACTGTCGACAATGTTAAGGAAGCGCGGCGTGGTGGGCCTTCAACTTTGGTCGGCGCGCCGTGCGAAGGTGGGGGCGGGGACGATATCGAGGATGCCTCTAAGGCCTCGACGCGGTACCATCGGCGCCGTGAATTCGTCTGAGTGATTCAGTGGGGAGACGCATGAGCCAACGGATCGTGTCGCCCTGCGTGGGCCTGTGTTCTACCACGGTGGGAGACACCACCTGCCGCGGCTGCCAGCGTCACGACCGTGAGATTCGTGACTGGCTGGGCTATGACGGCAGCGAGCGCGAGGCGCGCATGCAGGCGCTGGATGCGCTTCGCGTGACGGTGGCCGAGCGCTATCTGATGATCACCGATGCAGCACTGCTCGAGACACAGCTGGTGCGTTACCGGATTCGCTTCCGGCCCGAGCAGCCGGCGTTGTCGCGTGCCATCGAACTGCTCCGGGTAGGACGCCAGCGCATCAACGACCTGACACGCTACGGGCTGGCGCCGCGCGATGCTGTCGCAGCGCTGGATCCCGTCGAGCTCTATACGGTGATCCACCGGGCGCTGGATGCCGCCGCCCAGGCGCGCAGCGACGCCGAGCCTTGACCCCCATTGTCTACATCCAACCGCCACTTAATGATGCAAGAGAATCTGACCATGCAAGACTCCCCGGAGGCGCTGCTGCCCGAGTCGCTTACGCATTTTCTGCGCTGCCCCACGCCCGATGCCTGGGTCGCGGCGGCGCTCGCCAATGAAGAATTGCTGCTGATCGACCATGCGCAGTGTGAGAAGAAGGCCGCCTCGACGGCGATGAGCCTGATGTACCGCTACGTAGATCGGCCGCTGCTGCTGACCAAGATGTCGCAGCTGGCCCGGGAAGAGCTGCTGCACTTCGAGCAGGTCATCAAGATTATGGAGACCCGTGGCGTTACCTACCGCCATCTCAGTGCCTCACGCTACGCTGAAGGACTGCGCCGTGAGGTGCGGACTGAAGATCCGGCGCGGCTGGTCGATATATTGATCATCGGGGCCTATATCGAAGCGCGCAGCTGTGAGCGCTTCGCGCGGCTGATTCCGCACCTCGACGCTGAACTTGCCAAGTTCTATCGCAGTCTGGTTAAGTCGGAAGGGCGTCACTTCGAGGACTACCTGATGCTGGCGCGCCGCTACGCAGACGAGGGAGGCGATGCCGACGTCGAAGCACGCATTGCTTTCTTCGCCGAGTGCGAAGCCGAGTTGATCAACTGTGAGGACAACGAGTTTCGTTTCCACAGCGGCTTGCCACGCGCCGCATGAGCCGCCCAGGCGCGCCTATGGCATACTGAGCAGATAATAACGCAGGAACCATCATGATGCGGGAACCACCTGTCAACGAGCAGTTAGCGCTATTCGGTCACTTTTCTCTGATGCTCGGCGAGGACAGCCTTTCCCAGTTCAGTTACGACAAGGTCAAGGCCTTGCTGGTCTATCTGCTGCTGCATCGCCAGCCCGTCAATCGCTCGACCCTGGCCGAGCTGCTGTGGCCCGACCAGGGGCTGTCGTCAGGGCGTACCAACCTGCGCCACGCGCTGCACTGCCTGCGCCAGTCGCTGGGCGACCAGGCTGAACGGGTGCTGGTGGTGTCGCGTCAGACCATCGCCTTCAAGCTGCCCGAGGAGTGGGTGTTCGATCTCTATCAGCTGCAGGAGATGCTCGACGCACCCGCCGATCTCACCAACCTTGAAGCGATCCTCGACATCTATCGCGGTGATCTGGTCGAAGAGCTGCAGCTGTCGGCCTGCGCCGAGTTCCAGCGCTGGTTGCTACGGGTGCGCAACGAGTGGCGTCAGCGGGTCATTGCCTACGCCGAGACCGTGCTCGAGTCCCACGACGCGGTGCCTGAACCGCTGCTGCGTGCCCTGGTAAGCCGTTTTTCCGGCTACGGTCCCTTCCACGAACGGTTGGTGCGTCAGCTCGCCGAGCAGGGCCAGTCGGCGGCGGCCCATGAACAGTACAATGCCTATCTGCAACTGCTGGCGCTGTCCGGCCAGCAGCCCGAGCCAAACTTCCTGCAGCTGGCTCGCCACTGGTCGGACGGAAAAGGAGAGCTGCAGCGACTCTCGCCCCAGGGCGCCTTCTCGCGGGCGCTGGCCGCCGATAGCTCGCCGCTGCGCGACGACGAGATCGAGCAGCGCCAGCTGTCAGTGATGGCTATCCGGCTGCGCCTCAAGGGGGAGTGGCAGGATCGCGCCGAAACCCGCGCCTGCCTGACGCTGCAGATCGAACTGATGCGCTGGCTCGAGCAGCAATGTCACCACCTGGGGGGGTTCTGGCTGCCGGGCGCTACCGGTGGTCTGGGGCTGGCCTGCTTCGGTACCCACGGCCCGGCGCACCAACTGGCCGAACTGGTGGCGCTCTACGAACACTGCCGGCGCACGCTGCCCGACGAGAGTGCGCGCCACTGGAGCGGCGACGGCGCGATTCCTTCCTTCGAGCTGGCCGCCGGCCTCAACAGTGGCCGGGTGGTATATCTGCCTGAGCGCCAGCTGGTCGACCCACTCGGTCAGGTCACCCAGGTATCGCTGGAGCTGATGAGCGCCGCGGAAGGCAGCGAACTGGTGATCTCCCAGGAGTCGAGCCAGCACATGCCACCGGCGCTCGACCTCCAGCCGCGGCTGTCATCGCGGCTGCTGGCCAGTGACGGCAAGGTTCGCCTGCGTGCCTTGGTCCTGGGTACCAACGAAGGTGGCCGCGAGGCGCTGCCGCCGAGCCTGATCGGCCGTGAGCCGGCGCTGCGCAAGCTGCGCGACGCCCTGGCGCGGGCCGGTATCGGTCTGCGCCAGAGCGTGCTGGTGCGCGGTGCCTCGGGGATGGGCAAGTCGGCGCTGCTAGTCGGCTTTCGCCAGATCGAGCAGAGTCGTGACGCCGCCGTATGCTGGCAACCCACCACCCGGCTATCGGTGCAGATGCCCTACGGTGTGGCACGCCAGCTGCTGCACTGGCATCTGGGCGATGCCGTCGACAGTCAGGCATTTGGTTTGCTGCTCGAGCAGCTGCCGGGTTTCAGCCCGGATGACGACAAGCGTCAGCTGCTCGAGGAGGCGCTTGGCGTGCGCGAACCCGAAGAGCTCTCCGCGGTGACCCAAAGTGGCGAGGCGGTGGAACTGGTGGTCAACCTGATGCAGCGGCTGATCGAGTTGCTGACCCAGGAGCGGCCGCTGGTGATGATGATCGATGATCTGCAGTGGCTCGACGAGCTGTCGTTCAAGGTGCTCTCGGGATTGCAGGCACGGCTACCGATCAACTGCCCGCTGCTGATCGTGGCCAGCCATCACGGCCGCGAGCCGCTGCCGGCCAAGCTGCACTGGGACCAGCAGATCGCACTGGGTCGGCTCGACGCGCTGCAGTCGTCGCGGCTGCTGTCGCAGTTGGCGCGTCGCTATCGGCTGCACCTCAGCCCGCGCTTGCGCAATCAGCTGATCGAGCGCTGCGACGGTGTGCCGCTCTACCTGCAGGAGATCTGCCGGCGCCTCGACATGGATCGCCGTGAGGGGCGCAGCGTGCAGCTCGACGAACTGCCCCGCGGCCTGCTGGGGCTGCTCGCCAGCCGCATCGATCAGCTCGATGTGGACCGCGAGGTGGCCCATGTGGCGGCGGTGCTGGGGCGCCAGTTCCGGCTCGATTTCCTGGTCGAATGCAGCGGCTGGGAGCCGGCCCGCCTCAAGCAGGCGCTGGAGCAGATGTGCCGGCTCGAGGTCATCGAGGTCTGTGACGGCGGCAGCGAGTTCGACTACCAGTTCAGCCACCAACTGCTGCAGGAAGCGGCCTATCTGTCCTGCCCACGTGACCTGCGCATGCGTATTCACCTGCAGGTGGTCAACCTCATCGAGGAGCGTTTCCCGATGTGGATCAGCCGGCACCCCGGCGACTTCGCCACTCACCTGCGGCGCAGCGGCCACTATGCGCGCGGTGCGCGCTACTTCGAACTGGCCGCCCGCGAGGCGCTCAAGGTCAGTGCTAACCGCACCGCGCTGAAAATGGCCGATTCCGGGCTTGCCAGTCTGCGCCACGTCAACGACCAGGTCGAGCGTGAGATCAGTCTGCTCACGGTGCGTGGCCAGGCGGCGTTTGCCCTTGAGGGTCACGGCTCGCCGACTGCACACGAGAGCTTCGTGCGTGCCCGCGAGCTGATGGCGTGCGACAGCAACGAAACGTTGGCCGATGAGGAAGCGGATCTCGAGCAGCGTTTCCTGGTCAAGTGGGGCCTTTGGGTGGGCTGCAGCCAGCGCCATGCTCATGCCGATGCCTTTTCGCTGGCCTCCAATCTCGCCGATCTGGCGGCGCGCCTCGACGACGTGCGCTATCAGCGCCTCGCTGACTATGCCCAGGCGACCTGTGAATACTGGGCGGGGCGTATTCGCCAGGCCTACGACCACCTCGAGGAGATCGACCCGCTCAACCAGTCGATGCTGATCGAGTGGCTGCCGTTCTCCGACCATCCTCAGGTGGCAGCGTCCTGCTATCAAGGCTGGGCGCTGTGCCTGCGCGGTGACTACCGCCGCGCCGAGCAGCAGGCCGAGGCTGCCATCCGTCTCGCTGAGCGCTTCAAGCATCCCGGCTCGCTGGCTATGGCGCTGCTGTTCTCGGCCGCGGTCTATCGCCAGCTGGGACACGTGCATCTGGCCGGCATGCGTGCCCAGCGCGCCTTCGAACTGACCGGCACCCCGGACCTGCACCTTTGGCAGGTGTCATCCCAGAGTCTGATCGGCTGGCAGAGAGCCCTGGCCGGTGACGCCGAAGGCCTGGTGATGCTGCAGGCGGGGATGGAGGAGTTCGATGAAGTGACCGGTCGCGAGCGATACACCCGCCCGGTACTGTGGTACGTGGATGCCTGCATGGCACTTGGCGAATACGTCCGCGCCGAGGATTACCTCGACCAGTGCCTACTGGTGGCCCAGGAGCGCGGTTCGCTCTACCTCCCGGAAATTGCCACCCAGCTGGCACGGGTTCGCCATCAACTGGGGCATCCCCGCGACGCGGTCAGGACGCTGGCAGAACAAGCCTTGTTGCAGGCTCGTGAGCACGAGAACCTGCATCAGCAGCTGCACGCCCTGGAGCTATGGCTGACGCTTATCGACCCGTCGGATGGCAAAGCGCGAGATGACTTCCGGCGTCTGCTCAGCGAGGTCTCGCACAGCGACGCGCCGGTATTGGTACGCTGGCGCAACCTGTTGGACCAGCGCGTACCGGCGAGCGCTGATAACGCCTGAGCTTGCCGGCTAGCCGGTGCTGAGCTCCAGTGCGCTGATGCGCTGCAGTGCCTGCTCACGGTGGCTGCCGCAGAGCTCGGCATCGAAGTCGAAGTCCCGGCACACCGCCGGGCGCTGCGGGTCGCCGAATAGCCGGCACAGGTTGTCTTCATCGAGCTGCGCGCAGCGCACCCCGGCTGGCTTGCCATCCGGCATGCCGGGGATCGGCGAGCTGATCGAGGGGGCGATGCAGCAGGCCCCACAGCCCGGTCGGCAGCCCGCCTCGCTCACGGCCCCGCCTCGGCCATGGCCCCCTTGTCGATGCCCTCGAAGGCTTTGACCTTGATGCGCTCACCGCACTCTCGAGCGATCCGCTCGGCGAGCCAGGCAGCGATGTGCTCGACGGTGGTCGGGCACGGCAGGATTGCGCAGCGCGCCCGGGGCAGGCGCATGACGAAGTTGCCCTGAGGTGCGCGATAACGACACGTCAAGGCGTCGCTATCGGCGTCGCTGCTTACGTCCTCGGCGTCGACCAGATAGCGGTCGGCCAGCCAGGCGGCCCAGCGCGCCTCCAGGCCGACATCGCGCTGTCCCTGGCGCCAGATCTCGAGGCGCGAGCGGTGGCCGTGGGCGATGCGCTGACAGTTGCCGGCATGCCGCTTGAGGCCATGACTGTAGGTAAAGGCAGCGCCGTCGATGGCCTCATCGCGCAGCGCCAGGCGGATCGCCTCGACCCTAGGTGGCGGGCGTCGCATCAGCTCCTTGGCCAGGTGCTCGCCGAGCCGCTCGGCGCTTACGGCCTGCCAGGGCAGCAGGGTGAAGGCCTGGCGCGGACCACGTACCTCCATGGGGTAGGGCAGCTGGGTGCGTATCGACAGCCCCTCGCGGCACTCCTGCACGCTGATGCCTGGTGCGCGGCTCGGCACCAGCAGCGTATGGTCGGCGCCGGCGTCCAGTCGTGACTTGATCCACGGCTTGACCTCACCGAAGTCGAACAGCATGCCATCTTCGCCCAGCGCGCCATCCAGCTCGGCATCCACGTGCCAGCTGGCGCCGATCAGCCCGCGATTTGGGCACCACAGCGAGACATCGAGCTGGGTCAGGCGATTCACGAATAGTGTCATGCAAACCCCGCGATCTTGTGCGTCTGCAGCGAGAGCTGCCAGCGTGGCGTGGCCAGGCAGTAGGCCAGCGTCGCCTCGAGGGTGGTACCGTCGCGGCCCTGGGGAGCCAGATCCATTGGCTGCAGGTAGAAATGTTGGAAGTCGAGTTCGGCGAAACGCTCCGGCGGCGCCGCCGACTGCGGATAGACCAGCTTGAGCTCGTCGCCGCCAGTCACGGCCAGTCGACTGGCTCCTTTGGGGCTGACACATAGCCAGTCGATGCCGGGGGGCGGCGCCAGGGTGCCGTTGGTCTCCACGGCGATCTCGAAGCCTCTCGCGTGCATGGCCTCGATCAGAGCGGTATCCAGCTGCAGTAGCGGCTCGCCACCGGTGAACACCACATAGGGCGTGGCGCCGTGACTGCGGGCCGGCCACTGGCCCAGCAGATGATCGGCGAGGGCATCGGCGCTGCTGAAGCGTCCGCCGCCTGGGCCATCGGTGCCCACGAAATCGGTGTCGCAGAACTGGCAAACGCTGGTGGCGCGATCCTGTTCGCGACCGCTCCATAGGTTGCAGCCGCTGAAGCGACAGAACACGCTGGCGCGCCCGGCGCGGGCGCCTTCGCCCTGCAGGGTGTAGAAGGCTTCCTTGACGTGATACATCAGCGGGGTGCTCCACCGGCAGATGATGAAGCGTCGCTGTCGGGCCGCTCGACATAGCCAAGCGGATCGCTCGCGCCATTGGCGGCGAAGGCCGCCAGGCGCTCGCGACAGCTGCCACAGGTGCCGCAGGCCAGCTCGCCGCCTAGATAGCAGGTCCAGGTCTCGGCGTAGTCGAGACCCATGGCCAGCCCGTCGGCGAGGATCTCGTCCTTGCCGCGGCGCAGGTAGGGCGCAACGATCTCCACCGCATCGAAGTTGGCGATCGCTGCCACTGCGTTCATCTTGTCGACGAACGCCGGACGGCAGTCGGGGTAGAGCACATGGTCACCGCCGTGGGCGCCGTAGTAGACCCGGGGCGCGCCGATGTTGACCGCCTGGGCGATGGCCAGCGAGAGCAGGATCATGTTGCGGTTGGGTACCACGGTCGCCGCCAGGTTGTCGGCGTCGTAGTCGCCGCTGGGCATCTCGCGACTAGCATCGGTGAGCGCCGAGTTGTCGATCAGGCCGTGAATGGCGCGAATATCGATGACCTGATGTGCCACGCCGAGGCGCTGGCAAACGGCGCGTGCGGCGTCTAATTCGCGGGCGTGGCGCTGGCCGTAGTCGAACGACAGTGCGTGGACATGATGGCCATCGCGCAGCGCACGGTGAAGAACGGTATACGAATCCATGCCGCCGGAGTAGATCACCACGGCGGGTCGAGCATCGGTTGTCATGGGAAAGCCCCTGTCGGAGAATTTGTCCGGGGTCCGGTCCGGTGGCGGCATATTGTAGCCGTGACGCCAGGGCCTGGCTATACGCCGGCCGTACCGGTACTCTCGGGACAGCGTCGTCACCACTGCAAGGGATCGTCATGGCCACCATCGAACACAGTGCCATTCTACCGGCCCCCCCGGAGCGGGTATTCGCCCTGCTCGAGCGGGTGGAGGACTTCGCCGACTATTCCGACCTGATCGAGGCCATCGAGCCGCTCGGCGGCCAGCGCTATCGCTGGCACATCCACGCGGTGGGCATGGACTGGACCTTCGACGTCGAGATCACCGAGCGCCAGGCACCCGAACGGCTGGCATGGGAGTCCTTGGATGGCGTGCGTAACCAGGGCTGCTACCGGCTGCGCCAAGTCGACGATGGCACCGAGGTATCGTTGACCATCGACTACCGCATCAATAACCGGCTGCTGGAGCGGGCCGTCAATCGGGCCGCCAAGCCGCTGGTCAGCAAAGTCAGTCGGCAGATTCTGGCGCGTGTCGAAGCGCGGCTATAAACCGCAGCGGCGATGCATAAAAAGCGCTATCGCGGCACCGCGGCAGGGCCTATATTAGCGCTGTCGGAGCAGCAGCTCCTATACCTGGAACCTGACGTCATGTGGAAGAGCTTGATGCTGTGCGTGTCGATCCTGGTCGTGCAACTCGGCGTGTTGCACTACATCGACCAGCGAATTCAACCGGGTAACCCGGCCTCGTCGATGCTGACCCAGCAGGATGACGATACGCCCCCGCCGATGGGTTAACTGTTGCCGGCCTCGCTCGGGACTGATCCGCCGCCGGCGTCCCTCGCTACCGACGCTGCTTTCTTTACTAGCGATTCGGAGATGGTTTGACGGTAGACGGCATGATGTTGGCGGTGTTTCGTGGCACTATTGGGGCCTTTTGAACCGGCTGCGGATGCTCTGGAAGGCTCAATGCAAAGCGACATAAACGATGAGGTGCGCGAAGCGCGCGGCCACTGGCGGCTGGTGGCGATTGGGGCATCGATTCTGATGGCCGTACTGCTGTGGATCTGGCAATCGCCTGACTTGAGCGCGTTTCGCCAATGGGCCGATGAGGCATCTCACCATCCGTTGACCATGCTGGCGGTAATGGCAGTGATGGCGGTGACCCTGGCCGTGGGCCTCCCGGGCAGCATTGGCCTGTGGTTGATCGCGCCTTTCCATCCGCCGTGGGTGGCGACGCTGATGCTCATTCTCGGCAGTGTCACCGGGGCGCTCGGCGCCTACTGGTTGGCCGCCACCTTTCGCCAGCGTTATACCCCCAAGGGGCTGACGCGGCGCATCATGTTTGTCATGAGTCGGCGCAGCGATGCGCTGACCCAGTGCGCCTTCCGCGTCCTGCCAGGCTTTCCCCACTCAGTGATCAACTATGCTGCCGGTCTGCTGCACCTGCCGCTGCGCACCTTCGTGGTTGCTGCGGTGATCGGCCTGGGTGTCAAGTGGGCCGTGTATGCCAGCGCCATTCACGGCGCCCTGGAGGCGGTCGAAACCGGCGATGCGCTTAGCGTCGACGTCATCCTGCCGCTGCTGGCGCTGGCCGCACTGCTGCTGCTGGGTGCCGGCGTACGGCGTGCCGTGGAGCGCCGCCGCGAGGAAGAGAGCGAAGGCTGAACGTCAGGCGCTGTGCGACTGGTCGCGGAACACCGCCCCGTCGCCATAGTGGACAATACGGCCGCGTCCGGCACGCTTGGCAACATACATCGCCTGGTCGGCGGCCTGGATCAGGTCGTCGGCGTCGACAAAGTCGCCGTCAGCCAGGCTCACCACACCCATCGATGCACTGACGCGAATCTCGCTGTGGTCGACGCTCCTTGCCAGCGCGTGCGTCGCCATGCGCTGCTGCAGCGTCTCGGCGAGGCGTGTGGCGGCCTCGCGCCCGCCGCCCGGCAAGAACAGCAAGAACTCCTCCCCGCCATAGCGCCCGCCCAATACCGTCGGACTCATCAACTCCCGCAGCAGGCCGGCGAAGCCCTTGAGCACCTCGTCGCCGAGGCGATGCCCGTAGCGGTCGTTGAGCTGCTTGAAAAAGTCCAGGTCGATGAACACTAAGCTGAGCGCCAGGCGTTGATCGAGCGCCTCACGGAAGTGCTGCTCGAGCAGGGCTTCCAGATGGGCACGATTGTAGAGGCCGGTGAGGGTGTCATGGCGCACTCGCTGGGTGAGATCGGCCTGACGCTGATGCAGGCGCTCGAGCTCCAGGTGCTGGTCGAGCAGCTGCTGGCTGAGCTTGAGGTGGTGGGCATGCAGCTGCTGCTTGGCCCTCAGCAGGGTGCCGATGGCATCGAATCCCACCGGGCAGGTGATGTGCATCAGCTCGGCGGTGGTCGGCAGGGTGTCCTGCAGGCCACACAGTCGCTCGATCAGTGCGTCTTGATCGATCTCGAGGGTACTTGATAGACGCTGCAAAATACGGATCATCAGCGTATCGTCGGCGGAGACAGACTCTGCAAGGCCGTCGAGCCAGGCCTCGGCCAACGGTCCCGAGGCGTTCACGCAGCGTTGTTCGGTGGTGGTCTGAGCGAGTGGTAGGTGGCTGTCGGCGATCCCGCGCACCAGTCTTTTGGGTAATCCCCAGTGTTGAGCAAGCCAGGCCCCGACCAGGGCGTGATCGCAGCCCCACGCCTTGAGCTCGGCGGCACTCAGTGCCTCATGGTGCTCGGTGCTCGACAAGAGGGCCGCATAGCCCCGTGGCAGGCAGGCATCCAGGGCCAGCATGCCGATATCCTGCAGTAGCC
Organism: Franzmannia pantelleriensis; assembly: GCF_900102875.1. Taxonomy (GTDB): domain Bacteria; phylum Pseudomonadota; class Gammaproteobacteria; order Pseudomonadales; family Halomonadaceae; genus Franzmannia; species Franzmannia pantelleriensis. The sequence continues at coordinate 185,939 of NZ_FNGH01000006.1, forward strand.
CCAGCGTGAAGGCGCGGCCCGGTGACGGGTGCGCCAGATGCTTGGCCAGCATGTGGCTGGTCAGGGCGCTGATCAAGGCACGCTGCCAGAAACGGTTCAGGTCAAGGCCGGGCACCCGCGTCGACTGTTGCTGTGCGAGGCCGAAGCCGAGTGCCACCGACAGCGTCGCATCGACCCCCAGGCGGGTAATTGCCTCATGGCAGGTCTCGACCGGGGTGTCGTAGGCGTGAAAAACACTGTTGGCCAGTCCCAGCATGCGCAGCGTCAGCGCCGGGTCGCGCTCGATGACGGCGGTGAATTCCTGCAGGTTGGTATCGGGAGAGTCGGCCAGGGTGACGATCTGCATCACGACACTGGGCAGCGAGGGCAAGCCGCAGTGTGTGTTCAGTACCTCGGCCAACGCCTCGGGTAGCGTCACGGGGGTGTCGTCTGGCCCGGCAGCGCGGCCCGTAGCGCTGTCTTGCTTTACGAAGGGGGGCATGCCGGGTCTCCGTCCCTGCTGTGCCAGGCGCCGCGAAGACCAAAAGGACAGCGTGCTTACCTGACTAATGTTATATCGGTGTAACCGACTATTAATCAGGCGTTGCGTTGAGGTCAAGGCCGGATCAGGCTTGCGAGGCGATTCCTGCCAGTCCCCTGCGCTTGGCCTGACCGTCCGGCCCGTAGAGCGCCTTGCCGGCGGCTTCGTGCAGGAAGTTGAGCGTGCGTTGATTGTGATTGAGGCGGGTGGTGATCAACTCACCGTTCTGGGCATTCAGGAGGCGGGCACGCTCGGCAAGGTCACGCATCGCAAGCCAGCCGTCGAGGCAGCCTGCATCACGCGCGGCGGCTTCGGCGCCAGGCAGCCCTTCGGCGTAGCCGAGCTTGTGCTGGGCGCTGCGGCGCTGGCTCTCGAGGTGGTCGAGTTCGTCGAACAGGGCCTGCTTACCGGCTGCCAGCTCGTTGAGATGCTGGCCATCCACGCGGCCGGCGCAGAGCGCTTCGCGTTCCTGCTCGAGCAGCGTGACTAGCGACTCCAGGCGCTGCTGCTGGCGGGCAAGGTGGGCGGCCAGGCTCATGTGCGCGGGGTGCCGCTGTCATCGCCCAGCATGTTGCGCACGCTGTCGATCAAGCCATCGGCGATGCGCTCGGCACGGATGTCGAGCTTGCCCTCGCTGATCGCCTGGCGAATCTCCTCGACGCGGGCCATGTCGATGTCCTGGCCGCTGCTGGCGCCGGTGTCACTCAGATGCGTCACCGCCGCCGGGCTGCCGGGCTTGGCCGGCGCGTTGCCGGTCGCCGCCGTCTTGCTGGTGTTGCTGGCCTCGCCTTGCGTGGGGCGCGCCAGCGGGTGGGAGCTATCGATTTTCACGGGAAAGCCTCTCTCGCTCAGTCCTTTCCCCTAGTATCGGCGGGACTGGAGCGAACTTGAATACTATTTTGACAATCGGTGCTGAGGTCAAAAATCGACACTGAGCCGATTGCGACCGCTGACCTCGGCGCTGAGAATCTCGCGATTGGCAAGCCGCACACGGATCTCGCGTCCCATGCCGCCGCTGTCCAGGGCCTGGCCTTCACGGCTGACGGCAAAGCCGTTGCCCACTGCTTCGATGCGCACCGAGGCGCCGCGTTCCACCAGCGTAACCTCGCGCAGCTGCTGTGAGGTGATGGCGCTACCGGCGCGCAGCGCACGCGCGCTCTCCTGGCCGATAACGTCGTCGAGGTCGGTCAGCACGCCGCGCGGTAGACGACCGAGTTCGGCTTCGCTGAGCTCGAGCATCCCCGGCTCGATCAGGGTGCCGGCGGGAATGTCCTGGCGCAACACCACATAATCACCGATCACTGCGATAGAGGCTTGCATGTAGCGAACCTGCTGGCCCTGCTCACCGCAGCGCACCCCCACCGATACCCGGCCCTGGGCCGGCGACCGCTCATTGGGCATGAATGGCTCGGGGGATTCGCACGTCGGCAGGTGCGCCGAAGGTGGGTGCACCTCGATATGCACCTCACTGCCCAGCGACTGGGTGCGCTCATAGAGAAAGCCGTGCACGCGCTCGACCATCAGCTGGCGTGAGGCCTCGGCGCTCGCGGCCAGGGGGGCGCTCAAACATAGCGCTGCGAGCAGTGTCGCAAGGGAGATGCGGATATAGGGGGTAAGCGGCATGGTGACGTCCTCTGCAGCGCGCAGGCGAGGTTGACCGAGGATCACGATTCTAGGCCGCTGGGCAAAAACACAACGCTGAAAATGACGTGAAAACCTGTGCCTGTTTGCGCCTTTGTCCTGACAGCAGGTCATCTATTCTCCACGCTGACCCAATACCCCAAGGCCCGCCAACGGCCATCGAGAAGGGAGGCTCAGCGGATGATCGACAAACTCTCGGGTGCTCTGAATTTTCATCAGGAAGCCCTCAACCTGCGCGCCGAGCGCCACGAAGTGCTGGCGGGCAACATCGCCAACGCCGACACGCCCAACTACAAGGCGCGCGACATGGACTTTTCCCGCGAGCTTTCCAAGGTGATGGAGAGCGGGCGGTCCGGTAGCAACGGCATGGCGCTGACGACCACATCGGCGCGGCATATTCCCGCGCAAGCAAGCGCGCCGGGCGGCCAGGAGCTGCTCTACCGGGTGCCGGACCAGCCGAGCCTGGATGGCAACACCGTGGACATGGACCGCGAGCGGACCCAGTTCGCCGACAACGCCGTCCGCTACCAGGCGGCACTGACCATGATCAACAGCCGCATCCAGGGCCTCAAGTCGGCCATGCAGCCCGAGTAACAGGAGCAGTCCATGTCGATATTTTCCGTCTTCGATATTTCAGGCTCGGCGATGAGCGCCCAGTCGCAGCGTATGAATGCCACCGCCAGCAACCTGGCCAATGCCGATAGCGTGGCCGGTCCCGACGGCGAAGCCTACCGCGCCAAGCAGGTGATGTTCGAGACCCAGGCCCAGGGCCGCCACGGCGTGGGTGGTGTGCGCGTCAGCGAGGTGGTCGAAGACCAAAGCCCGCTGCGCATGGAGTACCGCCCCGAGCACCCGCTGGCCGACGAGCAGGGCTATGTACAGATGCCCAACGTCGAGCCGGTGCATGAGATGGTCAACATGATCTCGGCGTCGCGCTCCTACCAGGCCAACGTCGAGGTGATGAACACCAGCAAGCAGATGATGATGAAGACCCTGACCATCGGGGAGGGCTGAGCATGTCCAACATCATCGATAGCAGCGTGACAAGCAGCATGAACGCCATCGCCGGCGGCGGCAGCGCCCGCGAGTCCGACGAGCTGCGCGAAAACTTCATGACCCTGCTGATCACCCAGCTGCAGAATCAGGATCCGCTCAATCCGATGGAAAACGCGGAGATGACCTCGCAGCTGGCGCAGATCAATACCGTCAGCGGTATCGAAGAGCTCAACAGCACCCTGGCGGGTATCACCGGGCAGATCGATGCCGGTCATACCCTGCAGGCCGCTGGCCTGATCGGTCAGGGCGTACTGGTGCCGGGTGACCGCATCCTGGTCGGTAAGGACGGCGCGACGCCGTTCGGCATCGAACTCGACAAGTCGGCCGATAACGTCAAGGCAACTATCCGTGACGGCGGCGGCCAGGTGGTGCGCAGCTTCGATATCGGTGCGGTGTCGTCGGGGGTCGAGTCGTTCGAGTGGGACGGCAAGCTCGACAGCGGCGAAATGGCCCCGGAGGGCGCTTACCGCATCTCCTTCGAGGCCACCTCCGGCGATGACAGCGTCGACGCCAAGGCCCTCAACTACGCGGTGGTCAGCGGCGTATCCAGCGATAACAACGGCTCACCGCGACTCGATCTGGGCGGCATCAATGAACAGGCCACCCTCGAAGACATTCGTCAGATTTTACGACTCTAATCGCCACACACGGTGACACAGGGAGAAGGACCATGAGCTTTTCACAGGCCTTGAGCGGGTTGAACGCGGCGTCATCGAGCCTCGGCACCCTGGGCAACAATATCTCCAACTCGCAGACCGTTGGCTTCAAGGGGTCGAGCACCCAGTTTGCCGACGTCTTCGCCGGCTCGGTGGGGCTGGGTACGCGGGTTTCGGCCACGGTGCAGGACTTCACCGAGGGCAACCTCGAGTCGACCAACCGCAACCTCGACCTCGCCGTCAGCGGCGAGGGCTTCCTGCGCTACGAGCAGCAGGGTGAGATCGTCTATTCGCGCAACGGCCAGCTCAACCTGACCCCGGACGGCAACCTGGTCAACGCCCAGGGCGCCCAGCTGATGGGCTATGGCCTTAACGCTGCCGGTGAAGTGCAGGTGGGCGGCCAGCCGCAGGTACTTAACGTGCCCGCCGATGAGATGCCCGCTGGCGCGACAGAAAATGTCGGCACGACCATCAACCTGGACTCGCGTGAGATCTTCGAGGAAGGGCGAAGCACTACTCAAGTCGATGGTGACGCTGCTGAAATTCAGTATCACTACTCCAACAACTTTACTGTTTACGACTCCCTGGGCAATCCGCGCAATGTGACGGTGTATTACGAAAAAGCGGATGAGAGTAATACCTGGAATGCCAAGGTAGTAATGGACGGCTTCTATAATGACTCGAACGATTTCACAGTAGAATTCAACAACAATGGTACGTTGGAGGAAATAATTGGCGACAATGTTGAGGATGGCGTGCCGCAGATCAGTTTTGCCTCAGCAACGCTGGGCGGTGATCCCGATGATCTTGATTTCAGTCTCGATTTGAGCGGCTCCACCCAGTTCGGTAACGACTCCACCACCAGCGCCCTGACCCAGGACGGCTACACCTCCGGCGCGCTGGTCGGCATCACCATCGAGAACGATGGCACCATCATGATGAACTATGCCAACGAGCAGTCGCGGCCCGCCGGCCAGGTTGCCCTGGCGTATTTCCGTAACCCCGAAGGCCTGCAGCCCAACGGTGACAACGGCTGGACCGCCACCAACGCCTCCGGTCAGGAGCTGATGGGCGCGCCGGGTACCGGGATGTTCGGCTCCATCGAATCCGGGGTCGTGGAGATGTCCAACGTGGACATGGCCAAGCAGCTGGTCGACATGATCGTCTCCCAGCGCGCCTACCAGGCCAACTCCCAGACCATCAAGACTCAGGACGAGATCCTGCAGACCGCCATCAACCTGCGTTGATGACGCCTCGGGGAGACTGAACCATGGATCGCATCCTGTATACCGCCATGAGCGGGGCCAAGCAGAGCCTCGATCAGCAGTCGGTGGTCAACCACAACCTGTCCAATGCCGCCACCGCCGGTTTCCGCGCCCAGCTGCACGCCATGCGTGCGGTACCGGTGGAGGGCGACGGCCTGCTGGCCACGCGCACCTCGGTGGCCGCTACCACGCCCGGCTCGGATTTTTCCCACGGCCCGGTGAGTACCACCGGGCGTGAGCTCGACGTGGCGCTGGAGGGCAGCGGCTGGCTGGCGGTGCAGACCGATGACGGCGGCGAGGCCTACACCCGTCGCGGCGACCTGCAGGTCGACGGGAACGGCATGCTGACCAGCGTCGGGCGTCCGGTGATCGGCGACGATGGGCCGATCATCGTGCCCCTCGAGGCGCAGCTGTCGATCGGTGCCGACGGCACCATCAGCGCCATTGGCCCCGGCGAAGATCCCACGGCGCTGGTGCCGGTGGGCCAGCTCAAGCTGGTCGACCCCGAGGACCAGACCCTGACACGCGGCGACGATGGCCTGTTTCGCCTGCCCCCAGGCGACGACGGCGAGGTGCCGATTCTCGCCGCCAATCAGGACGTGCGGGTGGTCTCCGGCTCTCTCGAGGGCAGCAACGTCAGCGCCATCGAGTCGATGGTAGCGATGATCGATACCCAGCGTCGTTACGACATGCAGATGAAGGTGATCGACAGCGCCGACGAGAACGCCCAGCGCGCCAACAACCTGCTGTCGATTCAAGGCTAAGCCTCCTGATCGGGGCGCTACCCAAGGAATTTTCTCATGATCAAATCGCTGTGGACCGCCAAGACCGGTCTCGAATCGCAGCAGGTACAGATGGACGTCATCTCCAACAACCTGGCGAACGTCGGCACCAACGGCTTCAAGCGTTCGCGGGCGGTGTTCGAGGACCTGCTGTATCAGAACCTGCGTCAGCCCGGCGCCCAGAACGACATCCAGAACGCGCTGCCGTCGGGGATGCAGGTCGGCTCCGGGGTACGCCCGGTGGCGACCGAGCGCTTGCACAACCAGGGTGGCCTCGAGCAGACCGAGAACTCCCGCGACCTGGCCATCAACGGCAAGGGCTTCTTCCAGGTACTAATGCCGGACGGCAACACCGCCTATACCCGCGACGGCAGCTTCCAGCTCGACCAGAACGGCCAGATGGTCACCGCCAACGGCTACCCGGTGGAGCCGGCGATCATCCTGCCCGAGAACGCGCTGTCGGTCAGCGTGGGTGAGGATGGCATCGTCTCGGTGACCCAGCCGGGGAGCAACCAGAGCCTGGAAGTCGGCCAGATCAGCGTGGCGACCTTCGTCAACCCGACCGGCCTCGAGAGCATTGGCGGCAACCTCTACCTCGAGACCACCGCCTCGGGGCCGATGAACGAGACCATGCCGGGCATGAACGGTGCCGGCCGGCTGATGCAGGGCTATGTCGAGACCTCCAATGTCAACGTGGTGGAGGAGATGGTCAGCATGATCCAGACCCAGCGCGCCTACGAGATCAACAGCAAGGCGGTGCAGACCAGCGATGAAATGCTGGCGCGCCTGAGCCAGCTGTAAGCACAGCGGAGCAGAGCATGAAACGGCACACGTCCTCATCGCGACCCTGGCGGCTGCTCGGCGCGCTGCTGCTGGCGGCACTGATCAGCGGCTGCGCGCAGATGCCGCGCCCGTCGGTGGTCGGCGAGCAGGAGCAGGTCAGCATCCCCGATCGCCAAGCGCCGGAGCCCAACGGCTCCATCTACCAGCCGAGCCGCGGCCACCATCCGCTGTTCGAGGATCGGCGTCCACGCATGGTCGGCGACATCCTGACCATCGTCCTCGATGAGGAAGTCAGTGCCAGCAAGAACGCCCAGAGCAACGCCAACCGCGGCGGCTCGGCGGGGCTCTCGTTCCTCGAGCTACCCGATGTGCTCGAGCAGCTCGCCGATTACGGCTTCGACGTCTCCGGCGACAGCGACTTCTCCGGTGGCGGTGGTTCCCAGGCCAACAACTCCTTCACCGGCACCATTACCGTCTCGGTGCTCGAAGTGATGCACAACGGTAACCTGCGGGTGCGCGGCGAGAAGCAGATCGCCATTAATCAGGGCGTCGAGTTCATCCGCTTCTCGGGGGTCGTCAGCCCGCGCACCATCACCGGCCAGAACACCGTGCCCTCGACCCAGGTCGCCGATGCGCGTATCGAGTACGTCGGTGACGGCTATATCAACGAAGCGCAGCACATGGGTTGGCTGCAGCGCTTCTTCCTCAATGTTTCACCCTTCTAGCGGAGCCGCGTGACGATGAAGACGTTCACCGCCCGGCTGCGTGGCAGCCGCCTACTGCAAGCCCTGGTGCTGACCGTGCTGATTGGCATGGTGACAAGTCCGGTGCACGCCGAGCGCCTTCGCGAGCTGGCCGATTTCGCCGGCGTGCGCGACAACGCCCTGGTCGGCTACGGCCTGGTGGTCGGGCTCGACGGCACCGGCGATCAGACCATGCAGGCGCCGTTCACCGGCCAGAGCCTGACCAATATGCTCTCGCAGCTCGGCATCACCGTGCCACCCGGCACCAACATGCAGCTGCGCAACGTCGCGGCGGTGATGGTCACCGCCGACCTGCCGCCGTTCTCGCAGCCCGGGCAGCGCCTCGATGTCAATGTCTCGTCGGTGGGCAACGCGCGCAGCCTGCGCGGCGGCACGCTGCTGATGACGCCACTCAAGGGCGCCGATGGCGATACCTATGCCATCGCCCAGGGCAACCTGCTGGTTAGCGGCGCCGGCGCCGAGGCCGGCGGCAGCAGCGTGCAGATCAACCAGCAGGCCGGCGGGCGCATCGCCGGTGGTGCCATGGTGGAGCGCGAAGTGCCGCTGCAGCTGGGCGCCAACGGCGGCGTGCTCGACCTGCAGCTCAAGGAGTCGGATTTCGGTACTGCACGTCAGGTAGTAGAAGCCATCAACAACGATTTCGGCTGGCCGGTGGCCGCCGCCCAGGATGGTCGCACCATCCGCCTGCAGGGCCCCGCCGACCCCAACGACCGGGTCAACTTCATGGCCCGGGTCGAGAACCTGCGCGTCACCCCCAACGAGGCCCCGGCCAAGGTCGTGGTCAACTCGCGCACCGGCTCAGTGGTGCTCAACAGCTCGGTGACTCTTCGGCGAGCGGCGGTGGCCCACGGCAACCTATCGATCACTATCGACACTCAGTTCCAGGTCAGTCAGCCGGCGCCGTTTGGCGAGGGCGAGACGGTAGTGGTGCCGGATACCGACATCGAAGTCGAGCAGCAGGAAGCCTCGCTGATGATGGTCGAGGGCGCCGATCTGGTGGACGTGGTCAACGCCCTCAATGCGCTGGGCGCCACGCCCAACGACCTGATGGCGATTCTCGAGGCGCTCAAGGCATCTGGGTCGCTGCGCGCCGAGCTGGAGATCCTCTGATGAGCAACGATCTTGGCGGCCAGTTCGCCCTGGACATGCAGGGCATCCAGCGCCTGCGGCATACCGCCAGCCGCGACCCCAACGCCGGCCTCGACGAAGCGGCCAAGCAGTTCGAGGCGCTGTTCGTGCAGATGATGATGAAGAGCATGCGCGAGGCCACGCCGCGCTCGGACCTGCTGCACAGCCAGCAGACCGAGTTCTATGAGTCGCTGCTCGACCAGCAGTGGGCGCAGCACCTCTCCGGACGTGGCATGGGCCTCGCCGAGCAGCTGGTTAACCAGCTCGAGGGGCGCGGCATGGTGCCTGGTCGGGAGCAGGCCGACAGCGAGGTCGACTCGCTGATCGCGGGTATCCCCCGCGGTACGCCGCGAGCCCTCAGCGGTGGCCTGAGCGCCGGCGATATGCCTGAGCGAGCGCCCGCGGACAGCGCTGACGGCATGGTGTTGCCGGGCAGCTTCCTGGATGCCCTCGACCTGCAGCGCGGCACCCAGTCAGAGACGGCTGAGGCGCCGGCTCGTGCCGAGCGCAGTGAGCCGCGTGGCGACCAGCCCGATCACGTGCGCGCCTTCGTCGATGAGCTGGCAGGCCCGGCCCAGGCTGCCAGCCAGGCCACCGGCGTGCCGGCCGAGCTGATACTGGCCCAGGCGGCACTGGAGACCGGCTGGGGCCGCCACGAGATCCCCGATGCCCGCGGCGGCAACAGCCATAACCTGTTCGGCATCAAGGCCGGCAGCCGCTGGCAGGGTGAAACCACCGACATCACCACCCATGAGTACTTCGACGGTCAGCGCACCCGGATCACCGACACCTTCCGCGTCTACGACTCCTTCGAGGAAGCCTTCACCGACTACGCCCGACTGATCGGCGACAATCCCCGCTACAGCGGCGTGGTGGAAGCGCCCAATGCCGAGCAGGCCGCGCGCGCCCTGCAGCAGGGCGGCTATGCCACCGATCCGGCCTACGCCGACAAGCTGGTCTCGATCATGAACACCCTGGGACCGGTCGAGGCCGCCGGGCCGACCCTGGCCAGCCGCGAGGCGCCCGCCAGCGGCAGTATTTATGCGCCGGGTAACAGCTGGTTTTGATTAAAGATGTGAACGGCGGTGCCGATATAACAAGCATTGGCTTAAGGGAACGGAATCATGAGCATTTTTTCGATCGGCTTGAGCGGGCTGAACGCCGCTCAAAACGCCTTGAACACCACCAGCAACAACATCAGCAACGTCTACACGCCGGGCTATAACCGCGAACTGACGCTGTTGGGCGAGGGCGGGGCGGCTGGCGGCGTCAAGGTCAACGACATTCAGCGCCAGTTCAATCAGTACGTCGCCGACCAGCTCAACGCAGCCACCAGCTCCTCCAGCGCGCTCAAGGCCTATCAGGGCCAGGTCAGCCAGATCGACAACCTGCTCGCCGACCGCGACGCCGGGCTGGCGCCGCTGATGCAGAACTTCTTCTCGGCCATGGAAGACCTGGCTGGATCGCCGTCCGACCCGGCCGCGCGCCAGGGCGTGCTCGGCGCCGCTGATACCATGAGCGCTCAGTTCCGCTCCTTCGACCGCTATCTGGAAGACATGCAGCAGGGCGTCAACGGTCAGATCCGCGATGAGGTCACCCAGATCAACAACCTCACCGACCAGATCGCCGGTCTCAACAAGGAGATCGCGCTGGCCCGGGCGCGCCAGGGCGAGGCCCCCAACAGCCTGCTCAACCAGCGCGACCAGGCCATTGCCGACCTCAGTGAGCGCATGAACGTGCGCGTCGATATCCAGGACGGCAAGACCTATAACATCTCGCTGCCCAACGGCCAGCCGTTGGTATCGGGCACCAACCAGTTCGATCTCGAGGCCATGGAGTCGGCCAACGATCCTCAGCGCATGGTGCTTGGCTATCGCGACGGCAACGGCAGCCTCTCGCAGCTCAATGAGGGGGCGGTGACCGGCGGCACCCTGGGCGGGCTGATGACCTTCCGCGCTGAGACCCTCGACAAGACCCAGAATCAGATTGGTCAGTTGGCGGTCTCGCTGGCGGCAGGCTTCAACGAGCAGCACCGCCTGGGCCAGGACCTCAACGGCGAGCAGGGCGCAGACTTGTTCAATATTGGCCAGCCCCAGGCCTACGCCAATGAGCGTAACGCCGGCGATGTCGAGATCGCTTCGACCCGCTTCGGTGATATCGACGACCTGCGCGCCACCGATTACACCGTGCGGGTAACCGATGCCGGCGAGCCGCCGAGCTTTGAAGTTACCCGCAAGGACAATGGCCAGTCGGTCAGCGCCGACTTCGACCCTGATGCCAACGAACTGAGCTTCGGCGGCGTGGTGATCGGCTTTGATGATGGCGACTTCCAGAACGGCGACCGCTTCGAGGTCCAGCCGGCGCGCCGCGCAGCCGGCAGCATGGAGACCCAGATCAACGACCTCGACAAGATCGCTGCGGCGAGATTTGTCGAAGCAGATGGTGATATGCCGATCAGCGGGCTCAGTGCCGAGAGCGGGGCTTTACAGAATATCGGCGCGGAGGGTTTTAACCTCACCGTTGGTGCAGGCGATACGCTGGAGTTCGACGACACAGGTGACGTTGACGTTTTACGCAATGGAGAGGTGCTTGAGGATGGCGATCAGATTCAGGCCGGCGATGTACTGACCGTCGACGGCGTCAGTTTTACCCTCGGCGATATCGAGGAAGGTCAGACCCTGACCCTTGGCGCCGCGCCTCCCGGCTCCGGCGACAACCGCAATGCCCTGGCCATGCAGGGGCTGCAGGATGTCTCGCTGGTCGGCGGCACTTCCAGTGTCAGCCAGGCCTACGGCTCCATGGTCAGCGACGTAGGTAACCGTACCAATATCGTCCAGGTCAACCTCGACGCCCAGCAGGGCCTCACCGACCAGCTCAAGGCGGTCCAGCAGTCCGAGTCCGGCGTCAATCTGGATGAAGAAGCGGCCAACCTGATTCGCTATCAGCAGTATTACCAGGCCAATGCGAGGGTCATCGATATCGGTTCGTCGATGCTGGATACCATTCTGGGCCTGCGTGCCTGATTCGTTTAGGAGTTAACCAAGATGCGCGTCAGCACCGTCACCATGTTCGAGCAGAGCGTGTCGAGCATGAACCGCCAACAGAATGATTTCATGAAGGTCGGCCAGCAGATCGCCTCCGGGCGCCGCGTGGTCAACCCCTCGGATGACCCCCAGGCCGCCTCGCGGGCCGTAGGCGTCGACCAGGCCAAGGCGGTGACCCAGCAGCACATGGACGCCCGGGTCAGCGCGCGCAACTCGCTGTCCCAGGAAGAGAGCATCCTCAACAGCGTCAGCGACGCCATTGCCAGCGCCAAGACGCTGATGATCCAGGCCTCCAGCGACACCCTCAGCGACGTCGACCGTGAGTCCATCGCCAGCGAGCTGCGCGGTATCTACGAGACCGTGATCGGCCAGGCCAACGCCACCGACGGCAACGGCCGCTACCTGTTCGGCGGCTACCAGGACAACAGCCCCCCCTATGTGCGTGAAGCCGATGGCTCGGTGAGCTACGTCGGGGATGACAACGTCCGCGAGCAGCGCATTGATGCCTCGCGGCTGATGCCGGTGGCCGACAACGGCAACAAGATCTTCGCCAGCGTGCCCAGCGGCGCCAAATACATCACCCAAATGGGCGATAATGAAGGCAGCTTGGTCGTTGGCGGGCCCACGGTAGTGGATTCGTCCGACGACGGCTATGGGCAGCAGTACCGTATTGAGTTCAGCGGTGACGGCGAGGATGCCACCTATACGGTGCAAACCTTCGATACAAATGCTCAGGCATGGGTGGATCTTGATCCCGCTGAGGACTACCAGGACGTCGACTATGTCGCCGGTGAGCAGATCCGCTTCGGCGGCCTGAGCCTGACGCTGAACGGCACAGCGGCCGACGGCGATAGCTTTACCCTGGGTCGTGCCACCGAGATGGACCCCAACCTGTTCAAGACCTTCGAGAATGCCCTGGCGGTGCTGGAGAATCCGGCCGAGAACGCCCAGCAGAAGGCCGCGCTGCGCAATACCCTCAATACCTCGATGCGCGAGCTCGACAACAGTCTCGACAACGTCCTCACCGTGCGCGCCTCGGTAGGCGCGCGGCTCAACGAGCTCGATGTGGTCGACTCGGTGGGCGGTAACCGCATGCTCAACTACGAGCAGACCCTCTCCGATCTGGTCGACCTCGACTACGCCGAGGCGATCTCCGAATACAGCCTGCGCCAGGTCGGCCTCCAGGCCGCCCAGAAGGCCTTCGTCGACATCCAGGGGATGTCGCTGTTCGATCGTCTCTGAGTGGTATGTGCTGCTCTCTTCACCGCTGCCTCGGCAGCGGTTTTTTTATGTCACCACGCGCAGGCACTGGCCGGCATGGTAGAGCGTGAAGCCGCTTTCATAGGCGGCACTTCTCAGACCGCGGGCGCGGATCGGCGCGTGGCGCTTGAGCGGAAGCGGGAGCAGGGCGTCGTCACCGCTGGCGATGAAGTGCGCGAACCCCTTGCCGACCACGCTGCCGGTGGTCAGTCCGCGGCCGTTGTATCCGCTGGCGGCGAGAATGCCTGGCTGGGGTTCGAACAGGCGCAGGGTGTGGTCGGGTGTAAAGCCGATGCGCCCAGTCCAGCTGGTTTGCCACTCGACCTTGCCGAGCTCGGGAAAGTAGCGGCGCTGGACCTGATTGGCCCACTGCTCGAGATAAGCCTGCGGGCGGCCTTCGCCCTGGCCGAGGCTGCCGAGTATCAGACGTCCCTGATCATCGCGACGGATGCTGCTCAACACCATGCGGGTATCCCAGGCGCCCTGGCGTTGGGGAAGAATGCGCTCGGCGGCGTCACCCTCCAGCGGCTGTGAAGCCACCTGAAAGAAATGGCCGGGAAAGAAGTGCTGCTTGACCTGATTCCACTCATCGCAGGTATAGGCGTTAGTGGCCAGCACCACATGAGGTGCGGTGACCGAGCCGTGCTCGGTGGTGACCCGCCAGCGCCCGCCGTCACGCTTGATACCCTTGGCAGCGCTGCAGGTAAACAGCCGCGCACCCTGCTCGACGGCGGCCCTGGCCAGGCCGCGGGTATAGGCGGCCGGGTTGAGCGTGCCGGCGCGCTCGTCGAGCAGTGCCGCCTGGATCCGGCGGGTGCCGGTCAGCGCATGACACGCCTCTCCCTCGACCAGCGTTACCGGGGCACCGCGGGAGGCGAGCTGGTCGTGGCGCCGTGCCAATTCACCGCAGCCCTTGGCGCTGTGGCCCAGGTGCAGAGTGCCGGTCCGCGTTGCGCTGCAGTCGATGGCGTAGCGCTCGATGATGTCGAACACCGCCGCCGGTGCGGCACCGAGTATCTGATTGACACGCTCACCGTCGGCCCAGCCCAGCGCCTCGACGATATCGTCCGGGGGTATCCATAGCCCGGCGTTGACCAGGCCGACGTTACGGCCCGAGCCGCCGCTGGCCACCGACTCGCCGGCTTCCAGCAGCACGCTGTCGATGCCCTGTTCGGCGAGATGCAGCGCGGTGCTCAAGCCAGTGATGCCGCCACCCACGATGCACACCGCGGCCTCGCGGTCATGCCCGAGCCGGGCTGTGTCTGGCGACGGCTCGCGTGCGGTCGTCTCCCACAGGCAGTGTGATTGCATCTGCGTGTCTCCTTTTGCATCGATCGGCGGCGCCCCCATGCGGCAGGAGCGCCGCCTATCGCCTATTACGATGAAGGACCGCTAGCCAGCCGGTATTCGGGCTCGGGAGCGCCGGTGTCAGGTGGCTGATCGTGCGCTTCCCGCGGGATGAAGTGACCGGTGAGGCCCCACAGCAGACCGAACAGCGGCGAGAGCCAGCAAGCGAAGGCGAACGGCGCATAGACCAGGGTCGGCACGCCGATGGTCGAGGCGACGAAACCACCGCCCATGTTCCATGGAATCAACGGTGAGGAGAGCGTGCCATTGTCCTCGATGCTGCGTGACAGGGTCGTGGTCTTGTAGCCCATCGCCTGGTATTGGCCCTTGAGCAGGCGGCCGGGCAACACCAGCGTGGTGTAGACGTCACCGATGATAGTGCTCACCGCCAGCGTGGTGCCCGAGCTGGTCGCCACCAGGCTGAAGCGGCCGCGTATCAGGCGCATCAAGCGCTGGATGATGGCGTCGATGGTGCCGTAGGCCTCGAGCATCCCGGCAAACCCCAGTGCGAAGAAGGTCAGCGTCACCACCCAGGTCATCGACAGCACGCCGCCGCTGCTCAATAGCTCGTCGATGGCGCCGCTGCCGGTATCGCTGGTGTAGCCGTTCTGCATCACATCGAACACGGTGTGCAGGCTCTCGCCCTGGATGCCGATGGCCACCAGGCCGCCGAGCGCCGCGCCGGTAAAGATGGTGGGAAAGGGCGGCAGCTTGGCCAGCGCCATGCCGATCACCACCACCGGGGGAATCATGGTGATCCACGAGAGGGTAAAGGTATCCGCCAGCGTCTCACGGAAGGTAGTGATATCGGTGGTGCGCTCGAGCTGATCGGCGTAGCCGGCGCCGAGCCAGGCATAGAGAATCAGCGCAATCACGATGGCCGGCACGGTGGTCGCCATCATGCTCTTGATATGGCTCCACAGGTCGGTCTCGCACACCGCCGGAGTCAGGTTAGTGGTTTCCGAGAGCGGCGACATCTTGTCGCCGAAGAAGGCGCCTGACACCAGCGCGCCGCCGGTCAGGTACATGGGAATGCCGAGGCCTTCGCCGATGCCCATCAGCGCGATACCCAGGGTGCCCACGGTCCCCCAGGAGGTGCCGGTGGCCAGCGAGACCAGCGCGCTGATCAAACAGGTGGCGACCAGAAACACCGACGGCGAGATCATATGGAAACCGTAATAGATCAGCATTGGCACGGTGCCGGATAGGATCCAGGTCCCGATCACCATGCCGACTGCCATGAGGATGAAGATCGCCGGAATGCCGATCTTGACCACCTCCAGCATCGAGGCCTCCATCTGCGTCCAGCGGATACCCCGCAGGCGCCCGAAAAAGGCGCAGACCATGATCCCGCAGGCCAAGGGAATGTGAGGGGTGAAATCGGCAAAAACGAAGAACTGCAGGATCAGTACGGCGGTGGTGACCAACAGCGGCAATAGCGCCATCGTCAGCCCGGGAGGCGGGCCGATACGGATATCGTCATTCATGAGGTGCCTTCCTTGTTATCGTTGTCGCGAAGAGAAGCAGGCATGCCCCCGTCGCGAAGACGGGGGCGTAACGCTTAATCGAACTTGATGCCCTGTGCCAGCGGCAGTTCACGGGAGTAGTTGACGGTGTTGGTCTGGCGACGCATGTAGCTCTTCCATACGTCGGAACCCGACTCACGACCACCGCCGGTCTCTTTCTCGCCGCCGAAGGCGCCACCGATCTCGGCACCGCTGGGGCCGATATTGACGTTGGCGATACCGCAGTCGCTGCCGACATCCGAGACGAAGGTTTCCGCCTCGCGCACGTCGGTGGTGAAGATGCACGACGACAGCCCCTGTGGCACGTCATTGTTCATGGCGATCGCCTCATCCAGCTCGCGATAGCTCATCACGTAGAGAATCGGCGCAAAGGTCTCGTGCCTGACCAGCTCGTTCTGCTCGCGCATCTCGACGATGGCCGGCGACACGTAGTAGCCCTCGGGGTGGGTATCGCTGAGCTGGCGCTCGCCGCCGAACACCAGTGCGCCCTGGTCGCGGGCCTTGGCGAGTACACCCTGCATGGCATCGAATGCCTGGCGGTCGATCAGCGGACCGACCAGCTTGCCTTCCAGGGGATTGCCGATGGAGACCCCGGCATAGGCCTTCTTGAGTCGCGAAACCACTTCGTCCTTGATCGATTCATGGACGATCAGGCGGCGCAGCGTGGTGCAGCGCTGCCCGGCGGTGCCCACCGCCGAGAACAGGATGGCGCGGGTGGCCATATCGAGATCGGCGCTGGGCGCCAGGATCATGGCGTTGTTGCCACCCAGCTCGAGGATGCTGCGGCCGAAACGCGCGGCGACCCGCGGGCCCACCTCGCGGCCCATGCGGGTGCTGCCGGTGGCGCTGACCAGCGCCACGCGCGGGTCATCCACCACCCGCTCGCCAGCCTCGCGCTCACCGATGATCACCTGGCTCAGGCCCTGCGGGGCCTCATCGCCGAAGTCTGACATGGCGCGTTCGAGTAGTGCCTGGCAGGCCAGGGCCGTCAGTGGGGTCTTCTCGGAAGGCTTCCACAGCAGGCTATTACCGCACACCAGCGCCAGGGCAGCATTCCAGGCCCAGGGCGCCACCGGGAAATTGAACGCGGTGATCAGACCGATCGGCCCCAGCGGGTGCCAGCTCTCGCGCATATGGTGGCCGGGGCGCTCGGAGGCGATGGTCAGGCCGAACAGCTGGCGAGACTGGCCGACGGCGAGATCGCAGATATCGATCATCTCCTGCACCTCGCCCAGCCCCTCCTGGAGGATCTTGCCGCACTCCCAGGTGACCAGTGCCCCCAAGTCATCCTTGTGAGCGCGCAGCTGTTCGCCGAACAGGCGTACCAGCTCGCCGCGGCGCGGCGCCGGGACCTCACGCCAGGCGTGGAAGGCGGCCTCGGCGGTGTCAATCTGCACGTCGACCTGGGCCTGTGAGGCAGGATGCACCTGGCCGATGACGCTGCCGTCCACCGGTGTAGTGACTGCCAGAGCGCCCTCACGGTACTGCGTAGGCGCCACACCAAGCCGCTGCATGATATCGTCGATCATTCTAACTCCTATCGTTGTCGTTAATCGCGAAAGCGTAGATCGAGTATCGCCACCATGGTTAAGCGCCATCAAACGATGTTTACTAACCACATCATTCCATAAAATCGTGACCTGAGGAGGGCCCATGAGTCGGCGCCACCTTCCTTCCCTGGCCGGGCTGCAGTGCTTCGAGGCGGCGGCTCGGCACCTGAGCTTTACCCGCGCCGCCGATGAGCTGAGCCTGACCCAGAGCGCGGTGAGCAAACAGGTCGCCCAGCTCGAATCGGTGCTCGAGCATCCGCTATTTCGACGCATACGTCGGCGGCTGCATCTCACCCCGGAGGGGGCGGTGTATCTGTCGGAAGCGCGCAAGATCCTCGCCCAGGTCGAGATGTCGACCCGTTATATGCAGTCCTATGGCGGCGAGAGCGATGTGCTCAATGTGGCTACGCTGCCGACCTTCGGCGCACGCTGGCTGATCCCGCGGCTCAACGGTTTCCGCTTCCGCTATCCACGCATCAACCTCAACATCAGCAACCGGGTCGAACCCTTCGATCTGCATCAGGAGCGCATCGACGTGGCGTTCTTCTTCGGCCACGGCGCCTGGCCGCGCGCCGAGTGCATCAAGCTGCTCGACGAAGAGATGATTGCGGTCTGCTCGCCCGAGGCGCTACAGCGGGTCGCCATCGACCAGCCGCTGGACGTGACGCAACTAGTGCTGTTGCAGAGCGCGACGCGCCCCGAGGCCTGGCACGACTGGTTCGAGGCCCAGCAGCAGTACACCGAGCACAGCTATCACGGGCCGCGCTTCGATACGTTTTATATGGCGCTGCGTGCCGCCCAGGCGGGATGTGGCGTGGCGCTGGTGCCTCGCTTCCTGGCGGAAGAAGAACTTCAGGAGGGCAAGTTGGTGATGCCCTGGCCGTTTGCGCTAAAAAGCCGCGATGCCTACTACATGGCGTATCCCGAGCACATGGCCGAGCTCTACAAGGTGCGCTCGTTTATCGAGTGGATTCGCGAGCGGGCGACAGCGATGCCAGAATATGCCCCACAAAGCGCCTGACCTTGGCCAGTTCGCCGAGATGTTCCGGATAGACCAGATAGTAGGCGCTGGCGCTGCGTAGGCGGTGGGGGGAGGTGATGACCAGGCGCTCGGCGGCAAGCTCTTCGTCTACCGTGAAGCGCGGTACCAGCGCCACGCCGCCGCCGGCCATGGCGGTGCGTATCAGCATCGGAAAGGTCTCGAAGCGGGTGCCGTGATAACTGCGGTCGGTGCCGAGCTGCTGCTCGGTAAACCACTGATGCCAGGCTTCCGGGCGGGTCGAGAGATGCAGCAGCGGTAGCTCTGCGAGATCGCGGGCGCCGCTCGGCGCGTGCTTGGCCAGAAGCTCGGGCGCGGCCACGGCGACCATCTCCTCGTCGGCGAGCTTGTGGCACTCCAGGTCCGGCCAGCTGCCGTGGCCGTAGAAGAACGCTACGTCGATATTCTGCTGCTCGAGGTCGAAGTCCTCCACCCGGTCGTGGAACTCCAGGCTGATCCGCGGGTTGTCGGCGAGGAACGCCGGCAGACGGTCGGCCAGCCAGCGCGCGCCGAAGCTGGGCAGGGTGGCGACCTTGAGCACCTCGCTATTGCCGCTGTAGGTCATGATGGCGTGGGTCGACATCTCGATCTGCGCCAGCACCTTGCGCACGTCGCTGAGGTAGATCGCCCCCTCCGGGGTCAATACCAGGCTGCGCCGCACGCGGCGGAACAGCTTGTGCTGCAGGTGGGCCTCGAGCTGCGCGACCTGCTTGCTCACCGCGCTCTGGGTTAGGCTCAGCGCCTCGGCGGCCCGGGTGAAGCTCTTGTGCCGCGCGGCGGCCTCGAAGCACTGCATGGCGGTGGTGGAGGGGAGGTTGCGTGTCATCAGTCTAAAATTCCATGCTGGCATAAAAGATGCGGAAAAGGCTGTTATACAGCCATTTAATTGCCATGCTCCCTCATGTCTATGATGAAATGGAATGCATAGCGTGCTTTTTTTCGTTTGAGGCCCGCGCCGGGCTCTGCTCTGATAAGCGCACAGCCGCTCATCAGCAGGAGGAACGACAGCGCATGGAGCTCCCTTTCGTCAGCGAGTCGATGGGGGTGGTGCACCCCATCTGTGTCGAACGCGGCCACAATGCCGAGGTATGGGACGAGCAGGGGCGTCGCTATATCGACTTCGTCGGCGGCATCGGCGTACTCAACTTGGGGCACTGCCATCCGGCGATCGTCGAGGCGGCGGTTGCCCAGCTCGGCCGCCTGACCCACTCGGCGTTCAACGCCGTGCCGCACCGCAGCTATCTCGATGTGGTCGAAGCGCTGCAGGCGTTCGTGCCGGTCAGCTACCCGCTTAGCTGCATGCTCACTAACAGCGGCGCCGAGGCGACCGAGAACGCGCTGAAAGTGGCGCGCGGGTACACCGGCCGCCAGGCGGTGATCGCCTTCGACGATGCTTTTCACGGCCGTACCCTGGCGGCGCTCAATCTCAACGGCAAGGTGGCGCCCTACAAGCGCCGGCTCGGTGCGCTGCCAGGCCCGGTCTACCACCTGCCGTTCCCCAGCGCCGACGGAGGCGTCAGCGCCGAGCAGAGCCTGGCGGCCCTGGCGCGGCTGTTCGAGGTCGAGGTGCCGGCTGATGAAGTGGCCGCCATCGTGGTCGAGCCGGTGCAGGGCGAGGGCGGCTTTCGCCTGCTCGACCGCGCCTTTGCCGAGCAGCTGCGTGAGGTCTGCGACCAACACGGTATCGTCTTGATCATCGACGAGATCCAGTCCGGCTTCGGGCGCAGCGGCACGCGATTCGCTTTCTCGCACCTGGGCATCGAGCCCGACCTGCTGCTGATGGGCAAGAGCATGGCCGGCGGCCTGCCGCTGGCCGCAGTGGCGGGGCGCGAGGCGATCATGAACGCCTTGCCCAAGGGCGGGCTGGGCGGTACCTACTCCGGCAACCCGGTGGCCTGCGCCGCGGCCAAAGCGGTGATGCAGGTCATGAGCGAGCCACGGCTGAGCGAGTGGGGCGCGCGGGTCGAGCAGGCCATCGTGGCGGCGCACCGCCGCTGGCAGGCCAGCGAGCGCTTTCCGATGCTCGGCGAGCTGACCGGGATCGGTGCCATGCGCGGCATCGTTTTCCACGATACCGCCGCCGCCAGCGGCAGCCAGCACCTGGCTGCTCTGCTGGCCAAGGCCCGTGAGCATGGCCTGCTGTTGATGCCCAGCGGGCGGCACAAGAACGTGCTCCGGCTGCTGATGCCGCTGACCATCGAGCCCGAACGGCTCGACGAAGGCCTGGCGATCCTCGAGCGCGCCCTCGAGTCGCTCGCGGCCTGAGCCGCCTGCCCAGATCCCTTTACGCCTGGATCATTCTATGCTGAGTACAGACCGGCCACAGGAGGCCAAGATGAGCAATTGGATAGCCACAGACGAGATTCGCGGTAACTTCGCCAAGGCGATGTCGGAGATGTACCGCCACGAGGTGCCGCAGTACGGCAGCCTTTTGGCGCTGGTCGAGGCGGTCAACCGCGAGACCCTGGACGCCGACCCCACGCTGGCGGCCGAGCTGCGCGACAGCGATGAGCTGGCGAGGCTGGACGTGGAGCGCCACGGCGCAATTCGCGTCGGCACCCCGGATGAGCTGGCCATGCTGCGCCGGTTGTTCGCGGTGATGGGCATGCACCCGGTAGGCTACTACGACCTGTCCGAGGCCGGCGTGCCGGTGCACTCCACGGCGTTTCGCCCGGTGGACGACGCTGCCCTCAAGCGCAACCCGTTCCGCGTGTTCACCTCGCTGCTGCGCCTGGAGCTGATCGAAGACGCCGCGCTGCGCCAGCGCGCCGCCGAGATCCTCGCCGCCCGCGATATCTTTACCCCGGGGGCGCGGGAGCTGATCGCCACCGCCGAGCGCCAGGGCGGGCTGGATGCCGAGCAGGCCGAGCGCTTCGTGGCCGAGGCGCTGGAAACCTTCCGCTGGCACCGCGAGGCCACCGTCGACCTGGGCACCTACCGCGCGTTGAGCGACGAGCACCGCCTGATCGCCGACGTGGTGTGCTTTCGCGGCCCACATATCAACCACCTGACGCCGCGTACGCTGGATATCGACGCCGTTCAGCAGCGCATGCCCGAGGCCGGCATCGACCCCAAGGCGATCATCGAAGGCCCGCCGCGCCGCGCCTGCCCGATCCTGTTGCGGCAAACCAGCTTCAAGGCGCTGGAGGAGCCGATCCGCTTCGCCGACGCCGCCGAAGGCCACCACACCGCGCGCTTCGGCGAGATCGAGCAGCGCGGTGTGGCGCTGACGCGCAAGGGCCGTGAGCGCTACGATCGACTGCTGACGGCCTCGCGGAAGGGCGGCCCGGCCGCCGACAACGTCAGCCACCAGGCGCAACTGAGTGAGGTGTTTGCCGACTTCCCTGACGATCCCGCCACGCTGCGTCGTGACGGCCTGGCGTTCTTTCACTACCGCGCCGTGTCGGGTGCGACCGCCGATAGCGGAGTCGGCGGCGAGCCTGACGTCGAAGCCTTGATTGCCGAAGGTGCGCTGGTCGCCACGCCCATGACCTACGAAGACTTCCTGCCTGTCAGCGCCGCGGGGATCTTCCAGTCCAACCTCGGCGACGGCGTGCACGACGAGTACGCCAGCCACTCCAACCAGGCGCAGTTCGAGGAGGCGCTAGGGGCTGCGGTCATCGACGAGATCGCACTCTACCAGCAGCGGCAAGAGGTGTCGCTGGCACAGGCGCTGAGCCTACTGCGGTAGGATGTTGGCTTGGATGTATCGCAAGGAGGGAGGCATGTTCCAGAAGATTTTGGTGGTATGTACCGGCAATATTTGCCGCAGCCCGGTAGGTGCGGCCTTTCTGACGTCTCACCTCCCCGGTCGCGCTATCGCGAGTGCGGGACTGGCTGCCTGTATCGGTCGGCCGGTCGACCCCGCTGCACGAAGCCTCGCTGAACGTGACGGACTGAGGGTCGATGATCACCTGGCGCGGCAGCTAACGCCTGAGTTGGTGCACAATCATCAATTGATATTGGTCATGGGGCGGGCACAGCGTGACGGTGTGGTGCAGATGGTGCCTGAGTCGTGGGGCAAGACGATGTTATTTGGCAAGTGGCTAGGTGATTGCGAAATCGAAGACCCCTACCGCCAGTCAGTGGAGGTGTTTGCACGTACTCACGAACAACTCAAGGCGGCAGCCACGGCGTGGGCCGCTCGCCTTGAGTAAGGCGAGACATCAGTTCAGCGGCGCCATCGCCTCGAGCAGGCTCTGCAGGAACCCCAGGCTGTCGCTGAACAGCCGCTGCAGGAAGCGCGCGAAGTCGGTCATCAGTACCATCAGCAGGAAAATGCCCACGGTCAGCGAGGTGGGGAAGCCGATATTGAAGACCGTGAGCTGTGGCGCCGAGCGGTTGAGGATGCCCAACGACAGGTTGATGATCAGCAGCGAGCCGACCAGCGGTAGCGCCAGTAGCATCCCCGAGACGAAGATAGTGCCGCCGAAGCGCACCAGCATTTCGAAGGCGCCGGCGTTGAAGCCGCCCATGCCGATCGGCAGGGTGACGAAGGTCGAGGCGAGGATCTCGATCACGATCAGGTGGCCGTTGAAGGCCAGGAACATCAGCAGGGTGATCATGTAGAACACCCGCGACAGGATCATGGTGTTGGTGCCGCTGCCGGCGTCGAAGAAGGTCGCAAAGGCCAGGCCCATCTGCAGGCCGATAAATTCCCCCGCCGCCTGCACTACCGCAAACATCACGTGCATTGTCAGCCCGATAGCGATACCGATCAGCATCTGCTCGACCATGATGCCGAGGCTTGCCCAGGAGACGATCGGCGCGTCGGGGAGCTCGGGCAGGCCGGGGCCGATGACCACGGTGAGAAGTACCGCCAGGCCGATCTTGGCCTGATTGGGGACCGCCGAGTGACCCAGCAGCGGTGAGGCCATCAGAAACGCGGTAATGCGCACGAAAGGCCACAGAAATAGCATCAGCCAGGTCTGCAGCTGGGCGAAGGTCACCTCGACCATGAGCCTACACCGTCAGCTCAACATCAGCGGGATGTTGGTGAACAGCTCGCGGGTGAAGTCGCTGATCAGCTTGAGCAGCCAGGGGCCGGCGAATACCAGCACCGTGAACACCCCGAGAATCTTGGGGATGAACGATAGGGTCATCTCGTTGATCTGGGTGGCGGCCTGGAACAGGCTGACGGTCAAGCCGGTGAGCAGGGCGGTGATCAGCAGTGGCCCTGCCAGGAGCAGCGTGACCCGCATGCCCTGGTAGGCCATCCCCATGACGACTTCGGGTGTCATTGCAGTCTCCTCGCCGCGGTCATATGTAGAAACTCTCGGCCAACGAGCCGATGATCAGCTGCCAGCCATCCACCAGGACGAACAGCATCAGCTTGAACGGTAGCGAGATGGTCGCCGGTGGCACCATCATCATGCCCAGCGACATCAGCGTACTGGCGACCACCAGGTCGATGATCAGAAAGGGGATGAAGATGGTGAAGCCGATCTGGAACGCCGTCTTTAGCTCGCTGGTGACGAAGGCCGGCATCAAGACTCGCATCGGCAGGTCTTCGGGGCCCTGCATCTCGCCGACGTCGGCCAGACGCACGAACATCGCCAGGTCCGGCTCGCGGGTCTGGGCCAGCATGAACTCGCGAAACGGCTGGCTGGCGACCAGCAGAAATTCGTCGAAGTTGATGTCGTCGGCGGAGAGCGGCAGCCAGGCGTCCTGGTAGACCTGGGCGAATACCGGCGACATCACGAAGAAGGTCAGAAACAGCGCCAGGCCCAACAGCACCTGGTTGGGGGGCGCCGACTGGGTGCCCATGGCGGTGCGCAGCAGGCTGAGCACGATGATGATGCGGGTGAAGCCAGTCATCATCAGCAACAGCGCCGGAAGAAACGCCATCGAGCTGAGCAGCAGCAGGGTCTGCAGATGCATCGACCACTGCTGGCCGCCATCCTCGGTAGGCTGGGTGATGATGCCGGGGATCGTCGCCTGGGCGGAGGCGGTGGCGGGCAGCCACCACAGCAGCAGGCCCAGCAGTAACGGTAGAACGAGGCGATTCATCGACATCACTACCGCGTTCCCTTGCCGCGGCCAAGGCCGGCATTCTGCTTCAAGGCGCTGGCGAAGCGCGTGGCGAAGCTGTTGCCCTCGGGATGTTCCGGCGCGAGCGGCGAGGCGTCCACCGGCGCGGCGCATTCGTGCAGCTTGTTGACCTGGCCGCCACCCACGCCGAGTACCAGCCAGGTACCTTCGACGTCGACGATGACCACTCGCTCGCGGTTGCCCACGGTGGTGCTGCCCACCACCTTGAGGTGCTGGCCTTGTAGGCGGCCCTGGGGGTGCAGGCGTTTGACCAGGTAGCTGCACAGGAAGATCACCGCTACCACCAGCGCCAGGGCGGCGGCGGTCTTGCCCAGCGCGGCCATGCCGAGCAGGGCGTCGCTGGTGCCTACGCTACCTTCGAGCGCCGCCAGGCCGCTGGTATCGACCTGGGGAGTGGGCGCGGGTGTCGAAACGCTATCGCTCATCGGTTGAGTTTCTGCACGCGCTCTGAGGGAGTGATGATCTCGGTGACGCGGATGCCGTACTTGTCATCCACTACCACCACTTCGCCCTGGGCGATCAGGTAGCCGTTGATCAGGATGTCCATGGGCTCACCGGCCAGGCCATCGAGCTCGATCACCGAACCCTGAGCAAGCTCGAGAAGCTGCTTGATGGTGATGCGGGTGCGGCCGAGCTCCACGGAGAGCTTGACCGGGATGTCCATGACCATTTCGAGGTCGCGGGCGGCACCGCTGCCCTCACCCTTGTCGAGCGGTTTGAAGACCTTCGAGCCGGCGGCTTCCGGCTGGCTGTCCGGGGCGGCGGCTTCCTCAGCCTCGCTCTCGGCCTGTTCGGCCAGGGCTTCGGCCCAGGGGTCGTCGTCGGCGGGCGCCGCATCGCCCTGTTCGGCCATGGCGCTGGCCCAATCGTCGTCGGTGGCGTTCTGATCGGGCTTGTTGGGATCAGAGGAGGTGGGATCAGTCATTATCGGATTCCTTGGCTTGCGGCGTTGACCCTTTGACGAAAGTTTCCTTGGCCGGCTTGGATGGCGAAGCATGCTCGATCAGGCTGTTGACGCGCAGCGCGCGCTGACCGTGTTGGCTGCCGTATTCGCAGCGCATCACCGGCACCCCGTCGACGCGGGCGGTGACGATTTCCGGCAGTTCGATAGGCAGCACGTCGCCGACCTCGAGTGACATCACGCGGCCGATGCTGCTGGGAATATCGACGAAGTCGGCGATCAGCTCGACGTGGGAGCGCTTGATCTCACCGGCCATGCGCTGGCCCCACTGCCGCTCCTCTTCGGGGTGGCTGTCGGTGAGCGGGCCACTCAGCTGTTCGCGCAGCGGCTCGATCATCGAGTAGGGCATGCAGATCTGGAAATCGCTGGTCAGGTTGCCGACTTCCAGATGGAAGGTGCTGTTGACCACGATCTCGTTGGGCGAGTTGGTGATGTTGGCGAACTTGACCTGCATCTCGGAGCGCAGGAATTCCACCTCCAGCGGGTATACCGAGCGCCAGGCTTCCTGGTAGGCGTCGATGGCGAGGTTGAGAAGACGCCGAATGATGCGCTGCTCGGTGTGGGTGAATTCGCGGCCTTCCGACTTGGTGAGAAAGCGCCCGTCGCCGCCGAACAGGTTGTCGACCACCATGAATACCAGGCTGGGCGGAAATACTACCAGCGCCGAGCCGCGCAGCGGCTTGAGGGCCACCAGGTTGAGATTGGTGGGCACCGGCACGTTGCGGGCGAAGTCGCTGTAGCTCTGGTAGCGCACGGTGTCGACGGTGATGTCGGCACTGCGCCGCAGCAGGTTGAACAGGCTCATCCGGAAGTGGCGCGCGAAGCGTTCGTTGATGATATCCAGGGCGTGCAGACGCTCGCGAATGACCCGGTGCTGCGTGGCCGGATCATAGGGGCGAATGCGCGCGTCGCTGTCGCTACCCTTGCTGTCGCTAGGGGCGGACTCTTCTTCGCCGCTGACGCCCTTGAGCAGGGCGTCGATCTCTTCCTGAGAGAGCAGGTCGTCTTGGGACATGGCGCTATTGCACTTCTCGGTGAAGACTCAAGGGTTCAGCGTCGCGGTCACTGGACGATGAATTCGGTGTAGAGCACGTCATTGACCATCAGCGAGGGCTGCGGGTCGGTCAGCGGCTGGTCGAACAGTGCCAGGATCTCGGCCGACAGCTGTTGCTTGCCCTCTGGGCTGGTCAACGCCTCGGCCTGCTGGCTGGTGAGCAGCATCAGCAGCCGGCTGCGAACCTGCGGCATGTGCTCTTCGATCAGCTCGCGGGTGGTCTCGTTGCCGACCCGCAGCGACAGCCCGATGTACAGCAGCCGCTGGTCGTAGTGGCGACTCTGCAGGTTGACCGTGAACGGATTGATGTCGACGAAGATCGGCGCCGGGGCGCGGGGATCTTCGACGGCGGCTTGGACGTTATCCGTCTCGGAGCCGTCGCGGTTGTCCATCATGTAGTACATGGCGGCCGAGCTACCCATCGAGAACAGGATGATCAGGAGCCCGATGATCCACCAGGGTTTGCGGCTACCCGCGCTGCGATTCTTTGCCATTGTCTTGCCACCGTTGGATGGGCGCCCCCAGGGGGCATTCCAGAAAGCAGTATGGCGATAGCCGTGCCATCGCCATGGTTCGAAAAGGCTGGCCTAAACCGCGTATCTTGGCGCTTTGCCAAAAAGCGATGGCCCTTGACCTCATGAGGAGTTATCGGCCGGGGGGATGAGAGATTGAGGGTGGTGGGGAAAATGCCCCGTCATGCGGGGCCTCATGCATAGAGATCGACGCGGCCGTCGAGGTCGAGGGAGCGTGCCGGGGGCGCTTGGTGGTCGCCCTCGTCGCTGCCGTCTGGGGTGTCATTCGGCTGGCTTCCGGATGCGCCGTTACCGCCGCCGTTGGCGAATTGCATCTCGCCCTGCTGGCCGCCAGCGTGTTCGCCGACCATCGCTTCGCTGAGTGAGATACCCTGCTCCTCGAGGGCTTCACGCAGCTGTGGGATGGCCTGCTCGACCGCGGCGCGAACCTGGGCATGGGCGGAGAGGAACTGCGCCTGGGCGCCGCTCTCGCCCATCTTGAGGCTCACCGACAGCGGCCCGAGTTCGGCGGGGTTGAGGCGCAGTTCGACGCGTTGGTCGCCGCGCTGGGTGAGGTTGACCAGCTGCTGGCCGAGCTGCTGCTGCCACTGTTGACTGGCCACCGGCGCGTTGAGCGCTGCGCCATTGGGGCTGGCCGCGGGCTGACCCTGAGGCTGCGGGCTGGCGGTGGTGCCCTGGGCGCTGGCGGCGCCTGGTGCCAGGACGCCTTGGTTCTCGCCGCTGGCTGTGTTGGGGGCCTCGCCGCGCCCGGCGAGCGCGGCGAATAGCGGCGTGTCACTGCCTGGCTGTGATGCTGAGGGTGCCGGCTGGGCTGTGGCGCCGCTGGTGGCGCTGAGACTGGCAGTGGGCGCGGCCTGGGCGGCGCTGCGCAGTGCCTGCTGGGTGATCTCGGTGAGTGCGTCGCGGCCACTGCCCTTGGCTTCGCGTGCCGCTGCGGGGTCGAGCAGCAGGGGCTCGGCATCGATCCGTAGCGGGCGCACCTCTGCTTCCGCGTGGCCGGGGGCGCGGGACTGCAGGGCGGCCAGCTCGGCGCCGGGCTGCTTGGTGAGCACTTTGCCAGTCTCGGCCTGCGGCCGGCCGGCAGCGTCGATCAGCGCCATGCGCTGGCGGACCTCGGCGAGTAGCGCCGACTCCTCATCCGCGCTCAGCGTTACCGTGTTTGTCATCGGCCGCTGTGTGGCGGTGTCATTGAGCAGTGCTTCCAGGGCGGCGAGGGGCGCTGCTTCCAGGGCGGCGAGAGGCGCTAGGTCGTCCATGCCGGCGGCATCGTCCATTACGTCTTCAAGCAGCGCCATCATCTCGCTCTCGGCGTCGCCTTCAGTTAGCCCTTCGGCCAGCGCCGCAAGCTCGGGAGGCAGTTCGCCATCGGCACTCAGCGGGTGCTTACCCTGAGCCTCACCCAGCAGCTGGGTGAGGCCGGCGCCTTGGGCGGCGCGGCTGAGCTGTTCGGCGAAGGCGCTATCGGCGGGCAGCTTGCTGCCGGGCTGGGCCTGGACGGCCTTGCCGGTGCCGGCTTGAGCCGTTAGAAGCGCGGTGATGTCCATATAGTGCCTCCTGTCAGTGGCTTTCGTCTTGCTCGCGGCGGCGACGCAGCATGGCGTTGGCGCTGAGTTCATCATTGACGCGCTGCTCGTGGCGTTGGGCCTTCTGGCGGATTTGGGCGGCGCGGCGGCTGGCCAGAGTATCGTAGGAAGAAAGCTTGCGCTGCTCCTGCTGCCAGTGCTGCTGGCTCGAGGCGACGCGCTGCTCCTGCTCGCCGAGTGCCTGCTTGGCGCGGGCGATAGCAGCGTCCAGTGACGCCAGGAACTGCTGGTAGTTATGCATGGTGGCCGGGTCGATGCCAGCATGCATAGCGTCCTGCAGGCGCTGGGCGTACTCCAGTCGGTAGCGGCCCAGCGCATCGAGCTGGGCCACGGTGTGCTGCTGAGTACGGCGCTCGTTGGCGAGTGCCATGCCGGCGTTGTCGCGCGCCTCTTTGGCCAGATCGAGCAGGGTATCGAGCGGTTGCTGTTGCGTCATTTAGGCCCCTCCAATGAGTGCTGACATCGACTGTTGCGACTGGGCGACCGTGGCCTGCTCGTCGATCCGCTGCTGCAGGAACTGCTCTAGATGTGGGTAGATCTGTACGGCCTGGTCGAGCTGTGGGTCGTGGCCGGCGCTGTAGGCGCCGACGCTGATCAGGTCGCGGTTGCGCTGGAAACGTGAAAATAACTGCTTGAACTGCTGCGCCTGGCGCTGCTGGCCGGGATCGACGATAGCGGTCATGGCGCGGCTGATCGAAGCTTCGATGTCGATGGCCGGGTAGTGGCCTGACTCGGCCAGGGTGCGCGACAGTACGATATGGCCGTCGAGGATCGCCCGCGCCGAGTCGGCGATGGGGTCCTGCTGATCGTCGCCTTCGGTGAGCACGGTATAAAAGGCGGTGATCGAGCCACCGCCGCGCTCGGCGTTTCCTGCGCGCTCCACCAGCCCCGGCAGTTTGGCGAACACCGAGGGCGGATAGCCCTTGGTGGCCGGCGGCTCGCCAATGGCCAGAGCGATCTCGCGCTGGGCCATGGCGTAGCGGGTCAGTGAGTCCATGATCAACAGTACGTTGCGGCCGGCATCGCGAAAGCCTTCGGCCAGGCGCGTGGCGTAGGAGGCGCCCTGCAGGCGTTGCAGCGGTGAGGTGTCGGCGGGGGCGGCGACCACCACGGCGCGGCGGCGGCCTTCCTCGCCGAGGATGTTGTCAATGAAATCCTGTACTTCGCGGCCGCGCTCGCCGATCAGACCGACCACGATCACATCGGCTTGGGTGTAGCGGGCCATCATGCCCAACAGTACCGACTTGCCGACGCCGGAGCCGGCGAACAGCCCCATGCGCTGGCCGCGGCCGACGCTGAGCAACGCATTGATGGCGCGAATGCCGACGTCGATCTGGGCGTCGATGGGCGCCCGCGACAGCGGGTTGAGCGGTGGGGTGGCCAGCGGGGCGAACGGGGCGTCCTCGAGGGGGCCCTGATCGTCCAGGGGGCGGCCATTGCCGTCGACCACGCGGCCCAGCAGTGAATCACCGATCGGGAAGCGCCGGGCATTGCCGCCGTCGCTGTCGGTGAGCGGTAGCACCCGGGCGCCGGGGGAGAGCCCGCTGATCTCGGCCAGCGGCATTAGAAACAGCTTGTCGCCGGAAAAGCCCACGACTTCGGCTTCGGCGTAGTGGGTACCGCCCGGGCCGCTAAGCTCGATGCGACAACCGCTGCCCAGTGCCACCTTGAGCCCCACCGCCTCGAGCACCATGCCGGTGGCGCGCACGATGCGCCCGCTGGCGCGGTAGTGGGGCACTGCCTCGATACGCGCACCGACCCGTGAAAGGGTCTGCTGCCAGTGGGCCTGGTGGCGATTGTGGGCGGCGGCGTCAGTCATCGCTGGCCTCCTCGTCGCTGGCCGTCTGGCTGTCATCACCGCGCGCGCTGGGGCTCTGCTTGCGCTGGCGAATCATGGCGGTAATGGTGGCCCAGCGCCGCTCCCAGGTGGCGTCCAGCTCGCCGCTGGGGCTGGTTACGCGGCAGCCGCCGCGACTGATGGTGTCATCCGGCTGTAGCCGCCATCCGGCAGCGCTGAATTCGTCGCCGAGGTGTGCCTTGACCAGGCTGAGATCAGCGGGGTGCAGCCACAGCCGCGGATGACCGCTGAGGGTTGGGTCGGCGTGGAGCAGCTCGCGAACGATGTCGAGGATCTGCTCGGGGTGGGCGTCGAGCGCGTCGCCGGCAAGCTGGCGACCGGTGGTCAGTGCCAGCTCCACCAGATCGTCGGCAATCTCGTGGTCGAGCTGGGTCAGCGCGTCGCTGAAGTGCTGCGCCAGCGGGGCGAGAGGCGCCAGGGTCTTCTTTGTCTGATGCTTGAGCTCCGTCTCGCCGGCCTCGCGACCCTCGGCCAG
The DNA here is from genome assembly GCF_900102875.1 of Franzmannia pantelleriensis. Lineage (GTDB taxonomy): Bacteria > Pseudomonadota > Gammaproteobacteria > Pseudomonadales > Halomonadaceae > Franzmannia > Franzmannia pantelleriensis. Next base: position 216,815 of record NZ_FNGH01000006.1, read on the forward strand.
GCCCTGCTCGTAGCCGGCCTGGTAGCCCTCGGCCTGGCCGGCGGCAAAGCCTTCCTGACGGGCTTCCTCGCGAACTTTTTCGCGCAGCGCCTCGATCTCGGCGTTGCGCTGGAACGCCTGCTGGCGGATCGCCTCGCGGCGCTTGCGTTCGCGCTCCTGCTGGTCGCGCTGGGGTTGGCCCAGCTCGTCCATCTGCCAGCGCCGCCAGGCGTCGTCGCGATCATCGAGATCGCGCCAGGCGTCAGACATAGGTGTCGTCTCCACCGCTCAGGACGATTTCGCCGGCGTCTGACAGACGCCGTACCACCTGCAAGATGGTCTTCTGCTCGGCCTCGACCTGAGACACACGGATCGGGCCGCGGGCTTCCATGTCTTCCTGCATCATCTGGGCGGCACGCTGTGACATGTTGCGCATGAACTTTTCCATCAGCGCGTCTGGCGCACCCTTGAGGGCAATCACCAGCGAGTTGGTGTCGATCTCCTTGAGCACCATCTGGATGGCGCGATTGTCGAGGTCGAGCAGGTTCTCGAACAGGAACATCTCGTCGATGATTTTCTGAGCCAGATCCTCGCTGTGGGCGCGGACCGTCTCGATCACCACCTCTTCCTGACTGGAGTTCATCAGGTTGAGGATCTCGGCGGCGGTTCTTACGCCGCCCATCTTGCTGCGCTTCAGGTTCTGGCCGTCGAGCATGCCGCCGAGGACTTCGGTGAGCTCTTGCAGCGCCGCTGGCTGCACGCCGCTGAAGGTGGCGATGCGCAGGACTACGTCGTTGCGCAGCTTGTCGTCGAAGTGTTCGAGGATATCGGCTGCCTGGTTGCGCTCAAGATGCACCAGGATGGTGGCAATGATCTGCGGATGTTCGTCGCGGATCATCTCGGCCACCAACGAGCCTTCCATCAAGTTGAGCGAGTCGATGCCCGAGCTGGTGCTGGTGGTCTCGAGGATGTCTTCGATCAGGCTCGAGGCGCGCTCGTTGCCCAACGCCTTGGTCAGCACCGAGCGGATATGGTCGCTGGAGTGCAGGTTGATGGCGGTGAACTGCTCGGACTCGTCATTGAAGTCGTTGAGCACCTGACGCATCTCCTCGTGGGAGACCTGGTCGAGGGTGGCCATCTCCTGGCTGATTTCCTGGACCTCGCGCGGGGCCAGGTATTTGAACACCTCGGCGGCGCTGTCCTCGTCGAGGGCGAGCAGCAGGATGGCGCTGCGTCGAGCGCCGCTCATGGGGATAGGGGCGGTCTTGCTCATCAGCTCTTGCCCTCGTCTTTTTGGATCCAGCTGCGCACGATCATGCCGATCAGGCGCGGGTCTTCCTGGGCCATCTCGCGTACGTCCTTGAGCTGCTGTTCGTAGGCCGAGGATTTGCGCTTCTTGCGCGGCGGCTCGTAGGTGCTCTCGTCCTCGAGCTGCTCGTGGCTATCGTCGTCCTCTTCGGGACCGCCCACGCTGGTGCGCAGGCCGGGTTCCGGCATGGCCACGGCGGCCAGCGGCTGCTCGGTGTAGCGCTTGATCAGCGGGCGCAGCAGCAGCAAGTAGAGCAGCAGGGCGATAAAGGCAATCAGCAGGTAGCGGCCGGCGCTGATGGCCATGGCCCGGAGTTCCGGCGACTCCCACCAGGCGCGCTGCTCGAACTCTTCCTGATCGAGGGTGAAGGGACTGTTGACCACTTCGATCTCGTCGCCGCGTGCCTCGGAGAAGCCCATGGCCTGACGCACCAGGCGGTTGAGCTGGGCCAATTCGGGATCGCTGAGGGCGACGCGCTCGATCTCGCCGTCGTCGTTGGTCTCTTCGCGATAGTTGACCACCACCGCCACCGAGAGGCGATCGATCTGCCCGCGCCGGTGCTGGATGTGCGCGATGCTGCGGTCGACCTCATAGTTGATGACGTTGCTGTGCTGCAGGTCGCTTGGGGCACCGCCCTCGGCGAGCTGTTCGTCATCGATGGGGTTGCCGTCTTCGTCGAGCGGTTGGTTGATCGGCGAGGGTGCGACGCCCGGCGGGGTATTGGTAAGCGCGCCGGGAATCCCCTGGGCGAGCTCTTCGCCGCCGCGGTATGAGGTATTCAGCTGCGAGCTGCGTACTGCCGCTTCGTTAGGCGCCTGGTTGGGGCCGTAGCGCTCGGAGGTCTCTTCGCGGCTGGAGAAGTCGATCTGGGCGGCGACCTGGGCGCGTACGTTCTGGCTGCCGAGGATCGGGGTCAGGATGTTCTCGATGCGGCGTTGGTAGGAACGCTCGACTTCGTCGATGTAGGCCAGCTGGGTGCCGTCGAGGTCGCGGCTGCTGCCACCGCGCTGGGAGAGCAGGCGCCCGGCCTGGTCGACCACGGTGACGTCGTCGGCGGAGAGTTCCGGCACGCTGCTCGAGACCATGTGAACGATGGAGTCGACCTGGCCCTCGCTGAGGCTGCGGCCGCCATGCAGAGTGAGCACGACCGAGGCCTTGGCCGGCTCGCGCTCGCGCACGAACACCGAGGGCTTGGCCATGGCCAGGTGGATGCGCGCGCGGTTGACCGGGCCCAGGGATTCGATGGAGCGCGATAGCTCGCCCTCCAGGCCACGCTGGAAATTGACCTGTTCGGCGAACTGGCTGACCCCGAAGGCCTGGTCGTCCATCAGCTCGAAGCCGACGTTGCCGCCCTGGGGCAGGCCCTGTTCGGCGAGCTGCAGGCGCAGGCTGTGGACCTGGTCGCTGGGGACGAGCAGGGCCTGGCCGCCGGAGCCCATCTGGTAATTGACGCCGCGGTTGTCTAGCTCGTTGATGATGCGACCGCCGTCGGCCTCGCTGAGATTGCTGTACAGCACGCGGTAGTCGGGGCTTCTGGCCCACAGCAGCAGGGCGATGATGATCGCGATGACCACCGCCACGGCGACCATCAACGGTACCAGCGGGTTGGCGCGCAGCTGCTCGGCGAGCTTGGCGGTAGACAGGCCGCGTGCGCCGGCTGCGGCACCCTCGCTGCTGCGGCTGCCGGCGGCCTGAGCGCCAGCGTTGGTCTGGGCCTCGCTCACGGCGTGCCTCCTGCGGCTGTGAGGCGTTGCCCTATGTCGGTGTCGAAAATCATTGCGCCATCCGGCTCCACAAGCTGTCCGATTCGCCGCCTCCTTGGGCGGGCGGTCGTGTGATGACCGCCATTATGCGGAGGTAGGTAAAGGCTAAAGGGAAGAAAAGCCGGAGTTTTGCTCGCCAATTGATGCTTTGGTGGTGAGGCCTCCCTTGCTAGGCTTGCTGCCACGCTCTCCAACCAGTGAGTCGAGTGCATGAGTACACCCGCGATTCAATCAGCCGTAGCGCAGATGCAGTCGATGGCGACCCAGGCCGCTGGCGCCCAGCACAAGGGGCAGCAGCTGTCGACGGCAGTTGGTCAAGGCGGCTTTGCCAACGAGCTGCAGGCCTCCATTCAGCGCATCAATCGCCTGCAGCAGACCGCCAGCGCCAAGGCCACGGCCTTCCAGTCCGGTGATCCGGACGTGGCGCTCAACGACGTGATGGTCGATATGCAGAAGGCCAGCGTGGCGTTTCAGATGGGCGTGCAGGTGCGCAACCGTCTTGTCACGGCCTACAAAGACGTGATGAATATGCAGGTTTAGCGGGGTTGCCTTGACCCTGACACCACGCTGCCCGGCCATTTGGCCGGGCAGCGCCGTTTGGGATGGGGTCAGGCTTTGCGCAGCGAGGCATCGAGGTGGTCGACCACCTCGGCCCAGTCGGCGTCGTCTTCCAGTGCTTCGTGGAGAAAGTCGGCCTGCGCGCGGCTCCAGAAGGGGGCGTCGGGCAGTGGTAGCGCGTCGGGCAGCGGTGAGTGCTGCTCGATAAAGGCCTCGATCGAGGCGGCGTCTGCGGGCAGGCCGAGCTGTTCGAATAGCTCGCTGAAGTGATGTACCGGTGGCTGCATGGCAGTCTCCCTGGTAGACGACATGTCCCTACACCATAGCGGCTCGCGGCCGTCTCTGCCGGTCAGCGTTCGCCGGCCAGCGGGGTGAGAAAGCGTTGGCGCCGCTCGGCATGGTCAAGCGGCTGGGCCAACAGGTGGACAAGCTTGGTGAATGTGGCTTCCGGGGTCATGGCATCGGCACACAGCACGCCGGCATCGGCGAGGCCGCGGCCGGCGGCATAGTGGCCGATCTCGATACTGCCGTGGGGGCACTGGCTGAGGGCGACGAGTAGCTTGCCCTCACCGCTGGCGCGGGCCAGTACGCCGAGCAGCTCGGGGTCATCGGGGGCGTTGCCGCCGCCCCATACCTCGAGCAGGGCGCCTTGGACCTCGGCGGGCTCGAGCCAGGCAGCGACTTGCCAGGCGGCGATGCCCGGCCATAGCGCGATGCGCACCACTTTGGATTGATAGTCGGGCAGCTCGAAGCGTGGCGCGCCACGCTGCTGCTCGGCCAGGCCGCGGCTGGGATAGAGCACTGGACGGTGGTCGACGAGTTCGCCTAGAGGCGGGTAGTTGGGGCTGTTGAAGGCGTCGGCGGCCTGGGTCTGCCACTTGCGCGCCCGGGTGGCGCGCAGCAGCTTGCCGGCGAAGCATACGGCGACCTCCTGCAGCATGGGCTCGGCGGCAAAGCGCAGCGCCGCCTCGATATTATCCAGGGCGTCGGAGCGCTCGGCCTCCAGCGGTTGCATGGCGCCGGTGACCACCACCGGGATGTCGATGCCCTGCAGCTGGTAGGCCAGACTGGCGGCGCTCCAGGTCAGGGTGTCGGTGCCGTGCAGCACGACGATGCCGGCGTAGCGCTGCCGGGCGTGCTGCTCGGCGATCAGCCGGGCCAGGCCCTGCCAGGTGGCGGGGGTGGCGGCGCTGGAGTCGATGGGTTGGGGTGTCTCGATCAGCTCGAAGGCCGGCAGGTCGGCCTGCCGCGCCGGGGGTAGGCTGGCCAGGGCGGTGGTCAGACGCGAGCCAAAGTCGCCGCCGGGCACCAGGCCCGCGACGCTGGGCAGCATGCCGAGGGTGCCTCCGGTGTAGATAACGAGAAGCGGACGAGGGGGCTGCGCCATGACGGGTTTCCTGTTGCGGGCTTAAGGAGTCGGCGAGTCATGATACCCGAGGATGGTGCTACGATCAGTCGTCGACTCTACGGCTTAGGAAGTCGATGCCGGCGTCGATGGCGCCGCCGCGGGTGACGAAGCTGGTCAGGTGCCCGCGCAGCCGCTGCAGATAGAGTTCGCTGTGAATGCCGCGGTCGAGCAGCGCCTGATGGAAATCCTTGGCGTGGTCTACCGGCACCAGGCGGTCCTGGGTGCCATGAAACAAGAAGAAGGCCGGGGCGCTGTCGCCGAGCTGGCGCGCCGGCGAGGCGAGCCGATACTGCTCGGGCACCTCGGCGCGGGTGCCGCCGAGGAACTGCACCACTAGCCGCCCGTCGTTGAACTTGAACAGGTCGGTGGGCATGCCGCCGGCGAGTACCGCCTGCAGCCGGGTATGCTCGCCGCCGTAGGGGGTGGCCAGTTCGGGGCGGTCGGCGCTTAAGCCGAGCAGCCCGACCAAATGGGCACCCGAAGAAAAGCCCGCGCCGACCAGGCGCCGGGTGTCGATGCGCCACTCGTCGGCATGCTGATGCAGCCAGCGCATGGCGATCTGCAAGTCGTGCAGCTGAGCGGGAAATTGGTACGCCGGGGCGAAGCGATGTTCGACATTGATTGCCACGAAGCCTGCCTGAGCGAGCCGCAAGGCGATCCCGTCCATATCGCTGCGGTCACGGCGCTGCCAGCCACCGCCGTGTACCACCAGTGCCGCGGGTCGCAGCCCGTTGCCGTGATCGTCGGGCAGGTAGACGTCTGCCCGCAGCGTTTCGGGCCAGTCGTCTGGGGTATAGGTTAGCCCTTCGAGGCGGGTGACCTGCTGGCTGGCGCTGCCGAGACCCGGGGGCGGTTCGCTCGGGGCGTTGAGGTGACGGCTGCAGCCGGCCAGCAGCAGGGGCAGGCAGAGCAGGGCGATCAGTCGACGATAGGGCGGCATGGCGGCTATCCGTACGGTGGTGGGTGCGCATCTTATACAAGGCTATACGCTCGTAGAGGCTTTGTGTATATATTGATGCGACCCACACCGGTACCCGGGGTTCCCTCGATCGTGCCCTATGCCTCGAGGTTGATCAGTCGCCCCTGTAGTTCGCTGAGTGACTCGGCGATGCGCAGCACCTCTTCGCTGGGGATCTGGCGAATGACGTCGCCGCTGTCGCGGTCGACGATCTTGGTCACGGTACGCGAGTCGAAATCGTTGAGATGGAATTCGATGCCGTAGGGGCGCATGACTTCATTGATGCGCAGTACCGGTTCGCTTAGGTTGCCGGTCGGGGGCAGGGCGGCGGCGCCGCGCTCGGCCTGCTTTTCGGGGGCCGGCAGCGGGCTCTGGCCCAGCTGGCCAAGCATGCTGTCCAGTCGCTGCTGTGCGGTCAAGCCATGGGTGGCGTGACTCATGTCATTGATCAGGTCGCTCATTTTATGTCCCTATCCCTGCAGATGGCTCTTCTGTCCAGATGGTTATCGGCAGGGGGGGGGGTTAGCTTTAGTGCGACCTGTCAAATGATAGCGGACGCTGGTGCTGCTCATGCATTGGCGGGGGTGTGGGCGGTCGTGGCGAGGCGCGCGACCATGGCCGTTACCATGCGTGCCGAGTGGTCCGCGGCCTTGGCCAGGAACTGCTCGAAGCTCAGGTGGTTGTCGCCACCCCCGGCAATATCCGAGAGTGCGCGGATCACCACGAAGGGGCAGCCGTAGAGGTGGCAGGTCTGGGCGATGGCGGCGGCTTCCATTTCGGCGGCGAGCATGGTCGGGAAGCGCGAGCGGGTCTTGGTGACCAGCTCGGGGCAGGCCATGAATACATCGCCGGTGGCGATAAGGCCTTCCACTACGCGCACTTCGCCGAGCGCCTCGACGCTATGACGGGCCACCGTCACCAGCCGCTGGTCGGGCAGGTAGGCGGCAGGCATCTGCGGGACCTGGCCGTGCTCGTAGCCGAACACCACGGCGTCGACGTCGTGGTGGCGCACTTCGCTGGAGACCACCACGTCACCGATCTCGAGCCCTTCGCCGAAGCCACCGGCGGAGCCGGTGTTGATGATCGCCTCGGGCTGATAAGTGTCGAGCAGCAGGGTAGTGCCGATGGCAGCGTTGACCTTGCCGATACCGGATTGAAGGATCACCACCTCGACACCGTGCAGACGGCCGATATGAAAAGTGCAGCCGACGTGCTGGCGGGTCTTGCCATCTTCGAGCAGGCTCGCCAGGTAGGTGACCTCCTGGGCCATGGCCCCGATGATGCCGATGCGCTTCATGCGAAGACGCTCCGCCACTCGTCGCGCTTGGCGAGAAACTCGCGGGCGACCTGCTGGGCGCCTTCGAGGCTATGGCTGGCTGCCCAGCCGCACTGCATCTCGTTGCAGGCAGGGACTTCCTCGGCGACCAGGATGTCTTCGAGGGTCTTGCGCAGCAGCTCGAGGACGTCGTCATAGTCGTCGTGATTGATCAGCGCGATGTAGAAACCGGTCTGACAGCCCATCGGACTGATGTCGACGACCTTGTTGGTGTGGTTGCGCGACAGTTCGGCCATCAGGTGCTCGAGGGAGTGCAGGGCGGGCATCTCCATGTGCGCCTGGTTGGGCTGGCAGATGCGCATGTCGTACTTGTGAATCTGGTCGCCGTTGTCGCCGACCTTGACCCCTGCCAAGCGCACGTAGGGTGCCTTGACCTTGGTGTGGTCGAGATTGAAGCTTTCCACGTTCATCTGCTGTTCGCTCATGGCGGCCTCGCGATGATGGAGAATTGAAGGGGCGCGTAGCCCTGAGAAGGCGCGCATTCTACCTGACTCAGCTCACGCTTGCATGGCGTCGTGAACGTCGGCGGCGTAGAGGGTGTTCTCGAGCAGGGAGGCGACGGTCATCGGGCCAACACCACCGGGCACCGGGGTGATGAAGCTGGCGCGCTCGGCGGCGGGGGCGAATTCGACGTCGCCGATCAAGCGGCCGTCGTCTTCGCGGTTAATGCCGACATCGATGACGATGGCGCCATCGCGAACCCATTCGCCCTTGACCAGTCCGGGCTTGCCCACGGCGACCACCAGCAGCTCTGCGCGGCGCACGTGGTCTTCGAGATCGCGGGTGAAGCGGTGGCAGACGGTGGTGGTGCAGCCGGCCAGCATCAGCTCGAGGGCCATGGGGCGGCCGACGATATTGGAGGCGCCCACCACCGTGGCGTTGAGGCCGCGGACATCGAGGCCGCTCTCCTGAAGCAGGGTCATGATGCCCTTGGGGGTGCACGGCCGCATCACCGGCAAGCGCTGGGCCAGACGGCCGAGGTTGTAGGGGTGAAAGCCGTCGACGTCCTTATGCGGCAGGATGCGCTCGAGTATCGGCCGTGCGTCGAGGTGCCCGGGTAGCGGCAGCTGCAGCAGGATGCCGTCGACGCTGGGGTCAGCATTAAGGCTATCGATCAGTCCCTCGAGCTCGGCCTGGCTGATGTCGCTGGGCAGTTCGTGCTGGACCGAGTGAATGCCGGCCTCGTCACAGGCGCGGTGCTTGTTGCGTACGTAGACGTGTGAGGCGGGATCATCGCCGACCAGGACAACGGCAAGGCCGGGAGTCCGTCCGCCTGCGTCACGCCGTGCGGCGACCTGGCGGGCGACCTGTTGGCGTACGTGAGCGGCAATTGCCTTGCCATCAATCAACTGGGCGGTCATTGAGTAATCCCCTGGCACATGGTGGGTGTGGCCTGCGTGCGGCTGCAGGCGCCGAAAACGGTATGGGCGGCGATTTTCGCATGTGCCGGGCCTGAGTCAAAGCGCCCATGTTCGGCTCCGGCATTGCTAAAGGCTTGACCGCAGGCGAAACATCCGTAGAATACGCCTCGCATTGCCGGGGCCCAATGGGTCCGGCAGGTTGAGCGAAATGTCGGCGGGGTGTAGCGCAGTCTGGTAGCGCGCCTGCTTTGGGAGCAGGATGTCGGGGGTTCGAATCCCTCCACCCCGACCATTTCAACTGTTTGATTATATTGAAAAAATATCATCAAGGGGTTGTCGGCACGAGCCTGAAGGTCGTAGAATGCGCCCATAGCTCAATCGGATAGAGCAACGGCCTTCTAAGCCGTAGGTTGCAGGTTCGAGTCCTGCTGGGCGCGCCAGGATAGGCGTTGTCGTGGCAGGCAGTAATGAGCAAGCGCAGGTCAGGCTGGTTCATGGCGACGGTGGATGTAGCTCAGTGGTAGAGCCCCGGATTGTGGCTCCGGTGGTCGTGGGTTCGATCCCCATCATCCACCCCATTCGCCATCCTGCTTTGATAGATTGCGCTGTGTTTCAGGTAGTGGTGGATGTAGCTCAGTGGTAGAGCCCCGGATTGTGGCTCCGGTGGTCGTGGGTTCGATCCCCATCATCCACCCCATTACCTCCCGCATCACTTTCTTTTTCTCGTATCATGTCTACTTCGTCTGCTGCGCCAAATGGCGGTGGCAGTTTTTGGCGTGTCTGCGCATAAAAATGCGCGTCACAGGCTTGATCGATCGCTGCAGGCCTTGTAAACCGCAGCGTTGCCCCCATAGACGAGGCATGGCGCGCTTGCCAGAGGCTGGCGGGGTTCATAGAATTACCCCCTTTGCTCTCGCTGCGCAAATCAGCACATTCACGCATTCAACAGACAACGCATTCATCAGAACGCCCAGTCGGTAGAGGACTATTCATGCAAGTTTCCGTCGAAACGACCTCCCAGATCGAACGCCGTGTCACGGTTCAGGTGCCGGCAGAAGAGGTCGACCAGGCCGTTGCGGCCCGTCTCAAGGACACTGCCAAGAACGTTCGCCTGAACGGCTTCCGCCAGGGCAAGGTGCCGATGACCGTGGTGCGTAAGCGCTTTGGCGGCCAGGTTCGCAATGAGGTGGTGGGCGAGGTGATGCGTGAGCGTTACGTCCAGGCGATCACTCAAGAGAGCCTCAATCCCGCCGGTTACCCGCAGATCGAGCCGACCGTCAACGAGGACGGCAAGGATCTCGAGTTCGTTGCCACGCTGGAGATCTATCCTGAGGTGGCACTCAACGGTATCGAGGGCACCGAGGTCGAGCGCCCGGTGGTCGAGATCAAGGACGCCGATGTCGACCAGATGATCGAGACCCTGCGCAAGCAGAACGCCTCCTGGGAGACCGTTGAGCGCGCCGCCGAAGATGGCGATCAGATCACCATCGATTTCCAGGGCTTCCTGGGCGATGAGCCGTTCGAGGGCGGCAGCGCCGAGAACCACGAGCTGGTGCTGGGCTCCAACAGCTTCATCCCCGGCTTCGAAGAGCAGCTGGTCGGCGCCAAGGCGGGCGACGAGAAAGAGCTCAAGGTGACATTCCCGGAGGACTATCAGGCCGAGAACCTGGCCGGTCAGGAAGCGACCTTCAAGGTCAAGGTGCACAAGGTCAGCGCCCAGCAGCTCGCCGAGGTCAACGAGGAATTCATCAAGCAGTTTGGCGTCGAAGAGGGAGATGTCGAGAAGTTCCGTGCCGAAGTGCACAAGAACATGACCCGCGAGGCCAAGCAGGCGGTGGACAACCGCGTCAAGCAGCAGGTGCTCGAGGCGCTCAAGAAGGTCAATGACATCCCGGTGCCGCAAGCGCTGGTTCAGCAGGAAACCGATGCTCTCAAGCGTCAGGCCGCACAGCAGTTTGGCCTGGGTGAGGACTTCGACGTTTCTCAGCTGCCCAATGAGCTGTTCGCCGAGCAGGCCAAGAGCCGCGTCCAGGTCGGTCTGCTGCTGGCCGAGGTGATCAAGTCGGGTGAGCTCGAGGCGAGCGACGATGAGATCAAGGCCAAGGTCGAGGAGTTGGCTCAGCAGTATCAGGAGCCTGAGCAGGTTATCGAGTACTACCTGAGCAACGATCAGCTCAAGACCCAGCTGAAGTCGGCGATTCTCGAGGAGAAGGCGGTCGATTCGCTGCTCGACCAGGCGACCGTCAAGGACGTCGAGATGTCCTACGAGGAAGCCCTGCAGGCGGCTCAGCAGCAGGCTGAGGCCGGTGATGCCGAGGACGGCGCCGAACAAGGTGCCGAGGAAAGCGAAGACGACGCCGCCAAGCAGTAAGCTTCCGGCAAACGTTGACAGGCCCGGCAACCGCCGGGCTTGGCGTCATGGTGTAAGGTAGACGATATCCGGGTTCGCCTGGATGCTTACCACAGCGATTAAAGGACATCACACAGATGGGCAACGAGTTCGATATTCAAAACGCCGGTGGCCTGGTGCCAATGGTGGTCGAGCAGAGTGCACGCGGCGAGCGGGCCTACGACATCTACTCGCGCCTGCTCAAGGAGCGTGTGATCTTCCTGGTTGGGCCAGTAGAAGACTACATGGCGAACCTGGTCGTGGCGCAGATGCTGTTCCTCGAGTCCGAGAATCCGGACAAGGACATTCATCTCTACATCAATTCGCCGGGTGGCTCGGTGACGGCAGGCATGTCCATTTACGACACCATGCAGTTCATCAAGCCTGACGTCTCTACGGTGTGCATCGGTCAGGCGGCCAGCATGGGCGCCCTGTTGTTGACTGGCGGTGCCGCTGGCAAGCGCTTCTGTTTGCCCAATTCGCGGATGATGATTCATCAGCCGCTGGGCGGCTACCAGGGCCAGGCGTCGGATATCGAGATCCATACCAAGGAAATTCTCAGTATCCGGCACAAGCTCAACAAGATTCTCGCCGAGCATACCGGGCAGGACATCGAGACCATTGCCAAGGATACCGATCGTGATAACTTCATGAACGGGCCCCAGGCAGCAGAGTATGGTCTGATCGATGCCGTGCTGGATAAGCGCCCGGCATCCTGATAGCGTGATTTCCTGCTAAGTTTTCACGATAGGCAACTCCGGCGGCTTACCGGCCGCCGTCCGTAATGAGGTACGCGAATGGCCGACGGCAAAGGCAAGGACGACAGCGGCAAGCTGCTTTACTGCTCGTTCTGCGGCAAGAACCAGAACGAAGTCCGTAAGCTGATTGCAGGCCCGTCCGTCTATATCTGCGATGAGTGCGTCGATCTGTGCAACGACATCATTCGCGAGGAAGTCCTCGAAGCCGACGCTGAGGGCGACGACGATCGTCTGCCGGCTCCGCGCGAAATTCGTCACACCCTCGATGACTACGTGATTGGACAGGACCGCGCCAAGATGGTGCTTTCGGTGGCGGTTTACAATCACTACAAGCGGCTGCGTGCCGATGTGAAGTCCGATGATGTGGAGCTGGGCAAGTCGAACATCCTGTTGATCGGCCCGACCGGTAGTGGCAAGACGCTGCTTGCCGAGACCCTGGCGCGACTGCTTAATGTTCCTTTCACCATCGCCGATGCCACCACGCTGACCGAGGCGGGGTATGTCGGTGAAGATGTAGAGAACATCATCCAGAAGCTGCTGCAGAAGTGCGACTACGATGTCGACAAGGCCCAGAAAGGCATCGTCTACATCGACGAGATCGACAAGATTTCGCGCAAGTCGGATAATCCCTCTATCACCCGCGATGTGTCGGGTGAGGGCGTGCAGCAGGCGCTGCTCAAGCTGATCGAGGGCACCACGGCCTCGGTACCGCCCCAGGGCGGTCGCAAGCACCCGCAGCAGGAGTTTCTGCAGGTCGACACCGGCGACATCCTGTTCATCGTTGGCGGCGCCTTCGCTGGCCTCGACAAGGTGATCCGTGATCGTGCCGAGAAGGGCGGTATCGGCTTCAATGCCGAGGTCAAGAGCAAGGATGAGAGCAAGGGAGTGGGTGATCTGCTGCTCGACGTCGAGCCGGAGGATCTGGTCAAGTTCGGTCTGATTCCCGAATTTGTCGGTCGTCTGCCGGTCATCGCCACCCTCACCGAGCTCAGCGACGATGCGTTGATCCAGATCCTCACCGAGCCCAAGAACTCGCTGATCAAGCAGTATGCCAAGCTGTTCGACATGGAAGGGGTGGAACTGGACTTCCGCGAAGATGCCCTGCGCGCCGTGGCGGCCAAGGCCATGGCACGCAAGACCGGGGCCCGCGGGCTTCGCTCGATTCTCGAGTCGGTGCTGCTCGATACCATGTATGAGATTCCCTCGCTGGAGGGTGTCACCAAGGTGGTGATCGATGAGTCGGTGATCGCCGGCGAAAGCGAGCCGCTGTTGATCTACTCTCAGAAAGACGAGAGCAAGGTGGCCGGCAAGGACGGCTGAGTCCGCCGCTGATCCGTGCGCGGGGCCATGCGAGTCATGGCCCCGTTCGCTTGTAAAGTGCCGGCGATGCCCCCATCACCAGACCAATCCCCCGATTTGAGGAACGTCTGCGATGCAGCAGAACGCCGAACAGACCCTGAGTCTTCCCCTTCTTCCCCTGCGCGATGTTGTCGTCTATCCGCAGATGGTCATCCCCTTGTTCGTGGGGCGTGAAAAATCCATCCAGGCACTCGAAGCGGCCATGGAGGCCGACAAGCGAGTGCTGCTGGTCGCCCAGCGCGAGGCGGGCCAGGATGATCCCGACACCCAGGACCTGTTTGCGGTAGGCACCGTGGCCGAGATCATGCAGCTGCTCAAGCTGCCCGACGGCACCGTCAAGGTGTTGATCGAGGGCGCCTCGCGCGCCGATGTCGGTGATATCAGCGTTGCCGAGGCCGGCTACACTCAGGCCAGTGTGACGCTGCGCGAGAGCGTGCCGCTCACCGAGCGTGAGCAGGAGTCGCTGGTGCGGGTGCTGCTCAACCAGTTCGAGCAGTACGTCAAGCTCTCCAAGAAGGTGCCCAATGAGGTCCTGAGTTCGCTGTCAGGCATCGAAGACCCGAGCCGGCTAGTGGATACCGTTTGTGCGCATCTGTCGCTGAAGATCGACGACAAGCAGCAGCTGCTGGAAATGGATCGCGTACGCGACCGCATCGAGCATCTGATGGCGCTGATCGAGTCCGAGATCGACCTGCTTCAGGTCGAGAAGCGCATCCGTTCGCGGGTCAAGGACCAGATGGAGAAGTCGCAGCGCGAGTACTATCTCAACGAGCAGATGAAGGCCATCCAGAAGGAGATGGGCGAGCTCGAGAACGTGCCCAACGAGGCCGAGAAGTACGAGACCGCCATCGAGGAGTCCGGCATGCCCAAGGAGGCGGCCGACAAGGCGAACCAGGAGCTGAGCAAGCTCAAGATGATGTCGCCGACCTCCGCCGAGGCGACGGTGGTGCGCTCCTATCTCGACTGGCTGATTTCGGTGCCGTGGAAGAAGCGCACCCGGGTCAAGCACGACCTGGCGCGCGCCGCGGCGGTGCTCGACGAGGACCACTACGGCCTCGAAGAGGTCAAGGAACGCATCCTCGAGTACCTCGCCGTGCAGAAGCGCGTCAAGAAACTCAAGGGGCCGGTGCTGTGTCTGGTGGGCCCGCCCGGGGTCGGCAAGACCTCATTGGGCCAGTCGATTGCGCGGGCCACCAACCGCAAGTACGTTCGCCTGGCGCTGGGCGGGGTGCGCGATGAATCCGAGATCCGCGGCCACCGGCGGACCTATATCGGCTCGCTGCCGGGCAAGATGGTACAGCGCATGAGCAAGGCCGGGGTCAAGAACCCGCTGTTCCTGCTCGACGAGGTCGACAAGATCGGCATGGATCATCGCGGCGACCCTGCGTCGGCGCTGCTCGAAGTGCTCGATCCGGAGCAGAACGACAAGTTCAGCGACCACTACCTGGAGCTGGACTACGATCTCTCCGAGACCATGTTCATCTGCACCGCCAACTCGATGAACATTCCTGGTCCGCTGCTCGACCGCATGGAGATCATCCGGCTGCCGGGCTATACCGAAGACGAGAAGCTGGCCATCGCCAAGCGCTACCTGGTACCTAAGCAGCTCAAGGCCAATGGTTTCAAGGAGGGTGAGCTCACGCTGGCCGACGATGCGCTGCTCGAGCTGATCCGTTATTACACCCGTGAGGCCGGCGTGCGCGAACTCGAGCGGCAGATTGCCAAGGTCTGCCGCAAGGTACTGCGTGAGCGGCTCGAGGCGGAGGCCAAGGAGGGCGCCCAGGCGCCGGGTATGCTGGCGGCAGTGGATGTCGAGCAGCATGCCGGGGTACGCCGCTATAGTTACGGTCTGGCCGACCAGGAGGATCAGGTGGGGCGCGTCACCGGCCTGGCCTGGACCTCGGTGGGTGGCGAGCTACTCAACATCGAGTCGTTGGTGACGCCGGGCAAGGGGCGCATCAACAAGACCGGTTCGCTGGGCGACGTGATGAAGGAGTCGGTGAGTGCTGCGCAGACCGTGGTACGGGCGCGAGCTGCGGCGCTGGGTATCGACCCCGAGCGCTTTGAGAAAGAGGACCTGCATATTCACGTCCCCGAGGGCGCGACCCCCAAGGACGGCCCGAGTGCGGGGATTGCAATGGTCACGGCGATGGTCTCGGCCTACACTGAACGACCGGTGCGCTGTGATCTGGCGATGACCGGCGAGGTCAATCTACGCGGTGAGGTGATGCCGATCGGTGGCCTAAAGGAGAAATTGCTGGCCGCTCGACGGGGTGGTATAAAGAAAGTGCTTATACCCGAAGAAAACCGTCGTGATCTCAAGGAGGTCCCGGACAACATCAAGAATGCCTTGGATATCATGCCAGTGCGTTGGATTGATGAAGTTCTGGACGAGGCGCTTGTGGCAATGCCTGGCGTCAAGAGTGACGATCAGCGCCCAGATGAGAAAGGCGCTTCGCACTCAATGATCAGTACGCATTAACGCTATTTTCTCCACCATGACTGAAGCAGAAGTCAGTCATGGTGGGGGTTGAGGCCAAGTGTTACTTGACAGATCTTTGCACGCATTGCTATAAATCATGCTTTGACATGATCGTGTATGCCGAAAAAAGCTAGCGCCGATTAGAAGTCAATTTCCGAAATAGTCAAGGGGTGAAGTGTGAACAAGTCCGAGCTGATCGAAGCCATCGCTGCATCTGCAGATATTCCCAAGGCGGCTGCTAGCCGTGCGCTTGACGCCATGGTCGATAGCGTGACTGACAGCCTCAAGAAGGGCGATTCCGTTTCTCTGGTAGGTTTTGGTACTTTTACTGTCAAGGAGCGTGCCGCGCGTACCGGCCGTAATCCTCAGACTGGCCAGCCGATCGAGATCAGCGCCGCTAAGGTGCCGAGCTTCAAGGCAGGCAAGGCACTCAAGGATTCGGTCAACTAAGCAGGGCCCATGCCCCGCGGACGTGCCGTATGCCGCCAGGCGCATCGCGAAAGCGGTGCGCCTTTTTATTGCTTGCCACCCGTACGTCGTGACACGGCGATAGTCGCCGCCGGTAGCGGGCGGGTATAATATCGCCTTCTCGATCTCCAGGGATTTCGTGCCACTCTTCAGCTGAGGCTAGCATGCTGCAAAGTATTCGGGACCGCTCCAAGAGTTGGGGCGCCAAGATCATCATCGGTGCCGTCGTGGTGACCATGGCCCTGTTCGGGGTCGATTCGCTGGTGACGCTGTTCACCGGTAGCCCGGACGACGTGGCCGAGGTCAACGGCCAGACCATCACCCGCCAGCAGGTGGAGATGAACGTGCAGCGCGCCATCCGCAGCGGCCAGGTGCCGCCGGAGCAGGAGCGGGCGCTGCGTAATCAGGTGCTCGATGAGCTGATCACCGATGCGCTGTTGGATAGCTACGCCGAGGATGGCGGCCTGTTCCTCTCCGAGGGTCAGCTCGACCAGCTGATCGTTACGCTGCCGGAGTTTCAGGATCAGAATGGCCGGTTCGACGCCGACCTGTTCCGCAATCGTCTGGCCAGCGCCGGCTATTCGCCGACCAGCTTCCGCGAAGAGCTGAAGGCCGACATGCAGCGTCAGCAGCTGCAGCAGGGCCTCGCCTTCAGTGACTTTACGCTGGAGAGTGAGCGCGAGCGTCTCGGTGAGTTGCAGCGCCAGACGCGCAGCTTTCGCTATCACTTGCTCGAGGTCGGCGACCTCGAGACGCCGCCGGAGGCCAGCGAAGAGCAGCTCGAGGCCTACTACGAGGTCAACGCTGACAATTACCAGCGTCCCGAACAGGTGCGTCTCGAGTATGTGATCATCGACCGTGACGAGATGGCCGCCGAGTACGAGCTCGATGAGCAGGCGCTGCGTGATGCCTATGCCGAGCGCGGCAGCGATGCCGAGCGGCGTGTCTCGCACATCATGGTGACCTTCAACGGCGAGCGTAGTCGCGAGGAGGCCGAGGCGCGTCTCGAGGAGGTGCAGGCGCGCCTCGATGAGGGGGACGACTTTGCCGAGCTGGCCGAGGAGTATTCCGACGATACCTCGACCAGCGGGGCCGGTGGTGATCTGGGGACGGTCAGCCGTGGCTTCTTCGATGATGCCTTCGAGAATGCGGCCTTCAGCCTCGGCGAAGGTGATACCTCGGATATCGTCGAGAGCGGCAATGGCTTGCATCTGATTCGCGTCACCGAGTTGGATATGCCCAGCTTCGAGGCAATTCGCGACGATCTTCAGCGTGAGGCGGCACTGTCCGAGGTGACCGACGATTTCAATCGTCGCGTCCAGCAGCTGATCGATGACAGCTTTGCCGCGGATGATCTGCAGAGCGTTGCCGATGATATCGGTCTCGAGTTGCAGACCACCGACTGGGTGTCTCGTGATGCTGCCGAGGGCGTGCTGTCGGAGCCGGGCGTAATGGAGGCTGCATTCAGCGATGATGTGCTGGTCGAGGGCTTCAACAGCGAAGTGCTCGAGCTCGACGACGATCGCCGCATGGTCCTGCGCGTCGCAGACCATCGTGATGCCACCTTGCTCGAGCTCGACGAGGTGCGTGAGCGGGTCGAAGCGTCGGTGATGGCCAATCTGCGCCGTGAAGCACTGCGTGACCTGGCGGCGTCGCAGATCGAGGCGCTGCGCGACGGTGACGAACTCGATATCGACTGGCAGGCCGTGGAGAGCGTCGATCGGCAGTCCGGTGCCGCGCCCCAGGCGGTGATCCGCGCCGCGTTCCGCTTGCCACGGCCCGAGGATGGTGCCCGCTATGGTCACGTGGTCGACGGCGACCGAGTGGCAATCATTGCCCTGGATAGCGTCGCCAGCGGTGAGGTGGATGCCGAGGTCGAAGGGTTCGTGACCCAGATGGCCGAACGGCTACGTGCCCAGGCAGCGATCCAGGGGTTGCTTGAATACCTGCGTAGTACGGCGGAGATCGAACGTCTCTAACTATAGGTAGTTTTGATGATTCAAACGCGTGGCTTGGGCCGCGCGTTTTTTTGCCCGAAATATGTTATAAGGTAACGATTGAGGGTCTGCGACTCGAGGTGGCCATGCAGCACAGCGATGACAACAAGCAGCCGATACCGGTCCACGTGATCACCGGTTTTCTGGGCAGCGGCAAGAGCAGCCTGATTCGCCATCTGGTGGCGCATAAGCCCGCCGGCGAGCGCTGGGCGATCGTGATCAATGAGTTCGGCCAGGTGGGTATCGATCAGGCGATGTTCGAGAGCCGTGATGACGTCGTGGTCAAGGGGCTGCCGGGTGGCTGCCTGTGCTGTCAGTTGGCGTTCGTGCTGCAGGCCGCGCTGGTCAATCTGATTCGCCGTGAGCGACCGGATCGCCTGATCGTCGAGCCGTCGGGCTTGGGACATCCCGCCGGGTTGCTGGATATGCTGCGCGGTGAGGCCTTCGAGTCGGTGCTGGACGTGCGTGAGATCGTCACACTGCTCGACCCACGGCGCCTGGATGACCCCAGGGCCCGGGAGCACGAGACGTTTCGCGATCAATTGCTGATGGCCGACGCAGTGGCGCTGACCATGACCGATCTAAGCACGGCGGCTCAGCGGTGTGAGGCGTATCGCTACGTGGATGCGATGTGGCCACCCAAGCGCTGGGTGGATGAGGCACCCCACGGCCGGCTGTCGCCGTCGCTGCTGCTGGGGGCCCCCGCGACCTCACTCAGTCAGGCTGGCACAGCGGTATCGACGCATCACCAGCCGCCGCCGACGGTAACCTTGGATGAGTACGCCTACCGTGAACCGGCGCCGGGGCGGCCGTGCCTCGAGACGGGTGAGTCGCTGGGGCATGCCAGCCTGGGTTGGCGCTGGCACGTCGCTGATACGTTCTCGCTGGACGCTTTGACGCAGCTGCTGGACGGTCTGGATCGTGATTTACGCGTCAAGGCGGTATGGCACACCGATGCTGGCTGGTGGCTGTTCAATCGCAGCAACGGCCGCAGTGAGCTGTCGCCGACTGCCTGGCGGCGTGATTCGCGGCTGGAACTGATCGGCGAAGCTGGTACGTTGCCGGACCCCCAGGCCCTGGAGGCACGGCTGGCTGCCTGCCAGCTGACCGCCGAGACGCAGGCCTGAGCGGTTCAGCTATTGCTCAGGGCGAACTCCAGTAGCTGCGGCGGACGCTCGGCCTCGATGCGGATCTCCCAGCCGCGCTGTGGCTGCCAGTCGCCGAGTACCAGGCGGCGTGCCGGCTGGCCGTTGACCTCGAGTACGTGCACGCCGGGGCGATGGGTATGACCGTGGATCAGGGTGGCGACATCGTGCTCGATCAGTGCCTTGTCGACCTCTTCCGGGGTAACGTCCATGATGTCCTCGGCTTTGTTGGAGTTGGCCTCGCCGGATTGTTCACGCAGGCGCTTGGCCAGCTCGACGCGTGCCTCCAGCGGCATTGCCAGTACCTGGGCCTGCCACTGCGGGTCGCGGGCCTGGGCACGAAAGGCCATATAGGCGTCATCGCGGGTGCACAGACTGTCGCCGTGCATCAATAGCACCGGCTTGCCGCCGAGCTCGATGCGGTAGGGGTCGGGCAGCAGGGTGGCGCCGCAGGCGTCGGCGAAGCGCTTGCCGAGCAGGAAGTCACGATTGCCATGCATCAGAAACAGCCGAGTGCCGCCGTCGCTAAGGGTCTTGAGTGCCTCGGCAACGCGGGTGGCCAGCGGATCGAGTTCGGGGCTGTCGAGGATGTCGTCACCTATCCACGCCTCGAACAGGTCGCCGAGAATGTACAGGGCGTCAGCCTGGCTGGCGCGATTGGCCAGGTAGGCAAGAAAGCCCTCGGTGACCTCGGGGGCGCTGGGGTGAAGGTGCAGGTCAGCTATCAGCAGGGTCGTCATGGCATGGGTCCGCGTTAGGCGAAATAAAACGCCCGCGCGATGGCGGGCGTTTCGATCTGGCATCGGGCTCAGGCGTCCTTGAGATAGGCGCGCTGAATGACCACGTCCTCGGCGGGCACGTCGGCGTGCATGCCGCGGCGGGTCGTCGGTACGTCCTTGATGCGCTCGACCACCGACATGCCTTCGACGACTTCGCCAAACACGCAGTAGCCCCAGCCCTGGATCGACTTGCCGGTGTGGTTGAGGAAGTCGTTGTCGGCGACGTTGATGAAGAACTGCGCCGAGGCGGAGTGCGGGTCCTGGGTGCGCGCCATGGCCAGGGTGCCGGTGAGGTTCTTCAAGCCGTTGTCGGCCTCGTTCTCGATCGGGTCGCGAGTCGGCTTCTGGTTGAAGTCGGTATCGAATCCGCCCCCCTGAACCATGAAGCCATTGATGACGCGATGGAACAGGGTGCCGTCATAGTGGCCGTCGGTGACGTACTGTTCGAAGTTGGCAGCGGTCTTGGGAGCCTTGTCATGTTCGAGGCGAACGACGATGTCACCGAAATTGGTCTGCAGAACGATCATGTGAAATTCCTGAGGGTCTGTAAGGGGGCGCCTTGGCGTAGCGCGTCTGCGTCACGCTATAATAGCCGTTTTGTATCGACACGCGAAGTCGCAAGGGCAGGGATGTTACCTACCTTGGGCCGAGGCGGTCGCCACCGCGCCAACCAGAGGTTTGCTCTCACACCATGACCACCGATACCACCAGCGCGCCGAATTTCATTCGTAACCAGATTCGCGACGAGATCGAAGGCGGTCGTGCCGACAAGGTCGTCACCCGTTTTCCGCCGGAGCCCAACGGCTTTCTGCACATCGGGCATGCCAAGTCGATCTGTCTGAATTTCGGACTCGCCGAGCAGTTCGGTGGTGACTGCCATCTACGCTTCGACGACACCAACCCGGCCAAGGAGGAGCAGGCCTTCATCGATGCGATCAAGGCCGACGTCGAATGGTTGGGCTTTCAATGGGCCGGTGAGGTGCGGTTCGCCTCGGACTACTTCGACCAGCTCTACGCCTGGGCGCAGCATCTGATTCGCGAGGGCAAGGCGTATGTCGACGATCTCTCGCCGGATGAGATCCGCGAGTACCGCGGCACGCTTACTGAACCCGGCAAGCCGAGCCCGTATCGCGAGCGTTCCGCCGACGAAAACCTTGACCTGCTGGAGCGCATGCGCGCCGGCGAGTTCGATGAGGGGACCAAGGTTTTGCGCGCCAAGATCGACATGGCCGCGCCCAACATCAACCTGCGTGATCCGATCCTCTATCGCATTCGCCATGCTCATCACCACCAGACCGGCGACAAGTGGAAGATCTACCCCTCCTACGACTTCACTCACGGGCAGTCGGACGCGCTTGAAGGGGTAACCCACTCGATCTGCACCCTGGAGTTCGAGGATCATCGGCCGCTCTATGAGTGGTTTCTGGCCAATCTGCCGGTGCCCTGCGTGCCGCGTCAGATCGAGTTTGCGCGGCTCAATCTCAACTACACCCTGACCTCAAAGCGTAAGCTCAAGCTGCTGGTCGACGAGCAGATTGTCGACGGTTGGGACGATCCGCGTATGCCGACCATCTCCGGCATGCGCCGGCGCGGCTATACCCCGGCCTCGATCCGCAAGTTTTGCGAGATGATCGGCGTGACCCGCGCCGACGGCGGCCTGGTGGAGATCGCCATGCTGACCCACGCCATTCGCTCCGACCTCGAGGACAATGCCCCGCGTGCCATGTGCGTGCTCAAGCCGCTCAAGGTGGTGCTGACCAACGTGCCGGAGGGGCATGAAGAGGTCTATGACGTGCCCGGCCATCCGGCCCGCGACGACCTGGGCGTACGCAAGGTGCCGTTCAGCCGTGAAATCTACATCGACCACGACGATTTCATGGAGGAGCCGCCCAAGAAGTTCTTCCGTCTAGCGCCGGGCAAGGAAGTGCGCCTACGCAACAGCTATGTGATCCGCTGCGACGAGGTGGTGAAAGACGCCGCCGGTGACGTCACGGCGCTGCACTGTTCGGTGGACTTCGACACCCTGGGCAAGAACCCTGAGGGCCGCAAGGTCAAAGGCGTGATCCATTGGGTCAGCGCCGACCACGGGGTGCCCATGGAGGTGCGCCTATACGATAACCTGTTCCAGGTCGAGCAGCCGGACAAGGATAAGGACGCCGACTTCCTCGAGCACCTCAACCCCGAGTCGCTGCAGGTATGCCAGGCCATCGGCGAGCCGAGCCTGGCTGAGGTCGCGCCCGAGAGCCGTTTCCAGTTCGAGCGTGTCGGCTATTTTTGTGCCGACCGCCATGCCTGCGTCGATGGCAAGCGCGTGTTCAACCGCACCGTGGGGCTCAAGGATGGCTGGGCCAAAATCCAGAAGAACGATGGCCAGAAAAAGGGCTGATATGCAGATCTACAACACGCTGACGCGGCGCAAGGAACCCTTTACCCCCATCGAGCCGGGCCGTGTGCGGATGTATGTGTGCGGCATGACCGTCTATGACTACTGCCACCTGGGCCATGCCCGGGTGATGGTGGCCTTCGATGTGATCACCCGCTACCTGCGCGCCCGCGGCTACGATGTCACCTATGTGCGCAACATCACCGATATCGACGACAAGATTCTCAAGCGTGCCGACGAGAACGATGAGCGCATCAGCGCGCTGACCGAGCGCATGATCGCCGCCATGCACGAGGACGAGGCGCGGCTGTTCGTCGCGCGGCCGGACGCGGAGCCCCGCGCTACCGACCATATTGACGAGATCGTCAGCATGATCGAGACGCTGATCGGCAAGGGCTACGCCTATGCCGCGGACAACGGCGACGTCTACTATCGGGTGCGCAAGTTCGAGGGCTACGGCAAGCTCAATAATCGTGATCTGGACGAGATGCGTTCCGGGGCGCGGGTCGAGGTCGAGGCGCACAAGGAAGACCCGCTTGATTTCGTGCTCTGGAAGGCTGCCAAGGCCGGCGAGGAAAGTTGGCCATCGCCGTGGGGCGAGGGGCGCCCCGGCTGGCATATCGAGTGCTCGGCGATGTCGACCTGCTGTTTGGGTGAGACCTTCGACATTCACGGTGGCGGGCCGGATCTAACCTTTCCGCATCATGAGAATGAGATTGCTCAGTCGGAGGCGGCGACCGGCAAGCCCTACGTCAACACCTGGATGCATGCCGGGGCGGTGCGGGTGAATCAGGAGAAGATGTCCAAGTCGCTGGGCAATTTCTTCACCATCCGCGACGTGCTCGAACATCACGATCCCGAAGTGGTGCGCTACCTGCTGGTGGCCAGCCACTACCGCAGCCCGATCAACTATGCACTGGATTCGCTGTCCGAGGCGCGCAAGTCGCTGGAGCGTTTTTATACGGCCCTCGATGGTCTGGACCTGGTGGGTGTCGACGAGGCGGATAGCGCGCCGGTGGTTCAGGCAGAGCGCGCTTTCAACGCCGCCATGGACGATGACTTCAATACCCCGGTGGCGCTGTCGGCTCTGTTCGATCTGACCCGCGAGCTGAATCGGGCCAAGAAGGAGGCACCTGCGTCGGCACCGCGCCTAGCCGTTGGCCTCAAGCGCTTGGCCGGCGTGCTCGGCCTGCTGCAGCAGGATCCGGCGACCTTCCTCAAGGGCGGTGACACTGCGCTGCCGCTGCCGGCCGCCGATATCGACGCACGTATCGCCGAGCGTGCCGCGGCTAAGCAGGCCAAGGATTTCGCCCGGGCCGATGCCATCCGCGACGAGTTGGCCGCCCTGGGGATCGAGCTCAAGGACTCCCGCGAGGGCACCACCTGGGTACTGACCAGCGTCGACGACTAGCATGTTCTGCCTTCATCCCGTTTCGGCGCCCGGCAGATGCCGGGCGTCGTCGTTATGGTGGGGTTTGACAGTGGTTCGTCACCTTTACTAGTCTATTTATCATGATAAATAGACTGGCATCGCGTTGCCGGCACACCAAGGGCGAGACCATGGGGGTTACCTACGAACAAGCCGGTGCGCTGGCCTGGCAGTGGTTGGAGCAGATTGCCAGGGTTAGCGAAACCGAGGATCCCGAGAGCGAGGGCGTGACCCGGCTGTGCGCGACTCGCGAGCATCGCGCGGCGCTGGATCTGCTTGGTGGCTGGATGCGCGACGCAGGCATGACGGTGCGCGTGGATAATGGCGCCAATCTGATCGGGCGCTATGCCAGTGCCGATCCCGATGCGCGCACCTTGATTATGGGCTCGCACCAGGACACCGTGCCGCATGGCGGCAAGTACGACGGCATCATGGGCGTGCTGCTGCCGCTGGCGCTGGTCCACTACCTGAATGACCACGCCATCGCACTGCCTTTTCACCTCGATGTGGTGGCCTTCAGCGACGAGGAGGGCACGCGTTTCAGTTCGACGCTGCTGGGCTCCAAGGTGCTGGCCGGCAGCTTCGATCCAGTGATGCTCGGGGCCGAGGACGATGCAGGGGTGACGCTGCGCCAGGCGCTGCTTGATTTTGGCTGCGACCCCGAACGTATCGCCGACGATCGTTATCCCCCCGGCGCGGCGTTGGGCTTCGTCGAGGTGCATATCGAACAGGGCCCGCAGCTCGAGGCCGAGGGGCTGCCGATCGGCGTGGTCAGCGCCATCACCGGTATCGAGCGGCATAAGCTGAGCATCCATGGCCTGGCGGGGCACGCCGGGACGGTGCCGATGCACCTTCGCCAGGATGCGCTGGTAGGGGCCGCCAGGGTGATCGGGCTGGTCGATGAGCTGTGCAAGACCACCGATGAGCTGGTTGGGGTGGTGGGCAAGATCGACAACTCACCCAACGGCGTCAACGTGATTCCCCAGCGTACCGATCTCACCGTCGAGCTGCGCTCGCCCGAGGATGCCACGCGGCTGGCGGCGCGCAACACGCTGCTGGCGCGTATCGAGGCGGCGCTTGCTGCGCTGGACCTGCGCCTCGAGCACCAGCTGATCTACGAACAGGCCGCGGTGCAGTGTGCCCCCGCCCTGGTCGCCCAGCTCGAGGCGGCGGTCGCGGCCAACGGGGTGGCGCCACGCACCCTGTTCAGCGGTGCCGGCCACGATGGCCTGGCGATGCAGGCGCTGTGCGACATCGGCATGCTGTTCCTGCGCTGCGCGCGAGGCGTCAGCCACCATCCCGACGAGGCCATCGAACCCGATGACCTAAGCGTGGTGGTTGCAGTACTGGCGAGCTTCTGCATGGCGCTCGCTGAGTCCGCCGATCAGCCCGTCGCCTGATGGTGGCGACCGCTGCCGGTATCTCAGCGGGTGGTTGGACGCCCAAATCGGTTACTGAGTGGCCAGAGGCGTAGAGGGCGGGAGCGGAATGCGTCGCGGCCAATCGTCGCCGACGATGAACAGCCGCTGCCAGCCTGATGGCGTCTGCAGCATCACCGGCAGCGGTGAGGCGTAGTCCGCGAAGTGGCGTTGGATATGGTGGTCCAGTGCGGCCAGCGGCAGCAGTTGGTCGTCGTGGGGCGGAGCCATCCAGTGGGGTTTGCTGAGCCAGGCGCCGCGAGTGTCGCCGTCGAGCGAGCGCTTGTATTCAGCCCACTGACGATAATGCAGCCAGCGGCCGCGCAGGTGGTCGGCGGTGGCCTCGCGGGGGGCGACGAGGGCGGCGGCATCGACTGCCGGCGCAGCGATGAGCGGGTAGAACAGTGCACCGGGGATCGCCAGGCGCTGATCGATGCCGCGGGCGAGGGCGTCTTCGGCCAGCGTCGTTGAACCGAGCAGTTGGGTGAGGGTTGCCGCGTCGCTGATCCGGTCGAGCAGCGGCAGCTGGTGATAATGCAGGTGTTCACGCTTGACCGCCAGGCTGTCGACGCAGCCGGGCCCGATCCAGCGTGTCTGGCTGTCGGCGTCGCCCGGCCCGCTGGCGAGGCCAAGGTAGAACTTGATGGCCACTTCCAGGTGCACCAGCCGGCCGTCGTCGCGCCGCTGATAAATCAGATCGAGCTCGCCCAGGGTGCGCTTGTCGCGCTCTATCCGGCAGTTGTGGGCGATCAGGCGGGTGCCGGGGGCCGTGTCGAGCAGGTGCTGCCAGAGACGCTCATGGTAGTGGCCGAGGCGGCCGTTAACACTGTCGCCAATCCGCTGCTCCAGTGCTTGGGGGGCGCGGTGCTGGGCATCCAGATAGTCGATCAGGGCGCTACCGGCCAGACCCAGTTCCTCGCGTGACGGGCGCCCCGGCCAAGGCATCGCCAACAGGTCGGGCGCGTCGATCAGCCAGGCCAGGTCGCGAACCAGCGGATGAATATAGCGCTCGATGCGGCGTTGATCGTCCGTCTGACACATGCGGCTACGTTCCTTATACTGAGCCCCATACCCATTTGACACTGGAGCGGTTGCGATGAACAGGACGTTGACGTGGATGAGTGCCGTGCTGGCCGGCGGCTTGCTGACCCTGAGCAGTGCTCAGGCCCACGAACCCGTGGTGGTGTCGTCGAAGATCGACACCGAAGGGGCCGTGCTCGGCCAGCTGATCCTGCTCAGCTTGGAGCGGGGCGGCATCGAGGTCGAGGATCGTACCCAATTGGGCGGTACCAGCATCGTACGCGAGGCCATCATCGCTGGCGAAATCGACCTCTATCCCGAGTACACCGGCAACGGCGCTTTCTTCTTCGACATGGCCGACAGCGACCTGTGGCGTGACGCCGAAGCGGCCCATGCCGAGGTCAAGTCGCTGGACCGGGAGCGCAACGGCTTAGTGTGGCTGACGCCGGCGGATGCCAACAATACCTGGGCGATGAGCGTACGCGGCGAACTGGCCCGTGAGCACGGCCTCGAAACCCTCGAGGACCTGGCCGACTACCTGGCCGATGGTGGTGAATTCATCTTTGCCGCCAGCGCCGAGTTCGTCGAGTCCGAGGCCGCGCTGCCGGCGTTCCAGGAGGCCTACGGTTTCGAGCTCAGTTCCGATCAGCTGGTGGTGCTGTCGGGAGGCAATACGGCCGCTACGCTGCGTGCCGCAGCGCTGCAGACCAACGGTGTCAATGCCGCCATGGCCTATGGCACCGATGGCGGGCTCAATGCCCTGGATATCCGGGTCCTCGAGGACACCTTGGGTGTGCAGCCGGTCTATCAGCCGGCGCCGCTGATTCGCGAGGATGTCCTCGAGGCTCATCCCGAGATCGAGTCGTTGCTGACGCCGGTGTTTCAGGCTCTCGACCTGGAAACCCTACAGCGCCTTAACGGCGATGTGGCGGTCGAGGGTGCCGACCCGCGGCAGGTCGCCAGCGAGTTTCTCGACGGCCTTTGAGCAACGTGACGTCTGATACCTGTGCGCTGCCCCCCGCGGCGCCCAATCCGGTGCTGCTGGTGCTGACAGCCCTGGCCGCTGGCGCGATAGTCGGTTTGCCGCTAGTCAGTGTGCAGCCCAATCGCATCATGCCCGGTGAGGGCCTGACGCTATGGGCCCTTGGTGGCCCAATGGCGCTGACTGGCGCACTGATGGTGCTTGCCGGTCTGACCTGGTTGGCGTGGCGGCCCACGCGGCGCGCACTGTCGGCAGCTCTGACGCTGGTTGGCCTGTGCCTGGCGCTGTTGCCCTGGGCCCTGGTGGTCGTCGCAGCTGCGCAGATCGAGCCTGGCATGAGTTCGGCGCGTATTGGCCTGGGGGCTGGCCTGTGGGCGCTGCTGTTCTTGCTGCTGTTGATGCTGCTGGAGTTGATCAATCGCCTGGCCCTGTCTCCGCTATTGAGGTGGGGGCTGTTGCTGGGGCTGGGGCTGTCGTTGCTGCTGGCGTTGACGGGCGGCGGGCTCGATGGCCTGGCGCTGATGCGTGAGTACCATGGACGCCGTGCGGCGTTTCATGCCGCGCTGCGCTATCACCTGCTGCTGGTATCGGCGGTGGTGGGGATCAGCCTGCTGCTGGCGGCCGGCCTGGCGCTGGCGATGCGCCGCTGGTCGGGCTTGCGGCGTGGCACGTTCAGCGTGCTGAGCGTGCTGCAGACGATTCCCAGCCTGGCGCTGTTCGGTCTGCTGCTGGCCCCGCTTGCTTACCTGGCCGTGCGGTTTACCTGGCTGGGTGATCTGGGCGTGCGTGGCATCGGCTGGGCGCCGGCGCTGATCGCGCTGGTGGCCTATAGCCTGCTGCCGATGACCCGCAACGCTTTTGTGGCCCTCGATGAGGTGGCCGCTGACGTGACCGACGCCGCACGCGGTATGGGCATGAGCCCTGCTCAGGTGTTCTGGCAGGTGCGCTTACCGCTGGCGCTTCCGGTCATGCTGGAAGGGATTCGCATCACTGCGGTGCAGGCCATCGGCCTGGCGGCGGTGGCGGCGCTGATCGGTGCCGGCGGGCTTGGCACCTTTATCTTCCAGGGGCTTGGCCAGGCGGCGATGGATCTGGTGCTGCTGGGGGCCTTGCCGATCATCCTGATCGCGCTGCTGGTGGATGGCTTATTCAGCGCGCTGGCCGAGCAGCTGCGACGTGCTCAGGGACGAGGAGAGACGGCCCATGCCTGATCAATCGGGAGCCGCGCCGGCGCTTATCGAGCTGGATGCGGTCACCAAGCGCTTTGGCGATGCCACTGCGGTGGATGCCATTTCGCTGGCGATTCCGCGCGGTGAGCTATGCGTACTGGTGGGCACGTCGGGTTGCGGAAAGTCGACCACCCTGCGCATGATCAACCGCCTGATCGAACACAGTTCCGGGCAGATTCGCATCGATGGTCAGCAGATTCGCGACGTCGACGAGCAGCGCCTGCGGCGCCGGATCGGCTATGCCATCCAGAGTACCGGGCTGTTTCCCCACTGGACGGTAGCGCGCAATATCGGCCTGGTGCCGCGCCTGCTGCGCTGGCCGGCGGCACGCATCGCCGCGCGGGTCAGCGAGCTGTTGGCATTGCTCGGACTTGATGAAGATGAGTTTGCCGGCAAGTATCCCCACCAGCTCTCCGGTGGGCAGGCGCAGCGGGTCGGTGTGGCGAGAGCCCTGGCGGCAGATCCCGAGATTCTGCTGATGGACGAGCCCTTCGGTGCACTGGATCCGATTACCCGCGAGAGCCTGCAGGATGAGCTGCTGCGGCTGCAGGCGCGACTGCACAAGACCATCGTCTTCGTCACCCATGACATGGACGAAGCACTCAAGCTGGCCGACCGCCTCGTGGTCATGGATACCGGCCGCATCGTCCAGCAGGGCAGCGCCGCGGCGCTGCTTCAGGCGCCGGCCAACGCCTTCGTCGAATCGCTGCTGGGTGGCCGTGATCGCGGCCTCAAACACGCCGCCCTGACCCGCGTCGCCGAGCGCATGCGCCCGCTGACCGATGCCCAGGCCGGCGGCCCGGCGGTAGATACCTTGGGCGTATCTGCCGACGACAGCCTGCGTCAGGCGCTGTCGCTGATGCTGTGGCACGGCGTCGACAGCCTGCTTGTCAGCGACACGCAAGGGCAGGTGGTCGGCAGCCTCTCGCTGCAAGATGCCGTTGTCGAGCGGAACACCCGCGCATGAGTTGGCTGCGACGCTCGAGTGCGCCGCTGGCCTGGGCGCTACTGCTGGTGACCCTGATGCTGTTGATGCCGCGGCTCGAGGAGGGGTTTCGCCTGATCGCACCGGATGCTCGCACGCTGATCTATCAGCGCGACAGCTTCGCTAGCCTGGTGGCCAATCATCTGCTGGTGGTTGGGGTGGCCTCACTGTGTGCCATCCTGCTCGGGATGGGCGCGGCGATCCTGGTCACGCGGCCGTGGGGGCGTGACTTCCTGCCGCTGGTCAGCCAGTTGGCCTCGATTGGCCAGACCTTTCCGCCGGTGGCCGTGCTGGCGCTGGCGGTGCCGGTGCTCGGCTTCGGCAGCGTGCCGACCATCGTCGCGCTCGTGCTCTACGGGCTGCTGCCTATCGTGCGCAACACCCTGGTCGGGATTCAGGGCATCTCACCGGGGGTAATGGAGTCGGCGCACGGCATGGGCATGTCGGGGCGCCAGATCCTATGGCAGGTGGAGTTGCCGCTGGCACGGCCGGTGATCCTGGCCGGCATTCGCACCTCGGTGACGATCAATATCGCCACCGCGGCAATCGGCTCGACCATCGGCGCGCGAACCCTGGGCGATCCGATCATCGCCGGCATCGTCAACGGCAACACCGCGTTTATCCTGCAAGGGGCGATATTGATCGCACTGCTGGCGCTGTGCGTGGATAGCCTGTTCGAGCGTTTGCAGTAGCGCATAAGCGGGATCCATCGTGTGAAGAAGCATTTGCTCGGACGGTTGGATGACGTTAACGTAAACTGATGATAGCGTTGATCCATGAATGGGTGAGATGACGCCAAGCGGCTACCTTGAGAACAGGGGCATTCATCGCACCGCCCTACGGTCGCGCCCACAAGGCGACGACGCTCCTCCGACCACTACCCCAGGGAGAGGATCATGACCCGCGACACCTCCAGCGTTCACGCCCCGCAGTTCATGACCGGCGACGAATGGCAGATCCCTACCTTTGCGCTGCTGCGTCAGGACGGCACCCTGCATACGGGCGCCGAAGCGCCAGCGTTGACCCAGGACCAGGCGCTGCGCATCTACCGCGCGATGCGCTTCACCCGGGTGCTGGACGAGCGCATGCTGGCCGCTCAGCGCCAGGGGCGGCTGAGTTTCTACCTGCAGTGCACAGGCGAAGAGGCCACCGTGGTCGGCGCTACCGCGGCGCTGCGCGATGATGACATGATCATGGCGCAGTACCGCGAGCAGGGGGCGCTGGCCTACCGCGGTTTCTCCATCGACGAGTTCATGAATCAGCTGTTCGGTAATGCCCTGGACTATGGCAAGGGGCGTCAGATGCCGATCCACTACGGCTCCGCCGAGCGCTACTACATGACCATCTCCTCGCCGCTGGCGACCCAGATTCCCCAGGCGGTGGGTTATGCCTATGGCCAGAAGCTGGACGCTGAAGGGCGCTGTACCATCACGTTCTTCGGCGAAGGCGCGGCCTCGGAAGGGGACTTCCATGCCGCCCTCAACATGGCCTCGGTGCATCAGGTGCCGGTGATCTTCCTGTGCCGCAACAATGGCTACGCTATCTCGACCCCGGTGGCCGAGCAGTTCGCCGCCGACGGCATCGCGCCGCGCGCCTTTGGCTACCGCATGCACGTGATACGGGTCGACGGTAACGACATTCTGGCGGTCTACCAGGCCACCCTGGCGGCACGCCGACTCGCCGTCGAACACAACAAGCCGGTACTGATCGAGGCCATGACCTATCGTCTGGCCGCCCACTCCTCGTCGGATGATCCCGCCGGTTACCGCAGCCAGCAGGAGGAGGCGGCCTGGCGCGAGAAGGATCCGCTGGCGCGGATGCGCCTCTGGCTCGAGCATCAGGGGTGGTGGGATGACGACGACGAGCGCCGGCGCGAGGAGCAGCTGCGCGGCGAGATACTGGCCGGCATGAAGCGCGCCGAACGCGAGCCCCCGCCGCCCTTGGCGAGCCTGGTCAGCGACGTCTACGACCAGGTGCCACCGGCCCTGGCCGAGCAGCTGGCCGCACTGGAGGCCCACGTACGCCGCTATCCCGACCACTACCCACGTGGCGCTGTCGGCCTGAGTGACGGCGATGCGGCAAAAGCGGGAGGGCAGTGAGATGGCGCATATGAATATGCTTCAGGCGATCAACCAGGCCCTCGACGTGGCCATGGACAGCGACCCGCGGGTGATCTGTTTTGGTGAGGACGTGGGGGGCTTCGGCGGGGTGTTTCGCGCCACCAGCCACCTGCAGGAGAAGTACGGCAAGGCGCGCTGCTTCAATACGCCGCTGGTTGAGCAGGGAATCGTCGGCTTTGCCAACGGCCTGGCCGCCCAGGGGCACAAGGCGGTCGCCGAGATCCAGTTCGCCGACTACATCTACCCGGCCTTCGACCAGATCGTCAACGAGAGTGCTAAATTCCGCTATCGCTCGGGCAGCCTGTTCGACGTCGGCGGCCTGACGATTCGTACCCCCTACGGCGGTGGTATTTCGGGTGGTCACTACCATTCGCAGTCGCCCGAGGCCTACTTCGCGCATACCCCAGGCCTCAAGGTGGTGGTGCCGCGCAACCCGCATCAGGCCAAGGGGCTGCTGCTGGCGTCGATTCGTGACCCCAACCCGGTGCTGTTCTTCGAGCCCAAGCGGCTCTATCGCGCGTCCAGCGGCGAGGTGCCCGAGGGCGATTACCAGCTGCCGCTGGGCGAGGCCGAGGTGGTCAAGGAGGGCGGCGACCTGACCCTGGTGGCATGGGGGGCGCAGATGCCAATCATCGAGGAGGCCGCCGAGATGGCCGAGCGCGAGGGTATCTCCTGCGAGGTGATCGATCTGCGCAGCATCCTGCCCTGGGATCGCGACTGCATCGCCGAATCGGTGTTCAAGACCGGACGCCTGGTGATCAGCCACGAAGCGCCGCTTACCGGCGGTTTCGCCGCCGAGATCGCCGCCGCTATCCAGCAGCGCTGTTTCCTGTACCTGGAGTCGCCGATTGCCCGAGTCACCGGGCTGGATACGCCGTTTCCGCTGACCCTGGAAAAGGAGTATCTGCCCGATGCGCTGAAGGTGCTCGAGGCGATCCGCGCCAGCGTCAATTTCTAGGGATGGGAGTCGTGTGATGAGCGAATTCAAACTGCCCGATATCGGTGAGGGCATCGTCGAGTGTGAAGTGGTCAAGTGGCTGGTGAGCGAAGGCGACGAGATCCAGGAAGATCAGCCGGTGGTCGAGGTGATGACCGACAAGGCACTGGTCGAGATCACTGCGCCGGAGAGTGGCCGCGTCACGGCGCTGCACTACGCCGAAGGGGAGAGTGCCAGGGTGCACTCGTCGCTGTTCAGCTACCAGGTCGCGGCAGGAGACGATGCGGCTGAGGTCGATTCCCCGCTCCCCGCGGTGGAGGCGCGTTCGGCGGATAGCCCCCTCGAGGCTGATACGGCGCCGGCGGGCGAACGGCTGCCGGCGACGCCCCGTACCCCGGCGAGCCCTGCGGTGAGACGCTTGGCGCGGGAACTGGGAGTGGCGCTCGACCAGGTGGAGGGGTCCGGCAAGGAGGGGCGTGTGCTCAAGGAGGACCTGTACGCCCTGCAGCAGCCACGGTCGAGCATTGAATCCGACGTTACCGAGGCGCCTGCGACCCGCGTCGAAACCCAGAGCGGCCTGCGCGCGGCGATGGCCCGGCATATGCGCGAGGCGGTCTCGATTCCACATTTTCACTACGGTGAGGAGATCGACGTCACGGCCCTGCTGGCGCTTCACGCGCGGCTCAAGGTCTCGGCCGAGGCCCAGGGGCAGCGCTTGACGCTAATGGCGCTGTTCATGAAGTCGCTGAGCCTGGCGCTGGCGGAACACCCCCGCGTCAATGCCAGCTACCAGCCGGACAGCGACGCGGTGCATTTTCATGAGCACTGCCATGTCGGCATGGCCGTGGATAGCCCCAGCGGGCTGATCGTGCCGGTGGTGAAGCACGTCGAGGGGCACAGCCTGCTGAGCCTGGCCGCCGAGATCGCACGCCTGACCGAGCTCGCCCGCGATGGAAGAGTGACGGGTGAGGATCTCAAGGGGGCGACCATTACGCTCTCCAATATCGGTGCGCTAGGCGGCACCTATGCGACCCCTATCATCAGTGCGCCGCAGGTGGCGATCGGCGCCATCGGGCGGGTGCAGCGACTGCCGCGTTTCGATGCTGACGGTGAAGTGGTATCGCGGGCGATCATGACCGTCACCTGGGCCGGCGACCACCGGGTGCTCGACGGCGGAGACATGGCACGCTTCTGCCTGGCGTGGAAGGGCTATCTGGAAGCGCCGGAATCGATGCTGTTGCATCTCGGCTGAGGCAGGCTGCGATGAGCGAGGCGCCGCTGCAGCAGTTCTATATCCCCGAGGAGCAGTCGATCTATCTGCTCAGCCACGACGACGCGCGCAAGCTCAAGGATTGGGTGGCGCTGTGTCGGTCGCAGCTCGAGCAGCTCGGCTATCGCGACATCGAGCTGATTGGCAAGGGCGCCTACGGCTTCGTGTTCGCCGGCCGCTCCAGGGCGCTGGAGAGCGCCTGGCTGGTGTTCAAGTTCAACCGCATCACGCTGCCGGCCCAGCTCCAGGCGCGCCTCGAGGAGGAGGCCTTCATGCTGGAGCAGGTCGACCACCCCCAGGTGCCGCGGCTGGTGGCGTTCCAACGCGTGCGCCAGCAGTCGATCCTGGTCATGGAGCGTGCTCCGGGGCTCAACCTCGAGGAGGTCTCGCTGCAGGAGGGGCCGCTGAGCCCGCGACTGGTGGTGCATATCGCCGCGCAGTTGGCGGATATCCTGCGCGCGCTGCGCAGCGGGTCGCGGGTGGTGGTGCACGGCGATATCAAGCCCTCGAACCTGGTCTTCGACGCCGAGCGCGAGCGCATCGCCTTGATCGACTGGGGCTCGTCGGTGTTCGCTCAGCTCGATGCCCAGCGACAGTTTCTGACCAGCGGCATTGCATCGTTGATGGCGGATGACCTGCAGCAGACCAATGCGCGGCTGGGGGATGTCTATTTCATCGGCGAGGAGCAGCTTAACGGCGCACTGTCGTCGCCGCGCTTCGATGAGCAGGGCGCGGCGGCCACGCTGTATGCGCTGGCGGCGGGCCAGTCGTGCCGCTTCGCCTGGCGGGCGCTGCCGCCGACCTCGCTGGGGCTGCCGAGGGAGTTCGCGCGCGTGCTGGAGGCGCTGCTCGATGACGACCCGGCGCTGCGCTACCGTGCCGGCGACTATTTCCTGCGCGAGATGCCACGCTTGGCGCGGCATGTGATGATCGACCTGCCAGGCTCGCCGCCGGCGCCCCTGGTGCCGGTGTGGAGCCGCCGCGCCGACCGCGATATCGACACCGTGGTCTACAGTTCGCGCAAGGCGTTCCTGCGCGAGGAGGGGGCTGTGGCGTCGCCCGCCGAGGTCAACGATGTGCAGCTCGACCGCTACTACAAGCAGTTCATGCAGGGCATGGGCGACACCGAAAAGGCCTTCCTGGCAGCGGTCAGTCGACTGGGGCGCTACCCGGTGGTCGGCGGCCTGGCGGTGCGCTGGGAGAGTGATGGGATCTATATCGACACCTCGCTCAACCTCCACGATCCGTCACGCCGCGATGCCTTCGTCAGCGCGGTCAACGCCATGGTCCAGTTGGCGCGGGCGGTCTATCGCCAGGGCATCTTCAAGAGCTGTCTGTTCAATGCCCGCGACACCCTGCATATCGATCGTGACGGGCCCGGTGAGCCGTTTCACGCCGCCCCGGGCATGACGCTGCCCTACGAAGTCAGTGCGGTACCCGAGCTAGAGGACGACAGCCGCGTTCACTCCTACTTCGAGGACGGGCCGGATCCGGAGGAGCTGCTGGCGCTGCCGGCGACCATCATCAATGCGCTGGAGGCGCTAAACGCCATTCGCCACACCGGCATGATCATTTTCGAGGCGCTGCCTACCCATCTCAAGATTCACAGCTACTATCGGCTCCTCGACCCCGACCAGGAGCCCGCTTTCGCCGCGTTGCTGGCGACGATGCTTGCGTCGATCGATCAGATCGAGGGGCTGGGCGTATCGGGTTATATGAAGATGCCCTACAAGGACACGCGTTTCTTTACCCACATCGAACGCCTCCCCGAGCGCTACTACCCGCCCAACCCGCGTGCCCAGTGTCAGCATCGATAGCACCTCATCAGCGCTCACAGCAAGCCCTGACGGCGCATGGTGTCGGTGATGATCGGCACCGGCGTCATCAGGTGCTCGCACATCATCGCACTGGCCCGCTCGGCATCGCGGGCAAGCACCACGTCAACCAGCGCGGCATGCTCCTGTCGCTTGGCCTCCAGGGCACTTTCCGAGAACACCGTTTCGCATAGCCACAGGTGGCGATAGCGCTCGACCTGGTCGAACAGGCTGTCGCGCATCTGCAGCAGGTGCGGGGAATTGCAGCCGGCGACCATGGCGGTGTGAAACGCCTTGTGGCGGTGGTCCCAGACGTCGAGCACTTCCTCCGGTCCGTTGACCTCCATCACTCGCGACAGCGTATGAGCCTTGGCCAGGATATTGGCCTCCCAGGCATCGTCGCCGCGCTCAATGGCCAGGCGCAGCAGCATCGCCTCGAGCTGCGAGCGGGCATCGTAGAGATCGTGCAGTTCGGCCAGCGACATCGGCGCGACGCGGTAGCCGCGCTGGCTGATGGCCACCACCAGGCGCTCCGCCACCAGCTGCGACAACGCCTCGCGCAGCGGCCCGACGCCGAGGGCGTAGCGCTCCTTGAGCTTGCTCATCAGCAGCTTTTCGCCGGGACGGAACTGGCCGCGGGTGATATCGCGCTTGAGACTGCGATAGGCGCTGATGGCGAGGTTCTGGCGTGGTTGGCTGTCCGTGGTCGAGGGCATGACGTTCCTTGGCTTGAGTCGTGATACCGCGCTCTGATGATACCCAAACCCTGCTGAACTGGCGAAATTATCACTGGTAAGCTGATATTATCCAGTAACGTCAACATTCAGCCTAGTGTGAGGCGCGCGTGCACGATTTCATCATTATCGGTGGCGGGATCCTCGGGCTCTCCACTGCCATGCAGCTTAACCGCCTCTATCCCGGCCGTCGCATGCTGCTGCTGGACAAGGAAGATGGCCCGGCACGCCATCAGACCGGGCATAACAGCGGCGTCATCCATGCCGGCGTCTACTATGCGCCGGGTAGCATGAAGGCGCGTTTCTGCCTGGCCGGCAATCGTGCTACCAAGGCGTTCTGCGACGAGCATGACATTGCCTACGACACCTGCGGCAAGCTGCTGGTGGCGACCAACGATCTGGAGATGCAGCGCATGCAGGCGCTGTGGGAGCGCACCGAGGCCAACGGGCTGGAGCGCTACTGGCTGAGCGCCGCCGAACTGCGCGAGCGCGAACCCAATATCGTGGGTGAGGGGGCCATACTGGTGCCGTCCAGCGGTATCGTCGACTACGCCGAAGTGGCCCGGGCCATGGCCAATGAATTCGATCGCCATGGCGGCGAGCTGCGCTTCGGCACCGAGGTGACCGGCATCGAGGAGCGTCCCCACGAGGTGGTGCTCAAGACGCGCCAGGGCGAATTCGTCAGCCGCTATGTGGTGTCCTGCTCGGGACTGATGGCCGACCGCCTGGTGCGTATGCTGGGCAAGGACCCGGGCTTCACCATCTGCCCGTTTCGCGGTGAGTACTACCAACTGCCCGCGCAGCACAATGCCATCGTCAAGCACCTGATCTATCCCATCCCTGACCCCTCCATGCCATTCCTTGGCGTCCATCTGACGCGGATGATCGATGGCAGCGTCACGGTAGGCCCCAACGCGGTACTGGCGCTCAAGCGCGAGGGCTACCGCAAGCGTGATATGTCGCTGGTCGACATGGCCAAGATGTTCTCCAACCCCGGGATCCTCAAGGTGCTGGGCAAGAACCTGCGCCCCGGGCTGGTCGAGATGAAGAACTCGCTGTACCGCAAGGGCTACCTGGACGAAGTGCGTAAGTACTGCCCGAGCCTTACCCTGGACGATCTTGGTCCCTATCCCTCGGGCGTACGTGCCCAGGCGGTGTCGCGGGAGGGCAAGTTGATCGACGACTTCCTGTTCGTCAACACGCGGCGCACGGTCAATGTGTGCAATGCGCCGTCGCCGGCTGCTACCTCGGCGCTGCCGATCGGCGCGCATATCGTCGATAAGGTGCGTGCCCAGGTAGAGGCCTAGGCGCACGCTTCAGAACGAGAAGGTACCGCCGCGCACCGGGGTCATGCGTCCTGAGTCGATGATGGGGCCGGTCGGCTGGCCCTCTGGTGCGCCGCCTTCCGGCTCGACGCTAACCGCCAGGTCGGCGGTCATCAGCAACTCTCGCAGTTCCTCGCTGGGTGCCAGGGTGTGGCGCCCCTGGTTGGGCAGCAGGCCCAGCGAGATCGGCGTTTCGTCGGCGATCAGCCACAGCTCGCCGGTCTGCTGCTCGCCGACCTGAGTGGGCTGTACCGCCTGAACATAGAGCTCGCCGGCGTCGCTGGCGCTGATGATCCAGCCCGGCGTGCGTTGCTCGTCGAGTACCACATAAACTGCCTGGCCGTCGTCAAATCTGGGGACAACATCTTCACTCTGGGTCCACAGCAGCCCCAGGGCCAGTGCGGCAATGGCGAAGGTGGCGCTGGCGGTGCGCCATATGCCCAGTGATTGCCACCAGGGGCGAGGCGCGACACCGGTGGCATTGGCAATGCGTCGCCAGACCTCGGCGGGCGGCAGGTGTGGGTCGAGCTGCTCATTGAACAGCTGCAGATGTTCCTGCCACAGGGCCACATCGTTCTGCAGATCGTGGCTGACCGCCAGCAGCGCCTCGAAGCGCGCTTTCTGCTCGGCATCGAGAGTCCCCAGCGCATACTCGCCGGCCGCCAGGTGGCGTTCATCGGGGTCGCTTAATTCCCAGTCGTCAGACATGCTTTCAACCTCTCCAGGCCGCGGCGGACCCAACTTTTGACGGTGCCCAGCGGCTGGGTAATGGCGGTGGCCAGTTCGCTATGCGTCAACCCTTGGAAGAATGCCAGCTCCAGTACCCTGCGCTGCTGCGATGGCAGAATCTCCAGGCACTCATGCAACTGCCCGCTCTCCTGATCGCGCTGGCCGTCAGCGGCGGGATCATCGAGCCCGGCCAGTTCGTCGATCAGCGCCTGACCGTCGGCTTCCTGCGGGCGCTGGCGGCGCAGCCAGTCGATGCCGATGTTGCGGGTCAGGGTGCTCAGCCAGGTCATCGGCTTGGCGCGACTGGCGTCGTACTGCCCGGCAGACTGCCAAACGCGGATAAAGACCTGCTGCAAGCAGTCCTGGGCGGCACTCTCGTTTCTTACGATACGCAGCAGCTGGGCGTACAGATGCGGACTGGCGAGGCGGTAGAGTCGCTCCAGGGCCTTGCCGTCACCCTGCGCGCAGGCGGCGAGGCTGGTCACGAGAGGGTCTTGAGAGAATTCAGACATGCCGATTTCCTTGGCGGTGCTGCCAGATAGCATAGCAGGTGATCAGTATCCTTAATCCATTGTGCCTTGGGGTTGATAGAGTCAACGCATCGGATCGTGTCGCAACTCTGCCAGGATTCGCTCGGCGACGTCACGAAGGCGTGGGCCGAGGTTGTCGATCAGGATATCGTGGTTCAGGCGCAGCGAGGCACCGCCGCAGTTGAGCGCCATGATCTCGGCGCCGTCTTCGAGCACAAGGGGAATGGCTACGGCGCTGACGTCGCGCTCCCATTCGCCTTCCGAGAGGCAGAACCCGTAGCGCTGATACTCCTCGAGGCTCTTGTCGATGGTGGCGGAGACCGCTGACCATTGATCAGGAGACTGCTGGCGAAGTTCTTCCAGAAAGCTGTCCCGCTGAGGCTGGGAAAGTCCGCATAGCCAGGCGCGCCCAATGGCCGTGGTGGCGATGGGAATCCTAGAGCCGGCTTCGAGGCGCATGACCAGAGGCCCCTTGCCCTGGCAGACCTCGATATACGTCATGGCATGACGGTCCGCGCTGCCCAGCGCGATGGCACAGTCCGTGGTGTCGGCCAGCTGCTGCATATGGGGCCGAGCAATCTCTCGAATGCCCTGGTTGGCCAGAAACCGGTAGCCCAACGCCAGAATGCCGGGACCGAGTCGGTACTTTTCCAGTCGTGTGTTGTGTTTCAGGTAGCCGAGCTGGGTCAGCGTATAGGTCAGGCGCGAGACCGTGGGTCGGGGAATGCCGGTGCGGCTGGAGAGTTCAGCGTTTCCAAGATACTCCTCGCCTGTACCAAATGCGCGCAGTAGTTCCAGGCCGCGGGCGAGGGCGGTGACGAAATTACGGTCCTTGGGTGGCGCTGTCGATTCATCTTCCCATTTCGCGGGGTTATGCATTGCGGGTTCCCTGTGCCAAAGCCGAGCATAGGTTAAGTATCGCATACCCCCGCAGCGACGTCCGCCGCTGCGGGGCAGGCCGTCTCAATCGAGACGCTCAAGCACGCAGGCGATGCCCTGGCCGACACCGATGCACATGGTCACCAGCGCATAGCGCCCGCCGCTGGCTTCCAGCTGACGGAGTGCGGTGAGTGCGAGGCGGGCCCCTGACGCGCCCAGCGGGTGGCCGATGGCGATGGCGCCGCCGTTGGCATTTAGCCGGCTGTCGTCGGGATCGAGCGCGAGCTGTTGGGCGCAGCCCAGCACC
Organism: Franzmannia pantelleriensis; assembly: GCF_900102875.1. Classification (GTDB taxonomy): domain Bacteria; phylum Pseudomonadota; class Gammaproteobacteria; order Pseudomonadales; family Halomonadaceae; genus Franzmannia; species Franzmannia pantelleriensis. The sequence goes on from NZ_FNGH01000006.1 coordinate 256,955, forward strand.
TGGACGGCGAATGCCTCGTTGATCTCGATCACATCCATCTGGTCGAGGGTCAGTCCGGCGCGCTCCAGCGCCTTGCGGCTGGCCGGCACCGGCCCTAGGCCCATCACGCGGGGCGGTACCCCGGCCAGGGCGCTGGCGACGATTCTCGCCCGCGGGGCGACGCCGGCGCGCTCGCCGGCGGCTCTGCTGCCCACGATCAGCGCGGCGGCGCCGTCGTTAAGCCCCGACGCATTACCTGCGGTGACTACGCCGCCGTCGAATAGTGCACCCAGTTTGCCGAGCTTGGTAGCGTCGGTGCCTGGACGCGGGTGCTCGTCCCGCTCGACCAGCTGCGGCGGCTGCTTGCGGCCCTGGGGTACCTCGATGGCAAGCAGCTCCTCGTCGTAGAAGCCGCGCGCCTGTGCTTCGGCATAGCGTGCCTGGGAGCGAGCGGCGAAGGCATCGCCGGCCTCACGGCTGATCGACAGATCGTGGGCCACGTTGTCGGCGGTCTCGGGCATGCTGTGGCTGCCGAACTCCCGGGCGATCCAAGGATTGGGAAAGCGTGCACCGATAACGGTGTCATACATCGGCTGGTTGCGGGCGAAGGCCGACTCTGCCTTGCCCAGCACGTAGGGCGCACGGGACATCGACTCCACGCCGCCGGCCAGGAACAGCCCGCCCTCGCCGAGGCGCGTGGCTCGGGCGGCATCTATCAGGGCGGCCAGCCCGCTGCCGCAAAGGCGGTTGACCGTCTGCGCTGCGACCTCGACCGGCAAGCCGGCGACCAAGCCTGCATGGCGGGCCACGTTGCGCGAGTCTTCGCCGGCCTGGTTGGTGCAGCCTGCCAGGATCTCTTCATAGGACTCCAGGGCAAAGCCATTGCGCGTTACCAGAGACTTGAGTACCTGGCCCAGCAGGTCGTCGGGGCGCACGCCAGCCAGGCCACCGCCGTGGCGGCCAAAGGGGGTACGCAGCCCGTCATAGATGTAGGCGTCTTGCATGAGAGTCATCTCCGTGTAGGGCTCAAGGGGTGGTCAGCGGTAGGCCGATGGAGGCACGGCGCCGCAGCCAAGGGCTGGCGCGATAGCGAGGATCACCAGTGGCAGCGAGCAGGTTGTCGAGGATCGTGAGGATTCGGCGGTTGCCGTAGTGGTCGCCCATGGCCAAGGGCCCCCGCGGATAGCCCAGTCCCAACTCGACGGCGCGGTCGATGGTGTCGGGCGTGGCCACGCCCTGCTGGGCGATGTCACTGCCTACGTTGACGATGCAGGCCACCACCCGCTGCAGCACGAAGCCGTTACTGTCGTTGAGCGCACTGACCGGGGTGCCGTCGTCACCAAGCAGTGCCATGGCCGCAGCGCGTACCTCGGGGCGGGTGGCCGGAGTGGTCATCAGGCTGCGGCGCCCCTTGAGGCCGGCGAGCAGGTCGACGGCGACGCAGCGCTCGGGCTCCAGGCCTAGCCGCAGCGCAGCGGCGGTGGCGTCCTCGCCGAGAGGGGCAACCAGGCAGAGCGCTTGCGACGAGGGTGTATCACCGCCCTCCAGCGGCCAGCCGGCGGCCTCGACGAGGTTTGTCAGGGCCTGGCAGGCTTCGGCTGGGTCGGGGCTGATCCAGACCGGGCAGGGCGCCACGCGGGGTAGAGGCGGTTCGTCCGCCACCTCGGACTTGCCGTCGACATAGCGGTAGAAGCCTGCGCCGCTCTTGCGGCCCAGCAGGCCGGCGGTGAGGCGCTGGCGCGTCAGCGGCGAAGGGCGGAAGCGCGGCTCCTCGTAGTACTGGTGGTAGATCGACTCCATCACCGCATGCGACACGTCGAGCCCGGTCAGGTCGAGCAGGCTGAACGGCCCCATGCGGAAGCCACCCTGATCGACCAGGATGCGGTCTATGGTGACAGGGTCGGTAACGCACTCGCCGAGGACCTTCAGCGCTTCCGTGCCGTAGGCGCGCCCGGCGTGATTGACCAGGAAACCTGGGGTGTCGGTGGTGCGGGCGGTGAAGTGCCCCATCGACTGGCCGAGTGCCTCGACCCGAGACACAACGCCGGGGTCGGTTCGCAGCCCGGGAATCACTTCGGCGATCTTCATCAAGGGGACCGGATTGAAGAAGTGAAAGCCGATGACCCGCTCAGGGTGTTGGCAGGCCGAGGCGATAGCGGTCACGGACAGCGACGAGGTATTGGTCGCCAGGACCGCCTGGTCGCTGAGCAGCGTCTCGAGTTCGCTAAACAGCGACTGCTTGGCGTCGAGCCTTTCGACGATGGCTTCAATGACGATGTCGCACTCAGCCAGCGTGGACAGGGTCGCCGCTTCCTTGAGACGTCCGCCATAGCCCTCGGCATCAGCGGCGCTCAGGCGCTGCTTCTGTACGCCTCGGGCCCACATGCCGCTGATGAAGTCGCGGGCCTCGGCGACGGCACCGTCACGCTGGTCGTAAAGGTAGACGGTCAGTCCGGCCTGAGCGGCGATCTGAGCAATGCCGCGGCCCATGGCACCAGTGCCCACGATGCCCAGCACGTGGAAAGCAGCGGGAGTGGTACTGGCGGACGGCGATGAGGGGGAGGTCGACATGGGCGGTTTCCTCGTCATGGCGCATTTAGTTTTGCATAGCAAAACATCATTTCGTTTATTGACGGTCATCGTAGGCTATGTGACAGTGCCTGACAACAATGTGGGCGTCTATTCTGCTATGCAAAACATAAGCAGCGTCTGCCGATTCCAACAAGAGTCCGCCAACCGCCGAGGACACGCCATGATTCGCGATCCCGAACTGCTCAATCAGCTCGTCGACACTATTTCTCGCTTCGTGCGTGAACGCCTGATTCCCAACGAAGCACGTCTGGCCGAAGAGGATGCTGTGCCACCCGAGCTGCTGGAGGAGATGAAGGAGATGGGCCTATTCGGCCTATCGATCCCCGAGGAGTACGGTGGCCTGGGGCTGACCATGGAAGAGGAGGCGCTGGTGGCCATGGAGATCGGCAAGACTTCGCCGGCCTTCCGCTCGGTCTTCGGCACCAACAATGGCATCGGCGCTCAGGGCATTCTGATCGACGGTACCCCCGAGCAAAAGTCGAAGTATGTTCCGCGCCTGGCCACCGGAGAGCTGCTGAGTTCCTTCTGCCTGACCGAGCCTGATGCCGGTTCAGATGCCGCCAGCCTGAGGACCACGGCGGTTCGCGATGGCGACCACTATGTGCTCAACGGCACCAAGCGCTACATTACCAACGGCCCCGAGGCCGATCTGTTTACCGTCATGGCTCGCACCGATCCCAGCAACAAGGGCGCCGGTGGCATCACTGCCTTCATCGTCGAAGGTGACACCCCGGGCCTCAAGCGTGGCCCGGCCGACAGCAAGATGGGCCAGAAAGGGGCACATACCTGCGACATCATCTTCGAAGATTGTCGGGTGCCGGCCGAGAACATCATCGGCGGCAAGGAGGGACAGGGGTTCAAGACCGCAATGAGGGTGCTCGATCGCGGACGCCTGCATATTTCCGCGGTGTGCGTCGGCGTGGCGGATCGTTTGGTAGAGGAGTCGCTGAACTATGCCATCGAGCGTAAGCAGTTCGGTGTTCCGCTGGCCGATCACCAGCTGATTCAGGCAATGCTCGCCGACAGCAAGACCGAAGCCTATGCCGGCCGCACCATGGTGCTCGATGCTGCCCAGCGCAAGGACGCTGGCGAGAAGGTTTCGACCCTAGCCTCCTGCTGCAAGCTGTTCTGTGCCGAGATGGTGGGGCGTGTCGCGGATCGGGCGGTACAGGTACACGGCGGCGCCGGCTACATGGCCGAATATGCCGTGGAGCGTTTCTATCGCGATGTCCGCCTGTTCAGGATCTATGAAGGCACCACCCAGATTCAGCAGGTGGTGATCGCCCGCGATATGGTGCGGGAGGTGTCCTGATGGCTGTTGGCAGCGAGCTGAAGGCTCTGTCAGTGATCCACCAGGCGCCGGACGAGCGAATCTTCGGCCGCCTGGCTAGCGAGTTGGTGGCCGAGTTGCCGGAACGGCTGAGCCATCGTGTGCTGTTCAACGCCGAACGCCTTGGCTCGCAGCTGGCATTGGTGGATGGCGAGGTGCGCTGGAGTTACGCCGAGCTGGGCGACGAGATCCGGGCTGCCACCGAATGGCTGACGACGTTGGGCATTCGGCCCGGCGATCGCCTCATGCTGGTTAGCGAAAATAGCCGTGCGTTGGTCGTCATTCTGCTGGCGGCCAGCGAACTGGATGCCTGGGTCGCGATCGTCAATTCTCGGCTATCGGCTCAGGAAATTGACCAGATTCATGATAACTGTGATCCGCGCCGGGTGCTCTATACCAGCGGGGCCTCCTATGAAGCGTCACAGCACGCGGCACGCCACGGCGCCGCGTCATATCATCATCCTCGCCTGGGCGCCCTGGATATCGGGGAGTCTCGTGACACCGCGCCCGAGCACGTCGAACGCAGCGGTGCCGATCAGGTGGCGGCGATGATCTACACCTCGGGGACCACCGGTACGCCCAAGGGCGTGATGCTGACGCATCGCGGGATCCTCTATATCGCGTCGATTTCCGGCGGCATGCGGCACCTCAATCAGGGGCAGCGTGTCTACGGGGTGCTGCCGATGTCGCATGTCTTTGGCTTGTCGTCGGTATGCATGGGTTCGCTCTATAACGGTGCCTGCCTGTATACCGTGCCACGCTTTGACGCGGTGGCCATGCTCGACGCCCTGGACCAGGAGCGGATTACGGTGCTCCAGGGGGTGCCGGCGATGTATTCACGCACCCTGGAATATCTGCGGCGCCAGGGTCGTGCGCTGGTCGCACCGGAACTTGGCTATATGTCCGCCGGCGGATCCCCGTTGGACAGCGACACCAAGCAGCGCGTCGAGGCCATCTTCGGCTTGACGCTGCACAACGGTTACGGCTTGACGGAGGCCAGCCCGACCATCAGCCAGACCCGCATCGACGACCGCTTCGACAGCAATACCGTTGGTGCGGTGTTGCCCCTGCTGGAGTACCGTCTCGAGCCGCTAGCAGAGCGTGGCGAAAAGGATCAGGGCGGTGATGGTATCGGTGAACTCTGGGTGCGCGGCCCTAATGTGATGAAGGGCTACTTCCGCCAACCCAAGGCAACACGTGCCTGCCTGAGTGATGACGGCTGGCTCAATACTGGTGATATCGCCCGTGTCGATGACCTCGGGCAGCTATATATCGTTGGACGCAGCAAGGAGCTGATCATCCGCTCCGGTTTCAATATCTACCCACCCGACGTCGAGGCGGTGATCAACCAGCACCCCGATGTGACCCTCTCGGCGGTGGTCGGGCGTGAGGTGGCCGGTAACGAGGAGGTGGTCGCTTTCATTCAGTGCGAGCCGGGCGCTGGCGTGGACGAAGCCACACTCAGGGCGTTTATCGCCGAGCGCCTATCGCCCTACAAGCGGCCGTCGACTCTGGTGATGATGGAGGCGCTGCCTGCCACCGCCAGCGGCAAGATTCTCAAGGGACGCCTGCGTGATATGGCCGGTGGGAAGGGCAAAACAGAGTGAAATGGGCCCAGCAGCGCTCCTCTCTGCTGGCGCTGGTGACCCTTGCAACCCTCGGCCATCTGATTATTGGCAGCCTGGTGCTGCAGGGCCTGGGTATCCTTGCCCTGGTGATCTACCTGGTGTCCTTGGGCGGCCAACTTTCACGCATGGCGCGTGGCCTGCTGCTGGCCGCTGCTCTGCTGACGCCGCTGGCGCTGTGGATTGCCGCTGCGCCTGGACACCTGCTGTTCGAGGCGGCGGGTCGCTTCGCGTTTTTTGCCACCTTTGTGGTAGCGCTCAGCCTGCTGCGCCTACCGGCGTACCGGTCGCGACTGGTGCGTCGCTGCGGCGAGGCCATGCTGCTGCAGCCCCCCGGGCGCCGCTATCCGATTCTCTCGGCGGGTTCCGCGCTGTTCGGCATTATTCTCAATATCGGTGTGCTCAATCTGTTCGCCGGCATGATCGAGAAGAGCAATACGCTGGCGGCGGCCCAGGGCCGCGCCTGGGTGCGCAACGCCCGCCAGCGGCGGATGATGCTGGCGCTGCTGCGCGGCTTCTCGCTGGCGCCCTTGATCTCACCGATGGGCATCGGCGTGGCGGTAGTGCTGTCGAGCCTGCCGCAGTTGCGCTGGCTCGACTTGGCGCCCTTCGTGCTCGGGGCGGCACTGGTCATCTTCTTAGTCGGCTGGGGGATAGACCATCTGACCGGCCCGCATCCCGACCGCGCCAACCGAGCGACGTCTTCGCCTTCGCTGATGCCGCTTTTGCAGTTCTCGCTGCTGCTGATGGCGATCGTCTCGCTGGTGTTTATCCTCTCCTGGGCCCTTGACGTACGCTTGCCGATCGCCGCGCTGCTGGGGGCGCCACTGGGAGCGATGGCCTGGCTAGCCTGGCAGCGTCGTCGTCTGGGCGCCGCTGGCATCCCGGCGGCAGTCGCCAGCCTGCATCGGCAGCTGCCCTGGCTGTTGGCACCGAGTGCCAACGAGATCGTGGTATTGGGGGCTGCCGGCTACCTGGGGCACCTCTGCGTGGCCCTGGTGGATGTCCAGAGCCTGGCGCCACTGATCACGCTGTTACAGCCGCTGGGTGCTGTGAATGCGGTGCTGGCGATGCTGATGGTCGTGGTGCTGGCCCAGGTGGGGGTCAATCCGATCGTGACCGTGACGCTGCTGGTCGGCCTGTTACCGTCGCTTGCCATCGAGGGGTTGTCGCCGGCACTGATAGGGGCTTCACTGATGGTGGGGTGGGCACTGGCGCTGATGTCCTCACCGATGACCGCCTCCATGTTGATCTTGTCTCGTTTCACTGGTGTGGCCTCGACACGCATCGGCTACCGCTGGAATGCTCACTTCCTGCTGGCGTCCATTCCGCTACTTTCCGCCTGGTTCGTGCTTGCCCCCTGGTGATGCTTTTTTGGGCTTGACCTGTCCCGCTGGGTTTTTTACTGTCTTGTCTGTATAATGAAATTACATTTTGCTATGCAAAACATAAGCGCTTTGAAATTTAGACGACATCACTGGCGCTGGCAGTGATGTGAACCGGGAGAGCCGCCCATGAAGATCCTCGTCGCGGTCAAACGCGTCATCGACTACAACGTCAAGATCCGGGTCAAGCCGGATAATTCCGACGTCGATCTCACGAACGTCAAGATGGCCATGAACCCCTTCTGCGAGATCGCCGTGGAAGAGGCGGTGCGGCTCAAGGAAAAAGGCGTGGCCACCGAGGTCGTGGCCGTGACCGTGGGTCCCAAGGCTGCCCAGGAGCAGCTGCGCACCGCATTGGCGCTGGGCGCTGATCGCGCCATTCACCTTGAGACCGACGAACGCGTCGAGTCGCTGGCGGTGGCCAAGCTGCTGGCCAAGGTGGTCGAGGAGGAGCAGCCGGGCCTGGTGATTCTCGGCAAGCAGGCCATCGACACCGACAACAACCAGAC
>NZ_FNGH01000024.1 GCF_900102875.1 Franzmannia pantelleriensis
TGTGGGAGCGAATTCATTCGCGATTGCAGCGCGCAGCGCTGCGGTCAGGCCTAGCGCCGCACGGCGTTGTAGCCAAGGTCGGCGCCGCGGCTCTCGTCGCCGCGACGACGGGCGCTGCCGCGCTTGCGGTTCTCTTCTTCGCAGACCTCGTCCTTGCCGCCGCAGACTTCGCAGCCGTCCTTCATGCCGATGTTGTTGAGCCCGCCGCAGGAGCCGGCAATCGGCTTGCGTCCGAGCATGACACCGATGGCCATGGCGGCCATCAGCAGCAGCATGAAACCGAATACCAGTAACCAGATCGTCATCGTTCCTCCTGAATGCCCTTGTGGGGCAGCTCAATCACCGACGTCCAAGTGGGGCGTCATGGCCGGGCTGATGCGCACATCGTAGCCCGTACCCGCTGTGACAATGAAATAGGCGGCAATACTCCGCCGCGTGGCCTGGCTCAGCGCCGCCTCGGGGGGCAACTGCAGCAGCCAGCCGGCCCAAGCGGCGGCCTCCAGCGCGGTGTCGGCCAGCACGCTGACCTCGACCACGCGCTCTCTGCCGTTGGCCAGCCACCAGCCGGCGGGCGTTTCGGTGCTGCCGGCAAGCCCCTGCCAGCGGTCGCGGAAATCGCCGGCGGTGGCCAGCGCCTGGCCATCCAGGGTCAGCTGGCGCGCCTGGGAGGCGTCGCGCTGAGTGGGTTGCTCGAGTGCCACCTGCCAGGGCCGCCGCCCGGCCTGAGTGCCTCGAGTGCGCACGTCACCGCCCACTTCGAGGAAGTAGCGCCCCTCGCGGCGGACATCGAGCCACGCTGCCAGGGAGTCGATCAGCCAGGCGTGGGCCAGCTGACGATAGGCCTGCTCGAGGGGCCTGGCGGAAACGCCGAAGGCCGTCGGAAGCGCCGCGTCGAGGCCGGCGAGCCGGTCAAGAAACGCCGTGTGCTGCTGTTCGTATTCTACCAGTTCACTCTGTATGGCGACGTCCAGTGCCTGCATATCGCTGGCGCGGGAATCGGCATACAGAGTGAGATGGAAACCACGCTCGAGGGCTGCGCCCTGAACGTCGAGCCGCTGACTGCCGCTGTCGCGGCACCCTGCCAGGGCGCTGGCCAGGGCCAGGCCCAGCAGGGCCGACAGAAACAGGGCCGGCCCGCGGGCCAGCCCTGTGTGTCGCCGTGAGGCGACGCCGATCATCCGCCGAAGTCGTCCAGCATGATGTTCTCGGGTTCTACCCCCATGTCGAGCAGGAGCTTGATCACCGAGGCGTTCATCATCGGCGGCCCGCACATGTAGTACTCGCAGTCCTCGGGCGCCGGATGGTCCTTGAGGTACTTCTCGTAGAGCACGTTGTGGATGAAGCCGGTGGGGCCTTCCCAGTTGTCGTCCGGCAGCGGGTCGGAGAGCGCCAGGTGCCACTCGAAGTTGTCGTACTCCTCGGCCAGCTGGTCGTACTCCTCGTTGTAGAAGGTCTCGCGCCAGGAGCGCGCGCCGTACCAGAACGAGATCTTGCGCGTCGACTTGAGGCGCTTGAGCTGGTCGAAGATGTGGCTGCGCATCGGCGCCATGCCGGCACCGCCGCCGACGAAGACCATCTCGGCGTCGGTGTCCTTGGCGAAGAACTCGCCGAACGGCCCCATCACCTGCACCTTGTCGCCCGGCTTCAGGTTGAAGACGTAGGTCGACATGATGCCCGGCGGGTGGTTGGTGCCGGGAGGCGGCGTGGCGATACGGATGTTGAACTTGAGGATACCCTTCTCTTCCGGGTAGTTGGCCATCGAGTAGGCGCGGATGGTCTCCTCGGGGTTCTTGTGCGAGATCTTGAACAGGTCGAACTTGTCCCAGTCCTCGCGGTACTCGTCCTCGATGTCGAAGTCGGAGAACTTGATATCGTAGGGCGGCGCCACCAGCTGCACGTAGCCACCGGCACGGAAGTCGACGTTCTCGCCTTCCGGCAGCTTGAGGTTGAGCTCCTTGATGAAGGTGGCGACGTTGGGGTTGGAGATGACCTCGCACTCCCACTGCTTGACGCCGAACACTTCCTCGGGCACCTCGATCTTCATGTCCTGCTTGACCGGCACCTGGCAGGAGAGCCGCCAGCCCTCCTTCTTCTCACGCATGGTGAAGGCCGACTCTTCGGTGGGCAGGATCGAGCCGCCGCCCTCTTCGATGCGGCACTTGCACTGGGCGCAGGAGCCGCCGCCGCCGCACGCCGACGACAGGAAGATGCCGTTGGCGGCCAGGGTGTTGAGCAGCTTGCCGCCGGCCTGGGTGGTCAAGGTGTGCTCGGGGTCGCCGTTGACCTCGATGGTCACGTCCCCGCTGCTGACGAGCTTGCTGCGTGCTGCCAGGATCACCAGCGTCAGGGCAATGACGATGAGGGTGAACATGACCACGCCGAGCAAGATGACAGTTGTATCAACCATGTCGGGTTCCTATTTCAATCGTTGCCTTGTCACGTGGGGCGTACCGGGCGGCACCGCCACCCGGTACGCGACTCACAGCTGGATGCCGGAGAACGACATGAAGCCGAGCGACATCAGGCCCACGGTGATGAAGGTAATGCCCAGGCCCTGCAGGCCGCCGGGCACATCGCTGTACTTGAGCTTCTCGCGAATACCGGCCAGCGCGGTGATTGCCAGCGCCCAACCGACGCCGGCACCGGCGCCATACACCACCGATTCCCCGAAGGTGTAGTTACGCTCGACCATGAACAGTACGCCACCCAGGATCGCGCAGTTTACGGTGATCAGCGGCAGGAACACGCCCAGCGCGTTATAGAGCACGGGCACATACTTGTCGAGGAACATCTCGATGATCTGCACCATGGCGGCGATCACGCCGATATAGCTGAGCAGACCCAGGAACGACAGGTCGATATTCTCGGCGCCGGCAATGCCGGTCCAGGTCAGTGCCCCCTCGGCGAGGAGGTAGTTGAGCACCAGGTTGTTGACCGGCACGGTGATCATCAGCACTACGATCACCGCCACGCCGAGGCCGAACGATGAGGAGACCTTCTTGGATACCGCCAGGAAGGTACACATGCCGAGGAAGAATGCCAACGCCATGTTCTCGACGAACACCGAGGCGATGAACAGGCTCAGATAGTGTTCCATGTTACACAGCCTCCTTGGGTTCGGTGTTGTGCTTCATCTTGAACTCGTTCTCTTCGACCTGCTCCGGGTAGGCCTCACGGATCACCCAGATCATCAGACCGATGATGAAGAACGCCGAGGGCGGCAGCAGCATCAGGCCGTTGGGCACGTACCAGCCGCCATCCTGCACCGGCTGCAGCACGGTGAAGCCGAACACGCTGCCGGAGCCGAACAGCTCGCGGAAGAAGCCGACCACCATCAGCACCACGCCGTAGCCCAGGCCGTTGCCGACGCCGTCGATGAACGACATCTTGGGGCTGTTCTGCATGGCGAAGCCCTCGGCGCGGCCGAGGATGATGCAGTTGGTGATGATCAGGCCGACGAACACCGACAGCTGCTGTGACATCTGGTAGGCGAAGGCACGCAGCACCTGGTCGACCACGATCACCAGCGAGGCGATGATGGTGACCTGCACGATGATGCGGATCGACGACGGAATGTGCTGACGAATCAGCGATACGAACAGGTTGGAGAAGGCACACACGAACACCACCGCCAGGGTCATGACCAGCGATACACTCATGCTGGTGGTGACCGCCAGCGCCGAGCAGACCCCGAGGATCTGCAGGGCGATCGGGTTGTTCTTGAAAATCGGCGTTACCAGAACGCCTTTAGGAGAATCAGCAGCCATGATCAAGCTCCCTCTGCGTCGAGTTCGACATCGGCATCCTGGGCCTCTTCGTGACTGATGTCGTCACGGAAGCGCGCCAGGTACTCACCGAAGCCTTCCGGGCTAAGCCAGAACTGCAGCATGTTGGTCACCCCGTTGGCGGTCAGGGTGGCACCGGACAGACCATCGACTTCATGGTCGCCGCTGCCGCTACCGCGGGCGACGCGAATGGCCGGGTTGAGGCTGCCGTCGTCGGCATAGATCTTCTTGCCTTCCCACTGAGCCTGCCAGCGCGGGTTGTTGACCTCGGCGCCAAGGCCGGGGGTCTCGCTGTGCTCGTAGTAGGTGATGCCGACGATGGTGTTGCCGTCGCCCTCGATGGACATGTAGCCACGCATCAGGCCCCACAGCCCCTGGCCGCGGATCGGCACGATGATCTGGTCGGGATTATCACCGTCACCGACCAGATAGACGGTGGCGTAGTTCTCCTGGCGGCTGAGCCCGGCGATATCACGCTCGCCCGACAGGGTGCGTGAAGAAGCCGGGTCGCGAGCGGCCTGGAAGTGGTTGAAGGTGTCGGGATCGAACTGATCGGTGTACTCACCGGTGCGCAGATCCACGACGCGGGGCTCGATCTCGGCGAAGGCCGCTTCCACGTCCATGCCGGACTCGTAGAGGTTGGCGACGCGCAGGATGTTGGTCTTGCGGTCGAGCTCCTCGTTGAGCGCCTGCATCGGGCGCAGCGCCACGGCGGCGGTGGACACCACCACCGAACAGACGATGCATAGCGCGAACGCCACGATCAGGATCTTCTTGATGGAGTTGTTGCTCTGTGCCATCAGGCAGTCTCCTCGGCCGGCGCACCAACGCGCTGCTGACGGCGCTTGATGTTGGCCTGAACAAAGATGTGGTCGATCAGCGGAGCAAACAGGTTAGCGAACAGGATCGCCAGCATGATGCCCTCGGGGAACGCCGGGTTGACCACGCGGATCAGCACGGTCATCACGCCGATCAGCGCGCCGAAGATCAGGCGCCCCTGGTTGGTCATGGAGGCCGATACCGGGTCGGTAGCCATGAACACCATGCCGAAGGCGAAACCGCCGATCACCAGGTGCCAGTACCACGGCATGGCGAACATCGGGTTGGTGTCGGAACCGATCAGGTTAAAGAGCGTACTGGTCGCCACCATGCCGAGGAACACCCCGAGCATGATTCGCCACGAGGCGATTCGCGTCCATAGCAGGACCGCGGCACCGATGAAGATTGCCAGCGTCGAGACCTCGCCTACCGAGCCGGGAATGAAACCGAGGAAGGCATCCCACCAGCTGTACTGGGAGGTCAGGCTGGCCATGCCCTCCTGGAAGGCGATGGACAGCGAGGTAGCGCCAGAGTAGCCGTCGGCCGCCACCCATACCGCGTCACCCGAGATCTGCGCCGGGTAGGCGAAGTAGAGGAAAGCACGGCCGGTCAGCGCCGGGTTGAGGAAGTTCTTGCCAGTGCCGCCGAAGATCTCCTTACCGATCACGATACCGAAGGTGATGCCGAGTGCCACCTGCCACAGCGGAATGGTGGCCGGCAAAATCAGCGCATACAGCACCGAGGAGACGAAGAAGCCCTCGTTGACCTCGTGACCGCGCTTGACGGCGAACAGCACTTCCCAGAAGCCACCCACGGCGAAAGTCACCAGATAGATGGGCAGGAAGTAGGTCGCGCCGAGCACGAAGTTGGCCCACAGGCTGCCCGGGTCGTGGCCGCTGGCGAGCAGCATCATGATCGCCTCGCGCCAGCCGTCCATCGACTCGTAGCCGCCGGCGATGGCGGTGTTGGCCTGCCAACCGGCGTTCCACATGCCGAAGAACATCGCCGGGAAGGTACACATCCAGACGGTGATCATGATGCGCTTGAGGTCGACGCCATCACGCACGTGCGCGGTGGTCTTGGTCACGCTGGGCGGTGCGTAGAAGATGGTGTCGACGGCTTCGTACAGCGGATAGAACTTCTCGTACTTGCCGCCCTTGTGGAAGTGCGGCTCGAGATTATCGAGTGTCTGTCGGATACCCATCATCAAGCCTCTTTCTCGATCGTGGTGAGATTGTCGCGCAGGATGGGGCCATACTCGTACTTGCCGGGGCACACGTAGGTGCACAGCGCGAGGTCTTCCTCATCCAGTTCCAGACAACCGAGCTGCATGGCGGTCTCGATGTCACCGACGATCAGCGAACGCAGCAGCTGAGTGGGCAGGATATCCAGCGGCATTACCGTCTCGTAGGCACCCACCGGGACCATGGCACGCTCGGAGCCGTTGGTCGAGGTGTCGGGTGCGTAGTTCGACAGGCCGAGGAACTTGGACACGTAGATGCCCAGCACCGAGTGACGATCCTTGCCCGGCGACAGCCAGCCCATGAAGGCGCGCTTGTTGCCCTCTTCGAGCAGGCTGATCTGATTGTGGAAACGGCCCAGGTAGCGCAGCGACCCTTCGCAGGTGGCGCCGGAGAATACCGAGCCGGAGATCACACGGGTCTCGTCAGGGTCGACCACTTCGCCGGCCAGCAGTTCCTCGGTGCTGGCACCCACCCGGGTACGCAGCAGGCGTGGCTGTTCGGCACGCGGGCCGCCCACGGCCACCACCCGACCAACGTCGAGGGTGCCCTCGGCGAACAGCTTGCCGACGGCGATCACGTCCTGGTAGCCGATGTGCCAGACCTGCTTGTGCAGGGCCACCGGCGACAGGTAGTGGATATGGGTACCCACCAGGCCGGCCGGATGCGGGCCGGCGAACTGCTCGACCTGCACGCCGTCGACATCGCTGCCGGGCAGTTGGGCGTCGGCGCCAGTACACAGGAACACCTTGCCTTCGGTCAGGCGCTTGAGCACCTTGAGGCCATTGGCAAACGCCTCGGGCTGCTCGTTGATGATCAGCGCCGGGTCGCCGGCCAGCGGATGGGTATCCACGGCGGTGACGAAGATGTTCTCGGGATTGGCATCGAGGGCCGGAGTACGCGAATAGGGGCGCGTACGCAGGGCCGTCCACAGCCCGGAATCGACCAGTTGGTCGACCACCACCTGACGCTCAAGGCCGTCGAGCTTGTCGGCACCGTGGGCGGTGAACTCGACGCGCTCCTCTGCGCCCTCGGCGACCTTGATCACCACCGACAGCAGGCGGCGCTTCTCGCCGCGGTTGATGGCTACCACTTCACCCGCCGCCGGCGCGGTGAAGCGCACGCCGTCGATCTTCTTGTCGGTGAAGAGTAGCTGGCCCAGCTTGACGCTGTCCCCCTCCCGGACCTCCATGGTCGGCTTCATGCCAACGTAGTCGGTACCCAGGACTGCCACGTGGTGCACCGCGCGCGCATCCTCGATGCGCTGCTCGGGCACCCCCGTGATGGGGAGATCCAGGCCTTTTTTGACTTCGATCATAGTCTCGCCCAGTTAGGATCTGATGTGGAAAGGAAAGGGGTTCGACGGACGCACGCGGCAGCGCGGCTTGCGCCGGGCCGTTCGTCACGGTCTTCGAATTCTTTTCTTATCAGAAGGTTACCAGTTCGACCCGAGCTCACTCGAGCCGTGCCAAAAATCCTGGGTATTATAAAGAGATACGCGGCGAAAGACCACCGGCGAGAGGTCGCAAAACGGCCCATCGAGGGGCTCGATGGGCCGGATAAAAGCGTGGAAACAGCGCTGAGCGGCGCCCGCTCAGCGCTCTGGGTCAGTCGCGATCCTTGGGGAAGACCAGGAAGCTGACGTTGGACATGTGCTGCAGGATGCGCACCACCTGGCAGCTGTAACCGAACTCGTTGTCGTACCACACATAGAGGACGGCGTTCTTGTCGTCGGCGATGGTCGCCTTGGCATCCACGATACCCGCGTGGCGATTGCCGACGAAGTCCGACGACACCACTTCCGGCGAGTCGACGAAGTCGATCTGCTTCTGCATCGGCGAGTGCACCGCCATGCGCCGCAGGTAGTCGTTGAGCGCCTCGGCGTCAGTGGCCTGGTGCAGGTTGAGGTTGAGGATCGCCATCGACACGTTGGGGATCGGTACGCGAATGGCGTTGCCGGTCAGCTTGCCAGTGAGTTCCGGCAGCGCCTTGGCTACCGCCTTGGCGGCGCCGGTCTCGGTCAACACCATGTTGAGCGGCGCGCTGCGGCCGCGGCGATCGCCCTTGTGGTAGTTGTCGATCAGGTTCTGGTCGTTGGTGTAGGCGTGCACCGTCTCGACGTGGCCGTGCTCGATGCCGTACTGGTCGTTGATCGCCTTGAGCACCGGCACGATGGCGTTGGTGGTACAGGACGCCGCGGAGACGATGCGGTCGTCGCTGGTAATATCGGGGTGGTTGATACCGTAGACAACGTTCTTGATATCGCCCTTGCCGGGCGCGGTGAGCAGCGCCTTGGCCGACCCCTTGCAGGCCAGGTGCTGGGACAGGCCCTCTTCGTCGCGCCACATGCCAGTGTTGTCGACGATCAGCGCGTTGTCGATGCCGTAGTCGGTGTAGTCGATCTCGGACGGCGAGTTGGCATAGATCACCTTGATGTAGTTGCCGTTGGCGATCAGTGCACTGTTCTCGACATCGACGCTGATGCTACCCGCGAACGGACCATGGACCGAGTCGCGACGCAGCAGGCTGGCGCGCTTCTCGAGGTCTTTCTCGATGTCACCGCGACCGCGCACCACGATGGCGCGCAAGCGCAGCAGGTTACCGCCACCGGCCTTCTCGATCAGGATACGGGCGAGGATGCGGCCGATACGGCCGAAACCGTAGAGCACCACGTCCTTGGGCTCATTGTGGTTGCCGTTGCTCTGGTGGCCACCGACGATCTCGGCCAGTTCACGCGCCAGGAAGGCGTGCACGTCGCCATTGCCGCGGGTCTTGTAGGCCACCGCCAGCTTGCCGACGTCAACGTGGGCCGGCCCCAGGTCGAGCTCGGTCATCGCCTTGACCAGCGGGAAGGTATCGCGCACGTCGAGCTCGGTGCCCTCGACCTTCTTGACGAAGCGATGGTCCTTGAGGATGCGAATCACCGACTGGTTGATCAGCGAGCGGCCGAACAGCGAGGTGACGATATTGTACTGGCGGTAGAGCTTGCCCAGCAGCGGAATCATTTCTTCGGCAATGGCTTCGCTACCCTGCCACTCCTCAAAGACGGTCTCGAGCGTTTGCTGGCTCACGTGGGGCCCCTTCTACGTCATGGGTATAGAATGTGACGTCATTATCGCGGCAGCGCAGCACGGCGACAATTGCTGGATAGTCGCACGCGCTGTAAGGCAATTACAGAATCGCGGGCTTGACTACAAGATTCATATAAGGCTGCTATCATCCCGGGTTCGCTCCCAAGGTTCGCGATTTCGATACCATGCCGCACTTTTCACCGCTCGACCCACCTCGCCCCTCCGGCACCCGCGAGACATGCTACTGGCAGCGCCCCCACGGCAGCGCCCTGGCCCTGGCCCTGGCACGCCTTGCCGGCGATGCGCCGCTGCTGGTGGTCACCGCCGACACCGCAGAGGCACAGCGCCTGGAGACCGACCTGGCGTTCTTTGCTGACGTGCCGGTGATGCCATTCCCGGACTGGGAGACACTGCCCTACGACAGCTTCTCGCCCCACCAGGACATCGTCTCGGCACGGCTGCGTACCCTGCGCGATCTGCAGCAGGCCAGCCACGGCATCGTACTGGTGCCGATCAACACCCTGATGCAGCGCTTGCCACCGGCAGACTATATCGCCGGCCGGGTGATGACCCTGGAGGTGGGCCAGCAGCTGGATCGCGAAGGCTTCCGCGAAAGCCTGTCACGGGCCGGCTACCGCGCCGTGGAGACCGTCTATGAACCCGGCGAATACGCGCTGCGCGGCGCGCTGATCGATCTCTTCCCGATGGGCTCGGAGCTGCCGCTGCGCATCGACCTGTTCGACGATGAGATCGACAGCCTGCGCCACTTCGATCCCGACACCCAGCGCAGCCAGGACAAGGTCGAGCGGGTCGAGCTGCTGCCGGCCCACGAGTATTCGCTGTCACGCAGCGCCATCGCCTGCTTCCGCGAGGGCTTCGAGACGCTGTTCGACGTCGACCCGCGTCAGTGCCCGCTCTACGTCGATGCCCTCAAGGGCATTCCCTCGCCGGGTCTCGAACAGTACCTGCCGCTGTTCTTCGAGGAGACCGCGACGCTGTTCGAGCACCTCGCCGAAGGCACCCGGGTGGCGACCCTGCCCGGGGTGTTCGAGGCCGCCGAGCATCACTGGGCCGCTATCGAGAGCCGCTACGAGAACCTCGGCGTCGACCCCACCCGGCCACTGCTGCCACCGCATCGCGCCTTCGTGCCGGCGGCCGAGGTGTTCGGCGCCATCAAGCGCCACCCGCGGGTGGCCATGACCCAGGACCCTGAGCACCCCCACGCCCAGCTATCAGCCACCCAGCCGCCGCCCACGGTGGCCATCAACGCCCGCGCCCAGCAACCGCTGGCGGCGCTGGAGCGCTTCCTGTCGGCGCACGCCAGCGCCCGAGTGCTGTTCGTCGCCGAGTCCCGCGGCCGCCGCGAGGCCATCGAGGAGCAGCTCGCTCCGCTGCACCTCGCCCTGCCCCACGTCGACGACTGGCACGCCTTCGCCAGCGGCGACCAGCGCCTGGCGATTACCCAGGGCGGCCTCGACGCCGGCCTGGCGTTGGGCGACAGCGACGCCGAGATTCAGCTGGCGGTGATCACCGAGTCGGAGCTGTTCGGCGAGGTCGTCCGGCAGAGTCGGCGCCGCGCCAAGGCCACCGACGACAACGAACTGGCAGTACGCCATCTGGCCGAGCTCCATGCGGGCTCGCCGGTGGTTCACCAGGCCCACGGCGTGGGCCGCTACCTGGGCCTGGAGCGGCTCGAGGCCGGCGGCCAGGCCGCCGAGTTCCTGGCCCTGGAGTACGCCGATGGCGCCAAGCTCTACGTGCCGGTGGACAGCCTGCACCTGATCTCGCGCTACGCGGGTGCCAGCGATGAGCTGGCGCCGCTGCACAAGCTGGGTTCGGACACCTGGGACAAGGCCAAGCGCAAGGCCGCCGAGAAGGTCCGCGATACCGCCGCCGAGCTGCTCGACGTCTACGCCCGGCGCGAGGCACGGGTCGGCTTTGCCTGCGACTTCCCGGTCGAGGAGTACGCCCGCTTCGCCGGCAGTTTCCCGTTCGAGGAGACCCCCGACCAGCAGGCGGCCATCGGTGCGGTGATCGGCGACATGACCCGCCCCCAGCCGATGGATCGCGTGGTATGTGGCGACGTGGGTTTCGGCAAGACCGAGGTGGCGATGCGTGCCGCCTTCCTGGCCGTGCATTCCGGTCGCCAGGTGGTGGTGCTGGTGCCCACCACCCTGCTCGCCCAGCAGCACTACGATAACTTCCGCGACCGCTTTGCCGATACCGCGGTGCAGGTCGAGCTGATCTCGCGCTTCACCGGCGGCAAGGGCCAGGCCGAAACGCTCAAACGCATCGAGGAGGGCCGCGCCGACATCGTCATCGGCACCCACAAGCTGCTCTCCAAGGGCATGCGCCTCCCCAACATGGGGCTGCTGATCATCGATGAGGAGCATCGCTTCGGGGTCGCCCAGAAGGAGCGCCTCAAGAGCCTGCGCGCCGAGGTCGACATCCTGACCCTGACCGCCACGCCGATCCCGCGCACCCTCAACATGGCGATGAGCGGTATCCGCGATCTCTCCATCATCGCCACCCCGCCGGCACGCCGACTGTCGGTGAAGACCTTCGTCCAACAGCGCAACGAAGCGGTGACCAAGGAAGCGATCCTGCGCGAGATCCTGCGTGGCGGGCAGGTCTATGTACTGCACAACGAGGTCAAGAGCATCGAGGCCAGCGCCGAGAAGCTCCGCGAACTGGTGCCCGAGGCGCGGGTGGCGGTGGCCCATGGCCAGCTGCCGGAGCGCTCGCTGGAGCGCATCATGTCCGACTTCTACCATAAGCGCTTCAACGTGCTGGTGTGTTCGACCATCATCGAGACCGGCATCGACGTGCCCAGCGCCAACACCATCATCATCGAGCGCGCCGACAAGTTCGGCCTGGCCCAGCTGCACCAGCTCCGCGGCCGCGTGGGGCGCAGCCACCACCAGGCCTACGCCTACCTGCTGACCCCGCATCCCAAGGCGATCACCAAGGATGCTGCCAAGCGCCTGGAGGCGATCAGCCAGGCCGAGGACCTTGGCGCCGGCTTCACCCTGGCCAGCCACGACATGGAAATTCGCGGCGCCGGGGAGCTGCTCGGCGACGAGCAGAGCGGCCAGATGGAAACCATCGGCTATAGTCTATATATGCAGATGCTCGATCGGGCGGTGAAGGCGATCAAGGCCGGCAAGACGCCGAACATCGAGGCGCCGCTGGATCAGGGGGTAGAAATCAGCTTGAATCTGCCCGCACTGATCCCCGACGACTACATGCCTGATGTGCAGCAGCGCCTGATCATGTATAAACGCATTGCCAGCGCCGAGGACGAGGCTGAACTCAAGGAGCTGCAGGTCGAGCTGGTCGACCGTTTCGGCCTCTTGCCGGGCCCGCTCAAGACGCTGATGCGCCAGACTCGACTGCGCCAGCGCGCCGAGCGGCTGGGCATCTCGCGGCTCGAGGCGGGCCCGGAACGTGGCCGGGTGATCTTCGCCACTGGCACCGCCGTGGACCCGATGACGCTGGTCACGCTAATTCAGAAGGACCCGGTTCACTACCGGCTCGACGGCGCCGATACCCTGCGCTTCGAGCTGGAGATGGAAACCGAAGACACGCGCTTCAGCGTGGTCGAAGGACTGCTGGAGCGATTGAACCGCAAGACCGAGGCGGCTTGAACGGCTGACACCGAGCAAGCGCCTGATGATAAAGGTATGACTCGGTGAACGAGACCAAGCCCATGAACATGTACCCGACCCAAGGCCTTGGCGGCCGGCTGCGCGCCGCCCTGGCCACCACCCTGCTGGCCTTTGCGCCGCTGACACTGGCCGATACCGCCAACGGCGAGCGACCGGTGGGCCACTACCCGATTCCCGAGCAAGGCGATGTGATCGGCAGTATCCAGAGCGTGACCGCGGCCAAGGAAGACACCTTGATCGATATCGGCCACCGTTTCGGTCTGGGCATCGAGGAGATGCGCCGCGCCAATCCCGAGCTGAGCTTGTGGTATCCCGGCGAAGGCGCCGAGGTGGTGCTGCCCACCCAGCACATCCTGCCGCCCGGGCCGCGCGAGGGGATCGTGATCAACCTGCCGGAGATGCGCCTCTACTACTATCCGCCAGCGGCCAGCGGCGAGACGCCAATCGTCGAGACCTACCCGATCAGCGTCGGCCGCGAAGGCTTTGCCACGCCAGTGGCCTCGACCCGCACGACCATGAACATCAAGGATCCGCACTGGGCACCGCCGCGCTCGATGCGCGAAGAGGCCGCTGCCCGCGGCGAGCCGCCTCCCGCGGTGGTCCCACCCGGTCCCGACAACCCGCTGGGGCGGCACGCGATACTGCTGGGGCTGCCGAGCTACCTGATTCACGGCACCAACCAACCCGACGGCGTCGGCATGCGCGCCAGCCGCGGCTGCATTCGCATGCTGCCGCGAGACATCGAGTCGCTCTATTCGCGGGTGCCGGTGGGTACCGCGGTGCACCTGGTCAATGAGCCGTTCAAGGCCGGTTGGGACGCCGAGGGCGCCCTACTGGTGCAGTCGTTCCCGCTGCTCGATGAGCAGGAGGGTTCTTTCCAGCCGGTGCTCAACGCCCTGGAAATGCTCGCCAGCGCCTTCGGCGACGAACACCCCCCGGTGGACTACGCACGGGTACGCGCCGAAGTCGAAGCGCCCAAGGGCCAGCCGGTGGCGGTACTGCGCGAGGCTCGCGAAGCGCCCATCGAGGCCGCCGAGGAGTCCCAGCCGACCCCTGAGGGCCTCTACCGCCATCTCGGCGAGCCGGATAACGGCCTCTACCAGCAGCTCGAACTGGCGATGGGCTGACGGAAGTGCTGAACAAATCGTCGAGCGGGATAAAGCGGCTAGGTTCGTTCCCGACGAACCAACGTACTTCCCACATCCCTGTGGGTCGCAAAGCGCACGGAGCACAGTACCGAGCGAAGCGACAAACAGCCGTAGGCTGGCCCCGAAGGGGCGAGAAGCCGAAGGCTGCGAGTCAACCGGAGCCTATGGGGTATAGGTGAGGATTTCGACCGGGCTGGCGCACCAGCACCGCGCAACGCAGTGATTTGCCCGCGCAGACATTTGTGCAGTGCTTCCCAAAAAAAGCCCGGGCCATTGGCCCGGGCAAATCTGCAGGGTGCAAACGCTTGGCAAAGGGATGCTAGTCGCTTGCCCGTGTAGATTACCTGAGCCCCAGCGATCTCATATCCACAAAAGCCTTCCTGAAACGCCACAATTCTTCTGTTCCTGGCGCACGGCATTCAAAATTGCGCCCCCTCGAAACGCCAAAGCCGGCTCCAAGATGGAGCCGGCTTCGGGTAAACCGATGCTGAAAGCGTTAGCTTTCGGCACTCACGACAGAATTACTTCTGCATGGAGCGCTCGAACATGCGGTTCATCTCTTCGCGGTTTTCGCGAGACATTTGCAGAGCAGCCTGGGCGTCGCGCTGTGCCTGGTTGGCAGTGTTCTGCGCCTGGTTGGCCACGTTCAGCGCTTCAGAAGCGTCGGCCTGAGCGGACTCAGCGGTCATGCGAACTTCGTCCAGGGCGCCGGTAGAGGCACAGCCCGCCAGAATCGCCAGAGAGGCAGCAGCAGCGGTAAGCTTCAGAGTGTTCTTAATGGTCATAATGTTCTCCTTGAGAGACTTCCTTGGTTCAGCTTGGGTTGTGCCTGCTTAACAGGCGTCCTGCTATCGCAGGTTCTTCTGCACGTCACGTTGGCAATCATAGACGGCCAAAACGTGATGTCAAACACTGTTTTATTATAGACAGGCTCCTCCTGTCTACACGAAAACCTATCGCGCCCCTTGAGCCTAGCGGATCACGACCCGTGTGCCAATCCCGATCAGTTCGGCAAGCCGCTCGATCTCCTCATTGGTCACCGCCACGCAGCCCAGTGTCCAGTCGAAGCGACCGTGAATTTCCGGGTCTCCTTCACCGATTCCATGCAGGCCGATGTTGCCACCTAGCACGGTGTCCTGGGGGGGACGACCATGGCGCAACAGGAAGTAGTGGTACTCCTCGTATTCGGCGCGGCTCATCACACCGGCGTTAAGGGCTTCCAGAGCGTTCCAGGGCGTTGGGTAGTCGACCGCGAAGAACAGGTGGAAGCGGCTATTGGTATTGATACCGTTGATCCGAAACTCGCCCTTGGGCGTCTGCTTATCGCCCCTGACTCGCATGCGGGCGGCGCCACGTTGGCCGATCGAGATGCCGTTGATTCTCTCGAGGGGGTAGTCGCCGCGATATACCGTGAGAGTAGCGTCGCTGTTATCGACCTTGACCCACACCTCGAAGGGGTCGCGGGGGCCAAAATCGGTGGCAATGTTATCGATCAGGCTGGCCTTGAGGCCCAGGGTCGGGGTCAATGCCATCGCCACGATGGCAAACAGTCTGATGAGTCGGCTCATGAAATCAGGTACTCTCGGCTAGCACGTGCAATGAGTGCTTTCTACGCTATTGATCGCATCGTGACAAATCCTATTTTTCGCCTGCCTTCAACGCGCTAGCGTGGCAGCAATGCACCGACCCGAAACAGCTCGCCGAGGGTGGTCACGCCCTGCTCGACCTTGGCCAGCCCCTCGCCAAACAGCAGCGGCTCCCCGCGCGCCAGCACCTGGCGACGCAGGCGGTGTTCATCGCCGTGCTGGAGGATCAACGCAAGGTCCTCGCTGGTCGGTTGCCACACCTCGAAGATCCCGGTGCGGCCAGTAAACCCCAGCCCGTGACACGCCTCGCAGCCCGGCGCCTCCCAGACACGCGATGGCAGCCAGGCACCGCTGGCCTCGAGCCAGGCGCGATCGTCCGCCGCGAGCGAGGCCTCATGGCGGCACTCTCGACATAGCTGCCTGACAAGGCGCTGGGCGACCACCACCCCGAGACTGGTGGCAATCTCGGCATCATCCAGGCCACGCTGTCGAAGCGTGGTCACGGCGCCCACCGCATCGCGGCTGTGCAGCGTCGCCATCAGCGAGCGGCCGCTGACCGCTACATTGATCGCGGCCTGGGTCGAGGCCCGGTCGCGCAGCTCTCCGAGTAGCACGTAGTCCGGATCGAGGCGCAACAGCGCCGAGGCGACACTGGCAACGTCCATGCCGCTGGTGCTGTCGACCTGCAGCTGATTGATCCCGGGCACGATGTACTCCACCGGATCCTCGACCGTGACCACTTGGCTATCGCTCAACGCCAGGCGATGCAGCAGGGTATAGAGGGTGGTGGTCTTGCCTGCTCCGGTCGGCCCGGTCACCAGCAGCATGCCGCTGGTGGCATCCATCCACTGGCGGATCCACTGCACGCCGAGCTCACTCAGGCCGAGCTGCTCGATATCGTCGAACACCACCGGCGGGTCGAGAAAGCGTACCGCCAGTTTCTCACCACTGACCGTGGTCACCGCCGAGACGCGAACGGTCAGCTCGTGCTGCGCCAGCGTCGTCGTGAAGCTACCATCGGCGGCGGCGAGCGACGGCAACGGATTGAGCCCGGCCTGCACCTTGAACTGATTGACCAGGCGCTGCCCGGTTTCATAAGCCAGCAGGCTGGCATCGGCCATCTGGCCATCGATACGCAGCCGGACCCAATAACCATCGGCTTGTGGGTCGAGGTGTATATCACTGGCGCGAGCATGCTTGGCGTCGTCCAGCAAGGCGGCCACTTCGAGCAGGTCGGTGGCGTCGCCGGGATCGGCTTCCAGGGCAGGCAGGAAGGTGGCCAGCAGTTGCTGGCGGTAGCGTCGGGCCATGGGCGGCGCCTCATGCAGATGGATGAACCAGAACTGCTCCTAGCTCAGCACAGCGCCGCCCATTGCGCCATTGCCCGCGGCCATTATCCCTCCTGACTGCGCCGGTAATCCTCGTAGCTACCGCTGAAGTCGATAATGCCCTGCGGCGTCATGTCGATCACCCGGGTGGCCAGGGAGGAAACGAACTCGCGGTCGTGGCTGACGAAGATCAGCGTACCGGGATAATGCTCCAACGCCAGGTTGAGCGCCTCGATGGACTCCATGTCGAGGTGATTGGTCGGCTCGTCCATCAGCAGGACATTGGGATTGATCAGCGACAGCTTGCCAAACAGCATGCGGCCCTGCTCGCCCCCCGACAGTACCTTGACCGACTTGCCGATATCGTCGCTGCCGAACAGCATCCGCCCGAGGGCACCACGCACTACCTGCTCGCCGGCGTCGGTCCACTGCCCCATCCACTCGAACAGCGTGGCAGGGTTGGCAAAGTCGTCGGCGTGGTCCTGAGCGAACACCCCAAGCTCGGCGCTGTCGGTCCACTTCACGCTGCCGCTGTCGGGGGCCAGTTCGCCGCTCAGCGTCTTGAGCAGCGTGGTCTTACCGATCCCGTTGGGGCCGATGATGGCGATCCGCTCGCCGGCCTCCACGGTCATCGAGACCCCGTCGAACAGCGGCTCGCCATCATAGCCCTTGCGCAGCCCCTCGACGTTGAGCGCGTTGCGGTGGATCTTCTTGTTCTGGTCGAAGCGGATGAACGGGCTGACCCTGCTCGAGGGCTTGATGTCGGTGAGCTTGATCTTGTCGATCTGGCGCGCTCGCGAGGTGGCCTGCTTGGCCTTTGAGGCGTTGGCCGAGAAGCGGCTGACGAAGGCCTGCAGATCGGCGATCTGCGCCTTCTTCTTGGCGTTATCGGCGTGCAGCCGCTCGCGGGCCGCGGTGGCGGCGGTCATGTAGTCGTCGTAGTTGCCGGGGAACAGGGTGATCTCGCCATAGTCCAGGTCGGCCATGTGCGTACACACGCTGTTGAGGAAGTGGCGGTCGTGGGAAATGATGATCATGGTGCTGTCGCGCGCGTTCAGCACCCCTTCCAGCCAGCCGATGGTGGCGATATCCAGGTGGTTGGTGGGCTCGTCGAGCAGCAGCACGTCGGGGTCGGCAAACAGCGCCTGGGCGAGCAGCACGCGGAGTTTCCAGCCCGGTGCCACGGCGCTCATCGGGCCGTGGTGCTGGTCGAGGGGGATACCCAGCCCCAGCAGCAGTTCGCCGGCGCGGGCCTCGGCGGTATAGCCGTCGAGCTCGGCGAAACGCACTTCCAGATCTGCCACCGCCATGCCGTCGGCTTCGCTCATCTCGGGCAGCGCATAGATCCGCTCGCGCTCGGCGGCCACCGACCACAGCTCGGCGTTGCCCATGATCACGGTGTCGATCACCCGCTCGTCCTCGAAGGCGAACTGATCCTGGCGCAGCTTGCCGAGGCGCGCATCGGGCTCGATCATCACCTGGCCGGCGCTGGGATCGAGGTCGCTGCCGAGGATCTTCATGAACGTCGACTTGCCGCAGCCGTTGGCGCCGATCAGGCCGTAGCGATGGCCCTTGCCGAACTTCACGGAGACGTTCTCGAACAGGGGCTTGGCCCCGAACTGCATGGTGATATTGGCGGTAGAGATCAAAGCGGCGTCCCGGTGCGATAGTGCAAAGGGGCGCGATTGTACGCGCTATTGGGCCATCGTTCACCCTGCATTGATACAACCACAGGCCGATTGCAGCTACCCCTAAGCGAGGGACGCCGGGGGCAGGCCGAAGAGGAGGTTTACGCCATGGATGGCGTAAGTAGCGCCCAGGGATGGGTTTACAGCGCCTTCTCGCAGGCCTGCCGCCGGATCAGTTCCGAGCGGTGCCGCCTATCTGCAATAGCCCTGGCTACTAGCAAGGCCCCGCCACCTTTGGTGACGGGGCCAACGAAGGCTTAAACCGCCGCTTGCTGATGGTTCGGCGGGTCGTGGCGCTCGAGAGTGAAGATCGACTGCAGCTTGTCCTTCTTGCCATACAGGTGGACGGTGGTCTGGTCGAAGGGGAAATATTCGATGTATTCGCTGTGCAGGTTAAAGCGTGGCTTGTGGGCATTGATCATCGCTGCCGCCAACCGCTCGCGGTTGATATGCCCAGAAAGCCCCACGCTGACCCACAGCTCCTCCTGCGGCTGCAGGAAGTCTTGCCAGATGGCGTGGTCCTCATGAAACGTCAGACCGTGGCGGGCATTCCGGTGCTCGCCTACGTAGATCAGCTCCTGCACCTCCATCTCGCCGCTTTCTGGGTCGTGGGCGGCGCGGTACACGCAGTATATCCCCGACTCATCGGGTACCTCGCTGAGCTCATCCAGCGTCCAGTAGCCAAGCATCTTGGGGGAAAGCAGTTGATCGGACATCGCTATCACCTCCTATTGCTCGCCTGACGATGTGGGCGCCGAACCCGACACCCAACGTGGCGACTCACCTACAGCCTAGTCAAATTGGGGGTTTTTGCTGCCCAGCTACGATAGTGGTAAGCGATGATCGGGGCCTGACCCGTGGGCAGGCCTTCGAGGGGGCGCTGTAAACCCATCCCTGGGCGCTACCTGCGCCATCCATGGCGCAGAACCCCCTCTTATGCCTGCCCACGGCGCCCCTCGCCATTAGGCAACTTCGTGTACTCCTCTTCTACTGTGCTAACGCAGTAGCTCCTTCTCAATCGGCACGAAGTGGGTTGCGGCACGCATCAGCGAGGCGGCGGTGAGGCGCTCGACGCCGACCACCTCGACCGGGATTGCGAAGCGCTCACGGATCCGCGTCACCAGCAGGTCGAAATCGCCGTCGCCGGAGATCAGCACCAGGCGGTCGACGCTGGCGGCAGCGTCCATGGCATCCAGAGTGATACCGACGTCCCAGTCGCCCTTGGCGGAGCCGTCGCGGCGCTGAATGAAGGGCTTGAGCTTCACCTCGAAGCCGATCCGGCGCAGGATCGCCTGGAACTGCTGCTGACGTGGGTCGCCGCGCTCCACCGCATAGGCGTTGGCCACCACCACCTCGCGGCCGGCCGCAAAACGCGCCCAGCAGGCGTAATAGTCGAAGTGGCGATCAAACGCCTGGCGGGTGGTGTAGTAGACGTTCTGGACGTCGACCAGGATCGCGACGCGCTCCACGCGGTCAGTGACCGCGGCGTCAGTGCAAGGTGGCGGGGAAGGCCTGCTCGTCACTCTCTTCCTGCCACAGCTTGCTGCGGGTAATGGCGTGGTCGATCATCTCCTGGGCGACCTCGAAGCGGCTCTGGCGCAACAGCTCGGCGGCCTCCTCGGAGAAGCGAATACGCATCAGCGGCTCGCCCTCGCCTTCGGCGGGTCGCAGCACGATCTCGCCGTCGCTGAGCTCGACGATTTCCAGGATAGCGGTATCAGACACGGCGACCTCTCTCCCAGGGTGGGAACACTAGCGGTGACAACAAAAAACGACCAGGGCAAGGACCATGGTCGTCGTCTTGGGTTCCAGACTACCACTTCCAGCGGCGCGGCGTCACCACTCCTCGCTGGTTTCGCGCAGGGTGGCAAGCGTTGCCTTGAGCCCGGCGAGGGCATCACCCAACTCATCGCCAAGCGATTGCTGGGCGGCGCTGACGATCAGACCGCTGCGCGGCGGCTGGCGGCGCGCAGCGCCCTCCACGGCGTGCAGCGCGTCGACGCGCGCTAACAGCACGTCGAGCCAAGTGCCCTCGCGGCGTGCCAGCTCGCTGAGGTGCTCGAGGGCGGCCAGCGGTGGGCGCTCCTCGGCCAGCAGCTCACGCCAATCGTGGCGCTCCAGCATGGCGTGCTCGGTGAGCTCGCGCAGGGCAGCATTCAGGGCCAGCTCGAGCAGTGCCAGGGCGCCCTCTTCCAACGCCATGCGCCGGGCCACAGCATGCTCGTCGTCGCCCGGCGCTTGGGCAAGCAGCAGCTCGGCCTGGTAGAGCAGCTGATTGGTGCGGCCGCGGGGGGTCATTTACGCTTGTCCTCCACCTGCCATTTGCCGTTCTCGAACAGCGCCTTCCAGCCGGTGGCCTTGCCCTCTTCGTCGGTCATCACGTACTGGCTCTTGGTCTTGCGCGAGAAGCGGATCTGCGCCGGGCGGCCATCCGGGTCCTCGCTGGGCGCCTCGAGCAGGAAGTGATACTTCTCCGGCAGCTCCTTGGCGTGGGCCTTGAGTTCCTTGACCAAGGGCGGGCGCGTTTCGCGATTCTTGGGAAACTGGCTGGCGGCCAGGAACAGGCCACTGGCGCCGTCGCGCAGCACATAGTGGTCGTCGACCTTCTGGCAGGCCAGCTCCGGCATGGGGATCGGATCGATCTTGGGCGGCGCCACCTCGCCGCTCTTGAGCAGCTTGCGGGTGTTCTTGCACTCGCTGTTGGTGCAGCCGAAGTACTTGCCGAAACGCCCGCTCTTGAGCTGCATCTCGCTGCCGCACTTGTCGCACTCGATCACCGGGCCTTCGTAGCCCTTGATCTTGAAGCGCCCCTGCTCCACCTCGTAGCCGTCGCAGTCTGGGCTGTCGCCGCAGATGTGCAGCTTGCGGGTCTCGTCGATCAGGTAGCTGTCCATCGCCGTGCCGCACTTGGGGCAGCGATGCTTGGCGCGTAGCGCCTCGGTCTCGGCCTCTTCGCCGGCGTCGGCGGCCACCGCCTCGTCGCCGGGAATCAGGTCGATGGTGGTCTTGCAGCGCTCCTTGGGGGGCAGATTGTAGCCCGAGCAGCCCAGGAACACCCCGGTGGAGGCGGTACGAATCTGCATCTTGCGACCGCAGGTCGGACAGTCGATGCCGGTCGGCACCGGCTGGTTGGGGCGCATGCCGTCGTCGCTCTCGGCGGCCTCCAGCTCCTTCTTGAACTCGGCGTAGAAGGCGTCGAGCAGCGCCTGCCAGTTGCGCTCGCCCTCGGCAACCTCATCGAGGCTGTCCTCCATGCGTGCGGTGAACGAGAAGTCCATCAGGTCGGGGAACGACTCCTTGAGACGCTCGGTGACGATATCGCCGAGCTTCTCGGCATAGAAACGCCGACTCTCGAGCTTGACGTAACCGCGGTCCTGGATGGTCGAGATGATCGAAGCATAGGTCGAGGGCCGGCCGATGCCGCGCTTCTCCAGCTCCTTGACCAGGCTCGCCTCGGTGAAACGCGCCGGCGGCTTGGTGAAGTGCTGCTGCGGATCGAGCTGTTCAAGGATCATCGGCGTGCCCTCGGCGAGGTCGGGCAACGACTGGTCCTCGTTCTTGCCGGATGGCTTCATCACCCGGGTATAGCCGTCGAACTTGAGCACCCGGCCCTTGGCGCGCAGCTCATAGCCGTCGACGTCCACCGTCAGGGTGCTGGAGAGATACTCCGCCGGGGTCATCTGGCAGGCCACGAACTGGCGCCAGATCAGCTCATACAGCCGCTCGGCATCGCGCTCCATGCCCGCCAGATCGGTCGCCTTGAGGTTGACGTCGGAGGGACGAATCGCCTCGTGGGCCTCCTGGGCGCCCTCCTTGCTGGAGTAGCGGTTGGGCGCCTCGGGCAAGTAGCGCTTACCGTAGGCCTGCTCGATATGCTCGCGCACGCTGTCCACCGCATCCTTCGAGAGGTTGGTGGAGTCGGTACGCATATAGGTGATGTAGCCCGCCTCATAGAGACGCTGGGCCATGGTCATGGTCTTCTTCACCGAATACCCAAGCCGGCCGCTGGCGGCCTGCTGCAGGGTCGAGGTAATGAAGGGCGCATTGGGCTTGGAGCGGGTCGGCTTGTCTTCCCGCGCAGTGATCTCGAGGCTCGCCTTGCGCAGCGCGGCGATGCGCTCCAGGGTTTCGGCCTCCGAGGTGGGCCGGAAAGCCTTGCCATCCTGGCGCACCAGCTCGAAGCGGATCGGCTCGGCCTTGGCGTTGTCGGCCACCGCCAGGTCGGCGTGCACGTCCCAGAACTCTTCGGGCACGAAGGCGCGGATCTCACGCTCACGCTCGACGATCAAGCGCACCGCCACCGACTGCACGCGACCGGCGGAGAGACCGCGGGCCACCTTGGCCCACAGCAGCGGCGAGAGCATGAAGCCCACCACGCGGTCGAGGAAGCGCCGCGCCTGCTGAGCCTCGACGCGCTCGATGTTGAGGCTGCCAGGCTCCTTGAAGGCCTCCTGGATAGCGTTCTTGGTGATCTCGTTGAACACCACCCGCTTGTAGCGCGAGGCATCGCCGCCGATGGTCTCCTGGAGGTGCCAGGCGATGGCCTCCCCTTCGCGATCCAAATCCGTCGCCAGGTAGACGGCATCGGCCTTCTCGGCGTGCTTCTGCAGGTCGGCGACCACCTTCTCCTTGCCGGGCAGCACCTCATAGTGGGCTTCCCAGCCGTGCTCGGGGTCGATGCCCATGCGCCTGATGAGCTGATCCCACGACTTCTGCTTCTTGTATACCGCCTTCTCATCCGGCGACATCTTGCGCGTCGCCGCCGCCTGGCGAGCGCGCTCCTTGGGATCAGAGGCCGTCTTGCCCGAGCCGCTGGTCGGCAGGTCACGAATATGACCTACACTCGACTTCACGATGAAATCGTTGCCGAGGTATTTATTGATCGTCTTGGCCTTGGCCGGCGACTCGACGATGACCAGTGACTTGCCCATAGTGCTCCACATTCCTGTTGTCCGGGCCAGCGCCCTGAACCTGCGAGTCGTTCGCCACACGTACTGTCACACTGACGACGCGGCGTTGGAAAAATGCGCCTACCCTAACGCAGCGCCCGAGGCCGCGCCAGTCCCAGCGCCAGGGCGCCGGCACGCCGGTGTCACCGCGCAACACCCGGCGTGGCCCTTTGACCCTAGACCGCTGACGTGAGACTCGGCAAGACGTTTCCTCGCGTCGAGGCCATGGTGTAGTATCATGTAGTAAAATCACTACATAATATTGGACACGCCGGAAAGGCCTGCGCTGACTGCGCATAACTTACTGATTAACCGGCATTATCACTCAGGAGACTCAGATGTCGACAGCCCCCCTCAACGCCATCCGCCGCACCAAGATCGTCGCCACCCTGGGCCCGGCCAGCGACCGCGAGGGCGTCCTCGAAGCCATGCTCGAGGCCGGCGTCGACGTGGTGCGCCTCAACTTCTCCCACGGCGCCGCTGACGACCACCGCCAGCGCCTGGCGCGGGTCCGCGAGATCGCCGCACGCCTCGGCAAGAGCGTCGCCGCCCTCGGCGACCTGCAGGGCCCCAAGATCCGCATCGCCCGCTTTGCCGAAGGCGCGGTTACCCTCGAGGAGGGGGCCAGCTTTATCCTCGACATGGCGCTGGACAGCGACGCCGGCGATGCCGCCCGGGTCGGCTGCGACTACAAGACCCTGGCTGCCGATGTCGCCGTCGGCGACCGCCTGCTGCTCGACGACGGCCGCCTGGTACTCGAGGTCAGCGCGATCCGCGGCCAGGAAGTCCACACCACGGTGATCGTCGGCGGCAAGCTCTCCAACAACAAGGGCATCAACAAGCAGGGCGGCGGCCTCTCCGCCGCCGCGCTCACCGACAAGGACAAGGCCGACCTCGAGACCGCCGTGGCGATCGGCGTCGACTACCTGGCGGTCTCCTTCCCGCGCTCCGCCGCCGACATGCAGGAGGCGCGCCGCCTGCTCGGCGAGGCCGGCAAGAAGATCGGCCTGGTGGCCAAGGTCGAGCGTGCCGAAGCAGTCGCCGACCCCGAGACCCTCGACGGCATCATCCTCGCCTCCGAGGCGGTGATGGTGGCCCGCGGCGACCTCGGCGTGGAGATCGGCGACGCCCAGCTGATCGGCGTGCAGAAGCGCATGATCAAGCGTGCCCGCAGCCTCAACCGCGCGGTGATCACCGCCACCCAGATGATGGAGTCGATGATCGAATCGCCGCTGCCGACCCGCGCC
>NZ_FNGH01000001.1:0-73065 GCF_900102875.1 Franzmannia pantelleriensis
GCGGCTTCAGCCGCGATGGGGCTGGCTGGGTCCGGCAGCGCTGCGCGCTGCATCGCGAATGAATTCGCTCCTACAGGGGCAGTCGCGCCAGTGGCCGGCGGCTGCCTTTGGCCGGCGCTCGGTGATATACTCCGGCTCTGCTGTTACGCGGCTATACCAAAAGCATCCCGTAGCGCCAACCTGTCGCAGTGCAAAGGATTTGACGACCCATGGGTGACATTGCCAGAGAGATTCTGCCAGTCAACATCGAGGACGAGCTGAAGCAGTCGTACCTCGATTACGCAATGAGCGTGATCATCGGCCGAGCACTGCCTGACGTGCGTGATGGCCTCAAGCCGGTTCACCGTCGCGTGCTGTTCGCCATGAACGAGCTCAGCAACGACTGGAACAAACCCTACAAGAAATCGGCGCGTGTCGTTGGCGACGTGATCGGTAAGTATCACCCCCATGGTGACAGTGCCGTCTACGACACCATCGTGCGTATGGCGCAGCATTTTTCGATGCGTCATGTGCTGGTCGACGGCCAGGGCAACTTCGGCTCCATCGACGGCGACAACGCCGCCGCCATGCGTTACACCGAGGTGCGCATGGCGCGCCTGGCCCACGAGCTGCTGGCCGACCTCGACAAGGAGACCGTCGACTGGGTCGACAACTACGACGGCACCGAGCGTATCCCCGACGTGCTGCCGACCAAGGTGCCCAACCTGCTGATCAACGGCTCCTCGGGCATCGCCGTGGGCATGGCGACCAACATCCCGCCCCACAACATGAACGAGATCATCAGCGCCTGCCTGGCGCTGATCGACGACTACACCCTGACGGTCGACGACCTGATGGAGCACGTCCCAGGCCCTGACTTCCCCACCGGGGGGATCATCAATGGCCGTGCCGGCATTCTCGAGGCCTATCGCACCGGCCGCGGGCGCATCTATGTGCGCGCCCTGCACACCATCGAGCACGATGAGAAGACCGGCCGCGACCACATCATCGTCACCGAGCTGCCGTACCAGGTGAACAAGGCGCGGCTGATCGAGAAGATCGCCGAGCTGGTCAAGGACAAGAAGATCGACGGCATCGCCGAGCTGCGCGACGAGTCCGACAAGGACGGCCTGCGGGTGGTGATAGAGGTCAAGCGCGGCGAGTCCGGCGAGGTGGTGGTCAATAACCTGTTCGCTCAGACCCAGCTGCAGAACGTCTTCGGCATCAACATGGTCGCCATCGAGGACGGCCAGCCGAAGATCCTCAACCTCAAGGAAGTGCTCGAGGCGTTCATTCGTCACCGCCGCGAAGTGGTCACCCGGCGCACCATCTTCGAGCTGCGCAAGGCCCGCGAGCGTGGCCATATTCTCGAGGGCTTGGCGGTTGCCATCTCCAACATCGACGAGGTGATCGAACTGATCAAGGCCTCGCCGAGCGCCGCTGAGGCCAAGGAGAAGCTGCTGGCTGCAGTGTGGCAGCCGGGGCAGGTCACCGGCATGCTCGAGCGCGCCGGCGCCACCTCGTGCAAGCCGGAAGACCTCGAGGAGGGCTTCGGGCTCGACCAGGCCGGCAAAGAGTATCGGCTGTCGCCGGCCCAGGCCCAGGCGATTCTCGAGTTGCGGCTGCACCGCCTGACCGGCCTCGAGACCGAGAAGCTGCTCGACGAGTACCTGAAGATCCTCGAGCAGATCGCCGAGCTCAGCGAGATCCTGGCCTCCGCCGACCGCCTGCTCGAGGTGATCCGTGAAGAGCTCACCGCGGTGCGCGACCAGTTCGGCGACGCACGCCGCACCGAGATTCAGGCCAGCCACCTCGACCTGCGCATCGAAGATCTGATCGCCGAGGAGGACATGGTGGTCACCCTGTCGCGCTCGGGCTATGCCAAGACCCAGCCGCTGTCGGACTACCAGGCCCAGCGCCGCGGCGGGCGCGGCAAGTCGGCCACCGCCATGAAGGACGAGGACGTCATCGAGCACCTGCTGGTGGCCTCGACCCACGACACCGTGCTGCTGTTCTCCAACAAGGGCAAGGTCTACTGGCTCAAGGTCTACGAGATGCCCAACGCCAGCCGTGGCTCGCGGGGCAAACCGCTGGTCAACCTGCTGCCGCTGGACGAAGACGAGGCGATCAACGCCATCCTGCCGGTGCGCGACTACCGCGCCGACAGCTACATCTTCTTTGCCACCGCCAAGGGCACCGTCAAGCGTACCAGCCTCGACCAGTTCTCACGGCCGCGCAGCGTGGGCCTGATCGCCATCGACCTCGAAGAGGACGACCGCCTGGTCGGCGCCGCCATCACCTCCGGCAGCGACCACGCCATGCTGCTGTCGTCCAACGGCAAGGCGATCCGCTTCGAGGAAAGTAACGTACGTGCCATGGGCCGCACCGCCCGCGGCGTCCGCGGCATGCGTCTGCAGGGCGGTGCTCAGGTGATCAGCCTGATCATTCCCCAGAGCCAGCAGATCGACGCCGAGGCCGACCTCGAGGCCGAGGACGAGAATGGCGTGGTCAGCGAGAACGGCAACGGCGGCCAGATCTATATCCTCACCGCTTCCGAGAACGGCTATGGCAAGCGTACCCGTCTCGAGGAGTTCCCGCTGCGCGGGCGCGGCGGGCAGGGCGTGATCGCGATGCAGACCAGCGAGCGTAACGGCGCCCTGGTAGCGGCGATGCAGGTCTACTCCGCCGACGAGATGATGCTGATCACCGACCGAGGCACCCTGGTGCGCACCCGCGTCGACGAGGTCTCGATCACCTCGCGCAACACCCAGGGCGTGATGCTGATCCGCCTCGGCAACGACGAGAAACTGGTCAAGACCGTGCGAATCGACGAGCCGTCGGATGACATGGCTGACGAGGAGGCCGTCGACGCTGAAGGTGCTGGTGAAGAGTAGCGCCAAGGCCAATGTAGGAGCGACGTCAGTCGCGATGGGAGTGGTCTGCCTGGTAGCGCTGCGCGCTACATCGCGGTTAAAAACCGCTCCCATAGATCGCGAATGAATTCGCTCCCACAGGGGAGAGTCGCCCTGGCCAATGTAGGAGCGACGTCAGTCGCGATGGGAGTGGTCTGCTTGGTAGCGCTGCGCGCTACATCGCGGTTAAAAACCGCTCCCACAGATCGCGAATGAATTCGCTCCCACAGGGAGCGGCGCCATTGGCCAATGTAGGAGCGACGTCAGTCGCGATGGGAGTGGTCTGCCTGGTAGCGCTGCGCGCTACATCGCGGTTAAAACCGCTCCCATAGATCGCGAATGGATTCGCTTCCACAGAGGAGAGTCGCCCCTGGCAAATGTAGGAGCGACTTCAGTCGCGAAGGGGTTGCCCCCACAAGGACCCATTACAGAGGATCTGGACTCACGCTGATGACACGTCACTTCAACTTCTGCGCCGGTCCCGCGGCGCTACCCCAGGCGGTACTCGAACGCGCCCGCGATGAGCTGCTCGATTACCAGGGCCGCGGCCTGTCGGTGATGGAGATGAGCCACCGCAGCCCAGAGTTCACGGCGATCGCCGAGCAGGCCGAGGCCGACCTTCGTGAACTGCTGGCGATCCCCGACGACTACCGGGTGCTGTTCCTGCAGGGCGGCGCCTCGATGCAGTTCGCCATGCTGCCCTACAACCTGCTGGGCCGCGGCGGCACGCCCAACTATCTGTACACCGGTATCTGGGGCAAGAAGGCGATCAGCGAGGCCCAGCACCTGGCCGGGGCGCATGTCGCGGCGTCAAGCGAAGGCAACGGCCTCACCGCCGTGCCGCGCCCCGAGGAGATCCAGCTCTCCTCCGATGCCGCCTACCTGCACTACACCGCCAACGAGACCATCGGCGGGCTCGAGTTCGACTATATCCCCGAGGTCAACGCGCCACTGGTGTGCGACATGTCGTCGTCGATCCTCTCCGGTCCGCTGGACGTGTCGAAATTCGGCGTGCTGTATGCCGGCGCGCAGAAGAACATCGGCCCGGCCGGGCTAACGCTGGTCATCGTGCGCGACGACCTGCTCGAGCGGGCGCGCCCCGAGACGCCGACCATGTTCAACTACAAGGTGATGGCCGAGAACGGCTCGATGTTCAACACCCCGGCGACCTACGCCTGGTACCTGGCCGGCCTGGTGTTCCAGTGGCTCAAGCAGGACATCGGCGGCCTGGCGGCGATGAACGCCATCAACGACCGCAAGGCAGCCAAGCTCTACGCCGCCATCGATGCCAGCGATTTCTATTCCAACCCGATAGCGCCGCACAACCGCTCGCGCATGAACGTGCCCTTCGTGCTCGCTGATGACGCGCTCAACGCGCCGTTCCTGGCCGAAGCCGATGCAGCCGGGCTGCTCAACCTCAAGGGCCATCGCAGCGTTGGCGGCATGCGCGCCAGCCTGTACAACGCGGTGCCGGAAGCGGGCGTCGATGCGCTGATCGACTTCATGACCGATTTCGAACACAGAAGGGGATGACAATGAGCGACACCCCAAGCCAGCTCGAGGCGCTGCGTGAGCGCATCGACGCGCTGGACAGCGATATTCTGCGTCTGATCAGCGAGCGCGCCAGCTGTGCCAAGCAGGTGGCGGATATCAAGACCCAGCAGGACCCCGCCACGGTCTTCTACCGGCCCGAGCGCGAAGCCCAGGTGCTGCGACGCATCATGGCGCTCAACGACGGCCCGCTGGACAGCGAGGAAATGGCGCGGCTGTTCCGCGAGATCATGTCGGCCTGCCTGGCGCTGGAGCAGCCGGTCAAGGTCGCCTACCTCGGTCCCGAGGGCACCTTTACCCAGCAGGCCGCGCTCAAGCACTTCGGCCACAGCGCGGTGAGCCTGCCGATGGCGGCCATCGACGAGGTGTTCCGCGAGGTCGAGGCGGGTGCCGTACACTACGGCGTGGTGCCGGTGGAGAACTCCACCGAGGGGGTGGTCAATCATACCCTCGACTCCTTCATGGATTCCTCGATGCGCATCTGCGGTGAAGCAGTGCTGCGCATTCACCACCACCTGCTGGTGTCGAGCAACACCCGCAAGGACAAGGTGTCGCGGATCTACTCCCACCCGCAGTCCTTCGCCCAGTGCCGTAAGTGGCTGGATGCCCACTACCCTCATGCCGAGCGGGTGGCGGTGGCCTCCAACGCCGAGGCCGCCAAGCTGGTCAAAACCGAGTGGCACAGCGCGGCGATCGCCGGCGACATGGCAGCCAAGCTGTATGACCTGGAGCGCATCGCCGAGAAGATCGAGGACAGCCCCGACAACTCCACGCGCTTCCTGATCATCGGCAACCACGACGTACCCATGTCCGGCGAGGACAAGACCTCGGTGGTGGTGGCCATGCGCAACCAGCCGGGTGCGCTGCACGAGCTGCTCGAGCCGTTCCATCGCCACGCCATCGACCTGACCCGCCTCGAGACCCGGCCGTCGCGCAGTGGCGTGTGGAACTACGTGTTCTTCATCGACTTCAAGGGCCACCGCGACGAGCCGCGGGTCGCCGCGGTGCTCGAAGAAGTACGGCTGCGCGCCGCCGACCTCAAGGTGCTAGGCTCTTACCCGATGGGCGTGCTCTAGGCATGCAGGAAACAGGCGTGCAGGAAACGCGGATCGTGATCGTCGGTCTCGGTCTGATCGGCGGCTCGCTGGCCGCGGCGCTCAAGGCCGCAGGTGCAGGCGGCGAGATCGTCGCCTGCGACCGCGACCCGGACGAGATCGCCCGCGGCATCGAGATGGGGTTGATCGACAGCGGCGGCGTGCGACTCGATGAGCAGCTCGAGGGGGCAAGCCTGGTGGTGC
Organism: Franzmannia pantelleriensis; assembly: GCF_900102875.1. Taxonomy (GTDB): domain Bacteria; phylum Pseudomonadota; class Gammaproteobacteria; order Pseudomonadales; family Halomonadaceae; genus Franzmannia; species Franzmannia pantelleriensis. Next base: position 5,741 of record NZ_FNGH01000001.1, read on the forward strand.
TGGCGGTGCCGGTGCTGGCCATGGATGCGGTGATGGCCACGCTTGCTGAGGCACTGGCCAAGCGCCCTGAGCACCGCTGGCCGGTGCTCACCGACGTCGGCAGCACCAAGGCGGCGATTCGCGACTGCGCCATCCGCGCCTTCGGGCGGGTGCCGCCGCAGCTGGTGCTGGGGCATCCCATCGCCGGCTCCGAGAAGAGCGGCGTGGCGGCCGCCAATCCGACCCTCTACCGTCATCACAAGGTCATCCTCACCCCGCAGCATGACACCGCGCCGCAGGCCCTGGCCCGGGTGCGTGCGCTGTGGCAGGCGTGCGGGGCAGAGGTGCTGGAGATGGAGGTCGCGCGTCACGACGAGGTGCTGGCACGCACCAGCCATCTGCCGCATCTGCTGGCCTTCTCGCTGGTCGATACCCTGGCGCGCCAGGACGATCGGCTGGAGATCTTTCGCTACGCCGCCGGCGGCTTTCGCGATTTCACCCGCATCGCCGGCAGCGACCCGGTAATGTGGCGCGACATCTTTACCGCCAACCGAGGTGCGGTGCTGGAGGCGCTGGACGACTTCGAAGCCGGCCTGGCGAGGCTGCGCCGCGAGGTAGAGGCCAGTGACGGTGACGCCATGCTGGCCACCATCGACCGTGCCAGCCATGCCCGGCACTATTTCGATACGCTACTCAACAAGACCCGTTACCAGGTGAGTGATCACACCATGCAACAGCAAGCGCTTCGCTATCGGGCGGCTCCCGGTGGCTCCGTGTCCGGCCGCATTCGCGTGCCCGGCGACAAGTCGGTCTCGCACCGTTCGATCATGCTCGGCGCCCTGGCCGAGGGTGTCACCGAGATCAAGGGCTTCCTCGAGGGTGAGGACAGCCTGGCCACCCTGCAGGCCTTCCGCGAGATGGGGGTGGCCATCGAAGGGCCGCATCAGGGCCGGGTGACCATTCACGGGGTCGGCATGCACGGCCTCAAGGCGCCCGCCGGGCCGCTCTACGTTGGCAACGCCGGCACCGCCATGCGGCTTTTTGCGGGGCTGCTGGCCGGGCAGGCCTTCGACAGCGAACTGATTGGCGATGCCTCGCTGACCAAGCGGCCGATGGGTCGCGTGGCCGACCCGCTGCGCCTGATGGGCGCCGAGATCGACACCCAGGAGGGCGGGCGGCCGCCGCTCAAGATCAAGGGCGGGCGCACCCTGCGCGGCATCAGCTACGACATGCCGATGGCCAGCGCCCAGGTCAAGTCGTGCCTGCTGCTGGCGGGGATGTACGCCGAGGGCGTGACCCGGGTGCGCGAGCCGGCGCCGACCCGCGACCACACCGAGCGCATGCTCAACGGCTTCGGCTACCCGGTCCACCGCGACGGCGATACCTGCTGGCTGGAGGGCGGCGCTCGCCTGACCGCCGGCCCCATCGACGTGCCTTCGGACATCTCCTCGGCGACCTTCTTCCTGGTGGCGGCGGCGATCACCCCAGGCGCCGACCTGACCCTCGAGCACGTCGGCATCAACCCGACCCGCATCGGCGTGATCAATATCCTCCAGGCCATGGGCGCCGACCTCGAGCTTACCAATCAGGCCGAGGTGGGCGGCGAGCCGGTGGCCGACATTCGCGTGCGCTATACGCCGCTCAAGGGCATCGAGATTCCCCAGGACCAGGTGCCGCTGGCCATCGATGAGTTTCCGGCGCTGTTTATCGCCGCGGCCAATGCCGAAGGCACCACGCGCCTGCGCGGCGCCGAGGAGCTGCGGGTCAAGGAGTCGGACCGCCTGCAGGCGATGGCCGACGGCCTGACGGCGCTGGGCGTCGACAACACCCTGTATGACGACGGCATCGATATCGTTGGGCGTGCCGCCGGCGAGGGCAGCAACGGCCCCAGCTACGGCGGTGGGCGCATCGACAGCCTCGGCGACCACCGCATCGCCATGGCCTTCAGCATCGCCGCGCTGCGCGCCGCAGACGATATCGTCATCGACGACTGTGCCAACGTGGCGACTTCTTTCCCCGGCTTTATCGATCTGGCCGCCAAGGTCGGCCTGAGCCTGACCGAGGAGCCAGCGGGAGAGCACGGGGAGGGCGCATGAGCGATACCGCCACCCAGGCACCGGTGCTGACCATCGACGGCCCCGGTGGCGCCGGCAAGGGCACCATCAGTCGCCTGGTCGCCGAGCGTCTCGGCTGGCACCTGCTCGACTCGGGCGCGCTGTATCGCCTTACCGCCCAGGCCGCCGCCAAGCATGCGGTGGCGCTGGACGATGAAGCCGGCCTGGCGCGCCTGGCCGCTAGCCTCGACGTCGAATTCCTGGTTGCCGACGGCGAGCCCCAGGTGATGCTTGAGGGCGAGGACGTGACCCGCGCGATTCGCACCGAGCAGGCCGGCGATCGCGCCTCCCAGGTGGCGGCGCTCAACCCGGTGCGCGAGGCGCTGCTCACGCGCCAGAGCGACTTCGCCGTGGCGCCGGGACTGGTCGCCGACGGACGCGACATGGGCACCGTGGTATTCCCTGGCGCGCCGCTGAAGATTTTCCTCACGGCGTCCGCTGAGGAGCGCGCGCGACGCCGCCACTTGCAGTTGCAGGAAAGCGGTGTGAATGCTAGTCTATCGAGTCTTTTAAAAGAGATTCAGGCACGCGACGCACGCGACATGCAGCGCAGCGTGGCGCCGCTCAAGCCGGCAGATGATGCCATCACGCTTGACACCACGCGCCTGACCATACCGGAAGTGGTGGATCGGTTGACGCAGCTGCTCGCCCAGCGTGGCATCGGCGCGTCGCCTGACGATCCATGACGGAGCCCCCGGCAAGACGTCATGACGTGGCACGGCAGTCTCATTTCAGAAAGCCAGGCCAGGTCGAACCAGCGCCAACGTCCCCGGGGATCATTGCAGTAGGCCCGTACTCGCTGGTGGTACGGAGAAGGCGGTACGCCGCCATTAAAACGTTGATCACAGGAACATCATGAGCGAAAGCTTTGCTGAGTTATTTGAACAGTCTCTCCAGGACATCAACATGGAGGCGGGTGCCATCGTCATGGCCACCGTCGTCGACATCGAAGGTGACTGGGTCACCGTCAATGCCGGCCTGAAGTCCGAAGGTCAGATCCCCGTTTCCCAATTCCGTGACGACAATGGCGAACTGACCATTGCCGTCGGCGACGAAGTCAAGGTCGCCCTGGAAGCCGTCGAAGATGGCTTCGGCGAGACCCGCCTGTCCCGCGAGAAGGCCAAGCGTGCCGAAGCGTGGAAAGAGCTGGAAGCCGCCTTCGAGAAAGAAGAGATTGTCAAAGGCGTGATCAACGGCAAGGTCAAGGGTGGCTTCACCGTCGACGTCGCCTCCATCCGCGCCTTCCTGCCGGGTTCGCTGGTCGACGTGCGTCCGGTGCGCGACACCACGCACCTCGAGCACAAAGAGCTGGACTTCAAGGTCATCAAGCTCGACGCCAAGCGCAACAACGTGGTCGTGTCTCGCCGTGCCGTTCTCGAAGCCGAGAACAGCGCCGAGCGTGAAGCGCTGCTCGCCACCCTCCAGGAAGGCCAGCAGATCAAGGGTATCGTCAAGAACCTCACCGACTACGGCGCCTTCGTCGACCTCGGCGGCGTTGACGGCCTGCTGCACATCACCGACATGGCTTGGAAGCGCATCAAGCATCCGTCCGAGATCGTCGCCGTGGGTGACGAGATCAACGTCAAGGTGCTGAAGTTCGACCGTGAGCGCAACCGCGTCTCGCTGGGCCTCAAGCAGCTCGGCGAAGATCCCTGGGTCAACATCACCGGTCGCTACCCGGAAGGCACCAAGGTCAACGCCCGCGTTACCAACCTCACCGACTACGGCTGCTTCGCCGAGCTGGAAGAGGGCGTCGAGGGTCTGGTTCACGTCTCCGAAATGGACTGGACCAACAAGAACATCCACCCCTCCAAGGTCGTGCAGGTGGGTGACGATGTCGACGTCATGGTGCTGGATATCGACGAGGAGCGTCGTCGTATCTCCCTGGGTATCAAGCAGTGCACCACCAACCCGTGGGAAGACTTCAGCGCGCGCTACAACAAGGGTGACCGCGTTGCCGGCAGCATCAAGTCGATCACCGACTTCGGCATCTTCATCGGCCTGGAAGGCGGCATCGATGGTCTGGTGCACCTGTCCGACATCTCCTGGACCGAGACCGGCGAAGAAGCCGTACGTCAGTTCAAGAAGGGCGACGAAGCCGAAGCGGTCATCCTCTCCATCGATCCGGAGCGTGAGCGCATCTCGCTGGGCATCAAGCAGCTCGAAACCGATCCGGTCTCCGAGTTCCTGGCTGTCAATGACAAGGGCGCCGTGGTCACCGGCCGCGTGGTCGAAGTCGATGCCAAGGAAGCCCACGTCGAGCTGGCGACCGATGTCGTTGCCGTCCTCAAGGCCTCCGAGATCAGCGCCGACCGCGTCGAAGACGCGCGCAACGTGCTGAGCGAAGGCGACAGCGTCGAAGCCCGCATCGTCGGTGTCGATCGTAAGAACCGTGCGATCAACCTGTCGATCAAGGCCAAGGATCAGGACGACACCCGTCAGAACCTCAAGAAGCTGCGCGAAGAGAGTCCCGAGAGCGGTGGCGCGACCACCATCGGCGACCTGATCAAGCAGCAGATGGGTCAGGACTGATCGCCTAGCGCGATAGTCCTTCGATCAGCCAGATCGAAAGACGCCGCCTCCTTCGGGAGGCGGCGTTTTTTTATGCCTGGACGATGCCCACGTATCACGTCTGGCGGTACCTGGACCAGTAGAGCAGGGTCTCCTGAATCGCGATGGCCGGTGAGGTGCGTTGCAGCAGCAGGTCACCCTGTTCGCGGGCCTCTATCGGCGACATGCCGAAGTGCGCCTGAAAGGCGCGCTGGAACTGCCGCTCGTTGGCGAACCCCCAGCGGAAGGCGACCTGGCTGACCGGCTCCTGGGGCTGGTTGCGCATGTCGCGCAGCGCCGATTCGAGCCGCCGATAGCGGATATAGTCGCTGACGCCCGGCTTGCCGAAGGCGCGATACAGGGTAGTGCGCGAGATGCTGAAGGCATCGAGCAGCATGGCCGGTCCCAGCCCTGGGTCGGTCAGGTGGCGGTCGATGAAGGCGTGCAGGCGCTGCTTGAGGCTCTGGGCCGAGGGCGACAGGTGCCCTGAGGTGCATTCTGCCGGATCGATGCCCGAGGCGAGCAGATTGCGAGTGCAGGGCTGCAGGCGCGGGACGTCGCGCTGTGTCAGTTGCGGCAGCTGCGCGCAGAGCGCTTCGAGGTGGGCCGTGATCAACTTGGTCAGCGGCTGCTCCCGGGGCAGTAGCGTACCGTGCAGATCCGTCTCATTGACGTCGAGCCCCAGATCGTAGCGCGGCAGGATCAAGGTCAGGCTCTCCATTGACGTGGCTTCGAGATCGATCAGCTGTCGGGTATCGAGAAAGCTGACGTCGCCCGGGCGTGCGTTCAGGTTGGTGTCGCCGCATTGCCCCTCGAGCCGGCCGTAGCGGTAGACCTGAATGAAGTAGTAATTGAGTCCCTCGCTGGGCGCCAGCGACGCCTGACGAAAGAAGCGATGACTGTTGCAGCGAATCGTGCCCAGCATCCAGTCGCCGAACAGGTAGGAGTCGATCTCCCCCTCGATGATATCGCTGCTGTCTGGATCGACGTGAAAGAAGGGGTCGGCGATATCACGCCAGGCTTGTGATCTGTGCTCGCGGTCCAGATCGCGGGTGCTGAAGTGAACATGCGGTAACGATTGGTCGAGATAGTTCGTGTTATTGGATCCTGGCACGCCGCTTCTCCTGCGTATCGGTCACATGCTCGCTGCCATGCTTGGCTCCCGCGCTGCGGACAATCTGGCGTGATGTTTGGAACAGAGTGTCGCGCCGACGGGTATCTCAGTCGTTAGAATGACGGAAATAGCTAATTTGTAAAACCGTGTTACTTACACGCGCGCTCCAACGCAGGGAGCCTCGTCTCGAGGAGTGGTACAACAATGAGCAGGGCACACCCCCGCCGTTATCTGCTGACGCTAGCGGTGGCCTCACTACTGGCTGCGCCGACGGCATCGGCAACCAGTCTGATGCAGGCCCATGAGCTGGCAAGGCAGAACGACCCGCAGTTCCAGGCGGACTTCTTCGGCAAGCTCGCCACCGACGAACGCTACGACCAGGCCCGCGCTGCACTGTTGCCGCAGGTCTCGGCCAATGCCAGCTATACCGACACCTCCCAGAATATCGTCAGCACCGATAATGAGGTGTTTGACAGCGGGAGCACTAGCTTTCCTACCACCGTCTACGGTATCTCCCTCGAACAATCTGTTTACGACTACTCGCGCTGGGCAGCGTTCCGCCAGGCCGACACCGAAACCCAGCAGGCGGCATCCGAGCTGGAAGTGGCGCGCCAGGATCTGGTGCTGCGCGTTGCCGAGCGCTACTTCGATGCCCTGGCACTCTACGAGAACCTGACCTTCCTGCAGGCCGAAAAGGAGCAGGTCGAAACCAACCTGTCCGAGGCCCGCGCGCGCTACGAGGATGGCCTGTCCCGCGAGGTCGATCTGCTCGACGCCGAGTCGCGGCTGCTGCAGGTGGAGTCGCGCGAGCTCGAGGTCGAAAACTCGCTGCGCGATGCCTTGAACGGCCTGGAAGAGGTGACCGGCTCCTTGCCGGACCGTCTCAAGCCAGTGCGTGACGATCTCGAGCTGGAGCGCCCCGACCCTGACGACCAGGATGAGTGGACGCGCCTGGGGCTGGAGCGCAACCCCCGCCTGCAGGCCGCGGAACTAGCGATGGAGGTCGCCAACCAGGAGGTGCGGGTACGGCGCGGCGGTCACCTGCCGACGCTGGGGCTGACCGTCAGCTACGAAAACGACGATACCGAGGGCTCGCTGTTCGGCGGCGGCAGCCAGGTGGAAACCCAAATTGCGCGTCTCGACCTGAATATTCCCATCTACAGCGGTGGCATGGTGTCTTCTCAGGTGCGCGAGGGTGAACAGCTGATCGAGGTGAGCCGCTCCCGGTACGATCAGGTACGTCGTGAACTCAGCCGCGAAGTGCGCGCCGGCTATCAGGGGATCCTCACCGCCATGTCCCGTGAGCGCGCGCTGAGCGAATCGCTGCGCACCAACCAGCGCATCGTCGAGTCACGTCAGGTGGGGTATGAATCCGGCGTGACGCCGCTGCTCGACCTGCTCGATGCCGAGCGCGAGCTGTTCTTTGCCCGCAGCGAACTGGCGGGTGCCCGCTACGACTACCTGCTGGGTGTGCTGCGCTTGCGGCATGCCGCGGGGGTCATCAATGCAGACGATCTGCAGCAGGTTGATGCCTTGCTGGATGACCCGGTAGATATGCATGTCCACAACCGTTTCTAAGCCAAGCGGCCCTTCTTCGCCAGAGCTCCAGGCTTGCATCCTGGACTTTCTCGTCGGGCTGCGGGTGCCATATTTTCATGAGCATTCGGTGAAGTGCGCTCCGGTGAGGTGGCAGAGCGAGCGAGCGCTCTTTGGCGTACCGGGCAGCGTGCTCGGTACCCCAGGTACGTTGGAGGCATTGGGGCGTCTGCTTTGCCGCCTGGACATGCCGGCGGCGGATCTTGAGACCTTCATGGCCGACTATGACCCCGTACATGTGCAATACCTGCATCTTGGCTTGGAGGGGCAGCGCTGCAAGGTGTACTGGGAGTTTCCTATGCCGGAACGGCTCGATGGCAGCACCTCGCACCACGTGCAGTATCGTGCCTGGAAGTGGCATGCCGGTGAGCCTGCTGCGGCCTGCTCTGACTACGTCATCCTACCCTCGGCCGGGGCAGCACGCGCCGCCATACGTCAGACGACCCAGGCCATGCCAGCGCTGGTGGGTGAGTTAATAGAGCAGCTCGAGATCAGCGCAGCCCTCAAGCATTACCCGTGGCCGCCCATGACGGTAGCGATCGACGAGTGGCTAGCCAGGCAGTCGACGCCGCGGAGATCCCTCAACGTGCACCTGCACGAGGCAGATCTTCCTCTGGGCACCATCGCCGGGCTGATGATGGCCTTGGCGCGTGAGTGGCAAGCGGCACCGCAGCAGACACTGGTGGACTGGGTCGCTCGTCATGGCGCTGAGCGTCTGAGCAACGTCTCCCTCGGCCTGGGGCACGATAGCCAACCCTTCTTCACCTGTTACTACGGCGGGCGTGTACTGTCGCCCGACTCAAAGGCTGACGAGAGTGGTCAGGCGCAGCAGCCCTGAACGCGATCGAGAGCTAGTATCAGCCGGAAGCATGATTCCGGCCACTGACCATTAAAAAGGAAGCGGACCACATGGCAACGCAACTTCTTATCTACCGCAACGTGCAACCCATCACCCGCGACAAGCACGGTGACCTGTCACTCAAGGTCAGCCAGGACTTCGGCTTCGCCGCCGAGGTCAATTCGGTGCCGTTGATGGCTGGCGAATTTCCCGCCGCCGGCACCGATCTGCCGATCGTCTTCACCGACACCGACGACGGCGTGCTTCCGGTGGCGGTGCTGGGCCTGGCCCAGGACAGCAATCTGATGGTGGACGCCGATGGCCAATGGCGTGGTGAGTACGTGCCGGCCTTCCTGCGCCGCTATCCGTTCGTGTTTGCCTCGAGCGAAGAGGGCAAGACCTTCACCCTGTGCATCGATGCCTCCTACGAAGGCATCAACGCCGAGGGCAAGGGGGAGCGTTTCTTCGACAGTGACGGTCAGCGCACCCAGTACCTGGAGCGGGTGCTCAGCTTCCTTCAGGACTACCAGGCGCACTTTCAACGCACCCGTGCCTTTGGCAAGCGTCTGCTGGAGCTCGACCTGCTCGAGGATGTCCAGGCCCAGGTGCGCCAGGGCGAGGGTGGTTCGCGCACCCTGACCGGCTTCAAGGCGGTCAATCGCGCCAAGCTCAAGGGCATAGACGACAATGCCTTGAAGGCGATGCTGGCCAACGACGAGCTGGAGCTGCTGTATATCCACCTGCAGTCGATGCGCAATTTCAATCGCCTCAGCCGACTGGCCCGCGGTGGCGAGCGCGTCGGCGCCCAGCCCAAGGGCGACCCGGCCGAGCAGCGCGTCGAGAGCACTAGCGAGGATGATGCGCCGGTGCACTGAGGCACCGGACAACCCCTCGCGTCACCGAGTCACGCTTCCGTCGGCCGATGTGCTCTCCCCCGGAGACATCGGGCCGCGGTCAGCCAGGAGAACCGCCATGAACCGTCCCTTCCAGCCCACCCGCACGCCGTTGGCCACCCTGGTCGCCAAGCTGACGCGCAAGCGCAGCCGCGCCCAGGCGCAGAAGTCGCGCTTCGTCTTCGAAGGCCTCGAGCCGCGCATGCTGCTCTCCGCCGATCCCTTGTCGGTAGCGCTGGAGGCAGCCACCGATCTCGAAGTAAGGGTGGTGGAAGAGGGTAACCAGAAGCAGCTGCAGTTCCTCGACCTCAACGGTGAAAACGGCCCGGAGCTGATCGATGGTATGGCGCTGGATGACGTGATCAGCGTCGAGGTTGAGGCCAGCAATGAGGATGACCGGTTCAGCTTCAATGACGACAACGGACTGCTCGGCAACGCCGAGCATCTGACGTTCACCTTCCTGGGGGAGGAAGGGGGTAACAACATTCTCGATCTGACCGGTGCGGAAGCTCTCGACATCGTGTTCGAAGGTGGCGAAGGCGATGATCGGATCGTGTATGGCGGTGAGCAGGGCGGTGACTGGGTGCTCGACGGAGACGAGAGCGGCACCGGTAGCTTTCATCAGCTGTCATTCAGCGGCGTGGTCGAGGTCGAGCTCGACGACAGCGACGCCGAGCATCGCGTGGCCTCGGTCAACGCCGGCAGTTTCTTCGCGGTATTGAATGAAGGCAGCGTGCTGGTGGGCGAGGAGCCCGAGGACGACGAGTACCAGGGCATCACCCTGAGCGGTATTCACGGCCTCGACGGCCGTGCCGACGACACCCTGAGCTACATCGAGTACGACGAGGGCGTCGAGGTGGACCTCGGCAGCGGCACGGCCACCGGATTTTCCGGCGACGTCAGCGGCTTCGGTATCCTCGAGGGGTCGAATGCCGATGACATCCTGGTGGCAGGCGATGAGGGCGTCACCCTGCGCGGCCTGGGAGGCAACGACATCCTCGAGAGCGGCAGCGGCGACGACACCCTCGAGGGCGGTAGCGGCGAGAACCTGCTGATCTCCCGCGGCGGCCAGGACACCTTCGTCAGCGACGACGACGCCCTGGACAGCTATCTGGTCGAGCGTGATAGCGGCGATATCGTCCTCAGCAGCAGCGGTGACGAGGCCACTGTCAACGTCGGTGACACCACGGTACTGAGCTTCTCCCACCACCCCGAGGAGATGATCCTCGGCGCCTCCGCCGAGAGCGAGGACATGACCCTGGACGCCAGCGACTACGGCCTGGGTGGAGTGACCTTCCAGCTCCAGGGTGCCAACGTCACCGCCATCGGCAGCAACCAGGACGACTTCTTCCTGCTCTCCGCCAGCGGCAGCGGTGAGATCCACGGCGGCGAAAACAGCGCCGAGGATCAACTGCGCGTCGAGGCCGACGTCGACATGACGTTGACCGACACCACGCTCAGTGTTGATGGCGATGTGCTGTATGTGCTCGAGAACGTCGAGCTGGCGATCCTGATCGGCGGCGAGGGCGACAATGAACTCGACGCCAGCGCCTTCTCCGGCGACGTGCGCCTGGAGGGCGTGGCAGGGGCCAATGTGCTGCGTGGCGGCGACGGCGACGACCTGTTGATCGGCGGTACCGGCGACGATTACCTCCACGGCGGCGGTGGCAACGACGTGCTGTTCGGCAACACCGGCAGCAACACCCTCGACGGTGGCGGCGGTGAGAACCGCGTGATGGGCGCCTCGAGCAGTTTTCTCGAACTCGACGACGACCAACTGCTGCACGCTGATGCGGTGGCCGAGTACGAGCTGGTGTGGGGCGGCGATCCCGGTGAGGGAATCCAGTTCTTCTACGATGACGGGGTCAGCGAAACGATTGCTGCCGACGCTGAGGCGCTGCAGATCCAGCGTGTCCTCGAGGCAACCCCGGGAATTGGCGAGGGCAATGTCCAGGTCGCTAGCGGGTTGAATGAAGACGGCAATCGGTTCTGGACGGTGCGCTTCCTCAACGACTTTATGGCCGTTGACGATCAGGGCGATTTCGCCCTGGCGCTGGCAACCCTGGGCGTGGCCCAGGCCGGCGCCGGCAGCGCCAGTCACGACGCGGTCAAGAAGCAGTCGCGGCAGGTCGGACGCGACTCGCTGGAGAACATTTACGGCGGCATCCTGCAGGCCATCGAGGGCGGCAACACCCGCCTCGATGCCAGTGCCTTCACGGGCGAGGTGTATCTGGAGGGTGGCAGCGGCAACGACACCCTGATCGGCGGGCAGGGCGTCAGCGAGTTCAACGCCCAGGCCGGCGACAATCACCTGATCGCCGGGGCCGGCGAGAACATCGTGATCGGCGGCAGCGGCGAGGACCACCTCGAGCTGCGCCTCGAAGACGCCATCGACTCGGTCACCCTCGACGGCGACACCTTCACCCTCGAAGAGGATGATGCGTCTACCGAGTCCCGCTATGAAGCAGTGGAGCGGGTCTCGATCATTCGCCAGGGCGATGCCGACCTGGAGGTCGACGCCGGCGGCTACCACGGCGTCTCGGCGGCCACTGCGCTAGCCGACCTGCTCAGCGAGGAGGACTTTGCGGCGATCTTCTCCGCCGAGGACGAGCCCGGCGAGATCGAGGAGGAGAGCGGCGATATCCAGGGGGCACTGCGGCTCGGTGTGAATGTCGGGGAGGATGGCCCGCAGCAGATACTCTCACTGGATGGCGTGCGCACCCTGGGCAACCTGGCCGAGGTGCTGGGCAGTGCCGACGGCGTCGAGGCGAAGATCGACCTGGCCAACGGCACGCTGGTACTCGATGCCGCTGACGACATGACCCTCGAGGCCCTCGGCGAGGGTGACCAGCACGACGCCGTCGAGACGCTGATGAACGCGCTCGACCTGTCGCTTGGCGACGTGGGTCGCGAGGTGGTCAGTGCTCAGCTGCAGGCCGGCGGGGTGCTGGTCGCCATGCAGGGGGCGGGCAACCTCACGGCTACCGGCAGTGGCGGCAACGACCGTTTCGAGCTGGCCGCGGCGGGCGAGCACGACCTCAACGGTGGCGGGGGCGACAACACCCTGGTGGCCCATCATGTCGGCGATATGACCCTGGATGCCGATAGCCTGAGCTATGTCGTCGAGGGCAGCGATGACGACGAGCTGGTTACTTCGCTCGACAGCATCGCCAGCGTGGTGCTGGAAGTGGCCGACGGCGCGGAGGCGGCGAATATCGACGCCAGCGCCTTTGATGGCGACTCCCTGACCCTGCGCAGCAGCGTGGCCGGCGAGCTGATCGGATCGAGCCATGTCGCCACCGACTTCATGATCGAGTTCACCGATGGTGATCTCGACGACGGCGATATCGAAGTCGACAGCCGCCAGTCGGACAGTCGCGTCGAGGCGATGGTGGATGCTGGCGATAGCGTCGACGATCTGTCGGCCTTCAATCCCCTGACCCTGCGCGGCAACGCCGAGCTCAACTATATCTGGTTCGGCGACGTGACCCTGAGCGATGACGCCGATATCACCCTCAGCGAGAGCGTCACCCTGGCCGCCAGCGGCATCCTGACCCTGGACGGCGCCAGCATCGCAACCAGTGGTGGTCACGACCTGCGAATGGTCGCCGATGGCGTAGTGCTCGACGGCGCCGATCTCGATATCGACGGCGACCTGAGCATCGAGGCCGCGGGGATCGAGATCCATGGCGGCAGCCACCTCCAGGTCGACGGCGCCCTGGGCCTTTACGCCCAGCCGATGGGTTTCTTCAACGGCTCGCCGGCCAACGGCTTCGTCGACGTGGGCCTGTTCGACCTGTCGGTGGTGATCGGCGATGCCCGCCTCGAAGCCGCGCAGATCGAGATCGAGTCACGCATCGACAATCCCGACCGCTCGCTGATCTCGTTCGAGAGTGGCAACAGCTGGGTCGACATGGGCTTGGAGGCGGCCACCGACTTCGTCGAGGGCCTGTCGCTGTTCGGCAGTATCTCGACGCTGATCGCCGAGAGCCTGATCGATATTGGCGTTGACGCGGAGCTGATCGCCGAAGGCGATATCAGCATCGATAGCGTGATCGTGCTCGAGGCCTCGGTGGAACCCACCAAGTCCTGGGGCGTAGGCGTCTCGGTCAGTACCCTGATCGCTCACTCCAACGTGCATGTTCATGGGGCGCTTCACGCCAAGCAGGGCGATATCAACATCAACAGCCGTGTCGATACCACCCAGTCGGTGACCTCGGCGCCCTCGGCGGTCAAGGGGTTTGCCGGCTCGGCGGCAGTGGCGGTGCTCGACACCCAGTCCCGTGCCATGGTGTGGGACGATGCGCGGTTCACCGCCGAGACCGATGACGACGGCAACGGCGGCACTATCAGCGTCGATGCGCGCACCCTCGAGCGCAGTGCGGTGTCGTCGACCTCGGCGGCCAAGAAGGGCAAGGTCGGCGTGGCCATTGCGGTGGGCGTGGAAAATGGCATTACCGAGGCGCAGCTGGCCGGCGACGTGAATGCCGACAACGCCGTGCGCGTCAACGCCGACACCCGTCGCGAGGCGATCTCCGGCACCTTCTTTGCCTACATTCCCAAGAGCGCCAACGGCGTCAGCGCATCTGCCGGTACCGCCGCTGCCAGCCCCTCCGGGGTGGTGGACGGGCTGGAGAAGAGCGCCAAGGATCTCGGCAAGTCGCCACTGGTGCTGCTCGAACCGATCTCCTCCAAGCTCAAGGGCGTGGTCTCCGGGCTGTTTGGCGATGACGACGACAAGGATAGCGCCGCCAAGACCGCCGATAGCGGTGAGAAGCTCGACCTGGCCGCGGCGGTTGCGGTGATGGTCGACAACAACGTCGCCGAAGCGCGTCTGGGGCTGGATGAAGGCCGCAACCGTGATGGCGAGATCGTCGGCTCGCGCACCACCATCGAGGCTGGCGGGGACGTCGAGGTGGAGGCGGTCAGCGCCCACCGTCCCAGCGTCAACGCCAGTGGCTCGGCGGCCAAGGACAGCAGTGCCGGCACCGACAGTGACAATCCGCTCAAGCGCTGGTTGAAGTCGAAGGTCACCGATTCCAAGGAGTCCAGCGGCAGCAGTGAGGGCAGCGCCAAGGACAAGAAGAGCGACAACAACAGCAAGGATAAGGAGGACAAGACCGCGACCGTGGCGATCTCTGGTGCGGTCAGCGTAGGCATCCAGGACAACGTGGCCAACGCCAGCATCGAGGGTAACGTCGATCTGGACGCCAGCGGACGCATCGACGTTTCTGCCGACAGCCTCAACGAAATCGATCCCACCAGCCTGTTCCATGCCGGCCTCTACGGCGAGATTCGTGCCCTGGCCGATGGCGATAGCGACGCCGACCACGACAGCAGCGATGTCGTCAACTCGCTCGACAATGGCAACACGGTCATGGTCGAGGAGGGGCATGCCGCCGGGGGCGAGGTGGGCATCCTCTATGAGTTCCTGGGTGAAAGCCGCAGTGACGTCGACCTCAGCGAGGAGGATTTCGGCGACGAGGAGCGCTGGGAGCGGCTGGGCGCGCCGCTTGAGCAGCAGATCCCCGAGCTGATCGCCTCGATCGGCAACTTCTTTACCAGCAATTTCGGCCTCAAGGGCAGCTTCGATAGCTGGACCCAGGCCACCGCCGAAGGCGAGAAGCTGGCGCTGGCCGGTGCCGGCAACGTCTTCCTGCTGGGGCAGGACAGCGATGCGCGGATCCGCGACGGCGCGCGCCTCAACGTCGACGGTCAGGACGACCTGACTGCGCTGGAGGATCTCGCCCCCAACGGCGAGCAGCACGTCTCGGTCAATGCCCGCAGCGCCAACGACCTGTTCAATCTGGTCGGCAACATCAAGCTTGGTGGCATCGGTGGGTCGGGCTCGTTCAACGCCGAGAAGTGGCAGAAGGCGATCTTCAGCTCGCCGAGCCTTGGCAGCAAAGCCGAGGGTGTGGCGATCGGTGCGGCGGTTACCACCAATCTGCTCTCCAGCAGCACGTCAGCAGAGATCGAGTCCGGGGTGGTGCTGCTCGCCGATAGTCTGGATGTCAGCGCCGACACCTCCAGCCTGGTGCTCGGCATCGGTGCCTCCGGCGGGAAGGCGGAGAAGCTTGCCTTCAATGCCTCGGCGGTAGCCAACGTCATCGACAATCTGACCCATGCCAGTATTGGCGACGGCGCCCTGATCAAGGTCGGCGACGGTCAGGTCGATGAAGACGGGCCGGCGCTGCGGGTCAGCGCCAACGACGAGACCTACGCCATCAATATCACCGGTAGCTTCTCGACCTCCGGCCAGGCCGCGGTGGGTGCCTCGGCGGCGGTCAGCGTGGTGGATCGCGATACACGTGCGTGGATCGGTGCCGACAGCGGCGATCCGATCGTCTCGGGCCCGACTGGCACGCTGCTGGTCGGTGGCGACCTGGAGGTCAGCGCCGCCAACAGCGGCGTGGTGGTGGACCTTGCCGTGGCCGGTACCAAGGCCGGTGGCAAGGACAGCAACTCAGGCGGTGGCAGCAGTGGCAGTAGCGGCGATGATCCCGGCAAGTGGCCCAATAACCAGGCCAACTATGACAACGTCATCGCCGAGTTCAGCGGCAAGGCCGGTCAGGGCGGCGGCAGCGGCGGCGGTGGCGGCGAGAAGGGGGTGGCGATCTCCGGCTCGGCCATCGTTCACGTGGGCGAGGACAACGCCGTCGCGGCGATCCGCGGCTTGGATAAAGTCGCCGTGGACGGCGACGTGGCGGTGACCGCCTATGATTCGACGCATATCGGTATGCTCGCCGGGGGCGCTGCGATATCCACTTCGAGCAAGTCGGTCGCGGTGGCCGGCGCCGCGGCAGTGGCCATCCAGGGCGGCGAGACCACCGCCGAGGTCGCCGATATCGGCGACTGGCGTAGCGGCAACCTTTCCATAGACGCCGAGCTGGATGGTTGGAGCGTGGTGGCCGCTGCCGGCCTGGCGGTGGCCACCGGCAAGAAGGGCGCCGGTGTGGCAGGTTCAGCCGCGGCGCTGGTCTCCCAGCGCAGCGTCGATGCGCGCCTGCTGCGCCTCGAGTCTGGTCAGCTCGGCGAACTGGGTATCAGCGCCATGGACGCGTCGAATACCATCCTGATCGCTGGCGCCGTGGCCGCCGGCGGCAATGCCGGCATCGGTGCTGGCGCGGCGGTGAGCTTCATCAATCATCAGGTCGAGGCCCTCAGCGAGGGCGTCGGCAGTGAGAGCGACGATGGGCGCGTCGAGGTCGATTCCCTCTCGGTAGTCGCCGAGAGCGAAGCGCTGGTGATCTCGATGGCCGCCTCCGTTGGGGTAGCCACCGGTGGCAAGGGCTTTGGCCTGTCGGGCTCGGTGGGGGTCAATCTGATCAGCAGTCTGACCCAGGCTGCGGTGGTCGAGAGTCACTACCAGCTGCAGGGCGACGACCCCGACGTCGAGGTGCTGGCCACCGATCGTGCCAGCCTGTTTACCCTCTCCGGTGCCGTCGGGGTAGGCACCACCGCCGGCGTCGGTGCCGGCATCAGCATCAACTACGTGGGTGGCAATAGCGCGGTGCTCGGCGGCGACGAGGACGCCGAGGCCGGGGTGATCGCGCGGATCGAGGACAGCTCGCTGCGCGGCGCCCAGGAGGTCAGTGTAGCGGGCCGTACCACCGGGCTAAATCGCAGCCTGTCGATCGGTGCCGGGGCCAGCAAGCAGGTCGCCGGTGCCGGCAGCGTGGCGGTCAACTGGCTCGAGAACAGCGTTGCCGCTTATGTGGCCAACAGCGATATCGTCGCCGATGGCGACGTCAGCGTGGCGTCGCATCAGCAGGGCCAGCTGATTTCGATCACCGGCGCGGCGTCCGGCGCCGGCAAGGTGGCGATCGCCGGCAGCGTCAGTGTCAACCTGATCGACACGTCCGGCCTGTCGATGATCAGCGGCGGTTCGATCGTCAGCGGTGGTGACATCGACGTGGTGGCGGTCTCCGACACCCTGGTGGTCTCGGTGGCCTTTGGCGGCTCTGCCGCCGGCAAGGTGGGCCTGGCCGGGGCGGTCACCGTCAATTTGATCTCCGGTCAGGCGGCGGCCATGGTCAATGACGGCGCCAAGCTCGAGGCCGACGGTGATATCCGCGTTGCCGCCGAGGACCGCGCCCGGGTGGTGGTGATCTCCATTGGTGCCGCCGGCGCCGGCAAGGTGGCCGGTGGCATCAGCGCCAGCACGGTGCAGACCGATAGTCTGATCATGGCCAGCGTCAGCGGCGCCACCCTCGATGCCGGTGGCGACGTGAAGGTGCTGGCGGAGCTGGCCGACGACGATGAGGAGTTCGACCTCGCCAGTGTCGGGCTCGGCGATGTCGACCTCGAGAGTGAAGGCGTCGACGGCGAGGACGATCTCGAGGAGGACGAAGAGTCGGATATCGCCCCGCGGGACACGTCGAATCTCGACTTCTCCTCGGGGGTGATCAATATCAGCATCGCCGGTGCCGCTGGAGGTAGCGCGGCCGGCTCGGCCGCCGTGGGTCTCAACTGGATGCGCTCCTCGGTGCGCGCGGAAATCGTCAACGGCGCCGACGTCACCGCGGGGGGTGACGTGAAGGTCGTGGCCGACGATAGCAAGGGCCTGGTCAATTTCGCCTTCGGCGTTGCCGGTGCCGGCAAAGTGGCCGGCGGTGGGGCGATCGCCTTCAACTACCTCGGCGGCGACCCCACGGATCCGTCGCGCACCATTGAAAATACCAGCGACGACGACGTCGATGCATCGGAAGACATGTTGATGCTCGACATGGGCGGTGATCCAGTCGCCTATGAGTTGGGCCAGATTGCCGCGGTCATTGACGATGCTACGGTCACTGCCAACGCGGGTAACGTGGTCGTCGAGGCACATTCCGAAGCGCAGCTGCTGAATATTACCGCCGGGGGCGCCGCAGCGGGCAAGGTCGCGCTGGCCGGTTCGATCGGCATCAACTTCATGCAGAACGATGTGCTGGCGTCGATCCGTAACGATGCCGTCGTGACCGCCAAGGCGGGAGCAGCGGCCGACACGGGACACGTGATCGTCAGTGCGTCGGTTGCCCCGATCATGATCAACGTGTCGGGTGCCGCCGCCGGGGCCGGTGCCGCCGGTCTGGCTGGCGCCTCGGCGACCAACGATATGGCCTCGATTCTCAGCGCCAGGATTGACGGTGCCGATACCCGGGTAAGCGCGGATGGCGATATTCACGTCGAGGCGGCGCTGCTGCGAGTCACCGACGTACCCACCATCGACGTCGACGAGGATCTGATTCCAGACGAGAAAGACGATGAAGATCGCCCCGCCACGCCAGAGCCGGGCGACCAGATCTGGAGCTTTGCCATGTCAGGGGCGGGCGGTGGCAAGCTGGCTGTCGCCGGCGGCCTGTCGCTGAACTGGATGCGCACCAACCTCGAGGCGGTAGTAGCAGACGGTGCCGAGCTTGATGCAGGTGGCGATATTCGTCTGCAGGCCACCGATGATCTGGCCATGAACGCCTTCACGGTGGGCGGCGCCGGTGCCGGGGCCGTGGCGCTGGCGGGCTACTTCGCCTACAACTATATCGGCGGCGATCCGGATGACCCGACCAGCGCAGCGCCCAACCGGCTGCGCGCGGTTATCGAAGGCTCGGCCACCCAGGTGACGGCGGGGGGCAACGTGGGGCTGCTGGCCGAATCGACCTCGCAGATCAATGCCTACACCTTGGGCGCCTCAGTGGCCGGCGTGGCCGCCCTGAGTGGTACGGTGTCGCTGAACTTTACCCGCAAGGAGATTCTGGCCGACGTCCAGGGGGCAACGGTTACGGCGGATGGCAGCATCGCCATCGTGGCGCAAGACGAAAGCCGCATCGACTCGGCCAGTGCACAGCTCACGGTCGCCGTCAAAGGCGGTGCGGCTGGCCTGTCGGTAGCCTATCACGATATCCAGAACAGCATCGTCGCCGGCAGCCACAATGCCACCCTGGAAACCACCCAGGCGGGCGCCGGTGGCGGCGATATCGTTATCCTGGCGGACTCCCGCTCCTCCAACTGGGCGGTGCTGGCGGGGGTCACCTACGGCACGTTTGGCGCGGGTGCCGGCATTACCGGCAGTTCCTTGATCAATAACACCACCCAGGCACGCATCGATGGCGGCACGGTGACCGCCGATGGCAACCTGGTGGTGCATGCGGATACCCACGACACCAGCAGCGTCAAGCTGGGAGCCGTTGCAGCCGGCGCCGTGGCCATCGGTGGCAGCGTCGGCGTCGATCTGATGGGCAGCAATTCGGAGGCCTGGATTGGCGGTGGCGCCGTGGTGCTGGCGAGGGCCAACGGCAGTGCACGCGATGTGGCCTTTGCCTGGGATGGTGCTCCGTCGGAAGTGGGTAGCAGTGACGACGATGGCCGTGAGCGTAACCTCAACTGGGGAGAGGGCGACTGGGACACCGAAGCGCGCAGCGGTGTGGTGGTGCTGGCCACCAGCCATATGGAGTTTCTGACCCTGGCCGTGGCGGTCGCCGGCGGTGTTGTCGGCGCCGTGGCGGCCAACGTCACAGTGGATGGCATCAACGGGCATACCCAGGCCTGGGTCGACGATGCCGAGGTGACCAGCGAGGCGGATGTAGTGGTGCGTGCCCTGCACCATGCCGATGCCGATAGCGGCGGCGGCTCAGCAGCGCTGGACCTTACCGCTGCGGCGACTGCCGGGGTGGACGTCAATCTGTTTGGTCATCGTACTCACGCCTGGATCGATGGATCCGATTTTGCGGCCGATACGGTCATGATCAAGGCTGATGGGGATATCGATGTCGATGCGCGGGCGAGCGTCGATTTCCTGTCGGTGGTGATTGGCGCCAGTGTCGGCGGGGCAGGTGTTGCGGCATCTGGCTCGGCCAGTGCGGTGAGCATGGCGCTGGATACGCGCGCTTACGTGAAGAACGTGACGCTGGAAGCACGCGACATCAACGTCAACGCCGACAATGACATCAGTGGGCGCTTTATCGCCGGGGCGGCCGCTGGCAGCGGCGGCGTGGGGATTGGTGCCAGCCTGGCCGTGGGCCTGTTCAACTCCAACGCCAGCGCCGAGGTGCTGGGGGCGACGCTGGACGCCGCACGAGATATCCAGGTCACTGCCAACCAGCAGATGGACATGGGCATTACCGTGGCGACTGGCGCGGCGGGGCTTGGTGCAGTGGCCGGCGCGGTATCGGTGATGATGGCCGATGCCGAAACCGTCGCCAGGGTCGTCAGCATGGACGGGCGCCATAGTGTGCTCGAGGCCGGTCGCGATGTCGCGGTGACGGCCACCACGACCACGCAGATCAACGAACGCGGATCGCCGGGGGACTATCTGCAGGCCGTGGGGGCTGCGGCGGTGGGGGGCGCCGGTGCGGGTGCCGCCGTGGACGTCATGGTGCTGCGTGAGCGGACCAGTGCCACCGTTGGCAGCCACTCTCAGATCACCGCCGGGCGTCATCTGGATGTGCAGGCCGAGCTTAACCGGGTGCTGAATTCCACGGCGGTGGCCTTCTCGGCCACGGCAGCGCTGAGTATCAGCGGTGCCATCTCGGTGGTCAGCCTGGGCAGCGGGCTCAGTCAGGAAAACCAGGAGGAAGTCGAAGAACTCGGTACGCTGGTCCACGACACCTTCGCCGACCTGCAGAACGGTGACTACGCGATGCAGGAGGAGAGCTCGGAGGGCGACTCCGGCGTTGATGATGAAGACGCCTTCGACGAGGAGGAACAGGCCCAGTTCGACGACGAGTTCGACACCCCGAGCAATGCCGGCAATCAAAATCAGGCCAATCGGGAGAGCACCAATGCGGCGCTCGATGACCTGACCTTCGATATCGACTTCGACGCGGCATCGGGGCAGACCGTGGGTGATACCGCGGCGACGGTAGGGCGCAACGTCACCCTGACGGCAGGTGGTGACATCCGCGTGGAGGCCGAAGAGCAACTAACCATCCAGGCGATTACCGGCAGTGGTGCGGTCAGCGGTGTTGCCAGTGTGGGGGCCGCTATCACCGTTCTGGAGCTCAATGGTGCGGTGACAGCAACGGTTGGTTTCGGCAGCGAGCTCAGTGCTGGAGGGACGGTCCGGGTCAGCAGCGGTTTCGATGCCAATGCCGATCTGAAAGGCTATGGCGGTTCTGCGGCGCTGTCCGTCGCGGTTGGCGGCCAGGCGGTGACACTGATTGATCGCACCGAGCAGTTGAGCTATCTCGAGAGCGGTAATGCGCCGCACCAGGGGGTATCGATCCTCGCGGCGTCTCACCTCGAGGTGTTGGCGCACGCCGAACGGGATTACACCTTGACGGCAGCGGGCGGCGCCATTGGCCAGGTGGCGGCGGGTGTCTCTATCGGGATCGCCAAGCTCGAGGGCAATACCCAGGCCTATCTTGGCAGTCATACTCAGGTGGGCGACCGCTCTTATGAGCACGGCACGGTGCTGGCGTCTGTCAGTGTCTCTGCCACCAGTGAAGATTCTGTCAGCCTAAGTGTGACGGCAGTGGCGGCAGGCATTGGTGCCGGTGCCGGCAATCGCTCCCAGATCGACCTGATGACGGGCGTGAATGCCTGGGTCGATCAACATAGCTCACTCTATGCCGGTGCCGTGACGGTATCTGCCACCTCAAGACCCGAACTTGACTCCAGGACCCTGGGTATTTCGGCCGGCGGGCTAGCCGTAGGCGTTTCGGAAACCCTCATCACCATGGGGATGGAGATCCAGGCGCGCATCGGCGACATGCAGGGTGATGCGTCGGGGATCGATATCCTGGCGGAAACACTCGATGTTCGCGCCGCGCTGGAGCGGCCGGGGAGTGGCCACAACATCAATGCCAAATCGACCGGTGCCAGTGGTGCCCTGGTGGGGGTCGATGCCACCGTGGTCAGGCTGCGTGATACTACCGAGGTCCTGGCCGAATTGGGCAGTGCCGCGGTAGTGACGCTGGCGGCCAACAGCACCCTCCAGGCGCGTCGTGAACAGGCGCTTCGCGACAGCCTCGACGGCACCATCGATCCCGACCAGTGGGAGGGCTGGATCGGCTCACCGTTGGAGGGGCTTTTCGAGCTGCCCGATCCTGACGTCTGGCTGAAGGTGACCGCTGTTCAGGAAAGTAGCATGAATGCGGCATCCGACAGCTATGCCGGCGGTCTACTGGCCGCCGGGGCGTCGATCAACCGCTTGAACCAGGCGACTGAGACGACGGCGCGCATCGGTGAAGGAGCCGATGTGGTCAGCTTCGGCAGAGTGGACGTCATCGCTCGTACCGACCAGGTCAGTCGCATGGACACCTTGGCGGGTTCGGGCGGTCTGGTCAGTGGTGTCGGAGTCGGCGTTCGCGCCATCGCTGATTCCAGCGTCTTGGCGGAAGTGGCCGATGAGGCGTCGCTGACGCTGGTGGATACGCCGGATAGCATTTCCATCTCGGCGCTGCAGCGGGTCGATGTCGATGGTCAGATGCGTGCCGTGACCGGTGGCTTGATTGCCGGCGCCGGGGCTGAAGGCATCTATCATCTGACGCTCCAGACTCATGCTCGGGTTGCCCAGGGAGCGGGCCTGCTGGCGTCGGAAATCAATGCCACCGCCACTACGCAAGCCATCAAGAGTGATAGGGTGAGTAACGATCAGGACAACAGCCGTGGCGAGGTTTACGGCGTTGTCGCAGGCGGTGGTGCCTCAGTCGAGATTAGCGTCGATCTGGACACTCAGGTGCAGATCGATGATGACGCCAGCTTACGCACCAGTGTTTCGGTGAGCCCGGATGGCAGCGGCGGCAGCCTGGGCAGTGGCGATATCGTGCTGCGGGCGCTTAATGTGCTCGATCTGCAGGATCGCGCTAGCCTTACCTCCGGTGGCTTGGGGGCTGGTGGCGGCATCACGACGCATATCGACGCCGACCAGGTGCTGGCACAGGTCCAACTGGGCAATGCCGAGATCGATGCCTTCGGTCAGTTCATCGCCTCAGCCAATAGCCAGGCGGACCTGAATGCCGTTATCAACATGGATGTGTATGGAGGCGCCAGTGTCAGCGTGGGGCTGGCGGAGATAGAGTTCCGTCCCGATAACCGGGTGATGATCAATAGCGCCAATATTCGCGCCGATGGCAACATCTGGCTGCTCGCCGGACGTGACTCTCAGTTCGGCTATGATGAACACCGCATCGCCGCTGCCGTGGATACCTTTGCCGGCAGTGCATTGCCCTTCGATGACGTCGACGCGACGATTTCCGTACTGCAAAACAATCAGATTTTGGTCGGTGGAGCGGCTGCAGTGCGTGGCGGGGGCGACATCAACCTGTTTGCCAATGACTATGATGCGGTACCCATGCTGGCCAGGGCCAAGGCGGTGAACTGGGTCAACTCATCCCTGGGGGCCATCGACAGCCTGCTGGGTGGTGGGGGCTTCGAGAATACCGGCGGCTCGACCAGCGCGGAATCGATTGGCGGGGTAACCGTCAATGGCCTGGTAGAGACAGGCATAAGCCGCGACCAGCGGCTGGTGATCACCCTGGCGGATGGCGTTGACCTGGATGCCTTGGCGGCACTGGATCCAACGGACCCGGATGACTTCCAGGCGTTTCGAGATGCCATCGTAGCCGAGGGAGACTTCGACGATATCGGTTTCTCGGTTGGCTTCGGCCGCACCGATTCCGAACTGTTCCAGGCGCTGTATGAAGCGGAAGAGCGGTTGCAAGCCTACGTCGGGATCGGCTCGTCTCGTGCTGTAGAGCAGTTCCAGAGCGAAGTGGAGCGACTCAAGCAGAAGCTTGTCGATCTAGGCCTGGGCAGTACAACCGATCAGGGCCAGATCGTTCCGGAAAATCGCGAGGTGGTGGAGATCCAACTCGATGATATCGACGCGACGGCAGGCCGTATCCGGGTCTTGGCAGACTACCTGGTGGGCGACGGTGAGCTTATCTCTCCCACGGATTCCAATATCACCGTTCTCAACAAGTTGCCGGCTCGCCTGGTGGTCAACGACATCACCATCAACGAGCAGCTGGGTGGGGTCTATCTCAACGGCAGCATCATGGCCGACGATGACGATATCAACGAACGCAACCAGCTGCCCGTTGGCATGATCGGCACCCACTTGGCTGATTTTGAGTATAACGGTGACCCCAATGCCCAGCCGTCTCCACAGATTACCATCGTCAACAGCTATGCCAATGCGGGCCAGATCGGTGATCTGGATGCCGCAGATATGGTCTATGCTGGCCTCGACGTGGATTCAGGCTATGACCTCTACCTGACGGAATTCGATCGTGACTTCGTCGACCCCAGTGTGCTGGTGCAGGGCAGCGTCTACGCCCCCCTGGCAGACGCGCTTATCGCGGCGGGGCAGGACTTCGAGCTGGATGCTGAGGAAGGTAATCCCGACGCCTCCATCGTAGTGCGCGGGCTGGCGTTGCAAGCCACCGACAACATCACCATCAACAGCAGCCGTTACACCGTAGGACCACTGCCGGAAGCGGTGATCCGAGACTTCACCTATGGCTGGGTGGAATCGGCGGATGGCAGTTTCTACAATTCGCCCAACTTCTCACTCCCCAGCTGGTTGAGCAACATTTTTGATGGGTTCGGATTTCTCGAAGAGTTGGAAGATGACGAGGATGATCTCCAAGAACTGTTCGATGCCCTGGAGAATTGGACCTATACCTCGGCGGCTCGCTCGCCGAGTCTGCAGGCGGCAAATATCTCTATCAATGCGGACTGGGTCAACGTCAACGGCCATATCAAGAGCGGGATCGACGAGTTTGATATCGTCATCACCCAGGCCGATGCCGACCAGATCCGCAATGCCAATCGCGGCAGTACCTTCCTTCTAACGGAGGCGTCCCAGAACAGCGGCGTCAACGTGGCCTACAATCCCGAGACGGGTCGCATCGAAGTTGACGACGTCATCGTGCGGGGGGGCAATGTCCATATCGAGGGACAGGTCCTCAACACAGGCGATGGCCTGATTGACGTGATGGCCGGTCATGGTCATATCAACATCGATAACCAGACCGACTATGCGCTGGACCTCGCCGAACTCAATGTGGTGAATACCGGTGCCGGCAACCTGACGATTATCGACCGTAGCCTGGAGACCGGTGAAGAGAGCCGGTTCGAGACCGGGTTCGATGAAGAGAGCGGTCTTTTCGTGGTCAAACGCACCGGTGAAGACGACGTTACCTTCACTCGTGATGAGTTGATCGCGCATGATGACTTCGCTTTCTCTCCCGAGGAAGGGCTACGCTACGCCTTCGAAGTCATGCAGGTAAAAGAAACTCGTTCCGAGTACACCATCAAGAGTTCCAGTTGGGCAGGGCTCGATGCTCTGGCGTCCGATCCGCCGGATGATTCCAGTAGCGATACGACGGAATTGGATCGCTATATCAAACCGGCGGGCTCCAACGAGAAAGGCTATGTCTACCGTGACAGCGATGAGGAGAGCCGTTACACGTATAGCCGAGATAGCCAAAACGAAGTGTCTACGCCTACCGCTGAAGAAGAAGGAAATGGCGTGGTGTATGTGGTGGGGCATAGCGGAGATCCTGATGATGCGCCGGATGGCGCTATCATGCTCGATGACGATAGCTATATTCCCGAAGGCTACTATGCCACTTCTGGCATGAACCATGTGAGTACCAACTGGATCGGGACCAAAACCTACGAGCAGACCTTCTCGCGTAGCACGGTGAGTCACGTTACCCATCAGCATGATATCGCCGCCGACCGCGTAGTAGATATCAACTTCTTCGGTAAGTCAGAGGGGCTTATTCAGGTCGAGTCGAAGGGTGACGTGGTGCTCTCTGACTCGCTGCAGAATACTACCGGTGAAACGCGCATCGATACTCAGGGCAGCATACGCTTCGCCAGCGACAACCCTGGCAACTGGCAGGTCAGCGGTGTCGACGTCATCCTCGAGGCCGACCAGGGGATCGGCAGGATGCAGCCTGGGCTGGATGACGAACCCGACATCGAGACTCTCGACGTGCTGACCCACGGTGGTCTGGTCAATGCCAGCAGTGAGCGTGGTGATATCCTGCTGGCCAACGCGATATCCGAACCGGCTGATCTGCGAATCGGCAATATTAGCGCCGAGCGTGGCGATGTCTATCTCGAGAGCTCACGCAGCATTCTCGGTGATGCCGGCGCCAGCACTCATATCAATGCCCAGTCCATCACCCTGCAGACGGATGGCGATATCGGCTCCGAAGGTGGTGATCTGAGTCCCTTGCGTATCAACAGCAGCGACCGTGGCAGCAACGTAGCTGCCACGGAGCGCATGGCGGACGTGCTGACGGTTCAAGCAGGCGGTGACGTGCATCTGGAAGAGGTGGAGGGTGACCTTCGCGTCTTCAGTCTGGTCGCTTCTGGCGACGTCCATCTAACGATCGATAGCAGCTTGATCGATGTCAACGAGATCGTCGAAATCGACGAGCGTACCTACGATGAGCTAAAGGATGGCGTATGGCAGGCGCTGTCGCTGACCAGCGATGACCGGGCCAATGATGCCATCGAGAATTTGGTGGCGCGGCGCACGTCCGAATACCAGGCCTATTGGGAGTATCGGCTTGCTACGTCCGATGATCGAATTGGTGACCTGGTGTATGGCGCCGAGTATGAACTGATTCAGTTGAACGATGACGTTTCGGTATTGGTTCAGCGTAATGATGATGGCGATATCGTCAGTGCGGCCGACCTGGCGCCCAGTGGTAGCGAGGATAGCGCCACCATGCATCAGTTCCTGGGAGCAGGCAGCACTGCTATCACTACGCTTGAGCGCGGCGATGTATTACAAAATCCGAGCATCGACCTCGATAGCCTGGACGGGGACCTGCGTTTCGCGGTGGAAGCCCTGCTGGCCCAGGGCGGCGGGTTGATGGCGGCCAATGCCTTGGCTGGCGTGGCCTCGGGAGAGACACTTACCTACCGTAAGGTCGTGGGCTATGATCCCGACAGCTCGATTACCCTGAATGCTCAGGAGCGTGAGGCAACGGCGGCGTCGCTGCGCCAGAATCTGCGCGATGATGGCGTGCCGGAAGAGCAGATTGAGGCCGGTGTGGCGGCGGGTATCGAGACCATCGAGCAGTCCCGAACGGTCCGCTATCACGAGCTTCACGCCACTTTCTACGGTGCTGAGGTGCCAGATGACGAGCGTCCTCCTGAATATTACGACCAGAGCTGGCAGGCCAGCATCGATGAGGATGCCGTCCGCAGCAGCGTCAAGGTCTGGACCGAGCAGGAACTGCTCAGTCTGGTAGGCGAGGGGCTGCTTAAAGAAACCACTAGCACCCAGTTCGAGGTCCAGGAGCCTAATATCGAGGCGGGCGGTGACGTCCATATTCAGGCGGGTGTCAATATCGGGTCCATTGATGATTATGTGGTCATCGATCTTTCGCGTGGAGACGATCAAGACGCCTCATTCGGCGCGCTCACCGAGCAAGAGCGGGTGCTGCTCTCCGCCGCCGAACGCAATGACATTAGCTACCTGGAAGGGCCGCTGATCGATGCCCAAGCCAGCTTCCGCAACCTCCAGGAAACCAGCAGTGGCGATACCGAGCTCGAGCTGGTGCGCAGCGATGGTGGCGATTGGGGAGAGCTGACCCTCGACGCTGGAGACTGGCTCTATCTCAATGGGGATACCCTCAATTATACCGCCAACGGCATCTACTTCGAAGTGGTGGCGGTGGACGGTAGTACCCTGTCATTGAGGACGGCCGCGGCAGAGGTTATCGCCGAAGAGCAGCGTGATATTCAGGTCGGTCAGGTCATGCTTGACCCCACCGACCAGGTGAATGATGGCAAAACGCTTAGCCATGTGGTGATTGACCAGCGCTCGGACATTCAGATGGCGCTGTCCGCTACCTCGGCGGTCTATCTTGCCGCCGGTGGTTCGATCTATGTCGGCTCCGAGGGCGATATGACGATTGCTGAGCTGGAAGCGGGTCAGTCCGACGCGCTGGACGGCAATATTCGTATCAAGGTTCGCGGTGAGATTCTCTCACGAGATGCCTCGCTAATCGGTAACGGCGCCATCCTCGAGGCGGCTACCGGCGCGATAGGCACCGAGCAGCAGCGAGTCGAACTCGACCTGGGCAGCGGCTTGATAACGGCGCGAGCTCAGGAAGCGATCTGGTTGCATGCCGTAGAATCCGCCAATATTGCGTCGATCTTCTCCGAGCGCGGTGACATTTCCGTGAGTGCGGTAAACCATATTGTCGATGGCCTGAGTCACGATCTGCTCAAAGTGCTCGCCCAGCAGGGCGATATCCATTTGGATGCCCAAGAAGGCAGTGTGGGGTCCATCGATGCGAATAACCCACTGGAATTGGAGGCGCGCCTAGGGGCTATTTACGTTAACTCTGCACAGGATGTCGCGCTGTGGACGCCTGACGCCGATATGCGTGTTGGGAAGATCGACGCGGCGAGCGGACGCGTAGAGCTGGGTGCCGATCTTTCTATCGTCAGCGCCAATCCGCATCATGATGCGTCCGAGCATGGCTACGACCCGCTGGCCGAGAACATCCATGCCGACGAGATTTTGATGCAAACCGTGCTGGGCGGCATTGGCACGGTGTCGCAGGATCTGATCACTCGCAGCCAGGGCCGGCTAGACGTGGAAGCCGATAGCGGCGGCAGCGGGGCAGGATCGGTTTACATCACCGAGCTAAGTGACCAGCTGCTCCTGGGTACCGTTAGCGCCAGTGGTGGCGTGGCCGGCGGCGCTCTGGCCTTTATCACCTCACTGGGCAGCATCCAGAATGGCCTGAGGGAGGACGAGAGCTATAATCTACTGTCTGCCAATGTCCATCTGATTGCCGCGGACGATATTGGCCGTCCGGACAAGGTGATCACCAGTCGAATAGGCAATCTTCAGGGGAGCTCCACTACGGGGGTTGTCTACTTGGATAATGCCGGTCATCTGACGGTAAATGAAGGTGGTGTCCAGGCCGGTGGCGACATCGTCTTGACCAGTAACAGCCCAATGACCATTTCCTCTGAGGGTGATGTGGTCTCGGAAAATGGCACCATTCGCCTGTATGCCATGGAAAGCGCTGACCCCGACGATGGTACCGACACCATTACCTTCACCAATGATGTTCAACTCGTTGCCGAGAAGGCCATCCTAGTATATGCAGCCGACGGTATTATCGTCGAGCACGGCGTCACGCTGGAAGCGAAGGAGCGCATCGAGTTCGGCGTGGAGACCCATGAGTCCACACATGGTGCCCCCGACGATACGTTGGCGGTGAGCCATATCAACGGCACACTACTCGCCCCCGAGCTCAAGCTGGTTGGTGGAAATGAAAAGGGCCAAGTGTGGGAGCTTGGAGAGGACCTCCTGATACAAGTGCCGGTGGTTAGTATCGATACCGGCGACGGTGACAACGTCCTGACGCTGGGTGGTCGCATCGAGGCCGATGAGCTGACGCTGAGCGGCGGCCAGGACGATGATCATGTCACCTTCGACGGCGATCATCGCATTCGCGAACAGCTGGATGTCCAGCTCGGCGAGGGCGATGACGTGCTGCGCGTGCACGGCAGCATCGATGCCACGGGCGGCAAGATGATCTTCGACGGCAATGCCGGCGACGACGACCTGATGCTGCACGCCGATGCGCTGCTCGGCGAGATCGCGCTGCTCGGCGGTGGCGGCGACAACCTGCTCACGGTGGTCGAGCTCAACGACCGCGATGAGCTGGTGACCCTGGACGGCGGCGACGGCAGCGATGTCTACCGTATCGTCACCCGCCAGGATGCCAACGCCAACTACGAGATCACCGTCAAAGATAGCGGTGCGATCAATGACGGCGTCGACTACCTCTACATCGAGGGCCGTGGCTATGACGGCTACGACGGCAACCTCGACCGGGATCTGAACCACGTTGGCAACGATGCCGAGGACCTGTTCCTGATCCGGCGCAACTTCATCGCCCGGATGGAGGGCGATGGCGACAGCGGCGTCGAGGAAGGTGCCGCGGTGGAGCGCATCAACTACGACGACACCATGAACGGTCGGGTCACCGTCAACGGCCACGAGGGCAACGATGTGTTCGTGGTCGACGACACCTCGGCGCTGATGACCCTCGACGGCGGCAACGGCAACGACCGTTTCCAGATCGGCCAGATCTTCACCGATGACCCCAATGCCACCGACGAAGAGGGCAACTACCTCTCCGGCATCCGCGGGCCCGAAGACGAGATCAACGTCACGCAAACCACCCAGGGTTACCTCAGCTACGGCAACAGCGAGTCGCTGGTGATCTACGGTGGCGACGGCGACGACGAGTTCATCGTCTACAGCAACAAGGCGCTGCTGCGCATGGAGGGCGAAGACGGCAACGACGACTTCATCATCCGCGCCTTCGTCGCCGAGGATGATATCGAGGTCTACGGCGGCGGCGGTGATGACAACATCGAGTACAACATCAATGCCCCGGTGAACATCGACGGCGGGGCCGGCTACAACACCATCACCGTGCTGGGTACCGAGCTCGACGACAACTTCGTGATCACCGAGGACGGGGTGTTCGGCGCCGGTCTCAATATCGGCTTCGACAACATCCAGCGGGTGCGCGTCGACTCCCTGGAGGGTGACGACACCTTCTTCGTGCTCAGCACCAGCCCGGATGTGGTCACCGAGCTGATCGGCGGCGTCGGCAGCAGCAGCTTCGTGGTCGGCGGCGACGTCACCGGGCGCGTGGTCTCTGCCGATCCGGAAGGCCGCAGCAGCCTGGTCACCCACACCATCAACTCCGAGGATGACGAGTACAACAGCCTGCTGGCGGACGGCTTGCCGGTAACCGTGGCCGACCCCTCCCGCGGCGCGGTGGTGGTCGACGAGCCCGGCGGCGGTACCCGCGTGGTGCAGGGCGGCCCGGCGGATTTCTTCGACCTGTCGCTGGCGCTGCCCAAGGGTGACGAGTTCAAGGGGGCGGTCGTAACACTGACCGTGTCGGCGGCGATGGCCTCGACCAACCTGCGCAACAAGAGCGCCGATGCCGAGACCGTCAAGCTGGCTCTGGAAGAGGACGGCGACTACCAGCAGGCGCTCACCGTCGACTTCGAATATCGCGGTGACGATGAGGGCTGGGTGGCCGTCGACGGCGATGGCAACCAGCAAAGCCTCTACGTCAAGGCCCCCGAGGACAGCCTGGCCAGCGGTACCCGCGAAGTGACGGTGAGCTACCTGGCGCGGGCGCAGATGGAGAACGACGGCGAGCTGCCCGAAGAACTCCAGGCGCTGGAGCAGCAGGCCATCAACAACACCATGGTGACCGTCTACGACAGCAGCCAGGGCGACCTGGTGTTCGGCGTGCCCAACGACGACCGGGTACAGGTGATCGAGGGTGACGACTTCGGTGAGCCGGGCAGCAGCTTCGAACTGCGCCTCTCGTCGGCACCTGAAGCGGGCGAGACCGTGACCGTCCACCTGGAGATGGATGAGCGCCTGGAAGCGCAACTGCCGGATGGCACGTCGGTCTCTGACGGCATCGAGTTCACCGCTGATAACTGGGACCAGGCGCGCACCATCGAGCTCAGGGCGGTTGACGACGATGAGCGCCAGAACCGCCTGGATACCCGGGTCGGCTTCTCGGTCGAGTCCAGCGAGGGCAAGGATTCCGCCTTCCACGACGTCGAGTTCGGCAGCGTGCGGGTCAGCGTCTACGACAACGACAGCCCCTCGCTGGTGGTGCAGCAGACCGACGGCAGCACCCGGGTGACCACCGAAGGCGGCAGCGACAGCTACTTCCTGCGGCTCTCCCAGCAGCCCGACGACGAGGTCATGGTGCGTCTCAACAGCGACGGCCTGACCCGCTTCGACTGGCAGGACAATGCGCGCATTATCATGGACAGCGTGCTCGACGAGGATGTCGAGGTGACCGCGCTGCCAGGGGCCCACGCCGGCCCGCGGCTGGTGCTCGAGGAAGGCACCTGGCAGGACCTGGGGCTCAACGTGGGCATGTACCTGTCGCTCAGCGACGCCGAGGGAGCCCCCCTCGACGGTACCTTCCGGGTCAACAACGTCGAGGACGGCACCCTGCACCTCACCAATGAGGCGCAGATCGACTTCGATGGACTGGATGAGCAAGCGCTGACCCTGACCCAGGCCGAGGCGCCGGCGGTGGTGTTCGATGCCGACAACTGGCATGAGCGCATCGAGATCGGCATCAGCGCCGATACCTACTACGTGCCGGCGGAGAATACCCTCAACGACATGAGCTTCCCGCCCCAGCTCAATGTCCTGGATCGCATCCAGGGGCCGCTGATCCTCGAGGGCGGCACCAGCAATACCGACCGCTCGCTCAACGAGGCGATCATGCTGCCCTATGAGCGAGCCGAGTACGTTGAGCGCGATGATGACGACACTGGCGTCGAGGAGGTGGAACCCGAGAACGAGGACACCAATACCCTGACGCTGCACGCCGACGCCAGCGTGGCAGACCTCGACGGCGTGCTGACCAGCACCTTCCTCAGCGGCCTCGGCATGGGCGAGGGCGATCCCCTCGAGCAGCGCTATCTCAATGCCCAGGGCGAGGAAGTCACCATTACCACCGAGCGCGGTATCGCCTACCACGGCTTCTCGGTGGTGGAACTGCTGCTGGGCACCGGCGACAACACCCTGGAGATCGATCTCGACGTCGATGCCGTGGTCTACGACGGCGCCTATACGCTCGGTGAGAACAGCGCCGGTGAGGCCCTGCTGGTCCGCGACGACGGCGGCGACTGGTTCGACGACGGCTTCCGCCGCGGCGACACCCTGCTGCTGGACGATCAGCGCGTCGATATCATGGATATCGATATCAATGGCAACCTGGTGCTGGATCGCCCCATGGCGGATGTGCCCCAGGCCTCGCGGGTCATCCGCGAGATGCCGCTCACCGCGGTACACGGCGGTGGCAACTCCTCGGGTAGCATGGGCGGCGACCATATCACCGTCAGCGGCGGTTACGATGCCCAGCTGCCGCTGATCGTGTTCGGCAATACCGAGCGCAGCGGTGAGCGCTACAGCGCCGATGGCAAAGGACCCAGCGAGCTGGCCCAGCCCTTTACCGAGGTTGGCAACAACGTGCTGGATGCCAGTGCCGCCACCGGCGGCGTGGTACTGGTAGGCGGTAGCGGCGATGACACGCTGATCGGCGGCAGCGGCAACGACCAGCTGTTCGGTGGCGGTGGCAACAACCTGCTGGACGCCAGCGCCGGTGGCAACAACCACCTCTACGGCAGCGGCAGCATCGACGTCGATCTGTCATCGCGCCTCAGCCTGGCCGAGCGGGTCATCACGCTCTACAGCGCCGAAGCCGACGTCGAGCATGACGCCGGCGACCGCCTGGAGGCCGGTGATAGCACCCTGATCGGCGGCCACGGCGACGATATCCTGATTGGCGATCACGGCGAGATCCTGCTCGAGCCCGGCGCGGGGCCAAACGACCTGCGGCTGCTCGATAGCCAGCGAGTGATCGAAGTGCGCAGCACCGACCCTGCCAGCTATGGCAATAACCTCCTCGAGGTGCAGGGTGGTGACAACCTGCTGATCGGCGGTAGCGGCGCCAACCAGCTGTTCGGCGCCGAAGGCAATGACACCCTGGTCGGCAACCATGCCCGTGTGACCCTGGCCGAGACCAACCGGCTCACGGCGCTGGCCGAGTTGGTGACCCTGCCTAGCGAGCACGGTCGTGGTAGCGAACTGCACGGCGGCGGTGGCAGCAATGTGCTGGTTGGGGGCGAAGGCGGCGATATCATCACCGCGGGGCCGGCGGGCGGCGTCGATCCCGCGCTCGATCCGGCATTGCTGAGCTCGGTGGTGTTAGCCAATCACGGCACCCTGACCTGGGAGCAGGATGTGTTGGTCGAGGCCACCTCGCGCCTCGAGGCAGAGCAAGACGCGCCGCCCACGGACGCTGAGCTCAGGGCGCGTACCGGGGATAGCGACATCACCCTGCACGGTGGCCACAACTTGGTGTTGGGTGGTGCCGGTAATGATCGTATCGAGATCCGTGACGCCGGCGACGACGCAGACAACATCGTGTTGGGCGGCCGAGGTGAAGCGCAGTGGGATGCCCACGGCACCCTGCGTTCGCTGGTGACGCTGACCCCCACCCTCGCCACACATAACAGCGTCAGCCTCGAGAGCGGCAACCTGCTGTTCGCCGGTGGTAGCGGTAATGACAGCGTTAGCGTTACCCACGCCTCGACCACCAGTCGCCAACAGCTATTCGGCAACAACGTGGCGTTGGACTGGAACGCTGACGGCATCTTGACCCGGGCGGAGAGCATCGCGACGGATCGCGGCGGCGATATGACGGCCGCGGTGAATGCCGGTGACGTGCTGCTGGTGGGCGGCAGCGGCGATCTCGACCTCGAGATCGACGCGGCGTCGCAGCACAGCCAGCATCGCATTCTGGCCGACAACGGTGTCATGCACTGGGATGACCACGGCACCCTGCGCGAGATGATCACCAGTCGTCCAGATCTGGTCGCTACGTCGACGATTGACATCAACGCCGGTGACACGACCCTGCTCTCCGGGGCGGGCGATAGCGATATCACCATTGGCGATCAGGCCAGCGTGGTCGTCAGCCAGCCGGGGGAACTGGCGTGGAATGCGGCGGGCCACTTGGTCCGCGCAACCAGCACTGATCCTGGGGCTGCCGGCGATGCCGATGTCACCCTGGGGCACGGTGACAACCTGGTGATCGGCGGCGACGGGGATAACGTCATCACGGTGGGTGATGGCGACAACCTGGTCGCCGGCGACCACGCCGAGGCGCTGTTCGACGCTCAAGGCACCATCGTCAGCTTCACCTCTATCCACCACGCCCACGGCGGTGATGACACCATCACCACCGGTAGCGGCAATGACTGGGTGCTTGGTGGCTATGGTGGCGATACCATTACCGCCGCGGGTGGCGACAACGTCATCGTTGGCGACAACGGCCGCATCACGGCCCACGCCGACGGCACCCGCGCGCTGGTCGAGAGCCTCGATACGCGCCGTGCCACCGGTGGCTCTGATGTCATCACCACCGGCCACGGCGACGACCAGATCATCGCCGGGGTGGGCAACGACGAGACAGAGAATGCCGGCGGCGAGACCGTGGTGATCGGCGATCTGGGCCATATCCGCAGCAATGCCGATGGCCGCTATATCGAGGCCGAAACCGAGGCCAGCAACCTGGGTGGCAACAACACCCTGGTGGGCGGGGTGGATCGCGAT
This sequence comes from Franzmannia pantelleriensis, assembly GCF_900102875.1. Lineage (GTDB taxonomy): Bacteria > Pseudomonadota > Gammaproteobacteria > Pseudomonadales > Halomonadaceae > Franzmannia > Franzmannia pantelleriensis. The sequence goes on from NZ_FNGH01000001.1 coordinate 40,980, forward strand.
ATCCTGCTCGGCGGGCCGGGGAATGACTATCTCGACGGTGGCCAGGGCAACAATATCCTGCTCGGCGACTTCGGCCTCGTGACTCGCTTGGCCAGTGAGATCGTGGTCGAGACCAACAACCACTTCGAGGGTGGTAACGACACCCTGATCCTGGGGCCGGGGCGCAGCGTCGCCATCGGCGGCGGCGGCAACGACGCCTTCGACGGTAACTTCGACCGCGACACCATGATCGGCGACTTCGGTCGGGTGCGCATCGAGGTCAGCGGTGCCAGCGAGGCCGAGCAGGTCCAGGCCGTGGTGTCCCTGGCCCAGGGCCGCCTCGACCTGATCCGTCAGGTGCAGCAGGAGGTCTACACCGAGAATCAGTTCGAGGACGACACCGAGGAGCAGACGTCATCCTGGCAGGACCTGACGCCAGACGGCTTGTTCGGCGGTCGCTCGGTGGACAGCGTCGCTGCCGCGCGCACGGCTCAGCCGATCCAGGGACTGCAAGGGCTGCGCGAGCTGATCGACGACTGGGTCGAGCGTCAGCAGGGCGTTGGCCAGAGCAGCATGCGCGCGGCGATCGCCTCGGACGTGGCCGCCGAGATGGCCGAACCGGCAGCGCCAGACGCCTCACCCGGCGATGGCGATGCGGCGGTGACTGACGAGGCTGAGCAGCAAGAGACGCCGCCGGATGAGTCGGCTAGCGAGACGCCGGAGGACGTGCCCGCGGACGAGCAGCCCCAGGAGGAGCCGGTGCCGGACGCGGAAGATGACGTGATCGCCGAGTCGGACGACGCCAGCGCCGATGACCAGGACGAAGCAGCCCTCGAGGTGTCGTCTGCTGCACTGGGCAGCGGTCTGGCGGCGGCGCTGGCCTCAGCCAGTGGCTGGGGGATAGCCCGTCACGCGGGAGCCGGTGCACGTCATGGCGAGGCGCTCGCCGAGCTGCGGCGCCAGTGCGCTGCCAGCGACTGGCAGCGCGTATGCGAGTCCGACATTGATACCCACGATGAGGAGGAACAATGAGCCAGCAAGGCAGGTATCGGGAGCGCCGATGCAGCTAGACGATCAGGCAACGCGGGCGATTCAGGCCTGGCACGCCCAGGCCGAGAATGCCCAGGCATGGCTCGCCCGCCACTGCGCCTCGGCGCCGCAGCCGGAAGGCGCCCGCATCAGCGAAGGTGTCGTGCTGTGGCGCCAGGAGAGCGACTGGCTCCCGGTGGCGCTATGGCCAAGCGGCGCCGAGGGGCAGACGCTGCTGGGACTGGCCGATGATGTGCGCCAGGCGGCACGCGGGCTGGTCAGCCAGCTCGATGATGGGCATCTGGGTATCGGCTATCCGGTGCGTGATCCGGCGGATGACCAGCAGGGCACAGGCGCCTTGGTCGGCGCCGTGGCGCTTCGCGTGGCGTTACCGGCCTCACTGCACGACGACCAGCGCGCCCAGGCCGCCTTGATGCCGTTGATGCAGCGCCTAGAGGAGGGCGTGGCAGTACTCGAGCGCGATCTGGTTCAGCGCACCCATCGCGATACCCGACGGCGCCAGCAGACGCTGGCCAGGCAGCTCGAGTTGCTCGCGGCGGTGCTTGCCGAAAATCGCTTCAAGGCCGCCAGCATGCAGCTGGTGACACGCCTTGCGACCCTGTTCAACGCCGAGCGAGTGACTCTGGGCTGGCAGCGTGGCGCACGCTGCCGCGTGGTGCAGATCTCCCACAGCGCACAGTTCAACCGCAAGATGAACCGCATCCGTGCCACCGAGCTCGCCATGAGCGAGTGCCTCGATCAGCGCGCCAGCGTTGCCGTACCGCCCCCCGAGGAGGCCGCCGACCATGCCCGTCGAGTCAGCCACGCGCACCGTCGACTGCAGGAGATGACCGGCCTGCCCAGTGTGCTGACGCTGCCCTGTCTCGACGACGGCAAGCCGCTTGGCGCGGTCACCCTGGAGCGTGAAGCGGCATTCAGCGCGGAGGAGGCGGATGCCCTCGAGAGCCTGATGGCGCTGTGCACTCGCGCGCTGGAGGAGAAGCGTCTCAACGACCGGCCGCTGCCGGTCAAGGCGGCGGTGGCGGTGGGCCAGCAGTGCGCGCGGCTGGTCGGTCCGGGTTATCTCGGCTACAAGCTCACGGCGATCGTGCTGGGCGCGGCGGTGGCCTTCGCGACCCTGGCCACCGGGACGGAGCGGGTGGCGGCCGACGCCACCCTGGAGAGCCTCGAGCAGCAGGTGCTGGCAGCACCGTTTCGCGGCTATATCGATGCGGCGCTGGTGCGTCCCGGCGATACCGTGGCGATGGGCGAGGTGCTGGCCGAGATGGACACCCGCGAGCTGGTGCTCGAGCAGTTGCAGTGGCAGAGCGAGCTGGCCAAGCTGGCGCGTCAGGAACAGCAGCAGCGCGCCGCCGGCGAGCGTGCCGCGGTCAATGTGATCGGTGCTCAGCAGGATCAGGCCCAAGCGCGCCTGGAGCTGGTCGAATCGCGCCTGCAGCGCGCCTCACTGCAGGCACCGTTCGCCGGGCGTGTGCTCAGTGGCGACCTTACCCAGCGACTCGGCGGCGTGGTCGAGCAGGGCGAAGAACTGTTTCGTCTCTCGCCGCTGGACGCCTACCGCATCGAGCTCGAGGTGCCCGAAGGGCGCATCGATGCGCTGCGCGAAGGGCAGAAGGGCGAGCTGGTGCTGGCGGCAATGACCGGCGAGCGTTTCGCCTTCGAGGTCGAGCGCCTGACCCCGCAGACCCGCAGCGTCGATGGCAGCAATCGTTTCGTGGTCGAAGCCAGCCTGGAGAGCGACGACCGCGAGCTGCGGCCCGGCATGCAGGGGGTGGGCAGGATCGAGGTGGGCGAGGCGCGCCTGATCAGCATCTGGACCCGCGAACTGGTCGACTGGCTGCGGCTGACGCTATGGCGATGGTGGGGATAACGCATGGCCGGTCCGCTATTCAGCCAGCAGTGGCACCGCGTCGCCGAACTGCGGTTGCGGCTGCGTCAGCACACCAGCCTGCACCGCCACGAGTACCGCGGCGAACCCTGGTACGTGCTCTACGACAACATCACCGGCCAGGTGCATCGCTTCACCCCGGAGGCCTATCAGATCATCGGACGGCTGGACGGGCGCCGAACCCTGGGCGAGATCTGGGAGCAGGTCAGCCACTCGCTGGGCGATGCCATGCCTACCCAGCACGAGCTGGTACAGCTGATTGGCCGTCTCCACGGGGCCAACGTGCTGGCCGGCGACGGCGAGGTGGATGTCGACGAGCTGGCGCGGCGGCAGACTCGGCAGCGTCGCAGCAAGTGGCTGCAGATGCTGCGCTCTCCGCTGGGCATCCGCATTCCGCTGCTCGACCCGGAGCGCTTCGTGGCAGCGACCTACCCGCTGGTCAGGCCGTTGATCAGTCCGATCGGGGCGCTGCTGTGGCTGATCACGGTCGCCGCCGCCCTGGTGCTGGCTGCGATGCACTGGTCGTCACTCACCGACAACCTGGCCGACCGCGTGCTGAGCGTCGGCAACATTCTGCTGCTGGCGCTGATCTACCCGCTGATCAAGGCCATCCACGAGCTCGGCCACGCCTGGACCACCAAGGACGCCGGCGGCGAGGTGCACGAGATCGGCATCATGCTACTGGTGTTCTTCCCGGTGCCCTACGTCGACGCCAGTGCGGCGGCGGCCTGCCCCGACAAGTCGCGGCGCATGCTGGTGGGCGCGGCGGGCATCCTGGTGGAAGTCTTTCTGGCGGCGCTGGCGATGTTCGTATGGGCCATGGCCGAGCCCGGCATGCTGCGGGCGCTGGCCTTCAACGTGATGCTGATTGCCGGGGTCTCGACGCTGTTGTTCAACGGCAATCCGCTGCTGCGCTTCGATGCCTACTACGTGCTGGCCGACTACCTCGAGATCCCCAACCTGTTCAACCGCGCCAACCAGCAGGTCACCTATCTGGTCAAGCGCTACCTGCTCGGCCGCCGCGAGGTCACCAGTCAGGCCGAGTCGCGTCGCGAGAGTGCCTGGCTGGTAGTCTATGCGCTGGCGTCGTTCGCCTATCGGCTGGTGATCATGGTGTTCATCGCGGTGTTCGTCGCCACCCGCTATCTGTTCGTGGGGATCCTGCTGGCCCTCTGGTCGATCTCCATGACCCTGCTGTTACCTCTGCTCAAGATGCTCAAGACCATGATGGCCGATGATGCTTTGGAAGGCTCGCGTGGCAAGGCCTGGGGATGGCTGCTGGCCGCGCTGACGGCGGTGGGGGTAGCGCTGTTCGCCGTGCCGGCGCCCTATGCCACCAACGTGCATGGCGTGGTGGATACCGCCACGCCCAATCAACTGAGGCTGGGCGCCAGCGGTGAGCTCATCGCGCGCCATGTCGACAACGGCGCCGAGGTGCAGCGCGGTGAGAGGCTGATGGAGCTGGCCGCGCCGGAGCTGAGTACCGAGGTGGCACTGCTCGAGGCACAGCGCCGTGAGACACGGGAGCAGCTTACCGCCAGCGTCGGCGATGCCGGGGAGTTGGCGATCCTGCGCGAGACCCTGGCGCTGGTGGAGCGTCAGCTCGAGGATGCCGAGCAGCGCGTCGAGGCCACCCGCGTGGTCAGCCCGCGGGACGGCCTGCTGCTGATGCCCGAGGGTGAACCGCCGCTGGGCATGCACCTGGAGCGCGGCGCCGAGGTCGGGGTGGTGGCACGCCCCGAGGATCTGCGCATCCGCGCGCTGTTGCCGACCCATCGTGCCGAAACGGTGCGCGACGATGCCGAGACGGTCTCTCTGCGCCTGCCCGGCAGCGCCGAGACGCTGGCCTCGCGCCTGCAGTGGGTGTCACCCAGCTCGACGTTCGAGGTGCCAAGCGAAGTACTGACCCGCGACGGCGGTGGTCAGGTCGCCCTCGATCCCCAGGCCGAGCAGCCGCTGACGGCTTTTCGGCGCCACTACCTGGCTGATTTCAGCGCCGACGCGCTGGTCGAGCATGTGGCAATGCCCTCGCTGGGCAGCCGCGTACACGTGCGCATCGAGCATCCTGCCGAGCCGTTGGGCTACCGGCTGTGGCGCGGACTACGCCGGGCCTTCCTGAGGCTGTTCGATGTGTGAGGAGGCTGGCACATGGCGCTAGTCAAGCTGCCCGGGGATGTGATCGCGCGTCCCGAACGACGTATCCAGCCGCCGGGTGCGCTGGAGCCGGCCTGGCAGCGGCTCAGCGCGCGGCTGGCCCTGCCCGGCTGGCTGCGACTGTTGGTGCGGCGGGCCGCACTGCCGATGATCCACCGCCACGCACGGCGTTTACGCGAGCTGGACCCGGCGGCGTTAAACGCCTACCGCGATGACCTGCGGCGGCGGCTGCTGGCCGGTGGACTCTCGTGGCGCCGCACCCTCGAGGCGTTCGCACTGGTGCGTGAGGTGGCTAGACGCGAGCTGGGTATGGCCCATCACGACGTCCAGCTGCTGGGCGGTCTCACCCTGCTGGCCGGTCAGGTGGCAGAGATGCACACCGGCGAGGGCAAGACCCTCACCGCGACCCTGCCGGCGGCCACCGCGGCACTGGCCGGCATTCCGGTACACGTGGTCACCGTCAATGACTACCTGGCCGCGCGTGACGCCGAATCGATGCGCCCGGTGTATGCCGCATTGGGGCTCAGCGTCGGCGATATCGTCCACGAGCTGAGCCCGGCGCAGCGGCGCGACGCCTATGCCGCCGACGTGGTCTACTGCACCAACAAGGAGCTGCTGTTCGACTACCTGCGCGACACCCAGCAGCTAGGCCGCGATCGCCACCCGCTGATGGCCCATGCCGCCAGGCTCGAAGGGCGCCTGGAGCGCCGTCGGCTGCTGCTGCGCGGCCTGCACTTTGCCATCGTCGATGAGGCCGACAGCGTGATGCTCGACGAGGCGGGAACGCCGCTGATCCTGTCCGGCCCGGCGCCCCAGGATGCCCTCGACGTGGCGTTGCTCGACGAGCTCCTGGCCCTGGCTGGCGATTTCGAGGACGGCCGCGATTTCGTCCGCGAGCAGGGGGGGATTCACCTCACCGAGGCTGGTCGTCAGCGCCTCGAGCAGCAGGCCGAGACCCTGCTTGCCGGCCGCGGCAACCGCAGCGGCTGGCTGGGCCGCTCTCGGCGCGAATGGCTGCTGCAACAGGCACTGGTGGCCCGCTACCACTTCCAGCGTGACCATCACTACCTGGTGCGCGACGGCAAGGTGCTGATCATTGACGAGCATACCGGCCGGGTGATGGCCGATCGCAGCTGGGAGAAGGGGCTGCAGCAGATGATCGAGCGCCTCGAGGGCTGTGCGCCCAGCGATCCCAACGTCACCTTGGCTCGCCTTACCTACCAGCGCTTCTTTTGTCGCTACCAGCACCTTGCCGGGATGACCGGCACCGCTCATGAGGTGCGCCATGAGCTGTGGCGCAGCTATCGCCTTAGGGTGGTACCGATCCCCCCGCATCGGCCTAGTCGCCGGCGCTGGCTGGGGCACACCTGCGTCGACAGCGTGAGCCGCAAATGGCAGCGCGTGGCGGCGCATGCGCGTCGCCGCGCCGAGGCCGGACAGCCGGTGCTGATTGCCACCGTGACCCTCGGCGAGTCGGAAGCGCTGAGTGCCGAACTGTCCGACCAGAGCATTGCACACACCGTGCTCAACGCGCGCCAGGATGCCGAGGAAGCGGCAGTGGTGGCCAGCGCCGGCGAGTCAGGCGTGATTACCGTGGCCACCAGCATGGCCGGGCGCGGCACCGACATCGCCCTCGACGCGGCGGCCAGGGATGCCGGCGGCCTGCATGTGATCATCGCCGGACACCACGACGCCGCGCGGGTCGACCGCCAGATCGCCGGGCGCTGCGCCCGCCAGGGGGATCCTGGCAGCGTCGAATTCATCGTCTGCGGCGAGGAGGCACTGCTCGACGAGCTGGAGGATGACTGGCAGCCGGTAGCGGGGCGCCTGGTGAAGCGGCTGAGGCGTGCCCAGGCGCGACGCGAGGCGCGCCAGGCCCGTGCGCGGGCGCGCTTGACGCGTAGCGACTGGCGTGAAGACGATCTGCTGGGATTCAGCGGAAAAGGCGAATAACCCGAGGAGCCAATCAGGTGAAGGCAACGCACAGCACTCTCAAATATTGGGTCTTGTCATTGGCGGCGCTGGCCGCTGCCCCCGTGGTACACGCCGAATCGCTGGGCGTGGAGGACGTCAGCTGCCTGGTCGAGCCGGGTCGTCTGGCGACCCTCTCCAGTCAGCTGCCCGGCGTGATCGACGAGATTCAGGTCGCCCCCGGCGAAAGCGTCAGCCGTGGCGATACGCTGTTCACCCTCAAGCGCGAAGTGGAGCAGGCCAGCCGCAACCTGGAGCTGGCGCGCGCCGAGTATGCCGCGCGGCGCCTGCAGCGCAACCAGCGCATGATCGAGCAGGGCATGCTCAGCGACAGCGAGGCTGATGAACTCAACACCGACCTGCGCGTGGCTCGGCTGCAGGGAGAGCTGGCGGCCGCCCAGTTCGACCAGCGCACCAGCCAGGCCCCCTTCGACGGCGTGATTACCCAGCAGCACGCTGAAGAGGGGGAGTATATCGATGCCACGCCGGTACTCGAGCTGGCCCAGCTCGACCCGCTGCAGATCGAGGCGGTGCTGCCGCTGGCGGCCTACGGCACGGTGGCGGTGGGAGACGTCTACGAGGTGGCGCTGGCGAGCCCCGTGGAGCGGCGGATCAGCGCCGAGGTATCGCAGGTCGACAGCATCATCGATGCGTCCAGTGGCACCTTCGTGATTCAGCTGCGTCTCGACAACCCGGATGGCGAGATTCCCGCCGGCATCAACTGTCGGCTGTCATGACGCGGGTCTCGTCGCGGTCTAGCTGCTGTCACCGGGCAGCAGCGTGAACCCTACGTCCTGTCTCAGCGTCACCGGCTCGCCGGCCAGGCGGGCCAGCAGCTGCTCGGCGGCCAGCTGGCCCATGCGCTGTCGCGGTGAACGGATGGTGGTGAGCCGCGGCGTGACCTGCTGACCCAGCGGCAGGCCGTTGAAGCCGGCGATGGCGATGTCCTTGGGCACGCCGATGCCGAGCCGCTGGGCGTGGAGCAGGGCGCCGGTAGCCAGGTCGTCGTTGGCGAAGTGGATCGCATCGGCGCGGGGGTGGGTCGCCAGCACCTGGTCGAGGGCCAGCGCTCCCAGCTCGAGGCTGCCCAGGCGCGCCAGGTCGAGCAGCGGCGCCGCCAGCTCCGCGTCCTCCAGGACCTCGCGGTGCCCCGCGTAGCGCATGCCGGCACGGTAGTCCTCGGCCATGCGTGCCCCCACATAGACGATCTGGCGATAGCCGCGGCTGAGCAGGTGGTGAGTCATGCAGCGCCCGGCCGCGGTGTGATCCAGCCCGACGTTGAGATCCAGTGCCTCGCCCAGTTCCATCATCTCCATGATCGGATGATCCCACTGCTGCAGCAGCGAGCGGCAAGCGCTGCTGTGGCGCAGTCCGGCGGTGACCAGCGCCGAGCACGACCAGCCCAGGAAGGTGCGCACCAGCTGGGCCTCGCGATCGAGGTCGTAGTCGGTGTTGCCGAGCAGGATCTGGTAGCCGGCGTCCTCGAAGGTCTCCTGCAGGCCCTGGATCACCTCGATGAACACCGCGTTGGCCAGCGACGGCACGATGACCGCGATAAAGCGTGTGCTGGCCGAGGCCAGGCTGCCGGCCACCAGATTGGGCACATAGCCGAGCCGCTCGACGGTGGCGAGGATATGCCGGCGGGTCTCGGGATTGACGCGCTCCGGCGTATTCAGCGCCCGCGACACCGTGATCGACGAGACCCCCGCGGCCTCGGCGACCTGGGTCAGGGTAGGGCGTGCCGAGCCGCGGCGCCGCCGTGGGGTGGATGACTTAGACATTGGTCGCGTCCTTACACACCTGTCTTGCTGATGGCCGGTGACTCTACTAAAAAGGATGTTAGCGCTAACATGACAGCGCTGCTAGACGTCTTCGCTGGATAGCAGTCATTGCAAAAGAGCAGTCATCGCGAAAGAGCGGTGCAATCGTTGAGCCGAGCAAACGCATGGCAGCGGCACCGCTCGGGACTGATCCGGCGGCAGGCCTGCGAGGAGGCGCTGTAAACCCATCCATGGGCGCTACCTTGCGCCATCCATGGCGCAAACCTCCTCTTCGGCCTGCCCCCGGCGTCCCTCGCTGAAGCGATGGCCCATTCGGCACGAGCAGATCAAGCGTGGACCCATACCACGGCAAGGGGAGAGTAACCGGTGAGCCAGACCAGTAAGAGAACAGCTCCACGCGTCGGCGTCGTCGGCCTCGGCGCCATGGGCATGGGCAGCGCCCTGGCGCTCCACGAGCGTGGCCTGACGGTCACCGGCTGCGACGTGTCGCCCAGCGCCCGTGAGGCCTTCGTGGCCAAGGGCGGCAACAGTGTCGCGAGCCCGGCCGAGCTGGCCGACTGCGAGGTCGTGGTGCTGCTGGTGGTCAACGGCGAGCAGGTCGAGCAGGTGCTGTTCGGCGAGCACGGCCTGGTGGGCAAGCTCGCCGCAGGCAGCCTGGTCATCCAGTGTGCCACCGTGGCACCGAGCCAGGCCCGCGGCCTCGGCGAGCGCCTGGCCGCCGAGGGTCTGGCGATGCTCGATGCCCCGGTCAGCGGCGGGGCGGCCAAGGCGCACAGCGGTGACCTCTCGGTGATGGCCTCCGGCGATGCGGCGGCCTTCGACAAGGCCCAGCCGGTGCTCGACGCCATGGCCGCCACCGTCTACCGCCTGGGAGATAGCGCGGGTGTCGGCTCGAGCATGAAGCTGGTCAACCAGCTGTTGGCCGGGGTGCATATCGCCACCGCCGCCGAGGCCATGGCGCTGGGCATCCGCATGGGCCTCGACCCGGACACCGTGTATGAGGTGATCACCCACTCGGCGGGTAACTCCTGGATGTTCGAGAACCGCGTGCCGCATATCCTCGAAGGCGATTACACCCCGCTCTCGGCGGTGGACATCTTCGTCAAGGATCTCAATATCGTGCATCAGACCGGCCGCGAGCTGGCCATGCCCACGCCGGTGGCGGCGAGCGCCCTGCAGCAGTTCACCGCCGCCAAGGGCGCCGGCTTCGGCCGCGAGGACGACGCGGCGGTGATCAAGGTCTACCAGCGGCTGTCGGGCATCGCGCTGCCCGAGGCCGCCAATGACGCCGACGCAGGAGGTGACGCATGAGCCTGGTACTGGGTGCCATCGCCGACGACTTCACCGGCGCGACCGATCTCGCCAATAACCTGGTGCGCGCCGGCATGCGCTGTGTGCAGCTGATCGGCGTGCCCGACGACGCGCTCGACCTGGGCGACGTGGACGCGGTAGTGGTGGCGCTGAAATCGCGCTCCTGCCCGGTGGACGAGGCGGTGGCCGACTCCGTGGCCGCGCTCGAGTGGCTCCAGGCGCGCGGCGCACGTCAGTGCTTCTTCAAGTACTGCTCGACCTTCGACTCCACCGACGCGGGCAATATCGGCCCGGTGGCCGATGCCCTGATAGAACAGCTGGGCGGCGGTCAGACCGTGATGGTGCCGGCGTTTCCGACCAACGGCCGCAGCGTCTATCAAGGCCATCTGTTCGTCGGCGACCGGCTGCTCAACGACAGCGGCATGCAGCATCACCCGCTCAATCCGATGACCGATGCCGACCTGGTCAGGGTGCTGGGGCGCCAGACGCCGCATGCTGTTGGCCTGGCAGCGCGACCGACACTCGCGCGAGGCAGCGACGCGACGCGTGCCCACCTGGCCGACCTGGCAGCAGACGGCGTGCGCCATGTGATCTGCGACAGCCTGGACGAGCAGGATCTCGAGGTGCTGGCCGAGGCAGTGGTCGACTATCCGTTGGTTACCGGTGGCTCTGGCCTGGGGCAGGCGCTGCCAGAGCAGTATCGCCGCCGCGGCTGGCTGGCCGAGGTGAGCGAGCCGGGCCGGCTGGCGCCGGCCGCGGGGGGCGCGCTGGTGCTGTCGGGGAGCTGCTCGCGGGCAACCCTGGGCCAGGTGGCCGAGTTCCTCGCGCATCATCCCGGCATGGCCCTCGACCCCCTGCAGCTCGCCGAAGGCGAAGCCCATTTCGACGCCGCCCTGGCCTTTGCCCGTGAGCAGCTCGCCAGCGGCGGCCCGGTGCTGGTCTACGCCTCCGCCGACCCCGAGCAGGTCAAGGCCGCCCAGCAGTCGCTGGGCGTGGCGCGTGCCGGCGAGCTGGTGGAGCAGGCCCTGGGCAAGCTGGCGCGGACGCTGGTCGATGAAGGCGTCGGGCGCCTGGTGGTGGCCGGCGGCGAGAGCTCGGGGGCGGTGGTCTCGGCGCTGGGCATTCGCCAACTGCGCATCGGCGGCCAGATCGACCCCGGCGTGCCCTGGACTCAGACGCCGCTGCCGGGGCGCGAAGCGCCACTATCGCTGGCGCTCAAGTCGGGCAACTTCGGCGCTCAGGACTTCTTCACCCGCGCCTTCACGGTGCTCGACGAACTGACCGGAGGCCGACGCATGAGCGATCACAAGGCCCCCAGCGCGCATCTGGGACAGGAGAGCCAGCTGCGCGAACAGATCGCCACCCTGGGCAAGTCGCTGTTCGACCGCGGCCTGACCATGGGCTCCAGCGGCAATATCAGCGTGCGCCTCGACGACGGCGGCTGGCTGATGACGCCCACCAACGCCTGCCTGGGGCGGCTGGACCCGGGGAGCATCTCGCGCCTCGACGTCAACGGCGATTGGCAGGGCGGCGACAAGCCCACCAAGGAACACTTCCTGCACATGGCGATGTACGCCGAGCGGCCACGCTCCGGGGCCATTGTGCACCTGCACTCGACCCACTCGGTGGCGGTCTCCTGCCTGCCGGGCATCGACCCCTGCGACTGCATCCCGCCGCTGACTGCCTATTATGTCATGCGGGTGGGCAAGCTGCCGCTGGTGCCCTACCACATCCCCGGCGACCCCAGCCTGGGCGACGCGGTACGCGGCCTGGCGGGCCAGCACAGCGCGGTGCTGTTGGCCAACCACGGCCCGGTGGTGGCCGGCAAGAACCTCGAGGCCGCGGTGTATGCCACCGAGGAGCTGGAAGAGACCGCCAAGCTGTTCCTGATGCTGCGCGGCGAGAACCCGCGGGCGCTGACGCCGGAGCAGGTCGCCGAACTCGAAGCACGGTTTCCCCGAGACTGACCCGAAACGCACTGGATACCCATCATGATTCGACTGGCCGCCAACCTCAGCATGCTGTTCAACGAGCACGACTTCCTCGACCGCTTCGCGGCGGCGGCGCAGGCGGGCTTCCGCGGCGTTGAGTACCTGTTTCCCTATGAGCATGCCGCCGACACCCTGCGCGCACAGCTCGACCAGTACGGCCTCGAACAGGTGCTGTTCAACCTGCCGCCGGGGGACTGGGCGGCCGGCGAGCGCGGCCTGGCCAGCCTGCCGGGACGCGAAGCCGAGTTTCGCGACTCGGTGGCCGAGGCGCTGCGCTACGCCGAGGCGCTCAACTGCCCGCGGGTGCACGCCATGGCCGGGCTGCTGCCGACGGATGCCGACGAGGCGACCCGCGCTGCCCACCACGCCACCTATATCGACAACCTGCGCTTCGCCGCCCGCGAGGCCGCCAGGGTAGGGCGCGAGGTGCTGATCGAGCCGATCAACACCCGCGACATGCCGGGCTTCTTCCTCTCGCGCCAGGCCCAGGCCATGGCGGTGCTCGACGAGGTCGGCGAACCCAACCTGCGGCTGCAGTTCGACCTCTACCACTGCCAGATCATGGACGGCGACCTGACGCGCCACCTGGAGCGCCAGTTCCCCGCCGTCGGCCACGTGCAGATCGCCGGGGTGCCGGAGCGCCACGAGCCGGATGTAGGCGAGGTGTACTACCCGGCACTGTTCGCGCGCCTCGAGGCGCTGGGCTATGCCGGCTGGATCGGCTGCGAGTATCGTCCGGCGGGCGATACCCGTCGGGGCCTGGGCTGGGGCCAGGAGTACGGGCTTCAGCCACAGGGCTAAGGTCACACACAACGACAACCAGGACGCTACGCTTCATGCATATACTGATTACCGGCGCCGCCGGCTTTCTCGGCCAGCGCCTGCTGCAGCAACTGGTCGCCCGCGGTGAGCTGTGCGGCCAGCCGATCTCCCGCTTCACGCTGGTCGACCAGAGCGAGGCCGCCGTACCCGAGACCTCGGGGATTGCCTTCGATTGCCAGGCGCTGGATATCACCGCCCCCGGCGCCTGGGACGCTGTACTCGAGGGTCGCCCCGACGTCATCTACCACCTGGCGGCGGTGGTGAGTTCCGCCGCCGAGGCGGATCTCGACCTCGGCATGGCGGTGAACTTCGACGCCACCCGGGCGCTGCTGGAGGCCTGCCGTGCCCGCGAGCTCGGCGCGACCCGGCTGGTGATGGCCAGCTCGGTGGCCGCCTACGGCGGCGACCTGCCCGAGACCCTCGACGACATGACCGCGCTGCAGCCGCAGAACTCCTACGGCGCGCAGAAGGCGATGTGCGAGCTGCTGATCAACGACTACAGCCGGCGCGGCCTGGTCGATGGCCGGGTGCTGCGCCTGCCGACCATCGTGATTCGTCCCGGGCGGCCCAACGCCGCGGCGTCGAGCTTCGCCTCCAGCATCCTGCGCGAGCCGCTGGGCGGCGAGGAAGCGATCTGCCCGGTGCCGGTCGAGCAGCCGCTGTTCGTGATGTCGCCGGGCAAGGTGGTCGAGGCGCTGGTGCACGGCGCCGAGGTCGACGGCGAGGCGCTGGGCAAGTTCCGCGCCTTCATGCTGCCGGGGATCACGGTCACGGTTGCCGAGATGCTCGAGGGGCTGCGCCAGGTGGCCGGCGACGAGGCGGTAGCGCGAGTGCGCCACGAGCCCGACCCGCGCATCCAGGCCATCATCGCCAGCTGGCCGGCCCGCTTCGATACCGCCAAGGCCGACCGCCTGGGCTTCCCCGGCGATGACGATTTCAAGCAGATCATCGATGCGTTTGTGGCAGAACAACAGTGACCAGGCAACCAGTGCACCGGCGGTGACGCATAACGAGGGGTGACGGGGACAGGTCGTAGAGGAGGTTTGCGCCATGGGTTCGGAGCACTGCTCCGAACGAGCTGGCCATGGATGGCCAGCTCCGGTCCTGCAAGCGAAGCAGGATGCGAGAGCGCAGCAGGGCGCAAGGTAGCGCCCAGGGATGGGTTTACAGCGCCTCCTCGCAGGCCTGTCGCCGGATCAGCCCCGAGTGTTGCAAGCGCTGAACGGTGTTCTTGAACCTGAGTGAAGTAGGGCCTCTTCGACCACTGCGGCCCATGAGCAACCGACGCACTCCATGCGTCATCAATGGCACGGCGCCAAACGTCGTATCGACAACAATAGAGGAATACCAAATGACTCCACGCCTAGCTCGTCGTCCCCTGGTCACCGCCATCGGCGGTGCCGTCACACTCGGTCTGGCCAGCGTAGCCCTGCAGGCCCAGGCCGCCACCGAAATCAGCCTCGGCCATACGCTCTCCTCCACCTCCCACTATGCGGTAGGGGCCCAAGCCTTCAAGGAGACCCTGGAAGAACTCTCCGACGGCGCCTTCACCGTCACCGAGCACACCTCCGGCTCGCTGGGCGGTGAGCGCGAGATGATCGAAGGCCTGCAGATCGGCACCGTGGACATCGTGATCACCTCCACCGGGCCGCTCGGCAACTTCGTCCCCGAGACCTACGTGCTCGACCTGCCGTTCCTGTTCGAAGACTACGACCAGGCGCGCTGCGTGCTCGACGGTGAGCTCGGCGACGAGCTGCTGGCCAAGATGAGCGACCACGACCTGGTCGGCCTGGCCTGGTCCGAGAACGGCTTCCGCCACATGACCAACAGCCGCCGCGAGATCGCCTCACCGGCCGACGCCGATGGCCTGCGGGTGCGCACCATGGAGAACGAGGTTCACCAGGAAGCCTTCCGCCAGATGGGCGCGCGGCCCACGCCGATGGCATTCCCCGAGCTGTTCACCGCCCTGCAGCAGGGCACCGTGGACGGTCAGGAGAACCCCATCACGGTGATCGTGGCCACCAACTTCTGGGAAGTGCAGGACTACCTGTCGCTGACCGGCCACGTCTACTCGCCCTCCGCGGTGCTGGGGTCGCCGATCCTGCTCGACGGCCTCAGCGACGAGGAGCGTGAGTGGTTCCACGAGGCCGCCCGCGCCTCCGCAGAAGCCACCCGCGGAGAAGTCTCGCGCCTCGAAGAAGAGGGCGTGGCACTGCTCGAAGAGAACGGCATGACGGTCAAGACCGATATCGATATCGGCCCCTTCCAGGAAGCCGTTGAGCCGGCCTACGAGATCTTCACCGCCGAGCATGGCAGCGAGATGCTGGAGCGCATCCAGGCACAAGCCGCCAGCTGCTGATTCGACCCGCTAGCCCCCGGCACATGCCGGGGGCATCTTCGCTCTTGGTGATCCTATGCTCGCTGCATTTCTGCGCTTCGAGCACCAGCTGACGCGTCTGGCCATGGCCGTTGCGATTGTCATGCTGGTGATCTCGGTGACGCTCAGTTTCTATCAGGTGTTGACCCGCTTCGTGTTCAACGCCCCCTCGACCTGGACCGAAGTCGCCTCGCGGGCGGCGATGATCTGGTGCGTCTTCATGGCCGCGGCGGCCACCTTCCGCGGCGGCTACATGATGGCCGTGGAGGCCATCTACAAGGTCATACCCACACGTTTTGCGCTATGGCTGGAAACCGCCATCGTGCTGTGCTGCCTGCTGGTGCTGGGGGTGTTGATCTACTTCGGCATCCTGATGACCGGACGGGTCAGCAATCAGACCATGTCGGGGATGAACATCTCGATGTCCTACGCCTATGCGGCGATCCCCACCGGGTCGGCGTTCGCCATCGTGGCGGCCCTGGCGCGACTGTTTGCCCAGCTCAGCGGGCGCGAGCCGGTGGGGCCCGACAACAGCGAGGTCAGCCCCGAGGTCGAGCTGCAGCAGGTACAAGAGGCTCAGCACGACATCGCCGCTGGTGATGAACCTGGTGGCAAGGGAGGGTCGCGCTCATGAACCTGGTTATCGGACTCTCGCTGCTGATCCTGTTCGCCTTCGGCGTGCCGATCGCCATCTCGATCATGCTGGCCTCGATCATCGGCATCGAATTCTTCACCCGGCTGCCGCTGCTGCTGGTGCCGCAGCAGATGTTCATCGGCATCGACAAGTTTCCGCTGATGGCCATCCCGTTCTTCATCCTGGCCGGCAACCTGATGGCCGCCGGCGGGATCTCCCAGCGCCTGGTCGACCTGGCCAAGTCGATCGTCGGCCAGGTGCAGGGGGGCCTGGCGATGTCCTGCGTGCTGACCTGCATGATGTTCGCCGCGGTCTCCGGCTCCAGCGTGGCGACCACCTTCGCCATCGGCGCGATCCTGATCCCGGCGATGGTCAAGCACGGCTACCCGCGGCCGCTGGCGGCCTCGATCCAGGCCTCTTCGGCGGAGCTCGGGGTGCTGATTCCGCCGTCGATCCCGCTGATCCTCTACGGGGTCAGCACCGATACCTCCATTGGCCAGCTGTTCCTGGCCGGCGTGGGGCCGGGGTTCCTGATCGGCGGGGCGCTGATCCTGTTCCTCTACCTGTTCTGCAAGGCGCGCGGCTTCGGCAAGGAGGACTACAAGGACAGCACCGGCTTCGTCACCTCCTTCCAGCGCGCCTGGGCGGCGATGCTGATGCCGGTGGTGGTGATCGGCGGCATCTACGGCGGCGTATTCACCCCCACCGAGGCCTCGGCGGTGGCGGTGTTCTATGCACTGATCGTCGGCGGCTTCTACTACCGTGAACTGAAGCTGGGCGACCTGGTGCCGATCCTGCGCCAGAGCGTGATCTCCACCGCCGCGGTGATGCTGATCATCGCCGCCGCTTCGCTGTTCAGCTTCCTGCTCAGCCGCATCGGCCTGCCGGCGCAGATTGCCAATGCGGTCACCGCCGCCATCGACAACCCGCTGATGTTCCTGCTGGTGGTCAATGCCTTGCTGCTGGTGGTGGGCATGTTCATCGAGACCTCCGCCGCGATCCTGGTGCTGGCGCCGATTCTGACGCCGATCGCCATGCAGTTCGGCATTCATCCGGTACATTTCGGCCTGGTGATGGTGGTCAACCTGGCGCTGGGCATGATCACGCCGCCGCTGGGCGTGAACCTGTTTGCCGCCTGCGCGGTGGCCAAGATCTCACTGGACCAGATGCTGCCCTGGCTGCTGCGTTTCGTGCTGGTGGTCATGGCCTGTCTGATGCTGATCACCTATATGCCATGGATCTCCATGGGGTTGGTCAATCTGGTATATGGATAAAGGAGAATGACAATGATGGAGAGCCCTGCGATGCCGCCCCAGGCGGCGCTGATCGGCGGCGAATGGCAGGCCACCCCGGCCACCCTGGATATGGAAGCCCCGGCCAGCGGGCGGGTCACCACGCGTATCGCGCGCTGCCAGGCAGCGGACGTGGACGCCGCGGTGAGCGCCGCGCGCCGTGCCTTCGAGGGCGACTGGTCGCGCTGGAGTACCCGTGAACGCGGCGCCTGGTTGCTGGCCATGGCCGCCGTCATCGAGGCCGATCACGAGCACCTAGCGGCGCTGGAGTGCCTCGACACCGGCAAGCCGCTGACCCAGGCCCGTGCCGATATCACTGCCTGTGCGCGCTACTTCCGCTTCTACGGCGGCGGTGCCGACAAGCTGCACGGCGAGACCATCCCCTACGAGACCGGCGTCACGGTGATGACCCTGCGCGAACCCCATGGGGTCTGCGGCCAGATCATCCCCTGGAACTACCCGTCGCAGATTTTCGGCCGCTGCATTGCCGCGGCGCTGGCCACCGGCAATACGGTGGTGCTCAAGCCCGCCGAGGACGCCTGCCTGAGCGTGCTGCGACTGGCCGAGCTGGCCATGCAGCAGGGCCTGCCGGCTGGCGTTCTCAACGTGGTGCCGGGGCTCGGCCGCGAGGCCGGTGCGGCGCTGGCCTCGCACCCGGGAATCGATCATCTCTCCTTTACCGGCTCTCCGGAGACCGGCACCCAGGTGACCCAGGCGGCGGCGGTGCACCATGTGCCGGTGACCCTGGAGCTGGGTGGCAAGTCGCCGCAGATCGTGTTCGCCGATGCCGACCTCGACGCCGCCTTCGACAGCGTAGTGAAGGGGATCATCCAGAACGCCGGTCAGACCTGCTCGGCGGGCAGCCGGCTGCTGGTGCAGCGCGAGATCGCCGAGGCCTTCACCGGGCGCCTGGTGGAGCGCTTCGCGGCGCTGCGCTGCGATGCCGGTGAGGCCGACGCCGACTGCGGGCCGCTGATCAACGCCCGCCAGAAGTCGCGGCTCGAGGCACGCCTGGCCGCCGCCGAGGCCGATGGCATCCGCATCGCCGCCCGCGGCCAACTGGCCGAGGGGGCATCACAGGAGGGGCACTTCGTGGTGCCGCACCTGCTCAGCGAGATCCCCGCGGGGCATGCGGTGCTGCACGAGGAACTGTTCGGCCCGGTGCTGGCGGTGCAGGTCTTCGATGACGAAGCCGAAGCGCTGCGCCTGGCCAACGCCACCGACTTCGGCCTGTGTGCCGGGGTCTGGACCCGCGACGGCGGCCGCCAGCTGCGCCTGGCCCGCGGCATCCGCAGCGGCCAGGTGTTCGTCAACAACTACGGCGCCGGTGGCGGCATCGAGCTGCCGTTCGGCGGGGTGGGGCGCTCCGGCCACGGTCGCGAGAAGGGCTTCGAGGGGCTGCGCAGCTACACGAGGATCAAGACCGTGGCCATCAAGCATGACTGATGGGGCCCTTTTTTATACCGTTATCTTGCCATGGAGGCCACTATGAGCCGCTCTCCTGAATCATCTGATCGCATGTTTCGCATCGGTATTGTCGGCGTCGGGCTGATGGGCCACGGCATTGCCAAGAACCTGCTCCAGGCCGGGCATTCGCTGGCCTTTCTCGATCATCCTGGCAATCAACCGGTGGATGACCTGCTGGCGGCGGGCGCCCAGTCCCGGGCAAGCGCCCGCGAGGTGGCCGAATCGGCCGAGCTGGTACTGCTGTGCGTGACCGGCTCGCCGCAGGTCGAGGCGGTACTGTTCGAGCCCGGCGGCGTGCTGGAGGGCCTGGCCCCCGGGGCGGTGGTGGTCGACTGCTCCACCGCGCTGCCGAGTTCCACGCAACAGGTCGCGGCGCGCGTCACCCAGGCCGGCGGCCGCTTTATGGACGCCGCCATGACCCGCACTCCCAAGGAGGCCGAGGAGGGGCGCCTCAACCTGATCGTCGGCGCGCCCCAGGCGCTGTTCGACGAGGTGCGGCCGGTACTGGCGTGCTTCGCCGAGAATATCGCCCATGCGGGTGATGTCAGCGCCGGTCATACCCTCAAGCTGCTGCATAACTTCGTCTCGCTGGGTTTCTCGGCGGTACTCGCCGAAGCCGCGGCGGCGTCGCGGCGGGCCGGCATCGACGACGCCGCGCTGCTCGAGGTGCTCGGCAAGGGCGGCGGCGGCGGGGTGGTGTTCGAACGCCTGCGCCCCTATATCGCCGACGGTGACCCAGGCGGCTTCCGCTTCAGTGTCGCCAACGCCAGCAAGGACCTGGGCTACTATCACACCATGACCGACGAGCTCGGCGTCGAGCGCGGGGTCGCCGCGGCGGTCAATGCGCTTTACCAGAGCATCGACGATCCGGCGCTGACGGTGCCGGAGGTGATAGGCGAGCTCGAGCGCCGCGGTTAAACGCCAAGAAAGCGTCTACATAAGGGAAGCGTGATGCAGGAAAACGTCTTCAAGACCCGGCTGCTGGCGGGAGAGCCGCAGACCGGGATCTGGCTCGGCATGGCCAGCCCCTACGTTACCGAGATGGCCGCCACGGCGGGTTTCGACTGGCTGCTGCTCGACGCCGAGCACGCCCCCAACGATGTCGCCAGCCTGCTGGCCCAGCTGCAGGCCATGGCGCCCTACGTCAGCGCCCCGGTGGTACGCCCGCCGGTGGGCGACCCGGTGCTGATCAAACGCTATCTGGACATCGGCGTACAGAACCTGCTGGTGCCGATGGTCGAGTCGGCCGAGCAGGCCGCCGCGCTGGTGGCGGCGATGCGCTATCCCCCCGAGGGGATGCGCGGGGTGGGCCACGTGCTGTCGCGGGCGGCGCGCTGGGGGCAGGTAGCCGACTATCCGCAGCAGGCCAACCGCCAGATGTGCCTGCTGGTCCAGGTCGAGACCCTGCGTGGCCTGGAGAATCTCGAGGCGATTGCCGCGGTGGAAGGCGTCGACGGGGTCTTCATCGGGCCGGCGGATCTCTCCGCGGCGATGGGGCACCTCGGCGACCTGGGGCACCCCGACGTGGTGGCAGCGGTCGACGACGGCGTCGCGCGCATTCGCGCCGCCGGTAAGGCGGCGGGCATCGTCACCGTCGATGAAAGCGAGGCGCAGCGCTATCTCGATGCCGGCTGCACCTTCGTCGGCGTGGGGGTCGATACCGTGCTGTTCGTCGAGGCGCTGCGCGGCCTGGCGGGGCGTTTCGCGACGCGCTAGTCGGTGATGCAATCTCAATAGCGATTGGGGGCGTTCCAGGTTAAGAAAAAAACGGCGTTGCGTTGCCAGCTGAAAATTTTCTTGGTGTAGTCAACAAAATATTCTGGCAACTGGGCGGTGTGCTCAAAATTTCGGCTATACTTGTATAGCAAATCGCCTAGTGGAGGATTTTGGTATGTTGGCGTTGCGTCTACCGATCGAGATTGAAGAGCGCCTAGAGGCGCTGGCAAAGGCGACTGGCCGTACCAAGAGCTTCTACGCACGTGAGGCGATCCTCGAGCACCTGGATGATCTTGAGGATATCTACCTGGCCGAGAAGACCCTGGAGCAGGTGCGCCTCGGCGAGATGGAGACTCATAGCCTGGATGACGTGGAGCGCGAGCTTGGCCTGGAGGATTGAGCTCACGGACGAAGCGGTCAAGCAACTCAAGGCTATTGGCCATACGGATGCCCAGCGCATTCGGAACTTTCTGCGCCGACGCATCCAGCCATTGGATGATCCACGCCAGCTCGGCAAGCCCCTGACGGGTCGGCTGAGTCAGGTGTGGCGGTACCGTGTCGGCAACTACCGGATCATTGCCGATATTGACGACGCTACCATCCGCATCCTGGTCGTGCGCATCGCTCACCGTAGCAAGGTGTATCGGTAGCGAGACATCAGCGTTCAACGGATGGGGCATTAGGTTAGCCGAGCATCAGGACTGCGGCAGAATTCGCCCTGGGTTGAGCCCGTGCTCGGGATCGAACAGCGTCTTGATGCCGTCTGCCAGCTCGCGCTCCAGCGGCGACAGTCGCGCCAGGTAGGCGGCCTGCTTGGTGCGGCCGATGCCGTGCTCGGCGCTGATGCTGCCGCCGACCTCATCCACCACCTCGAACAGCAGAGCCTCCAGCTCATGCAGGTGGTCGTGCTTGTCGGCGTCTGCCATACCCCTGGGGGGCAGGACATTGACGTGCAGGTTGCCGTCGCCGACGTGGCCGTAGGCGATGATCTCGCAGTCCGGCGACGCCGCCATGATGGCGGTCGAGGCGCGCTCGACGACATCCGGAATCCGCGAAATGGGCACCGAGACATCGGTACGCAGGTGCTCGCCGTAGCGCCGCTGGCCCTCCAGCATGCTCTCGCGGAACTGCCACAGCTGCTGGCCCTGGGTGTCGCTGGCGGCCAGGGCGCCATCGAGCACCAGCTCGCGTTCCATGCCCTGTTCGAGCAGGTGTTCGAGCATCGCGCCGAGGTCCAATGGTCCACTGGCGGCGACCTCCATCAGCACATACCAGGGGTAAGCGTCGTCAAGTGGGTCGTTGAGTGTCGGCGTGGCTTCCATGGCCAGTTCCAGGCAGCGCCGCGGGATCAGCTCGAAGGCGCTAAGCAGGTCGCTGCAGTCGCGGCGCGCCAGCCCGTAGAGGGCAATCACCGCCTCCACCGAGGGCAGGCCGAGCAGCGCGGTGCGGCTCTGGGTCGCCCGCGGCGAGAGCTTGAGCACTGCGCCGGTGACGATCCCCAGGGTACCTTCACTGCCCAGCAGCAGCTGCTGCAGCGGGTAGCCGCGGTTGTCCTTATGCAGCGCCTTGAGGCCGTGCCAGATGCGTCCGTCGGCAAGCACCACCTCCAGCCCCAGTACCAGCTCGCGCATCATGCCGTAGCGCAGCACGTTGAGGCCGCCGGCGTTGGTGGCAATATTGCCACCGATCTGACAGCTGCCCTGGGCGCCCAGAGAGAGCGGGAAATCGCAGTCATGCTCGGCCGCCGCCTGCTTGACGTTGTCGAGGATACAGCCGGCGTCGACGGTCATGCTGAAGTTGATCGGATCGATGTCGCGGACCCGGTCCATGCGCTCCAGGCTGATCACCAGTTCACCGCCGTCGGCCGCCGGCAGGGCACCGGCTACCAGGCCGCTATGGCCGCCCTGTGGCGACACCGCCACGCCGTGCTGCCGGCACAGCCGCAGCGTCTCGGCGACCTCATCGGTGCTGGCCGGGCGGGCCACCGCCAGCGGCTGGCCGAGCCGTTCACCGGCCCAGTCGACGGTATAGCGGGTCATATCCTCGGGGTCGCGGAGCAGGCCGCGCTGGCCAAGGCGCTGGTGCAGGGCATCGAGTAGCGTGTCTGTGCTCATGAGCGTTGTTCTCCTTACCGCTGGCCGAGATCGCGCATCAGTTGGCGAATGCCGTAGGTCCAGGGCGGCAGCTGGTCGCTGCGACCGACCCGGTTGACCAGGGCCCCCAGTGCCGGGGTGGCAATGGTCACCGTGTCGCCCAGGTGGTGGGTAAAGCCCTGACCCTGGCCGTCGCGATCCTGGATCGGCGAGAACATGGTGCCGAGGTAGAGCATGACGCCATCCGGGTACTGGTGGTGGGCGCCGATGGTCTGGCGTACCAGGTCGAGGGGGTCGCGACTGATCTCGGCCATGTCGCTCTCGCCCTCGAGCAGGAAGTCGTCGTCTTGCCCTTCGATACGCAGCGAGACCTTGGCGCGGCGTACGTCGTCGATGCCGAAGCCGTCGTCGAACACGCGAATGAACGGGCCGATGGCGCTGGAGGCGTTGTTGTCCTTGGCCTTGCCCAGCAGCAGGGCGCTGCGGCCTTCGACGTCGCGCAGGTTGACGTCGTTGCCGAGCGTCGCCCCCTTGACCTCGCCGCGGCTATCCACCGCCAGCACGATCTCCGGCTCCGGATTGTTCCACTGCGAAGAGGGGTGCAGGCCCACATGGGTGCCGAAGCCCACCGACGACAGCGGCGGAGCCTTGGAGAACACCTCGGCGTCGGGGCCGATGCCGACCTCCATGTACTGCGACCAGCCGCCGCGGCTCTGCAGCTCACGCTTTAGCGACATGGCCTCGTCGGAGCCCGGCACGATGCGCGACAGGTCGCTGCCGATCAGCGCCTGCAGCTCGCTGCGCAGGGTGTTGGCACGTCCCGGATCGCCGCCGGCCTGCTCCTCGATGACGCGCTCCAGCAGGCTTACCGCGAAGGTCACCCCGCACGCCTTCACCGCCTGCACGTCGCAGGGGGCCAGCAGGTAGGGGGCGCGCTGGGGCTCGGCCAGCGAGTTGTCGAGCAGGGTCTGGACCTTGCCCAGCGACTCACCCTCGGCGCTGCGCAGTGCCTCGACCAGATCGTCGCGCTCGAGCAGATCGGCCATGGTCGGCCCCAGGTGGCTGATGTCGATCACCTCACCCTGACGCACGGTGATCAGCACCGGACGCGGGCGCGGCGAATCGTGCCAGGCGCGTCCGACCAGCAGCGCGCGGTCGAGGTCGTGGGGGAGAAGGTCGGGTGTTGTTTGCGTGCTCATTATGCCTCCCGTAGCGGCGAGCTGGTGACTGGCCTAGTATTGCCTATCATGTTATTGATGTCGTCTTGTATGAAAGGTATGCCAAGACTATAACAGCGAAATGTACCGGATATCGATAGGGCGTAGCGCATCATCTGGCATGATCGCAAGGCCCCGGGAGTAATGCCATGTTCGAGGAGTGGAAAGGAAAGCGCGTACTGATCACCGGCGCCAGCCGCGGGATCGGCGCGGCGGTGGCCCTGCAGCTGGGCACGCTCGGCGCGCGGGTCGGGGTGCACTACCACGCCAGCGGGGAAGGAGCCGAACAGGTCGCCGACGCGATCCGTGCGGCGGGCGGCGACGCGGTGACCCTCAAAGGTGACCTCAGCCGCAGCGCAGAGGCACGGCGGGTCGTCGATGAGGCCGCCGACCAGTTGGGCGGGCTCGATGTGCTGATCAACAACGCCGGGGACATGCTGGGCCGGGCGGCGCTCGAGGAGATCGACGACGACCGCTATGAGCAGGTCATGGATCTCAACGTGCGCTCGCTGGTGATGGCTTCCCAGGCGGCGCTGCCGCACCTGCGCCGCGCGGGTGGCGGCACCATCATCCATACCACGTCAATTGCTGCGCGCAACGGCGGTGGTCCCGGTGCCGGACTCTACGCCTCGGCCAAGGGCTTCGTCAGCACCTTGACCCGCAACATGGCCAAGGAGCTGGCCGCCGACGGTATCCGCGTCAACGCCGTCGCACCCGGCACCATCGCCACCGATTTTCACGCCCGCCACTCCAACGACGCGCACATGGCGGCGGCCCGGGCGAGTATCCCCATGGGGCGACTGGGAACCGCCGACGAGTGCGTGGGTGCCTACCTGTTCCTCGCCAGCGAGGCGCTGAGCGGCTATGTCACCGGTCAGGTCATCGAAGTCAACGGAGGGCAATTAATGCCATGAGTGAATCCCAGACAGCGGGTGCTGCAGCGCCCCCGTTCGCCACCGCCATCACCATGGGCGATCCGGCCGGCATCGGCCCCGAGATCATCTGCCGGGCGGTGGCCGCCATGTCCGAGGATACCCGTCGCCAGACCCTGCTGGTCGGCGATCCGGCGATCTTTCGACGCGCCGCCGAGATGATCGATGCAGGCGTTGCGCTGGTGCCCTGGGCGCCGGGGCAGCCGCTCCCCGATGATGGCGTGGCGGTTGCCGCCGTCGAGGCGCCGCCGGGCGTCGAGATCCCCGATGGCCAGATCAGTGCCGCCGCCGGCGACATGGCGTTTCGCTGCGTCGAGCGTGCCGTGCAGCTGGTGCAGGCGCGCCACGCCGGGGTAATCGTCACCGCGCCGCTCAACAAGGGTGCGCTGCACGCTGCCGGCCACGACTACGATGGCCATACCGGCATGCTGGCGTCACTTACCGGCGCGCCGTCGTCGTTCATGCTGTTGGCCTCGGAGACGCTCTCCACCCTGCATGTGTCGACCCATGTGTCGCTGCGCGGCGCGATTGACCGGGTGACCCCCGAACGCATCATCGCCACCGTCGAGGCGGGGCAGGCGCATCTCAAGGCGCTGGGTCTGGCCCAGCCGCGCATCGCCGTGGCCGGGCTCAATCCGCACTGCGGCGAGGGCGGCATCTTCGGCGACGAGGACGAGCGCTGCATCGCCCCGGCGGTGAAAGCGCTGCGCGAGCGCGGCGTCGAGGTGAGCGGGCCGATCTCCGCCGATACGGTGTTCTATCGCGCCAGTCGCGGCGAGTTCGACCTGGTGGTGGCGCAGTACCACGACCAGGGCCATATCCCGGTCAAGCTGATCGCCTTCGATACCACCGTCAACGTCAGCCTGGGCCTGCCGATCCAGCGCACCTCGGTGGATCACGGTACGGCCTTCGACATCGCCTGGCAGGGGCGTGCCGACGCCACCAACCTGGGCTCGGCGCTGGCCTATGCCCATCGCCTGGTGGCCGGGGGCATGACGTGACGCGCTGCCGGGTGGCGATCATCGCCGATGATCTCACCGGCGCGCTGGATGCCTGTGCGCCCTTTGCCGCCCGCGGCGCCGATACCCGGGTAGTGGTATCGCCGGATCGTCTGCGCCAGCAGGTGGCCGAGTGGCATGATGCGCCGCCCGAGGTGGTGGCGGTCAACGTCGAATCGCGGCATCTGTCGGCGCAGGACGCCGCCGCGCGGGTGAGTGCCGCCTTCGAGGCGCTGCGTGCGCTGGCGCCCGGGCTATGGTTCAAGAAGGTCGATTCCACCCTGCGCGGTCAGGTGATCGCCGAGTGCAAGGCGCTCCGGGAGGCCCTGGGACTGCCACTGCTGCTGGCGCCGGCGGTGCCCGCCCAGCGCCGCGCAGTCCGTGCCGCCGAGGTATGGGTCGAGGGCGTACGCCTGGCCGATAGCGACTATCATCACGACGCCCGCTCGGCACCGCTGCAGGGGCCGATCGACAAGGCGTTCGCCTTGGCGGGCATGCCGCTGGCGCGGGTCATGCCGCAGCCAGGGCTGGTGCTGGCGCACCACGACGCGATCGTCGACGCCAGCAGCGAGGGCGAGCTCGCCATGCTCTACGATGGCGTACTGCGCACGCAGCAAGGGTTTTGCCTGGCCGGGGCGGCGGGGCTGTCCGCGGTCGTTGCCCAGCGGCTGTTCGGGCGTCTGTCGGGGCGACAGCCGAACATGTCGCTGGCCCTGCCGCGGCTGTACGTGGTGGGCTCGCGGGCACAGCGCAGTCAGCAGCAGTGCCAGCAGCTGATGCGCGCCGCGCCCAACCTGGCAGTACTGACCCCGGGGCAGACGCGCGACGCCGCGTCGCTGCCACAGCAGCTGCTGTTGCGACCTCAACCCGGAAACCAGGACGATGCAGGGCAGGTGGCCCGCGCCCTGGCAGACAGCGCCGCCGACTGGCTCGAGGCGCATCCGACGGGGCTGCTGTTCGCCACCGGCGGTGACACGGCGCTGGCCATTCTGGTGCGACTCGGGGTGCGCTACCTGAAGGTCTCGGCGGAGTGGTCCCCCGGCGTGGTACTGAGCCTGGGCGACGGCGATCCCGTGCGTCCGGTGATCACCAAGGCCGGCGGCTTCGGTGAGCCATCGCTGCTGGCCGAGTTGCACGCCAGCAGTGGGGCAGGCGACGCCCTTGCCGGGCACTACACCGTTAGTCGATAGCGACTTGCAAGGCGTCCAGTGAACGGCTAGGTTTCGTCTTGGGTGGTATGATACGTATACAGCACAACACTAACGCTATCCGAAGATAACGACAGGAGTACGCACAATGCATAACAACACTCACCGCCATCACTCGCTCGCCCGCTGGTTTTCCGTGTCGCTGCTGGCGGCCGGGGTTGGCCTGGCCAGTTCCGCCTATGCCCAGGAAAACCTGCGTTTCGCCCACGTCTACGAGACCTCCGAGCCCTTCCACCAGTGGGCCGAGTGGGCCGCCGACGAGATCGAGGAGCGCACCGATGGCCGCTACAGCATCAGCGTACACCCCGCTTCGTCGCTGGGCAGCGAAGAGGACATCAATGAAGGCCTGACGCTGGGCACCGTGGACATGATCTACACCGGCAGCCAGTTCGCCGGCCACTCCTACGGGCCGATCGGCATTGCCGGGGCGCCCTACATGTTCCGCGACTTCGATCACTGGCAGGCCTACGCCGAGAGCGACCTGTTCCAGGAGATCGCCGCCGGCTACCAGGATGCCACCGGCAACGTGCCGATCGCCCTGAACTACTATGGCGAGCGCCACGTCACCTCCAACAACCCGGTCAACGTGCCCGAGGACATGGAAAATCTGCGTATTCGCGTGCCCGGCGCACCGCTGTACATGATGTTCCCGCGGGCCGCCGGCGCCAACCCGACGCCGATTGCCTTCGACGAAGTGTATCTGGCGCTGCAGCAGGGCGTGGTGGATGCCCAGGAGAACCCGCTGCCGGCGATCCGTGCCATGGCCTTCCATGAAGTCCAGGACTACATCAACCTCACCGGCCACGTCACCGACTCGCTGATTACCATCATTAGCGGCACTCGCTGGAACCAGCTCTCCGAGGAGGACCAGGAGATCTTCCGCGAGGTGCTGATGGAAGCGGCCGAGAACAACACCGCCGACATCCTCCAGGCCGAGGCGGAGCTCGCCGAGTGGTTCGAGGAGCAGGGCACCACCGTCAATGAAGTGGACCGCACGCCGTTCCGCGAGATCACCGTGCCGTACCACCTCGGCGACGACGCCAACTGGGACGAGGAACTCTACGAGCGCCTGCAGGCCATCGGCCAGTAAGCGGGTTTCGACTGAGGCGCCCGCTGCCTAGAGGGCAGCGGGCCCTAGGAGGAGTGTCATGTCGAAAGACAGCGAGGGCCTCGACGATGCCGTCGACCCCATGATCGACTTCGAGTCGGCGTTCGAAGATGACAAGTTCCGGTTCAGCGACTATGCGATCGAGGACTATTTCACCCTGGTCATCTTCTGGGCGCTGATCTTCGTCGTCGCACTGCAGTTCTTCACCCGCTATGTGCTCGGCGACTCGACCACCTGGACCGAAGAGATCGCCCGCTATCTGCTGATCGGCGTTGGCTTCGTGGGTAGTGCCATGGCGGTGCGCAAGGGTACCCATATCATGGTGGAATTCTTCTACCGCTACATGCCCAACTGGCTAGGCAAGCTGGTGGCCGGCGTCGCCGAAGCCGTGAGCGTGGGCTTCTACTTCGCCATGGCCTGGGTCACCTACAAGCTCGCCGACCGCACCGGCAGCATGATGATTTCGGTCGACCTGCCCAAGAGCATCATCTATTTCACCGTCTTTGCCGCCTTCGTGGTGATGGCGTTCCGCGGTATTCAGAGAATCGTCCTGCGCATGCGCGCGGCACGTCAGTAAGGGTGCTTCCAGATGTCTCGACTTTCCATGCTGCGCTGGCGAGCGCCGATCGTCACACCGCTGCTCTCGGGCCTTGCGGTGCTCGGCTGTGTGGTGCTGGCAGTGACCGGCTACCATCTGTCGTTCCTGTTCTTCGCGCTATTCACCATGCTGGTGCTCGGCGTTCCCATTGCCATTAGCCTGGCTGGCGCCTGCCTGCTGTTCGTGGTGATCTCCGGCCAGGTGCCGGATATCGTGGTCGCCCACCGCATGATCAACGGCATCGACAGCTTTCCGCTGCTGGCGATCCCGTTCTTCATCTTCGCCGGCAGCCTGATGAACAACGCCGGCATCACCGAACGCATCTTCAACTTTGCCAAGGCGCTGATGGGCTGGATGCGTGGCGGTCTCGGTCACGTCAACGTGGGTGCCAGTATCGTGTTCTCGGGCATGTCCGGCGCCGCGGTGGCGGATGCCGGTGGGCTCGGCACCATCGAGATCAAAGCCATGAAGGATGCCGGCTACGACGAAGAGTTTGCGGTCGGCATCACGGCTGCCTCCTCGACCATCGGCCCGATCATCCCGCCCAGCCTGCCGATGGTGATCTACGGCGTGATGGCCTCGGCCTCGGTGGGCCAGCTGTTCGCCGCCGGCCTGATTCCCGGGCTGCTGATGGGCGCCATGCTGATGGGGATGATCTTCATTATCTCGCGCCGTCGCGGCTATACCGCCGACACCCGCTTCTCGGTTGGCGTGCTGGGCCATACCTTCGGTCGCGCGGTGCTGTCGCTGATGACACCGGTGATCATCGTCGGCGGCATCATTACCGGCGTTTTCACGCCCACCGAATCGGCGGTGGCGGCAGTGGCCTATGCGCTGTTTCTGGGTCTGGTGGTCTATCGCACCCTCAACTGGCGCAAGTTGCTCAAGGTCAGCATGGAGACCATCGAGACCACCGCGATCATCCTGTTCATCGTCGCCTCGGCGTCGATCTTCGCCTGGATCCTGTCCAGCAACCAGGTCACCCAGCATCTGGTAGCGGTACTCGGCCCGTTTGCCGACAGCAAGATCGCCGTGCTGCTGTTCTCCAACGTGGTGCTGATCATCATCGGCTGCTTCATGGAGACCATCGCCGCGATCACCATCCTGGTACCGGTGCTGCTGCCGATGGCCATGGCGGTGGGGGTCGACCCGGTGCACTTCGGCGTGATCATGGTACTCAACCTGATGATCGGGTTGCTGACGCCGCCGGTGGGCATGGTGCTCTACGTACTGTCGCGGGTCTCCAACGTCAGCTTCGAGCGCTGCATGCGTGGCACCATTCCGTTCCTGATCCCGCTGGTGCTGTGCCTGCTGCTGGTGACCTTCATTCCGGCCATCTCGATGTGGCTGCCGACCCTGATCTATCGCTGATCGACGCACACAGAGGAGGGTGAGAGAGCCCATGAGCGATGCCTATACCGCCATTCGCGTGGCACGCCACGATCTGGAGCGCTTCATGGACGAGGCGCTGGCCCGCCGCGGGGCCGATGCCGCCAGCCGCGAGGCGGTGATCCGGGCGTTGGTCACCGCCTCGCGCTGGGGTACCGATAGTCACGGTCTGCGCCTGCTGCCGCACTACCTGGAGGCACTTGCCGGTGGGCGGATCAACCCTAGCCCGGCGCCGGCATTTACCCGGCGCCTGCCGGCCACCGGCCATCTGGATGCCGACCACGCCATTGGCCATTTGGCCGGCTATACCGCCATGGCGCATGCGGTGGAGATGGCGCGGGACGTGGGCATGGGCGCGGTGGCGGTGGCCAACTCGTCGCACTACGGCGCTGCCGGTTGCTATGCGCTGGCGGCGGCAGAGCAGGGCATGCTGGGGCTGACGGTAAGCAACTCCGATCCCTTCGTGCTGCTGCATCAGAGCGAAGGGGCCTTCCACGGCACCAACCCCATTGCCTTCGCCGCGCCGGTGGCGGGGGGGCAGCCCTATGTGTTCGATATGGCCACCAGCTCGATTCCCTGGAATCGGGTCCAGCAATACGCTGCCATCGGCCGCCAGCTGCCCGATCAGGTGGCGGCCACCGCCGCCGGTGAGGTGACGCGCACGCCGCAGGAGGTGAGTGCGCTGCTGCCGCTGGGCGGCAGCGAGTTCGGCTTCAAGGGCGCTGCCCTTGGCGGTTTCGCCGAGATCCTCAGCTCGACGCTATCGGGGATGCTCCACGGGTTTCGGCTGTTGCCGATGGCCGGTGACGACATGGCCACGCCGCGAGGCGTCAGCCACTTCTTCCTGGCCATCAACCCGGCAGGCTTCGTCGACGCCGAGCAGTTCCAGCAGCGACTCGGCGCATACCTGGCGGATCTGCGTGCCCAGCCTGCGGTGGCGGGCGCCGAGGTGCTGGCACCGGGGGATCGCGAATGGCGCTGCATGGCTGAGCGCGACGCCGAGGGTATCCCGCTCGACCGTGCCAATCGTGATACCTATGCTAGCCTCGCCGAACAGCTTGATATCAGTCCACTGACGGCGCTATAGAGCGCTGTCGACAAAGGGATAATGCAGTAACATAGGCAGCGTGTCGGCGTCGCAGCCCGTGGCGGGCGCCTGAGTAGAGTCGAGAGGGTCCCTGATGAGCAAGTACCGCGTAGAGCGCAAGACGCTGTCCGAGCAGGTCGCCGAACAACTCGAGGCCGAGATCCTCGAGGGGCGGCTGAGCGAGAACGACCAACTGCCCTCCGAGCGCGAGCTGATGGAGCAGTTCGGCGTCGGCCGCCCGGCGGTGCGCGAGGCGCTGTTTCATCTGCAGCAGCTGGGGCTTATCGCCATCAACAGCGGCACCCGAGCGCGGGTCATCCGGCCCACCGCTGAGGCGGTGATGGCGCGACTCTCCGGGGTGACCCGCCAGCTGCTCTCCAAGCCCGATGGGCAGCAATACTTTCAGGAAGCGCGGGCCATGTTCGAGATCTCGCTGGCCCGCTACGCCGCCCAGCACGCCAGCGATGACGACCTCGCCCGGCTGCGTGCCGCCCTCGATGACAATCGCGAGGCGGTGGGTAACGAAGCGCGCTTCAAGCGCTCCGACAACGCCTTCCACGGTGTGCTGGCCAATATCGCCCGCAACCCGATCTTCGACGCCATCCACGAATCGCTCTCCGAGTGGCTCGACGATCGCCGCGCCCAGGTGCTGCAGCAGAAGGATGAAGACAAGGCCGCCATGGCCGCGCACATCGAGATCGTCGAGGCCATTGAATCGCGTAATCCTGACGCCGCCGAAGCGGCCATGCGCCGCCATCTGGACCGCCACTACGGCACCTACATGCAGCTCAAGAAGCGGCTTACCGACAGCGACGCCAGTTGAGGCCAACCCCATCGCGAATGAATTCGCTACTACATTAGCCTTGGCGCCACTCCCTCTGTAGGAGCGGTTTCAACCGCGATGCAGCACGCAGCGCTGCTAGGGTAGGCCAACCCCATCGCGAATGAATTTGCTCCTACATTAGCCTCGGCGCCGTTCCCTCTGTAGGAGCGGTTACAACCGCGATGCAGCCGCAGCGCTGC